>NZ_PTJS01000001.1:2400000-3600000 GCF_002941025.1 Streptomyces sp. QL37 | reverse complement strand
ACGGGCGTGAGGCGAACGACGACCTGAACGCCGGGCGCAAGGACGGCGAGGCGAAGGTCCTCTGGACCACGACGAACGACATCGACCTGCCGCGCAACGGCGCGGACGTGTACGGCCCGTGGATCGTCGGGGACACGCTCGTCAAGGGCATGTACCGCTCGGTCGTCGGCCACTCGGTGGGCGACGGCAAGCAGAAGTGGAGCCTCCCGCTGCCCGCGGACATCTGCGCGGCACCCGCGACGACCACGGCCGACGGCAAGATCGTCGTCGGCGTGATGAGCGGCACCACGGACAAGGCCGACTGCTCGGTACTCCAGATGATCGACCTCAACACCGGCAAGGCCGGATGGAAGAAGACGGTCACGAAGAAGGGCATCTGGGACCTGCTGTCCAACATCGGCCTGGCGATCAGCGGTGACACCGTGACCGTCGGCCGTACGAGCTACTCCAGCGCCTACCGGGTCAGCGACGGCAAGGAGCTCTTCGGTAACCCGTCGGGCAACTGCAAGCCGTACTCGTTCGCCGGCGGCCCCAAGCTGATCGCCGCCGTCAACTGCAGCACCGGCGACGTGGAGAACCCGCAGCAGCAGGTCCAGGAGCTCGACGCGACCACCGGGAAGGCCAAGTGGACCTACCAGGTCAAGCGTGGCTGGGAGGTCGACAAGGTCTACTCGGTCAGCCCTCTGGTCGTCTCGCTGAGGCAGCGGGAGGAGAAGAAGTGGGGCGTCGTCGCGCTCAAGGAGAACGGAACACTCCGCTCCCAGCTGGCCGGTGACGACGAGGACAAGATCAGCGTCGAGTGCGGTGGCGGCCTCATCGACTTCGCCGACACGATGGAGGGCTGCGGCGGCATGGCCGCCGACGCGAACACCTTCTACATGATGACCGGGGACGACACCAGCGGCGCCGCCCGCACCAACAAGGTCGTCGCGTTCGACCTGAACACCGGCAAGGTCAAGTGGAAGGCCCCCGCCCCCGCCGAGCACACCATGAAGCCGCTCCGCATGGAGGGCGGCAACGTCCTCGTCTACGTGGAGCCCTCGTACGAGGAGGGCGGGGCGATCGCGACGATCGCACCCACCGGAGGCCCGCCGAAGGTGCTGCTCCAGCACCTGGACTCGACCGCGCAGATCGAGAACTTCTACTCGTCCAAGACCGTCTACGCGGGCGGCCGTTCCTTCGTCGTCAGCGACCGCGTCAGCGGCAACGACGACTCGGAGGGCGAGACGACCATCATGGCCTTCGGCAAGTGACGGCCGACGACGGCATCCCCAGCCCTTCCTTCTCAGACTCCGCAGAGGTACGTACGCCATGAGCCAGCCGCCCCAGCCGCCCAACGAACCGCCCCAGGGCGGATTCGGCGCCCCGCAGGACCCGCCGCCCGGCGGATTCGGCGCGCCCACCCCGCCGCCGGCCGACCCGTTCGGCAAGCAGCCCCCGCCCGGGCAGCAGCCGCCGCAGAATCCCGCGTACGGCTACCCGCAGGCGCCGCCCCCCGGCCAGCCGCCGGCCCAGCCCGGCTACGGCTTCCCGCAGGGGCCCCCGCCCGGACAGCCCGGCATGCCCCCTCAGCAGGGGTACGGCTACCCGACCGCGCCGATGCAGCCGCAGTACGTCGCACCCCAGCCGGGCGGCGGCAAGAAGTTCAACACCCAGATGCAGATCATCGTCGCCGCGGTCGTCGCCGTGGTGCTGATCGTCGGCGGCGGGATCTTCTACGCCTCCAGCGGCAGTGACGACGGCAAGCAGGACGAGGCGTCCTCGGCCGGAACCGAGGGCAAGGACGGCGAGGGCAAGGGCGGCGAGGGCGGCGGCCTGGCCGGCGGCACCGAGAAGGCCCCCTCCGACACCAAGTCCGAGGTGGGCTTCCAGCTCCCCCATCCGAAGGTCACCGACACCACCGTCGTCGCCGGCTCCTGGGTCACCGACAAGGTCTACGTGAAGACCGGCGTGTACGAGATCGTCGGCTACGACCTCGCCAAGGGCACCAAGCTCTGGACGATCCCGCTGACCGGCCAGGTCTGCGCCGCGTCCCGGCACATGAGCAAGGACTACAAGACGGCCATCGCCTTCGAGGAGGGCAAGCCGAACGCCGAGGACAAGTACCCGTCCTGCACGCAGATCGGCGCGCTCGACCTGGCCACCGGCAAGCTGATGTGGAGCAAGTCCGTCACCTCCGCCTCCAGCGGTGACGAGGCCGTCAGGTTCAACGAGGTCACGCTCAGCGGAGCCACGGTCGCCGCGGGCGGCACCAGCGGCGGCGCCGCCTTCAACCTCGCGAACGGCGCCGAGCTCTGGAAGCCGAAGGCCGACACCAACAACTGCTACGACATGGGCTACGGCGGCGGCGAGGCCCTCGCCGTGGTCCGCAAGTGCGGCAGTTACGACGACCCGCAGCTGACCATCCAGGCGCTGAACCCGACCACGGGCGCACCACTCTCCTCGTACAACATGCCGGCCGGCGTCGAGTACGCGAGCATCGTCTCCACCAAGCCGCTCGTCGTCGCGGCCGACGTCGGCGACACCGCCGGCGACGGCAGCAGCATCTCGGACTTCTTCTCCATCGACGCGGCCACCGGCAAGCTCATCGTCCGGATCTCGGCCGACGCGGACAAGTACGCCGCGGACTGCGGCTCCACCGAGGTCGAGGAGTGCACCGCCCTGGCCGTCGGCAACAACAAGCTCTACGTGCCGACCGAGAGGCACGAGGGCGGCGGCGAGTACGGCGAGACCAACGAGATCGTCGCCTTCGACCTCACCACCGGAAAGCTCGTCGGCGGCAGGGCGGACGCGGGCGACCGTTACGCGCTGACGCCGCTGCGCATGGACGGCTCCAACGTCATCGCGTACAAGGAGCCCCCTTACGACAAGGGCGGCCAGATCGTCTCCATCAACGGCTCGACCTTCGAGCAGACCGTGCTGATGGTCAACCCGGACGAGGAGTCGGTCCGCGACGCGGAGACGAGCTTCTCCGTCGACTACGCCGAGTTCATCTACGAGAAGGGCCGGCTGTTCATCTCCGAGCAGATGGTCAGCGAGCCCAGCAAGTCCAGCTCGCTGGACGACAAGCAGTACCTCGTCGTCTCCTTCAGCACCAACTGACCCGCCCGACCGGCCCGTTCGCGGGCCGGGCGGCGACGGCCCTGCCGGTCGATCATCCGACCGGCAGGGCCGATCGTTTTCCGACGGGCAAGTGGCCCCGAATGACGCAGATTCCGGCATTCCGGGGGGCTTCTGCCCGGTAGAGGGCGCGCGGCGTCGAACAAGCGTGTAACTTGCCGGGTCAGAGGGGCCGGGGGGCCTGTTCAGGGTTACGCAGCGCCGGTGCGCTGCACACATGGGGGCTATCTCGATGGGCGTGCGGCTCATGGTGGTCGATGACCACCGACTGCTCGCCGAGGCACTCGCCTCGGCACTGAAACTGCGTGGGCACCGCGTCCTCGCGGCAGCCGCGCCGACGTCCGGGGCCGCGGAGCTGGTCGTCAGCAGGGCGCCGGAGGTCTGCCTGTTCGGCACCGCGGCGCCGGCCGAACCCGGGGCCTTCGACCCGATCGTACGGATCGGACGGGAGCGCCCGCAGGTCGCCGTGGTGGTGCTGGGCCCGGTGCCGAGTCCGCGGGGGATCGCCGCCGCCTTCGCGGCGGGAGCGGCCGGTTACGTCCGGCACGACGAACGCATAGAGGGCGTCGAGCGCGCCATGATCAAGGCCCGGGCGGGAGAGGTCGCCGTCGCACCCCAGCTGCTGCGGGGCGCCTTCGCGGAGCTGCTGCACCCGGCGGCCCAGCCGGACGACGAGGGGCAGCGGCTGCTGCGGATGCTGACCCCGCGCGAGATCGAGGTGCTGGTGCGGGTCGCCGAGGGCGAGGACACCCGGCTGATCGCGGCCGGGATGGGGATCGCGCCGAGCACCGCGCGGACCCATGTGCAGCGGGTGCTGATGAAGCTCGGCGTCGGGTCCCGGCTGGAGGCCGCCGCGCTCGCGGCCCGCACGGGGCTGCTCGACCGGGCCGCGGCGGGAACGCGGCGGGGGCCGGACGGCCTCGCGTGAACGCGTGATCGTCCGGCCCCCGCGGGGTTGCCGGGGTCAGCTCTCCGGTGTGCCGGGTGCCTCGTCGGGCACCTGGGCCGGGCGCAGCTTCATCCAGATGAGGAAGAAGAGCCCGAGCGCCAGCATGGCGAGGCCGGTCCAGAGGTTGATGTGGACGCCCTCCGCCTTCTTCAGGTCGGCGTCGGACGGGCTGATTCCGGCGATGGTGACGATCACTCCGTAGACCACGAAGAGACCGCCGATGATCCGCCGGATGTCGAACAGCCGGGCCGCTGTCGCGGACTTGCGCTCCAGCTCGGAGACTTCCTTGTGCAGGTCGGACATGGTGAGTGCCTCCGATCAGAGCGAGTAGGGCAGGTAGCAGAGGGCGGCGAGAACCATGGCGCCCCAGCCGAGCAGTGCGGGCTTGCGGTACCAGGCGCTGTCGCCCTCCTCCGGGGCCTCTTCGGCGTCCGGGGACTCCGTCCCGTAGACCAGACCGGCCAGTTCGGCCTCCGGCTTGGGGGCGGTGAACAGGGTGACGGCGACCATGACGACCGCACCGGCGACGAATCCGACGATGGCGGAGACGAAGTTGGCACCCTGGTCGGACGGGATGTCGATGATGCCCTGCTTGTAGATGACGAAGTAGTTGACCATCGCGGCCGTGGTACCCGCGACGAGCCCCCACACACCGGACTTCATCGAGGCGCGCTTCCAGAACATGCCGATGATGAAGACGACGAACATCGGGACGTTGAAGAACGAGAACAGCGTCTGCAGGTAGGTCATGATGTTGGAGAAGCTGGCCGCGATGAACGCCGTGCCGATCGATGCCAGCACACCCACCGCGGTGATCAGCCGCCCGAACTTCAGGTAGTACGCGTCCGGCTGGTCCTTCTTCACGTACCGCTGCCAGATGTCCGTGGTGAACACCGTGTTGAACGACGAGACGTTGGCGGCCATACCGGCCATGAACGCGGCCAGCAGACCGGTCACCGCGATGCCGAGAACACCGTTGGGCAGGAGCTCCTGCATCAGCAACGGAATGGCGTCGTTGTACGTGAGGTCCGAGCCGGGCGTACCGATCCTGGGCACGATCACGGCGGCGACCAGGCCCGGGATCATCACCACGAAGACGATGAAGATCTTCGGGAAGGCGGCGATCAGCGGGGTGCGCTTGGCGGCCGAGAGGTTCTTCGCGGACAGGGCGCGCTGCACCTCGGCGAAGTTGGTGGTCCAGTAGCCGAAGGAGAGCACGAAGCCGAGGCCGAGGATGATCGTCAGCCAGTTGGCGCCGAGCGGGTTGGCGTCACCGATGCCGGTGCCGCCCCAGGCGGACATGAAGTCCGCGCCGTGCTGCTTCTCCAGCGAGCCGCTCAGGCCGTCCCAGCCGCCGACGCGCTTGAGGCCCAGCAGCGTGATCGGGATCAGCGCCGCGAGGATGACGAAGAACTGCAGCACCTCGTTGTAGATCGCCGAGGAGAGCCCGCCGATGGTGATGTAGACGAGGACGAAGAGCCCTGCGACGACGATCGCGACCCACTGCGGCCAGCCCAGCAGCGCCTCCACGACGATCGACAGGGCGTAGAGGTTCACGCCCGCGATCAGGATCGCCGCGAAGGCGAAGAGTATGGAGCTCAGCAGGTGCGCCGACTTGTCGAAGCGCTGGAGCAGGAACTCCGGTACTGAGCGGACCTTCGACCGGTAGTAGAACGGCATCATCACCAGGCCGAGGAAGACCATGGCGGGGATGGCGCCGATCCAGTACCAGTGGACGACCGCGACGCCGTACTGCGCGCCGGTCGCCGCCATGCCGAGGATCTCGGTCGCCCCGAGATTCGCCGCGACGAAGGCCAGGCCGGTCACCCAGGCGGGCAGGGACCTTCCGGACAGGAAGAAGTCGAGGCTCGTCTTCACACTGGCCCGGGCGGCGAAGCCGATGCCGAGCACCACGACGAAGTAGATCGCCAGGATTGTGTAATCGAGCCCGTTCGTGGGGAGCCGGAGCCCTTCGGCCAGATATTGCATGGGGGGTACTCGCTTCGTTGCGCGAACTGAACCCGTCGGAACCTACGCCTATGTGTTCAGAAAATGAACAGGTCACATGACGTTCTTTGTTTGATCGTGATCGCACGGTATGAAATGTCCAGGTCTGCCCGACCTTCGCGCACAGGCTGCCCACAGGGCTCGTCAGCATTGACTGGCGTGTTGAGTTGTGATTTGTTATGTGCGGTTATGTTTGGAGGGCGTTACATGGAGGAGCCTGGTGAAGAAGACGGTTACGACCCTCGCCGACGGCCGTGAGCTGATCTATTACGACTCCGCGGACGACACCGTCCGCGACGCCGTCGACCCGCGGCCGCTGGATGCCGTCTCGACGTCCTCGGAGATCCGCCACGACCCGCTGCTCGGTGACTCGGTCGCCATCGCCTCGCACCGGCAGGGGCGCACCTACCACCCGCCGGCCGACGAGTGCCCGCTCTGCCCCTCGCGGGAGGGCAGGCTCAGCGAGATCCCCGACACCGACTACGACGTCGCCGTCTTCGAGAACCGCTTCCCCTCCCTCGCCGGCGACTCCGGCCGGTGCGAGGTCGTCTGCTTCACCTCCGACCACGACGTCTCCTTCGCCGGCCTCACCGAGGACCAGGCCGCCCTGGTCCTGGAGGCCTGGACCGACCGCACCGCCGACCTCGCCGAGCTCCCGCAGGTCACCCAGGTGTTCTGCTTCGAGAACCGGGGCGCCGAGATCGGCGTCACCCTGGGCCACCCGCACGGGCAGATCTACGGCTACCCCTTCGTCACCCCGCGCACCGAGCAGATGCTCCGCTCGATGGAGAACCACCGCGCCGAGACCGGCCGCAACCTCTTCGACGACGTCGTCGCCCGCGAGCTGGCCGACGGCGACCGGATCGTCCTGGAGGGCGAGCACTGGGTCGCCTTCGTGCCGTACGCCGCGCACTGGCCGTACGAGGTCCACCTCCACCCGCGCCGCCGCGTCCCCGACCTGCGGGAGCTCGACGAGGCCGCACGCACGGAGTTCCCACAGCTCTATCTGGAACTCTTGAGGCGATTCGACCGGATCTTCGGCCCCGGCGAGCCGCCGACCCCGTACATCTCGGCCTGGCACCAGGCACCCTTCAGGGTCCCCGGGCGTGAGGAGTTCGGGCTGCACCTCGAGCTTTTCACCATCAGGCGGACCACCGGCAAGCTGAAGTTCCTCGCGGGCTCCGAGTCCGGCATGGGCGTCTTCATCAACGACGTGCCGCCGGAGGCCGCGGCCCAGCGACTGCGAGAGGTAGCGAGCGAGTGAGCAACACCGGCAAGAAGTACCTGGTGACGGGCGGCGCGGGATACGTCGGCGGTGTCGTCGCCGCACACCTGCTGGAGGCCGGTCACACCGTGACCGTCCTCGACGACCTGTCGACCGGCTTCCGCGAGGGCGTCCCGCAGGGCGCCGAGTTCATCGAGGGCCGGATCCAGGACGCCGCGAAGTGGCTGGACTCCAGCTACGACGGAGTGCTGCACTTCGCGGCCTTCTCCCAGGTCGGCGAGTCCGTCGCCGACCCCGAGAAGTACTGGGTCAACAACGTCGGCGGCACCACCGCCCTCCTCGCCGCCATGCGCGACGCCGGGGTGCGCACCCTCGTCTTCTCCTCCACCGCGGCGACGTACGGGGAACCCGTCTCCAGCCCCATCACCGAGTCGGACCCCACCGCGCCCACCAACCCGTACGGCGCCTCCAAGCTCGCCGTCGACCACATGATCACCGGTGAGGCCGCCGCCCACGGCCTGGCAGCGGTCTCCCTGCGCTACTTCAACGTCGCCGGGGCCTACGGCAGCCACGGCGAACGCCACGACCCCGAGTCGCACCTCATCCCGCTGGTCCTCCAGGTAGCCCTCGGGCAGCGCGAGTCGATCTCCGTCTACGGCGACGACTACCCGACCCCCGACGGCACCTGCGTACGCGACTACATCCACGTCGCCGACCTCGCCGAGGCCCACCTGCTGGCCCTCGAAGCGGCCACCGCGGGCGAACACCTCATCTGCAACCTCGGCAACGGCAACGGCTTCTCCGTACGCGAGGTCATCGAGACCGTCCGCCAGGTCACCGGCCACCCCGTCCCGGAGACCGCCGCACCCCGGCGCGGCGGCGACCCGGCCGTCCTCGTCGCCTCCGCCGCCACCGCCAGGGAGCGGCTCGGCTGGCAGCCGTCGCGCGCCGACCTGGCCGCCATCGTCGCCGACGCGTGGACGTTCGCCCGCCGAGAGGAGCCCACCGCACCATGACCGACAACGCCGAGCTCACCGCCTCCTTCACCGAGCTGTACGGGACCGTCCCCGAGGGGATCTGGGCCGCACCCGGACGAGTGAACCTGATCGGTGAGTACACCGACTTCAACGACGGCTTCGTCATGCCGCTCGCCCTCCCGCACACCGCACGCGCGGCCGTCGCCCGCCGCACCGACGGACAGCTGCGCCTGCACTCCACCGACGTACCCGGCGGAGTCGTCTCCCTGCGCGTCGACGACCTGACCCCGCATTCGGGCCATGGGTGGGCCGCCTACCCGGCAGGCGTCGTCTGGGCGCTCCGCGAAGCCGGTCACGACATCACCGGCGCGGACATCCAGCTCACCTCCACCGTCCCGGTCGGCGCCGGCCTCTCCTCGTCGGCCGCCCTGGAGGTCGTCACCGCGCTCGCCCTGAACGACCTCTTCCAGCTGGGCCTGAGCGCCCCCGAGGTCGCCGTCCTCGGCCAGCGGGCCGAGAACGCGTTCGTCGGTGTGCCCTGCGGCGTCATGGACCAGATGGCCTCCGCGTGCTGCACCGAGGGCCACGCGCTCCACCTCGACACCCGCGACCTCACCCTGCGCCAGGTCCCCTTCGACCTGGCGGCGCACGGGCTGAAGCTGCTGGTCGTCGACACCCGCGTCAAGCACGCCCTGGGCGACGGCGCGTACGCGGAACGCCGGGCCGGCTGCGAGGCGGGAGCCCGGGCGCTCGGCATCGGCACCCTGCGCGACCTTCCGTACGAGGAACTGGACGCCGCACTGGAGACCCTCGCGGCGGCAGGCGAGGACGAGTCGGTCGTGCGCTACGTCCGCCATGTGGTCAGCGACAACCACCGCGTGGAGCAGGTCATCGCGCTGCTCGACGCGGGCGAGGTGCGCGCGGCGGGCCCGGTCCTCAACGAGGGCCATGTCTCGCTCCGCGACGATCTGCGGGTCTCCTGCCCGGAACTGGACCTCGTGGTCTCCGCGGCGAACGCCGCCGGGGCGCTCGGGGCCAGGATGACCGGGGGCGGCTTCGGGGGCTCGGCGATCGTGCTGGTGGAGGAGGCGATGGAGGACACCGTCGCCAAGGCCGTCTCCGAGGCCTTCGCCTCGGCCGGTCACGCCGCCCCGGGAGTCTTCCCCGCGGTTCCCTCGGCGGGGGGCCGGCGGATCGCTCCGGCTGCCTGACCGGGAGGAGGTCCACGCCACCCGGCGAGGCGCCCGGCCTCGGCGCGCGACCGCGAGCCGAGGCCGACGACCCCAGCGGAATACGACGTTCTCCGTCCACTTCGGTATCAAGACGGAACATGAACAACACCATGAACACCCAGGGTCGGTCAGTTCTGCGAATCGCCTTCCGCCGTCCACCGCCCACCGTAGGCTGATGCGCAGCACCGGTGGGGGCCGGTGCCGTTTCAGGGGACGAGACAGTCGGGTACGGCGCCCGGAGCGGGTGGCCGGCCGGCACACGGCGGCGGCCGTGCGCCGACGGTCCACCGGAGTGCTCCGGGCGCCGTATCCGCCGTGGTCCGTCCCCGTCGGGGACGGCCATGAACGGGGCGCCCCAGGAGCTCACACAGCATGGGGGTGTCTGTGGCTCGTATCCGGGTTCTGGTGGTCGACGACCACCGCATCTTTGCCGAGTCCCTCGCGGCGGCCCTCGCGGCCGAACCGGACGTCGACGTGTCCGCGGCGGGCAGCGGCCCCGCCGCGCTGCGCTGTCTGGAGCGGGCGGCCGCCGAGGGCCGCCGCTACGACGTGATGCTGGTCGACGCCGAACTGGGCATCAACGCCACAGGTGGCGCCCGCGGCGTGCCCGCGCCGCGCGGAGCGCCGGACGGGATGCCCGCCGCCGGTCCGGTGGACGGCATCTCGCTGGTGGCGGGGGTGCGTTCGGGTCAGCCGCAGATCCGTACGGTGGTGCTCGCCGAGAAGGACGACCCGCGCCGGGCCGCGATGGCGCTGCAGGCCGGCGCCTCGGGCTGGGTCGCCAAGGACTGCTCGCTCCAACGGCTGCTGACGGTCATACGGGGCGTGCTGCGCGACGAGACGCATCTGCCCGCCGCGCTGCTGACCGGTGTCCTGCGGGAGTTGACGGCGGCCCGTAAGCACCGCACCGAGAGCGAACAGCTCGTCGAGTCGCTGACACCGCGCGAGCGGGAGGTGCTGCGCTGCATGGTGGCGGGCCTGGGCCGCAAGGCGGTCGCGGAGCGGCTCTTCCTCTCCCCGCACACGGTGCGTACGCACATGCAGAACGTGCTGGGGAAGCTGGGCGTGCACTCGACGCTGGCGGCCGTGGCGCTGGCCCGGCGGGCCGGGGTGGGCCCGGCCGCGCTAACCGGGGATGTTGTCGAACGGGGCGGTCAACTGGCGTAGCAGTCCGGCCAGTTCGGACCGCTGCTCGCGGGAGAGCTCGCCCAGGATGGCCCGCTCCTGGTCGAGCAGCCCGGCCAGCGACTGGTCGGCCTTGTCGCGGCCGAGGTCGGTCAGCCGGACGAGGACGCCACGGCGGTCGCTCGGGTCGGGCCGCCGCTCCACCAGATTCTTCTTGGTCAGCCGGTCGATGCGGTTCGTCATCGTGCCCGAGGTGACCAGGGTCTGGGTCAGGAGCTGGCCGGGGGAGAGCTGGTACGGGGCGCCGGCGCGGCGCAGGGACGTCAGCACGTCGAATTCCCAGGGTTCCAGCTGGTGCTCCGCGAAGGCGATCCTGCGGGCCCGGTCGAGATGCCTGGCCAGGCGGGAGACGCGGCTCAGGACCTCGAGTGGTTCCACGTCGAGGTCGGGGCGCTCACGGCGCCATGCAGCGACCAGTCGGTCGACCTCGTCCTCCATGTCGATCAGTGTAGAGGGTCCCTCGACATGAAGTCTCTTGAAGCCAAGTCTCTTGAGGGCAAGTGTCTTGACATCAAGAGATTTTCTTGGTGATCCTGACCCCATGACCGCACCCACCTGGGACCCCCGGCAGTACCTCCGCCACGCGGACCACCGCACCCGCCCCTTCCACGACCTCCTGGCCCGGACCGGACCCCTCCCGCACGAACCCTCACCCCGGATCGCCGACCTCGGCTGCGGCGCCGGCAACGTCACCGCACTCCTCGCCGCCCGCTGGCCCGCCGCCCGCATCACCGGCTACGACAGCTCACCCCAGATGCTCGAACGCGCCCGCACCCACGCCGGGCCCCTCCTCGACTTCACCGAAGCCGATGCCGCGACCTGGGAGCCCACCGAGACGTACGACCTCATCGTCTCCAACGCCCTGCTCCAGTGGGTCCCCGGCCACACCGCCCGCTTCCCCCGCTGGCTGGACGCCCTCGCCCCCGGCGGCACGCTCGCCTTCCAGGTCCCCGGGAACTTCGACGCCCCCAGCCACACCCTCATGCGCGAACTCGCCCGCTCACCCCGCTGGCACGACCGCCTCGGCGGCCTCCTGCGCCACTCGGACGCCGTACACACCCCCGCCGAATACCTGGAACACCTCACCGCACCCGGCCGGGCCGTCGACGTCTGGGAGACCACCTACCTGCACCTCCTCCAGGGCGAGGACCCCGTCCTCGACTGGGTCAAGGGCACCGGCCTGCGCCCCGTCCTCGACGCCCTCGCCGACGACCCGGACGCCCGCGACGCGTTCCTCACCGAATACCGCGACCTGCTGCGCACCGCCTACCCGGCCGGCCCGCACGGCACGGTCTTCCCGTTCCGCCGAATCTTCGCGGTGGCCAGGACTGCGGGATGACCGCTCAGAGCCGGTCGAGCGCCTCCGCCGAGATGTCGACGTCGACGGGGAACGGAACCCCGGTCTTCAGCCGGTCGTGGTGGATACCCGTCAGGGCGTACGCCTTGTTCACCGGGTCCAGCTCGTAGACCCGCACGACCGGGTGCTTGTCGCTCCCGGCCATCTCGACCAGCCAGAAGTTCGGAATGCCGGCCGCCGCGTACTTCTGCGGCTTGGTGTCACGGTCCCGCGCCTCGGAGTCCGGGGAGACCACCTCGACGGCGAGGAGCACGTCGGCGGCCTCGAAGCGGATCTGCTCCCGGCCGGTGACCGCCTCCGCCCGGACGACGGAAACATCAGGCTCCGGCCCGTTGCGCCGGTCGAGGACCACGGTCATCTCGCGCACGACCTTCAGCTCGCGAGGAGCACTGCTGCGCAGTCCGTAGGTCAGCAGGTCGATCATGAGGCTGTGGAAGATGCGCTGAGGACTCACGAAGACCAGGCTCCCGTCGAGCAATTCCGTGTGCGGCGGGAGATCGGGCAGCGTGAACAGGTCGTCCACGGTGTATCCGTCCTGCGGGGGCACCGGCCAGCGGCTGCTGTGCCCGGTGATCGGCTCGGCGGCCATGATTCCTCCCATGGACGGGATTCTGGTCCTGCACCACCACAGTAGGGTCCGGTTCACCGCTCCGTCATCACAACGGGTGACCACGCGCCCACGGCTGCCGCGCTCAGCTCTTCCGGTGGCCTATCAGCCGCGGCTTCGACTCCAGGTTCTCCAGCCCGTGCCACGCCAGATTCACCAGGTGCGCGGCCACCTCGGCCTTCTTCGGCTTCCGCACGTCCAGCCACCACTGACCGGTCAGCGCCACCATCCCGACCAGCGCCTGGGCGTACAGCGGGGCCAGCTTCGGGTCGAAGCCCCGGGCCTTGAACTCCAGGCCCAGGATGTCCTCGACCTGCGTCGCGATGTCACTGATCAGCGACGCGAAGGTGCCCGTGGACTGCGCGACCGGCGAGTCACGGACCAGGATCCGGAAACCGTCCGTGTACGTCTCGATGTAGTCGAGCAGTGCGAACGCCGCCTGCTCCAGCAGCTCACGCGGATGACCCGCCGTGAGCGCCCCCGTCACCAGATCCAGCAACTGACGCATCTCACGGTCGACCACGACGGCGTACAGGCCCTCCTTGCCGCCGAAGTGCTCGTACACCACGGGCTTGGAGACCCCGGCACGCGCCGCGATCTCCTCCACCGAAGTGCCCTCGAAGCCCTTGTCGGCGAAGAGGGTGCGGCCGATGTCCAGAAGCTGCTCGCGACGCTCCTTGCCCGTCATCCGGACCCGCCGGGCTCTTCTCGTCGGGGCAGGCCTGCTCTTCTCGCCGCTGGTGCTTCCGTCGGTCGCCACGTCGTCAATCATGCCGGGTCGGCGGCCGCGGCCTTGCGCCGGGAGGCGATACGCGAAGCATCCGGCCACCGGACGTCGTGCGCCCAGCCCAGCTTCTCGAACCAGCGGATCAGCCGCGCACTCGAGTCGATCTGGCCCCTCATCACGCCGTGCCGCGCGCTCGTGGGGTCCGCGTGGTGCAGGTTGTGCCACGACTCGCCGCACGAGAGCACCGCCAGCCACCACACGTTCCCCGACCTGTCGCGGGACTTGAAGGGCCGCTTCCCGACCGCGTGACAGATCGAGTTGATCGACCACGTCACGTGGTGCAGCAGCGCGACCCGGACCAGCGAACCCCAGAAGAAGGCGGTGAACGCCCCCCACCACGACATCGTGACCAGGCCGCCGACCAGCGGCGGAATCGCCAGCGAGAGAACCGTGAAGCTGAGGAAGTGACGCGAGATCGCACGGATCGCCGGGTCCCTGACCAGGTCCGGGGCGTACTTCTGCTGCGGCGTCTGCTCCTCGTTGAACATCCAGCCGATGTGGGCCCACCACAGGCCCTTCAGCAGCGCCGGGAAGTTCTCACCGAACCGCCACGGCGAGTGCGGGTCGCCCTCGGCGTCGGAGAACCGGTGGTGCTTGCGGTGGTCGGCCACCCAGCGCACCAGCGGACCCTCCACCGCCATCGAACCCGCGACGGCCAGGACGATACGGAGCGGGCGCTTCGCCTTGAAGGAACCGTGCGTGAAGTAACGGTGGAAACCGATCGTCACGCCGTGGCAGCCCCAGTAGTACATGACGACCAGCAGGCCCAGATCGAGCCAGCTGACACCACGGCCCCAGGCCAGCGGCACCGCCGCGACCAGGGCCGCGAACGGCACCACGATGAACAGCAGCAGTGCGATCTGCTCGACCGAACGCTTCTTGTCGCCGCCGAGCGTGGCGGAGGAGAGTGCGGAGTCGCCTGCCGCGGTGGGCAGGCCGTCGTCGATCACATCGGGGCTGGTGGGCATTGGGGAGTCCCCTGTGAGGTGAGGAAATATGATGGTATGAGCGGGCTACGCTTCCGTAACCTACGGCAACGTAAGTATGGCAGCGAAGAGGCCCACAACACGAGGACACCACCGTGGCAACCCTTGTGCGAACCGGCCTCCGCCCTTCGTGTACCCCCGATCGGGACCACCCAGCAGGGCAGCGAGCACGCCCAACCCCCGGACACCTATCCTGGGACCGTCGGACAGCGCGGTCCGCACTCTGCACAACCGGGGTGACCCGTCAGCACCGCGAGCGCCCCGGCCCCCCTGACAGACGTGCTCAACCACTGCAAGGAGCCGCACACTGTGAGCAGTGCCGACCAGACCCCTGCCGCCAACACCGAACTGCGGGCCGACATCCGCCGCCTCGGCGACCTGCTGGGCGAGACCCTCGTACGACAGGAGGGCCAGGACCTCCTCGACCTCGTCGAACGCGTCCGCGCCCTGACCCGCACCGACGGCGAGGCAGCGGCCGAGCTCCTCGGCGACACGGACCTGGAGACCGCCGCACAACTCGTGCGCGCCTTCTCCACCTACTTCCACCTCGCCAACGTCACCGAGCAGGTCCACCGCGCCCACGAGATGCGCGACCGCCGGGCCGCCGAAGGCGGGCTCCTCGCCCGCACGGCCGACCGCCTCAAGGACGCCGACCCCGAACACCTGCGCGAGACGGTCAAGAACCTCAACGTCCGGCCCGTCTTCACCGCACACCCCACCGAGGCCGCACGGCGCTCCGTACTCAACAAGCTCCGCCGCATCGCCGAACTCCTCGAAACCCCCGTCATCGAGGCCGACCGCCGACGCCAGGACATCCGCCTGGCCGAGAACATCGACCTCATCTGGCAGACCGACGAACTCCGCGTCGTCCGCCCGGAACCCGCCGACGAGGCCCGCAACGCCATCTACTACCTCGACGAACTCCACGCCAACGCGGTGGGCGACGTCCTGGAGGACCTGGCCGCGGAACTGGAGCGCGTCGGCGTCGAACTGCCCGCCGGCACCCGCCCCCTCACCTTCGGCACCTGGATCGGAGGCGACCGCGACGGCAACCCCAACGTCACGCCCACCGTGACCTGGGACGTGCTCATCCTCCAGCACGAGCACGGCATCACCGACGCCCTCGAACTCGTCGACCAACTGCGCGGACTGCTCTCCAACTCCATCCGCTACACCGGAGCCACCGACGAGCTCCTCACGTCCCTCCAGACCGACCTGGAGCGACTCCCCGAGATCAGCCCGCGCTACAAGCGGCTCAACGCCGAGGAGCCCTACCGGCTCAAGGCCACCTGCGTCCGCCAGAAGCTCGTCAACACCCGCGAGCGCCTCGCCTCCGGCACCCCGCACCGCCCCGGCTGCGACTACCTCGGCACCGCCGAACTCATCGCCGACCTGGCCCTCATCCAGACCTCCCTGCGCGAACACCGCGGCGGACTCTTCGCCGACGGCCGCATGGACCGCACCATCCGCACGCTCACCGCGTTCGGCCTCCAGCTCGCCACCATGGACGTCCGCGAACACGCGGACGCCCACCACCACGCACTCGGCCAGCTCTTCGACCGCCTCGGCGAGGAATCCTGGCGCTACGCCGACATGCCGCGCGACTACCGGCAGAAGCTCCTCGCCAAGGAACTCCGCTCCCGCCGCCCCCTCGCACCCACCCCGGCCCCGCTCGACGCCGCGGGCGAGAAGACCCTCGGGGTCTTCCACACCATCAGCCAGGCCTTCGAACGCTTCGGACCCGAGGTCATCGAGTCCTACATCATCTCGATGTGCCAGGGCGCCGACGACGTCTTCGCCGCCGCCGTCCTCGCCCGCGAGGCCGGCCTCATCGACCTCCACGGCGGCTGGGCCAAGATCGGCATCGTCCCGCTCCTGGAGACCACCGACGAGCTCAAGGCCGCCGACGTCATCCTCGACGAGATGCTCGCCGACCCCTCCTACCGCCGCCTCGTATCACTCCGCGGCGACGTCCAGGAGGTCATGCTCGGCTACTCCGACTCCTCCAAGTTCGGCGGCATCACCACCTCCCAGTGGGAGATCCACCGCGCCCAGCGCCGGCTCCGCGACGTCGCCCACCGCTACGGCGTACGCCTGCGCCTCTTCCACGGCCGCGGCGGCACCGTCGGCCGCGGCGGCGGCCCCTCGCACGATGCGATCCTCGCGCAGCCCTGGGGCACGCTCGAAGGCGAGATCAAGGTGACCGAACAGGGCGAGGTCATCTCCGACAAGTACCTCATCCCCGCCCTCGCCAGGGAGAACCTGGAGCTGACCGTCGCAGCCACCCTCCAGGCCTCCGCCCTGCACACGGCGCCCCGCCAGTCCGACGAAGCGCTGGCCCGCTGGGACGCCGCCATGGACACCGTCTCGGACGCCGCCCACGCGGCCTACCGCAAGCTGGTCGAGGACCCCGACCTGCCGACGTACTTCCTCGCCTCCACCCCGGTGGACCAGCTCGCCGACCTGCACCTGGGCTCGCGGCCCTCCCGCCGCCCCGGCTCAGGCGTCTCGCTCGACGGCCTGCGCGCCATCCCGTGGGTCTTCGGCTGGACCCAGTCGCGGCAGATCGTCCCCGGCTGGTTCGGCGTCGGCTCCGGCCTCAAGGCCCTGCGCGAAGCCGGCCTCGGCCACGTCCTCGAAGAAATGCACGAACAGTGGCACTTCTTCCGGAACTTCATCTCCAACGTCGAGATGACCCTCGCCAAGACCGACCTGCGCATCGCCCGGCACTACGTCGACACCCTCGTCCCCGACGAGCTCAAGCACGTCTTCGACACCATCGAGGCCGAACACGAACTCACCGTGCAGGAAGTCCTCAAGGTCACCGGAAGCAAGGAACTCCTCGGCACCAGCCCGGTGCTCCAGCAGACCTTCGCCATCCGCGACGCCTACCTGGACCCGATCTCCTACCTCCAGGTATCCCTCCTCGCCCGCCAGCGCCAGGCCGCCGAACGCGGCGAGGAAGCGGACCCGCTGCTCGCACGCGCCCTGCTGCTCACCGTCAACGGCGTAGCCGCAGGCCTCCGCAACACCGGCTGACCCCCATGAGCGGGTGCGGTCCTGTCAGAGGGCGATGAACGTCGCCAGCAACAGGACCGCACCCGCGATCCCGGTACCCCACGCCGTCCGCGTCATCCGCATACCGCCGGCGATCACCAGAGCGGCCAGCACCAGCGCACCCCCCAACGGCACCCAGGCATGCAGAAAACCCGGCGTCCCGGTGCGTACGACATCACCGGTGCCGGGCTTCACCACAACGGGGAAACGAGCCCCCTTCTCCGCCGCCACGGACCGCTCGATCCTCACCTCGGACCGCTCCTGCGAATCCGCGTCCGGCGAGAACGACCCCGTGCACGCGTCCTCACCGCACGACGTCACCACCATCGCCCCGTGCTCACGGCCCTTCGCCAGAACGATGTGGTGCGCGCTCTCCCACGACGACCACACACCCGCCACCAGCAACAACAGGACGACACAGCCCGCTGCGAACGTACGGCCATGGGCCACCAGCCGGTGGGAGGAACTCCGCTTCATGGGGGCCGATCCTTGGGCAGAGCCCCGCCAACGGTCAACCTGTGGCCGAAAAACACCCAAGAAGCAGCAGGAATGTCAGGAGTTGTACGCGGACTGGGCCCGCTCCAGACCATCCGCCAACAACGACTCCACCGCATCCGCCGACCGGTCCACCAGGTAGGCGAGCTCCTTGCGCTCCGCCGACGAGAAATCCTTCAGCACGAAATCAGCGACCTGCATCCGCCCCGGCGGACGGCCGATCCCGAACCGCACCCGGTGATAATCCGGACCCATGGCCTTCGTCATCGACTTCAGCCCGTTGTGCCCGTTGTCGCCACCACCCAGCTTCAGCCGCAACATCCCGAAATCGATGTCCAACTCGTCGTGCACGGCCACGATGTGGTCCATGGGCACCTTGTAGAAGTCCCGCAGCGCGGTCACCGGCCCCCCGGACAGATTCATGTACGACATCGGCTTCGCCAGCACCACACGACGACTCAGCGGACCAGGCGGACCCACCCGCCCCTCCAGCACCTGCGCCTTCTGCGCCCGCTTGAACTTCCCACCGATCCGCTCCGCCAGCAGATCGGCGACCATGAAGCCCACATTGTGCCGATTCGCCGCATAATCGGGACCCGGATTGCCGAGACCCACGATCAGCCAGGGGTCGGTGACGTCGGACATCAGAGCTCGGTCTCCTCGCAGTGCGCACGCAACAGGTCGAAACAGGGAAACGGGGCGGCGGAACCCCCGGAAGGGAACCGCCACCCCGTCAGTCAAGCAGGTGAGGCGAGAATCAGGCCTCGGCGGGAGCCTCCTCGGCGGGGGCCTCCTCGACCTGCGCCGCGACGACCTGGAGCACGACGGCGTCCTCGTCACCGGCGAGCACGGAGCCCTTCGGCAGCGGGATGTCCTTCGCCAGGATCGAGTCACCGGCGTCCAGACCAGCGATCGAGACCGTGACGGACTCGGGGATGTGCGTCGCCTCGGCCTCGACGAGCAGGGTGTTCTGCACGTACTCGAGAAGGTTGCCGCCCGGGGCCAGCTCACCCTCGACGTGCACCGCGATCTCGACCTCGACCTTCTCGCCACGCTTCACCGTGAGGAGGTCGACGTGCTCGATGTTGCCCTTGATGGCGTTACGCTGCACGGCCTTCGGGATCACCAGCGCGTCCTTGCCGTCGATCTCAAGACCGATCAGGACGTTCGCGGTACGCAGAGCGAGAAGCAGCTCGTGGCCCGGAAGGTTGATGTGAACCGGCTCAGCACCGTGGCCGTAGACGACTCCGGGAACCAGGTTGGCACGACGCGTACGACGGGCAGCGCCCTTGCCGAACTCCGTACGGACCGTTGCGTCGAGCTTGATCTCAGCCATGCTGCACTCCTCGTAGGGTGACTCGAAAGGTGACGAAAAACCGATGGTCACCCGGCCCACGACAGGCCTGCTACGAAGAGCGCGTCGATAACGGACAACCGACCCCACGCCTGCGCATGAGAACGGCCTCCCTCGCCGAGCAACTTGTCCAGTCTACCCGGCGGGGAGGCCGCGCCCCAAGTCGATCACCCGCAGGCGATCACTCCTGCTCCTCGAAGAGGCTCGTCACCGAACCGTCCTCGAACACCTCACGCACCGCACGCGCGATCGTCGGCGCGATCGAGAGCACCGTGATCTTGTCGATCTCCAGCTCGCCCGGGGTCGGCAGAGTGTCCGTGAAGACGAACTCCGAGACCTTCGAGTTCTTCAGCCGGTCCGCCGCCGGACCCGACAGCACACCGTGCGTGGCGGTCACTATGACGTCCTCGGCGCCGTGCGCGAACAGGGCGTCCGCAGCGGCACAGATCGTGCCACCCGTGTCGATCATGTCGTCGACCAGCACACACACCCGGCCCTCGACGTTACCGACGACCTCGTGGACGCTGACCTGGTTCGGCACGTCCTTGTCACGACGCTTGTGCACGATCGCCAGCGGAGCGTCCAGCCGGTCGCACCAGCGGTCGGCGACACGCACCCGGCCGGCGTCCGGGGAGACGATCGTCAGCTTCGAACGGTCGACCTTCGCACCCACGTAGTCCGCCAGGATCGGCAGCGCGAACAGGTGGTCGACCGGACCGTCGAAGAAGCCCTGGATCTGGTCCGTGTGCAGATCCACGGTGAGGATACGGTCCGCACCCGCCGTCTTCATCAGATCCGCGATCAGACGAGCCGAGATCGGCTCACGGCCGCGGTGCTTCTTGTCCTGGCGGGCGTAACCGTAGAACGGCACGATCACCGTGATCGACCGGGCCGACGCGCGCTTCAGCGCGTCCAGCATGATCAGCTGCTCCATGATCCACTTGTTGATCGGAGCCGTGTGGCTCTGGATCAGGAAGCAGTCGGCGCCACGGGCGGACTCCTGGAAACGTACGTAGATCTCACCGTTGGCGAAATCGAAGGCCTTCGTCGGCACGAGGCCGACACCCAGCTGGTGCGCGACCTCCTCGGCCAGCTCGGGGTGGGCGCGGCCGGAGAAGAACATCAGTTTCTTCTCGCCGGTCGTCTTGATCCCGGTCACAGCACAGTCTCCTCAGACGTGTATCTGGCCCCGCGCAGCATGTGTCCCGATGTGCGACGAGCCAGCCGAAATGGGTGAGCACGTATCACGGTACGCCGCCTTTGGCGCACCTGTTTCCGGTCAGCTTTCGCCGTCGGACTCCTGCGAGGCGGCCTGAGCGGCCTGAGCCGCCGCACTCCCGGGCCGCTTCCGGGCGACCCAACCCTCGATATTCCGCTGCTGGCCCCGGGCGACGGCCAGCGAACCCGCCGGCACATCCTTCGTGATGACCGAACCGGCGGCCGTGTAAACACCGTCCCCGACCGTGACAGGCGCCACAAACATATTGTCCGACCCGGTCCGGCAGTGGGACCCGATCGTCGTGTGGTGCTTGGCCACCCCGTCGTAGTTCACGAACACGCTCGCCGCACCGATGTTGGTGTGATCGCCGATCGTCGCGTCACCGACGTAGCTCAGGTGCGGCACCTTCGTGCCCTCACCGATCGTCGCGTTCTTCATCTCGACGTACGTACCCGCCTTGGCCTTCGCGCCCAGCCGCGTACCCGGCCGCAGATACGCGAACGGGCCCACCGACGCGCCGGCGCCCACCTCGGCGCCGTCCGAGACCGTGTTGTCCACCCGCGCGCCCGCGTGGACCACCGTGTCCTTCAGGCGGGAGTTCGGGCCGACCTCGGCGTCCTCGGCGAGGTGCGTCGCGCCCAGCAGCTGCGTCCCCGGGTGCACGACCGCGTCCCGCTCGTACGTCACCGTCGCGTCGATCAGCGTCGACGCCGGGTCCACGACCGTCACACCCGCCAGCATGGCGCGCTCCAGGAGCCGCTCGTTCAGCAGACGCCTGGCCTCGGCCAGCTGGAGCCGGTTGTTGATGCCCAGGATCTCCCGGTGGTCGCCGGCGATCGAGGCGCCGACGCGGTGGCCCGCCTCGCGCAGGATCGACAGCACGTCGGTGAGGTACTCCTCGCCCTGGCTGTTGTCCGTGCGCACCTTGCCGAGCGCCTCGCCGAGCAGCCGGCCGTCGAAGGCGAACACCCCGGAGTTGATCTCCCGGATCGCGCGCTGCGCGTCGGTGGCGTCCTTGTGCTCGACGATCTCCGTGACCGCGCCGGTGGCCGCGTCGCGGACGATCCGGCCGTAGCCGGTGGAGTCCGGGACCTCGGCGGTCAGCACGGTGACGGCGTTCGCGTCGGCCGTGTGGGTGGCCGCAAGCGCGGAGAGCGTCTCGCCGGAGAGCAGCGGGGTGTCCCCGCAGACGACGATGACGGTGCCGTCCACGGCGCCGCCGAGCTCCTCCAGGCCGACCCGGACCGCGTGGCCGGTGCCGTTCTGCTCGGCCTGGTAGGCCGTCCGTACGGGGGTGTCGCCGGCGGAGAGGTGCGCGGTGACCTGCTCGCCGGCGTGGCCGACCACGACGACGAGGTGCTGGGGGTCGAGCTCACGGGAGGCGGCGACGACATGTCCGACGAGCGAGCGCCCGGCGATCTCGTGCAGGACCTTGGGGGTCTTCGACTTCATGCGGGTGCCCTCACCCGCTGCGAGGACGACGACGGCGGCCGGGCGGTTGGCGCTCACGGATGTGCCCTTCGGCTTCGGGTGGTGGACATCCGCAGGATACCGGGGGCGTATATGCCCGAAACGAGCGCGGGCCCCGACCGTGAGGTCGGGGCCCGCATGAGGTGCTCCCGGGGAAGGAATCGAACCCTCATTCAATAGACCAAAACTATTTGTCCTACCATTAGACGACCCGGGATGGTATGACGCTTATGTCCGTTTTTGCTGTTCGGACTCAAGCGCAGCCCCTACTATGCCGCACCACGAGCCCTCGATGCGACGGTACAGGTCCGCACATTTCAGAACTCGGACCACTAGGCAACCTCGGTAACCCTCCCCCGTGTTCTTCCTGTTCGTCTTTGGCGAATGCCGCTTGAGCGAGGTCTTGCCGAATGCCGACGGTGCGGCGCCTGTGAGGTCGGCCCAGTAGTGCTCTGCGGCTGCGACATCGGCGGTCTCGTGGATGTGCACGTGGAACCGCAGGTGTTCCGGCGGAACATCGAGGAGGCGCAGCCACGCAAGATAAACGGAGATCATGTCCGGGTCGCTGTTGATGAAGGTGACCCTCTCCTGCGGGCGGTGAGGCTTCGCTTTGGATCCCTCTGCCCAGTAGAGGCTCACGCCCACCAGGAACAGCTCACGTGGGCTCAGCGAGCCGATGCCGGCCTCTGCCGCCTTCTTAGCTCGTACACGCTCGACGTCACGTCGCTGGAGTGTGGCTTCCCAGCCGCGCCGTGCGATGGCGGATGCCTCTTCGCGAGACCTCTTGCGCTCCGGCTTCGGCAGGTCTCGCACCCACAGCGAGATCGACCCCTTCGAGCACCCCAGCTCCACCTGGATCTGGTCGTAGGTCATCCCCTGGAGCCGCAGCTCCCGGGCCCTCTCGCGTAGGTCGTCCTTGGCGTTGGGGCGCTTCGTCCACTCCGGGGCGGGCTCGCCCTCCAGGAGGCGGTTGAGGAGGACGTTGTTGTCGATGTAGAGACGGTCGCGGATCTGGCGGCGGCTGAGCCCCTCCCGCCGCAGCGCGACCGCCTTCTCGCGCAGGCCCTCGAAGTCCGCGTACTTGCCACTGGCATGTGTCATGCGGACAGCCTCGTCCGGAATGCGGACGTCCGGGTCGAAAGGGTGCTCGGTTCACCGGATCGTGCGATCTACCCGCCTTTGCGGTATGTCCGGTCACTTTCTGTGCTGACGGAGTCGCCGGAAAATGGGATGCGTCCGCCCGTAGGCTGGATGCCATGACCGCAACGGGGGCAGACCGGGAAGCGGCGGGTCCGACCACCCGCGGCTACTGGTGGTGGGAGCGGCGGCGCGGTGTCGCCCTGGACGTGGGGCTGGCGCTGGTTTCGGCGGTGGAGTGTGCGCTGGAGGGGGTGGCGTTCGCCGGGGACACCGGGCTGCCGGTGCCGCTCGGGGTGCTCTTCGGGCTGCTGGCGGGTTCGGTGCTGGTGCTGCGCAGGCGCTGGCCGATCGCCGTGGTGCTGGTGTCGATAGCGACGACTCCGGCCGAGATGGGCTTCCTGATGGGGATCGTCGGGCTGTACACCCTGGCGGCTTCCGATGTGCCGCGCAGGATCACGGTGGCGCTGACGGGGATGACGCTGGTCGGCACGTTCATCGTGTCGTACGTGCGGCTGCGGCAGAGCGTGACCGATCATGCCGAGTTCGGGCCGCTCTGGTACGTCCCGGTGGTGTCGCTCTTCATGTCGCTGGGGCTGACGGCGCCCTCGGTGCTCTTCGGCCTGTACGTCGGGGCGAGGCGCAGGCTGATGGAGAGCCTGCGGGAGCGTGCGGATTCGCTGGAGCGGGAGCTGTCGCTGCTGGCGGACCGGGCCGAGGAGCGGGCCGAGTGGGCGCGTACGGAGGAGCGGACCCGGATCGCGCGGGAGATGCATGACGTGGTGGCGCACCGGGTGAGTCTGATGGTGGTGCACGCGGCGGCGTTGCAGGCGGTGGCTCCGAAGGATCCGGCGAAGGCGGTGCGTAACGCGGCGCTGGTGGGGGACATGGGCCGGCAGGCGTTGACGGAGTTGCGGGAGATGCTCGGGGTGCTGCGGAGCGGGGATGCCCTGGTGGCTCCGCGGGCGGGGCAGGTGCCGTTGGCCTCGGTGGGGCGGGCGGCTGCCGCGGCGGCCGCGGTCGTGGCCGAGGACGGGCCGCGGTTGCGTGAGGTGGAGGCGCTGGTGGCGCAGTCCCGTGAGGCGGGGATGACGGTGGAGCTGTCGGTGGAGGGGGAGCTGCGTCCGTATGCGCCGGAGGTGGAGCAGACGGCGTACCGGGTGGTGCAGGAGGCGTTGACGAACGTGCACAAGCATGCGGCGGGTGCGAAGACGCGGGTGCGGCTGGCGTATCGGGGGGTGGAGGTGGCGATGCAGGTGGAGAACGGTCCGACGGACGGGGTGACGGCGGATGCGGGGCTGCCGAGTGGTGGGAACGGTCTGGTGGGAATGCGGGAGCGGGTGCTGGGGCTGGGGGGTGTGTTCGTGTCGGGGCCGACGGACGCCGGTGGTTTCCGGGTGTCGGCGGTGCTGCCGGACGGTGGGGCGGCGGGGTAGTGGTCCGGGTGTTCAGCCCGAGGTGAGGCGGGTGGGCTGTACGCCGGTGACGAGGGTTTCGAGGGCGCGGTCGATGTCGGAGCCGAGGTACCAGTCGCCGGTGTGGTCGATGGAGTAGACGCGTCCTTCGCTGTCGATGGCGAGGACTGCTTGTGCGTCGCCTTCTTCGCCGAGGGGGGCGACTTCGGTGTCGAGTGCGCGTCCGAGGTCGCCGAGTGTGCGTGCGAGGTGGAGTCCGCTGAGCGGGTCGATGCGCACGGTGGTGGTGGCGATGTGGCGGCCGGGGGCGGACGAGGTGATGTGGAGTCCGCCGAATTCGGCCCAGGCTTCGACGGCTGCGGGGAAGACGGCGTGCTGGTGGCCGGCGGGGGAGGCGTGGGAGCGGAGGGCGTCGGCCCATTCCTCGGCCTGTCGGATGTCCCAGCGTCCGGGTTGCCATCCGGCGTCGCGGAGTGCGGCGTCGAGGGCGACGGGGAAGCGGGTGGTGGAGGTGCGGTTCTGCTGGCCGGGCAGGTCGTGCATGGCGGGGTTCAGCCCTTCTCGGCGGTGGTCGCCGCACCGGTGGTGAGGTCGACGGGGCGTACGCCGAAGTGGGCGAGCATCTCGGTGCAGGAGCGGCAGGGGGGTGCGTAGCTGCCGTGGAGGGGGTCGCCGTCCTCGCGGATGCGGCGGGCGGTGAGGCGGGCGTGTTTGAGTGCGCGGCGGGCTTCGCCGTTGGTGAGGGGTTTGCGCTGGGCTCGTTTGGAGCGGCTGTCGTCGGCTGCGGTGAGCTGTCGTGACAGGAGTATGGCTTCGGGGCAGCGTCCGGTGAAGCGTTCGCGCTGGTTGCTGGTGAGGGTGTCGAGGAAGTCCTGCACGAGTGGGTGGAGGACGGGTGGCTGGTCGCCTTTGCCCGCGGTGCAGGTGAGTGTTTCTCCGCGTACGGACAGGGCTGCGGCCACCGCGGGCAGGATGCCGTCGCGGCGGTGGTGGAGGTGGGGTGCTCTGTCGGTCTCGGTGGTGCTCCAGCTGAGTCGCGGGTCTCCGGATGTGACTGTTTGTGCTGTGTGCATGGTGCTGGTTTCCCTCCCTGCAATCCCCCGAGTTGCGGGGGACAGCCTGCCAAATGTGCAGGGTGGTGGGGAAGCTGGGTGGGGGAAACGTGTCTGCGTGTCGTGGGCCGGTGGGTCGGTTGTCGCGTGTCCGTCACGCGGTGGTGACGTTCGGTGAGGGGGGTGCCGGGGGCGGGGGGCGTTGTTGCGTCACCGCATAGGCTGTGCGGAACACCAGACGCAGCAGGGGGCAACCGCCATGACGACAGGTCGGCTCGGGCAGCAAGCCGCGCCACCGAATGCGGCCTATGCCGGGCAGGTCGTGCATTTCCCGGATCCTGTCCGGGCGTCCCGCCACCCCAGGGGTGTGCGTGTGGACGGGAACGGCTTTCCGGTGCTTTCGCCGTATGCGCGTGCGGCCGCGGAGATCGCGGATCCGCCTCCGGGTTTCGGTATCGACGAGTTGCGGCTGACGGACTACGTGTCGGCGAACGCGGCGTTGGCGGCGAGCGGTCATGAGTTGTGGGACACGATTCCGGCGGTGGCGACTCCGCACGGGTGGACGTGGCATCACGTGGCGGGTGGCCGGCGGATGGAGCTGGTGCCGGTCGAGGTGAAGGCGTTGTTGCGTCATCACGGTGGTCTGGCGACGACTTCGGTGGATCAGAACCGTCGGGGCACGCGGCCGTTGCAGGAGACGCGGCCTGCTCATTTCCGGCTGCCGAAGGGTTCCGTGGCGGTGGGTGAGCAGCAGATCCAGGGTGTCGAGGAGGATCTGGGGTATCGCCTTCCGGGTGCGTACAGGTCGTTCCTGAAGGCGGCCGGTGGTTCGGCTCCGGTGGGTGCGGCGTTGGACGCGGAGCTGGGTCTGCTGGTGGATCAGCCGTTCTTCACGGTGCGTGAGGAAGCCGCTGTGAATGACCTGGTGTATGTGAACAAGTGTCTGCGTGATCACTTCACGAAGGATTTCCTGGGCGTGGGTTTCGTCCAGGGCGGGATCCTGGCGGTGAAGGTGCGTGGTGAGGGCCTGGGGTCGGTGTGGTTCTGCGCGTACGACGATGCGCGGGATCAGGACGGCTGGGGTGTGCAGGAGCGGGTGGACCGGCTGCTGTTGCCGTGCGGTGAGGATTTCGATGCGTTCCTCCAGCGTCTGGCGGGTAATCCGCCGGAGTTGGAGACGGTGGCGAACCTGATGGTGGACGGTGGCTTCGCGCGGGCCGTCCCGGTGGAGGGGTGAGCGCGGTGGTGACGTTCGCGCAGGCGCAGGAGCGGGCGGATGAGTGGGTCAACGGTGATGTGCCCGCGTATCAGCACCGTGAGGTCCGGGTCCGTGAGTTCGAGCTGGGTTTCGTCGTGTGGGCCGAGGATCGTGCGGAGGGCCCTGTTTCGGACGGGGGCCGTCAGCGGCTGGTGATCGCCCGGGACAGTGGTGAGGCGACGCTGTGGCCGGGGTTGCCGGTGGGTGAGGTGATTCGGCGGTACGAGGAGGATTACGGGGCTTCCGCGGAGGCGGAGGCTGCTCCGGAGCCGCCGCAGCGTATTGATCTGAATCAGACGTCGTTCTTGTTGACGCCGCCGGAGTGGTTGCAGGAGGCGGCGGACAAGCTGGGGATTCCGGATCGGCGTGCGGAGGGGGACGCGCAGTCCTCCGTTCCCGCGTCGTCGTCCGCTGCTTCTTCTCCTTCTGTTCCCGCGCCGGCCGGTGCCGGTTCGGGGTCGGCGTGGCCGGCTGCCGGTGGGCAGCGGGATCATGAGCCGACGGCGAACGACGGGGTGCCGGCCGGGGGGACGCCTTGGGCGGGTACGGACACGAACGGGGGCGCGGACGAGGGCGGTGTGCCGTTGCCCGCGACGGTGTTCGCGCCGCCGCTGTCGGGGTCGGACGATGACGGGACTCCGCCGCCGGTCGTTTCGGCGGAGGCGCCCACGGCGTTGATGTCGGGGGGCAGTCAGCTGCCGCCGACGGCGGTGGTGCCCGGGCTGGACCCGCAGGCGCCGCCTCCGGGGGCTCCTGCGCCCGCTGGGCCTTCGGCGCCTGTTCCTTCGGCTCCTTCGGTTCCGGCGCCCGCTGCTGCGGGTCCTGCCGGTCCTGGGCCGGGGGCGGGGGATATCGCGGACGCGGCGACGAGCAAGGCCGTCGTGCCGCCGCGGGGTGCTCGGGGGCCGGGGTCGTCGACTCCGCCGCCGCCCGGGGCGCCGGGTGTGCCGGGGGTGCGGCCGGGGGCGGCTCCGCCGCCGTCCGGGCCGGGTGCGCCGGGTGCGCCGGCGGGTGGTTATGTGCCGACGCAGCTGGTCTCGCAGACGCCGCCTCCGGGTGTGCCGGGTTCCGGTGTGACGCCGCCTCCGGGTGCGCGGCCGCCTGGCCCGCCCGGTCCTCCTGGTCCGCCCGGTCCTCCTGGTTCCACGCCGCCTCCGGGTGGCGGGCTGCATCATGCCGCGACGATGTTCGCCGATGCGAGCATCGGTGGTCCGAACGCGCCGCGTCCTCCGGGTCCGCCGGCTCCTCCTGGCCCTCCCGGTGCTCCGGGTGCTCCGGGTGCTTCAGGTGGGACGCCTCCGCCGCCGCCTCCTCCTGGTTCCACGCCGCCGCCCGGTCCTCCGCCGCCGCCTCCGGGTGCGACGCCGCCCCCGGGTGGCGGGGTGCACCATGCCGCGACGATGCTGGCGGGTCCGGGGCAGGTCGGTCCGGGGGCGCCGCAGCCGCCCGGTCCTCCGGGGCCTCCTGGTCCTCCCGGGGCGCCGGGTCCGCACACTCCGCCGCCGCCTCCCGGTGCGTACGGCTATCCGCAGCAGCCGGTGGGTCTGCCGACGGTCGGTCCGGGCTATCAGGCCGTGCTGCGTTTCCGTGCGGCCGACGGCAGTGAGCAGCAGCTGATCCGGCGTTCGGCGCCGGGTACTCCGCATCCGGAGTGGCAGATGCTGCATGAGCTGCGTGGGATGGGTGTGCCGCCGCAGCAGGTGATCGAGCTGCACACGGAGCTGGAGTCGTGTGAGCTTCCGGGTGGTTACTGTGCGCGGATGATCCGGGAGACGTGGCCGCAGGTCCGGATCACGAGTGTCGCGCCGTACGGTACGGATCATGCGAGCCGGCAGCAGGGTATGCAGCATCTGCTGACGCATCAGGGTGAGTTGCACCAGGTGGCCGACGGTCCGGCGCGGCCGGCTCCGGTGCGGGCGCCGTTGCCGCAGATGCCGCCTGCGCCGGCTGTGCCTCCGGAGGCGCTGGCGGAGGAGCTGCACGGGGCGTTCGGTCCTGGCGTGCTGCGGTTCGACCAGCGGGCGGTGTCGCGTCAGGGTGTGCCCGAGGTGGTGGCGCGGACGCTGGTGTGGGCGGGGCTGCCCGCTGATTTCGGGCCGTTCTTCTGGGCGCAGCCGGGTCATCCCGTGGTGCCGACGCTGGCGGAGCTGGCGGGGCAGCGGCAGGTGCAGCCCGCGTCGGACGCGGGTTCGTATCTGGTGATGGGTTCGGACTTCGGCCGGGCGATCTGTGTGCAGTACGGGACGGCGAACATCGTGGCTGTTCCGGTGGAGGCGGGGCCGGGTGGTCAGCCGGTGCCGCCGCAGTTCGTGAACACGGGGCTGCCGGAGTTCGTGCGGTCGATGGCGTTGCTGGGCCGGATGTGGCGGTTGCGGTTCGGGTTGAATCCTGAGCAGGCGGGTCGTTGGACGGTCGATTTCCAGGCGCAGTTGGTGGCGATCGATGCGGCTGCTCTGGCGTCGCCGGAGGGCTGGTGGTCGGTTCTGCTGGAGCAGATGTGGGACGGGCTGCTGTGACACGGTCCGATCGGATCTGATCCGTCGTGTACGAGAGGCGCTCGTCCCGTGAGGGGGCGGGCGCCTTTTGTGTGGGGTTCTGTGATGCGGGTCGCTTCCGTCCTGAATACGGCTGATCGATTCCGACTTCCGGGCCAATTACCGCATCCTTGACGTATTGCTGCACGGTCGTGGAGTCGGAGAGCGGGAAAGAGGGCTTCAGGGATGAGTGGTGGACCGGTGTCCGCGCACGGTTTTGTCGGTGTTCGGGGGCGTGGTTACCGCCCTGAGCAGGTGGACCGCACGGTGGCCTCGCTGTCGGCGGAGCGGGACGGGGCCCTGGAGCGCCTTGCCCTGCTGAGGGAGCGGGCCGAGGAGCTGGCGGCGGAGTCGGCGCGGCTGGGCGAGGTGGTGGCCTCGCTCGCGCCGCAGACGTTTGTGTCGCTGGGGGAGCGTGCCCAGCAGATTCTCGCTCTGGCCGAGGCCGAGGCGGAGGCGGCGCGGGGTGCGGCGCTGGAGGAGGCGCAGGCGCTGCGGGACGCGGCGGACGCGGCGGGCCGGGAGGTCCGCGAGGCGGCGCGCGAGCGGGCGGGGGCCGTGCGGGCGGCGGCGGACGCCCGTGCGGAGGAGGTGCTGGCCGAGGCGCGGGAGAGTGCCGCGGCGCTGGTGGAGGAGGCGCGTCGGCAGGCCGGTGAGATGCGGGGGGCCGCTGAGGAGGAGATGGCCGGTACGCGTCGTCGTACGGCGGGTGTGCTGGCGCACCAGGAGCAGGAGCATGCCGAGCGGGGCAAGGCGGCGGAGGGTGAGATCGCCCGTGCGGAGGCGGTCGCGGCGGAGCGCGAGGCGGAGCTGGCGGCGCGTGGGGAGGCGCTGCTCGAGAGGGCGCGGCGGGAGCTCGCGGAGACGGAGGAGGCGGCCCGGCACGGTCAGGAGGACGCGGAGGCGCGGGCGGCCGAGCTGTTGTCCGGGGCCAGGGTGGCGGAGGAGCGTGTGGTGCGGGAGACCGAGCGGATCCTGCGGGAGCACGAGGAGGGCCGCGAGGAGGTGCAGGCGCACATGGCGCACGTACGCAATTCGCTGGCGGCGCTGACGGGGCGCGCGGCGGTGCCGGGTCCTGTGGGGGAGTGACGTCGGCGGGGTGTGCGGCGGTGCCGGGCCCTGGGAGGGGAGTGGCGTCGGCGGGGTGCGCGGTGCCGGGGTCTGTGGGGTGGTGACGGGGCGGCTTGTGGTGGGCCGGCCGGGGTCTGTGGGGTGGTGACGGGGCGGCTTGTGGTGGGCCGGCCGGGTCAGGGGCGTGGCCAGGGGCGCTTGGAGATGCGCTCGATGCCGGTGTTGAAGCGTTTGAGGTAGGTGGCGTAGGCGGCTATGTCCTCGTCCGGCCAGTCGTTCATGACCTGGTCCAGGGCGCGTACGACGCGGTCGCGTTCTTCGTCGAGGAGGCGGGCGCCCTTGTCGGTGATGCGGAACTTGCGGGCCATGCCGCCCTCCGGGTCGGCGATGCGCTCGGTCAGTCCGGCGCGTGTCGCGGCGGCGGTCTGGCGGTTGAGGGTGGAGGAGTCGAGGCCGAAGGCGTCGCTCAGTTCGCCGATGGTCATCGGTCCCTGGACGCGGATGCGGCTGAGCAGGATGTAGGCGCTCCGTTCGAGGAGGGCGTTCGCGTGGCGTCCGCCGCGGTGGTAGGCGAGGTCGTGTCGCCAGAGGAGCATCTGCTCGTACTCCACGTCGTCGGTGGGTCCGGCCATGCCTGCTGCCTCCTGTTCCGCACCGGGGCGGTCGTGCGTCGTTCCGACGGCGGTTCCATGCTCTCATGAGGTGTGTACTAGACACATAACGTGCATGACACATTGAGCATGTACGATGCACATCGCTACTCGGCAGAACGAGACAGACGACCCCAAGGAGTTCCATCCTCATGGATGCCCCCCAGCCGACCGCCAGATCAGGCGGTGTGATCGCCACGCTCGCCTTTGCGGGCACCGTGGCGGCGGTCATGCAGACCCTGGTCACCCCGCTCATCGCGGAGCTGCCGAAGCTCCTCGACACCACGTCCTCCAACGCCGCCTGGGTGATCACCGTCACCCTGCTGGTCTCGGCCGTGTGCGTGCCGGTCTCCGGACGGCTGGGTGACCTGCTGGGCAAGCGCCGGATGCTCCTCGTGTGCGCGGTGCCGCTGGTCGTCGGGTCGGTGGTGTGCGCGCTCGCCTCCTCCGTCGTCCCCATGATCATCGGGCGCGGACTGCAGGGGATGGGCATGGGCATGGTGCCGCTCGGCATCGCCCTGCTGCGTGACGTGGTGCCGAAGGAGAAGATGAGCTCCTCCATCGCCCTGGTCAGCGCCTCCCTGGGCATCGGCGGCGCCCTCGGTCTGCCGATCGCCTCGGCGGTCGCCCAGTACGCGAACTGGCGGGTGCTGTTCTGGGGGTCCGCCGTGCTGGCCCTCATCATCTTCACCCTGATCTGGTTCCTGGTCCCGGACGTCCCGGCCGGTGCCAAGGGGCAGCGTTTCGACATGCCCGGTGCCCTCGGCCTGGCCGTGGGTCTGGTCTGCCTGCTCCTCGCCGTCTCCAAGGGCGCCGAGTGGGGCTGGACCTCCACGACGACGATCGGCCTGTTCGCCGCCTCCGTCGTGGTGCTTCTCGTCTGGGGCTTCTGGGAGCTGCGGACCAAGGACCCGCTGGTCGACCTGCGCACCACGGCCCGTCCCCGGGTGCTGATCACCAACCTCGCGTCGCTCTTCGTCGGCTTCGGCATGTACGCGGGCATGCTGATCGCGCCGCAGCTCCTGCAGTTCCCCGAGGCCACCGGTTACGGGCTGGGCCAGTCGATGCTCGCGGCGGGTCTGTGGATGGCGCCCGGCGGCCTCATGATGATGGTCATCTCCCCGCTCGGCGGGAAGCTCACCGACTCCCGCGGCCCCAAGTTCACGCTGATCTGCGGTGTGCTGGTCATCGCCGGGGCCTACGGGCTGGGGATCCTCCTGATGGGCTCCGCCTGGGGGCTGATGCTGTTCCTCATGGTCAGCAGCAGCGGCGTCGGCCTGGCCTACGGTGCGATGCCCGCCCTGATCATGAGCTCGGTCCCGGTGTCCGAGACGGCCGCGGCCAACGGATTCAACACCCTCATGCGCGCGCTCGGCACATCGATCGGCGCCGCGGTGATCGGTGCGGTCCTCGCCCAGATGACCACGGAGACGGCCGGGTACAGCTTCACCTCCGAGGCCGGGTTCCGTACCGGCCTGATGTTCGGCTGCGGTGTCGCGCTGGTCGCCGTGGTGATCTCGGCGTTCATTCCCGCCCTCCGCCGTCCCGCCGACGGCCCCGTCGGGCAGGCCGACGCCGCCGCGCCGGAGGTGGCCACGGCCAAGGGCTGACCCCGGCGCACGTCCTTCCGCACTGCCCGGCTCCGGCCCCTTCGGGGGTTCGTAGCCGGGCAGTGCGCCGTCGTGGCGGCCGGTGCCGTCACCGCCGTCCCGCGGGCGGGGCTCCCGCGAGGATCAAGGGCTCGACGGCCTCGTACTGGCGGCGCTGTCCTTCGGGGTCCGCGTCCCTGCCGTACAGGGTGCCCAGCCATCCGGCGAGGAAGCCGAAGGGGATGGAGACGAGGCCGGTCGTGGTGAGCGGGAACCAGTTGAAGTCGTGGTGGGGGAAGACGGATCCGGGGGAGCCGGAGACGAGGTCGGTGCCGGTGATCAGGACGAACACACAGGTGGTGCCGCCGAGGAGGGTGCAGAGCAGGCCGGTGCGGGTGAAGCGGCGCCAGAACATGCTGTAGACGAGCGCCGGCGCGATGGCGGACGCCCCGACGCAGAAGGACAGGGTCACCAGCGCCTGGACGTTCCAGTGCCGGGCGAGGACGGCGAGGGCGACGGCGAGTGCTCCGACGCCGACCGCCGCGGCCTGGGCCGCGGCCATCTCCGTGCGGGGCCTCATCGGCTCCCGGTTCCGCCGGCCGTGGGCGAAGAGGTCGTGGGCGAGCGAGTTGGCGCAGGCCAGGATCATTCCGGCGACCGAGGCGAGCAGGGTCAGGAAGATCGCCGTGGTCATGGTGGTGACGACGAGCGCCCCGGTCCTGCCGCCTCCCGCGACGGCTGCGGTGGCCAAAAGGACGGCGCTGTTCCCCTGGGCCCCGGCAGCGGTGATGCGTTCGCCCCCGACGAGGGCTGCGGCCCCGAAGCCGATGACGGTGAGGAGGAGGCAGAGGCCGACGACGACGCAGACGGCCCAGGACAGGGAGCGGCGGACCGCCCGGGCGTTGCGGACGCCGGCCATCCGCATGGTGATGTGCGGCAGGCAGGCGGCGCCGAGCACGACGGTCAGTTCGCTGCTGATCATGTCGAGGTCGCTGCCGCCGAACTGGAGGCCGGAGTGCAGATAGGCGGCGCCCGCCCCGCTCCCGCTCTCGGCGGCGCGGAGCAGGGCGCCGGGGTCCCAGCCGAAGCGGTCGAGTACGAGTGCGGAGACGAGGAGCCCCGCGCCCAGCAGCGCGAGGGTCTTGACGATCTGGATCAGGGCGGTGCCCTTCATGCCGCCGATGGCCGCGTAACCGATCATGACGACGCCGAGGGTGATGATCGAGCCGGTGCGGAAGCCCGAGCTGTCGAAGCCGAGGATGAAGGCGAGCAGATCGCCGCTGCCGGCGAGCTGGACGACCATCAGGGGCAGCAGCGCGGCGAGGGTGACGGTGCAGGAGGCGACGCGGGCCGCCCGGCCGGGGGCCCGGCGGGTCAGGATGTCACCCATGGTGAACCTGCCCGCGTTACGCAGGGGTTCGGCGAGCAGGAACATCAGCAGGACCAGCGAGAGCGTCGTGCTGAGCGCGAGTACGAGGCCGTCGTGGCCGGTGAGGGCGATGACGCCGGTGGTGGAGAGGACGGTCGCGGCGGAGAGGTAGTCCCCGGCGATGGCGAGCCCGCACCGCAGGGGGGTGAGGGCGCGGTAGCCGGTGTAGAACGCGTCGAGGTCGTCGCGGTCGGGTCCGGTCATGACGCAGAGCAGCAGGGTGAGAGTGGCGACGGCGATGAACGCGGTGAGGGACATCGTCTGGGCCGACTCGTCGAATCCGTTCACCGGCCCGGCCCCCTCCTGCGGTCCGGGGCCGGTGCGCCGGCCTTCGCGTGGCCGGCCCGGTCGCGGAGTCCGGCGCTGAGCGGGTCGACGGTGCGGCGGGCGGTCCACTCGTAGACGGCGATCGCGGCGAGCGCGACGGGGAGCTGGCCAAGGCCTAGGAGGAGGCCGGTGGTGAGTCCGCCGTCGCCGACGGGGCGCGTCATCAGGGTGGGCGCGTAGCCGGACAGCAGGAGGAAGAGGGTGAAGTAGCCGAGGGCGGTGAGGGCCGAGACGCGGCGCAGCAGCCGGTAGGCGGTGCGGAGCCGTCGCAGGTCGCTGTGGTGCCCGGCCGTGCCCCGGCGCCCGGGCACCACAGCGACCTGCGACGGCTCCGCACCGCCTACCGGCTGCTGCGCCGCGTCTCGGCCCTCACCGCCCTCGGCTACTTCACCCTCTTCCTCCTGCTGTCCGGCTACGCGCCCACCCTGATGACGCGCCCCGTCGGCGACGGCGGACTCACCACCGGCCTCCTCCTAGGCCTTGGCCAGCCCCCCGCCGCGCTCGCCGTCTGCGGGGGGCCCGCCCGCCGCACCGTCGACCCGCTCAGCGCCGGACTCCGCGACCGGGCCGGCCACGCGAAGGCCGGCGCACCGGCCCCGGACCGCAGGAGGGGGCCGGGCCGGTGAACGGATTCGACGAGTCGGCCCAGACGATGTCCCTCACCGCGTTCATCGCCGTCGCCACTCTCACCCTGCTGCTCTGCGTCATGACCGGACCCGGCCGCCCTGTCCGCCGCGGCGACGGAGTATCTGCGGCGGGCCGTCGACACCGCCGTGGACCACGTGTTCACCGGCGCCGCGGTCGCCGCCGCCCTCGCCCTGCTGGTCCTCGTCGTCCTGGCCCCGCGCCGCTTCCCCGTCCTGGACGAACACGAGAGCACTCCCCGGACACCGAAGGACTAGACAAGTGGCGTGTTACCTGGGGTAGTTCGTCCACAACCCTCCCCCTCCGCGATACCCGCGAGTAACGTACGCGCTCCCAACAGCGCGCCCGCGCACCTGCCTTGCAGCCCGCCCCCGGGCCCGGGGGCGGGCTGCAAGGCAGGTGCGCGGGCGCGCTGTTGGGAGCGCGTACGTTACTCGCGGGTATCGCGGAGGGGGAGGGTTGTGGACGAACTACCCCAGGTAACACGCCACTTGTCTAGTCCTTCGGTGTCCGGGGAGTGCTCTCGTGTTCGTCCAGGACGGGGAAGCGGCGCGGGGCCAGGACGACGAGGACCAGCAGGGCGAGGGCGGCGGCGACCGCGGCGCCGGTGAACACGTGGTCCACGGCGGTGTCGACGGCCCGCCGCAGATACTCCGTCGCCGCGGCGGACAGGGCGGCCGGGTCCTCGAGGGCGTGCGACACCGCGTCCAGGTCGTCGGGCAGGCCGGGGTCGGGGGAGTCGGCCAGCCGGGAGGCGAGCACGCCGTTGGCGACGGCGCCGAAGAGCGCGGCACCGAGGCTCTGGCCGACCTGGCGGCAGAAGAGCACGGACGCCGTGGTGGTGCCCCGCTCGGCCCAGCCGACCGTGGACTGGACCCCGACGATCAGGGGGAGTTGGAAGAGACCGAGGGTCGCGCCGAGCAGCAGCATGAGCAGGGCGGGCTGCCAGGCGGTGCCGGGGTAGGGCAGGAGCGGGAAGCAGAGCAGGACCAGCAGGGCCCCGGACATGCCGATGATCGCGGTGCGGCGGAAGCCGATGCGGTTGTAGACCCGGTCGGAGAGGGCGGCGGCGACCGGCCAGCTCAGGGTCATCACGGAGAGGACGAACCCGGCGGCGATCGGGCCGAGCCCGAGGACGGACTGGGCGTAGGTCGGCAGGAAGACGGTCGGCGCGACCATGAGCAGTCCCATCGCGCCGAGGGCGAGATTGACCGAGGCGATGGTGCGGCGCCGCCAGACCCAGCCGGGTATGACGGGCTCCGCGGCGCGGCGCTCGATGAGGACGGTCAGGGCGGCCAGCGCGGCGCTCGCCCCCAGCAGCCCGAGCGAGGGGGCGGAGAGCCAGGGCCAGGCGACGCCGCCCTGGACGAGCGCGGTCAGCAGGAGCGCGCCGGTGGCGAAGACCGCGAGGGCGCCCGCCCAGTCGATGCGGGGCCGGGTGGCGGGGCGCGGCCTGGCCGGTTCGTGGAGGTGACGGACCACCAGCCAGAGGGCGACGGCGCCGACCGGCAGGTTGATCAGGAAGATCCAGCGCCAGTCGGCGTACGCGGCGAGGAGCCCGCCGACGGCGGGCCCGGCCACGGCCGATGTGGCCCAGACGGTGGAGAGTTTCGCCTGGATCTTCGGCCGTTCCTTGAGGGGGTACAGGTCGGCGGCGATGGTCTGCACCGTGCCCTGGAGGGCGCCGCCGCCGAGACCCTGGACGACGCGGAACGCGATGAGGGCGGCCATGTTCCAGGCGGCGGCGCAGAGCAGGGAGCCGGCCAGGAAGAGGATGATCCCGGCGATCAGGACGGGCTTTCGGCCGAAGGTGTCGGAGAGTTTCCCGTACACCGGCAGGGTGACGGTCACGGCGAGCAGATAGCCGGAGAAGAGCCAGGAGAAGACGGAGAACCCGCCGAGGTCGCCGACGATCTGCGGCACGGCGGTCGCCACGATGGTGCCGTCGATGGCGGCGAGTCCCATGCCGAGCATGAGGGCCGCCGCGACGGGGCGGCGGCTCCGGTCGGTGTCCCTCGGCGTCCCGGGTGCGGTGGTCCCGCGCACCGCTTCAGGGCTGTCCGTACCGCCGGTGCCGTCCGTGCCGCCCACAGGGGTCCCTTCCCTATGCATCTACTTGCCGATGGACACTGTCTCACCGCCCGGCGCCGTACGGGAGCCGTGGACCGGAGTGCGGGCCCCTTACTCAGGTCCCGCGTCGGGGGCCCGGACCCCTAGGGGGAGCACCGGAGTTGTGCCCGGGGGCCGTTCCTCCCGCCGGAGGACGAGAGGCGGGTGCCTCTTTCCTTAGCGTGTTCTTATACCGGCCGGCACGTGGGGGACGGCCGGTGCAGCGCCGCGGATGCGGCCGGCCGCAGGGGGCGGGGTGGGGAAAACCCCACCCGAAGACTGCGCCGGGCACCAGCGCGCCGGAGTACCTCTTCACCCGAGACTCGGAACGTACACAGAGACGTCCGCGCATCGACCGACATAGGAGAAAAACCGTGACAACGGCTGTAACCATTCCCAGGCACGGGGACACTGGAGGGCGTACGGCCGTTGCTGCGCGAGCGCGGCAGGTCGTCAAGGCGTACGGGGCGGGGGAGACCCGGGTCGTGGCGCTGGACCATGTCGACGTGGACATCGTCCGCGGGCAGTTCACGGCGATCATGGGCCCGTCCGGGTCGGGCAAGTCGACCCTGATGCACTGCCTGGCGGGTCTGGACACGGTGACCTCGGGGCAGATCCACCTCGCCGACACCGAGATCACGGGGCTCAAGGACAAGAAGCTGACGCAGCTGCGCCGGGACCGTATCGGCTTCATCTTCCAGGCGTTCAACCTGCTCCCGACGCTCAACGCGATCGAGAACATCACGCTGCCGATGGACATCGCGGGCCGTAGGCCCGACGCCGGCTGGCTGCGGCAGGTCGTGGAGACCGTCGGTCTCGCCGAGCGGCTCAAGCACCGGCCGACGCAGCTCTCCGGCGGTCAGCAGCAGCGCGTCGCGGTGGCCAGGGCGCTCGCCGCCCGCCCCGAGATCATCTTCGGTGACGAGCCCACGGGGAACCTGGACTCGCGGGCCGGCGCCGAGGTGCTGTCCTTCCTGCGCAAGTCGGTCGACGAGCTCGGCCAGACCATCGTCATGGTCACCCACGACCCGGTGGCCGCCTCCTACGCGGACCGGGTCCTCTACCTCGCCGACGGTTCCATCGTCGACGAGATGAAGAACCCGACCGCCGAGCAGGTCCTCGACCGGATGAAGGACTTCGACGCACGCGGGCGGACGTCATGACCGTCTGGAAGACCTCGATGCGCAACTTCCTCGCGCACAAGGGGCGGATGGCCCTCTCCGCCGTCGCCGTCCTGCTGTCGGTGGCGTTCGTGTGCGGCACGCTCGTCTTCACCGACACGATGAACACGACCTTCGACAAGCTCTTCGCGGCCTCGTCCGCCGATGTGACCGTGAGCCCGAAGGCGGCCGGGGGCGCCGACGACACCCCGGAGAACGGCAAGCCCGAATCGCTGCCCGCCTCCACCGTCGCACAGGTCGAGAAGGCCGACGGGGTGAAGGCGGCCGAGGGCGGCGTCTCCAGCATGTCCGTCACGGTCGTCGACAGCCGCAACAAGAACATGGGCTCGGAGACCGGAGCCCCGACGATCGCAGGCAACTGGACGCGCAACGACCTGCGTTCCATGGAGATCGCCTCCGGTCACGCCCCGCGCGGCCCGACCGAGGTCATGGTCGACGCCGACACCGCGGAGAAGCACCATCTGAAGATCGGTGACGAGCTGCGCACCATCGCGGTCACCGGCGACATCAAGGCGAGGATCAGCGGCATCGCCGCCTTCACCGTCACCAACCCGGGCGCGGCCGTCGTCTTCCTCGACACGGCCACCGCTCAGAAGAATCTGCTGGGTGCCGCCGGCCGCTTCACCCACATCTCGGTCACGGCCGACTCCGGTGTCAGCGACACCCAGTTGAAGAAGAACGTCGCCGCGGCCCTGGGCGGCGGTGCGTACAAGCTGCAGACCCAGGACGAGGCCGCGGACGCCAACAAGGACTCCATGGGCTCCTTCCTGGACGTCATGAAGTACGCGATGCTCGGCTTCGCCGGGATCGCCTTCCTGGTCGGTATCTTCCTGATCGTCAACACCTTCTCGATGCTGGTCGCCCAGCGCACCCGGGAGATCGGCCTGATGCGGGCCATCGGCTCCAGCCGGAAGCAGGTCAACCGGTCGGTGCTCGTCGAGGCGGTGCTCCTGGGCATCGTCGGATCGGTCCTGGGGGTCGCGGCCGGCATCGGTCTCGCCGTCGGGCTGATGAAGCTCATGGGCGCCATCGGCATGGAGCTGTCCACCGAGGACCTCACCATCGCCTGGACGACACCGGTGACCGGACTGGTGCTCGGCATCGTCGTCACCGTCCTCGCCGCCTACATCCCGGCCCGCCGGGCCGGCAAGGTCTCCCCGATGGCCGCGCTGCGGGACGCCGGCACCCCGGCGGACGCGAAGTCCGGCTGGATCCGCGCCGGAATCGGCCTGGTCCTCACCGGGGCCGGTGCCGCCGGCCTGTGGGCGACGACCCGGGTGGACGAGGCGAGTGAGGGCTCGCTCTACCTCGGCCTGGGCGTGGTCCTCACCCTCATCGGCTTCATCGTGATCGGCCCGCTGCTCGCCGGTGCGGTCGTGCGGGTCCTCGGCCTCGTCGTCCTGCGGCTGTTCGGCCCGGTCGGGCGGCTGGCGGAACGCAACGCGCTGCGCAACCCCCGGCGTACGGGAGCGACCGGCGCCGCCCTGATGATCGGCCTGGCCCTGGTGGCGTGCCTGTCGGTCGTCGGCTCGTCCATGGTCGCCTCGGCCACCGACGAGCTGGACAAGTCGGTCGGCACGGACTTCATCGTCCAGTCGAACACCGGCCAGCTGATCGTGCCGCAGGCCGCGGACGCCATCGAGAAGGCCCCCGGCATCGAGCACGTGACGAACTACAAGGTGCTCGCCGCGAAGCTCACCAACCCCGACGGTTCGTCGTCGGACGACCACGTCACCGCCGCCGACCCGACGTACCCGCAGGACCTGCGGCGCGAGACCGTCGCCGGCGACCTGGCGAAGGCGTACGGCGCGGACTCCATGTCGGTCGGGTCGGACTACGCCGCCCAGCACGGGATCGAGGTCGGGGACGAGCTCACCGTCGCCTTCAAGGCCGGCGACACCGCGAAGCTGAAGGTCGCCGCGATCACCTCGGACGACACGAGCGTCGACCAGGGGGCGATGTACATCAACGTCTCCACGGCCGAGCGTCACGTCGCCGCCGACCGGATGCCCGAGAACATGATCATGTTCGCCGCGGCGGAGGACGGCAAGGAGAAGGAGGCGTACGCGGCCATCAAGAGCTCGCTCGCCGCCTACCCGCAGTACAAGGTGCAGAACCAGGCCGACTTCAAGGAGGACCTGAAGGACCAGATCGGCCAGCTGCTGAACATCGTGTACGGGCTGCTCGCACTGGCGATCATCGTCGCGGTGCTCGGTGTGGTGAACACCCTGGCCCTGTCGGTGGTCGAGCGGACCCGTGAGATCGGCCTGATGCGGGCGATCGGCCTCTCCCGCCGTCAGCTGCGGCGCATGATCCGGCTGGAGTCCGTGGTGATCGCCCTGTTCGGCGCGCTGCTCGGGCTCGGCCTGGGCATGGGCTGGGGAACCTCGGCCCAGAAGCTGCTGGCCCTGGAGGGGCTCGGGGTCCTGGAGATCCCGTGGCCGACGATCATCACCGTGTTCGTCGCCTCGGCCTTCGTCGGACTGTTCGCCGCCCTGGTCCCGGCCTTCCGGGCCGGCCGGATGAACGTCCTGAACGCCATCGCCACGGACGGGTGACGGAGCCCGCCGTAGGATGACTGATCCGGCCCCGGGGCGTTCCTCCAAACGCCCCGGGGCCGGTTCGTGTCCCGCTGCCTCCGTCAGGCGTGCAGGACCGGCACGTCGTACTGGGGGATCCACTTGTCTCGGGTGACGATCGTCAGCCCCTCCGTCCGGGCCTGGGCGACGAGGATGCGGTCGAAGGGGTCGCGGTGGAGCGGGGGGAGCCGGCCGGCCGCGACGCCGTGCTCCGCGGTGATCGGCAGGGGCCTGAACTGCATGTCCCTGGCCCGCTCGGCGAGATCCCCGGCGCCCTTCAGCTTCCCGAGGTTCTGCTTGATCGCGATCTCCCACGGTGTCGCGGCGCTGACATGGACCTCGGGCTCGGTGCGCAGGAGGTCCCGGACGTCATCGGGGAGTTCCGGCGAGGCGTCCAGCCACCACAGGACGACGTGCGTGTCGAGCAGGAGCCTCATCCGCGCATCCCGAAGGCTTCGGCGATGTCATCCGGAAGTTCGTCGAAGTCGTCCGGGATGTGGATCTGTCCCCGGAGTGAGCCGTAGTCGGTCCGGTTGACCTTGGACCGGAGAGGCACCACCTTGGCGATCGGCTCCCCGGCCCGGCTGATCACGACCTCCTCGCCGGTCTCGACCTGTTGCAGTATCCGGGAGAAGTGGGTCTTGGCCTCGTGCACGTTGTACTGCCGGGCTTCCATGACTGCCTCACAGGGGCCACTGGCGGACTAGCTACCGGACTAAGGCTAGCCCCGGTGCCGCCGTACGGACAACGGCGTTCCCTCGCGCGAGTGACACACCGGCGTCGTACGCTGGGGACACCCCGGCCCGTGCCACGTGTCGGGTCCTTCGCGTTGCTCACTCGCCACACCGGACGGAACCTTCATGAGCCTGCACGGTCTGCTGGACGTCGTCGTCACCGACCCGGCGCTCTCCGAAGCGGTGAAGGCCGCCGCCGACGGCCACCGGGCCCATGTCGACCTGGTCGGCCCGCCCGCCGCGCGGCCCTTCGCCGTGGCCGCGCTGGCCCGCGAGGCCGGGCGTACGGTGCTCGCCGTCACCGCGACCGGCCGGGAGGCCGAGGACCTGGCGGCCGCGCTGCGGACCCTGCTGCCCCCCGACACCGTGGCGGAGTTCCCCTCCTGGGAGACCCTGCCCCACGAGCGGCTCTCGCCCCGCTCGGACACCGTGGGCCGCCGCCTCGCCGTGCTCCGCCGCCTCGCGCACCCCCGGCAGGACGACCCGGAGACCGGGCCGGTCAGCGTGGTCGTCGCACCGGTCCGCTCCGTGCTCCAGCCGCAGGTCAAGGGGCTCGGCGACCTGGAGCCCGTCGCGCTGAGCAGCGGGCAGACCGCGGATCTGGGCGAGGTCGTGGACGCGCTCGCGGCGGCGGCCTACGCCCGCGTCGAGCTGGTCGAGAAGCGCGGGGAGTTCGCCGTGCGCGGCGGCATCCTGGACGTCTTCCCGCCGACCGAGGAGCACCCCCTCCGGGTGGAGTTCTGGGGCGACGACGTCGAGGAGATCCGTTACTTCAAGATCGCCGACCAGCGGTCCCTGGAGGTCGCCGAGCACGGCCTGTGGGCCCCGCCCTGCCGTGAGCTGCTGCTCACCGAGGACGTACGCACCCGGGCCGCGGCCCTCGCCCAGGCGCACCCGGAGCTGGGCGAGCTGCTGGGGAAGATCGCGGAGGGGATCGCCGTCGAGGGGATGGAGTCCCTCGCGCCGGTCCTCGTCGACGAGATGGAGCTGCTGCTCGACGTCCTGCCGAAGGGCTCGATGGCGCTGGTCTGCGACCCGGAGCGGGTGCGGACCAGGGCGGCGGACCTCGTCGCGACGAGTCAGGAGTTCCTCCAGGCGTCCTGGGCGGCCACGGCGGGCGGTGGCGAGGCCCCGATCGACGTCGGCGCGGCCTCCCTGTGGGGCATCGCGGACGTCCGGGACCGGGCGCGCGAGCTGTCCATGATGTGGTGGTCGACCTCCCCGTTCGCCGCCGACGAGGAGCTCGACGGGGACTCCCTGAAGCTCGGGATGCACGCTCCGGAGACCTACCGCGGCGACACCGCCCGGGCACTCGCCGACACCAAGGGGTGGCTCGCCGACGGCTGGCGCACGGTGTACGTCACCGAGGGGCAGGGCCCCGCCTCCCGCACGGTCGAGGTGCTCGGCGCCGAGGGCATCCCGGCCCGTCTCGACCAGGACCTGTCCGAGATCACGCCGTCGCTCGTGCACGTCTCGTGCGGCGCCATCGACCACGGCTTCGTGGACCCGGCGCTGAAGCTGGCCGTGCTGACCGAGACGGATCTGACCGGTCAGCGCACCGCCAGCAAGGACCTGGGGCGGATGCCGGCCCGCCGCCGTAAGTCCATCGACCCGCTGACGCTCCAGGCGAACGACTACATCGTCCACGAGCAGCACGGCGTCGGACGCTACATCGAGATGGTCCAGCGCACCGTCCAGGGCGCGACCCGCGAGTACCTCCTCGTCGAGTACGCCCCCGCCAAGCGCGGCCAGCCCGGGGACCGCCTGTACATCCCGACCGACCAGCTGGAGCAGGTCACCAAGTACGTCGGCGGCGAGGCCCCGACCCTGCACCGGCTCGGCGGCGCCGACTGGACGAAGACGAAGCAGCGGGCCAAGAAGGCGGTCAAGGAGATCGCGGCCGACCTGATCAAGCTGTACTCGGCGCGGATGGCGGCCCCCGGGCACGCGTTCGCCCCCGACACCCCGTGGCAGCGCGAGCTGGAGGACGCGTTCCCGTACGCGGAGACGCCCGACCAGCTGTCCACGATCGCCGAGGTCAAGGAGGACATGGAGAAGTCGGTCCCGATGGACCGGCTGATCTGCGGCGACGTCGGTTACGGCAAGACGGAGATCGCGGTGCGGGCCGCCTTCAAGGCCGTCCAGGACGGAAAGCAGGTCGCCGTCCTCGTGCCGACGACGCTCCTGGTCCAGCAGCACTTCGGCACGTTCACCGAGCGGTACGCCCAGTTCCCCGTCAATGTGCGGGCGCTGAGCCGTTTCCAGTCGGACACCGAGTCGAAGGCGACGCTGGAAGGGCTGAAGGACGGGTCCGTCGATCTGGTCATCGGGACGCACCGGCTGTTCTCGTCGGAGACGAAGTTCAAGGACCTGGGCCTGGTCATCGTCGACGAGGAGCAGCGCTTCGGCGTCGAGCACAAGGAGCAGCTGAAGAAGCTCCGGGCCAACGTGGACGTGCTCACCATGTCGGCGACGCCCATCCCCCGTACGCTCGAGATGGCCGTCACCGGCATCCGCGAGATGTCGACGATCACGACGCCCCCCGAGGAGCGGCACCCGGTCCTCACCTTCGTCGGGCCGTACGAGGAGAAGCAGATCGGCGCGGCCGTGCGGCGTGAACTCCTCCGTGAGGGCCAGGTGTTCTACATCCACAACCGGGTCGAGTCCATCGACCGGGCCGCGGCGCGGCTGCGGGAGATCGTCCCCGAGGCGCGGATCGCGACGGCGCACGGGCAGATGGGGGAGAGCCAGCTGGAGCAGGTCGTCGTCGACTTCTGGGAGAAGAGGTTCGACGTCCTGGTCTCCACGACGATCGTCGAGTCCGGGATCGACATCTCCAACGCGAACACGCTGATCGTGGAGCGCGGCGACAACTTCGGTCTCTCCCAGCTGCACCAGCTGCGCGGCCGCGTCGGCCGCGGGCGGGACCGGGGGTACTCCTACTTCCTGTATCCGCCGGAGAAGCCGCTGACCGAGACCGCGCACGAGCGGCTGGCGACGATCGCCCAGCACACCGAGATGGGTGCGGGCATGTACGTGGCGATGAAGGACCTGGAGATCCGCGGAGCGGGAAATCTGCTCGGCGGCGAGCAGTCCGGTCACATCGCGGGGGTCGGCTTCGACCTGTACATCCGGATGGTCGGCGAGGCGGTCGCGGACTACCGGGCGGCCGTGGACGGCGGGGTCGAGGAGGAGCCGCCGCTGGAGGTCAAGATCGAGCTGCCGGTCGACGCGCACGTCCCGCACGACTACGCCCCGGGTGAGCGGCTGCGCCTGCAGGCGTACCGCTCGATCGCCTCCGCGAATTCGGAGGAGGACATCAGGGCGGTGCGCGAGGAGCTCACCGACCGCTACGGCAAGCTGCCGGAGCCGGTGGAGAACCTCCTGCTGGTGGCGGGCCTGCGGATGCTGGCCCGGGCCTGCGGGGTGGGTGAGATCGTGCTGCAGGGGCCGAACATCCGCTTCGCGCCGGTGGAGCTGCGGGAGTCCCAGGAGCTGCGGCTGAAGCGGCTGCACCCGAAGACGATCTTCAAGCCGGCCACGCGCCAGATCCTGGTGCCGCGGCCGACGGCGGGCCGGATCGGCGGGAAGCCGGTGATGGGGCGCGAACTCCTGTCGTGGACCGGGGAGTTCCTCACGACGATCCTGGGGTCGTAACTCCCGGGCCGCGCCGGGGCGCCGGCCGCCGCGTCGTGGCCGGTGCGGGGTGCGTGTCGCGTATGGCGGGGGCCGGGGCGGGGACGCCGCCTTCACGGGCGGATCCCGCCGCGCCTAACCTGGTGCGCTGTGACCCCTCTTCGAGCCGCTCCCCGCCCCCGCCGTCTCTTCGCCTGTGCCACGTCGGCGCTGGTGAGCGTGTTGGCCCTGACCGGCTGCGACGCCGTGAGCGACCTCGGCGCTCCCGAGCCGGCCGTGACCTCCCCGGCTCCCGGGGGGTCGGCGTTGCGGGCCGTCGACGGGCTGAGCGTGAAGGGCCGGGCGCCGAAGACCGGGTACGACCGTGACGAGTTCGGGTCGGCCTGGGTGGACACCGACCGCAACGGCTGCGGCACCCGGGACGACGTACTCGCGCACCAGCTGTCCGGTGTCGAGCGGGACGCGGACGGCTGCAAGGTCCTCAGCGGCGTCCTCGACCCCGATCCGTACACGGGGGGCCGCATCGCCTTCGAGCGCGGTCGCAGCAAGGTGGACATAGACCACCTCGTCGCCCTGTCCGACGCCTGGCAGAAGGGCGCCCAGCAGTGGAGCGACGGCAAGCGGCGGGCCTTCGCGAACGACCCGCTCAATCTGGTGGCGGCCGACTCGTCCACCAACCGCCGCAAGGGTGACGGGGACACCGCGACCTGGCTGCCGCCCAACAAGGCGTACCGCTGTACGTATGTGGCGGGTCAGGTGTCGGTGAAGAGCAAGTACGGGCTGTGGGTGACCGAGGCCGAACGCGACGCCATGCGGAAGGTGCTGTCCTCCTGTCCCGCCGAGAAGCTGCCCACGGGCGGCAGTCCGACCGAGGCGCCCAGGCGCTGAGGGCACCCGAGCCGCCGTTGTGAATACTGTGCCCATGTGGAAGTGGCGGCTGACGGCGGCGGGGATGAATCTGCTGCTCGGGATTCCGGGCGTCGTACCGATGTTCCTGGTTTGGTACTACCTGTCGAACGGGCCGCTCGCCGATGTCGGCTGGACCTCCCGTGAACCGACCGAGAACGACGGAATGACCCTGTGGCTGGTGATCGTCGTGCCCGTGGTGGCGGTCTTCGGGATCATCTGGTGGCTCGCCAACGACTGGGTGCGGCCACGGGCCTCGCTGTCACCGGGCACCTACTGGACGGCCGGGGTGCTGCTCGCCCTCTGGCCCGTGTGGGCGGCCGCCGTCGGTTCGGTGTGACCCCGGAAACGTGTTGGCCGGATCCCGGGCGGTGCATACCGTGGCCGCATGGACCTGAAGATCACGACGCTTGCCGAGCGGCCGGAGCTCGCCGGCGCGATCGAGGAGATGCCCGACACCTGGCCCGAGTTCGTGCTGGAGGACCTGGTCGGCTGGGCGAACTTCCCGCGCATAGCCGCCGAGTTCCCTGAATTCGTGCTCGTCGCCACCGACCCCGGGGGCACGGTGGTGGCCCGGGGGTACAGCGTGCCGTTCGCCCTCGGTGCGCCGGGGCGGGGGACGCTGCCGGAAGGCGGCTGGGACCAGGTGCTGTTGTGGGCCTTCTCCGACCTGCGGCACGGCCGCACTCCGGACACCGTCAGCGCGATCGAGATCACGGTGACGACGGGGCGGCTCGGGCAGGGTGTCTCCGGGCACATGGTGGCCGCGATGCGGGAGAACGCCGGGCGCCTCGGGTTCCGGGAGCTCGTCGCCCCGGTCAGGCCGAGCGGGAAGCACGCGGAGCCCGCGGCACCGATGGAGGAGTACGCCCGGCGCGTCCGGGACGAGGACGGGCTGCCGTACGACCCCTGGCTGCGGGTGCATGTGAGGGCGGGCGGAGTCATCGAGGCCGTGGCCCCGGTGTCGATGACGGTGAGCGGGTCCCTGGACCGGTGGCGGGCCTGGACCGGGCTGCCCTTCGACACGGAGGGGCCGGTGGAGGTGGAGGGAGCCCTGGTGCCGGTGCACTGTTCTCCCGCCCACGGGTACGCCGTGTACGTCGAGCCGAACGTCTGGGTGCGGCACCGGACGGTCTGAGGCCGCCGGGCCGGCCCTCCCGCGAGGGGTGGCCGGCCCCGAGGGTGCCGCGCGGGCGGGCGTTCTGCGCCCGTCAGAGCTTCAGCTCCCACTGACTCGCGTCCCACTCGAAGCCGGGACCGACCTCGACGGTCAGGTTCTTGGCGTCGGCCGGGGCGTCGAAGGCGTACTTCGCCGTGATCCTCCTGCCCGGCAGGACGGTGCCGCTGAAGCCCTCGCCGACCTTGCCGTCGAAGATCTGCTCGGCGTTCACACCGTCCTCGCCGGCCCGGGCGTCGACGCTGACGAGCGCCGCGTCGAACTTCTCCTTGCCCTTGTTCTCGATGACGACCGAGACCGTCCAGGCACTGTTGCCCTTGGTGTGACCGATCGCGAACTCGTCGGCCGTGTACGGGGCCGGGGCGTTCACGGTGATCTCCAGGCCGTCGTCGTACGCCGCGGAGTCCCCCTGTTCCAGGATGTCGGCCTTGCCCTCGGTGCCGCCGGCAGTCCCTCCGTCACCGGCCGCCGCTCCGCCGGCGGCCGGCTTCGCGGATGCCGAACTCTCCTCGACCGCCTTGTTGATGTCGGTCACCACATCGTCCACGGCCTTGAACGTCAGGACCGCTCCGACGACCGACAGGATCAGCGAGACGAGGCCGAGGACCGCGCCGAACGTCGTGGCGCCCTTGTTGGTGGCCTCTCCGCGCTTGGCGCGGCCCCGTCCGGCGAGGCCCAGGATCAGGGCGATCAGGCCGAGGATCCCCGCGAGCCAGAAGAAGAACGGGATCAGCCCGGAGACCGTCCCGATGATGCCCAGCACCAGGGCGGCGATGCCCAGGCCGTTGCGGGCGGGGCGCGTGCCCGGCGTCTGAGCGGGGGCGTACGGCTGCTGCGGCTGCGTGTACTGGGACATGGCTGTGCCCTTCCGATGGAAACGGGGACTGTGAGCGGATCGACCGCATTGGTGTGCGGCGGGTCAATAAGAGCATTCGCTGTGAACCGAGTCAACACGATAACTCGTGTGAACTGTTGGCTCGGTGGTATCGGTACACTCACCCACACACAGCAGGGACACCGACGTGCGCGGAACGGGAGACAGGCCAGTGCCGGATGACTCGACCGAGGTGACCGCGGCCGGAATCGCGAGGCTCGCGGGCGTGGGCCGCGCGGCCGTCAGCAACTGGCGCCGCCGGCACGCGGGTTTCCCGAAGCCCGTCGGTGGCACCGAGGCCAGCCCCTCCTTCGCGCTGAGCGAGGTCGAACAGTGGCTGCGCGACCAGGGAAAACTCGCCGAGGTACCGCTGCGCGAGCGGGTCTGGCAGCAGCTGGCGGGCCACCCCGGCGGCGCCGTGACCGCGCTCGTCCACACGGGGTGCGCCCTCCTGCTCGTCCGGGACAGGCCCACCGCCTGGCTGGAGATCACCGCCGTCTCCGACGCCCGGATGGCAGGCGTGCTGCCATCAGCCCTGGACCACGTGCTCGCCGACCGCTTCGGAGAGGGGCGGACGGTCCCCACACCCACGGCGGACGCCCTCCTGCCGTCCGTACCCCTGCTGCGCGCCGCGGCCGGACTGGCGGCGGAGACCGGCGCCCGGCAGGCCTTCGACTTCCTCTTCGGCCGCCAACTGGACGCCAACCCGCGGCAGTACACCCTCACGCCCCCCGGCCTCGCCGAGCTGATGGCCGACCTCGCGAAGCCTGCCGGGGACGCCGCCCGGCGGAGTGGCGGGAAGAGCTCCCGCACGGTCCTCGACCCCGCCGCCGGAACCGGCGCCCTGCTGTGCGCCGTCGGCCGGCCCACGGCGCTCTACGCACAGGAGGCCGATCCCGACCTGGCGGCGCTCACCGCGCTCCGGCTGGCCCTCCACGCGGGGAACAGGACCGCCGGACCCGCGCTCGCCGTACGGACCGGCGACACCCTGCGCGCCGACGCGTTCCCCGGTCTCGCCGTGGACGCGGTGCTCTGCCACCCGCCGTTCAACGAGCGCAACTGGGGCCACGACGAACTGGCCTACGACCCCCGCTGGGAGTACGGCTTCCCCGCCCGCACCGAGTCCGAACTCGCCTGGGTCCAGCACGCCCTCGCCCATCTCCGTGAGGGCGGCACCGCCGTGGTCCTCATGCCCCCGGCCGCGGCCTCCCGCCGTTCGGGGCGCCGCATCCGCGCCGACCTGCTCCGCCGCGGAGCCCTCCGCGCCGTCATCGCGCTCCCGGCGGGCGCCGCACCCCCGTACGGCATCCCCCTCCACGTCTGGGTCCTCCGCAAGCCGGGCGCCGAGCAGCCTCCCGCCCCCGAACTCCTCGTCGTCGACGCGGCGGAGCCGGAGACCGCCGGTGCGCCGTCCGGCCGTGACCGGCTGGACTGGCCCGCTGTGCGCGCCGCGGTACTCGACGCGTGGACTCCCTTCGACGTGCCGGGGCGCCGTGACCCCGTCGAGGAACGCCCCGGCACCAGCCGGGCCGTTCCCGTCATCGAACTCCTCGACGACGACGTGGACCTGGCCCCCGCCCGCCATCTGCCGCCCCCGGCCGCCGGCGGCGGTGCGGCGGAACTCGTGCGCGTACGGGAACGCCTGGACGACACCCTGAAGCTGACCGCCCGGCTCACGCCGCCACCCGCCGTCCCCTGCGAACCCGCCCGGCGGCCCCTCACCACGGTCGGCGAACTGGCCCGCGCGGGCGCCCTGTACCTGCGGACCGGCTCCGGTGCCGCCGGCGGCACCGTTCCGGTCCTCACCGAACACGACGTCCTCTCCGGGACGGCCCCCAGCGGTACGCCCTCCACGCCTGCCGCGTCCCCGGAGGACGAGCCGCTCCTGCTGGAACCGGGAGACGTCGTCGTGCCCGTACTCGGCGGAGGAGCGGTCGCCAGGGTCGTCGACGACGCGACCGCCGGGGCCGCGCTCGGCCGCAACCTCCAGCTCCTGCGCCCCGATCCGGCGGCCCTGGACCCCTGGTTCCTCGCCGGCTTCCTGCGCGGCACCGCCAACAACCGGCAGGCGAGCAGCTACGCCTCCACCGCGACCCGGCTCGACGCCCGCCGTCTCCAGGTGCCGCGCCTGCCACTGGCCGAACAGCGCGCGTACGGTGCGCGGTTCAGCGCCCTCGCCGCGTTCGAGGAGGCGCTGCGCACGGCGGGCCGCCTCGGCGGGCAACTGGTGCAGGGGATGTACGACGGGCTCACGGACGGCTCGGTCGCTCCGGAGTGACGTGAAGCACAACGGTTGTGCACAACCAGGGACGGCTTGTCCGTGTCGGTGTATACGCTCACTGCACACGTCCGCCCCACCCCCTCCGGGAGCAGCACATGCACGGCTACGGCTATCCGCCGGAGCAGCAGCCGAAGCGTTCTCCGTCCTCGGCCGCGCTCGTCACGCTGCGCGTGGTCTTCGTGGCGCTCGCCCTGCTGAGCTGCGGACTCCTCGCCTGGGCGGCCATGCTGCGACTGGCGATCGTCACCCGTAGGCAGCGCGACTGGTGGCTGTTCGGCCTCGTGCTGGCCCTGAACGCCGGACTCATCGTGTACCTCGGGATGTTGCCCGAGGAAGAGGAGGTGATGACGGACGGGCAGGCGATCATCACCCTGTCCTGGATGTTCGTGGTCTTCGTCGGCACGGTCACCTACTACCTGTACGCGGACATACGGCACTTCGGTCCGTACGGCGGCCCGCCCGCCGGCCCGCCCCAGGTCTTCCACCCCGCTCCGTACGGCGCCCCGCACCCGGGAGCACCCTCGTTCCCGTCCGCCGGATCCGGACCGCGGCAGGCCCCGGCCTCCCCTGCGTACGGCTACCCGCCCGCCCCGCGCCGGAGCCCCACGCCGCCCGTTCCCGCCGCACCGTCCGACACGCCGAGGCCCGCGGCCCCCCAGCGCCTCGACCAGGTGCGCGCCGAGCTCGACGAGCTGAGCGACTACCTCCGCAAGGAGGGCGGCGGCCGGTGAACGGACGCGTCATCGCCGGTCGTTACCAGCTGGCGACGATTCTCGGCCAGGGCGGCATGGGCCAGGTCTGGACGGCGTACGACCAGCGCCTCGACCGCAGGGTCGCGGTGAAGCTCCTGCGCCCCGACCGCGTGGCCGGACCCACCGGCAGCGAGGCCGCCGACGATCTGCGCCGCAGGTTCGTCCGGGAGTGCCGGGTCACCGCGCAGGTCGACCACCCCGGTCTCGTCACCGTCCATGACGCGGGCAGCGACGGCGACGACCTCTTCCTCGTCATGCAGTACGTCGAGGGCGCCGACCTCGCCGACCACCTCGCCGAGCACGACCCCTACCCGTGGCCCTGGGCCGTGGCGATCGCCGCCCAGCTGTGCGCCGTGCTCTCCGCGGTGCACGCCGTGCCGATCGTCCACCGCGACCTCAAGCCCCGTAACGCGATGGTGAAGCCCGACGGCACCCTGACGGTGCTCGACCTGGGCATCGCCTCCGTCATGGACACCGACACCACCCGGCTGACACACACCGGCTCACCGATCGGCTCGCCGGCCTACATGGCCCCCGAACAGGCGATGGGCGGCGCCGTCGGCCCGTACACCGACCTCTACGCCCTCGGTGTGCTCCTGCACGAACTCCTCAGCGGCGACGTGCCGTTCGCCGGCTCCACCGCCCTCGGCGTCCTGCACCGCCACCTCTACGAGCCCCCGCTCCCGGTCAGGCACATCCGGCCCGAGGTCCCCGAGGCGCTCGAAGCGCTCGTCCTGCGGCTGCTCTCCAAGGACCCGCAGGACCGCCCCGCATCCGCCCAGGAGGTCTACGAGTCCCTGCGGCCCCTGCTGTTCCGTTCCGACGCCGCACGGTCCCTGGCGCAGCTCGGCGAGACGGCGGCCGCGCTCGCCGAGTACCGCGCCGTCCTCCCCTGCTACGAGAACGGCTACGTGACGTCGTCCGGCCCCGGCCGTGCCTTCGACATCCTCGGGGGGATCCTGCCGGCCGCCGCCCTGGAGCACGGCGAACACTCCCCGGTCGTCCGGATCCTGCGCAAGCAGTACGCCGCGACGCTGATGGACGACGGCCAGTACCGCCGCGCCCTCCCGGAGCTCCGCCGCCTCGGCCGCACGGTCGTCCGCGAGGCGGCGGAGCTCCGGGAGGGCGCGGCGGTACTGGCCGTCGTCCATCAGCGTCGCGGCGTACTGCTTGCGCAGGATCCGGACGACCGGGGAGTGTTCGCCGTGCTCCAGGGCGGCGGCCGGCAGGATCCCCCCGAGGATGTCGAAGGCACGGCCGGGGCCGGACGACGTCACGTAGCCGTTCTCGTAGCAGGGGAGGACGGCGCGGTACTCGGCGAGCGCGGCCGCCGTCTCGCCGAGCTGCGCCAGGGACCGTGCGGCGTCGGAACGGAACAGCAGGGGCCGCAGGGACTCGTAGACCTCCTGGGCGGATGCGGGGCGGTCCTGCGGGTCCTTGGAGAGCAGCCGCAGGACGAGCGCTTCGAGCGCCTCGGGGACCTCGGGCCGGATGTGCCTGACCGGGAGCGGGGGCTCGTAGAGGTGGCGGTGCAGGACGCCGAGGGCGGTGGAGCCGGCGAACGGCACGTCGCCGCTGAGGAGTTCGTGCAGGAGCACACCGAGGGCGTAGAGGTCGGTGTACGGGCCGACGGCGCCGCCCATCGCCTGTTCGGGGGCCATGTAGGCCGGCGAGCCGATCGGTGAGCCGGTGTGTGTCAGCCGGGTGGTGTCGGTGTCCATGACGGAGGCGATGCCCAGGTCGAGCACCGTCAGGGGCCCCCCCGCCCCGGACGCCGCCGGCCCGGCCCGACGTGGCACAGGCCGTCGACGACGTGAAACGGCTGCTCGGGGAGGGCCGCATCACCCAGGCCGTCGACATCCTCGGGGGGATCCTGCCGGCCGCCGCCCTGGAGCACGGCGAACACTCCCCGGTCGTCCGGATCCTGCGCAAGCAGTACGCCGCGACGCTGATGGACGACGGCCAGTACCGCCGCGCCCTCCCGGAGCTCCGCCGCCTCGCGGACGACCGTGCGGCCGAGGCGGGCCCCGCCGACCCCCAGACCCTGCAGTTCCGTTACGACGCCGCACAGTGCCTGGAGCAGCTCGGCGAGACGGCGGCCGCGCTCGCCGAGTACCGCGCCGTCCTCCCCTGCTACGAGAACGGCTACGTGACGTCGTCCGGCCCCGGCCGTGCCTTCGACATCCGCCACCGGATCGGCCACCTCCTGCTCGGGATGGGCGACCACACGGCGGGCCGCGCCCAGTTGCAGACCCTGCTGTACGACACGGAGCGCGCCTACGGACCGCACCATCCGCTCCCCACGGAGCTCCGCCGCCGACTGACCCACCACCAGGACGTACGCGGCTCGGTGTGAGGCGGCGGACGGCCGGGACGGTGGAGCCGGAAGGGATTTCACCCGTGACCCCACACCGGCCGGTCCGGAAATCGTTGGTCGAAGCAGTGGCCCGAATCACGTCCACTGCCTAACATCGATCACCGCAAGGCTTTGTGCACTGATGCACAAACTCTCCCCGGGAGGCTCCTTTGCACCGCCGACGTCGCACCGCGCTCGCCCTTACCGCCGCAACGCTCGTCGCGGCGCCGCTCCTGACCGCCTGTGGCAGTGAGGCCCATCCAGGTGCCGCGGCCGTGGTCGGCGGCGACCGGATCGACGTGGCCACGGTCCAGGCGGAGGCGGCCGACGTACGCACCGCGCAGCAGGACTCCGAACGGTCCGAGGAACTGGTGACGAAGTCGGGCCAGCTGACCCGGGTCAAGCTGTCCGGCCTGATCTTCGGGCGGGTCCTGGACCGCGCCGCGAAGGACGCCGGGGTCGGCGTCAGCCGTAAGGAGATCCAGCAGATCCGCAGCGCCGCCGCCGAGCAGTCCGGCGGCGACGAGGGCGTACGGACCCTGATGCTGGAGCAGCGCTGGGTGGCGCCCGGCCAGATCGAGGCGAGTCTGCGCCAGGAGGTCCAGCTCCAGAAGCTGGCCCAGGCGCTCGGCGCCGACCTGCAGAACCCCGCCGGGGTCCAGGCGGTCGGCGAGAGCCTCACCAAGGCGTCGAAGGCGCTGCACATCGACGTCAACCCGCGCTACGGCAGCTGGGACGACCAGAAGGTCCAGCTCAGCACCTACAAGGCCCCGTGGATCACCCAGGTCACCCCCGTCCAGGGCCAGGAGCCCGAGGCCGGCGCCTGACCCAGGGCCTCCGAACGGAAGGGCCCGGCCCGACCGGAGGTAGGTTCGGGGGTGTGAACGCTGAAGACCCCGGCCGTATCGTCCTCCTCACCGCCAGTCACCGGGTGGCCCCCGGTCTGCTGTCCTGGCCCGCCTGGCAGACGCTGCACGCGGCGGACCGCGTGCTGTGCGCCGAGTCCTTCCATCCGCAGCTGCCGTATCTGCGGGAGGCGGGGGTGGCCGTGGAACACACCGCGCCGTCCGCCGAGGAACTGGTGGACGACTGCGCGGGCGGCCGGACCGTGGTGGTGCTGGTGGGCGGCGAGGGCGACCAGCGGCTCACCGACGGCCTGGCCCGGCTCGGCGGCTCGGGCCGGGTGCAGATGCCGGACCTGGAGCTGCTGCCGGGCTCGTACGACCTGCCCGGCGCGCGGCTCCTGGACCTGGTCCAGGTCATGGACCGGATCCGGCTCGAATGCCCGTGGACCTCGCAGAAGACGCACAAGGGCCTCGCCAAGTACGCCATCGAGGAGGCGTACGAACTGGTCGAGGCCATCGAGGACGGCGACCGCGAGGAACTGCGCGAGGAGCTCGGCGACGTGCTGCTCCAGGTCGTCTTCCACGCCCGGATCGCGCAGGAGGACCAGGAGGAGCCGTTCGGCATCGACGATGTCGCGGCCACGATCGTCGAGAAGCTGATCCACCGTCATCCGCACGTGTTCGGCGACGAGACCGCCGAGACCCCGGAGGACGTCCACGCGCACTGGCTCCGTACGAAGGCGATCGAGAAGCAGCGCGAGTCGGTCACCGACGGGGTGCCGCTCGGCCAGCCCGGTCTGGCGCTGGCCGCCAAGCTCGGCAGCAGGGCCCGTGGAGCGGGCCTCGACGCCGCGCTCCCCGAGGGCGACGGGATCGGCTACCGGCTGCTCGCCCTCGCCGTACGGGCCGAACAGGACGGCACCGACCCGGAGGCCGCCCTGCGGGCCGCCGCCCGCGCCTACCGGGACGCGATCCGCGCGGCGGAGGGCCTCGGGGAGACCGGGGCCGTTCAGGACGGCGTCGAGGAGTGAACGACAGCCCGGGGACGGCCCCCACGCCCGACGCGGCGCCCGAACTCTTCACCTGGGAGTTCGCCACCGACCCGTACCCCGCCTACGCCTGGCTCCGTGAGCACAGCCCCGTGCACCGCACGAAGCTGCCCAGCGGTGTCGAGGCCTGGCTGGTGACCCGCTACGCCGACGCCCGGCAGGCACTCGCCGACACCCGGCTCTCCAAGAACCCCGCCCACCACGCGGGCTCCGCGAACGCCAAGGGCAAGACGGGCATCCCGGGGGAGCGCAAGGCGGAGCTGATGACGCACCTGCTGAACATCGACCCCCCGGACCACACCCGGCTGCGCCGGCTCGTGTCCAAGGCGTTCACTCCGCGCCGGGTCGCGGAGTTCGCGCCGCGCGTGCAGGAGCTGACGGACCGCCTCATCGACACCTTCATCGAGGAGGGGAAGGCGGACCTCATCCACGACTTCGCCTTCCCCCTGCCGATCTACGCGATCTGTGACCTGCTGGGCGTGCCCCGGGAGGACCAGGACGACTTCCGCGACTGGGCGGGCATGATGATCCGGCACGGCGGCGGACCGCGCGGCGGGGTGGCCAGGTCGGTCAAGAAGATGCGGGGCTATCTCGCCGAACTCATCCACCGCAAGAGGGAGAGTCCCGGCGACGACCTGATCTCCGGACTGATCCGCGCGAGCGACCACGGCGAGCACCTCAGTGAGAACGAGGCCGCTGCGATGGCGTTCATCCTCCTTTTCGCCGGCTTCGAGACGACCGTGAACCTGATCGGCAACGGCACGTACGCGCTGCTGCGCAACCCGGCCCAGCGCGAGCGTCTGGAGCGCTCGCTGGCCGCGGGGGAGACGGAACTGCTCGCCACGGGTATCGAGGAGCTGCTGCGCTACGACGGCCCGGTGGAGCTCGCGACATGGCGTTACGCCACCGAACCCGTGACGCTGGGAGGGCAGGACATCGCGGCGGGGGACCCGGTCCTGGTGGTGCTGGCCGCCGCCGACCGGGACCCGGAGCGGTTCCAGGATGCGGACAGCCTGGATCTCGCGCGCAGTGACAACCAGCACCTCGGATACGGGCACGGCATCCACTACTGCCTGGGTGCGCCGCTGGCCCGGCTGGAGGGGCAGGTGGCGCTGGCGACCCTGCTGAGGCGCCTTCCTGACCTGCGGCTCGCCGCGGAACCTGCCGATTTGCGCTGGCGTGGCGGGCTCATCATGCGTGGACTGCGCACGCTTCCCGTGGAGTTCGATCCCGGGCGTCCGGCCGAAAAAAGTGACAGCCTGTCAACTCTGTGACTTTCACGTGATCTCCGCTGCATCGACTTGTGACACACGTTCGAGTACGGCTAGGTTCACCGTTCGACTCACCCGTCACATGTCAGTCACACGGAAGGCAATCCCATGGGCTCCGCGACCGGCAGACACCGTCGCCCTCGCCAGGCACCCGCCATCGTCGTCGCCGCAGGCGTCACCGGATCGGCCATTGCCATCCCGCTGCTCAGCGCGGGCGGCGCGCAGGCCGCTGACGCGTCGACCTGGGACCGGGTCGCCGAGTGCGAGAGCGGCGGCATGTGGAGTGCCGACCTCGGCAACGGTTACTACGGCGGCCTCCAGCTCTCCGAGGACACCTGGTCGGCCTACGGCGGCACGGCGTACGCGCCGCGCGCCGACCTCGCCAGCCGCTCGCAGCAGATCGCGGTCGCGGAGAAGATCCTGGACGACAAGGGACCGCAGGCGTGGGCCAGCTGCTCGGTGATCTCCGGGCTCTCCCTGGACGAGGGGCTGCCCGGCGTCGACCCGGGCAGCGAGGAGTCCACCGAGCCCTCTGCCGAGCCCTCGGATTCCGCGACGCCGTCCGAGACGCCTTCCCCGGAAGCGACGGACCCGGCGGACGGCTCGGACGACACCGCCGGCTCGGACGACTCCGACGCGAAGGGCGAGGCGGGCCGGGACGCGTCCGACGGCACGGCGGACAAGGACGACGAGGCCGGCGCGACGCCGTCAGCCACCCCGTCCGCCGAGGCCTCCGGGACGTCCGGCGCCCCGAAGGGCGACGGAGCGAAGGACGACGGGGCGCGGGGCGGCAAGCACCGCGGCACCCCCGCCCCCGAGGCGGGCGCCGGGACGGGCGAGGGCAGCGGGCGCGAGTCCGGCCGCCACGCCTCGCGCGGCGAATCCGGCGCGCGTGAGGGCGCGGAGGGGGCGTACACCGTCCGCGAGGGCGACAACCTCTGGGCGATCGCCGACGCGCAGGAGCTTCCCGGTGGCTGGACCGCGCTCTACGAGGCCAACAAGGACGAGCTGGGCTCCGACCCGGACCTGATCCTTCCCGGCCAGACCCTCGACCTCGGGGCGGACGCACGGGGCGCCCAGGCGGAGTCTGCCGCCACCAACTGATCAAAAGCGGGAAAACGCCCCGAAAGCAGGGGCAGTTCAGAGGCCTATGTCCACTTATGCGTAAGTGAGACATGGGTCTCTTTGCTTCAACTGGTGCGCCTGGTCCGTCCGCTCCGTCCATATTGGCTCCGACCTGCGAAAACGATCCTCCACGCCGGACCCTTACGGGCTGATTGGCCGTTATGTCCATCTTTGAATGTGGTGGTTGGGTGTGATTACGGTCGGAGCCGCTCGCACCGCGGGCACCTTCGACCGTCACGCCGAATCCTGCCGTCGGCCGAAGGGAACCGACGCGTAAAGCGCCGTAGGCAGGAGCGGGGGACCCAGGTAAGTGCCGGACCCGGCCGTCGGAAGACGGGCGGAGACGGCTGGGGGTGAAGCCGTCCGAGAGTGAGGACGGCCGGGCAACTCACAGGCCCGAACCCGACAGCTCACCTCGTAGGCGTCGGTGAGGAGAACCATGCTGCTTTCCAGCAAGGGCAAGCACCGTCGCCCGTCCAAGGCCGTCCGTGTCGCGACTCTGGCCGGTGTCGCCGGTGCCGCCGTCGCCGTGCCGCTGATGGGCGCGACCGGCGCCTCCGCGGCCTCCGTCGACACCTGGGACGCCGTCGCCCAGTGCGAGTCGGGTGGCAACTGGTCCATCAACACCGGCAACGGCTACTACGGCGGCCTGCAGTTCTCGCAGTCCAGCTGGGCGGCCGCCGGCGGCACGCAGTACGCCTCCCGCGCCGACCTGGCCACCAAGGACCAGCAGATAGCCGCGGCCGAGAAGCTTCTCGACCTCCAGGGCCCGGGCGCCTGGGCCTGCGCCGGGGCCGGCGGTCTGACGAACGACGGTGTGGACCCGGGTGTCGACACCGGCTCCGCGAAGAACGGTGACACGGCCCCGCAGGCCGCGCCCGAGCGCAAGGCCGAGCAGCCCACCACGCGCAGCGAGAAGCGCACGGCGCCCGAGAAGACCGTCACCACCCCGACCGGCGAGAAGGTGGAGAAGGGTGACGGCGAGTACAAGGTGAAGGCCGGCGACACCCTCAGCAAGATCGCCGACGCGAAGAAGGTCAAGGGCGGCTGGCACAAGCTGTTCGAGCTGAACGACGACATCGTCGACAAGGCCGACCTGATCTTCCCGGGCCAGCAGCTCCACCTGAAGTAGTCGGAACCCGAAGCGGTCGACAGCGACCCGGGGTCTTCCTCCTGCCCCGGGGGCCCGGCCCGGCGCGCATACCCCCCGCGCGCCGGGCCGGGGCCGTGTCCGCACCCCCGGTGGGGCGCGGACACGCGCTCGCCGTGAGGCCGAGTGTTCAACAGTTGTAGTTACTCGCCAGTAGAATTCTGGAGCTTTGCCCGGAATGCGGGCCCTTGGGTCCTTTTTCGTCCCAGGGGACGGGCGGACGGCCGACGGAGAGCGCCGAGCCGGTTAGGCTCGTGGCGCAAGGCCACAGTGACCCTGCACAACCAGTGTCAGATCCCAGAAGGAGATGCCTCGTGCCGTCCATCGACGTCGTCGTAGCCAGGGAAATCCTCGACTCCCGGGGCAACCCCACGGTCGAGGTCGAGGTTGGCCTCGACGACGGCAGCACGGGACGTGCTGCTGTTCCGTCCGGCGCCTCCACCGGTGCGTTCGAGGCCATTGAGCTTCGCGACGGTGACCCCAACCGCTACCAGGGCAAGGGCGTCGAGAAGGCCGTCCTCGCCGTGATCGAGCAGATCGGCCCGGAGCTCGTCGGTTACGACGCCACCGAGCAGCGCCTCATCGACCAGGCGATGTTCGACCTGGACGCGACCGAGAACAAGGGCTCCCTCGGCGCCAACGCCATCCTCGGTGTCTCGCTGGCCGTGGCGCACGCCGCGTCCGAGGCCTCCGACCTCCCGCTGTTCCGCTACCTCGGCGGCCCGAACGCGCACCTGCTGCCCGTTCCGATGATGAACATCCTGAACGGCGGCTCGCACGCCGACTCCAACGTGGACATCCAGGAGTTCATGATCGCGCCGATCGGCGCCGAGTCCTTCTCCGAGGCCCTGCGCTGGGGTGCGGAGATCTACCACACCCTGAAGAAGGTCCTGAAGACCAAGGGCCTCTCCACCGGTCTCGGTGACGAGGGCGGCTTCGCCCCCAACCTCGAGTCCAACCGTGCCGCCCTCGACCTCATCCTCGAGGCCGTCAAGGAGGCCGGCTACGTCCCCGGCCGCGACATCGCGCTCGCGCTCGACGTCGCCGCGTCCGAGTTCTACAAGGACGGCGTCTACGAGTTCGAGGGCAAGTCCCGCTCGGCCGCCGAGATGACCGAGTACTACGAGGAGCTCGTCTCCGCGTACCCGCTGGTCTCCATCGAGGACCCGCTGTACGAGGACGACTGGGCGGGCTGGAAGGTCATCACCGAGAAGCTCGGCTCCAAGGTGCAGATCGTCGGGGACGACCTGTTCGTCACCAACCCCGAGCGTCTCGCCCGTGGCATCGAGGAGGGCTCGGCCAACGCCCTGCTCGTCAAGGTCAACCAGATCGGTTCGCTGACCGAGACCCTGGACGCCGTCGAGCTGGCCCAGCGCAACGGCTTCAAGTGCATGATGTCGCACCGTTCCGGTGAGACCGAGGACGTCACCATCGCCGACCTCGCCGTCGCCGTGAACTGCGGCCAGATCAAGACCGGCGCCCCGGCCCGCTCGGACCGCGTCGCCAAGTACAACCAGCTGCTGCGCATCGAGGAGATCCTCGACGACGCCGCGGTGTACGCCGGTCGTTCGGCGTTCCCGCGGTTCCGCTTCGAGGGCTGACAGCCCGAGCCCGGAGCACCAGCCTCCGTCCGTCCCCGCATCCGGTCCCGTACCGTGTGCGGGGACGGACGTGCGTAACGGGGAGGCGTGAGACATGGCCGGGAAGGACCGCGACCGGTTCTCCACCGCGACCAGGCTGCGGCTGCTCGGTGAGCAGACGGCGGCCCGCGTCTACCGGTCCCAGAACCGCCGCCAGGCCCGCCGCTCGCGGCTCACCGGGCGGGCCGCGTTCCTGGCGCTGATCGTCTGCTCCCTGGTGGTCGCCCTCGCGTATCCCATGCGGCAGTACATCTCCCAGCGCGACCAGATCGCCGATCAGGAGAGGCTGTCGAGGGAGGCGCACGAGCGGACCGAGGAGCTGCGTGACGAGAAGGCGCGGCTCAAGGACGACGCGTACATCCGCCGTCTCGCACGTCAGCACCTGCACTACGTGCTGCCCGGCGAGACCGGTTATACGGTGGTCGACCCGGACGCGTCCGAGGAGCGCCGGGGAGAGCCGGGGGCGACGGGGCGGCCCTGGCACTCGAACCTCTGGGACGGCGTCGACAGCGCGGACCGCGAATGACCCCGTCCCGGCAGCGGGTCCCGTACCCGTGCCGCGTCCTCTCCCCGTACCGATTCATACAGTCCGACCGATGACATTCAAGGCAGGCATGGACACGCCCCCTCCGCAGACCGAATCCACCACGCCCACCGCCGCGGACATCGCCGCGTTCGAGCTCCAGCTCGGCCGGCCGCCGCGCGGGCTGCGCGCCATCGCGCACCGCTGCCCCTGCGGCAACCCGGACGTGGTCGAGACGCAGCCCCGTCTGGAGGACGGCACGCCGTTCCCGACGACGTACTACCTGACCTGTCCGCGTGCGGCGTCGGCGATCGGCACCCTGGAGGCCAACGGGGTCATGAAGGAGATGACGGAGCGGCTCACGACGGACCCGGAGCTGGCCGCCGCCTACCGTGCCGCGCACGAGGACTACATCGCGCGCCGTGACGCCATCGAGGTCCTGGAGGGCTTCCCGAGCGCGGGCGGCATGCCGGACCGGGTGAAGTGCCTGCACGTCCTGGTCGGCCACTCGCTGGCGGCGGGCCCGGGGGTCAACCCGCTGGGCGACGAGGCGATCGCGATGCTGCCGGAGTGGTGGGCGAAGGGCCCGTGCGTCACCCCCTGCGACGCCGACGCCGACGCGTCCTGACCCTCCGCGGTACACGTACAACCACAGGAGCCCCATGACCCGCGTTGCCGCCATCGACTGCGGTACCAACTCCATCCGCCTGCTCGTCGCGGACGTGGACCCCGCCACCGGCGGGTTCACCGAGCTCGACCGCCGGATGAAGATCGTCCGGCTCGGCCAGGGCGTCGACCGCACCGGCCGGCTGGCCCCCGAGGCGCTGGAGCGCACCTTCGACGCCTGCCGCGAGTACGCGGGCGCGGTCAAGGAGCTCGGCGCCGAGCGGATCCGGTTCGTCGCCACGTCCGCCTCCCGCGACGCGGAGAACAGCGACACGTTCGTCCGCGGCGTCCTGGAGATCCTGGGGGTCGAGCCCGAGGTCATCACGGGGGACGAGGAGGCGCAGCTCTCCTTCGACGGCGCCACCAAGGAGCTGGTGGGCAGCGACCACCTGGAGAAGCCGTATCTCGTCGTGGACATCGGCGGTGGGTCCACCGAGTTCGTCGTCGGTGACGACCGCGTCCGCGCGGCCCGGTCCGTGGACATCGGCTGCGTACGCATGACCGAGCGTCATCTGGTCGTGGACGGGGCCGTGGTGGACCCGCCCACGCCCGACCGGATCGCCGCGATCCGCGCGGACGTGGGGGCCGCCCTGGATCTGGCTGAGGAGAGTGTGCCGATCTCCTCGGCGGCGACGCTCGTCGGCCTCGCCGGGACGGTCACCACCGTCGCGGCCATGGCGTTGGGGCTCCAGGAGTACGACTCCGAGGCGATCCACCACTCCCGGGTCTCCCTCGCGCAGGTCCGGGAGATCACCGCGCGGCTGCTCGCCTCGACGCACGAGGAGCGTGCGGCGATCCCCGCGATGCACCCGGGCCGGGTCGACGTGATCGCCTCGGGGGCGCTCGTCCTGCTCGCGGTGATGGAGCGGACCGGTGCGCGTGAGGTCGTCGTCAGCGAGCACGACATCCTCGACGGGATCGCCTGGTCGGCGGCCTGATCACAGCGCGGGCGCCGGTGCGGTGAGGTGGCGCTCAAACGCTTTCCGGCCTGCACCTTTGAGCTCGTGGAGCCCTCTCCGGACCCGTCCGGAGGGGGCTTTCGCGAGGCGCCCCGACCAACTTCGTGAACTTCTTCACAAGGAATTCGGCCCTACCGGGCGAAGTTCTGCTCCTGGAGGGCGGCCGGGGCCGCCCGGAGGCCCGTGCGGGGGTGCTGCGGGGGCGTTTCGGTGGTGTGGCCGCAGCGTGTCCCAGGCGGGTGATTCATCTTGACGAAGGGCTCAAGGGCCAGCTCACAAGTGGTGAACAACGTTCGCCGCGGCGTCCTGGTTCCCCGCCGGCACCATGACCTGGGTCACGTGGGCGGCGAAGTGTAGCAGAGGGTGGCGCATACCTTGTGAAGGGGCTCACGAGCATGCCCCCCGAGGGGGGTGGATACTCGATGGCATGAGCACCACGGAGCGTCCCAGGATCCTCGTTGTAGGCGGTGGGTACGTAGGCCTGTACGCAGCTCGTCGCATTCTGAAGAAGATGCGGTATGGAGAGGCGACCGTCACGGTCGTCGACCCGCGCTCGTACATGACGTACCAGCCCTTCCTCCCCGAAGCTGCTGCCGGCAGCATCTCGCCTCGGCATGTCGTCGTCCCGCTGCGACGCGTGCTGCCCAAGGCAGAGGTTCTCACCGGCCGTGTCACGACCATCGATCAGGACCGCAAGGTCGCCACGGTCGCGCCGCTCGTCGGCGAGGCCTACGAGCTGCCCTTCGACTACCTGGTCATCGCGATGGGCGCGGTCTCCCGCACCTTCCCGATCCCCGGTCTCGCCGAGCAGGGCATCGGCATGAAGGGCATCGAGGAGTCCATCGGTCTGCGCAACCACGTCCTCGAGCAGCTGGACAAGGCCGACTCGACGACCGATGAGGACGTCCGCCGCAAGGCGCTGACGTTCGTCTTCGTGGGCGGCGGCTTCGCCGGCGCGGAGACCATCGGCGAGGTCGAGGACATGGCGCGCGACGCGGCCAAGTACTACACGAGCGTGAAGCGCGAGGACATGCGCTTCATCCTGGTCGACGCCGCCGACAAGATCCTCCCCGAGGTCGGCCCGAAGCTGGGTGCGTACGGCAAGGAGCACCTGGAGAGCCGCGGTGTCGAGGTCTACCTCTCGACCTCCATGGACTCCTGCGTCGACGGCCACGTAGTGCTGAAGAACGGCCTCGAGGTCGACTCCAGCACGATCGTGTGGACGGCCGGCGTGAAGCCGAACCCGGCGCTGGCCCGCTTCGGTCTGCCGCTCGGCCCGCGTGGTCACGTGGACACCTCCGAGAAGCTCCAGGTGCAGGGCACCGACTACATCTGGGCCGCGGGCGACAACGCCCAGGTGCCGGACATGGTCGGCCGCCGCGCCGGCAACCCGAACGCCTGGTGCCCGCCGAACGCCCAGCACGCGCTGCGTCAGGCGAAGGTCCTCGGCGACAACGTCATCTCCGGCATGCGGGGCTTCCCGCAGAAGGAGTACAGCCACGCCAACAAGGGTGCGGTCGCCGGTCTCGGCCTGCACAAGGGCGTCGCGATGATCGTCATGGGCAAGGTGAAGATCAAGGTCAAGGGCCGTCTCGCCTGGTACATGCACCGCGGCTACCACGGCATGGCCATGCCGACCTGGAACCGCAAGATCCGGATCTTCGCGGACTGGACGCTGGCGATGTTCCTGAAGCGCGAGGTCGTCTCGCTCGGCGCCATGGAGACTCCGCGTGAGGAGTTCTACGAGGCCGCCAAGCCGAGCCCGGCTCCTGTCGCGGCGAAGGCCGACGGCGACAAGAGCACGGCCGGCGAAAAGGCCAAGGCCTCCTAGCGCCTGTACGTAACCGAAGGGGTCGTCCGCCATCCGTGGTGCGGACGGCCCCTTCGGCGTTCCTGGCCCCCTCGCAACTAGATGGTGGATGCAGCTATTTTGCCGTTCCATTGCCCTGGAGCGGGATGGCGCGGGTGCGGGACGACGTTGACGCTGGTGTACCTCGCCGCGGCCCCGAGGTGTCGCGGCCCGGTTCGGGTGCGTATATGCGAATTTAGGCACGTTCGGAAACACCACCACGGAGGTGTGCACCATGGCCGACGCCGCATCGCGGCTGACCGCTCTTGCCGAAGAGTTGCTGGGAGAACCCCTCCCCGTCCGGATCCGGGCCTGGGACGGCAGCGAATCCGGGCCGCCGGGTGCCCCCGCCCTGGTCCTGCGTCACCGCCGCGCTCTGCGCCGACTGCTCTGGAAGCCGGGCGAGTTGGGCCTCGCCCGCGCCTGGGTGGCCGGCGAGATCGACGTCGACGGCGACCTGTACGCGGCCCTGGACGCCCTGGCCTCGCTGCTCTGGGAGCGGGGCGCCGACGCGAAGGACTCCGTCCATCCCGTCCGCGATCCCAGGGTGCGGGCGTTCGCCCGCGGCCTCGTCCAGCTGGCCGGCCCCTATCCGCCGCCGCCCCCGCCCGCCGAGGAGGTCCGCCGCCGCACCGGGCCGCTGCACACCAGACGCCGCGACAAGGAAGCCATCAGCCACCACTACGACGTGGGCAACGACTTCTACGCGATGGTCCTCGGCCCGTCCATGGTCTACTCCTGCGCGTACTGGCAGGAGGGCGCCACTCTGGAGGACGCCCAGCGCGACAAGCTCGACCTCGTCTGCCGCAAGCTCGGGCTCAAGGAGGACGACCGCCTCCTCGACGTCGGCTGCGGCTGGGGCTCCATGGCCATCCACGCCGCCCGTGAGTACGGCGCCCGCGTCACCGGAGTGACCCTCTCCACCGAACAGGCCGCCTTCGCGCGCAAGCGCATCGCCGAGGAGGGCCTCACCGACCGGATCGAGATCAGGGTCCAGGACTACCGGGACGTCAGGGACGGGCCGTACGACGCCATCTCCTCGATCGGCATGGCCGAGCACGTGGGCTCGGTCCGCTTCCGGGAGTACGCCGACGACCTCTACGCCCTCCTCAGGCCCGGCGGCCGGCTGCTCAACCACCAGATCGCCCGCCGCCCCGAGAAGGACGAGTCGGCCTACCGCATCGACGAGTTCATCGACTCCTACGTCTTCCCCGACGGGGAGCTCGCCCCGGTGGGCCGCACCGTCGCCACCCTGGAGGAGGCCGGCTTCGAGGCCCGGGACGTCGAGGCCATCCGCGAGCACTACGCACTGACCCTGCGGCAGTGGGTGGCCAACCTGGAGAAGCACTGGAAGGAGGCCGTACGGGCCACCTCGCCCGGACGGGCCCGGGTGTGGCGGCTCTACATGGCCGCCTCCGCGCTCTCCTTCGAGCACAACAAGATCGGCGTCAACCAGATCCTCGCGGTCCGGCCGCGGGACGGCGGCGGGTCGGCCATGCCGCTGCGCGCCCGCGACTGGACGGCGTCTGCGAACGCCTGACCCGGGAACGCGGAAGGGCCGGTACCCGCAGCTGCGGGTACCGGCCCTTCCGCGTACGCCTACTCCGTCTTGATCGCGGTCAGCATGTTCAGCTTCGCGCCGCTCCGGGCCGGCCACAGCGAGGCCAGCACACCCACGAGCCCTGCGAGCACCAGGAAGACCGCGAGCCGGTCCCACGGGATGACGAGTGCGTAGCCCGGGATCGAGGCGGACAGGCTCTTGCCGATCGCCCAGCCGAGGAACGTACCGAGGCCCACCCCGACCACCGCTCCGAAGAGCGAGATGACGACGGCCTCCAGCCGGATCATGCGCTTGACCCTGCGCCGGTCGAGCCCGATCGCCCGCAGCATGCCGATCTCCTGCTGGCGTTCGAAGACCGACATGGCAAGCGTGTTGACGACCCCGAGTACGGCGATGATCAGGGCCATCGCCAGCAGCGCGTACATGATGTTCAGCGCGGTGTTGATGAACCCGCCGAACATGTCCCGGATGCCCTGGCGGTCCACGACGCTCATCGCCGGGTTGTCGCCGAGCGCGTCGATCACGGCCTTCTCGTTGGCGGCGCTCTGGCCGCCGTCCATGGTCAGCCAGATCTCGCGGATGTCCGAGAGGGTCTCGTGCCGGGCGGCGACGCCCTCGGGGATCAGCATCGGGGAGAGGAACTCGTTGCCCTCGTAGAGAGCACCGACCTTCAGGGTCTCCTTCTTGTCGTCCTGGAACGTCACGGGCAGGCTGTCACCGGTCTTCCAGCCGCGTGACTTCGCCGTCTTGCGGTCCACGGCGATCTCGCCGTCCTTCAGCGACGACAGCGAACCCGAGACCGTCTTCAGGTTGAAGACCTTCTCGACGTCGCCCGGGGTGACTCCGGAGGCCGAGACGACGTCGTCACCGACGGAGGGCCAGAGGGACCGCTGCGGGGATGCCGCCGCGACGCCGTCGGCCTTGCGCAGGGCGGTGACAGCCGCCTCGTCGAGCGGGTCCCCGCTGGCCATGGAGACCATGTAGTCGGCCCGGATGTTGTCGGTCGTCATCTTGTCGATGGCCTGGCCGAGCGTGACGCCGAGCACGGAGATGCCGGTGACCAGGGTGAGCCCGATCGCCAGGGCGGAGGCGGTGGCCCCGGTGCGCCGCGGATTGCGGACCGCGTTCTGCGCGGCCAGCTTGCCGGAGACCCCGAACACGCGCCGCAGGAGCGGACGCGCCAGGGCGATCACCGGCCGCGAGAGCAGCGGGATCAGCACGATGACACCGATGAGGGCGAGGAACGCACCGCCACCGAGGAGCCACCGGCCGTTCTCGTCACCCTGTGCCGCACCGGCGACGATCAGCGCGGACCCGACGAGGGTGATGACCGCGCCGAACGAGTTGCGCACGACCAGCGACTTGGTGGTGGCCACCGCGTGCACGCTGCTCATCGCCGCCACCGGCGGAATCTTGGCGGCGCGACGGGCGGGCAGCCAGGCGGCGAAGACGGTGATCAGCACGCCGACGGCGAAGGCGGAGCCGACCGCGGTGGGGGAGACGACCAGCGGACCGGCCGGGATCTTCCCGCCGAACATGCCCATCGCGGAGCGCAGGCCCGTCGCGAGGCCGACACCGAGGACGAAGCCGATCACCGAGGCGATCAGGCCGACGACACCGGCTTCGAGGAGGATGGCCCGCTTGACCTGCCGGCGCGAGGCGCCGACGGCACGCATCAGGGCGAGTTCCTTGGTGCGCTGGGCGATGAGCATGGTGAACGTGTTGGCGATCAGGAACACACCGACGAAGAGCGCGATGGCCGCGAAGGCCAGCAGCATCGAGTTGAGGCTCTTGAGGCCGGACTCGGTCATCTCGGCCTCCTCGTCCGCGAGGGCCGCGCCCGTCTTGGCCTCGGCGTCCTCGGGGAGGAGGGGCTTCACGGCGTCCAGCAGCCTCTGGTCGGACGCGCCGGCCGCGGCGGTCACGGTGACGTCCTTGAACTCGCCGGGCCGCAGGTAGAGCCGCTGGGCGATCTCCGTGTCGAAGAGGACCAGGCTGCCGCCCGCGTTCACGGCGCCGTCCTCGGTGGTGAAGACACCGGAGAGGGTGTACTCCTTCACCGGCCCGTTCGTGGCGACCCGCACCTTCTCGCCGACGTGGTAGTCGCCCTTGTCCGCGGACGTCCTGTCGAGTGCGATCTGGCCCGCCTCCACCGGGCCCCTGCCCTCGGTGAACGTGTACTGGGCGTCCTTGCCGTCCGTCCCCGGGGCGAAGTTGGAGCCGGTGTTGGACCAGCCGTTGCCGATGAGCTTGCCGTCGGTGTCGGCGACGCCGGCGAACCCGGAGACCCGTCCGGTGGCCTCGGCCACGCCGTCGAGCTTCTTGATCTTCTCGAGGGTGGCCGCGTCGATGGCGGGGGTCTCCTCGTCGCCGCGCTCCGCCCAGGTCGTGACGGCCACGGCCACGTCGTCGTAGTTCTTGGCGGACTGGTTGCGGAAGGCGTTGCCGAGGGTGTCGGTGAAGACCAGGGTGCCCGAGACGAAGGCGACGCCGAGCATCACGGCGAGCACGGTCATCAGCAGCCTGGCCTTGTGCGCAAGGACATTGCGCACGGCGGTACGGAACATGTCGTCAATTCCTGGGGGGAGTTCGGAGTGCGGAAGGGGGGTGCGACAGCCTCTGGGACGTCAGCTGGTGCGGCCCTTCGCGTCGAACGCCTTCATCCGGTCGAGGACCCCGTCGGCGGTCGGGTTCAGCATCTGGTCGACGACCGCGCCGTCCGCGAGGAAGACCACGCGGTCCGCGTAGGAGGCGGCCACCGGGTCGTGGGTCACCATCACCACGGTCTGGCCGAGCTCGCGCACCGAGTTGCGCAGGAAGCCGAGGACCTCGGCGCCGGAGCGGGAGTCGAGGTTTCCGGTCGGCTCGTCACCGAAGATGATCTCCGGCTGCGAGGCCAGGGCGCGGGCGACCGCGACGCGCTGCTGCTGGCCGCCGGAGAGCTCCGTGGGGCGGTGCTTCAGCCGCTCGGAGAGGCCCACCATGTCGATGACCTTCTGGAGCCAGGCGGCATCGGGCTTACGGCCGGCGATGTCCATCGGCAGGGTGATGTTCTCCAGGGCGGTCAGCGTGGGCAGCAGGTTGAAGGCCTGGAAGATGAAGCCGATCTTGTCCCGGCGCAGCTGCGTGAGCTGCTTGTCCTTCAGCGTCCCGAGCTCGGTCTCGCCGATGCGCACGGAGCCGCTGCTGAAGCTGTCGAGGCCGGCCACGCAGTGCATGAGCGTGGACTTCCCGGAGCCCGACGGGCCCATGATCGCGGTGAATTCCCCCTGCGGGAAGTCCACGGTCACCCGGTCGAGGGCGACGACCTGGGTCTCACCCGCGCCGTAGACCTTCGACAGCTCCGTCGCGCGGGCGGCGACCGCGGTGGTGCGGTGAACGGTGGTGGTGGTCACAGGGGTACTCCTGGTTCGGACGAGATGTTCGCGGGGACCCCTCCATCGTCGCCGCCGTTCCGGGCCGGGGCGTCAGCCCTCGTGCCCGTTCCCGGGGCCCTCTTGAGTCGCACCCGCCGGGCGGTGGCGTAGTCCTGAGGTAGGAGAGCGACCCCGAGTCCGCCGGCCGCTCAGCGGGGCGGAGCGGTGGAGCCGCGGGGCACCAGGCGGGCCGCCGCGTCCTCGAAACCGGGGGCGGAGCCGTCGGCCACCATCGCCAGCAGGGTGCGGGCCGCGTGGGTTCCGTACGCGGGGATGTCCCTGCTCAGCGCGGTCAGCGGGGGACGCACGACCCGGGAGAGCTGGGAGTCGTCCCAGGCGACGAGCGAGAGGTCGCCGGGGACGTCCAGCCCCATCTCCTGCGCGACCGACAGCCCGGCGACGGCCATGATGTCGTTGTCGTAGATGACGGCGGTCGGCCGCGCGGCCGAGCTGATCAGCCCGCGGGTGGCGCGTGCGCTCTCGTCGCCGGAGTAGTCGGTGTGCACCACCACCGGCTCGTCAAGTCCGAGTTCGGCGCTGATCTCGCGCTGGGCGCGGTCGCGCAGCTGTGTGTGGATCAGCTCGGGCAGCCCGGCGACCCGGGCGACGGAACGATGGCCGAGCGCGGCCAGATACGCCAGGGTTTCCCGCAGGGCCGCCGAGTCGTCCGACCACACGGGGGTGAGGGGCCCGGCCGCCGAGGGATGGCCGATCACCACGGCGGGCATGCCCAGCTCGGCGACGCCCTCGATGCGTGGGTCGGGGGAGCGCACATCGGCGAGGAACACCCCGTCCACCCTGCCCTCGCCCCACCAGCGGCGGTACACGTCGAGCTCCTGCGCCGGGTCGGCGACGACCTGGAGGAGCAGGGCGCGGCCACGCGTGGACAGCTCCATCTCGATGCCGCTGATCAGCTCCATGAAGAACGGCTCGACCCCGAGCATCCTGGCGGGCCGGGACAGCGCGAGCCCCACGGTGTCGGCGCGGGCACGGGTGAGCGCGCGGGCCGCGCTGTTGGGACGCCAGCCGATCTCCTGCGCGATGGCCTTGATGGACGCGCGGGTCGCGGGGGACACCCCGGGGCGGTCGTTCAGGGCGTACGACACCGCGACCTTCGACACCCCGGCGCGGCGCGCGATGTCGGCGATCGTGGGGCGGTGCTTGGACATGCGACCTCGCTTAACCGGTTCGTGTTCAGGGCGCATCATAGCCGCAGGCCCCTGACCACTGTCTTCCCCCGCGCGGTCCAGACCTCTCCGAAACCCCCGGAAAAAACTGGAATGGGAGCGCTCCCGCTCTCTTGACAGCACTCCAGGGCCCCCATACCTTCACGGACACTTACCCGGTTCAGTAACTCCGCTAGGCAGGGACGGCGGGGGAAAAGGAGGGGCTATGGGTACGCGTACCCGGCTGCGGGTCACCACCGCACTCGCCGTGTTCACACTCGCCGCGACCGCGTGCACGGGAGGCGGTTCGGGAGCGGGCGGCACCGGCGGGGCGGTCGGCAAGGGCGGCTCGCTGCCGCGCAACGAGACGCTCTACACGACCGGCACCCAGTGGGGGCCTCCGGCCAACTACAACCCGCTGCGCAACTGGGACCACGCGACCGGCACCAAGGGGCTGGTCTACGAGACCCTGTTCCACTTCGATCCGAACGAGGGCAAGCTGACGCCCTGGCTCGCGGAGTCGGGGAGCTGGACCGACGACAAGACGTACGAGGTGAAGCTGCGCCAGGGCGTCACCTGGGCCGACGGCAAGCCGCTGACCGCCGAGGACGTCGCGTACTCCTACGGCCTGGGCAAGATCGAGGCCTCCGCCTTCCACTCGCTGTGGAGCTGGCTCTCCGACGCGAAGGCGGTGGACGACACCACGGTCCGCTTCACCTTCAAGGAGGCCCGCTACCAGGAGTGGGACTTCACCCTCTACGGCCAGCCGGTCGTCCCCGAGCACGTCTGGAGCTCACGCACCGACGAGGACATCCTCAACGGCGTCAACGACAAGCCGGTCGGCACCGGGGCGTACAAGCTGAAGAGCAAGTCCCAGGACCGGGTCGTCTGGGAGCGGCGCGACGACTGGTGGGGCACGAAGGCGCTCAGCATGACCCCGGCCCCCCGCTACATCGTCGACGTCTCCAACCCGAGCAACGAAGTGGTGATCGGTCAGCTGGGTCAGGGCCAGCTGGACCTCAGCAACAACTTCCTTCCCGGCGCCTCCTCGCTGGTCAAGAGCAAGAAGGTCGTGTCGTACTACGACAAGGCCCCCTACATGCTCTCGGCCAACACCGCCTGGCTGGTCCCCAACACCACCAAGAAGCCGATGGACGACGCGGCCTTCCGCCGGGCGCTCGCCGCCTCCGTCGACACCGGGAAGATCGTCAAGGGGGTGTACGGCGATCTGGTCAAGCCGGCCTCCCCGACCGGCCTGCTGCCGCAGTGGGAGCAGTTCGACGACAAGGCGCTCATCGCGGAGAAGGGCTTCACGCACGACGCCGCCGCGGCGAAGAAGGAGCTCGCGGACGCCGGCTACAAGGACGAGAACGGCGACGGCTTCGTCGAGAACAAGGACGGTTCCACGCTCAGCCTGAAGCTGGCCGTGCCCTCGGGCTGGACCGACTGGATGGAGGCGGCGAAGGTCATCGCCGCCGGGGCCAAGGACGCGGGAATCAAGGTCAGCACCGAGTTCCCCGACCAGAACGCCCTCAACGAGCAGCGCGGCAAGGGCGACTTCGACCTCGTCATCAACAACGAGCGCCAGCTGTCGAGCACTCCGTGGACGTACTACGACTACATCTTCCAGCTGCCGGTCCAGAAGCAGCAGAACACGGTGAACTTCGGACGCTACGAGAACGAAGAGGCCTGGAAGCTGGTGCAGGAGCTCGGCGGGGTGAAGACCGACGACACGGCGGGCATGAAGGCGGCCGTCTCGAAGATCCAGGACATCCAGCTGACCGAGATGCCCATCATTCCGCTCTGGTACAACGGCCTCTGGTCGCAGTCCACCACGGGGACCTGGACGAACTGGCCGTCGGACGCCGCAGGGGCTCCGAAGACGGCGCCGGCCCTGTGGCGCAACTGGCTGGAGTTGGGCGGCTTCGAGACGCTCACTCAGCTGAAGCCCGCCAAGTAACAGGGACCGACTCCATGACCGCCTCGCCGTGCGCGCGCACCTGACCGTGCGCGCACGGCGCGGCTCTCCACCAGGGGAGCACCCTTGCGCCGCTACTTCGCCCGCAAACTACTCATCTACGGACTGACGTTCGTCGTCGCCGTCACCGTCAACTGGATGATCCCGCGCTTCATGCCGGGTGACCCGGTCTCCGCCATGGTCGCCCGCGCCCGCGTCTCGCAGCCGGAGGCCGCCGAGGCGATGCGCACCTATTACAACAACCTGTTCGGCTTCGACGAACCGCTGTGGCAGCAGTACCTCCACTTCTGGGGCGCGCTGCTCCAGGGCGACTTCGGGATCTCCATCTTCGTCTTCCCCACGCCCGTCGGCGACGTCCTGCTCGACGCGCTCCCGTACACGCTCGGCCTGATGATCCCGGCCGTCCTGCTCAGCTGGTTCGTCGGCAACTGGATCGGCGCGCTGTCCGCCCGCCGCAAGGTCCTCGACAACACCGTGCTGCCGGCCGGTTATCTGCTGACGGCCATGCCGTACATGTGGATCGCCGTCATCCTCGCCTGGGCGCTGGGTGCGAAGGCCGGCTGGTTCCCCATATCGGGGGGCTACAGCCTGGACATCCAGCCCGGCTGGAGCGGCGACTTCGTGCTGGACGCGCTGCACCACTGGGTGCTGCCGTTCCTCTCGCTGTTCCTCGTCGCGCTCGGCGGCTGGGCCATCGGCATGCGCAACATGATCATCTACGAGCTGGAGTCCGACTACTCGTCGTACCTGTCGGCCCTCGGCGCCCCCCAGCGGCTCATCCGCCGCTACGCGTTCCGCAACGCGGTCCTGCCCCAGGTCACCGGCCTGGCACTCCAGCTGGGCGTGCTGGTCGCCGGAGCGCTCGTCACCGAGATCGTCTTCGCCTATCCGGGGCTCGGCTCACTGATCCTGGCGGCGATCCAGAACCAGGACTTCTTCCTGCTCCAGGGCGCGTTCCTGTTCATCGTCATCGGCGTACTGATCGCCAACTTCCTCATCGACATCGTGTACGTCGTCGTCGACCCCCGCACCCGTACGGGCATGGCAGGAGGCACGTCATGAGCACACTGCCCGACCCGGCGCCCGAGGCCCCCTCCGCCGAGACCCCCGTGGCCAAGCCCGGCCGCGAGTCGCTGCACTACGCGGTGCGCAACCCCAAGCTGATCATCGGCGTGACCCTCGTCGCCATCCTGCTCGCGATCGGCGTCGTGGGACCGATGCTGCTCGACAACGGCAACCCCAACGAGTACGTGGGCCCGCAGGCGGCCGCGCCGGACGGCACGTACTGGATGGGCACCACCACCTTCGGCCAGGACGTGTACGCGCAGTTCGTGCACGGGCTGCGCGCCACCTTCCTGGTGGGCGTCGTCGGCGGGGCCATCGCCGCCGTCATCGCCATGGTCGTCGGCTTCCTCGCCGGCTACCGGGGCGGTGTCACCGACGAGATCCTCAACATGCTCACCAACGTCGTGCTGGTGATCCCCGCCCTCGCCGTCCTGCTGATCATCAACGCCTACATGGGCGTGCGCAGCGTCGCCGTGCAGGGCCTGTTCATCGGCCTGACCTCCTGGCCCTGGGCGGCCCGCGCGATCCGGGCGCAGACGTTCTCGCTGCGCACCCGGGAGTTCGTGGACCTGGCCCGGCTCAGCGGGAGCGGCACCTGGCGGATCGTGTTCCGCGAGATCGCGCCCAACATGAGCTCGTACCTCTTCATGATGTTCATCCTGCTCTTCGGCGGGTCCATCCTCATCGCGTCCTCGCTGGACTTCATCGGGCTCGGGCCGACCGAGGGCGTCTCGCTCGGCCTGATGCTCCAGAGCGCCCAGCAGTGGAGCGCGCTCCAACTCGGCATGTGGTGGTGGTTCATTCCGCCGGGCGCCGGGATCACCGCGATCGTCGGTGCGCTCTATGTCGCGAACGTGGGCCTCGACGAGGTCTTCAACCCGAAGCTGAGGGAGTCCTGAGCTCATGACCCTGACCGTCAACGATCTGCGGGTCCACTACCGCACGCTGCATGGCGAGGTCCGAGCCCTGGACGGCGTCGGCTTCGACCTGGCGGACGGCGAGATCCTGGGCCTGGCGGGCGAGTCCGGCTGCGGCAAGACCACCCTGGGCAAGTCCCTCATCCGCCTCGACGGCCGGATGCGGCACGTGGGCGGCACCGTGACGCTGGACGGCGACGAACTGCCGCTGGCCGACGACCGCGCGATGAACGCCTACCGCTTCCACAGGATCTCGCTCGTCCCGCAGTACTCGATGAGCGCGCTCAACCCGACCCGCCGCATCGGCCGCATGATCCGGGAGCTCCTCGCCTCCCGGGGCGTCACCGTGGACACGGACGAACTCCACCGGCGGCTCGCCCTGGTCGGCCTGGAACCCGACGTCCTGGACCGCTATCCGATCGAGCTGTCCGGAGGCATGAAGCAGCGCGCCGTCATGGTGATCTCCACGCTGCTGGACCCGTCCGTCCTCATCGCGGACGAGGTGACCTCGGCCCTGGACGTCTCCAACCAGCAGGCGGTCGTGGGCGCCCTCACGGGCCTCCGTGACAAGGGCCTGGTCACCAGCATGATCTTCGTGACCCACGACCTCGGACTGACCTCGCACATCGCCGACTCGATCATGGTGATGTACGCGGGCAAGCTCGCCGAGAAGGCGCCCACGAGGGTGCTCACGACCGCGCCCCGCCACCCGTACACGAAGATGCTGATCGGCTCGCTGCCCCAGGTCGGCGCCCGCTACAAGGACAAACCGCTCAGTGGCATCGAGGGCTCCCCGCCCTCCCTGCTGAATCCGCCGGCCGGCTGCCGCTTCCGCGACCGCTGCCCGCTCGCCGACAGCGGGTGCGCGGAGGAGCCGCCGGTCGTCGAGGTAGCCCCCCGCCACACCGTCGCATGCTGGAAGGCGGCCTGATGCTGACTCTCGACCGTGTCACCAAGACCTTCCGGGCCGGCGCCTTCGGCGGCGGCTCCACCACCGCCGTCGACCGGGTCTCCTTCGAGGCGGCCCCCGGCGAACTGGTCTCGCTCATCGGCGAGAGCGGCAGCGGGAAGTCCACCATCGGCCGCATGGTCCTCGGCCTCACCCGGGCCAGCTCCGGCAGCCTCACCCTGGACGGCGAACAGGTCAGGCCGGGCAAGGACTTCTACCGCCGCGTCCAGGGCGTCTTCCAGGACCCCTTCAGCTGCTACAACCCCGTCTTCAAGGCCGACCGCGTCTTCGCTCTCGTCCGCCGCGCCTACCACCCGGGCCTCTCCGACAAGGAGTGGGACGAACGCGTGGAGAAGGCGGTACGTGACGTACGCCTGGACCCCGGGCAGGTGCTCGGCCGCTACCCGCACCAGCTCAGCGGCGGCCAGCTCCAGCGCCTGCTGATCGCCCGCGCCCTCCTGCTCGACCTGCGTTTCCTGGTCGCCGACGAGATCACCAGCATGCTCGACGCCTCCACCCGCATCGACGTCCTCAACCTCCTGGCCGGCCTCAAGGAACGCGGCCTCGGCGTCCTCTACATCACCCACGACCTCTCGCTCGGCACCTACCTCGCCGAGCGGACCGTGGTGCTGAGGAACGGCCGGGTCGTCGAGCGGGGCGACACCCAGAAGGTCTTCGGCAACCCGCTCCACCCCTACACCCGCACCCTCCTGGCCGCCGTGCCCCGGCTCAACGAGCCCTGGACGTCCGCCGAACCCGTGGAGGTCTGCGCCTTCCACGAGGGGGGTGCGCCGGACACCGACCTGTACGAGACCGAGCCGGACCACTTCGTCGCCTGCGCCGGACTCCCCGACTGCGGAAGGACCTCCGCGTGACCCCTCGCCACCTGCACCTGCACCTGCACGACGGCTGGACGCTCGGCGCCGACGGCCCCGTCCCGGTGGGCCTGCCCGCAGGCGGCGTCCCGGCGGCCGTCCCCGGCTGCGTCCACACCGACCTGCTGGCCGCCGGGCTCATCGACGACCCCTACCTGGACGACAACGAGAACCGGCTCGGCTGGATCGGCCGCACCGACTGGACGTACCGCACCACGTTCGACTGGTCCGACGACGGCCACGCCTTCACCGACCTGTGCTTCGACGGCCTCGACACCGTCGCCACGGTCCTGCTCAACGGCACCGAGGTGGGCTCCACGGCCAACCAGCACCGGAGCTACCGCTTCCCCGTGCGCCCCCTGCTGCGCGAGGGCCCCAACACCCTGGTCGTGCGCTTCACCGCCCCGTACACCTACGCCGAGGAGCTCCGCGACAAGCTCGGCGACCGGCCGGGTGCGTACACCGAGCCGTACAACTTCATCCGGAAGATGGCCTGCAACTTCGGCTGGGACTGGGGGCCGACGCTGGTCACCTCCGGCATCTGGCGGCCGGTCGCGCTGGAGTCCTGGACCGGGCCGCGCATCGCCGAGGTGAAGGCCCTCGCCGACCTCGACGAGGACGGGGTGCCGCGCCTGGCGGTCACCCTCGATGTCGACCGGGGCACCGGGGACGGCCCCCTGGAGGCGACGGTCGAGGTGGCGGGTGAACGGGCCGTGCTCGGCGTCCCCGCGGGGCGGGCCCGCGCCACCGTCACCCTCCCCGTCCCCGGGGCGGCGCGCTGGTGGCCGCACAGCCACGGCGAACAGCCCCTGTACGACGTCACCGTCCGCCTCGGCGACGACGCGTGGAGCGGCAGGACGGGCTTCCGGGGCGTCACCCTGGAGCGCGAGGCGTTCCGCGTCTCCGTCAACGACGAGCCCGTCTTCGTACGCGGGGTGAACTGGATCCCCGACGACTGCTTCCCCGCCCGGATCACCCGGCAGCGGATCTCCGACCGCCTCGACCAGGCGGTCGCCGCGGGCGTCAACCTGATCCGCGTCTGGGGCGGCGGCCTCTACGAGAGCGACGACTTCTACGAGCTGTGCGACGAGAAGGGGCTGCTGGTCTGGCAGGACTTCCCGTTCGCCTGCGCGGCCTACCCGGAGGAGCAGCCGCTGTACGACGAGGTGACCGCGGAGGTACGCGAGAACCTCGTACGGCTCGCCCCGCACCCCTCGCTGGTGCTGTGGTGCGGCAACAACGAGAACCTGGAGGGCCACGCGGACTGGGGGTGGCAGGAGAAGCTGGAGGGCCGCACCTGGGGTCACGGCTACTACCACGAGCTGCTGCCGGCCCTCTGCGCCGAGATCGACCCCTCCCGTCCCTACTGGCCGGGGTCGCCCTACTCCGGGTCCCCCGAGCTGCCCCCGAACGACCCCGCCCTGGGGACGGTCCACCTCTGGGAGGTGTGGAACCGGGCCGACTACCGGCACTACGCCGACACCCCCCACCGTTTCGTCGCCGAGTTCGGCTTCCAGGGACCGCCCGCGTACGCCACGCTGCGCCGCGCCGTCAGCGGCCCGCTCCAGCCGGGCGCCCCGCTGCTCGCCCACCACCAGAAGGCGGAGGACGGCGACGCCAAGCTGCTGCGGGGCCTGGGGGACCACCTCCCGCAGCCGTCCGGCTTCGACGACTGGCACTGGCTCACCCAGCTGAACCAGGCCCGCGCGGTCGCCTTCGGGATCCGGCACTTCCGCTCGCACAGTCCGTACTGCATGGGCTCGGTCGTGTGGCAGCTCAACGACTGCTGGCCGGTCGTGTCCTGGGCGGCCGTGGACGGGGACGGACGACGCAAGCCGCTCTGGTACGCCCTGCGCGCGGTGTACGCGGACCGGCTGATGGCCGTACGGGACGGCGCCCTGCACCTGGTCAACGACTCCGCCCGCCCGTGGGAGGGCACGCTGCGGCTGACCCGGCGCTCCCTGGACGGCTCCGTCCTCGCCGAGGAGACGGCCGTGGTCGGCACGGCGGCCCGCGGCGTCACCCGTGTGCCCCTGCCGTCCTCGGTCGCCGACCCGGACGACAGCGCCCGCGAGGTGCTGGTGGCGGAGCTGGGCGAGCAGCGGGTGGTGGAGTTCTACGAGGAGGACACCCGTCTCGCGCTGCCGCCCGCGCGCTACCACACCACGGTCACCCAGGGTGACGAGTCGGGCATCGGTTACCGGGTCACGGTGACGGCGCGGACACTGCTGCGCGATCTCGCGCTCTTCCCCGACAGGCTGGATCCGGCGGCCGAGGTGGACGACATGCTCGTCACTCTGCTGCCCGGTGAGAGCGCCGTGTTCCATGTCACGGGAGCGGTGCTGAAGGACCCGGAGGCGCTGGGCTCACGGCCGGTCCTCCGGTGCGTCAACGACACCCTCGACGGTTGAGGTGGCGGGCCCTGGCGAACGGTGGCGCGGCCCATGGCGTATTGGGCCGTGCGGGTGCGGCGACTTTCCGTCATTCCCGTTTGCCGGGGTTCGTACCCCCCGACCGGGCCGGGCGTGTGCTGATGGGGTGCGGAGTGTCTGACGGTCCCTCACACGGTCAATAAAATAAGACAACATCGAGTGGATGTTCCGCTGTTCGAGGGATGCCCCCGGATAGGGTCTTGTGCCAAAGCGGAGCCGCGCGCCCACGCCCGGGTGGTGGAATGCAGACACGGCGAGCTTAAACCTCGCTGCCTCCTCGGGGGCGTGCCGGTTCGAGTCCGGCTCCGGGCACCACCGCACGGTCGGTGGAGCCCGGGCGGCCGCACGGTACTTCAGCTGTCAACCTCTCAGGGCCGTCCCGTCGGTGGTCACGTTCCCCGTAACGGGTGATCACTGTGCGTGTTCGGCGGCCGGGTGGCCGGTCGCGCACGCATTTTGCGGACGCGCCCGGCGGGTACGAGGGATTCCGGTACCGCGGGGGAGGGGCCGGGACCGTCGGCCCCCACGAAGATCCTCCTCCGGTACTAGGGTGATTCTTTTGCCTACCCATTACTCTTGACGCAAGGCCGCGCGAGGTGGCCATGGAGGAGTGAAATGAGGAGCAGCAACCCGGTCTTCTCGCGACGGGGGTTCAGCCGCGACAACGGCTACGCGGGCTTCAACGCGGCGCCGCAGGCCGGGGCCCCCGCAGCGGGTGCCAACCCGTACGCGCAGGGCACCGCCGCGAACCCGTACGCAACGAACCCCTACGCCCAGCAGGACACCCAGTACGGCGCCCCGCAGGCGCCCGCGCGCTCCGGCGCGATGACGATCGACGACGTCGTCACGCGTACGGCCATGACGCTGGGCACCGTGGTGCTCACCGCCGCGCTCTCCTGGGCCCTGCTGCCGGTCGACGAGGCCAATCTCGGCAAGTCCTACGGCATCGCCATCGGCGCCGCCCTGATCGCGTTCGTCTTCGCGATCATCCAGTCCTTCAAGCGCAAGCCCGCGCCGGCGCTGATCCTTGCCTACGCGGCCTTCGAGGGTGTCTTCCTCGGAGTGATCTCCAGCACGGTCAGCACCTACATCAGCCCCGGCACGGTGATGCAGGCGGTGATGGGCACCATGTGTGTCTTCGCCGGTGTCCTCATCGCGTACAAGATGCGCTGGATCCGCGTCACCCGCCGTTTCTACGGCTTCGTGATGGCCGCGGCCGTGGGCTTCGTGCTCCTGATGATGGTCAACCTGCTGTTCAGCGTCTTCGGTGGCGGTGACGGCCTCGGCTTCCGCAGCGGTGGTCTCGGCATCCTCTTCGGAGTCATCGGCGTCATCCTCGGCGCGTGCTTCCTGGCCCTGGACTTCAAGCAGGTCGAGGACGGCATCAACTACGGCGCACCGCGTGAGGAGTCCTGGCTGGCGGCCTTCGGCCTCACCCTGACCCTGGTGTGGATCTACCTGGAGATGCTGCGTCTGCTCTCCATCCTCAACGGGAACGACTGACCCGTAGGCACGACGACGACGGGACGGCCCCGCAGGCGATGAGCCTGCGGGGCCGTCCCGTTCCGTCGTCACGGGGAGCGCGCGGCTCAGAGGAGCTTCCGCGCGGCCCGTCTCAGGTCGTACTCGTGGATGATCGCCTTGGCGTGGCCGTAGGTGAGGTCGTGTTCGCTCCGCAGCCAGCTGACCTTCTCCTCGAAGCGGAAGAGGGAGGGCCCTTCGTCGACCGTGCGGAGCCAGTCGGAGATGTCACGACCGGTGCAACGGGGGATCCGGGAGAGCAGGTTGCGATGGGTTTCTTCGGAGAAGACATGCGACATCGGCGCCTCCGACGCAGTGCGCGTTGCTGGTCCTTCCCGACACCGTGCCCGAGCGTCGGCGCGTTGGCAACCATCCTGCGGGGGCGCGTAGGGTCACGGCGTGCTTGATACGACGCCCCTGATCACCGCCGTGGACCGTTTCGCCGACCGGCTGCGGAGTACCCCGCAGAGCAGGCTGCAACGCGGTGCGGCCGCCGAGGCCCTGGCGACGGCGAGGGAGCTGTCCGCCCGGGCCCAGCGCGCCGAAGCCCCGGACCGGGAGCCGCGGACCATGCCGGACGCCGGGATATTCGCGGTCGGCGACCAGCTCGCGGTGGCCGGGCGGGACCTGGCCGTGGCACTGGAAACGGCCTCGTCCCAGGAGCTGGACGAGGCCGTGCGGTGTGTCGAGGAGGCGGCGGTGCGGGCGTTCGCACCCGGGCCGCGCTAGAAGGAGGCGATGACGCGGTCGGCGAGGATGTAGACGTTCTCCTCGCCGCACGAGAACGTCAGCGCGTAGGCGCCGGAGACGCCCGAACCGCCCAGCAGAACCGGCTGCTCGCCGGAGCGCAGCGAGTCGGCGAGCCGCTCGGCCGTCTCCCGGTGGCCCGGGGTCATACAGAGCGTGGTGCCGTCGGCGAAGACGTACACATCGAGCGTCCCCAGCGGGCCGGGGCGCACGTCGGTGAGCTCCGTACCGGTATCGGCGAGCCGCTCCAGCCGGTTCACGGTACGCTCATGGTCGGTGACGACGGGTGTCTGCACGGGGACGAAGTCCGGGTGCGAGGGGTGGCGGCGACGGGCCGCGGCCAGCTCGGGGGAGTCCTCGGCGTATTCCGCGTACTCGGTGACCTCGGGCAGGTCGGTGAGCTCCGCCAGCTCGGCGAGCTCGTCCAGTGCGGCGCCGGCTTCGAGGTCCATCGCCTCCAGGCCCGCGAGGTCCGTCTGGCGGGGCATGAAGAACGGGGCGTCCTCGCCGAGCCCGCCCAGCAGCGACGGAGCGTCGGCGGCGTCGCGTGCTTCCTGGGCGGCCCAGAAGGCGCGGGCCTCGGCGAGCTCGCGCTCCCGCTCCTCGGCGAGCGCGTCGGCGACCGCCGCGCGTATCTCCTCGGCGGGCGTGCCGGTACTCCGGTTCTGCTGCTCCGGTACGGACGCGTGTGGGCTGCGTCCCTCCGCCAGCTCCGTGCGCAGGGCTGTGACCTGCTTGCGCAGCCCGTGAGCAGCGTGCAGAGCGGCGGCGCCGACGGCCGTGGCAGCGGCGGTGGTCAGCAACAGGGCAAACGGCATGGCGCTCACTGACATACTCCCGGTTTCAATCGACACCCCCGACTTCCTACATCAGCTTGTCCTGTACCGATGCCTGCTGTCAGTGCATTACGTCACGAATTGGACAGGTCTTTGTGCCCGGTGTTTAGCCCTGTGGCTGGTGTGACCTGCAGAAACGACTCTCCCCCGGGACGCAGATCACATCCTGGGGGAGATTCGGTCACGATCGGAGCTCGGCTCGATTCAGCGCGGCCCCTGGGCCGCGGTCAGCTCAGCCGCTCGATCACCATGGCCATGCCCTGGCCGCCGCCCACGCACATCGTCTCCAGGCCGAACTGCTTGTCGTGGAACTGGAGGCTGTTGATCAGCGTGCCGGTGATGCGGGCGCCGGTCATGCCGAAGGGGTGGCCCACGGCGATCGCACCGCCGTTGACGTTGACCTTGTCCAGGGGCAGCCCGAGGTCACGGTAGGAGGGGATGACCTGGGCGGCGAACGCCTCGTTGATCTCGGCCAGGTCGATGTCGTCGATGGTCAGCCCGGCGCGCCGGAGCGCCTGCTTGCTGGCCTCGACGGGGCCGTAGCCCATGATCTCGGGGGACAGGCCGGAGACGCCCGTCGAGACGATGCGGGCCAGCGGGGTCAGGCCCAGCTCGCGCGCCTTGGTGTCGGACATGATCACCAGTGCGGCGGCGCCGTCGTTGAGCGGGCAGCAGTTGGCGGCGGTGACGAGCCCGTCGGGGCGGAACACCGGCTTCAGGCCCTGCACGCCCTCCAGGGTGACGCCCGCGCGGGGGCCGTCGTCCTTCGAGACGACCGTGCCGTCCGGCGTGGTCACGGGGGTGATCTCGCGCTCCCAGAAGCCGTTCTTGATGGCTTCCTCGGCGAGGTTCTGCGACCGCACGCCGAACTCGTCCATGTCCTGGCGGGTGACGCCCTTGATCCGGGCCAGGTTCTCGGCGGTCTGCCCCATCGCGATGTACGCGTCCGGGGCGAGGCCCTCCTCGCGCGGGTCGGTCCAGCTCGTGCCCTCCTGCTCGGCGCGGGCGGCGGTGCGCGCCTCGGCGTCGGCGAAGAGCGGGTTGTGCGTGTCCGGCAGGCTGTCGGAGTTCCCCTTGGTGAAGCGGGACACCATCTCGACGCCGGCCGAGATGAAGACGTCGCCCTCGCCGGCCTTGATGGCGTGCAGCGCCATGCGGCTGGTCTGGAGCGAGGACGAGCAGTAACGGGTGACCGTGCAGCCGGGGAGGTGGTCCATCCCCATCTGTACGGCGATGATGCGGCCCAGGTTGTTGCCCTGCTCCCCGCCGGGAAGGCCGCAGCCGAGCATCAGGTCGTCGATGTCCTTCGGGTCCAGCTCGGGGACCTTGGCCAGCGCCGTCTGGATGATGGTCGCGGTCAGGTCGTCCGCGCGCAGGTCCTTGAGGGACCCTTTGAAGGCCCGGCCGATGGGCGAACGGGCGGCAGAGACGATCACGGCTTCGGGCATCACGCGGCTCCATGAGGGCTGGAAGGCAGGAAGGCTGGACTGCCTTGGAAGTTACCCGGACGTATAGCTGAGGTCACCCGACAGACGATGTGATGCGGGCCTCTTTTCTAAGCAACCGCTCAGTTTCCCGGAATGTTCCCCGGCGACGGGTCGTCGCACTCAGGCGCGCCGCCACGTCGCCCCCGACCCGTGCCCCGGGATATGCCCGCCGTCCGTGTCCGTCGCCGTGCCGTCGTGCGGGACCGGTTCCGTATGGGCGGGCAGGCGCCGGCGCCTGCGGTGCTTGAGCAGGGCCCAGGGCGCGCGTGCCGCCGTCACCTCGGTGCCCGCCTCGCGCGCGGCCCGTGAGGCCGCCTTGGCGACCGGCAGCATGCCCTCGCGGCGCGAACCGTCCAGGTGGTCGGACTCCGGCCACAGGCCGAGAGCCGCGCACAGGGTCGGCAGCATCGCCATCGAAGCGGTCGCGTACCCCTCGGCCGAGGGGTGGTAGTTGTCGGGACCGAAGAGCTCCCGGGGGTTCGCCTCGAACTCCGGCCCGAGCAGGTCGCCCAGCGAGACGGTCCGCCCGCCCTGTTCCACCGCGCCGATCGTCTGGGCCGCCGCCAACTGCCGGCTCACCCGCCGGGCCAGCCACCGCAACGGCTGGTAGACCGGCTCGATCGTGCCCAGGTCCGGGCAGGTGCCCACGACGACCTCCGCACCGGCCGTGCGCAGCCTCCGTACGGCCGTGCTCAGACAGCGCACCGACTGTGTCGCCGGCATCCGGTGCGTCACGTCGTTCGCACCGATCATGATCGCGCAGACGTCCGGCACCCCCGACGGATCGGCCAGCACCAGGGACACCTGCCGCTCCAGATCGTCCGACCGGGCCCCCGGCAGTGCCACGTTCCGCAGATCCACCGGTCGCTCGGCCACCGCCGCCAGGCCGGACGCCAGCAGCGCCCCCGGGGTCTGGCCGGCTCTCCGTACGCCCTGGCCGGCCGCCGTCGAGTCGCCCAGCAGGACGAAGCGCAACGGATCGGAGGGGCCGGCGAACGCCACCCCGTACCGCCCGTCCGCACTCGGCGGGACCGGGGCCTTGCCCCCGCCCACCTGCCGTTTCGCCAGCTGTACCTCGGCCAGTACCAGCCCCACCGTCGCCGCACCGATCAGACCTACGCTGCCGCCCCCATAGGCCGCACCCGCTGCGATCCGCCGCGCCACCCTCGCTCTCGACACAGTCCGGTCCACCTCCTCCGTGCCGTACAGCCGTACACAGCACTACCTGCCCCGTGGAGGGCGTTGCTCAATCGCTCGGTCCAATCTCCTGCCCGTACGCATACTCTTGCCTGACCATTACGGAGATCCCGGAGTACACGGTGCGATTCCACGATTCGATGATCAGTCTTGTCGGCAACACCCCGCTGGTCAGGCTGCGCAATGTGTCGGCAGGCATTCAGGCGACGGTCCTGGCCAAGGTCGAGTACTTCAATCCCGGCGGGTCGGTGAAGGACCGCATCGCGCTGCGCATGATCGAGGCCGCCGAGCAGAGCGGTGAGCTGAAGCCCGGTGGCACGATCGTGGAGCCGACCAGCGGCAACACGGGCGTGGGCCTGGCCATCGTCGCCCAGCAGAAGGGCTACAAGTGCGTCTTCGTCTGCCCGGACAAGGTGTCCACGGACAAGATCAACGTGCTGCGCGCCTACGGGGCGGAGGTCGTCGTCTGCCCGACGGCCGTCGACCCCGAGCACCCGGACTCGTACTACAACGTCTCCGACCGCCTGGTCAGGGAGACGCCGGGGGCCTGGAAGCCCGACCAGTACTCGAACCCCAACAACCCGCGCTCGCACTACGAGACCACGGGCCCGGAGCTCTGGGAGCAGACGGAGGGGAGGATCACCCACTTCGTCGCGGGCGTCGGCACCGGCGGCACGATCACCGGTACGGGCCGCTACCTCAAGGAGATCAGCGGTAACGGCGTGCGGATCGTCGGCGCCGACCCGGAGGGCTCCGTCTACTCCGGCGGCTCGGGGCGCCCCTACCTCGTGGAGGGCGTGGGTGAGGACTTCTGGCCGAGCGCCTACGACCGTACGGTCACGGACGAGATCGTCGCGGTCTCCGACAAGGACTCCTTCCAGATGACCCGCCGCCTCGCCAAGGAGGAGGGCCTGCTCGTCGGCGGTTCCTGCGGCATGGCGGTCGTCGCGGCCCTGGAGGTCGCCAGGCGCCTGGGCCCGGAGGACGTCGTCGTCGTCCTGCTGCCCGACAGCGGCCGCGGCTACATGAGCAAGATCTTCAACGACGAGTGGATGGCCGACTACGGCTTCCTGGAGGACGCCGGGCCGTCCGCCCGGGTCGGCGCGGTGCTCGACTTCAAGGAGGGGCCGCTCCCCTCCCTCGTCCACATGCACCCCGAGGAGACGGTCGGCGAGGCCATCGACGTCCTGAGGGAGTACGGCGTCTCCCAGATGCCGATCGTGAAGCCGGGCGCGGGACACCCGGACGTGATGGCCGCCGAGGTCATCGGTTCCGTCGTGGAGCGCGAGCTCCTGGACGCGCTGTTCACCCAGCGGGCCACGCTGTCCGACTCCCTGGAGAAGCACATGTCGGCCCCGCTGCCGCAGGTCGGCTCGGGGGAGCCCGTCGAGGACCTCATGGCGGTGCTCAGCGGCGCGGACGGCGCCGACGCGGCGATCGTCCTCGTCGAGGGCAAGCCGACCGGAGTCGTGAGCAGGCAGGATCTGCTGGCGTTCCTGGCGAAGGACGCGGCGCCCAAGCCGTAGCGCCCCGGTTTCCGGGGTTCGCGAAATCGGTACGAGCGCGACACGTCGACGCAGCACCGGCTTAACACGGCTCCGGCAGAGTAATGGGTGTCGGCGGGGAAACCCGCCGGCACCACATACGGCGACACGGACTACGGAGCGGCTCCCGGACCTCCACCGTCGCCAGGACGCGGCACCCGGCCCTGACCCGGGACCGCGTCCCTCGCGGGGACCGCCGTCGTCCCGCCCCCCGGGCGACCGGGGGTGCGGCGGTCCCCGCGATTATCCTTCCCTCGCCCTTCCCTCATCCGTCCCAGTCGGACGAGGCCCGCCGCCTGCCCCGGCCCCACGGCCACGCGCGCGCGGCGTGCACGGCGTTCACGCCGAAGATCCCCAGCCACGCCACGACGAGCCCCTCGATCCCGGCGTTCGCGACACCGATCGCGGACAGGGGGATGGCCAGCACCAGCGAGACCACCCCGAAGCCGAACCGTTCACCGAAGGTGCCGGCCGGACCGACGGGCTGCGCGGCACCCCGGACGGCCGCCGTCTGCTGCTCGGCGAGCTGCCTTCTCGTCCGCTGGTCGTACGTGCCGGCGAGCCGCTGCTCGACCTTCTCCAGGAACGAGTCGACGAGCGCGGACTCGTACTCGGGCCCCAGCTCGCCGCGGGCCTGCAGGGTGGCGTCGAGCTCTCGCCTGAGCTCAGGGTCACGGGCTTCCATACGCTCAAGGTACGAACTCCGGGCGCCCGGGTCAGTGGGGGTAGCCCCCCTGTTTCGGGGCCCCGTCACACAGGGCGGGCCGTGCCCCGGCGGCGTAGCGTTGGTGCCGCGGGACGGGAGACGGGAGGCGCGCCCATGGCCACCACGACATCCTCCGCCCGGGCCATCCCACGGACGTCCGGGACGCGGGCCCGCCTGGTCAACGAGGCCGAGCTCCGGGCGACGCTCTCCACGTTCCGTGAGCTCTCCGACGAGGACTGGCGGCGCCCGACCGTCTGCACCGGCTGGAACGTCCGGGACATGCTGGCGCACACCGTCGGCCAGTACGAGGAGGTGCCGCGCCCCTGGGTCGCCGTGCGCCGGATCCGGCGGGCCGCCCGGACCCATCCTCACCTCGGCCGGCTCGACGGCCACAACGAGGCCCAGATCGAGGACAGGAAGGCCGTTCCGGGCCGCGAACTGATCGGCGCCCTCGCCCACTTCGCCCCCCAGGCCCTCATCGCCCTGCGCCGCATGCCCGCGCCGCTCCGCCGCAGGGTCAGGCTGAGCCTGCTCTACCCGGAGGCGAGGGCACTGCCCGACGACTCGATGGACTATCTCGGCAACGTCCTCGTGGTCCGCGACACCTGGATGCACCGGGTGGACCTCTGCGACGCCCTCGGGGCCGAGCCGGTGCTCGACGGGCACGACCGGGAGATCGTGGACCAGGTGGTGCTCGACCTGGCCCTCGCCTGGACGGGCCCCGCGGTGGAGGTCGACCTCACCGGGCCCGCGGGAGGGCGTCGTCTGCTCGGCATCGGCACCCCGGCGGCGACCCTCCGCGCCGACCCGGTCGACTTCGCCCGGCATGTCTCGGGGCGGCCGGTCCGCGGCCGTCTGGAGCTGGACGGCGATCCCGGTGCGCGGGCCGCGCTGACGGCGGCCCGTGTCGTGTTCTGACCCGGGCGGTGCGCTCGGTCCGGACGCTCAGCGAGAGGTCACCTCGGCGAGGAACGCCTCCGGGGTGACCGCGTACCCCATGGAGTTGATGACCGGGACCGGGGTGCGGTCGATCAGCACCGTCGGGGTGGACCGGACGCCGCTCGTCCCGAAGGCCGCCGACACCTGCGCCGCCCAGGGCAGGTAGGTGCGTTCGGCGACCTTCTGCCGGAAGGCGTCGGTGTGCAGTGCCTCGACCTCGCCGGCCAGTCGCAGCAGGTTGTCCCGGTCGGCGAAGGCGTCCACGTCCTCGCTGGGCTGATCGGCGTACAGCGCCCGCAGGAAGTGCATGAACGGCTTCTGCCCCTCGTCCGCGGCGGCTCCCAGCGCGGCCAGCGCCTCCATGGAGCCGCTGCCTCCGGCGGAGTCGTCGATGAACGTGGCGAAATGGTGGTCCACCGCGAATCTACCCTCGTCCGCCGCCCGCTCCATCACGGCTCCGAGGTCGAGCTCCATGCGCTTGCAGTAGGGGCAGCGCAGGTCGGCGTAGACGCTCAGTACGTGCTCGGCCTCGGCGTCGCCGTAGCGGACGATGACGCCGCCCGGCCCTCTCGTATTGGCTGGGATCATGATCCCAGGGTCGGCAGCGGAGGGCGGTCCCGCAATGCGAGCGGGCCGGGCCGGGGCCTGTATATGGACATTCAGACAGCTTGCTGGCTGAATGGATTCCGCGGTGCCGGACCGGTGCGCCGGAACTCTGGAGGGGACAGCATGAGCGGGAGCAGCCCGGCTGCGCGGTTGCAGCGGCTCTTCGAGGGGCAGCGGCTCACGCCCACCCAGCGGCGGATCGCGCACTCCATGGTGCGGCGGGCGGCCGACGCCCCGTTCCTGTCGAGCGTGGAGCTCGCCGAACTGGCCGGGGTCAGCCAGCCGTCCGTCACCCGCTTCGCCGTCGCGCTCGGCTTCGACGGCTACCCCGCGCTGCGCAAGCACCTGAGGGAGGTCACCCCGGAGGGGGCGGCCGACGGGGGCGGGGCGGAGGAGAGCTTCAACGAGTACCAGCAGGCGGTGCGCGCGGAGATCGAGAACCTGCGGCACCTGGCCGAACTGCTCGCCGATCCGGCCCCCGTGGAGCGGGCGGGGCGGCTGCTCGCCGGGTCCCGGCCGCTGCTCGTGCTCGGGCTGCGGGCCGCGTCCTCGCAGGCCCGGGGGTTCGGGTACTTCGCCGCCAAGGTGCACCCGGACGTGCGGGTGCTCGACGAGGGCGGCAGCATGCTGCACGACCGTATCGACGCGGCCGCGCGTGCGGGGGCGAGCGCGCTGATGTGCTTCGCGCTGCCCCGGCACCCGCGCGAGGCCGTGGACGCGCTGGCGTACGCCCGGGAGCGGGGGCTGACCGTGGTGACCGTGGCCGACTCGGCGTTCGCGCCGGTCGCCGCCCACAGTGATCTGCTGATTCCGGCGGCCGTGGGGACCGGGCTGGCCTTCGACACCGCGTGCGCGCCGATGCTGCTGGGGCGCGTGCTGCTCGAGGCCATGTGCGACGGGCTGCCGGAGGCGCAGGCCCGGCTGGAGGAGTTCGACGCGCGGGCCGCCGCACGGGGGCTGTTCGTCGAGTAGCCGGAGCCCCCGGCCGACGGCTCCGCCGTTTCTCAGACGTCGCTCATCTGTGCCCACTAATCTCCGCGACCGGAAGGTCCACAGGGATGGCGGGAGAGGGGTACGGACGTGGGGCGCGGAGGGCAGTCGTTGGCGAGGGTGGCCGTGATCGTGAGGGCCGGGGCCGCGCCGTTGTGGTGGCCGGGGCTGCTGGCGGCGGCCGTCGGGGCGTTCGTCCCGGGGCTCACCGGCCGGCGGATCGGACTGCTGGCGGGGGCCGCGCTGTTCCTGGTGACCCTGACCGTCGTGGCGTTCACGCGCACCGGGCGGTACGCGGAGCTCGCGAAGGGCGCCACGCGGGCCGGGCGCGGCGACTTCCTCCAGGACCGGGACGTGACCGTGCGGAACCGGCGGCGTGGCTACCGCTGGTGGGTGGCCGGCGCGTTCCTGGTGGCGGTCGCGAGCGCGTACGTGCTGCCCGGTGCGGGCGGGTTCACGATGGCCGGGGCCGGCGCCGGGCTCTGGCTTAAGGCCGTACGGATCGGGCAGCGGGAGCGGCGGGACGACGTCCTGTACTGGGTGCGTACCGACTGGGTGGAGCGCGGACGGCCCGCGGGCAGGCGCGTGAAGGTCTACCGGACCACCGGCCCCGTGGCGGGGGACGCCGCACCCGGTGGGGCGCGGCGTCGCCGCCGGTGAGGGAGCCGGGTCAGACCTCCAGCTCCGCCTCGATCTTCCGCAGCTGGTGACGCGCCATCGCCAGGTTGGCCCGGCCGCCGTCCAGCACGAGGTAGAGGAAGAGGCCGTTGCTGCCACGGGTCTTGAGCAGCCGGATCAGGTGGTACTGGGTGCCGAGGGTGATGAGGATGTCCTCGATCTCGTCCTTGATGCCCAGGTGCTCCATGGTCCGGAGCTTCGCCCGGACCACGTCGGTGTTGCCGGCCGCGGCGACCTCCAGGTTGAAGTCCTTGCCACCGCCGAGGGTGCCCAGGGCCATGCCGCTGGTGTAGTCGACGAGTGCGACACCGAGGGTCCCCTCGATCGACGCCATCGCATCCTTCAGTGACGCTTCGGTGTTGGCCATAGTGCTCGTTTCCTTTCCCTGGCCGGCCCGGTGGCCGGTCCGTTGCGTGGTGGTGCGCTGTCCGCCCGTGGCGCGTGCGTGACGGGCCGCGGCGGGTGTCACGTGGAGTCCGGGGTGACGGTGCGGCGGGGCAGGGCCCGCGACTGCTGCGGCCGTGGAGGCGGCACGGGGCGGTCGGGCCGGTCCTGGGAGGCGTCGACCAGTTCGCCGATGCGCGCCCCGGCGCGGCGGCCTTCCAGGTGGAGCCGGCCGACGTTGATGCGGTCCTCCGCCAGCAGGGTGAGGACGGCGGAGGAGCCCGCCGCGTAGGTGGCGATGTAGCCGCTCTCGCCACGGATCAGGAGTTCGCGGAAGCCGCCGCGTCCGGTGGCGTCGGTCATCCGGACCGAGACGCCGAGTGCGGCGGCGGTCAGCGCGGCGACTCCCTCGGCCTCGATGCCCGGGGTGTCCTGGGCGACGATCAGGCCGTCCGTACTGGCGGCCAGCGCGCCGGTCAGGAGGGGCACCCGGGCGCGTAACCGCTGGAGCTCGTCGAGGACGTCCTGCGCCTCTGCCTCGGGCACCATCAGCTGTCTCCTCCCGGCACGCTGTCTGAGCGCGCGTATCACAAGGCCTCCAATGCGTCTCTGAGCCGGCGCAGCAGGGCGACGTCGGGGTCGCTCGTGACCTCGGGCAGCGTGACGCGGCCGGGCCCGGACGACGGTGCGGAGCCCGCTGCGGCGGGGCGGACCGCCTCGACGAGCCCGGCGGCCGCCAGCCGGCGCAGGTCGACCAGGATGTGGAAGGCCGAACGGCCCAGCTCCTGGGCGATGTCCGTGGCCGTGCGTTCGCCGTTCACCAGGGCCAGGACGCGGCGCTGGCGCGGCGGGACCGGGGCGTCCACGGGGCGGGCCGTGGGGGCGAGCGGCGCGCTGTCGGTGAGCGCGTCCGGCCAGATCCGGTCCAGGAGTTCCCGGCGCCGGAGCGTCTCTCGCTGCACGGCGTGCACGGGCACGGGGCGGACGGGGCCGATCCAGTGGGAGACGCCGTAGCGGAAGCGGGCGGGCGTGTGCGTGGGGGCCAGGGCGAAGAACGCCGCGTCGTACAGGGCGCCCAGATGGCAGAGTTCCAGCGCGCCGCCGGGGACCCGGCCGCTGTCCACGAGGTAGCGGCCGACCCGCTGTCCGGCACCCGCCTGGGCGACCGCCTCCCACCAGCCCTCCGAGCGCAGGGCGCCGCCCGTGGTGAGCAGGACGTCGATTCCGGGGGTCGCGGGGCTCTCCGCGTGGACGACCTGGCCGTCGGCGAGATAGAGGGTGCCGCGGTCGCGCATCAGTGCGCCGGTGGCGCGCTCCGCCTCGAGCCGCTGCAGCATCGGGGAGGGCGCGGCCCGTTCGGCTGTGCCGGGCCGGACGGTGGCGGTGGGTCTCATGCCAGGACCAGCCGCTCCGCTATCTCGCCGAGCCGGATGCGCGCCAGGGCGAGATTGCCCTCCGCGCGGTCCAGCCAGAGGTGGAGGAAGACGCTGCTGTCGAAGGCCGTCTCGACGAAACGGAGGATGTGGTAGCCGGGGGCGGTGGTGACGATGACGTCCTCGACGGCGGGGGCGGGTGGCCCCGGTGAGCCGGTGGGCGCCTCCGCCTGGGCGAAGACCGGCTGTTCGGCGGCCATCCTCGCCACCTCGGCCGTCTCGGCGGCGGTGGCCTCGTGGTCGCCGTTGGGTGACTCGCCGATGGTGCCGAGCGCGAGACCGCTCGTCCAGTCGACCACCGCGGCACCCCGGGCACCGGGCAGCCTCATGACTTCGATCAGGCACTCGTCGATCCCGGGCAACGCGGACTCCCTCCCGACGTGGCGTACGGATGTAATGGAGAGGCTACGCAACGTGTGTGCGCCTGGTGGGAGTTCTGGCATTTTCCACAGGTACATGCGCCGGGCCGTGTAGAGGGCGGCAGGTGGGCGCGCGACAGCCGGCCGGAATGTGTCCGGCCGGCTGTCGATCGTGGCGGACCCGGTCCGCCCGTGTCCGTCCTTCCGGGGCGGATACGGTCCGCGGATCCGGTCCGTCCTTCCGTCGTCAGGCATTGTCGCGGGCGGACATCACCGCCTTGTTGACCACCCAGAGACCGATTCCGATCAGGAGGAGGATCCCGGCCCGGATGTAGACGTCGGCGGCCCGGTCGGCCAGCGGGCCGGCCAGGATCAGGGACGTGATCGCCCCCAGCACGGGCAGCGCCGTCGGCGTACGGAAGTGCCGGTGGTCCACGCGGTCCTTGCGCAGCACCAGCACGGAGATGTTGACGACGGCGAAGACGCAGAGGAGCAGGAAGGACGTGGTGTCGCCGAGGCCCTCGATCTCGCCGGTGGAGACGAGTCCGACGGCGAGCACGGTCACGAAGAGGATGCCGACCCAGGGCGTGCGGCGCTTGGCGAGGACGCGGCCCATCGCCCGGGGCAGGATGCGCTCGTTGGCCATGCCGTAGCAGAGCCGTGAGGCCATCATGATGTTGATCAGTGCCGAGTTGGTGACCGCGAACAGGGCGATGAGCGCGAAGAGTTTGGGCGGGAAGTCGACGCCGCCCGCCTTCACCACCTCGAGGAGCGGGCCGCTGGACCCCTCCAGGGTGCGGGAGTCGACGAGCAGGGACGAGACCAGGGCGACCAGGACGTAGATGGTTCCGGTCACCGCGACGCCGATGAAGATGGCACGCGGGAACGTCCGGGCCGGGTTCTGGGTCTCCTCGGCCATGTTCACCGAGTCCTCGAAGCCGACGAAGGCGAAGAAGCCGAGCGCGGTGGCGCCGAGGACGCCGGTGATCAGGGCGTATCCCGTGCCGCCCGTCTGGAGGTCGGTGAGCCGGGAGGGATCGCCGTCGCCGGCGAACACCGCGTAGGCGCCGATGGAGAGGATCACCGCGAGCCCGCTGAGCTCGACGAGCGTCAGGACGACGTTCGCCTTCACCGACTCGGCGACGCCCCGCAGGTTGATCGCCGCGAGGGCGAGGATGAAGAGGATCGAGATGAGCGTGGGCGGCAGGACGTCGGTGAACTCGCCGAGGTAGTCACCGCTGAAGGCGCGGGCTGCGGCGCTGGCGGATGACAGGCCCGAGCACATGACCATGAAGGCGACGATGAAGGTCAGGAACGGGACCTTGAACGCCTTCTGGGTGTAGAGCGCGGCGCCGGCCGCCTTGGGGTACTTGCCGACGAGTTCGACGTACGAGGCCGCCGTGAGCAGCGCGACCACGAAACCGATCAGGAACGGCAGCCAGAGAGCCCCGCCGACCTTGCCCGCGACCTTGCCCGTGGTGGCGTAGATGCCGGTGCCGAGGATGTCGCCGATGACGAACAGGATGAGGAGCTTGGGGCCGATGGCCCGCTTGAGGGCGGGCTCACCGGCTGGTGTCGTGGGCTGCGATGCGGTCACGGAGCCTCCCCGGGAGAGTGATGACTTCAGGCCTGCCCGGGGGAGGCGGGGGTCTCACCTGTTGACTAGGAGTATTCAGACGGACAGGATGTGAATAAGAGAGTCACATTCGCGAGGAGGCATCGCCATGTCAGGACCCCGCCCCGTACGGGCACCGCGCGGTACGGAACTGAGCGCCCTGGGATGGCAGCAGGAAGCCGCCCTCCGCATGCTGCAGAACAACCTCGACCCCGAGGTCGCGGAGCACCCCGACAAGCTCGTCGTCTACGGCGGCACGGGCAAGGCGGCCCGCGACTGGCGGTCCTTCGACGCCATGGTCCGTACGCTGCGGACGCTCAAGCAGGACGAGACGATGCTCGTCCAGTCCGGACGGCCGGTGGGCGTCATGCAGACCCACGAGTGGGCGCCGCGCGTCCTGATCGCCAACTCCAACCTGGTCGGCGACTGGGCCAACTGGGAGGAGTTCCGCCGTCTGGAGGCCCTCGGGCTGACCATGTACGGGCAGATGACCGCCGGGTCCTGGATCTACATCGGGACGCAGGGCATCCTCCAGGGCACCTACGAGACGTTCGCCGCGGTCGCCGCGAAGAAGTTCGACGGCACCCTGGCAGGCACGATCACCCTCACCGCCGGACTCGGCGGCATGGGCGGCGCCCAGCCCCTCGCGGTGACGATGAACGACGGCGTCGCGATCTGCGTCGACGTCGACCCGCGCGCCATCGAGCGCCGTATCGAGCACAAGTACCTGGACGTGCGGGCCGACTCCCTGGAGCACGCGCTCCGGCTGGCGGTGGAGGCGCGCGACGCCCGCCGCCCGCTCTCCATCGGACTGCTCGGCAACGCTGCGGAGCTGCTTCCGCGCATGCTCGCCGAGGGCGCCCCCATCGACATCGTGACCGACCAGACCTCGGCCCACGACCCGCTCGCGTACCTCCCCGTCGGTGTCGACTTCGACGACATGGCCTCGTACGCGGCGAAGGACCCGGCGGGCTTCACCACCCGCGCGCGTGAGTCGATGGCCAGGCACGTCGAGGCCATGGTCGGCTTCATGGACGCGGGTGCGGAGGTCTTCGACTACGGCAACTCGATCCGGGGCGAGGCCCAGCTCGCCGGTTACGCGCGCGCGTTCGACTTCCCCGGCTTCGTGCCCGCCTACATCCGTCCGCTCTTCTGCGAGGGCAAGGGCCCGTTCCGCTGGGCGGCGCTCTCGGGCGAGGCCTCGGACATCCACAAGACCGACAAGGCGCTCCTGGACCTCTTCCCGGAGAACGAGTCGCTGCACCGGTGGATCAGGATGGCGGGCGAGCGTGTCCACTTCCAGGGCCTGCCCGCGCGCATCTGCTGGCTCGGCCAGGGCGAGCGCGACAAGGCGGGCGACATGTTCAACGGCATGGTCGGCAACGGCACCCTCGCCGCCCCGCTCGCGATCGGCCGCGACCACCTGGACTGCGGCTCGGTGGCGTCCCCGTACCGCGAGACGGAGGCCATGCTCGACGGGTCCGACGCGATCGCGGACTGGCCGCTCCTGAACGCCATGGTGAACGTCGCCTCGGGCGCCTCCTGGGTCTCCATCCACCACGGCGGCGGCGTCGGCATGGGCCGCTCCCTCCACGCGGGCCAGGTCTCGGTCGCCGACGGCACGAAGCTGGCCGGCGAGAAGATCCGCCGCGTCCTCACCAACGACCCGGGCATGGGCGTCATCCGGCACGTGGACGCGGGCTACGACATCGCGGAGTCGGTCGCGGACGAGAAGGGCGTACGGATCCCGATGCGCGAGGACGGCACCGCGTGAGCGACACCTTCCACGCCATGTGGCGCTCGCTGCGGCCCATCGGCCGCAACGACGCCTCCGGCGGCTACCGCCGCTACGCCTGGACCGGCGCCGACGCCGAGTGCCGCCTGTGGTTCCAGGCGCAGGCCGAGGCGCGCGGCCTCGACCACGAGATCGACCGCAACGGCAACCAGTGGGCCTGGCTCGGCGATCCGCTTGCCGGGGACGCCGTGGTCACCGGCTCCCATCTCGACTCCGTGCCCGACGGCGGTGCCTTCGACGGCCCCCTCGGGGTGGTGTCCTCCTTCGCGGCCCTGGACGAACTCCGCCGCAGGGGAGCGGTGTTCACCAGGCCCTTCGCCATCACCAACTTCGGTGACGAGGAGGGGGCCCGCTTCGGGCTGGCCTGCGTCGGCTCCCGGCTCGCCGCCGGACAGCTGACCGTCGAGCACGCGCACGGGCTCCGTGACGGGGACGGCGTCTCGCTCCCGCAGGCCATGGAGGCCGCGGGACACGATCCCGACGCCATCGGGCCCGACCCCGAACGCCTCGCCCGGATCGGCGCGTTCGTCGAGCTCCATGTGGAGCAGGGGCGCGCCCTCGACCTGACCGGGGACCCGGTCGGGATCGCCTCGGCCATCTGGCCGCACGGCCGCTGGCGGTTCGACTTCCGGGGCGAGGCCAACCACGCCGGCACGACACGCCTCGCCGACCGGCGCGACCCGATGCTCACGTACGCCGAGACGGTGCTCGCGGCCCGGCGCGAGGCGGAGCTCGCCGGAGGTCTCGCGACCTTCGGCAAGATCGCCGTCGAGCCGAACGGGGTCAACGCGATCCCCTCCCTCGTGCGGGGCTGGCTCGACTCGCGCGCCGCCGACCAGGCCACGCTCGACGCCGTCGTGAGCGGCGTCGAGCGGGCCGCGCGGGAGCACGCCGAGCGGGCCGGGATCGATCTCGACGTCGTACGCGAGTCGTTCACCCCGGTGGTGGACTTCCAGCACGCGCTCCGGGACGAGATCGGCCGGGTGCTGGAGAAGCGCGGCCCGGACGGCGGCGGACGCGCCGTGCCCGTGCTCGGAACGGGAGCCGGACACGACGCGGGTATTTTGTCCGCTTCCGTGCCGACCGCCATGCTGTTCGTACGGAACCCCACCGGGATCTCGCACTCACCCGCCGAGCACGCGGCCGAGGACGACTGCGAGGCCGGGGTGAGGGCACTCGCCGACGTACTGGAAGGTCTCGCGTGCAGCTGACAACGCAACCGACGGGCACACCGGTCACCGCGACGTACTGGATGTCGCACGCCTGGCTCGGCACCCACGTCGAGCCGGGCGTCCTCCTGGACGTGGCCGGCGGGCGCATCGCGGGCGTCCGGACGGGCATCGACACACCGCCGCCCGGAGCCGTCGTGCTCGACGGGCTGACCGTCCCCGGACTGGCCAACACCCACTCGCACGCCTTCCACCGCGCGCTGCGCTCCACCGTCCAGGTGGGGTCCGGCACCTTCTGGACCTGGCGCGAGCTGATGTACCGGACCGCCTCCCGCCTCACACCCGACACCTACTACGACCTGGCCCGTGCCACGTACGCCGAGATGGCGCTGGCCGGGATCACCGCGGTGGGCGAATTCCACTACGTGCACCACACGCCCGGAGGGGCGCCCTACGACAATCCGAACGCCATGGGCGAGGCGCTCATCGCGGCGGCGGCCGAGGCCGGAATCCGCATCACCCTGCTCGACACCGCCTATCTGGCCGCCGGCTTCGGGGAGAAGCCGAGCCGGCACCAGCTGCGGTTCTCCGACACCACCGCCGACGCCTGGGCCGAGCGTGCCTCCCTCCTCAAGGGCGACGACGACCTGGTGGTGATCGGCGCCGCGATCCACTCCGTACGCGCCGTCCCGGCCGGGCAGCTGTCCACCGTCGCGCGGTGGGCGCAGGAGCGGGCGGTCCCGCTCCACGTCCACCTCTCCGAGCAGACCGCGGAGAACGACGCCTGCCTCGCCGCCCACCGCCGCACCCCCACCCGGCTCCTCGCCGACCACGGGGTCCTCGGCCCGCACACCACCGGCATCCACAACACGCACCTCACGGCCGAGGACATCGAGCTGCTGGGCTCCTCCCGGACGGGCACCTGCATGTGCCCCACGACCGAACGTGACCTCGCGGACGGCATCGGTCCCGCCACCGCCCTCCAGGGCGCGGGCTCCCCTCTCTCGCTGGGCAGCGACAGCCACGCCGTGATCGACCTCTTCGAGGAGGCACGGGCGATGGAACTCAACGAGCGCCTGCGCACCCATGTCCGGGGCCACTGGACGGCGGCCGCCCTGCTCAGGGCCGCTTCCGCCGAGGGCCACGCCGCCCTCGGCCGCCCGGACGCGGGCGTGCTCGAACCGGGCGCGCCCGCGGACCTCGCGACCGTCGCGCTGGACTCCGTCAGGACAGCGGGGCCGGTGCCCCGGCTGGCAGCCGAAGCAGCCGTATTCGCCGCGACCGCCGCCGATGTGCGGCACACCGTGGTGGCGGGCCGGCACATCGTCCGGGACGGCCGGCACACACGGGTCGACGACGTGCCCGGAGCACTCGCCTCGGCCGTCGCCGCCCTGTACGCCTGAGCGCCCTGCCCGACACCGCACCGTGAACCCGGGCCCCGCCCGGGACCGAGCCGAAAGAAAGCTGTGCCCGGATGACGACCACGCCGACGACCGCCATCACCCACATCGCGAACCTGGTCACCAACGACCCCTCCCTCGGTGACGGGACCCCCCTGGGCCTGATCCGGGACGCGGCCGTCGTCATCGACGGCGACCGCATCGTCTGGACCGGTGAATCCAGCAAAGCACCCGCCACTGACAACGCCGTCGACGCCGGCGGCCGCGCGGTGATCCCCGGCTTCGTCGACTCCCACTCCCACCTGGTGTTCGCCGGCGACCGCACCGCCGAGTTCAACGCCCGTATGTCGGGCCGCCCCTACTCCGCGGGCGGCATCCGCACGACCGTGGCCGCCACCCGCGCGGCCTCCGACGAGGAGCTTTCCGCCAACGTCGCGCGCTACCTCGCGGAGGGGCTCCGGCAGGGCACCACCACCTTCGAGACCAAGTCCGGTTACGGCCTCACCGTCGAGGACGAGGCACGCGCGCTGCGCATCGCCGCCCGCCACACCGACGAGGTCACCTTCCTCGGCGCCCACATCGTGTCCCCCGACCACGCCGACGATCCCGCCGCCTACGTCGGCCTCGTCACCGGCCCGATGCTGGACGCCTGCGCCCCGTACGCCCGTTGGATCGACGTCTTCTGCGAGCGTGGCGCCTTCGACGAGGACCAGGCGCGCACGATCCTCACCGCCGGGAAGGCCAGGGGCCTCCACCCCCGCGTCCACGCCAACCAGCTCGGCCACGGCCCCGGGGTCCGGCTCGCCGTCGAGCTGGACGCGGCCTCCGCCGACCACTGCACCCACCTCGACGACGCCGACCTCGACGCGCTCGGCCAGGGCTCCACCGTCGCCACCCTGCTCCCCGGCGCCGAGTTCTCCACCCGGGCGGCCTGGCCCGACGCCCGTCGCATCCTGGGGGCGGGTGCCACGGTCGCCCTGTCCACGGACTGCAACCCGGGCTCCTCGTTCACCTCCTCCATGCCGTTCTGCATCGCCCTCGCCGTACGGGACATGGGCATGACCCCCGACGAAGCGGTCTGGTCCGCCACCGCCGGAGGCGCCGCCGCCCTGCGCCGCACCGACATCGGCCGCATCACCCCCGGCGCCCGCGCCGACCTCGTGATGCTGGACGCGCCGAGCCATGTCCACCTGGCCTACCGGCCGGGAGTCCCCCTGGTGGCCGCGGTGTGGCGGGGCGGCGAGAGGGCCGTGTGACGGCCAACCGGCGGCGGGGGCGATTTTCACCGGTCGGTCACAGGATGTCGCGGCTGTCTACCGCCGGGTGACCGGGCCCGGTACCGTTTTGGGCAGCGTGGCTCAGGGGGTAGGACCGGGGGGTCTTGTGGGCGGCAGGCGCATACGTGTGGTCAGGCCCGGAGATCTGGGCGCGGGGGACATCGAGAGCTGGCGGGAGCTCCGGGCCGAGTCCGGCGCCCCGGCCCATCCGTTCATGGAACCGGAGTTCGCCCTCGCCGTCGGCCGTGTCCGGCCGCACGCGCGGGTGGCGCTGATCAGCGAGGAAGCCGGGGGACCGGTCAGCGGGCAATCCGTGGGACCGGCCGGCTTCCTCCCCTTCGAGCGGGGACGGTTCGGCCATGGCCGTGCCATCGGCTTCGGGGTCTCCGACGTCCAGGGCGCCGTGCTGCGTCCCGGTCTTCCGCTGGACGCGGGGGAGCTGCTGCGGGCCTGCGGGCTCTCCGCTTGGGAGTTCGACAACCTGGAGGAGGGCCAGGGCCTCTTCGAGCCGGCCGCCGCCCGCTCGTACGCCTCGTACGTCATCGATGTCGGCGGCGGTTACGAGAGCTACGAGCAGGCTCTGCGGGCACGGTCGCCGAAGTTCCTCAGGACCACTCTGGCCAAGGAGCGCAAGCTCGGCCGCGAGGCCGGGGAGGTGCGGTTCGTCCTCGACGAGCGGGACCCGGCGGTGCTGCGGACCCTGATGGAGTGGAAGTCCGCCCAGTACCGCAGGACCGGACGGCGCGACCGCTTCGCGAAGAGGTGGATCCGCGACCTGGCGGAGTTCCTCTTCCACACCCGGGCGCCCGGATGCTCCGGCCTGCTCTCCGTCCTCTACGCGGGAGACCGGCCCGTGGCCGCCCACTTCGGGCTGCGCTCGCGCACGGTGCTGTCGTGCTGGTTCCCGGCCTACGACCCCGGGTTCGCGAAGTTCTCGCCGGGCCTGATCCTGCATCTGCGGATGGCGCGGGCGGGGGCGGACGACGGCATCGGGATGCTCGACATGGGGCGTGGTGCGGCCGAGTACAAGGACGCCCTGAAGACCGGTGAGCTCACGGTGTACGAGGGTGCCTCGGTCAGGCCGGGAGTCGGAGCGGCCCTCCAGTGGATCGGCCGCGAACCCTCCCGCCGCGCCCACGGCTTCGTACGGAACCGGCCACGGCTGGCCGGCCTGGCGCAGCGCGGCCTCGAACGGGCCGGCCGGCTGCGCGAACCGAAACGTCCGTAGCGTCACGACCCGGGGGGACCGGATGCCGTACGGGAACGAACAGGCGGGAAGCGCGGAGAGGTTGCCCGACATCGGCCGGCTCGCCGGCATGGCCGTCGCCGAGCTGGAGCTCGACGCGGCCGACGGCACGGGCGCCCGGATAAGGACCTCGCCCGGCGGTCCGCCCCTTGGCCCCCGGGACGGTGAGGAGCAGCGGATCTTCGCCCTCGTACGGCTGCGCGGGCGCCCCGTCGGCACGGTCGTCGGGCGCGTCGGGGCGGGCGACGATCCGGCCTCCGTACTCGCCGAGCAGGCGGCGGACGAGATCGGCGTCCCGGACGCCCTGGAGCGGCCTCCAGCCGGGGAGGTGCCCAGGGCCACGGTCGTCGTCGCGACCCGGGAGCGCCCGGCGCAGCTCGCCCGCGCCCTCGATTCGCTGCTCGCCCAGGACCACCCGGACTTCGAGACCGTGGTCGTCGACAACGCCCCGGTGACCGGCGCCACCCGAGACCTCGTCACCTCCGCCTACGCAGGCCGGGGGGTCCGTTACGTGCGGGAGCCGGTCCCCGGTCTGGCCGTCGCGCACAACAGAGGGCTTCTCGCCGCGGAGGCGGGCATCGTCGCCTTCACCGACGACGACGTCATCGCCGACCCGCACTGGCTCAGCGCCCTCACCCGGCCCTTCGGCGAGGACCCCGCGCTCGCCTGCGCCACGGGCCTGATCCTTCCGGCGAGGCTCAGCACCCCGGCGCAGATCCTGCTGGAGAGCCACGGGGGCTTCGCCAAGGGGTTCGCCGCGCGCCGCTACGACCCCGCGCACCCGCCCGCCGACGAGCCGCTCTTCCCGTTCACGGCCGGGCGCTTCGGCTCCGGGGCCAACATGGCCTTCCGCGCCGGGGCGTTGAAAGCCGTCGGCGGTTTCGACCCGGCCACAGGTACCGGCACAGCGGCCAAGGGGGGCGACGACCTCTACGCGTTCGTACGGCTCCTCGCGGAGGGGCACCCGCTGCACTACACGCCCGACGCGATCGTCTGGCACCACCACCGGGAGCGCTGGGAGGACCTGTGCGGGCAGGCCTACGGCTACGGCGCCGGGCTCACCGCCTGCCTCACCGCTCTGCTGGTCCGCAGGCCCGCCCTGCTGCCGTCCCTCCTGGCCCGGCTGCCGCGCGGCCTCGCCCATGCCCTCACGATGACGGCGCCTCGTGCCATCGACGCTGCGGGAGGCGGCGTTCCCGGCGCGCACGGCGCGTACACGTACCCGTGGCCCCGACATCTGTCCCGGCTGGAGCGTCGCGGTCTGCTGTACGGCCCCCTCGGATACGCACGCGCGCGGTTCGCCGTCCGCGCCGCGCGCCCCGGGGAGACGCGATGAGCGCGCGCGGACCGGAGGAGCCCGGCGGGCGAGCGGCGTCCCGGATACCCGTGCTGCTGTACCACGCGGTGATGGACGACCCGCCGCGGTGGATCGCCGAATTCACGGTCTCACCGAGGGAGTTCGCCGCCCAGCTGGACGCGGTGGGTGCCTCCGGCCGTACGCCGGTCCCGGTCGGTGCGCTCGTCGCCCATCTCGCGGGGCGTGAGCCGCTGCCGGACCGGCCGGTCGTCCTGACCTTCGACGACGGTTTCGCGGACCTGCCGGGACCGACCGCCGAGGCGCTCGCCGGACGGTCGATGCCGGCCACCGCGTATCTCACGACGGGCGCGCTGACCCGCTCAGGCGGGGGCAGCCTGCTGCCGCCCGCGCCGATGATGAGCCTGGCCCAGGCACCCCTGCTGGAGCAGTACGGCATGGAGGTGGGCGGGCACACCGTCACCCACGCGCAGCTGGACACGCTGCCCGCCGCGGCCCTGCGCTCGGAACTCGTCGACTCCAGGAAGGTGCTGGAGGACGTCCTGGGCCATGGGGTGGCCCATCTCGCCTATCCGCACGGATACAACAGCCCGCGCGTGCGCCGCGCCGCCCGCGCCGCCGGTTACGAGAGCGCGGTGGCCGTCCGGCACGCGCTGAGCTCCGGCCGGGACGAGCCCTACCGCATCGCACGGCTGATCCTGAGGCGGAGCCACACGGTGCGGGACGTCGAGCGCTGGATGGCGGGCGAGGGCGCGCGCGTGGCGCCGTTCCCCGACTCGCTGCCGACGGTGGGCTGGCGGTGGTACCGGCGGGGGCGCGCCACCGTGCGGGGGCCGGAGTTCGCGGGGTGAGGTGGGGACGGGCGGGGAAAGGGCCGAGAGCGCCACAAAGACGAAGCACATTCCTATACTTCGCTTAAGGGGACAGCGGCGTGACGGCCGCGACCACATCCGTGGGGGGAGTCGCACCGTGCCACAGCATGTGCCCGCGCCGGTCAAGGGGGACACGGCGGGGAGCGCCGAGCCGGGGGCTCCCCCCGGGCGGCCGCCCGGCGCCACCCCCGGGGCGGCGTCCCTCGGTCTCCCCGACGCGCTGAGACCCTGGACGGTCCTCACCTGGCTGCCGTTACTCCTGGCGGCCGGCCTCTGGACCGCCTCGCTGCCGTACATCGGGTTCCGCTCGATGGGCGAGTACGGGCTCCTGGACCGACTGCCCGTCGTCTACTACCTCTCCCTGTCCGTCCTGACCGCGGGCTTCCTGGTCAGCCTCCGCCGTGCGGGCACGGCCCCGTGGTGGCCGGCGCTGTACTGCGCCGGACTGCTGATGGCCCTCAAGGGCGTCCCCGCCGTCCTGTACGACTCGGAGCGCTACCCCTGGGCGTCCAAGCACGACGCGGTCATCAACCACCTGCTGGCCAACGGCGAACTGCGCCCGAACGAGGGCCTGTCCGGCAACATGTCGGCCTACGACCAGTGGCCCGGCTTCTTCACGCTCAACGGCGGGCTCGTGCGCGCCTTCGGGGCCGACAGCGCGGCCACCTACCTGAACTGGGCGCCCGTCGTCCTCGGCCTGCTGATGATGCCGGTCCTGGTCCTGATCTACCGCACCTTCAGCGAGGACCGGCGCCTCGTGTGGACCGCCGTCTGGATCTTCCAGCTCGCCAACTGGGTGGGCCAGGACTATCTCGCCCCGCAGGGCCTCGCCTTCCTTCTCCACCTCGCCGTGTTCGCGGTCGTCGTACGCCACTTCGTACGTCCCGGTTCCGCGGGCCGGCTGCGCTCGCGCGCGTGGCTCGACCCGGCGGCCGCAGCCGTCCCGCCGCCCACGGGCACCCGGCAGCGCGCGGTCTGTGTTGTGGTCCTGGTGCCCCTGATCGCGGCCGTGAACGCGGTGCACCAGCTGACCCCGGTGATGCTCTGCGTCACCCTGCTCGCGCTCAACCTCACCCGCCGCTACCGCAACCCCGGGCTCCTCGCCGTGGCCGGGCTGCTCATGCTGGCCTGGGACCTCACCATGGGCCGCCCCCTCTTCAGCGAGACGCTGGGCACCCTGCGCGACTCCCTCGGCGAACTCACCCGGAACTCCCGCGCCGGATACGCCGGACAGCTCACCGGGGCCGGACCCGAGCTCGCGGGGCGGGCCAACGTTCTGATGGTGCTGGCCGTCGCCGTCCTCGCCGGCGCGGCCCTCCTGCTGCGGCGCCGCCTGGTGCACAGCGCCCTGCCGCTGCTGCTGGCCTCGGCCGCGCCCGTCCCGCTGTTCGTGGTCAACGACTACGGCGGCGAAATGCTCTTCCGGGTCTACCTGTTCGCGCTCCCGGGCGCCGCGTTCTTCGCCGCCGCGGCGCTCGTCCCGGCCGCCGGGGGCACCGGCGCGCACCGGGTCCCCCCTGCCGTACGGAAGATCTGCGCCGTCGCGCTGCCGGTGTCACTGGTCGCGCTGCTCGCCGGCTTCATGCCGTCCTACTACGGCAAGGAGCAGATGAACTACACCCCGCCCGCCGAGACCGCGCTCGTCACCCGCACCATCGACCGGGCACCCGAAGGCGCGCTGATCCTCGCCACCACCGGCTCCTTCCCGCAGGCGTTGCACCGCTACGACCGGCTGGAGCACTGGTTCTTCGCCGAACAGGAGCTCCCCGAGAACGTCGAGATGCTCAAGGACCCGGCGGGCTACCTCTCGACCCGGCTGCCGCCGGGCACCACGGCCTACGTCATCCTCACGCGCACCCAGGAGATCTACACCGCGGGCGAGGGGCTGCTGCCCCCCGGCGGTTTCGCCGCGCTGACGCGGGACCTCACCGCCTCGCCGCTCTTCCACGTGGTCGAGCGGACCCGACACGGCGTCGTCCTGCGCTACGACAGCCCCTGAGACACGTCCCAGACCAGGAAGGCAGCCACGTGTCCGAGAACCGGCAACCGGCACTCCCCGCCCGGCAGACCCTGATCAGAGCCGCCCTGGCGCTCTCCGGGTGGGTGGCGCTCGCCGCGACCGCGCTGCCGGAGGGCTCGGCCCCGCGCTGGGCCCCCGTGCTCCTCTTCGTCTGCCTCGGCCCCGGCCTCGCCCTGCTGTACCCGCGGCCCGGACCGCTCAGGCCGGGCGCCCGCCTCGAAGCGGCCGCACTCGCCGCGCCCCTCGGGCTCTCCGTGGCCGTCACCGCGGCCACCACGCTGTTCCTGGTGGAGAGGTTCTCGGGGACGGCGTTCCTGGTGACCCTCGCCTGCTTCACCACCCTGGCCTCCGCTCTCCCGGGGCTTCCGCTGCCCGCGGCCACTCGGGGCGCCGTGGAGCGTGCCGGGGCCGCACCCGTGAGGCGCCGGTGATCCGCCACCGCGCACCGGAGGACCGCCGCCCCCGTACGTACCTCGTGCTCACGCTGGCCGCCGTCGCGGCGCTGCTCACCGGACTCCTCGCCTGGTTCGGCACACCCTCTTCCGGCGGGGGCGACGGGAGGACGCCTTCCCCCGGCGCCCTCCCGGCCGACGCCGCCACCGGCCCGGTGCCCGGCGGGACCTGCGCCGCCACCGCCACGCTCGTCCCGCCGTGCGGGGCCTGGTGGGGCGCCTACGTGCCGTACGCCGAGAACGGTTCGCTCAAGGACGCGGTGTACGCGTTCGAGGAGAGGATCGGCCGGAAGCTCGACCTCCTGTACACCTACCACGACATGTCGGACACCGCCCTCGACGGACAGCTCCTGACCCCCGACGAGCAGATCCTCGGCCGGGACCGGCTGCTCATGCTGGCCTGGGAGTCCACGGTGTGGCGCGAACCCCACCACGCCAACTGGACCGAGGACCAGCTCGGCTGGGCGGACATCGCGTCGGGGAAGCACGACCGGGAGATCATCGACCCGCAGGCGCGCCGCATCAAGGCGTACGGGAAGCGGGTGTTCCTCTCCTTCGACCAGGAGGTCGACGCCCGCGTCGGCGACGCGGGCACGCCCGAGGAGTACGTCGCCGCCCACCGCCACCTCCACGACCGGTTCGAGGAGCTCGGTGTGGACAACGTGGTCTGGGTGTGGACGGTGTCCGGCTACCTCCCGTCGGGGAAGCTCTTCGAGCGGCTCTACCCGGGCGACGACTACGTCGACTGGATCGGCATGGACCAGTACAACTACTTCACCTGCCACGACACCACGGACTGGAAGGACTTCGACCGCAGCCAGCGGCCGACGTACGAGTGGCTGCGCACCCACATCAGCGCCGAGAAGCCGCTGATGTTCGCCGAGTTCGCCACGGTGCCCGATCCGGCGGACGAGGACCGCCAGCGCGAGTGGTACGAGGAGATCCCCGAGGTGGCCAGGACCATGCCCGAGGCCAAGGCTCTGGTGCACTGGAACCGTGCGGTCCCGGGCAAGGGCTGCGACCTCACGGTCGACGAGGGGCCGGGCCTGGAGGGTTACCGCACGGCCGGCCAGGACGACTGGTTCAAGCAGCCGGTGCCCGGCCGCTGACCCACCCCCGGACGCCGTACGCCACCGCCGTCGCCGCGAACAGTCCCCAGAACACGGGCAGTCCGGCCACGGCGAAGGCCTCCTGCGCGGCCCACCCGGCGACCGCGAGCACCCACACGGTGGCGGCCGTGACCCGCCAGTGCGCCCCGGCCGTCCGCAGCAGGACCGCGGCCAGCGCAAGGCACAGCAGCTGGAGCGCGAACGGCAGGGCCCGCAGCACCGCCTCGTGTGAGCCCGGCCCCGGAGACCCGGCGAGGAGACCGGCGAGCGTCCCGTGCCACTCCCGGGAGGCGGCGGGAGGCCGTACGCCGAGGAGGAGCGGGGCCGAGTGCAGCGCGGTCGCGGTCACCAGCAGCGCCGCGCCGAGCAGCGCGGGCCGGGGGCGGTGGAGCGCGACGGCCGCGGTGTAGGCGACCACCATGAGCACTCCGGCGGTCACCGTGACCGGTGGCAGCGCGTCGATCAGTTGCGCGCCGGTCAGACGCGTACGCCCGGAGTGCGCCGAGCGTGACAGCGGCACCCAGAACAGCCCGGCCGCGAGCACCAGCAGCCCCAGGAGCCACAACGCCTCGCGTCGTCCCGGCTCCGCGTCTGCCGCCGCGTGATCCGCTCCCCGCCGTTCCTGCGCGCGCTGCGCCGCGAGCCGGGCCCAGCCCGTCCCGAACTCCTCGTGCCCCGGGGCCGTACCCCTCGGGCCCCGCGGCGGGCGCCCGGTGAGGGCCGAGCGCAGTCCCAGGGCCGAAACGGTGGCCACCGCGGTCATGGCGATCAGCATCGCCCAGCCGGCCCCCGCGATCCCCAGCGGACCGAGCAGCACGGCCGCGCTGCCCAGGACGAGGACGCACATCGCGCCCTGCAGGACGGCCAGAGCGCCGGTGCGGCCCTGCACCCGCAGCACCCCGATGTACAGCTCGACCACGACCCGGGGCAGGGCGGCAGCGGCCAGCAGCCGCAGGACCAGGGTGCCGTGGGTCGCGTAGTCGGAGCCGAAGGGGCTGAGGATCTGCGGGGCGAGGAGGACCAGGACGAGCACGACGGGAACGAGCAGGACCGCCATGCGGCGCAGCGCCCCGCGCACGCCCTCGGCCAGGTGGCCGGGGCTGTGCGAGGCGTGCGCGGTGAGGGAGGAGGCCATGTTGATGGCCATGAACTCCATGGTGCCGCCGACGGTGTAGGCGATGTAGAAGAAGCCGTTGTGCGCCGCGTCGAAGCGCACGGCCACCATCACCGGCAGCAGGTTGATCATGGCCAGGCTGAAGAGGGCGCCGACGGAGTCCCCCGCCAGGAATCTGCCGATCTCGCGCATCCGGGGCGGTTCGCGGTCCCGGTCGGCTCCCGCCTGACGCGGGATCAGCCGGCGGAAGATCAGCCAGCCCAGTGGCAGTACGGAAAGGGTGATCGCCGCGGCCCAGGACACGAAGACGCCGAGGACGGGCAGTGTGGTGGCGAACGCGGCGAGGAGCAGCAGCTTGCCGATGGAGAACACGGCGTTGCCGACGGGCACCCAGACGGCCTTGCGCAGCCCGGTCAGCACCCCGTCCTGGAGCGTGAGGACCGCCCAGGCGACGCAGGACCCGGTGAAGACGAGCCCGGCGGACAGAGTGCCGAGCGGGGCGTACGAATCGCCCCACAGGTCCAGCGTGAGCAGGAAGACCACGCAGGCCAGGGTGACGACGAGGGAGCTGACCAGGTACGTGCGGGCGACCAGGGACCCGGTGGCGCGTCCGGCGCGGGGCACGTAGCGGACGACGGCGCCGATCATCGTGGTCGCGGTGACCGAGGCGAGGAGCCGCATCGCGGCGATCGCCGCGGAGCCCTGGCCGACGGCCTCCTCGGTGTAGTAGCGGGCGGCGACCAGCCAGAAACCCAGGCCGAGGGCGGCGGAGACCCCGGTGGAGAGCATCAGGGCATACGCGTTGCGGAACATCGAGTCGCCGCTCGCACCGCTCTCCGGGGGCGGCGGGGGCGGCGCGTCGGCCTTCGGCAGCCCGGCTCTCGCGGTGTCAGCCACCGGGCAGCTCCTCCGCGGGGCGGACGCCCGCCGCGGCCAGGGTCTCGATGACCGGGCCGGCGCGCAGCGGGTCGACGGGCAGGGCGTGACGGGCGAACCAGGCCGCCTCGGCGGGGACGGGCGACGGGTCGGTGAAGGGGGTGCCCGCGTAGGTGTCGAGCGGCGGGTCGTAGAGGTAGCCCACGGTGATGCGCCGGCGGGCGAGCGCGGAGACGGCCGCGTCCCGGTCGGCCACGAGCAACGGCACCCGGAACAGCGGCTGTACGGGGGCACCGGCGGGGACCGGAGGTGCCCAGCGGGTCGCGAGGAGGCGCTCGGCGCCCGCCCGGTGCGCGGCGAGCCGTTCGTCGAGGCCGGCCAGCAGGCGGGCGACGCGTCGCAGCCGTAATCGGCCCGGGGCGGTGCGGTAGTCGTGCATGTCGACGCGGACCCAGGAGTGGAAGGCCGCCAGTGAGGGAGCGGCGCCCAGGGCCCGTCGCAGCTCCGCGGGCCGCAACGGCATCCGGATCCCGTCCCGCTCGTGGAGTCCGAGGAGTCGCAGGGCCCACCAGGCGACGGGGGCGAGCCGCAGCGCGCGTACGGCCGATTCGGCGTACGGGCGTACGGCGTAGGCGAGTTCGGCGGTGAGGCGGGCCGGGTCGAGCAGCGCGTCCCGGGCCCGCTCCAGCGGGGCGCGCAGGGCGGGGTCGGCGAGGGCGAGGAAGCCTCCGGCCTTCGCGCCGACGTGTTTGGAGAGGCTGAAGGCCGCCGCGTCCCCGAACGAGCCGACCGGTCTTCCGTCCGTGGCGCTGCCGATGGCGTGCGCGGCGTCCTCGATCAGGGGGACACCGAGGCGGTCGCAGCGCTCGCGGAGCCTGCGGGCCGGGTCCGGGTTCCCGTACAGATTGGTGGTGAGGACGGCCGAGACGCCGTCCCACACGGCATCGGGCACGGCGTCCACGTCGATCGAGCCGTCGGCCGGGGACAGCGGTGCCTGGACGGGCCGCAGGCCGGCGGCGAGGACGACGAAGAGTATGACGTCGTCGTTGACCGGGGACATCAGGATCCTGCCACCGGGTTCGCACCAGTGGCGGAGCGCCAGATAGAGGCCCAGCCGGCAGGACGGTACGTACAGGCATTCCCGGCCCAGGCGGGCACCCATCGCCGTTTCGACCGCTGCCGTCGCTCCGCGGTCAGCAGGACCGCTCTCCCCATGAGCCATGTGTTCCCCCCAGAACCCTGCCCAATGTGGCCCGGAACGTGGCACTTCGTCAACAATGCGGAAGGACCCGCCCGTCGGCCGGGGCAGGTCCTTCCGCGTTGACGTACCGGTGGTGCGGGTGACGCCGGGTCACTCCTCCACGGTCAGGCCCTTCCTGAGCTTGACCAGGGTCCGGGAGAGGAGCCGGGACACGTGCATCTGTGAGATGCCGAGCTCTTCGCCGATCTCCGACTGCGTCATGTTGGAGACGAACCGCATGGAGAGGATCGTGCGGTCGCGCAGCGGGAGCGAGGCGATGAGCGGCTTGAGGGACTCGACGTACTCGATTCCCTCCAGACCGTGGTCCTCGTAGCCGAGGCGGTCCGCGAGTGCGCCCTCGTTGCCGTCGGCCTGGTCGTCGGGCTTGGCGTCCAGCGAGCTCGCGGTGTACGCGTTGCTCGCGGCCATGCCCTCGACGACCTCGTCCCTGCTGAGGCCGAGGCGGTCGGCGAGTTCGAGGACCGTGGGTGAGCGGTCCAGCTTCTGGGCCAGCTCGTCGCCCGCCTTGGCGAGGTCCAGCCGGAGCTCCTGCAGTCGGCGCGGGACGCGCACGGACCAGCTGGTGTCACGGAAGAAGCGCTTGATCTCGCCGACGATGGTGGGCATCGCGAACGTCGGGAACTCGACGCCCCTGCTCAGCTCGAAGCGGTCGATCGCCTTGATCAGGCCGATGGTGCCGACCTGGACGATGTCCTCCATGGGCTCGCTGCGGGTGCGGAACCGGGCGGCGGCGAACTTGACCAGGGCCAAGTTGAGTTCCACGAGGGTGTTGCGCACGTACGCGTACTCGTGGGTGCCCTCCTCGAGGGCTTCGAGCCGCGCGAAGAGGGTCTTGGAGAGGGCCCTGGCGTCCAGGGCGCCGACCTCGGCGTAGTGCGGGATCTCGGGAAGTCCTTCGAGACCCTCGAACTCCTCGGCCGGGAGGTGGTCCTCGGCGGTCGGGTCGGTGGTGGTGCTGATGCTGGTCCGCGGGCCGGGTACGGCGCTCGCGACAGCGGAGTCGGAATCGGTCGGTCCCTGAGGACATGCCGACGTCGCGATGTGGGTACGCGATACGTCGAGCCGGGGTGACATGGTTCTCCTCCATCGTTCTCGGCATATGGCTGCCGATGCCCATACGTCTTCCTGCGGTGAAGCGGCGCCTCCGAAGCCGATCGAAATTCCTGGTGCAGATGTCTCTTCTACCCTTACCGGTTTCCAGCCACGAGTTACAAGCGCCAAATCCGCCTATATGTCCGGTTTGTTGAGTTCTTCGACTACCGTGTGGCGAGGGAAACGCGTAATGTTTTACGCACGTCGGCGGCAGCCACGACGAAGCCGCGTACACAGGGACGTGGGTAGTGACGGACGGCGAAGAGGGACAGTCAATGGACCGCGGGACGGTCGGCAGTGCGAACCGGGGTCGACTGAGTGTCGAAGTCCGGACCGAGGGGCGGAGCGAGGTCGTGACGCCGGTGGGTGAGCTCGATCACCACACCGCCGATCTGCTTCGGGAGCCCTTGGAGAGCGCGGTCGCGCAAGGGCGCACGCGCCTGGTGGTCGACTGTTCCGGGCTCGACTTCTGTGACTCCACCGGCCTCAACGTGCTGCTCGGTGCGCGTCTGAAGGCCGAGGCGGCCGGAGGAGGGGTACACCTTGCCGGAATGCAGCCCGTCGTGGCCCGTGTCTTCGAGATCACCGGGGCTGAGGCGGTCTTCACCGTCCACGCCTCGCTCGAAGACGCTCTGAGCGGCTGACGGCGGCGCCTCCGGTGTCGGTCCCCGGCCCCGGTGGCCCCGCCTGTCGCGCGAGTCACGCTCACGGCGTAGGCGAAAAGGGTGTCGTCACCATCCGGCCGGGCAGGAGACACCTCGTCGGGGTCATGGAACCCGCACACTCTGTATCTGATCAGTTCTGTTCGATGGCAACACGGTGAATCGGTGAGGTGAAGCGCTGATGAGCACCACCCGGCAGCATCCGCCGGGCGGCCTCGGCCGCGAGCCGGACGGCACGGGCACCGCCTCTGCCGTACCCGCTGACCGGCAGTGGCGCACGCTCTCGCTGAGAGAGGCCAGCGGCATCGTGCCGATGGCCCGCGACTTCGCCCGGCAGGCGCTCCACGACTGGGGCTGGCTGCCCGCGTCGGGGGCCGACCGCCGGGCCGCGGCCGAGGACGTCCTCCTGGTCGTCTCCGAGCTCGTCACGAACGCCTGCCTGCACGCGGACGGCCCCGAGGAACTCCGCCTCGCCTGCTCGCCCAAGATGCTCCGGGTCGAGGTCGTCGACGCCGGGGCCGGGCAGCCGGCGCCGCGCACCCCGCACCGGGCTGGGCGGCCCGGCGGACACGGCATGTTCATCGTGCAGCGGCTCTGCATGGACTGGGGCGTGACGCGTACGCCGGAGCAGCCGGGCAAGACCGTATGGGCGGAGCTCGCCGCTCCGGCGTAGCCGCTGCCGCTCGAATCCCGCGCGACTCCAAGTGACGACTGAGGGCCCCGCACCGATCGGTGCGGGGCCCTCAGTCGTCGCGGGCGGGGTCCGTGTCAGCGGACGTTGCCCATGAGTGTCTTGACCTTGCCGCGGTAGATGAACATCGCGATACCCGCGATGACCGCGAGCGCGGCCTGGAGGGCGACCACACCGTTGCCGTTGAGGTCGACACCCGCGATGGACAGCAGGCCCGTGATGCAGTCACCGGCGGTGACGGCCAGGAACCAGACACCCATCATCTGGCTGGCGTACTTGGCCGGGGCCATCTTGGTGGTGACCGAGAGGCCCACCGGGGAGAGCGTCAGCTCTGCGACGGTCTGCACGAAGTAGACCGCGACCAGCCACATCGCGGCGGCCTTGTGGCCGTCGCCCGCGATGGTCAGCGGCGCCAGGAAGAGGAAGAACGACGCACCGACCAGCACCAGACCGGAGCTGAACTTCACGATCGTGCTGGGCTCCTTGCCCCGCCGGTTCAGGGCCAGCCAGAAGGCGGCGAAGACCGGGGCCAGCGCCATGATCAGGACGGGGTTGACCGACTGGTACCAGGAGACCGGGAATGACCAGCCGAGGACCGAGTTCTCCGCGGAGGACTCGGCGAAGATGGCCATGGTGGAGCCACCCTGGTCGTAGATCATCCAGAAGATGGCGGCGGCCACGAAGAACCAGATGTAGCCGGACACCTTCTTCTGCTCGGTCTGGCTGAGCTCCTTGTCGCGCTTGATGCGGGCGAGGACCACCACGGGGATGACCAGACCGGCGATCGTGATCGGCACCAGGAGCCAGTTCAGCGTGTAGACGCCGGTGACGACCGTGCCGATGTAGAAGACGGCGGCGATGCCCAGCCAGATCATCGACTTGCGCAGCGTGGAGGCGCGCTCGTCGGCGGAGAGCGGCTTCGGGACGATGTGGCTGCGCTGGTCCAGGTGACGGGTGCCGAGCAGGAACTGGGCGACGCCGAGTCCCATGCCGAGCGCGGCCAGGGCGAAGCCCAGGTGCCAGTTGACGTTCTCGCCGACGGTGCCGATCACCAGCGGGGCCGCGAAGGAGCCCAGGTTGATGCCGATGTAGAAGATGGTGAAGCCACCGTCACGGCGCGGGTCGTCCGGGCCGTCGTAGAGGTGGCCGACCATCGTGGAGATGTTGGACTTCAGCAGGCCGGAGCCGATGGCGACGAGGCCGAGCCCCGCGAAGAAGGTGCCCTCGGAGGGCAGTGCCAGCGTCAGGTGGCCGAGCATGATGACGCCGCCCGCGACGGCGACGGTCTTGCGGGGGCCCCAGACGCGGTCGCCGAACCAGCCGCCGGGCATGGCGAGCAGGTACACCAGCGACAGGTAGACCGAGTAGATCGCGGTGGCCGTGGCGGGGTTCATGTGAAGCCCGTTGGGAGCGATCAGGTAGAGCGGGAGAAGGGCGCGCATGCCGTAGTAGCTGAAGCGCTCCCACATCTCCGTCATGAAGAGAGTGGCCAGGCCGCGGGGGTGGCCGAAGAAGGTCTTCTCCGAACCAGAAGTACTGGCCGAGTCCTTCGTCAGGCTGGACGCCATGGTCGATCCTTGCTGGTCGGGACGCGCCGCCTCGTGAGCGGTACGCGCCCGGTGGGGGGTAGCCGGCACCGGGCGGACACGCCCCACCCCTGACGCCTCGAGGGGATCCGATCCGGGCCACCGCTCCGCTGGGAGTGTGGGGACGGGATCGTGGGACAGACCGCTCCGGGATCCACGCCCGGCGCGCGTCCTCGCGCTCCGGGCCCGGCCCACAGGTCATTCACTGGTCGGGCCGGCGGGAACCGGCCCGTACACAAAAGAGACCCTTGGCGCGAAAAGCTGCCCAAAGGTCCTTCGGTGGTGCAACAGGCGTCGAGCCACCATACGACATGACACGCGGGGATATGGAAGGACTTGAGAGATGGATCACAGGTCTGCGTGGAACCACGGTCCCATATTCGAAGGAGGATGCCCGATTCGTGGCCCTGACCCGCAGGGCTTGCCCAGTGCCTCACCCCAGCGGGCCTGCGCGGACTACCATCACTGCATGACCCGTGTACTGCTCGCCGAGGACGACGCATCCATCTCGGAGCCGCTGGCCCGCGCCCTGCGTCGTGAGGGTTACGAGGTCGAGGTCCGTGAGGACGGTCCGACCGCGCTCGACGCCGGACTCCAGGGGGGCGTCGACCTGGTCGTCCTCGACCTGGGGCTGCCCGGGATGGACGGGCTGGAGGTCGCCAGGAGGCTGCGGGCCGACGGCCACGCCGTACCGATCCTGGTGCTGACCGCACGGGCCGACGAGGTCGACACGGTGGTCGGTCTGGACGCCGGGGCCGACGACTACGTCACCAAGCCCTTCCGCCTCGCCGAGCTCCTCGCGCGGGTCCGCGCCCTGCTGCGCCGCGGCGCCACCGAGCCCGCCCCGCAGCCCGCCACGCACGGCGTCAGGATCGACGTGGAGTCCCACCGGGCCTGGATGGGCGACGAGGAACTCCAGCTCACCGCCAAGGAGTTCGACCTGCTCAGGGTCCTCGTGCGGGACGCGGGCCGGGTCGTCACCCGCGACCAGCTGATGCGTGAGGTCTGGGACACCACCTGGTGGTCCTCCACGAAGACCCTCGACATGCACATCTCCTGGCTCCGCAAGAAGCTCGGCGACGACGCGGCCAATCCGCGCTACATCGCCACCGTCCGGGGCGTCGGCTTCCGGTTCGAGAAGAGCTGACGTACAGAACAGTCATGCGCCGCCGACTGATCAACTCCACGCTCGCCGTGGTGCTCGTCGTGATCGCCGTCTTCGGCGTCTCCCTCGTCATCGTCGAGACCCGCACCATCAGCAACAGCGCCCAGGAGAGCGTCGACTCCGAGGCGTTCCGGCTGATCAGCGTCGTCGAGAGCCGGCTGCTCGGCGCCGAGCGGATCACCCCCCAGGTCCTCGCCGAGCAGGTGGACCCCAGCCGCTACGCCCGCGTCGAGATCCCCGGGCGCGCCGCCATCGAGGTCGGTGAACGCCCGACCGACGGCAACGCCATCCGCAGCACGGAGACGGGGGAGCAGGGCGAGAAGGTCACCGTCGAGGAGGACCGCTCGGCCGTGACCCGCGAGGTCGGCCGGACCCTGCTGATCATCGGAGCGGTGGCCCTGCTCGCGATCATCTCCGCCGTACTCCTCGCCGTACGCCAGGCCGACCGGCTCACCTCCCCGCTCACCGACCTCGCCGAGACGGCCGAGCGCCTCGGATCGGGCGACCCCCGCCCCCGCCACAAGCGGTACGGGGTGACGGAGCTGGACCGGGTCGCCGATGTCCTGGACTCCTCCGCCGAGCGGATCGCCCGGATGCTGACCGCGGAGCGGCGTCTCGCGGCGGACGCCTCGCACCAGCTCCGTACGCCCCTGACCGCCCTCTCCATGCGGATCGAGGAGATCTCCGTCACCGACGACCCGGACACGGTGAAGGAGGAGGCGAACATCGCGCTCACCCAGGTCGAGCGGCTCACCGACGTGGTGCAGCGCCTGCTGACCAACGCCCGTGACCCGCGCACCGGCTCCGCCGTCGTCTTCGACCTCGACGAGGTCGTCAAACAGCAGATCGAGGAGTGGCGCCCGGCCTACCGCAGTGCCGGCCGGGCCGTCGTCTGCTCGGGCAAGCACGGCCTGGAGGCCGTCGGCACCCCCGGCGCCGTCGCCCAGGTGCTCGCCGCCCTGATCGAGAACTCGCTGATGCACGGTGGCGGCACGGTCGCGCTGCGTACCCGGGTCACCGGCAACCAGGTCGTCGTCGAGGTCACGGACGAGGGCCCCGGCGTCCCCGCCGACCTGGGGGCGCGGATCTTCGAGCGCACCATCAGCGGCCGCAATTCGACCGGGATCGGCCTCGCCGTGGCCCGGGACCTCGCCGAGGCCGACGGCGGCCGTCTCGAACTGCTCCAGCAGCAGCCCCCGGTCTTCGCGCTCTTCCTCAGCCGGGTCGCCCCGAGCCGCAAGGAATCCGTACGCCCGGTCCGCTGACCGTCAGTGGGGCACGGGGCCCGGTGTCACCTCGTCGGAGGGCCGTCGCTGTTCCAGAAATCGTTCCGCGTCGAGCACGGCCTCCTTGGCGGGGAGCGCCCTGAACACCCAGGTGCGGTAGGACCAGAAGCGGAACAGCGTGGCGACCCCGATGCCGATGATCTTGAAGACATTGCTCTGGACCGGGCTGTTCCAGCCGAAGCCGTACGTCGCCAGGTAGAGCACGCCCGTCTCGATCACCGCGCCGACGGCGCTGAACAGCAGGAACAGCATCAGCTCCCGCGTGCGGCCGGTCTTGTCGCGGTCCCGGTAGGTCCAGTAGCGGAAGCCGACGTAGTTGAAGAGGATGGCGACGACCGTCCCCATCAGACCGGCCCGCACCACCGGGAAGTCCGTGGTGCGCCAGATCAGGTTCGAGACGACGATGTTGACGACCAGCCCGAGTGCGCCGACCGCTCCGAACTTGGCGACCTCCCGGGCCAGCAGATCAAGCCGGGCCCGCAGTGCGCCCCGTTCGCTCATGGTGATCGCTCAGCCCCGTCCGGTCGGTTTCGTCAACCCGGCCATGCTAACCAGCCCTCCCGTGTGATGCCCGTGAGCCTGCCCGGCCCGCGTGACGAGGCCTCCTCCCCGGGAGGCGCGGAGGCCGTGCCGGAGACGGTGGGGGGAGCCCCCGCACGGCCCGATACCCTGGACAGGTGACGTTCCCTGTAGTCGGCATGGTCGGCGGCGGTCAGCTCGCCCGTATGACCCACGAGGCGGGCATCCCCCTCGGCCTGAAATTCAAGCTCCTCAGTGACACCCCCCAGGACTCGGCTGCCCAGGTGGTCGGCGAAGTAGTCGTCGGCGACTACCGCGACCTGGAGACACTGCGCGCCTTCGCGCGCGGCTGTGACGTGATCACCTTCGACCACGAGCACGTGCCGACCGAGCACCTGAGGGCCCTGGAGGCGGACGGCATTCCCGTACGCCCCGGGCCCGACGCGCTCGTGCACGCCCAGGACAAGGGGGTGATGCGCACCAAGCTCACGGAGATCGGCGCGCCCTGCCCCCGCCACCGCATCGTCGCGGACGCGGCGGACGCCGCCGCGTTCGCCGAGGAGGTGGGGGGCTTCCCCGTCATCCTCAAGACGGTCCGCGGCGGGTACGACGGCAAGGGCGTCTGGGTGGTCCGCTCCGAGGCCGACGCCGCCGAGCCTTTCCGGGCCGGTGTCCCCGTCCTCGCCGAGGAGAAGGTCGACTTCGTACGGGAGCTGGCGGCCAACATCGTCCGCTCGCCGCACGGCCAGGCCGTCGCCTACCCGGTCGTCGAGTCCATCCAGGTCGACGGGGTTTGCGACACCGTCATCGCCCCGGCGCCCGACCTGGACGAGCGCCTCGCGGGCGAGGCCCAGCAGCTGGCCCTGCGGATCGCCGCGGAGCTCGGTGTGGTGGGCCACCTCGCGGTCGAGCTCTTCGAGACGCGCGACGGCCGCATCCTCGTGAACGAGCTTGCGATGCGCCCGCACAACTCCGGGCACTGGACCCAGGACGGCGCGGTCACCTCGCAGTTCGCCAACCATGTGCGGGCCGTCCTGGACCTCCCGCTCGGCGACCCCCGCCCGCGCGCCACCTGGACGGTCATGTGCAACGTCCTCGGCGGCGACTACCCGGACATGTACCAGGCGTATCTGCACTGCATGGCCCGCGATCCGCAGCTCAAGATCCACATGTACGGCAAGGACGTGAAGCCCGGCCGCAAGGTGGGCCACGTCAACACCTACGGCGACGATCTGGCGGACGTGCGGGAGCGCGCCCGGCACGCGGCCGACTACCTGCGAGGAACGATCACCGAATGACCGCACCAGGCTCCGCCCCCGTCGTCGGCATCGTCATGGGCTCGGACTCCGACTGGCCCGTGATGGAAGCGGCCGCCAAGGCCCTCGGCGAGTTCGAGATCCCCTACGAGGTCGATGTCGTCTCCGCCCACCGCATGCCGCACGAGATGATCGCGTACGGCGAGCAGGCCGCGGGCCGCGGTCTCAAGGCGATCATCGCGGGGGCGGGCGGAGCGGCCCACCTGCCCGGGATGCTCGCGTCCGTGACCCCGCTGCCGGTGATCGGCGTCCCGGTCCCGCTGAAGTACCTCGACGGCATGGACAGCCTGCTGTCCATCGTCCAGATGCCGGCCGGGGTCCCCGTCGCCACGGTCTCCGTCGGCGGCGCCCGTAACGCGGGCCTGCTCGCCGCCCGAATCCTCGCCGCCCACGACAGTGCCCTGCTGGAGCGGATGAAGGACTTCCAGCAGGAGCTCAAGGAGCAGGCGACGGAGAAGGGCAAGCGGCTGCGCGCCAAGACCCAGGGCGCGGACTCCTTCGGCTTCGGGAAGTAGGTCACCGATGGACAACCTGGACCGCGCCCGGCTGCTCCTCTCCGACCACCCCGTCGTCGACGGCCACAACGACCTCCCCTGGGCGCTGCGCGAGCAGGTGGGCTACGACCTCGACGCCCGCGACATCTCCAGGGACCAGACCGGCACCCTGCACACCGACATCCCGAGGCTGCGGGCCGGCGGCGTCGGCGCGCAGTTCTGGTCCGTCTACGTCGCGCCCAGCCTGGCGGGCGACGACGCGGTCAGCGCCACGCTGGAGCAGATCGACGTGGTCGGCGAGATGCTGGCCCGGTACCCGGACGACCTGCGGCGCGCCCTGACCGCGGACGACATGGAGAAGGCCCGCGCCGAGGGCCGTATCGCCTCCCTGATGGGTGCCGAGGGCGGCCACTCCATCAACAACTCCCTGGCCACTCTGCGCGCGCTGCACACCCTCGGCGTCCGCTACATGACGCTCACGCACAACGACAACACCGACTGGGCGGACTCGGCGACCGACTCCCCGCGCGTCGGCGGCCTGTCGGAGTTCGGCCGTGAGGTCGTACGGGAGATGAACCGCGTCGGGATGCTGGTCGACCTCTCCCATGTGGCGGCCACCACGATGCGCGACGCGCTCGCCACCTCCGTCGCGCCGGTGATCTTCTCGCACTCCTCCGCCCGGGCGGTCTGCGACCACCCGCGCAACATTCCCGACGACGTGCTGCGGATGCTCGCGGCCAACGGCGGCGTGGCCATGGCGACCTTCGTGCCGAAGTTCGTCCTGCCGGCGGCCGTCGAGTGGACGCTCGCCGCCGACCGCAACATGCGGGAGCACGGCCTGCACCACCTGGACACCACGCCGGCCGCCATGCGGATCCACGCGGACTTCGAAGCGCTCAACCCGCGCCCGATGGCCACCGTGGCCACGATCGCCGATCACCTCGACCACATGCGCGAGATCGCCGGCATCGACCACATCGGCGTCGGCGGCGACTACGACGGCACGGCGTTCCTCCCGCTGGGGCTGGAGGACGTGTCGGGCTACCCGTACCTGATCGCCGAGCTGCTGACGCGCGGCTGGTCGGACACCGACGTGGCCAAGCTGACGTGGCAGAACGCGGTGCGCGTCCTGCGCGACGCGGAGGCGGTCTCCCGTGATCTGATCACCCGCGTCGGCCCGTCCCACGCGACGATCGACGAGCTGGACGGCCCGACCGGCTGAGCCGGTCCAGGACGCGAGGAGGCGGCGGCCCCCAGGGGCCGCCGCCTCCTCGCGTCCGGCTCGGGTCAGGCCTTCGGACGGCCCATCGCCCGGTACGTCCAGCCGGCCTCGCGCCACACCGCGGGGTCCAGCGCGTTGCGGCCGTCCAGGATGATCCGGCGCCCCGCGGCCTCGCCCAGCGCCACCGCGTCCAGCTCCCGGAATTCGCGCCACTCCGTCAGGTGCAGCACCACGTCCGCACCGCGCACGGCGTCCAGCGCCGTGTCCGCGTAGCCGAGCGTCGGGAAGAGCCGCCGGGCGTTCTCCATGCCCTTCGGGTCGAAGACCGTCACCTGGCCGCCCTGCAGATGGATCTGCCCGGCGACGTTCAGGGCCGGTGAGTCGCGTACGTCGTCGGAGTCCGGCTTGAAGGTGGCGCCCAGCACCGCGACGCGCGTGCCCAGGAACGACCCCCCGCCCACGGCCTCGCGGGCCAGCTCGACCATGTGACCGCGCCGGCGCATGTTGATGGAGTCGACCTCCCGCAGGAAGGTGAGCGCCTGGTCCGCGCCCAGCTCACCGGCGCGCGCCATGAAGGCCCGGATGTCCTTGGGGAGACAGCCCCCGCCGAAGCCGATCCCGGCCCGCAGGAACTTCTTCCCGATGCGCTCGTCGTGGCCGATCGCCTCGGCGAGCTTCACCACGTCGCCGTCGGCGGCCTCGCAGACCTCGGCCATCGCGTTGATGAAGGAGATCTTGGTCGCGAGGAAGGAGTTGGCGGAGGTCTTCACCAGCTCGGCGGTCGGGAAGTCCGTCACCACGAAGGGGGAGCCCTCGGCGATCGGCCCCGCGTACACCTCGCGCAGCAGCTTCTCGGCCCGCTCGCTCTCCACGCCGATGACGACCCGGTCCGGGTGCAGGGTGTCCTCGACCGCGAAGCCCTCCCGGAGGAACTCCGGGTTCCAGGCCAGCTCCGCGTCGTTACCCACCGGCGCCAGCTCGGCCAGCCGCGCCGACAGCCGGGCGGCCGAACCCACGGGGACGGTGGACTTGCCCACGACCAGCGCGGGGCGGGTCAGCTGCGGGGCCAGCGACTCGAAGGCGCTGTCCACGTAGCTCATGTCGCAGGCGTACTCGCCGTGCTTCTGGGGAGTGTTCACGCAGACGAAGTGCACATCGCCGAACGCGCCGATCTCCTCCCAGGAGGTGGTGAACCGCAGCCTCCCCGTGGACCCCGCGATGCCGGCCACGTGCTTCTGCAGGATCTCCTCGAGCCCCGGCTCGTACATGGGCACCTTGCCGGCCGAGAGCATCTCGATCTTCTCGGGCACGACGTCGAGCCCGAGGACTTCGAAGCCCAGCTCCGCCATGGCCGCGGCATGGGTGGCGCCGAGGTAGCCGGTGCCGATCACGGTGATCCTGAGGGCCATGGGTGCTCCTGAACGATGCGGACAGACGTGCGGAGCCGAGCATAACCGTGCGTGCGGAACGCTGTTTTTCCGACCGTCGCCGGTCTGTCGGATAGCTCACGTGCCCCGCCCGTATGCCTCCGCTCGGCCGGGCCACTAAAATCGTGTTACTTAACGGTAGTTAGCATCCTTGGGGAGTGAACGTCTTGGCGGGTTCGACCGATTTCGACCTGTACCGTCCGGCCGAGGAGCACGAGATGCTCCGTGAGACGATCCGTTCGCTCGCCGAGGCGAAGATCGCCCCGTACGCGGCGGCGGTGGACGAGGAGGCGCGCTTCCCGCAGGAGGCGCTGGACGCTCTGGTCGCCTCGGATCTGCACGCGGTCCATGTTCCGGAGGAGTACGGCGGCGCGGGCGCGGACGCGCTGGCCACGGTGATCGTGATCGAGGAGGTGGCCCGGGTCTGCGGGTCGTCCTCGCTGATCCCGGCGGTGAACAAGCTGGGTTCGCTCCCGGTGATCCTGTCCGGTTCGGAGGCGCTGAAGAAGAAGTATCTGGGTCCGCTGGCCAAGGGTGAGGCGATGTTCTCGTACGCCCTGTCCGAGCCGGACGCCGGCTCGGACGCGGCGGGCATGAAGACCAAGGCGGTGCGTGACGGCGACTTCTGGGTCCTGAACGGCGTGAAGCGCTGGATCACCAACGCGGGTGAGTCCGAGTACTACACGGTCATGGCGGTCACCGACCCGACGAAGCGCTCGAAGGGCATCTCGGCGTTCGTCGTGGAGAAGTCCGACCCGGGTGTCTCCTTCGGCGCCCCGGAGAAGAAGCTCGGCATCAAGGGCTCCCCGACCCGCGAGGTCTACCTCGACAACGTCCGTATCCCCGCCGACCGCATGATCGGCGAGGAGGGCACCGGTTTCGCCACCGCGATGAAGACGCTGGACCACACCCGCATCACGATCGCGGCGCAGGCGCTCGGCATCGCCCAGGGTGCCCTGGACTACGCCAAGGGCTACGTCCAGGAGCGCAAGCAGTTCGGCAAGCCGATCGGTGACTTCCAGGGCGTGCAGTTCATGCTCGCCGACATGGCCATGAAGCTGGAGGCGGCCCGCCAGCTCACCTACTCGGCCGCCGCCAAGTCCGAGCGCCTCGACGGTGACCTCACCTTCTTCGGCGCCGCGGCCAAGTGCTTCGCCTCCGACGTCGCGATGGAGGTCACCACCGACGCCGTCCAGCTGCTGGGCGGCTACGGCTACACGCGTGACTACCCGGTGGAGCGCATGATGCGCGACGCGAAGATCACGCAGATCTACGAGGGCACGAACCAGGTCCAGCGCATCGTCATGGCCCGCAACCTGCCGTAACGGCCACGCGGCGCAGGACGGGCCCGGGCAGCACCCTTGAGTTCTAGTGGTTGTCGCAACACCCCAGTTCAGGGGATGCGATGGACTTCAAGATCCGGGACCGGTCCGCTATCCAGGGGCGCCGTCCCTTGTCCGAGGAACGGCGCCTCTACCTTCAGCTCATGCAGCAGGGTGTGAGCAACAGAGAGGCATGCCGGATCGTCGGCATCAACGAGAAGACCGGGCGGCGCTGGCGTAACGGCCGCGCTCCGTCCGGCGGGCACGTCGGGGCGTCACCGATCACCGCGGTGGCGCCTTTGCCCGGTCTCTCGCGGTATCTGCGCGAGAGCGACCGCATACACATCGCCGACCGGCTGCGGGAGAAGGCAACGGTCCGCGCGATAGCCGCCGAGCTCGGCCGCAGCCCGTCCACGGTCAGCCGGGAGATCCGCCGCAACCGTCACCCGGTCAACGGCCAGTACCGGCCGCACGCGGCCCAGGCCCGCGCCGATGCCCGCCGGCCCCGCCCGAAGCCCGGGAAGATCGGCCAGAACCCACAGCTGCGGGACTTCATCCAAAACCACCTGGACATTCGGTGGAGCCCTGAGCAGATCTGCCAGGCTCTGCGGGCACAGTTCCCCCAGCAGCCGGAGATGCACGTGGTCCACGAGACGGTCTACCAGGCCCTCTACGTCCAGGGGCGGGGCGAACTGCGCCGCGAGCTGGCCCGCGCCCTGCGATCGGGCCGTGCCCGGCGCAAACCCCGCCGCCAGGCCCAGCAGCGCCAGCCGCGGTTCGCCACTCCGATGGTCATGATCAGCGAACGACCGGCGGAGGCGGAGGACCGGGCCGTCCCCGGCCATTGGGAGGGCGACCTCATCATCGGCAAGGACGGCAAGTCCGCCATCGGCACCCTGGTCGAGCGCGCCACCCGCTACGTCATGCTCCTGCACCTGCCCGGCGACCACGGCGCCGAAAGCGTCCGGGACGCCCTGGTCACCACGGTCCAGACCCTGCCCGCCCACCTCCGAAGGTCCCTGACCTGGGACCAGGGAAGCGAGATGGGCGCTCACGGCGCCTTCACCATCGCCACCGCCGTCCCGGTCTACTTCTGCGACCCCGCCAGCCCCTGGCAACGAGGCTCGAACGAAAACACCAACGGCCTGCTCCGCCAGTACTTCCCCAAAGGCACCGACCTCGCCGTCCACCCCCGCGAACACCTCGACGCCGTCGCTGCTGAGCTGAACGGCCGCCCACGCAAAACGCTCGGCTGGGAAACCCCAGCCGAGCGCCTGCATAAACTACTCGCGGCCTGACCAACACGACCACGTGTTGCGACGATCCCTAGAAACCGCCACCTGCTGCCCGGGCCCGCGCCGTCAGCGGCCCATCAGCGCGAAGACCCCCCAGCCGAGGAACTCCCGCTGGTATCCCGCGTAGCGGGCGGGACCGGTGGTGAGCTCGGCCCGTACCTCGTCGGCGAGCTCGTCATCGGGATGAGCGTCGAGCCAGCGACGGAGGTTGAGCCACTGCGCCGCCTGGTAGCGGTCCCAGCTGTCCTGATCGGCCAGCACCATCTCCACGACGTCGTACCCGAGGTCACCGAACCGCCCGATCAGCTCCGGCAGTACCAGGAAGTCGTCCTTGCCGCCCGCGTGGCAGGCCTGGGCGGTTTCCTCGTCCGGGACCTCCTGGCGCCAGTACGGCTCGCCGATCAGCATCAGGCCGCCGGGGCGGAGGCTCCTGCCCAGCAGCTCGGCCGTGCCGGCCACGCCGCCCCCGATCCAGGTGGCGCCGACGCACGCGGCGAGATCGACCGGCTCGTCCGCGACGAAGCCGGAGGCGTCGCCGTGCACGAAGGCGACCCGGTCGGTGACGCCGAGTTCCGCGGCGCGGGAGCGGGCCTTCTGCGTGAACACCGTGCTGATGTCCACCCCGGTCCCGGTGACGCCGTGGTCGCGGGCCCAGGTGCACAGCATCTCGCCCGATCCACTGGCGAGGTCGAGCACGCGTGTCCCGGGCGCCAGGTGCAGTGCCTGGCCCAGGTCGGCGAGCTTGCCAGGGGTGAACGGGTTGTGGACGCGGTGGCTACTTTCGCGAATGGTGAAGATGCGTGGAAGATCCACGAGAGGTGTTCCTTCGGTTCGATGCGGTCATGGCGTCTGCGGGGGACGGCCGACCGGAGTCGGCAGCCGTTGCTCGGACCGTCATCGATACACCTCGTTCGAACGCATGGATCATGAGCCGGCAAATGTAGGCCGTCCGGCCCGGCACCTCCACCGGTTTTCCGGCTCGCGCTCCCGGCCGCCGGCGTCCGGGAACGTGACAACGGCCCCTCACCCCGCGGAAGGCGGGGCGAGGGGCCGTCCAGGTCCGGCGGCCGGGGGTCAGCTGCCCTTGACCGTGACCTTCTCGTCGTTCTTCAGCTGCTCCACGAGCTGCTTGACCTTGTCCTTGTCCCAGACGAGGTTGCCGTTCACGCTGCCGCCCGTGAGCGGGATGTTCATCGACGTGCCCTCGCCGCCCGTGACGCCCTTCATCGCGAAGAACATGTTGCCGAGCGACCAGAGCGACATGTCCTTGTCGACGATCAGCGTGTCCAGGCCCGCGCCCATCGTCGGGTAGAGCTTGAACGGGTTGAGGATCGTCGACGGGGTCGCCGTCTGGGAGGCCAGGGCCGCGAGGAACTTCTGCTGGTTCTTCGTGCGGTCCAGGTCGCTGCCCGCGAACGCGTACCGGGTACGGACGAAGGCGAGGGACTGCTCGCCGTTCAGGGTCTGCTTGCCGGCCTGGAAGTCGGCGCCGGAGTTCTTGTCCTTGAAGGCCTTGGGGATGTCCATCTCGACGCCGCCGATGGCGTCCACGATGTTGGCGAAGCCGCCGAAGCCGATCTCGACGTAGTGGTCGATGCGCAGCCCGGTGTTGAACTCGACCGTGCGCACGAGCAGCTCCGGGCCGTCCTCGGCGTAGGCGGCGTTCAGCTTGGTCGTGCGGCCCGTCCCCGCGAACTTCTTGCCGGACTCGGAGCCGACGAAGCTGGGGATCTCGACGTTGGAGTCGCGGGGGAGCGAGATCAGCGTCGGGCCGTTGGAGCCGTCGTGCAGGATCATCATCGAGTCGGTCCGCTTGCCCTCGGCGGAGCCGGTGTGCAGCTTCTTCTTGTCCTCGGCCGTCATGCCCTCACGGCTGTCGGAGCCGACGACCAGGTAGTTCGTGCCGTCGCCCTCGCTCGGCCGCTCGATGACCTTGGAGAGGTCGACCTCGCGCTTGAGCTTGCCGTCGGCCCAGAAGTACGTGCCGACGGAGACGGCGAGCACCACGACGACGAGGGTCAGTACGCCGACCTTGATCCGCCGGCCCCAGTTCGGAGCCGCGCGGGGCTGGACGTAACCGCTGTCACCCCCGCGGCCGCCGTAACCGCCACCGCCGGGGCCGCCGCCGCGCTGGCCGCCCCCGTACACCTGGCCCGTGTTGTAGCCGCTGTCGTAACCGGGTCCGTCCTCGTACCCCTGTCCCTGCTGCGGGGGGATGTGGGCCGGGGGCTGGGGCGGCGCAGGGCGCCGCCGGACGTGCGGCATGGCGCGGGCGCTCTCGGGCCGGGGGCTCGCGCTGCCCCGCCCGTAGCGTTCGCCTTGTCCGCCGTTCCGTCCTTCGGGCCAATCGCTCATGCGGACCAGTGTGCCGTCTCGGCCTGGGGCGCTTACAGGGTGTACGGGGGATCGGGGCAGGGCTGTTGCGAAGCTGATGCAATGCAACCGGGTGCAAGCCCCCGCATAAGGTGGACGGCATGACAGATCAGCCCCAGCCACCGGAGGGCGAAATTCCGGGCAAGCCGACCTCGGCCTCCCGGACCACCCTCAGCCACATCATGACCGGCAACGACACCAATCTCCTGGGCACGGTGCACGGCGGCGTGATCATGAAGCTGGTCGACGACGCGGCGGGCGCCGTCGCGGGCCGGCACTCCGGTGGACCGGCCGTGACGGCCTCGATGGACGAGATGGTCTTCCTGGAGCCCGTCCGCGTGGGTGACCTTGTTCACGTCCGAGCCCAGGTGAACTGGACGGGCCGCTCCTCGATGGAGGTCGGCGTCCGGGTCATGGCCGAGCGCTGGAACGAGTCGACCCCGGCCCAGCAGGTCGGCAGCGCCTACCTGGTGTTCGCGGCGGTGGACGAGGACGGCAAGCCGCGCCGCGTACCGCCGGTGACCCCCGAGACGGAACGCGACAAGCGGCGCTACCAGGAGGCCCAGATCCGCCGTACGCACCGCCTCGCGAGGCGGCGTGCGATCAAGGAGCTGCGGGAGCAGCGGGCGGCCGAGGGCATCGACGACTAACGTGCCCCCGCCGTTCCCGGCGACCGGCGGATCCGGCGGTCAGCGGGCTACGCGCAGGCGTTCCAGCAGTGCGTCCTCGGCCTGTTCCGCGCCGGGCTCCTCCCAGAACGTCACCGGGACCCCCCTGATGTGGCGGCCGAGCGGGTCCAGCACGTGACCGGCGATCTTGAGCTGCCACAGGGCGACCGCCCGGTCCGCGACGGCGAGCTCGGGGAAACGATCCGCCAGCCTGGCCTCGAACGCGCCGATGTCCTCGGCGGAGCGCAGCCACACCGTGAGCATCAGGTTGTGCGGGCCGGTGAGTGACGCGCAGAGCCGGGTCTCACGCATGCGGATGAGCTGGGACGCGATGCGTGAGGCCTCACCGGCCGGGGCGATGCCCCAGAGCGTGACCGAGATCGGCCAGCCGGACAGGTGGCGGGCCACCTCGCAGCGGTAGATCAGCGCGTCCTGCCGGTGCATGCGGTCCAGCCTGCGGCGCACGGTGGTGGGGCTGACGCCGAGGCGTTCGGCGAGCCGGGCCGCCGGCTGGCGGAAGTCCTCGCTGAGCAGCAGGTAGAGCTGGGCGTCCAGCGCGTCCGGGGCGGGGAGCCCCCGCCGGGGCAGAGCCGGCATCCGGTCCTTCGCCAGCAGGTCCTGGCTGTCCGGGTCCAGCCGGTCCAGCCGCCAGCGGCTGCCCTCGGTATGGACGGCGGTGGCGGTCTGGGACCGGGTGGCCGAGACGCCGGGCAGCCGGCCGAGGCGGAAGCCGACGTAACGGGCCAGCATCGCCAGGTCGGGGAAGGCGGCGGTGAGTATCAGGTCCCGGGCGCCGGTGACGTGTTCGATGGTGATCAGATGCGGATCGTCCGCGATCTCCGCCGCCACCTCGTGCGGCGCCCCGGCCGCGCAGTCCACCTCGATGAACGCGATGATCGGCACCGTCGGCCCCACCGCCACCGTGTAGCAGCTGAGCCAGGCGTGCCCGGCCTCCGTGAGCCGGTTCCAGCGGCGGGCCGCCGTCGAGGCGTCTATGCCGAGGACCTTCCCGATCTGGGCCCACTCCGCCCGGGGGGAGGTCTGGAGCGCAGTGATGAGGAGATAGTCCAGCTCGTCCAGCGGCTCCGGCTGCTCCGTGCGCAGCAGGCGCTCGGGGTGCCCGGTGGATTCGTGCGTCGATCGGCTCATGGGGAGCGCTTTCCTGCGGACGATCATGGTCTAGGGGTTTCGCTCCGCACGATACGCCCATGTCGCTGCTCCACGAGGCCCGTGACCTCGCCCCCGTCCTGACCGAACTGCGCCACGCCCTGCACCGCGAGCCGGAGCTGGGCCTCGGCCTCCCGCTGACCCAGGCGAAGATACTCGCCGCGCTGGAGGGCCTGGGTCTGGAGATCCGGACCGGCAAGGCGCTGAGCTCCGTGACCGCCGTGCTGCGCGGCGGCAGGCCCGGCCCGGCCGTCCTCCTGCGCGGCGACATGGACGCGCTCCCCGTCCAGGAGGACACGGGGCTTCCGTACGCCTCCGTCATCGACGGCCGTATGCACGCGTGCGGACACGACCTGCACGTCACCGGCCTCGTCGGCGCGGCCCGGCTGCTGGCCGCCCGGCGGGAGGAGCTGGCGGGGGACGTCGTCCTCATGTTCCAGCCCGGCGAGGAGGGCCAGGGCGGCGCGCAGATCATGATCGACGAGGGCGTCCTCGACGCCGCGGGGGAACGCGTCGTCGCCGCGTACGCCCTGCATGTGATCTCCACCGGCGCGCCCACCGGGTTCGCCGCGACCCGGCCCGGACCCATGCTCGCCGCCTCGGACGCGGTGGAGGTCACGGTCCGCGGGCGGGGCGGGCACGGCTCCTCGCCGCACTCCGCCGCCGACCCGGTGCCCGCGCTGTGCGCCATGGTCACCGCGCTCCAGACAGCCGTCACCCGCGAGATCGATGTCTTCGACCCGGCCGTCGTCACGGTCGGAAGGATCGAGGCGGGCACGGCGGCCAACGTCATCCCGGAGACCGCCTCGTTCTCCGCCACCGTGCGGACCTTCTCCGACGCCTCCCACGCACGGGTACGCGCCGCCTTCGAGCGGACCGTGCACGGGGTGGCCGCGGCCCACGGGGTGAGCGCCGAGATCGACTACGTCGAGCAGTACCCGCCGACCGTCAACGACGCGGGCGAGGCGGCGTTCGCCCTGGAGACCGCGCGGCTGGTCCTGGGCGAAGAGCGGGTCTTCGAGGCGCCCAGGCCGATGGCGGGGGCCGAGGACTTCTCCTTCGTACTCCGGAAGGTGCCCGGCGCGTTCGTCGGCCTCGGGGCCTGCCCGCCCGGCACCGACCCGGCGACCGCGCCGATGAACCACTCCGCTCAGGCCGTCTACGACGACGCCGCCCTGCCGTACGCCGCGGCCCTCCTCGCCGGGCTGGCGCTGCGCCGGCTCGGTACCCCGCCCGTCCCGGAGTCCGAAGTCACGTACGCCCGCTTCCCGCAGGAGTAGCCCCATGACCGCCACAGCCACTCCGCCGCCGAGCACCCCCACCGAGCAGCCGCTGCCCGCGTCCGTCACCGCTGTCGTCGGGCTGCTCGTCCTCTTCGAGGTGACCAGCGGCTTCCTCCAGGTCGGGCTCGCTCCTCTGCTGCCCGATCTGGCCGATCACCTGGGCATCGGCTCCGCCGCCCTGAACTGGGTCGTCTCCGTACAGCTGCTGGCCGCGGCCGTCTGTGTCCCGCTGTTCGGGCGCCTCGGTGACCTCTACGGCCACCGGCGGATGCTCCGCGTCGCCCTGGCGGCGGTCGCGGTGGGCACCCTCGTCGTCGCTCTGGCCCCGGACTACGCGACACTCCTCACCGGCCGGGCGCTCCAGGGGCCGCTCGCCGCCCTGCTGCCCCTGGAGATCGCCCTCGTACGCGACCGGCTCCCGGTCGCCGACGCGCGGCGGGCGATCGCCCGTCTGGTGGGGGCGCTGACGCTGGGCGCGATGGCCGGCGGGGTCGTGATGGGACTCGTCGACTCCGCGTTCGGCGACCTGCGGCTGACCCTGCTCGTGCCCGCCGCTCTCGCGGTGCTCTGTGTGCCCGTCTCCTTCGTCGCGGTGCCGGAGTCGCGGAACAGGGCCGGCGGCCGGGTGGACTGGGCCGGGGTGGTGCTGCTCGGCGGTGCCATGGTCGCCCTGCTCGGCGGGGTCTCCGGGGCGGAGAGCGGCTCCTGGGGTTCCGTACGGGTCCTGGGGCCCGTGGGGCTCGGGCTGGTGCTGCTGGCGGTGTGGGTGCTGGTGGAGCTGCGCAGCGCCGAGCCCCTGGTCGACGTGCGGGCGCTGGCCGCCAGGACCACCGCCCCGTTCTACTGCGCGGCGTTCCTGTTCGGCGTCTTCTACTTCGGGAGCCAGGCGCCCACCTCCACCTTCTACGCGGCGGACCCGGGGGTCACCGGATACGGCTTCGGGCTGGGCGCGCTGTCCATCTCGCTGACCCTGCTGCCCGGTGCCGTCGGCAGCGTCATCGGTTCGCTGGGTACGGCCGCCCTCGCCCGTCGGCTCGGCTACCGGCCCACGCTGATGCTGGCCTTCGGGCTGGTCGCCGCGAGCTTCCTGCAGTTCGCGTTCCTGCACGAGGAGATCTGGCAGATGGCGGCCGGGTCGGCCTTCACCGGCCTGGGCACGGGGCTGGCCCTGGGGGCCATGCCGACGGTGATCGTCGAGGCCTCCGATCCCTCGGCGACGGGCATCGCCGCCGCGCTGTACAACAACGTGAAGACGCTGGGCGGGGCCGTGGCGGGCGGCGTCTTCGCCACCCTGCTCGGTGCATTCCTGTCGGATTCCACCGGCGAACCGGGCGAGGGCGGCTACACGGCTCTCTGGCTGGCCGCCTCCGCCGCCGCGGTCGTCGCCCTCGCGGCGACGGCGTTCTCCCGGCGCCGCGAGGGGTGACCTCCGCGGGGCACGGTCAGGGGCAGACCACCTGGTCGCCGGTCACCGTGCCGAACTCGCCACGCTGCGGGTCCTCGGCCTTCACGCGCTGCACCTTCTTGAAGTCCGAGCCCGCCGTGACCTTCATGGTCCCGCCCTGCCCCTGCACCGCCCTGAGCTCGCATCCGGGCAGTGCGGTGGCCAGGGACTTCGCCGACCGGTCCCAGCGGGGGTCGTAGGTGATCAGCGTCCGCCGCAGATCGTGGGGTCCGCCGTTGAGCGGGGAGCGGGTGGTGTTGAAGCCGGTGGCGCGCAGCGCCGCGTCGACGTCCTGGCCGAGCCCGTCCTTCGGCGTCCCGTTGTAGACCTGCACCCGGATCTGCTCAGGGGCCACCTCGACGGGCGTCGCCTTGGGCTGCTTCGGCAGGTGCGGGGCGAGCGGTTTGTCCTCGCGCAGGGCCTGGAACATCCGCTTCGACTTCGCGGCGTCCCACTTCACGGTGGAGCCGATGCCCTTGACCTGGAAGCCCTTCTCCTCCAGGGGTACGGAGGCGAATTCCGACGAGGCCGGGGTGAAGCCGCGCATCGCCTTGCCGAGCTCCAGCATCTGCTCCGTGCCGAATCCCTTGTCGGCGCGGACCGACTCCAGCATCGACGAGGCGACCTGCTGGAACTTCATCGGGTTCATCAGCACACCGCTGCTGGTCGTCTGCTTGATCAGCGCGGCCATGAACTTCTGCTGGCGCTGCATCCGGCCCAGGTCGGCCGCCCCGTCGAGGTGCCGGGAGCGCACGTACTGGAGAGCCTGGCCACCGTCCAGCTCGTGGGTGCCGGCGGCCAGGTCCAGGCCGGTGTACGAGTCCTTGAGCGGCTTGGCGGTGCAGATCTCCACCCCGCCCAGGGTGTCGACCGTCTTCATGAAGCTGGTGAAGTCGACCTCCAGGTAGTGGTCGATCTTGACGCCCGTCATCTGCTCGACGGTCCGCACCGTGAGGTGGGGTCCGCCCTCGGCGTACGCGGCGTTCAGCTTCACCGGATGGGCGGAGTGCTCCTTGCCGGTGGTGCCGTCGGTGTGGGCCGGGAGCTCGGCGTAGCTGTCGCGCGGCAGGCTGACGACGCTGGCCCGCCGCTTGTCGGCCGAGACATGGACGAGCATGAGGGTGTCGGTGCAGTGGCAGGGGGCGCCGCCCAGCTTGTACTTCTTCTTCTCCGCCGCGCTGATCCTGTCGCGGCCGTCGGTGCCGACGAGCAGGAAGTTCATGCCGTGGCCGCCCTGGGGGCGGTTCTTCATGTCCTTGAACGGGTCGACCCGGTCGATCCCCGTCTCCAGACCGCTCACCACGGCATGACCGATACCGCCGGCACCGAGCACCAGCACGGACAGCCCGGTGACGACCCGCATGCCCCACCGGGGTGGCGGTTTCCGCCCGCCGGACCGGTTCCTTCGCCCGGCGCCACCGGCTCCGGGCTGCCGTGAGGGCCTGCGCTGCGGGCCGGCTGTGCGGGGGTGCGGTGGACGGGGCGATCGGTGCGGCGTGGGCACGAGGGACACCTCCGCGGTGCGAGTAGGACTTTCGCACGGTAGGCCCATACGATCTGCGGACCGGGACGAGACCCGGCGGCGCGCGCCGCTGTCCCCCGTTCGCGGTAACGTGGCGGCCGAATCACGCCGCCTCCTGGGGTGCGAAATCCCCCGGAACCCCGGCACCCCCGAGGACCCCCCGAGGACCACATGTCTGCCGCGCAGTACCCCGCCGTCTCCGTGATCATGCCGGTGCTCAACGAGGAACGCCATCTCAGGAACTCGGTCCGGCACATCCTGGAGCAGGAGTACGCCGGCGAGATGGAGGTGGTGATCGCCCTCGGACCCTCGAACGACCGTACGGACGAGATCGCTGCCGAGCTGGTGCGGGAGGATTCCCGGGTCCACACGGTCCCCAACCCGACCGGCCGCACCCCGGCCGCGCTCAACGCCGCGATCAAGGCGTCGCGTCACCCGATCGTGGTACGGGTCGACGGCCACGGCATGCTCTCGCCGAACTACATCGCGACGGCGGTCCGGCTGCTGGAGGAGACCGGCGCGCAGAACGTCGGCGGGATCATGAACGCCGAGGGTGAGAACGCCTGGGAGGACGCCGTCGCCGCCGCCATGACGTCGAGGATCGGCGTCGGCAACGCGGCGTTCCACACCGGCGGGGAGGCCGGTCCGGCCGAGACCGTGTTCCTGGGGGTCTTCCGCCGTGAGGCGCTGGAGCGCGCCGACGGCTACAACGTGGAGTTCATCCGCGCACAGGACTGGGAGCTCAACTTCCGCATCCGCGAGGCGGGCGGCCTGATCTGGTTCTCGCCCGAGCTGAAGGTGCAGTACCGCCCCAGGCCCAGCGTGCGTGCGCTCGCCAAGCAGTACAAGGAGTACGGCCGCTGGCGCCACGTGGTGGCCCGCTACCACTCCGGTTCGATCAACCTGCGCTACCTGGCCCCGCCCACCGCGGTCTGCGCCATCGCGGCCGGGATCGTGGTGGGCGCCGCCGTCACCCCGTGGGCGTTCGTCGTGCCCGCCGGGTACGCCGCGGCGATAGTCGCCGGATCGCTGCCCGCCGGGAAGGGCCTGCCGCTGAAGGCGCGGGCGCAGATCCCGGTGGCGCTGGCCACCATGCACATGTCCTGGGGGTACGGCTTCCTGACCAGCCCCCGCTCGCTGGCGAAGAGGGTCATCGCCAGCCGCCGCCCGCCCGTGCGGGAACAGGCGGTCTGATCGCCGTAGGCAAGGAAGAAGGGCCCCGCCGTCGACGGCGGGGCCCTTCTCACACGTACGACGTCACCAGGTGAAGCTCGGATTGACGTGCATGCACGCCTCCTCGTCCGCGCCGTTGAGCGGGTTCGCCGAGTCCGGCGTCTTCTCCTCGGCGGCCTTGGCGGGGTACGCCTCGTCCTCGCGCCAGTCGGCTCCCACGGCCAGGACGATGCCCGAGACGTCGGTCGACTTCTTCACCTGGGACACCGGGATCCCGAGCGCCTTGGCGACCGCCTGCGCGTCGCCCTCCATGTCCGCGCTGGGATACAGGATGCCGGTCCTGGCGGCCGCCTCGACGTTCTGGCTGTCGACCGACGCCTTGGTGAAGCCCGCCTCCGTGAGCAGGTCCTTGACCGTGCTCGCACGGCCCTGGGCCGGGCCGAGGGCATCGGTCGAGGTCGCGTTGCGCACGCTGACCGCGATCTCGTCGGTGGGGGCGGCCTGGTCCTTGGTGACGGGCGTCTTGCGCTTCGACGCCTTCCCGTCGAGCGGGATGTCCTCACGGACCATCCGGAAGACCTGCTCGGCCTCCTCGGCCTTCGGGTACACCCGGCCGGCGAACTGCCCCGTGCCGTAGACGTTCGGCATGGTCGTCATGGTGATGCGATCGGTCGGGGCCTTCTTGAGCTCCTCGGCCAGGTCGTACAGCTTCTTGACGGTGTCCAGGCCCTTGTCGACCGTGAGCGCGCTGGTGGCCGCCTCGGCGAGGTTCATCAGCTTCCCGGGGTCGGTGAGCTTGGTGCCCTTGCGCAGCTGGCGGACCATCGAGTTCAGGTACTGGTGCTGGGCCTTGGTCCGGCCGAGGTCCGTGTTGTCCTCGAAGCCGTAGCGCGTCCGCAGCCACTGGAGGGCCTGCTTGCCCTTGACGGAGGTGGTGCCCTCCTCCAGCTTCAGCCCGGACCCCTTGCCGTCGCTGGTGTGCGAGTAGACGTTGGCGTCGACACAGACGGGGACACCGCCGATCGCGTCGGCCATGGAGACCACACCCGCGAAGTCGATCATCATGAAGTGGTCGATGGTGATGCCGGTGAGCTCGTACCAGGCGGCCACCGTGCACCCGGGGCCGCCGCGGCCCAGGCTCTGGTTGGTCTGGACGTCGACCGTGCTGGCCGGGTAGACCTTGCCGGAGTCGGGGTCGGTGCACTTGGGCATCTTCAGCATGGTGTCGCGCGGCATGCTGATGACCGAGATGTTGCTGCGGTCCGCGGAGAGGTGGAGCAGCATCTGCACGTCGGCGAGCGGCGTGCCTCCGAAGGTGTCCTTCGCCCCGCCCAGCTTCTGGTTGGCCTTGGAGTCCCTGGCGTCGGACCCGATGAGCAGGATGTTCAGGGGCGTCTGCCCGGCGGAGTTGGCCTTGTGGTCGGCCATCTCCTTGTCGCCGAGCGTCAGGTCCGCCTTCCTGATGTTGCCGTTGAGGTGCTTGTAGTAGATGTAACCGGCGCCGCCGGTGCCGAGTATCAGCAGCGCGAGAACGCACGCCACCCAGCGCAGGACGCGTCGCTTACCGCCCTTCCCGGCGGCTCGCCGCCCACGGCGGTTGGGCCTCCCCGGACCGTTCCCGGCCCGGGGCGGTGCCGTCCGGGCCCGTCGGCCGTGGCCCCCGCGTCCGGCGCCGCCCGGTGCCTCACCGCCGCCTTCGCCCGGCGGTCCGTCGTGCCGGCCGCGTGGCCGTGTCCCCTCCCCGCGCGTGCTGCTTCGTCCCACCAGGATCCCCCTGCTCCTCAGAATTCCGCTGTGGCGCGGCGACCGGTCGTCACTTCGCGCATACCGCCTTGTCGGCGCTTGCCCTCTGCATGTCTTCCGGCGCCTTTGCCGGACCGGCGACGGGTACCCCCGCGCCCTTGAAGTCGGCTCCCAGGGTCAGCACCATCGGCCGCACCCCGTCGGCGTCGGCCGTTCCCTGCTTGAGCGCGGTGGCGGGCAGGCCCATGATGTCCGCGAGCGCGCGGGCCTGGTCGGCCTGCTCCGGCGCGTACGCCAGCGTCGTACTGTCGGTCTTCGCCGGGGCGTTCGCCCTGTTCGTGGAGTCCGTCACGCCCTGCTCGTCCTGCAGCCAGGTGACGGTCGCGGCCGCCGCGCCGCCGATGTCGCCGCCGTTGAGGACGTCGACGCGTATGCCGGAGGCCTCGGACCTGGCGCCCTCGAGAACCGCTTCCTGCTTGTCCTCGGCCGCCTGCTCCTTCTTCTTCACCTCGGTGAGGGAGGTGTCGGAGCGCATCATCGAGAACAGCTGCTGGGACTTCGGCGGGTCCACGACCACGGTGACCGGCGTCGGCTCGGCCGGGTTGTCCTTCACCGGCATGGTGACGAAGGTGATGTTCCTGGTGTCGATCCTGCCGAGCTCCTGGGCGAGCGAGGTCAGCTTCTTGATGGACCCGATCCCGGAGTCGACGGTGAGCGCCTTGGTCGCCGCGTCGGCGAGCTCGAAGAGCTTGCCCGGGTCGGTCAGCGTGTCGTCGGACTTCATTTGACGGATCATCGAGCCGATGAACTGCTGCTGGACCTTGATCCGGTCCAGGTCGCTCTGGTTCCCGAAGCTGTGCCGGGTGCGGACGAAGGCCAGTGCGTCCTCGCCCTGGACCGTGGACGGGCCGGCCGGCAGGTCGAGATGCGAGTCGGGGTCCTTGACCGCCTTGTCCAGGCAGACGTCGACGCCGCCGACGGCCGTGGAGAGGGTCTTGACCGCGTTGAAGTCGACCATCATGAAGTGGTGGACAGGCAGGCCGGTCATCTCCTTGACCGTGCGCATCGTGCAGCCGGGGTCGCGCCCCTCCTGACCGAGGCTGACGTTGAAGCGCACGTTCTGCGAGCCGGGTATCTCCTTCTCCGAGCCGTCCGCCTGCTTGGTGGTGCAGTCGGGGATGTCGGTCATCAGGTCCCGGGGGATGCTCATCGCCGTGGCGTTGGTGCGGTCGGCGGAGACGTGGAAGAGGATGTTGGTGTCGGCGTGGCCCGTGCTGCCCTTGTCGCCGTAACCCTCGTTGCCCTCGCCGGTCCGCTTGTCCGTCCCGATGATCAGGATGTTGAGCGGGCCGTCGCCGGCGACGCTCCCGCTGCCCGCGTCACCGACGTCGACGGTGTCGAGGTTGCCGTTGAACTTCTGGTAGAGCGCGTAGGCGCCGGCGGATCCGGCGACGGTCACGAAGGCCATGACCCCGCCGGTCCACAGCAGCGCCTTTTTGCGCCGCGACGCCCGCGGCTTGCGGCCCCCGCCGGCGGCCGGTGGAGTCCGGTCGCGCCCGTCGCCCGCCGGGCGGCGGCTCCGCTGAGCGGGCACCCCGGCGGATCCACCCCGGCCGGGCGGCCGGTCCGTCGTACGGAGAGGGCCCGACGACTCTGTTCCGGAGTGGTTCAGTCGCAATTCGTAATTGCCGGTCCGCGGGTCGAGCACCCACTGGTCGGCGGGACCTATTTCGTCCGCCCGCCCACGGCTATGCGCGTCCACGGTTTCCTGAATCCTCCGTCGGTGCCACGCGAGACGCCTCCCCCGGCCGGGCGCTCGGTCGTCCGCTCCGGCCGTGCGCCGCCTGATGGCCGCGAGCACCGGATCGCGTCACACTATCCGGCGGAATCGGCCACAGGGTGCGTGCGTGACACATTCCACGCCCTTTACAACCGGGCATTCTGCCTATTCCGCTCCGTTTTGCCGTCCATATCCGTTGATGCCTTGGGCATTGTTTTACGAGTCGCAGGGGTCATCTGCGGCATTCGACCCCGAATAGGTGGGCGCCGGGGTCGGGCTCGCGCCCGAATCGCCTGGATTCCGGCCGGACGGGTCCTTCCCGGAGCTGTGATCTGCCTGTGAATCCCCGGATTTGATTTCCTCGGCGGGCACGACGGTGACGGGCTCGTCCTCGCGCAGCTGAGTGAACAGCCGGTCCGCGTCCGGCTGCACGAGCTCGTCGCGGTTCGGGTCGGCGCGGTACTCCTTCCGGGGCACGGTCAGGAACTGCACCTTCTCCGTGGGGACGTTCCGCATTCCGCGCACCAGGTCGTACAGGTCCCTCAGGGAGTCGAGCCCCTGGTCGGTGGTGAGTGACTTGGTCGCCGCGTCCAGCACCGGGTAGAGCCGTGTCGGGTTCAGCAGCACGCCGTTGCTCTGCATCTTGTTGACGAGGGCCCCCAGGAACTTCTGCTGACGGTCCATGCGCTCGGTGTCGCTGCCGTCGCCGATCGACTTACGGGCCCGTACGTATCCCAGTGCCTCCTCACCGTCGAGCTTCTGGCGGCCCGCGGGGAGCTTGAGACGGGCGTCCGCGTCGTCGACCGGCTCCTTGAGGCAGACCTCCACGCCGTCCACCGCGTCGACCATGTCCTTGAAGCCGTTGAAGTCGATGACCATGTGGTGGTCGACGCGGATGCCCGTCATCTTCTCGACCGTCCGGATCGTGCAGGCCGTTCCGCCGAGCTCGAAGGCCCAGTTGAACTGGGCGAACTGCTCCTTCGTGGCCTTGCCGTCGTCCTTGTGGCAGCTGGGGATCTCGGCCATCAGATCGCGCGGGATCGACACCGCCGTCGCGCTCCTGCGGTCGGCCGCGAGGTGCAGCAGGATCGTGGTGTCCGAGCGCTGGCTGCCGCCGTCGTCACGGCCGTACCGGCTGTTGTCGCCGGAGCGGGTGTCGGAGCCGATGAGCAGGATGTTCTGAGCGCCCCTCGCGATCTGCCGCGGGCGCTCCTTCTCGTACGCCTTGAGCTCGGCGGCCGCGCTCGTGTCGGTGCTGATGTTGCCGTCGAGCTTCTTGTACAGCCACCAGCCGACCCCGGCGGCGACCAGTACGACGAAGGAGGCGGCGAGAGCGGTCCAGCGGAGCCACGGCCGCCGGCCGGTCCCGGGGCCGGGCCGGGGGCGCTCGGCCCAGGTGCCGGCCGCGGATCCGCCGTCGCTCCCGTCCGCGGGCCCGCCCCCGGCCGAGTCGTCCGGGCGGTCCGGTTCGGCGGGGGTGCCGGGGCTGTCGCTCACGTCTGCGTCCATCCTTCACGTTCGGCGGCGCGATGGGCCGCCGGTCGCAGAAGTAGACGGCTGAACCTCACGCTTGGTTGTGCATTCGGGCGGCGTTCCCGGTGGTGCTTCGTACCGCCCGATCATGTACCGCCGTCGGTGCGCATTCCCGGGGGCTCGGCCCGCTGTGGGCCGGACGAGTGGCCCTCGGAGCGCTTGTCATACCGCAGTGCCGGTGATCCGCTCGCTCTCGACGCGCTTGGCCAGCCCGTCCTCGTCCAGCCGGTCCAGGTGGCGGCACAGGACGACGGAGCCGCCCGCGGCCAGCGGCGCGAAGAGCCCTGCCGACAGCCCGTCCCAGGTGTCGTACGTACGGCCCGTCAGGAGCCTGGACCCCGGGCCGAGTCCCAGCTCCACCGCGTCCTCACGGGCCCGGGTGACGAGCTGGTCCGCCGTCAGACCGACGCCGTCCACGGTCAGCGCGGGGGCCGCGGGGTCGACGGGGGAGAACGGGGCGAAGCGGTCGCCCTGGCCGGGTACCTCCACCGCGTAGTCCGCGAACCCCTCGGGGGGCTGCGGGAACCGGCCGCCCAGCGGGCGCAGGGCCAGCGCGATCCGCTCACCGCGGCAGGCGCGGGCCCGGTCGAGCGTGTCGGGTCCGCTGACGACCAGATCGGCGGAGGCCGGGTCGCCCTGGACCTCGGCGACGACGCCCACGGACGAGCAGGCGAGCAGCCAGACGGCCGACTGCCAGTGGGCGGGGAGCAGCAGGGCGAGCCGGTCGCCCGGCTCGGCGGCCAGGTCTCCCTGGAGCAGATTGGCGGTCTTGGCCACCCAATTGGCGAAGGTGGCCACCGACAGTTCGACGCGCTCTCCGGTTGCGTCGTCGTAGAAGGTGACGAGGGGCCGGCCGGGGTCCGCGGCGAGCGCGGATCGCAGCAGGTCGGCAGGGGTGCGATCACTGGCGTTCATCCGCGCAAGGGTACGCGGAGGGTGGCGGCCCGACGGGGCGTCACGAGTGCCCCGTACACCGGTTCGGCAGACGGGGCGTCAACTGGGAGTGGGTTTACTCCAGTAGCCGGGAATGCCGGACTCTGTCAAGGATTTCCTGTATGCGTGCACTTCTTGCAACCTCGATCGGCGTCACCTGCGCGACGGCACTCACCCTCCCGCTCGCCGCGCCCGCTCCCGCCGCCCCCGCCCAGGCCCCGGTCGCACAGGCGCCCGCGGCAGCCCCCGCCGAACCCGCGGGTTCGACCCAGTCGATGCCTCTGCGGCCGCTCGCCGACGCGGCCCCGAGGGCCACCGGTACACCCACCGAATCCATGAACCCCGAGGCCGTCCAAGGGCTGCTGCGGCGCGACTCGCACCGCTTCTCGCTCGTCGGCGTCGTCTGGGACGACGCCGATGCCGAACTGCACGGCACCGTCCAGGTCCGCACCCGCGCGACCGGCACCACCAAGTGGTCCGGCTGGCAGTCCCTGGAGACCCACAACACCGACCACGCCGCGGACTCGGGCAGCCCCGAACGCGAATCGGGGACGGTCCGCGGCTCCACCGCCCCCCTCTGGGTCGGCGACTCGGACGGCGTCGAGGTACGCGTACGTTCCGAGCACGCGGGACCGCGCAGCGGCGCCGTCGGCACCGCGCCCCTCCCCGAGGGCCTCCAGGTGGAACTCGTCGATCCGGGCGACGACCCGGAGCAGCCGCGCGCCGAGGCCACCCCGGCCACCGGCACCCCGTCCGCCGTCACCCCTTCGGCGGGCACCGCGACACCCGCCTCGGCCGCCCAGCCCGGTGCGCTTCCGGAGGCACCGGGCCTCACGATGGCCGCGGCCGAGAGCTCCGCGGTCAACGCCGACCTCGCCCCGCTGGGCGCCACGGAGATCGCCGCCCTGAGCAAGGCCGAGTCGGAGGAGCAGGCGGTCGTCGGAGCGGGTGCCAAGCCGTACGTGGGGCCGCGGCCGCGCATCGTCACCCGCAAGGGCTGGGGCGCCGACGAGAGCCTGCGCGAGCGCACCTTCGCCTACACCTCGACCGTCAAGGCGGCGTTCGTCCATCACAGCGCCACCGGCAACAACTACACCTGCGCCCAGGCGCCCTCCGTACTGCGCAGTATCTACCGCTACCACGTCAAGAGCAGCGGCTGGCGTGACTTCGGCTACAACTTCGCCGTCGACAAGTGCGGAAACATCTACGAAGGGCGCGCCGGAGGCGTGTCGAAGGCGGTTCTCGGCGCCCACACCCTCGGTTTCAACACGAACAGCATGGGCATCGCCGTACTCGGGTCGTACGGCTCGAAGAACCCGCCCGCCGCGGCGGTCACCGCCATCGCCAAGCTCACCGCCTGGAAGCTCGGCCTGTTCGGCCGCAACCCCAAGGGCAAGGTCACCCTCGTCTCCGGTGGCAGCGGCAAGTACAAGAAGGGCGCGAAGGCCAAACTCAACGTCATCTCCGGGCACCGCGACGGGTTCGCAACCGAATGCCCTGGAATTCGTCTTTACAACAAGCTCGGCACGGCCCGGACCACTTCGGCGAAGCTGCAGGGCCGCTGACCGGGAGGCTCCGAACGGTTTGCATACACTGGCCAGCCGAAACGAGGCCCGGCCCCAGCAGGAAGCAGAGACGGTGCTGTGACAGAGGCAAGAGAAGCGATCCTCCTGGTCGGTGGCAAGGGCACCCGGCTGCGTCCGCTCACGGTGCACACCCCCAAGCCGATGGTTCCGGCGGCGGGGGTGCCGTTCCTCACGCATCAGCTGGCGCGTGCCAGGGCGGCCGGGGTGGAGCACATCGTGCTCGCGACGTCCTACCTCGCGGAGGTGTTCGAACCGTATTTCGGTGACGGTTCGTCGCTCGGCCTCTCCATCGAGTACGTCACCGAGGACGAGCCCCTCGGTACCGGCGGAGCCATCAGGAACGTGGCGTCGCGCCTGGCCTCGGGCCCGGACGAACCCGTCATCGTGTTCAACGGGGACATCCTCACCGGCCTCGACATCCGGGCCCTGGTCTCGGCGCACGCCACCTCCGGGGCGGACGTCTCCCTGCACCTCACCAGGGTGGAGGACCCGCGGGCCTTCGGTCTCGTGCCGACGGACGCCACGGGCCGGGTGACGGCCTTCCTGGAGAAGCCGCAGACACCCGAGGAGATAGTCACCGACCAGATCAACGCGGGGGCGTACATCTTCCGCCGGTCGGTCATCGACACGATCCCGGCGGGCCGGCCGGTCTCCGTGGAGCGTGAGACCTTCCCCGGTCTGCTGGCCGCCGGCGCCCATCTCCAGGGCATGGTGGATTCCACGTACTGGCTGGACCTGGGCACCCCGCAGGCGTTCGTACGCGGCTCCGCCGACCTGGTCCTCGGCCGCGCCCCGTCCCCGGCGGTCCCCGGCCGCTGCGGCGACCGGCTCGTCCTGCCCACCGCCTCCGTGGCCGCCGACGCCAAGCTGACCGGCGGCACGGTCATCGGCGAGGGCGCGCTGATCGGCGAGGGCGCCAGGATCTCGGGCTCCACCGTGCTGGACGGCGCCGTGATCGAACCGGGCGCGGTCGTCACCGACTCCCTGGTCGGGGCCGGGGCCCGGATCGGCAGCCGCTCGGTGCTCACCGGGGCGGTGATCGGCGACGGCGCCCAGGTCGGCGCCGACAACGAACTGCGTGACGGGATCCGTGTCTGGTGCGGCGCGGTCCTCCCGGACGCCTCGGTCCGCTTCTCGTCCGACCAGTGACGGGCCCCGCGACCGAAGTGACGGGCCCCACCGGCCAGTGACCGGTCCCGCCGGCCAGTGACGGGCCCCACCGACCGAAGCGACGGGGCCACCGGCCGGTGGCCGGTCCCACGCCGGTGGACGGGACCCACTGGCACGTGACCGGTCCCACGGGCCCGTGAGAGGTTCCACCGGCCCGCGAGAGGTCCCGTCCGGTCTACCCTCGACAGGAACCCCGACGACCGAGGACCTCACCCGTGGCAGGACGCTTCGTACCCCGCACCACCGCCGTGCCCCGTCAGGAGCCGGGGTTCGACGCGGCCTCCGCGTCCGCCCCGCCCCGGACCCGGACCTGGACACCGCCGGGCCCGCTCGACCTGCGGCTGGTCCTGAGCCCCCTGCGGCGCGGTCCGGCGGACCCCGCCTACCGCGCCCTGCCCGACGGATCCTTCTGGCGGGCGACCCGCACCCCCGCAGGCCCGGGCACCCTGCGGGTCTCCGCGACCCCCGACGGCAGTGTGGCGGCGACGGCCTGGGGGCCGGGGGCCCAGTGGCTCCTGGACGGAGTCCCCGCACTGCTCGGCGCGGGCGACACCCCGGACGCCTTCCGCCCCCGCCACAGGCTGATCGCCCTGACCCAGCGCCGCCGGCCCGGCCTGCGGCTGCTGCGCACGGGGCTGGTGATGGAGTCCCTGATCCCGTCGATCCTGGAACAGAAGGTCACCACCGACGAGGCCTACCGCGCCTGGCGGCTGCTGCTCCGCACCTACGGCACCCCTGCCCCCGGCCCCGCCGACGCGGCCTTCGCCACCTACGGCCTGTACGTCATGCCGGACGCCAGGACATGGTCGCTGATCCCGTCCTGGGAGTGGCACCGCGCGGGCGTGGACGCCAAACGCTCGGCCACGATCCTGCGCGCGGTCCGGGTGGCCCGGCGCATGGAGGAGGCTGCCGCCATGGAACTCCCCGAGGCGTCGGCCCGGCTGCGGCTGATCCCGGGCATCGGCCCCTGGACCGCGGCGGAGACCCTGCAGCGTTCCAACGGCGCGGCGGACGCGGTGACGGTCGGCGATCTCCATCTGCCGGGCATCGTGGGTCACGCGCTCGCGGGCAACAGGAACGCCGACGACGAGGAGATGCTGGAGCTCCTCGCCCCGTACGAGGGCCAGCGCCACCGCGCGACCCGTCTGATCATGCTCTCGGGGCACACCCCGGCGCGCCGGGCCCCCCGGATGACGCCCCGGGACATCGCCCGGCTCTGACCGGCGGCCCCGGGGCCCGCTTCAGCGCACCGCGATGAACGCCCCCGCGTCCCGGGCCGTCCGGGCCGGCGGTGTCCCCTTCGGGTGCCCCACGGCCACCGCGCCCAGCGGATCCCAGGAGTCCGGCAGCTCCAGCACCTCGCGCACCACGGACCGGCAGAACATCGTCGAGGACACCCACGCCGAGCCGAGCCGCTCACCCGCGAGCGCCACCAGGAAGTTCTGCACGCCCGCGCCGGCGGCGACCACGAACATCTCGCGCTCCGCGGTGTCCCGGCGCTCGTCGCCGTAGGTGTGCGAGCCGTCCATCACGAGGCACGGGACCGCCAGGTACGGCGCGTTGCGCAGGACGTCGCCCCGCCGCACCCGCTTGGCGACCGCCTCCTCGCTCCTGCCGTCCCGGCGAAGGTCGGCGATCCACGCGTCCCGCATGGCGTCCAGCAGCCGGTGACGCGATTCCTCGGACTCCAGCAGGACGAACCGCCACGGGGTCGTGTGGTGGGGCGCCGGAGCCGTCACCGCCGCCGCGACGGCCCGTCGTACGGCGCCGGGGTCGACCGGCTCGTCCGTGAACTCCCGGACGGTGCGCCGCAGGTTCAGCGCTTCCCGTACCGCTTCGGACGTACCCAGCCGGAACATGTCGTCGGCCGCGACCCGCACCATCGCCCGGGCGCCCCGGTCCTCGTCCACGGACGCGCCTGCCACCACGTGGGGGAGCCCGCGCACCACCGCGACCGGCAGCCCGGCCGCCTTGCCCTTCACCAGGTCGCCGGCGGAAGCCAGTTCGTCGGCCGTGGCCACGACGGTGGCGCTCAGCGGATTTCCGTGTCCGTCGGTGCCGCCCCGGAGGTCGTCCAGGACCCTGACCCCCGCGGCTCCGATCGCCACGTCCGTCAGACCGTTCCGCCAGGGGCGGCCGAAGGTGTCCGTGACGACGACCCCGACCTCGACCCCGAGCGCGTCCCGCAGGCCGTCCCGGATCAGCCGGGCCGACGCGTCCGGGTCCTCGGGCAGCAGAAGGACCGTCCCGGCCGGGGTGTTCGAGGCGTCGACCCCGGCCGCGGCCATGACGAGCCCCTGCCGGTTCTCCACGATCCTGAGCGTCCCGCGCCGGGCGACCACCCGGACGGTCTCGGCGTCGATCGCCGCCTCCCGGTCCGTGGCCTCGACGATCCGGCCCTCCGCCTTGGAGACGATCTTCGAGGTGACCAGCAGGACATCGCCGTCCACCAGGCCGGGCTCCGTGGCGGCGATCAGCTTCGCGAGGTCGTCGCCCTCCCGCACCTCGGGCATCCCGGGCAGGGCCCACACCCGGTAGGAGGGCGCCGCGTCGGCCGGGCCGCCGCTCATGCGCGTACCTCCTCGGCCAGCGCCAGGGCCTGGCGGGCCATCTCGGCGGTGGCGTCCACGTCCGTCATCATCAGCGGGACGGCGCGGCAGCGGATCCCGGCCGCCTCGACCTCGTCGACCACTCCGGCGTCCACGCTGTCGACGAGCCAGCCGTCGAGCAGGCCCGAACCGTAGTGCTGGGCGACGGCCGCGGCGGTGGACTCGACGCCCACCGCGGCCAGCACCTTGTCCGCCATGCCGCGCACGGGGGCGTCGCCGACGATGGGGGAGAGCCCGACGACGGGGACCCCGGCCTCGGCGATCGCCTCCCGGATGCCGGGCACGGCGAGGATGGTCCCCACCGACACGACGGGGTTCGACGGCGGGAAGACGATGACGTCCGACTCGGCGATGGCCTCCAGGACGCCCGGAGCGGGCTTGGCCTGCTCCGCGCCCACCGGCACGACGGCCTGCGCCGGCACGGAGGCGCGCAGCTTCACCCAGTACTCCTGGAAGTGGACGGCCTTGCTCTCGCCGTCCACGTCCACGGCCACATGCGTCTCGACGCGGTCGTCGGACATCGGGATCAGCCGGACCCCCGGCTTCCAGCGTGCGCAGAGCGCCTCGGTGACCGCGCTCAGGGGATAGCCCGCGCCGAGCATCTGCGTACGGACGATATGGGTCGCGAAGTCACGGTCGCCGAGGCCGAACCACTCGGGCCCCACGCCGTAGGCCGCGAGCTCGTCCTTGACCCGGAAGCTCTCGTCGGTACGCCCCCAGCCCTGCTCCTCGTCGATGCCACCGCCGAGGGTGTACATCACGGTGTCGAGGTCGGGGCAGACCTTCAGCCCGAACAGATGGATGTCGTCGCCGGTGTTGCCGATCACCGTGATGTCCGCGTCGGGCGCGGCCTGTTTGAGGCCACGCAGGAAACGAGCACCACCGATACCGCCGGCCAGAACCACAATGCGCATGCGCAACAGTCTGTCAGGCGAAGCCTGATCGTTGTCGGCCGGAGCCGGAGCCGGAGCCGGAGCCGGAGCCGGAGCCGGAGCCGGAGCCGGTGGTGGCGGACCTCAGGCCGGTACGACGTCCTGGGCGGTCGAGGCGCACTGTGTCGCGTGCATGGGCATGTCCGTCAGGCCCGGGTAGTAGATGTGCAGGCTGACGGCGGGCTCCAGGGAGTCGTTGACGACCTCGTGGACGTATCCGGGGGCGAAGACACGCTGCGCGCCCGCGCCCAGGGCCTGCGGCCCGCGCGCCGTGTGCTCGGTCAACTGGCCCTCCAGGACCGTGAGTACGCCGGAGGAGAGGCCGTGGTCGTGGCGGCCGCTGCCCTGGCCGGGGACCCAGCTCAGCAGCCAGACCTCGTAGCCGGGCCCGGTTTGCAGCCGGTGGTACCAGCGGGACGCGGTGTCGTACCGGACGAGCGGCGCCCACCGGGCGCGGTCCGCGGCGATGGAGCGGGCGAGTCCGGCGAACCCGGCCACGGTGGAGGGGTGAGGGCTGGCCGGCTGGAGAAGGTGCTGGACCTCAAGGATGTCGCCGGCGATCGAAAGGTCGCTGTCGCTGTTCATGGGTGCGGTGGTTCCTCGGCATGTGGATACGCGTGCGGGGGGTCGCGGAGACCGGAATGCGATGAAACGAAGCTGGATCAGAGCTGGAGCGCTACGGCTCAACAGCTGTGACAGCTGGAACAGCAACAGCGGGCCTGGACAGCCGTACGGAACCCACGGGTGTGGGTCGTGTACGTCACTGCGGTCGCTGGCATGAAGTCAAGAAGACCGGGTGGGTCCGCCCCCTGTCAACTCAATGCCCGATTTGGCGGCAATGTTTCACCCCATCCGGTTGCGGTGGGTGGAGAAAGGTTTTGGCACCCAATACAGGGGCAAGGTGGCGCATCAACTGTGTCCGTAAACGCGGCTGACGGGTCGTGACCCTACTGTGATCTTGGTCGCTTCGGTGATCAAATCGAAACATGGGGGCCACCTCGCTCGTCTCACCGAGTGAGAAGCGGAGCCGGGTGGGGCCGATGGCATATGTCAGGTTTTTGGTGATTTGAACACTTACCGCATAGGCTTGGTTCCGCAGAGTGAATACCGAGGCCAATAGCAGATCTTCGCTTGACTGGCCCGAAGCTACACACTTGTAATTTCACTCGTGTCGTTCGGCCGCATCGATAACGGCCGCATCACGGGGACGCAAGAGACAGACGAGGGGCGCACATGACCGAGCTGTTCCAGCAACTGCTGGTCGAGGACGCGGACGAAGAGCTCGGCTGGCAGGAGCGCGCGCTGTGCGCCCAGACCGACCCCGAGTCCTTCTTTCCTGAGAAGGGCGGCTCCACCCGCGAGGCCAAGAAGGTCTGTCTCGCCTGCGAAGTCCGTTCCGAATGCCTTGAGTACGCCCTCAACAACGACGAACGGTTCGGGATCTGGGGCGGTCTCTCCGAGCGGGAGCGGCGACGCCTGAAGAAGGCGGCCATCTGACGCCGGGCACCCGGACGCCCGGACGGCGATGGCCCGGGGGCCGCACTCCGTACGCGGGGCGCGGCCCCCGGGCCATCGGCATGTCCGGCCATCTCCGGCATCTCCGGCCGTCTCCGGTTCCCGCCGGTCAACCGCTCGGCGCGGGCCGGACATCCGTACCGTTAGTGTGGGGCCCCGTCCGAGAGACGCGCCAACGCCCCGCCGGGGCGCGCGTGTACACCGATGCAGCCCCCGGGGGGACCACCCTCCGGACCCGGCCGGAGGGCCCGTACCTCGATGTCCGTGCACAGCCACTCGGCGGCGCCGAACGCGGCCGCCGCCGCCCCAGAGTTCCCCCGGCACGTCGTCACCGCCGTGCTCGTCTCGCACGACGGCGCACGATGGCTGCCCCATGTGCTCGGCGGACTGCTCGGGCAGGAGCGCCCCGTACAGAACGTCGTCGCCGCCGACACCGGCAGCGCCGACGACTCCGCCCGCCTGGTGACCGAGGCGCTCGGTGGCGAGCGCGTCCTCCACCTGGCACGGCGTACGAGCTTCGGTACGGCCGTCGACGAGGCGACCCGCACGGCCGGCGTCCTCACCCCCGACGACCTGCCTTACCTGAAGCGCCCCAGCGGCTGGGACCCCGTCACCCGCAGCTGGCGCGACGACGCGTACGACCTGCCGGAGCTTCCGCACGGCGAACCCGTCCAGTGGCTCTGGCTGCTGCACGACGACAGCGCCCCCGAGCCGGACGCGCTCGCCGAGATGCTCCGCGTCGTCGACAACGACAGGCACGCCGCGATCGTCGGTCCCAAGCTGCGGGGCTGGTACGACCGCAAGCAGCTCCTCGAGGTCGGCGTCTCCATCGCCAACAGCGGCCGCCGCTGGACCGGACTGGACCGCCGCGAACAGGACCAGGGCCAGCACGACCAGGTCCGCACGGTCCTCTCCGTCTCCTCCGCCGGCATGCTGGTGCGCCGCGACGTCTGGGAGGAGCTCGGCGGCTTCGACCGCAGGCTCCCGCTGATGCGTGACGACGTCGACCTCTGCTGGCGCGCCCACATGGCCGGCCACCGGGTGCTCGTGGCCCCCGACGCCGTCCTGCGGCATGCCGAGGCCTCCGCCAGGGAACGCCGCCCCATCGACTGTGCCGGACGCTCCGTCACCAGCCCGCACCGCGTCGACAAGGCCGGCGCCGTCTACACGATGCTCGCCAACGCCCGCGGCAAACAGCTGCCGTGGGCCCTGGTCCGCCTCGTCGTCGGCACCCTGCTGCGCACTCTCGCCTACCTCGTCGGCAAGGTGCCCGGCCAGGCGCTCGACGAGGTCGCCGGACTCTTCGGCACCCTCCTGCGCCCCGGGCGGATCCTCGCCGCGCGCCGAGCGCGCAAGGGAGGGGCGGTGGACGCGGCCGAGCTGCGGTCGCTCTTCCCGCCGCCCGGCGCCACGGTCCGGGCCACCGTCGAACAGGTCGCGGGCAACTTCGGCAGCCGCACCGACTCCGACTCCGGCGGCTCACGGCACGGAGCGGTCGAGTCCGGCCCCGGCGGTGACGACGCCGACTTCCTGGAGATCGAACAGTTCGCACGGCTCAAGAAGGTCGGCCGCAAACCCGGCCCCGTGCTCTTCGCGCTGCTCCTTCTCGTCTCGCTGGTGGCCTGCCGGGGTCTGCTCGGCAGCGGGGCCCTCGCGGGCGGCGCACTGCTGCCCGCCCCGGCCGACGTCTCCGACCTCTGGGGGCGTTACGCGGACGGCTGGCACCCCGTCGGCACCGGCGGAACCCAGTCCGCACCGCCCTACCTCGGAGTGATCGCCGCCCTGTCGGCGCTGTTCCTCGGTTCCACGGGCTTCGCGCTGACCCTCCTGCTCGTCTGCTCGGTCCCGCTCGCCGGGCTCACCGCGTACTTCGCCTCCCGGCCGCTCATCGAGTCCCGGCTGCTGCGGGCCTGGGCGAGCGTCGCGTACGCCTTCCTGCCCGCCGCCACCGGAGCGCTGGCCACCGGGCGGCTCGGCACAGCGGTTCTGGCCGTCCTGCTTCCGCTGATCGCCCGCGCGGCCGTCGCCGCGCACGGGCTGCGGGGCGACGATTCCACCGCGCGCGGCAGCTGGCGCGCCACCTGGGCGTACACCCTGCTGCTCACCTTCACCATGGCCTTCACGCCGATCGTCTGGCCGCTCGCGGTGGTCCTCGGCATCGGGGTGCTCGTGCTGCGCCGGAGCGACATCGCGGCGTACGGGCTGCGCTTCCTGGCCACGGCCGGAACACCGCTCCTGGTCCTCGCGCCCTGGTCGCTCTCCCTGCTGACCAGCCCGTCGGACTTCCTGAAGGAGGCCGGGCTCGACATCGGTACGGGCACGGCCTCCGCCCTCGACCTGCTCGGCATCAGCCCCGGTGGCCCCAAGGCCGCGGGCGGCGTCCTGCTGCTGGGCATCGTGCTCGCGGCGCTGGCCGCCCTGATGCGTGGGGAGCGGCAGTTCGCGATCCGCACCGCCTGGGTCGTCGTGCTCGTCTCCCTGGTCTTCGCGGCGATCTCCAACGGCTCCACCTGGGCCGGGCCCGCCACGCTCGTCTACGGCATCGCTCTGCTCACCGCCGCGCTGCTCGGCGCGGACGGCGCCCGGGTCCGGGTCGCCGCGCTGAGCTTCGGCTGGCGGCAGCCGGTCGCCGCGCTGATCGCCCTGGCCGCCGGGCTCGCCCCGGTCCTGGCCGCGGCGGGCTGGATGATCGGCGGCGCGGCCGGTCCGGTGGAGCGCCGCGACCCCGTGCAGGTGCCCGCCTTCGTCGCGGAGGAGAGCAGCACCCGCGACCAGGCGCGCACCCTGGTGCTCGGGGGCACGTCCCCCGCCGCCGTCTCCTACAGCCTGGTCCGCGGTTCGGGCGCCCGTCTGGGCGACGCCGAGCTCACCGAGGCCGGCGGCAGCAACACGCACCTCGACAAGGTCGTCGCCAACCTGGTCGCCGGTTCCGGCGCCGACCAGGGCAGCCAGCTCAGCGGCTTCGCGATCCGCTACGTACTCGTACGGGACGGGGCGCCCCGGCAGATGAGCCGGGTGCTGGACTCGACGCCCGGCCTGAGCCGGCTCAGCCAGCTGGACGGAAGCGCCCTGTGGCGGGTCGACCGTCAGGTCTCCCGGCTCGCGGTCATCCCCTCCGGGGAGGGCGCCGAGCCCGTACCCGTCGGTTCACTGGCCGTCGAGGCGCACAGCGAGATCCCCGAGGGCGGCGCAGGCCGGGTGCTCCGGATCGCCGACGCGGCCGACCCGGGCTGGCAGGCCACGCTGAACGGCAAGGCGCTGACCCCGAAGACCGTGGACGGCTGGGCACAGGGCTTCGAGCTGCCCGCCGAGGGCGGCACGCTGGACCTCACGTTCGACGAACCCGTCACCCACACCGCCTGGGTCTGGGCGCAGATGGCGCTCGGCGTCGTCCTCGTGGTGATGGCCCTGCCGGGCCGCCGCCGGGAGATCGACGACGACCTGCCGGAGGAGACCGAGGCCGTCGCGGCCGAGCCGGTCGCCGGCGAGGGACGCCGGGCCCGCAGGCTGCGAGCGGCGGCCCAGGCGGAAGCGGCGGCGGCAGGAGACGACGCGGCGGGGACGGCGTACGCGGAGGAGGGCACGGCGACCGGGTACGGCGAGGCGGCCCCGGGCGCTCCGGAGCAGACGCCGGCGGAGTACATCCCGGCGCAGCAGAGTGCCGATCCGTACGCGGCGGTCGCCGATGCCCAGGACGGCACGGACCCGTACGCCGGCGCCCAGGACGGCACCGGCACCTACGCGGCGGTCCCGCAGCAGAACTACGGAGAGTGGGAGGCGCAGCAGTACCAGGGCGCCGACTACGGCCAGTACCAGGGCGGCCAGGACGCCGGCCAGTACTACCAGCCCGATCCCTACCAGCAGGACCCGTACCAGCAGCAGGGCGCCTACGACCCGTACGGCTACGCCCAGCAGCAGCCCTACGCCCCGGGGACGGGCGAAGCCGCCCCGTACGACGGGCAGGACGGGCACGACGAGAACACGGCCCAGGGCCACCACCCGTGGCCGAACGGCAACGGCAACGGCAACGGCAACGCATCGCGAGGCGAGTCCGAGTGAAGTCCACCCCCCTGTCCCTCATCGCAGGCGTCGTCGCCCTCGCCGCCGTCACCGGCTTCGCCGCGCTCACCGTGCCCGGCGAGGAGGGCGCGACGGAGGCGAAGGCCGCTGCCCGGCTTCCCGTCGAGCGCTCCAGCCTGCTCTGCCCGGAGCCGAGCATGTCCGACCTGGCGGAGACGACGTACACGTCCTTCACCCCGGCGGGGAAGGGCGGCCAGGAGGCCGGTGCCGCCGAGTTGAAGGCGGCGGAAGCCCTCCCCGCGGACGAGGACGCGGAGAAGGAGGACGCGGGCAAGGACGACAAGGACAAGGAGGACGCGGGCAAGGACGACGAGGACAAGGGCGAAAAGGCGGCGGACGACAAGCCCGTCGTCTCGCTCAAGGACCTCGGCAAGCCGTCCACCGCCGAGACCGCCAAGTCCGGTGCTCCCGCGCTCGTCGGCACCGCCACCGGCGCGTTCGCCCCCGGCTGGACCGCCCAGCAGACCACCATGGCCGCCGCGGGCGGCGCCCGCGGTCTGCTCGGTGTCAGCTGCACCGCCCCCGACACGGACTTCTGGTTCCCGGGGGCGAGCACAGGGAAGGCCCGTCAGGACTACGTCCACCTCACCAACCCCGACGACACCGCCGCCGTCGCCGACATCGAGCTGTACGGCGCGGAGGGCCCCCTGAAGTCCGACGTCGCGGAGGGCATCACCGTCCCGGCGAGGTCGAGCGTCCCGATGCTGATCTCGACCCTGACCAGCGAGGCCGCCGAGAACGTCACCGTCCATGTCACCACCCGGTCGGGACGTGTCGGCGCGGTCGTGAGCGCCGCCGAGGACGAGGTGGGCAGCGACTGGCTGGCCGCCTCCGCCGACCCGGCGGACACCCAGGTCCTGCCGGGGATCCCGGCCGACGCCACCTCCGTACGCCTGGTGGCGTTCGCGCCCGGTGAGGACGACGCCGATGTGAAGGTCCAGCTCCTGGGCAAGAACGGGGCGTTCTCACCGGCCGGGAACGACACCCTGCACATCAAGTCGCAGATGACCGCGAGCGTCGACCTCAAGGACGTCACACGGGGGGAGCCCGGCTCGCTCCGGCTGACCCCCGCCGACGGGAGCAGGACCCCGGTGGTCGCCGCCCTGCGCGTGGTGCGAGGCAAGGGCGCCGAGCAGGAGGTCGCCTTCATCCCGGCCACCGGCCCCGTGGGAGAACGGGCGAGCGTGGCTGACAACCGCGCGAAGGGCTCGGTGCTCTCCCTGACCGCTCCGGGCGAAACGGCCAAGGTCAAGGTCACCGCGTCGGCGGGCAGCGAGGGCGGTGAAGCGGCCGTCAAGACGTACACGGTCAAGGGCGGCACGACGCTGGAGGTCGAGCCCGAGGCTCCGGCCGGCCTCAAGGGCGGCTACGCCCTGACGGTGGAGTCCGAGTCGGGCGGCCCGGTGCACGCCGCCCGCACGCTCACGATCGCGGAGGGCGGCGTCGACATGTTCACCGTGCAGACGCTGCCGGACGACGAGGGCACGGTCGAGGTGCCGGAGGCGCGGCAGGACCTCTCCGTACTGGACGACTGAGGCACGCGCCGCGGGCGGTTCAGTCCTGCCCGTAGCGCGGGTCGACCGACTCGGGAGAGAGGCCGAGCAGTTCCGCGACCTGTTCCACCACGACCTCGTGCACCAGCAGAGCGCGCTCGTCGCGGCTCTTGGTGCGGATCTCGACGGGACGCCGGTAGACGATGATCTGGGCGGGCTGCCCCTTCTCGGCGGAGAGCGCGCGCCCCAGCGGCACGGTCTCCTCGAGCGAACCCGGCACATCGAGGACGAGGAAGTCGACGTCCGTCAGCTGGGGCCAGCGCCGCTCCAGCCGCTCCACCGAATCCTGCACGAGATCGCGGAAGCTCTCGGCCCTGCTGACGGACAGCGGCACCTGCGGCGGGGCCACCGGACCGCGCATACCGCGGCCATGGCGGTCGCGGCGGCGGGGCCGTGGCTCGGGAGGGTGGGGCGGTACGGGACTGTCCATCACCGACGCAGCGTAACCCTCCTCGGGCCGGGGCGATCACGGCTTCTCCACCGGTCCGCTCTGTGTCCCAAGATGAACATTCCGGCCAGGGTTGAGTGCGGTTCCGGTCCTTGCTCCGATCGCCGGCCCTCCGTCGTATGACCGATTGTGTTCTCCCCCGCGACCTCGGCCAGGCCCCCGCACACCGGCTTCCGCGCAGGTCGGAACGGCTGTGCCGGAGCCGCGCGGGGCCCCGTGCGCGGGACGACACGACGGGGTGACCCGGGGGAGAGTCGTCGCAGCCCGCTCAAGAGTGCGGTACCGTCCAACATCGTGAGCCCTGTACGTCGCTGTTCGCGAACCGCGTGCGGCCGTCCCGCCGTCGCGACACTGACGTACGTCTATGCCGACTCGACCGCGGTCCTCGGCCCGCTCGCCACCTATGCCGAGCCCCACTGCTACGACCTCTGCGCCGAGCACGGTGAACGGCTCACCGCGCCGCGTGGCTGGGAAGTCGTCCGGCTCTCCGACCCCTCGGCTCCCACCCGCCCCAGTGGTGACGATCTCGAAGCGCTGGCCAACGCCGTGCGCGAGGCGGCCCGGCCCCAGGACCGGCAGCAGGGCGGCCGGGGCCCCCGGGCGGCGGACCCGGTGGAGGTCGCGCGCCGCGGACATCTCCGGGTGCTGCGCTCCCCGGACTCCTGACACCCCTTCCGCACCACCGGTCACACCCGCCCCCTCTCCGTCCGGAAGAATTTTTTCCGGTACGGAGCATTGACGCTGGCTTGTCGCGGACACGACCATTCCCCCACCCGTGAGAGATCGCTTCCGCATCACGGAATCCGGGGAGGCATGTGTGTTTGTCCAGCAACTCGAACCCGTAGCCGATTCGCTCGCTCTGTCCGCTCTCGTCGCTTCCCTGCCACTGGTGACCGTCCTGGTGCTGCTCGGCGCCGTCCGCATGAAGGCCCACCGCGCCGGACTCATCGGGCTGGCCGTCGCCGTGCTCGTCGGCTGGCTGGCGTTCGGCATGCCTGTGGGGCAGACCCTGTCCGCGGGGGCGCAGGGCGTCCTCTTCGGGCTCTTCCCCATCATGTGGATCGTCGTCAACGCCCTCTGGGTGTACCGGATGACCGTCCGCACCCACCACTTCGACATCCTGCGGCGCTCCTTCGGCCGGGTCTCCGACGACCCGCGTATCCAGGCCCTGGTCATCGCCTTCTGCTTCGGCGCGCTCCTGGAGGCGCTGGCAGGCTTCGGCGCACCCGTCGCGATCTGTTCCGTCATGCTCGTCGCGCTCGGCTTCGACCCGGTCAAGGCCGCGGTCGTCTCCCTGGTCGCCAACACCGCGCCCGTCGCCTTCGGCGCCATGGGCACGCCCGTGGTGACCCTCGCCCAGGTGACGGGTCTGCCGCTGGACGACGTCGCCACGGTCGTCGGCCGCCAGACGCCGCTGCTGGCGCTCGTCGTCCCGCTGATCCTGGTCTTCCTGGTCGACGGCCGACGGGGTCTGCGGGAGACCTGGGTGCCCGCGCTCGTCTGCGGGGTGGCCTTCGCCGTCGCTCAGTTCGCCGCCTCCAACTTCGTGTCCGCGCAGCTCGCCGACATCGCGGCCGCTCTGGTGGGCGCGGGCGCGCTGATCGCCGTGCCCGGCGCACGCAGGCCCGCCGACGAACCCGTACGCGCCGCCGTCCTGACGGGCGTGCGCAGCGAGGACCTCGACAAGGAGGACCCGCGCCGCGAGGTGCTGCGCGCCTACGCCCCGTACGCGCTGATCGTCGCGGTGTTCTCCATCGCCCAGATCCCGCCCGTCAAGCGGCTCCTCGCCGAGGCGACGCGCGTCTTCGACTGGCCGTTCCTCGACGTCGCGGGGCCCGACGGCGAACCGGTCGGCGCCAACGAGTTCTCCCTCCCGCTCATCGGCACCGGCGGCACCCTCGTCCTGATCGCCGGCCTGATCACCGCCGTCGTCATCGGCGTACGGGCCGGAACCGCCGTGCGGGAGTGGGCGGCCACCGTGCACGAACTGCGCTACGCGATCCTCACCGTGACGTCCGTGCTCGCCCTCGCCTATGTCATGAACCTCTCCGGACAGGCCGCCACCATCGGGCAGTCCGTCGCCGCGGCCGGCGCCGGACTCGCCTTCCTCTCGCCCGTGCTCGGCTGGTTCGGCGTCGCCGTGTCCGGCTCCGACACCTCGGCCAACGCCCTCTTCGGCGCGCTCCAGGTGTCCGCCGCGAGGGAGTCCGGCCTCTCGCCGGAGCTCCTCGCCGCCGCCAACAGCTCCGGGGGAGTGCTGGGGAAGATGATCTCCCCGCAGAATCTGACGATCGCCTGCGCGGCCGTCGGTCTCGCCGGACGCGAGGGAGACCTGCTGCGGAAGGTACTGCCGTGGAGTCTCGGCCTGCTGCTGGTGATGTGCCTGGTCGTGATGGCCCAGAGCACGGCGGTGCTGGGCTGGATGCTCCCCTGACCGGGGGTCCGGGACCGCCGGGTAGTTTGGGCGGTCCGTAAAGATCCCAGGAGGACCGGCCGTGGTTGCTGACCTGTCGCAGCTCGTGAAGGCGTACGACGTGCGCGGAGTCGTGCCCGACCAGTGGGACGAGGCGCTGGCCGAACTGTTCGGCGCGGCCTTCGTCCAGGTCACCGACGCGGACGCGATCGTGATCGGACACGACATGCGGCCCTCCTCGCCCGGTCTGGCCGCCGCCTTCGCCCGTGGTGCGACGGCACGCGGCGCCGACGTGACCCTCATCGGGCTCTGCTCGACGGACCAGCTGTACTACGCGTCCGGGGCACTGGACCTGCCCGGAGCGATGTTCACGGCCTCGCACAACCCGGCGCGGTACAACGGCATCAAGCTGTGCCGCGCCGGGGCCGCCCCCGTGGGCCAGGACACCGGCCTGACCGAGATCCGCACCCTCGTCGAGCAGTGGTCGGAGCACGGCCTCCCCGCCACGACCGCCACCGAACCGGGCACGGTCACCGAGCGCGACACCCTCACCGACTACGCCTCGCACCTGCTGGGCCTCGTCGGCCTCTCCGGGATCCGACCGCTCAAGGTCGTCGTGGACGCGGGCAACGGCATGGGCGGCCACACCGTACCCACCGTCTTCGCGGGCCTCTCCCTCGACCTCGTACCGATGTACTTCGAGCTCGACGGCACCTTCCCCAACCACGAGGCCAACCCGCTCGACCCGAAGAACATCGTCGACCTCCAGGCCCGCGTCCTCGCCGAGGGAGCCGATCTCGGCCTCGCCTTCGACGGTGACGCCGACCGCTGCTTCGTCGTCGACGAGCGCGGCGAAGGCGTGTCGCCGTCCGCGATCACGGCCCTGGTCGCCGCCCGCGAGCTGGCGCGCAACGGCGGCAAGGGCACCGTCATCCACAACCTGATCACCTCCTGGTCGGTCCCCGAAGTCGTACGCGAGAACGGCGGAACCCCCGTCCGCACCCGCGTCGGCCACTCCTTCATCAAGGCCGAGATGGCCGAGCACGGCGCGATCTTCGGCGGCGAGCACTCCGCGCACTACTACTTCCGCGACTTCTGGAACGCCGACACGGGCATGCTCGCCGCCCTCCACGTCCTCGCCGCACTGGGCAGCCAGGACGGCCCGCTCTCCGGGCTCCTCGACCGGTACGACCGCTACTCGGGATCCGGCGAGATCAACTCCACCGTGGCCGACCAGGCGGACCGGCTGGCGGCGATCAGGTCGGCGTACGGACACCGCGACGACGTACGGTTCGACGAGCTGGACGGGCTCACGGTGACCGGCGGCGACTGGTGGTTCAACCTCCGCGCCTCCAACACCGAGCCACTGCTGCGTCTGAACGTCGAGGCACGGGACGAGAAGACCATGGCGGCGGTACGCGACGAGGTCCTCGCCGTCGTCCGCGCGTGACCGGCGTGCGTATGCGCGGAGTGCCCGACATGCGACGAGGTCCTCGCCGTCGTCCGCGCGTGACCGGCGTGCGTATGCGCGGAGTGCCCGACATGTCCTCGCCGTCGGCGACATCGGGAGCACACCGCCGACGCATGCCCCGTCGGGCGGGGGCCGCCGGGCCGCGACCCACTCGGCCCGGCGGTAGGCTGACCACGCCCGAAAGACCCTGGCTCCGCGGACCCGAACCGGGTCCGGACCGGATCCGCACCGCATGCCCGAAGGGACCCACCCCATGCCGCTCGAAGCCGGCCTTCTGGAGATCCTCGCCTGCCCGGCCTGCCACGCCGGCCTCGACGACCGGTCCGCCGCCGAGAGCCCCGAGCTGGTCTGCACCGGCGGGGACTGCGGTCTCGCCTACCCGGTGCGGGACGGCATCCCGGTGCTCCTCGTCGACGAGGCCCGCCGCCCCGCGTAATCCGCACCCTGATCAGCACGGTGATCGGAGGCCCACCACCATGCTCGACGAGTCGCTGCTCGACGCACCGGAAGCACTGGCCCGAGCCGACCGGCGAGGCCTGCTGCGCGGCGCCGCCGAGGCAGGAGCCCGCGTCCGCACCGCCGCCCGGCACGCCGCCGAGGCGGGAATCGGTGCCCTGGCCCCCGAAGGACGGCCCCGCGCCGTCCTCGTCGCGGGCCCCGGCACCGCCGCGACCGGCGTCGCCGACCTGATCGGCGCTCTCGCCGGCGCCTCCGCGCCCGTCATCCCGATCCGCCCCACCGGGGTCGCGGCCGCCGCCGGAGCGCTGCGCTGGGCGCTGCCGGGCTGGGCCGGATCCGTGGACCTGCTGCTCATCGCCACGGCCGACGGTTCGGAACCCGGCCTCGCGCTGCTCGCCGAGCAGGCCTACCGCCGCGGCTGCACGGTCGTCGCGGTCGCGCCCGTCCGGTCCCCGCTGCGCGAGGCCGTCGACGGGGTCCACGGACTCGTCGTGCCCATGGCAGCCGCCCCGCACGGCGAGTACGACGCCGAGACCTCGGCGGCGGGCCCCGGCACGCTCTGGGCCCTGCTCACCCCGCTGCTCGCCCTGCTGGACCGCGTGGGCCTGATCGAAGCGCCCCCGGAGACCCTGCAGAAGGTCGCCGACCGCCTCGACCGCACCGCGGAGCGCTGCGGGCCGGCCATCGCCACGTACAGCAATCCGGCCAAGACACTCGCCGCGGAGCTCGCCGACAGCCTGCCCCTCGTCTGGACGGAGGGTGAGGCCGCAGGCCCCGTCGGGCGCCGCTTCGCCGCTGTCCTGGCCGAGCTCGCCGGCCGCCCGGCCCTCGTGGCCGAGCTGCCGCAGGCGCTCCCCTCCCACGGAGGGCTGCTCGCCGGGGCGTTCGCGGCGGGGGCCGACCCCGACGACTTCTTCCGGGACCGGGTGGACGAGCCCGAGGCCATGAGGGCCCGTGTCGTCCTGCTCCGCGACCGGCCCGCCGGCGGCCTGACCGCGAGCCCGGCCGCCCGTGAACTGGCCCTGAGCCACGACACGGCCATCAGCGAACTCGAACCGGAGGAGGGCAGCGAGCTCGAAGCCCTCGCAGAGCTCCTCGCGGTCACCGACTTCGCCGCCGTATACGCCTCCCTCGCCTCCGACAACCGGGCCTGACGGCCCGCCACCCCGGGCGCCCACGCCCCGCACATCCCACGAGGACTCATCTCCATGGACCGGCTCTCCAACACCGTGCGCCCCTACGCCTGGGGGTCCACCACGGCCATCCCCGAGCTGCTCGGCACAGCCCCGACCGGCGAACCGCAGGCCGAGATGTGGATGGGAGCCCACCCGGGAGCCCCTTCACGCCTCACCCGGCCCACCGGTACGGACACCACCGCGGGCTCCGGAGCCCGTGAGCGGTCCCTCACGGACGTCATCGCGGCCGACCCCGAGCGCGAACTCGGCGCGGCGGCCGTCCGGACCTTCGGACCCCGGCTCCCCTTCCTGCTCAAACTCCTCGCGGCCGGCGCCCCGCTGTCCCTCCAGGTCCACCCCGACCTCGCGCAGGCACAGGAGGGCTACGCGGACGAGGAACGCCGTGGCATCCCGATCGACGCGCCGCACCGCACCTACAAGGACGCCAACCACAAGCCCGAGCTGATCTGCGCACTCACGCCCTTCGACGGGCTGTGCGGCTTCCGGAGGCCCGCCGAGGCCGCCGACCTGATAGCCGCCCTCGGCGTGGACTCCCTCAAGCCCTTCGTGGACCTGCTCCGCGCCCACCCCGAGGACGAGGCACTGCGCGAGGTCCTCACGGCGATCCTCACCGCGGACCCCGAAGAGATGGCGCACACGGTCGCCGAGGCGTCCGAGGCCGCCGGGCGGCTCGGCGGCGCCCATGCCCCGTACGCCCAGATCGCCCACCACTACCCGGGCGACCCCGGCGTCATCGCGGCCATGCTGCTGAACTACGTGCAACTCCAGCCGGGCGAAGCGATGTTCCTCGGCGCGGGCGTGCCCCACGCCTATCTCGGCGGCCTCGGTGTCGAGATCATGGCCAACTCCGACAACGTGCTGCGCTGCGGTCTGACCCCCAAGCACGTCGACGTCCCCGAACTGCTCCGTATCGTCCGTTTCGAGGCCACCGAGCCCGGCATCCTGCGCCCCGAGGCCGCGCCCAGCGGCGAGGAGGTGTACGAGACGCCGGTCGACGAATTCCGGCTGTCGCGCTACGTCCTGCCCTCCGGTGGCGGCCCGGTGGACCTCACCGCGCCCACGGCACAGATCCTGCTCTGCACGGCGGGCGCACCGCGCGCAGGTGAGATCGCTCTCGCACCCGGCGAATCCGTGTTCGTCCCTGCGGACGAATCGGTAGAAGTGGCCGGTACGGGAACGCTCTTCCGTGCGACCGTGGTGGTCTGACGTACCGTCCGCACCAGCGGCTGCAACAATGTCCGGCCGTAACGCGGCGCCGTGCCGCAGCACCGAGGAAGGGACACCAGGCACCCATGAGCGCGTCAGGCGGAACCAAGGCGATCGTGGCGGCACTCGCCGCCAACCTCGCCATCGCAGTGGCCAAATTCGTGGCGTTCCTCTTCAGTGGCTCTTCATCGATGCTGGCGGAGAGCGTCCACTCACTGGCGGACTCGGGCAATCAGGGGCTCCTGCTGCTCGGCGGCAAGAAGGCCCAGCGGGAGGCGACCCCCCAGCACCCCTTCGGTTACGGGCGTGAGCGCTACATCTACGCCTTCCTCGTCTCCATCGTCCTGTTCTCGGTCGGTGGCATGTTCGCGATCTACGAGGGCTACGAGAAGATCAAGCACCCGCACGAGATCGAGGCCTGGTACTGGCCGGTCGGCGTGCTGGTCTTCGCGATCATCGCCGAGAGCTTCTCCTTCCGTACGGCCATCACGGAGTCCAACCAGACCCGCGGCAAGCTGTCCTGGACGCAGTTCGTCCGCCGTGCCAAGGCGCCCGAGCTTCCCGTCGTCCTCCTCGAGGACCTCGGCGCGCTCGTCGGGCTGATCCTGGCCCTCGGTGGCGTGGGCCTGGCCCTGGGCACCGGCAACGGCGTGTGGGACGGCATCGGCACCCTGTGCATCGGCATCCTGCTGATCGTGATCGCGATCGTCCTCGCCGCGGAGACGAAGTCGCTGCTGCTCGGTGAGGCGGCCGGTACCGAGGACGTCGAGAAGATCCAGGCCTCCGTGGTCGACGGCGACACCGTCACCCGCGTCATCCACATGCGCACGCTCCACCTCGGTCCGGAGGAGCTGCTGGTGGCGGCCAAGATCGCGGTGCGGGCCGAGGAGTCCGCCGCCGAGGTCGCGGAGGCGATCAACGCCGCCGAGAACCGGATCCGCGCGGCGGTCCCGATCGCCCGGGTCATCTACCTCGAACCCGACATCTACGACGAGAAGGCCGCTGCCGCCGGCACCAACCCCGGCAAGGCGCCGGGCGGCCCCGTGTCTCCCGAGGGCACACCGACGGAATCCGGCCACTGACCCACTGAAGATCAGCCCCGAACGGCCCCGTGACCCATGCCGCCCTCCGGGCGGACTGGGGCTCGCTGGGCCGTTCGGTGTAGATTCGGGGGAGTACCAGACGTCGCTGCTGATGGCGGTCGATCGGTCCGCGCAGGTGGACCGGCCGAGGGAGAGAGGGCCTCCGACGGACTGCACTGCGGATCGCCCGGGCATTCGTGTGCCCGTCGTGGCCGCCGCAGAGCCAGCCGACCACCCTCGACCCACTACGAGGAGCAGCCCGTTATGACGACGGCCGCCAATCGCCAGGACTTCAAGGTCGCCGACCTTTCCCTCGCCGCCTTCGGGCGCAAGGAGATCACCCTCGCCGAGCACGAGATGCCCGGCCTGATGTCGATCCGCAAGGAGTACACCGCCGCCCAGCCGCTGGCCGGCGCACGGATCACCGGCTCCCTGCACATGACCGTGCAGACCGCGGTGCTCATCGAGACCCTGGTCGCCCTGGGCGCCGAGGTCCGCTGGGCCTCCTGCAACATCTACTCGACCCAGGACCACGCCGCCGCAGCGATCGCGGTCGGTCCGAACGGGACCCCGGACGCCCCCGCCGGCGTTCCGGTCTTCGCCTGGAAGGGCGAAACCCTGGAGGAGTACTGGTGGTGCACGGAGCAGGCTCTGACCTGGCCGAACACCCCCACCGGCGGCCCGAACATGATCCTCGACGACGGTGGTGACGCCACCCTCCTCGTCCACAAGGGCGTCGAGTTCGAGAAGGCCGGCGAGGCTCCGGACCCGTCGACGGCGGACAGCGAGGAGTACGCGTACATCCTCACCCTGCTGAACCGCACCCTCGGCGAGTCCCCGCAGAAGTGGACCCAGCTGGCGTCCGAGATCCGCGGCGTGACCGAGGAGACCACGACCGGTGTGCACCGGCTGTACGAGATGCACCGCGACGGCACCCTCCTGTTCCCGGCGATCAACGTCAACGACGCGGTCACCAAGTCGAAGTTCGACAACAAGTACGGATGCCGCCACTCGCTGATCGACGGCATCAACCGCGCCACCGATGTCCTGATCGGCGGCAAGACCGCCGTCGTCTGTGGCTACGGCGACGTGGGCAAGGGCTGTGCGGAGTCCCTCCGCGGCCAGGGCGCCCGGGTGATCATCACGGAGATCGACCCGATCTGCGCCCTGCAGGCCGCGATGGACGGTTACCAGGTCACGACGCTGGACGACGTGGTGGAGACCGCGGACATCTTCGTCACGACGACGGGCAACAAGGACATCATCATGGCCTCGGACATGGCCCGGATGAAGCACCAGGCCATCGTCGGCAACATCGGCCACTTCGACAACGAGATCGACATGGCCGGCCTGGCGAAGATCGACGGCATCGTCAAGGACGAGGTCAAGCCGCAGGTCCACACCTGGAAGTTCCCGGACGGCAAGGTCCTGATCGTCCTGTCCGAGGGCCGTCTGCTGAACCTCGGCAACGCCACCGGTCACCCCTCGTTCGTCATGTCCAACTCGTTCGCGGACCAGACCCTGGCCCAGATCGAGCTGTTCACCAAGCCCGAGGCGTACCCGACCGATGTCTACGTGCTGCCGAAGCACCTGGACGAGAAGGTCGCCCGCCTCCACCTCGACGCGCTGGGCGTGAAGCTCACGACCCTGCGCCAGGAGCAGGCCGACTACATCGGCGTCCCGGTGGAAGGCCCGTACAAGTCCGACCTCTACCGCTACTGAGCCGGCCGTCGGCCGACGGCCGGCGCAGCTCTCAGCAGCAGGTCCGAGCGCAGGCCCCCGCACCCCCGTGCCGGGGGCCTGCCCCGTACCGCACCCGCACAGCCCGAGGAACCCGAAGGACCCCATGCCCCGCGGCCGTTATTCGCTCCACGATGTCCACGACCACACCCCCCTCGGCGAAGAACACTTCCACTGCGCGCCCGGCCCCTCCGGCTGGCGCTATGTCTCCCAGACCACAGCCCCCTCGGGCGCCCACCTGGGTTCCGTCGATCTGGCCCTGGACGAGCTCGGTCGCCCCATCCGCCTCGAACTGCACTCCGCGAGCTGGCAGATCCGCGGTGCCGCCCTCGAAGGGGTCACCTGGGTACGGACCGACCCCACCGGCACTCATGCCACCGAAGGCAATGTCCGCGCCCACACCTTCTCCGGCACGTCCCCCGCTTTCCTCGTCGCCACTGCCAGGCTCCTGCGCCTCACCCCCGCTTCCCCCGCGACCCGCGTCCGTCTGGTCACCTTCACGGACCCGGTCCTCGCTCCCCGTACCGTCGACCAGTCCTGGTCGCTGCTGAACAGTGAAGCGCACGCCACTGACAACGGGCCCCTGATCGTGGACGAATACCAGGTCAACGCACTGGACACCGGCGATCAGCACGCCGTGCACATCGCGGGTGACGTGGTGCTGGCGGCGCCGGGTGTAGAGCTCGAGGACCTCGAATCCCCGCCCTCGGCCAAGCCCGGCGAGCCGGACGGGGCTTGAGCCGGAGCTCCGGCTCGTACGGGCACGGGCACGGGCGGAGGGGGCAGGCTGCGGGCTCAGGCGGGCGGGCCGAGGCCGGCGGTCGGGCAGCCGGGTTGAGACGGGCCGGTTCAGGCGGGTGGGTTCAGGCGGGTGGGGCGAAGCCGGTCGCGGTCTGCCTCCCGGCGTCGTTCCCCGACCCCTCCTCGCCGGCACCGGCGGGAGCCGCTGTGGGCGTGCCGGCGCCTGACTGACTGCCTTCCGTCGGCCCTTCGTCGGAGAACCGCCCGTCCTGAGGTGCGGGCACGGGCCCGGGTACGGGCATCGGGAACGGGCCGCCGCGGCCCGCTGCCGCAGCCACCCGACGGGCATCCCGCGCCTGCCGCTCGGCCGTCACGGCCGCCAGATATGCGGCCGCCGGTACCCCTTGCGGCGCCTGAACACCCGTACACGCGACGAGGTCCGCGGCCAGGCGCTCCGCCATGGACCCGCGCACCGTGGCATCGAGCTGGCTCATCCGGGTCAGGTACTGCCGTACGGCCAGCCAGAGTCCGTCCGGTACACCCGAGAGGTCCAGCTGCGCGAAACGGCCCACCAGCCAGGGCGGGGGAGGGGGCACCGCAGCAGCCCGCCCGGCCGGCACCCGTTCACGTACGACGAGCGTTCCCGCGAACACGTCACCCAGCCGACGACCGCGGGCGGACACCAGAGAGGAGATACAGCCCACGACTCCGAACGTCCCCAGGATCTCGACCAGCCCCATCGCCCCCCGCACGAGCGCGTGCCGGAACCGGATCGGCCCGCCGTCGTCCCGCACGACGCGAAGTCCGCAGGCGAGCTTTCCGAGCGAGCGGCCATGGCTGAGCGTCTCCACCGCGACAGGTCCGCCCACCAGCACCAGAAGGAACGTGGCGACGGCGATCGCGGCGGTGGCCGCTTCGTCGAGCGTCACGGTCGCCACCGCCAGACCGATGGACAGCAGCACGAAAACGGTCAGGAGCACCGCAAGATCGATGGTGATCGCCAGCGCCCGGCTGGGCAGCCTCGCCGGCTGCAGTCCCAGTACGACCGCGTCCCCGGTCACGAGCTCATTCATCGCCACCCACCCCTCGCCGCCCTTCTCCGCCCCTCGGGAACCACAGTCTGCCAAGCTGACCGGCAGCGCACCGCCGTAGTACGGACCCGTACGCACCGATGCCTGGAGCAGCAGCCGACCATGGATCTCGACGTCTTCGTCACCGCCCACCGCACCGAGTGGGACCGCCTGGACCATCTTCTGCACCGCGGGCGCAGCCTGACAGGTGACGAGGCGGACGAACTCGTCGCCCTGTACCAACGCACCGCCACCCACCTGTCCTTGGTCAGGTCCAGCGCGCCGGACCCTGTGCTGACCGCTCGCCTCACGCAGCTCGTGGCCCGGGCGCGCTCCACCGTTACGGGGACCCGCCGCGCCTCGTGGCGCGACGCCGCACGCTTCCTGACCGCCGGCTTTCCCGCGGCCGTCTACCGCTCGCGGCACTGGTGGATACCCACGGCGGTGCTCTCCACGGTCCTGGCGGCCGTCATCGGCTGGTGGATCGGCGCACATCCGGAGGTGCAGGCGTCGATCGCCGCCCCGGAGGACCTGCGCGCCCTGACCCGGCCCGGCGGTGAGTACGAGACGTACTACTCCAGCCATCCGGCCGCCTCGTTCGCCGCCCAGGTCTGGACGAACAACGCTCAGGCGGCCGCCATGTGCCTGGTGCTGGGAGCGTTCCTCTGCGTACCGGTGATCTGGATCCTCTTCGTCAACGTGCTCAACCTCGCCGTCGGCATCGGACTGATGTCCTCGGCCGGCCGTCTGGACACCTTCCTCGGGCTCGTCCTGCCGCACGGCCTGCTCGAGCTCACCGCCGTCTTCGTCGCAGCCGGCACGGGCCTCCGTCTCGGGTGGACGGTCATCGACCCCGGCCCGCGCACCCGACGTACGGCACTGGCTCAGCAGGGGCGCGCCGCGATAGGCATGGCCATCGGGCTGGCACTGGTCCTGTTCGTCTCAGGGGTCATCGAAGGGTTCGTCACCCCGTCGGGCCTTCCCACATGGGCTCGCATCAGCATCGGTGTCGCGGCTGAGCTGGCCTTTCTCGCGTACGTCTATGTCCTCGGAGGCCGGGCGGCCCGAGCTGGGGACACCGGAGACCTCGATGCCGGGGAGCGCAGCGCGGAGCTGCCCGCCGCAGCCTGAAGGGCCGGATGTGCGTCTGGGGCGGCTGACCTGCTAGCCTTCTGATCGCCCACAAAGACTGTTGACACAGCCTGTGTGGAGAGGTAGCTTTTAACGGTTCCAACGAGTTGGACAACTCGCTCGGGAACGTCTAAAGTTCATCTCGCTCGTGCGGAGGACGTGATCCTCGCAGAGCCGATCGATTCTTCTCTTTCAAGCAAAAAGCCGGGTTCGCTTCGGCCGAATTGCTTCTGATAAAGTCGAGTCAGCCGAAAGGCAAAGGCCACTCCATAGGCCACCGGAATCAAATTCGGACCGGAAACGGAACGGAAAAGAGTCTGGTAAAGTTGGAACCGCCGGAAAGGGAAACGCGAAAGCGAAGAACTGGAAAGCGAACAGCAGGAACCCGCTTCGGCCGGGAATCGGACACGAAAGAGTCTGATAGAGTCGGAAACGCAAGAACGAAGGGAAGCGCCCGGAGGGCCCCGGTGAAACGGGACCAAAGGAAGCGTCCGTTCCTTGAGAACTCAACAGCGTGCCAAAAGTCAACGCCAGATATGTTGATACCCCGGCCTGCTTCGGCAGGTTGGTGGTTCCTTTGAAAAGTCCTACCGGTCCTTCGGGTCGGGTAGGCAACAACAGCGAGGACGCTGTGAACGACCGGTCTTATTCCGACCTGGTCGTTCCGCTCTCGTGTTGTGATCCCGATTACGGGAAAACATTCACGGAGAGTTTGATCCTGGCTCAGGACGAACGCTGGCGGCGTGCTTAACACATGCAAGTCGAACGATGAAGCCCTTCGGGGTGGATTAGTGGCGAACGGGTGAGTAACACGTGGGCAATCTGCCCTTCACTCTGGGACAAGCCCTGGAAACGGGGTCTAATACCGGATAACACTCTGTCCCGCATGGGACGGGGTTAAAAGCTCCGGCGGTGAAGGATGAGCCCGCGGCCTATCAGCTTGTTGGTGGGGTGATGGCCTACCAAGGCGACGACGGGTAGCCGGCCTGAGAGGGCGACCGGCCACACTGGGACTGAGACACGGCCCAGACTCCTACGGGAGGCAGCAGTGGGGAATATTGCACAATGGGCGAAAGCCTGATGCAGCGACGCCGCGTGAGGGATGACGGCCTTCGGGTTGTAAACCTCTTTCAGCAGGGAAGAAGCGAAAGTGACGGTACCTGCAGAAGAAGCGCCGGCTAACTACGTGCCAGCAGCCGCGGTAATACGTAGGGCGCAAGCGTTGTCCGGAATTATTGGGCGTAAAGAGCTCGTAGGCGGCTTGTCACGTCGGATGTGAAAGCCCGGGGCTTAACCCCGGGTCTGCATTCGATACGGGCTAGCTAGAGTGTGGTAGGGGAGATCGGAATTCCTGGTGTAGCGGTGAAATGCGCAGATATCAGGAGGAACACCGGTGGCGAAGGCGGATCTCTGGGCCATTACTGACGCTGAGGAGCGAAAGCGTGGGGAGCGAACAGGATTAGATACCCTGGTAGTCCACGCCGTAAACGTTGGGAACTAGGTGTTGGCGACATTCCACGTCGTCGGTGCCGCAGCTAACGCATTAAGTTCCCCGCCTGGGGAGTACGGCCGCAAGGCTAAAACTCAAAGGAATTGACGGGGGCCCGCACAAGCAGCGGAGCATGTGGCTTAATTCGACGCAACGCGAAGAACCTTACCAAGGCTTGACATATACCGGAAAGCATCAGAGATGGTGCCCCCCTTGTGGTCGGTATACAGGTGGTGCATGGCTGTCGTCAGCTCGTGTCGTGAGATGTTGGGTTAAGTCCCGCAACGAGCGCAACCCTTGTTCTGTGTTGCCAGCATGCCCTTCGGGGTGATGGGGACTCACAGGAGACTGCCGGGGTCAACTCGGAGGAAGGTGGGGACGACGTCAAGTCATCATGCCCCTTATGTCTTGGGCTGCACACGTGCTACAATGGCCGGTACAATGAGCTGCGATGCCGCGAGGCGGAGCGAATCTCAAAAAGCCGGTCTCAGTTCGGATTGGGGTCTGCAACTCGACCCCATGAAGTCGGAGTTGCTAGTAATCGCAGATCAGCATTGCTGCGGTGAATACGTTCCCGGGCCTTGTACACACCGCCCGTCACGTCACGAAAGTCGGTAACACCCGAAGCCGGTGGCCCAACCCCTTGTGGGAGGGAGCTGTCGAAGGTGGGACTGGCGATTGGGACGAAGTCGTAACAAGGTAGCCGTACCGGAAGGTGCGGCTGGATCACCTCCTTTCTAAGGAGCACTTCTTACCAAGTTCGCTTGGTCAGAGGCCAGTACACCGGCGAATGTTCGGTGCTGGTTGCTCATGGGTGGAACGTTGACTATTCGGCACGACAGGTTGTCTTTGTGAGTACTGCTTCGGCGTGGAAAGTGAAGAGGATCGGTCGGGTCGGGCACGCTGTTGGGTATCTGAAGGTACGGGCTCGTTTGAGTCTGTCCCTTTGGTTGCCGGCCCCAGTGCACTCACCTGTAAGGGTGGGGTGATGGGTGGCTGGTCGTTGTTTGAGAACTGCACAGTGGACGCGAGCATCTGTGGCCAAGTTTTTAAGGGCGCACGGTGGATGCCTTGGCACCAGGAACCGATGAAGGACGTGGGAGGCCACGATAGTCCCCGGGGAGCTGTCAACCAAGCTTTGATCCGGGGGTTTCCGAATGGGGAAACCCGGCAGTCGTCATGGGCTGTCACCCGCTGCTGAACACATAGGCAGTGTGGAGGGAACGAGGGGAAGTGAAACATCTCAGTACCCTCAGGAAGAGAAAACAACCGTGATTCCGGGAGTAGTGGCGAGCGAAACTGGATGAGGCCAAACCGTATGCGTGTGATACCCGGCAGGGGTTGCGCATACGGGGTTGTGGGATCTCTTTTTCACAGTCTGCCGGCTGTGAGGCGAGTCAGAAACCGTTGATGTAGGCGAAGGACATGCGAAAGGTCCGGCGTAGAGGGTAAGACCCCCGTAGCTGAAACATTAACGGCTCGTTTAAGAGACACCCAAGTAGCACGGGGCCCGAGAAATCCCGTGTGAATCTGGCGGGACCACCCGCTAAGCCTAAATATTCCCTGGTGACCGATAGCGGATAGTACCGTGAGGGAATGGTGAAAAGTACCGCGGGAGCGGAGTGAAATAGTACCTGAAACCGTGTGCCTACAAGCCGTGGGAGCGTCGCTGTATGTGCTTGCACATGCAGTCGTGACTGCGTGCCTTTTGAAGAATGAGCCTGCGAGTTAGCGGTGTGTAGCGAGGTTAACCCGTGTGGGGAAGCCGTAGCGAAAGCGAGTCCGAACAGGGCGATTGAGTTGCACGCTCTAGACCCGAAGCGGAGTGATCTAGCCATGGGCAGGTTGAAGCGGAGGTAAGACTTCGTGGAGGACCGAACCCACCAGGGTTGAAAACCTGGGGGATGACCTGTGGTTAGGGGTGAAAGGCCAATCAAACTCCGTGATAGCTGGTTCTCCCCGAAATGCATTTAGGTGCAGCGTCGTGTGTTTCTTGCCGGAGGTAGAGCACTGGATAGGCGATGGGCCCTACCGGGTTACTGACCTTAGCCAAACTCCGAATGCCGGTAAGTGAGAGCACGGCAGTGAGACTGTGGGGGATAAGCTCCATGGTCGAGAGGGAAACAGCCCAGAGCATCGACTAAGGCCCCTAAGCGTACGCTAAGTGGGAAAGGATGTGGAGTCGCAGAGACAACCAGGAGGTTGGCTTAGAAGCAGCCACCCTTGAAAGAGTGCGTAATAGCTCACTGGTCAAGTGATTCCGCGCCGACAATGTAGCGGGGCTCAAGCGTACCGCCGAAGTCGTGTCATTCCAGCACATACCCCCAACGGGGGCTGGGATGGGTAGGGGAGCGTCGTGTGCCGGGTGAAGCAGCCGCGGAAGCGAGTTGTGGACGGTTCACGAGTGAGAATGCAGGCATGAGTAGCGATACACACGTGAGAAACGTGTGCGCCGATTGACTAAGGGTTCCTGGGTCAAGCTGATCTGCCCAGGGTAAGTCGGGACCTAAGGCGAGGCCGACAGGCGTAGTCGATGGACAACCGGTTGATATTCCGGTACCCGCTTTGAAACGCCCAATACTGAATCAGGCGATGCTAAGTCCGTGAAGCCGGCCCGATCTCTTCGGAGTTGAGGGTAGTGGTGGAGCCGACGAACCAGACTTGTACTAGGTAAGCGATGGGGTGACGCAGGAAGGTAGTCCAGCCCGGGCGGTGGTTGTCCCGGGGTAAGGGTGTAGGCCGTGTGGTAGGTAAATCCGTCACACGTTAAGGCTGAGACCTGATGCCGAGCCGATTGTGGTGAAGTGGATGATCCTATGCTGTCGAGAAAAGCCTCTAGCGAGTTTCATGGCGGCCCGTACCCTAAACCGACTCAGGTAGTCAGGTAGAGAATACCGAGGCGTTCGGGTGAACTATGGTTAAGGAACTCGGCAAAATGCCCCCGTAACTTCGGGAGAAGGGGGGCCATCACTGGTGATCCGATTTACTCGGTGAGCTGGGGGTGGCCGCAGAGACCAGCGAGAAGCGACTGTTTACTAAAAACACAGGTCCGTGCGAAGCCGTAAGGCGATGTATACGGACTGACGCCTGCCCGGTGCTGGAACGTTAAGGGGACCGGTTAGTGCACTTTCGGGTGTGCGAAGCTGAGAACTTAAGCGCCAGTAAACGGCGGTGGTAACTATAACCATCCTAAGGTAGCGAAATTCCTTGTCGGGTAAGTTCCGACCTGCACGAATGGCGTAACGACTTCTCGACTGTCTCAACCATAGGCCCGGTGAAATTGCACTACGAGTAAAGATGCTCGTTTCGCGCAGCAGGACGGAAAGACCCCGGGACCTTTACTATAGTTTGATATTGGTGTTCGGTTCGGCTTGTGTAGGATAGGTGGGAGACTTTGAAGCGGCCACGCCAGTGGTTGTGGAGTCGTCGTTGAAATACCACTCTGGTCGTGCTGGATGTCTAACCTGGGTCCGTGATCCGGATCAGGGACAGTGTCTGATGGGTAGTTTAACTGGGGCGGTTGCCTCCTAAAGAGTAACGGAGGCGCCCAAAGGTTCCCTCAGCCTGGTTGGCAATCAGGTGTTGAGTGTAAGTGCACAAGGGAGCTTGACTGTGAGACCGACGGGTCGAGCAGGGACGAAAGTCGGGACTAGTGATCCGGCAGTGGCTTGTGGAAGCGCTGTCGCTCAACGGATAAAAGGTACCCCGGGGATAACAGGCTGATCTTCCCCAAGAGTCCATATCGACGGGATGGTTTGGCACCTCGATGTCGGCTCGTCGCATCCTGGGGCTGGAGTCGGTCCCAAGGGTTGGGCTGTTCGCCCATTAAAGCGGTACGCGAGCTGGGTTTAGAACGTCGTGAGACAGTTCGGTCCCTATCCGCTGTGCGCGTAGGAATATTGAGAAGGGCTGTCCCTAGTACGAGAGGACCGGGACGGACGAACCTCTGGTGTGCCAGTTGTCCTGCCAAGGGCATGGCTGGTTGGCTACGTTCGGAAAGGATAACCGCTGAAAGCATCTAAGCGGGAAGCCTGCTTCGAGATGAGTATTCCCACCACCTTGAGTGGTTAAGGCTCCCAGTAGACGACTGGGTTGATAGGCCAGATGTGGAAGCCCGGTAACGGGTGGAGCTGACTGGTACTAATAGGCCGAGGGCTTGTCCTCAGTTGCTCGCGTCCACTGTGTTAGTTCTGAAATAACGAACGGCCGTGTTTTGTTCCGGTGTTGGTTAATTTCATAGTGTTTCGGTGGTCATTGCGTTAGGGAAACGCCCGGTTACATTCCGAACCCGGAAGCTAAGCCTTTCAGCGCCGATGGTACTGCAGGGGGGACCCTGTGGGAGAGTAGGACGCCGCCGAACAATTATTGCGGACTAGCCCCGTGCCCTTGTGGCACGGGGCTTTTCTGCGTTCACCGCCGAATCGAAATCGGCAAGCGGCGCTCCGATCCAGGTGTGGGAGCGCCGCTTACTGGGCCTTCTACAGTCGGCCGGCCGCTTTCAGCGCGAGGTAGGCATCAGCCAGGGCGGGGGCGAGGTCGTCGGGTGTGGCATCGACGACCGTGACGCCATGACGACGGAGCTGGTCCGCGGTGCGGCGGCGCTGAGCTTGTGCCTGCGTGCCTGCGGCGGCCTCGTAGATCGCGTCCACTGTGCCCCGCGCGTGGGTCATCGCTTCGACATGGGGGTCCGCAACCGCTGCGACAAGGACCGTGTGGCGCTGGGTGAGTTGCGGGAGGACGGGCAGGAGGCCCTCCTCGATGGGCGCGGCGTCCAGACTCGTCAGCAGGACGATCAGGGAGCGGCGGGGAGCGCCGGCCAGCGCGGCCGTGCTGAGACTGCGCGCGTCGGTCTCCACGAGCTCCGGCTCCAGAGTGGCCAGGGTGCTGACGAGAGTCGACAGGACGTCCCCTCTCGCTGTTCGCCCCTGAACCTGGGCCCGGACACGCCTGTCGTAGGCGATCAGGTTCACACGGTCGCCGGCGCGGGTGGCGAGCGCGGTGAGGAGGAGAGTCGCGTCCATGGCTGCGTCCAGTCGCGGCACATCACCTACCCGGCCGGCCGATGTGCGGCCGGTGTCGAGGACGACGAGGATGTGGCGGTCGCGTTCAGGGCGCCAGGTGCGGACAGCGACCGCGGACTGGCGCGCGGTGGCCCGCCAGTCGATGGAACGGGTGTCGTCTCCCGGAACGTAGGCGCGCAGGCTGTCGAACTCCGTGCCTTCTCCGCGTGTGAGCACGCTGGTCCGACCGTCGAGTTCACGGAGCCGTGCCAGACGCGAGGGCAGGTGCTTCCGGCTTGTGAAGGGCGGCAGCACGCGGACTGTCCAGGGAACGCGGTGGTATCCCTGCCGGGCCGCGAGACCGAGGGGACCGAACGACCGGACCGTTACACGGTCGGCCTGGCGGTCCCCACGCCGCGAAGGGCGTAGGAGGGTGGTCAGGCGGCGGCGTTCCCCGGCTGGTACGCCGAACCGATGGCGGGACGACGCCTGTTCCGACTCCGAGGTCCAACTGCTTGGGGGCCAGGCGTCGCGGAGATGGGCGCGGAGCCGACGCCCGGACGGATTGGTCACTGTGAGTTGCACCGTCGCAGTGTCACCGAGTCGAACGGATGTATCACCGGATCGGGTGAACTGCAGCGTACGCACTGGCGCAGCCAGGGCGTAGTCGCACAGAATTGCCAGTGACAGCGGGACATTCACTGCGAGCATGCCTGCCCAGCTCGGGGCCAGGACGCCTACAGGGAGTGACCCCAGGGCCGCCACCAGGGCGGCCCGTCCGGTGAGGGCCATGGTCACCGCCTCACCGGGGGACGGGGACGTGGGCGAGAACAGAGGTGATGACGGAGTCCGGGGTGACTCCCTCCATCTCCGCTTCAGGCCGCAGCTGTATGCGATGACGGAGTGTGGGCAGAGCGAGGGCTTTCACATCGTCCGGGATGACGTAGTCCCGGCCTGTGAGCCAGGCCCATGCCCGTGCGGTGGAGAGCAGTGCCGTGGCTCCTCGGGGGGAGGCCCCGAGGGTGAGTGAGGGGGATTCACGCGTGGCACGACAGATGTCCACGACATAGGCGGCGATCTCGGGTGAGACCGAGGTCTTGGCGACGGCGGCGCGTGCCGCTTCGAGGTCGGCGGAGCCGGCCACGGGCTGTATACCCGCTGCCTTGAGGTCACGAGGGTTGAAGCCGTCCGCGTGGCGAGTGAGCACGTTGATCTCGTCCTCGCGTGAGGGGAGGGGGACTGTCAGTTTGAGGAGGAAGCGGTCCAACTGCGCCTCGGGCAGCGGGTAGGTGCCCTCGTATTCGACAGGGTTCTGCGTGGCGGCCACCAGGAACGGGTCGGGCAGAGGCCGGGGGGACCCGTCGATGGTGACCTGACGTTCCTCCATGGCCTCCAGCAAGGAGGACTGCGTTTTCGGAGGGGTCCGGTTGATCTCGTCGGCGAGCAGGAGGTTGGTGAACACCGGTCCGGGCTGGAAGGAGAACTCGGCGGTGCGGGCGTCGTAGACGAGGGAGCCCGTGACGTCGCTGGGCATGAGGTCGGGGGTGAACTGGACGCGCTTGGTGTCCAGTTCGAGCGAAGCGGCTAGTGCGCGGACCAGGAGGGTCTTCGCTACTCCGGGCACGCCCTCCAGGAGGACGTGGCCCCGGCAGAGGAGAGCGACGACCAGTCCGGTGACGGCCGGGTCTTGGCCGACCACGGCCTTGGCGATCTCGGACCGCAGGGCTTCCAGGGATGCGCGGGCGCTGTCGGAGCTCGTCGGGGCCGCAGGGGCCCCGGCGGTTGCCGCAAGCTCGGCGGTCTCCGGGGTCGGGGCGCTCATGACGTGCGTACCTCTCTTTCGAGGGCGTCGAGTTGATCGGTCAGAAGGACGAGTGCGGCGTCATCGGACGGCGCCGGGCCGAAGAGGAGTTCACCGAGGTCGCTGCCCGGGTTGCTGAGGCGTGTGGCGACGGCGGGAAGGAGCACCGTGCGGGAATCGGCGTCACGGGGGGACACGCCGAGGAGGGGGGAGATGCGGTTTCGGGTGGCGGAGCGCAGTTCGGCCGCGGCGCGGTCGCGGGCGTCGGCCTTGCGGTAGAGACGGGCCCGTCCTTCAGCGGATTCGGAGGCCCTGATGGCCACCGGCAGGTGCTCGGTGACCAGCGGGCCGAATCGACGGGCGCGCCAGACGGCGGCCAGCACGGCGGCGAGGGCCAGTTGGAGGGTGCCCCAGAGCCAGCCGGAGGGGATGAGGGCGAGGAAGCCGCTCTCCCCCTCGGTTCCGCCGTCACTGTTTTCGTCCCGGCCGGCCGCGCCGCCTTCGGCCGCGGAGGGATCGTCGAGCGAGGGGAGGTACCAGACGAGATGCGGGCGGGAACCGAGGAGTTGCAGGCCCAGCGAGGCGTTGCCCTGCTGGTCGAGCCGGTCGTTGTAGAGGAAGTCGGGAGAGCCGAGCAGCACGGTGTCGCCGGCGGTCTGCCCCGGCAGGACAAGGAGGGAGGCGAGTCCGTTGTCCGGGTAACAGGCGGTGGTTCGGCGTGCGTCCGTCGCGTAGTGGATGCCGCCCATGTTGGTGGTCCCCGCAGTGCGGGCCGCCGGGAGTTCACAGCGTGGCGGGCGTGCGGTGACCGGTCCGTGGGCTTCCGGGCGCACGCCGGGGGCGAGCCGTGCCACGGAGGGGCTGCCAGGGGCGACGAGGACGGTGCGGCCCGTGGAGCCGGCGGTCGCCGTGTGGAGGCGCCGCTGCTGGTGTGCGGTGAGCACGTTGGGTCCGGCGACGAGCAGGGTGGTGTCGGGGCCCACAGCGCCGGTGGCCTTGTCGAGGGTGGTGGCGACCTCGACGGATACGCCGCGGTCCTTGAGGAGTTCGGCGACGGCCCGGCTGCCGGAGGGGTCCGCGGAGCGGGGGTCGAGCCGGCCGTGCTGGCCGCCGGAGCGCACGGCGGCAAGGGTGACCCCGGCGATGACGAGGATGAGGAGGGCGAGCAGCAGACCCCGGATACGCTGCCAGACCTGTTGGGGGCTGCGGGATTCCGAGGTGGTGGGAACGGCCGCGACTGCGGTCATCCGGCGGCCCCTCGGGCCGTGCCGGTGGTCAGCAGGGGCTTGGCCGCGTCGAGTTCCAGGTCGAGGGTGCACAGGGTCATGTACGCGGCCTCGTCGGCGGTGCGGCCCCCGTATGTGACGTCGTCGAAGAGGCGGGCTGCGGCGCGGAGCCGGTCGGCGTGCGCGGGCAGCAGCCGGCCGGCCTCGGCGGCCGCCTCGTCCGCGGTGCGGCCGGGGCGTGGGTCGAGCACGGCCCGGTCCTCCAGGGAGCGTACGAGGGCGCGCATCCGTTCCTGGACGGCCGCGGTCCAGCGCCTGGCTTCGGCGTGCGCGGCGGCGGCGGCGCGGTGGTCGGCCGCGCTGCGGGTGGCGCTGTCGAAGAGCGTCTCGGGGGAGCGGGCGGCGCGGCGCGGTGTGCCGAGCCTCCACCACAGGGCGGCCCCCAGGCCGACGACGGCCAGAGCGAGCACGACGAGCCCCAACGGGCCGCCGGGGGCGGCGTCGGCGGCGCCGGCGAAGAGGTCGCCGATCCAGTCCCAGAAGCGGTCGAGGCCGCGTTCGAGAAGGTTCGGGTCGTGTTCGTGGTACATCGGGTCGGACAGTTCGTCCCGCGCCGCCTCGCGGGCGGGGACGCGTGAAGTGTCCACGGGTATGTCCTCGCCCGCCCGGATGCGTCGTACCGCTGCGGTGGTGCCCCCCGCCCCCGTCACCGCATCAGCTCCTGGGGGTGTCGTAGCCGGGCACGCCCGCGGCCCGGGCCAGTTCGAGGTCGAGGGCTTCGCGGCGGATGCGCTGGTCGACGTAGAGCAGGGCCATCACCCCGGCGGTGAAGGGGTAGGCGAGTGTCGAGACGATCACTTCGCCGATGCCCGTGATGATGAGGAAGGGCCAGCCGAAGTCCGTCGAGCTGCTGTTGAGGAACTCGCTCAGGCCGTCGCTGTCCACGGTCACCGCGATGATGCCGAACGGAATCGCGATGATCAAGGTCAGGACGATGACCAGCAGGTAGGTGAGGGCCAGGATGCCGAACGTCCGCCACCAGTTCCCTCTGACCAGCTTGGCGGACCGGCGGAGCGAAGTCATCACGGACTGTCGTTCCAGCATCAGCGCCGGCGCCGCGAGCGTGAAGCGGATCATCAGCCAGAGGACGACGCCGCAGGAGGCGACGAAGCCGAGGAAGGTCAGGGCGAGTCCGCCCGCACCGCTGCCGAGAGCCAGGCCGGGAAGCAGGCCCACCGCCATGATGGCGGCGCTCATCAGGCTCAGCAGAAGGGTCAGCCCGAGGAGCGGGAGGAGCCGGGGGCGAGCCTCGGCCCATGCCTCGGAGAGCGTCAGACTGCGGCCGAGCACGGAGCGGCTGATCACGACGGTGAGAACGGACGTGGTGATGAGCGTGGCGATCATCGCGACGAGCGTGCCGGGGGCGCTGTTGATCAGCTGGGACTGCGCCGAGTCGGTGGCCTGGCGGAGTGCTTCCGCCCCGGTCGCGTTCGGGTCGACCGACTCCTGCTCGGGCAGCACGTAGCGCTGGAGCAGGATGATCACGATCTCGGCGATCACGGAGACGGTGAGGCTGGTGCCCAGCACCGTGCGCCAGTGGGTGCGCATGGTGGATACCGCGCCGTCGAGGATCTCGCCGACGCCCAGCGGGCGGAGCGGGATGACGCCGGGCTTCGCGGCCATGGGCGGGCGGCCCCACCCGGATCCCTGCGGCGTGCCGCCCCAGCCCGGAGCGGGCGGCGGCGCGCCAGGGCCGGTGCCGGGGGCGCTGGGCGGCGACCACTGGCCCGGAGGCGGCTGTGCGGGAGACCACTGTCCGGCGGGCGCGCTTCCGTCGACGGGAGCGGAGGGTTTGGGAATGCCCGTCTCCTGGCCGTCGGAGGGGGCGGATCCGGGCGAAGCCCAGCCCGGAGAGTCGTTCATCGTCGCTCCTTCACAGTCCTGTCCGCTCATCGGGGCGGCAGGTTGCCAGCCATCGTGCCACGCGTCGGTCCGGTGCGGGTCTGGCGCTGTATCTCCTTCTTGCCTTCGTGTGCGGGCGGTTCAGCGGGCAGACTGGGCGGATGGCTGATCAGGACGCGCAATCGCCGGCGGGCATCGAGCCTCCGGCCCTCTCCGTACTCCGCTGGGACGAGCCCCCGGAAGGTCCCGCGGTGGTGCTCCTCGACCAGACGCGGCTGCCCGCCGAGGAGGCCGAGCTGGTGTGCGCCGATGTGCCCGCGCTGGTTCGGGCGATCAGGACCCTCGCGGTGCGAGGGGCACCTCTGCTGGGCATCGCCGGCGGGTATGGGGTGGCGCTGGCCGCTGCCCGGGGTGAGGACGTGGCGCAGGCCGTGGAGCTGCTGGAACAGGCGCGGCCCACCGCGGTGAACCTCGGGTACGGGGCGCGGCGGGTGGCGCGGGCGTACCAGGCGGCTGTGGGGAGCGGGGCCGGCCCGGAGGTGGCTGCCGTGACGGCGCTGGCCGAGGCGCGGTCTCTGCATCGGGAGGACGCGGCGGCCAGTGGGCGGATGGCGCAGTACGGTCTGGAACTGCTCGGGGAGCTCCTTCCGGGCGGAGGCGGGCACCGGCTGCTGACCCACTGCAACACCGGGGCGCTCGTGTCCGGTGGGGCGGGGACCGCGTTCGCGGTGGCGCTGAGGGCGCACCAGAAGGGCGGTCTGCGGCAGTTGTGGGTGGACGAGACCCGGCCGCTGCTCCAGGGCGCCCGGCTCACGGCGTACGAGGCGGCGCGGAACGGTATGCCGTACAGCCTGCTCACGGACAGCGCTGCGGGTTCGCTGTTTGCGGCGGGGGAGGTGGATGCCGTAATCATCGGGGCGGACCGCATCGCCGCGGACGGCTCGGTGGCCAACAAGGTGGGGAGCTATCCGTTGGCGGTGCTCGCGAAGTACCACCACGTGCCGTTCCTCGTCGTGGCACCCACGACCACGATCGATCTGGAGACGGTGGACGGCACATCTATCGTCGTGGAGCAGCGTTCCGCGGCGGAAGTGACGGAGTTCACATCCGGGCCGGGCGCTCCGGCCGGGAGCGAGGGCGGTGGGACGGTCGTCGCCCCCCTGGGAACCCATGCGTACAACCCCGCATTCGACATCACGCCGCCCGAACTGGTCACGGCGATCGTCACGGAGGAGGGCGTCATTTCCCCGGTCACGGGGGTCGGACTGGCAGAGCTGTGTGCCAGGTCATCGCAGGTAACGATTAGCTAATGGGATGATGTCGTTTATGAAGGGACGCGTCCTTGTCGTCGACGACGACACCGCACTGGCCGAGATGCTCGGCATTGTGCTGCGGGGAGAAGGTTTCGAGCCGTCGTTCGTAGCGGACGGCGACAAGGCACTGGCCGCATTTCGTGAGGCCAAGCCCGACCTTGTGCTGCTGGACCTCATGCTGCCCGGAAGGGACGGCATCGAGGTCTGCAGGCTGATCAGGGCCGAGTCAGGTGTGCCGATCGTCATGCTCACTGCCAAGAGCGACACGGTGGACGTGGTGGTGGGCCTGGAGTCCGGGGCCGACGACTACATCGTCAAGCCGTTCAAACCGAAGGAGTTGGTTGCCCGGATCAGGGCGCGTTTGCGGAGGTCCGAAGAGCCCGCGCCGGAACAGCTGGCGATCGGTGACCTGGTCATCGACGTGGCCGGTCACTCGGTGAAGCGGGAGGGGCAGTCCATCGCCCTCACCCCGCTGGAGTTCGACCTGCTGGTCGCCCTCGCCCGTAAGCCGTGGCAGGTCTTCACCCGTGAGGTTCTGCTGGAGCAGGTCTGGGGCTATCGCCACGCCGCCGACACCCGTCTGGTGAACGTGCACGTCCAGCGGCTGCGGTCGAAGGTCGAGAAGGACCCGGAGCGGCCGGAGATCGTCGTGACCGTCCGTGGTGTCGGTTACAAGGCCGGACCGAGCTGACATGACCCTGGGCAGCGCTGCTCCGCCACCCGGGGTGCCCGGGGCCCGTACGGAGCGGGCTGCCGGTCAGGCACGGAGTGCTCGTTTCGGCCGGTCCCCGTTGGGCGGCCGGTTGTTCAGCGACCGGACGCCCGGCGGTCCCGTGCCGCGGCTGCTGATGCGGTGGATCCGTGGCCCGCTGCTGCCGGCTGTCCGCCTGTGGCGGCGCAATCTGCAGCTCCGCGTCGTGGCGGGCACGCTGCTGATGTCGCTCGCCGTGGTGCTGCTCCTCGGTCTCGTGGTGATCGGGCAGGTCCGTAACGGCCTGCTGGAGGCGAAGGGCACGGCCGCGCAGACACAGGCGGCCGGCGGCTTCGCGGCCGCCCAGGCGAATGCCAACGCGCCTCTCGTCCCGGGTGACCAGAGCGGGGAGGTCGCCGACGGCATGACGGCCAACACCTCCTGGCGCACCGAGCTCGTCGATCAGCTCGCCAGTGGTGGCACGAACGCCTTCAACGTGGTGGCGCTCAGCCCCGACTCCGCGGGACACGGCACCACCAGCCGCGCTCCGCGTGGCTCGGGCAGCGTGGACGCGTCCAGCATCCCGCAGAAGCTGCGGGACGACGTGGGCAAGGGCGCGGGTGCCTTCCAGACGTACTCACTGATCAAGTACTCGCACGGGAAGGACGCGGAGCCCGGGCTCGTCGTGGGCAAGCGGCTCTACGACGTCGACCACAACCCGTACGAGCTGTACTACCTCTTCCCGCTCACGCAGGAGGAGAAGTCGCTGACCCTGGTCACGACGACCCTGGCCACGGCCGGCCTGTTCGTGGTCGTGCTGCTCGGTGCCATCGCCTGGTTCGTCGTGCGCCAGGTCGTCACGCCCGTGCGGATGGCGGCGGGGATCGCCGAGAGGCTGTCCGCGGGGAGGCTCCAGGAGCGGATGAAGGTCACCGGTGAGGACGACATCGCACGCCTCGGTGAGGCCTTCAACAAGATGGCGCAGAACCTTCAGCTGAAGATCCAGCAGCTGGAAGAGCTCTCCCGCATGCAGCGGCGTTTCGTCTCGGACGTCAGCCATGAGCTGCGCACCCCGCTGACGACCGTGAGGATGGCCGCCGATGTCATCCACGAGGCACGTGTCGACTTCGACCCGATCACGGCCCGGTCCGCCGAGTTGCTGGGGGACCAGCTCGACCGCTTCGAGTCGCTCCTCTCCGATCTGCTGGAGATCAGCAGGTTCGACGCGGGGGCCGCGGCGCTGGAGGCCGAACCGATAGATCTGCGTACGGTCGTACGGCGGGTGATCGGTGGCGCCGAGCCGCTGGCGGAGCGCAAGGGCACCCGGATCCGGGTGGTGGGTGACGAACAGCCCGTGGTCGCGGAGGCCGACGCGCGCCGTGTCGAGCGGGTCCTGCGGAATCTCGTCGTCAACGCCGTCGAGCACGGTGAGGGACGAGACGTCATCGTGCGGATGGGTGTCGCCCAGGGTGCTGTGGCCGTGGCGGTCAGGGACTACGGGGTGGGGCTCAAGCCGGGCGAGGCGACCCGGGTCTTCAACCGCTTCTGGCGGGCGGATCCGGCGCGTGCCCGTACCACCGGTGGCACCGGTCTGGGGCTGTCGATCGCCGTCGAGGACGCCCGGCTGCACGGAGGCTGGCTGCAGGCGTGGGGCGAGCCGGGTGGCGGCTCGCAGTTCCGGCTGACCCTGCCGCGCACGGCGGACGAGCCGCTGCGCGGATCGCCGATACCGCTGGAGCCGGAGGACTCCCGCCGCAACCGGGAGGACCGTGAGCGTGCGGAGGCGGTGCCGGTGGTGAGCGAGCAGCGGCTGATGTCCGTACCGAGCCAGACGGGTTCCGCGGCGCGTCCGCACCTGGCCGTCCCGGCGCACGGGCCCTCGGCGCCGCGTATGGCGACGCCGGTCGACCCGACGGCTCTGCCGGGCAGCGGAGCACGTGTGGTGTCGCGTCCGGCCGGGGGCCGGCCGGACGCGGGCGCCGACCCAGAGACGCAGGATCCGGAGCAGGAGGACACGACTCGTGGACACTGACCGCCGTCGGGGCGGGCGGGTGGTGCGGTTGTCCGTGCTGCTCGGCTGCGGCGTCATGGTGCTCGCCGGGTGCGGAGCGATGCCGGTCACCGGCGACGTGAAGGCGGTCGACGCCTCGCAACCCGGCGATTCCCAGGTTCAGGTGTACGCCGTGCCGCCGAGGGAGGGTGCCACGCCCATCGAGGTCGTCGACGGCTTCCTGGAGTCGATGACCAGTGACGACCCCGATTTCGAGACGACCCGCACGTATCTGACGGTGGAGGCGGGCCGGAGCTGGCAGCCGGGCGAGGGCACTACGGTGCTCGCGAAGGCGCCCAACCGCAACGGGCCCACGATCCACGACAAGGCACGCGGTGCCGCCGAGACCACCTACACGCTGACCGGCGAGCAGGTGGCGGCGGTCGACGCGCAGAGTTCGTACCGGCCGCTGGCCCCGTCGGAGTACTCCCAGATGCTTCATCTGGTCCGGGAGAAGGGGACGGACGGCAAGCAGGAGTGGCGCATCGACATCGTGCCGGACGGTCTGGTGCTCGGGCAGTCCGACTTCAAGCGCCTCTACCGGTCCGTGAACAAGTACTACTTCGCCGCCGGGCGGACGGACGAAGAGGCCGCGCTGGTCGCCGATCCCGTCTACGTACGGAACCGCACGGACCCCGTCACGCGGATGGACACCGTCACCCAGACGGTGCGGACGCTGCTGGAGGGCCCGTCGAACTGGCTGCGGCCGGTGGTCGATTCGCGCTTTCCCGCGGGTACGGCGCTGAAGAGCGGGGTCACCTCCCTGACGACCGACGACCAGAACGTCCTGAAGGTGCCGCTCAACAAGAAGGCCGACAAGGTCGGGCAGGATGCCTGCCGGATGATGGCGGCCCAGGTGCTCTTCACCCTGCGGGACCTGACGTCCGCCCGTGTGGGGCAGGTGGAATTGCAGGGCAGGCAGGGCCCGCTGTGCTCCCTCGGGGCCGACGAGGCCGAGGACTTCGCCTCGGGTCAGGGTTCCGGCGAGCCCGACAGCCAGTACTTCGTGGACGACAAGGGGCGCGTGCAGCGCATTCCCGGAAGCAGTAAGGGCAGTGGCGATCCGGAGCCGGTGACCGGTCCGCTGGGCAGCGGGGCGGTGGCCATGAGCGCCGTGGGTGTGGCCAGGGACGAAGAGCAGGCCGCCGCGGTCTCGGCGGACCAGCAGCGGCTCTACGTGTCCTCCCTCACCGAGGAGAGCGAGCAGGCCGCCCCGGTGGTGACCAGTCGCGCGAAGAAGGCCACGGACCGGCTGTCGGCGCCGAGCTGGGACGGAAAGGGTGACCTGTGGGTCGCCGACCGCGACCCGTCGGATCCCAGGCTGCTGCGTCTGGTGGACGGTGCCGGAGAGCCGCAGGAGGTGTCGGTGCCCGGTCTGAGCGGCGGGCGGATCGAGGCCCTGCGGCTGTCCTCGGACGGGGTGCGGATCGCCGTGCGGGTTTCGCGGGACGGGCACACGACGCTGCTCATCGGCCGGGTCGAGCGTCAGGGCTCGGGAGAGACCGAGCAGGTCTCGGTGGAGGACCTGCGTCAGGCCGCGCCGCAGCTGGCCGACGTCACGGCCGTCTCCTGGTCCGGCCGCAGCCGTCTCGTGGTGGTCGGCAAGGAGGAGGGCGGTGTGCAGCAGGTGCGTTACGTCCAGGCCGACGGTTCCACGTCGTCCTCGGGGGTCCTGCCCGGGGTGAACCAGGTGACGGCTGTCGCCGCTGCCGACGACGACCAGCTGCCGCTGATGGCGGACACCGAGAGCGACGGGATAGTGAAGCTGTCGCCGGGGGACAACTGGCAGACGGTCCTCAAGGAGGGCTCCTCGCTGGTCTACCCGGGCTGAGCGGAGCGGCCCGGGGAGGACTGCCCGCATCGGCGGGTCGGGTACGGCCGCGGGGGCGCGCGGAGAGCGCTGTCCACAGTGGTTGTCCACAGGGCTGGCCGAGTGCCCGTCGTCCGGTCACAGTGGAACCGTGTGGGGCTGGTGGCAGGAGATCGTGGGCCTGGTGCTGCCCGTGGCCTGCGGGGGCTGCGGCAGGCCGCGGACGGAGCTGTGCGAGGAGTGCGCCGCCGGTCTGGCGGCCGGGCCGCGGCGCGTGAGACCGACACCGGAGCCGGCGGGGCTGCCGGTGGTCCACGCGGCGGCGCCCTACGAGAACGCCGTACGCGCGATGCTGCTGGCCCACAAGGAGCGAGGGGCACTCGGCCTCGCCGGAGTGCTCGGCGGGGCGCTGGCAGCCGCTGTGAGGGCCGGAGCGGGGCATGCCGGGGACGCCGGCCCGCTGCTGCTGGTTCCTGTGCCGTCGGCGCGGCGGGCCACGGCCGGGCGCGGTCATGACCCGGCGCGCAGGATCGCTGCCGCCGCGGCGGCGGAGCTGCGGCGCGGAGGCACGCGGGCGCGGGTGTCCGCCGTGCTGCGGCAGCGGCGTGCGGTGGCCGACCAGGCGGGGCTGGGCGCCCGGGATCGGCAGGCCAATCTGGCCGGTGCTCTCGTCGTCGCGGACGGCGGCGGGAGGCTGCTCGACGGGGGGCGCGTCGTGCTGGTGGACGACCTGCTGACGACAGGGGCGTCTCTGGTGGAGGCGGCACGCGCGGTCCGGGGAGTGAGCCCCGGGGGCGGTCCCGCGGAAGGGCTCCGTGCCGCGGTGGTCGCAGCTTCTCCGTCTGCCTTCGAAATAAACCGGAACTGACAGATAACTTGCGTCGTTGCAGGTAGTGAGTGGGTAAAGGGGCCCGATCGGAGGTACGCGTGAGTAGCGGGTGCCGACACGGTGGTGGTCAGGCTATGTTCGGTTGTGAGGGACGGTGAATTCCGTGCCTCCGCGAATGCACCACCAGGTTTCGGGCAGGTAACTCACCGGTACGCCAGAAGCATGGAAATCGGTGGGGTCGAGACCCTGCCGAAGGGGGAGGAGGAGGTGACACCACCGAGTCCGCGGCTCCGGCGATCACCGGAGCCTGGTGCAAAAGGGAGATGCTCCGCCGCCGAAGCGGAGCGATCCGGGAACGGAGTTCTGCGTGGACATCGTCGTCAAGGGCCGCAAGACCGAGGTGCCCGAGCGGTTCCGCAAGCACGTGGCCGAGAAACTGAAGCTGGACAAGATCCAGAAGTTCGACGGCAAGGTGATCAGCCTCGACGTCGAGGTGTCCAAGGAGCCCAACCCCCGTCAGGCCGACCGTGCGGCAAGGGTGGAGATCACGCTCCGCTCGCGTGGCCCGGTCATCCGGGCGGAAGCGGCGGCAGGCGACCCGTACGCAGCGCTTGACCTGGCCACCGACAAGCTGGACACCCAGCTGCGCAAGGAGCACGACAAGCGCTACAGCAGGCGCGGCAACGGCCGTCGGTCCGCAGCCGAGGTCGGAGAGGTCGTGCCGGACGCCGCCTCGTTCAACGGGGACGGCGAACTCATCCCTACGGAGCCTGAGCCGTCCGTGCCCACGACCAGGATCGGTTCGCTCGAGGTCCAGGGCGAAGGGCCGCTCGTGGTGCGTGAGAAGACGCACGTGGCAGCGCCGATGACGCTCGACCAGGCGCTCTACGAGATGGAGCTGGTCGGGCACGACTTCTACCTGTTCGTCGACTCCGAGACCAAGGAGCCCAGTGTCGTCTACCGGCGGCACGCCTACGACTACGGTGTCATTCACCTGAGGACCGACCCGCTGGCCTCCGACGGGGCGGGCGGCGCGGGCGGTGCGCTCGGCGGCTGACACCCACCGTTCACAGCCGGTACGCGGTGCCCCTGGAAGCGTCTGCGCGCCCCCAGGGGCACCGCGCGTGACCGCGGGGGCGCCGCTTCGGCGGCCGGGCATGAAATCATGGCGCCCCAGGCCAATCAGTGCTGTGCGCACTGACGTTGGCGGACAGCCTGTGACCTCAGGCAGTGGCCTTCAGGGGGAGGAACGATGGCGGACACCTTCGGGCCCGTGCGCGGGACGAACGATGCCGACGGCACTGCCGGTGCGGACTCCGTTGCGGACGACGGCAGTTCCCGCAAGGAACCCATCAGGGTTCTCGTGGTGGACGACCACGCGCTGTTCCGCAGAGGTCTGGAGATCGTCCTCGCGCAGGAGGAGGACATCCAGGTCGTCGGAGAGGCGGGGGACGGCGCGGAGGCGGTCGACAAGGCGGCGGACCTGCTGCCCGACATCGTGCTGATGGACGTGAGGATGCCCAGGCGTGGCGGCATCGAGGCATGCACCTCCATCAAGGAGGTGGCCCCCAGCGCGAAGATCATCATGTTGACGATCAGCGACGAGGAGGCCGATCTCTACGAGGCGATCAAGGCGGGCGCCACCGGCTATCTGCTCAAGGAGATCTCGACCGACGAGGTGGCCACGGCCATTCGCGCGGTGGCGGACGGCCAGTCCCAGATCAGCCCGTCGATGGCCTCCAAACTGCTCACCGAGTTCAAGTCGATGATCCAGCGCACCGACGAGCGCAGACTCGTTCCCGCACCGCGGCTCACCGAGCGGGAGCTGGAAGTGCTCAAACTCGTGGCCACCGGGATGAACAACCGTGATATCGCCAAGGAATTGTTCATTTCCGAGAACACGGTGAAGAACCACGTCCGCAATATCCTGGAGAAGCTCCAGCTGCACTCCCGGATGGAAGCCGTGGTCTATGCCATGCGGGAGAAGATCCTCGAGATCAGGTAGCGGGAGGTCGCGGTCCGTCCGGCCTATGCGAGGGCGCGGGCGATGTCCGCCATGAGCGGCTCGCGCAGCTCGGGTGCGTCGACGCGCTCCAGCCGCACGTCCGTGCAGCCGACCCAGAAAGCCGCCTCCACGAGGGCTTCGGCCATGGGCGTCACCGACTTCGCGCCGTCCAGGGACACCTGGCGGGCGACCAGTGTGGCCCCGTCCCTGGCCGGATCGACCCGGCCCCGCAGCCTGCCGCCCGTCAGCAGCGGCATCGCGAAGTAGCCGTGGATCCGCTTGGGCCGGGGGACGTAGGCCTCCAGGCGATGGGTGAAGCCGAAGATCCGCTCCGTACGGGCCCGTTCCCAGATCAGTGAGTCGAAGGGGGACAGCAGCGTCGTGCGGTGCCGGCCGCGTGGCTCCGAGGCGAGGGCCTCCGGGTGGGCCCAGGCAGGCTTCGCCCAGCCCCGGACCGAGACCGGCACCAGCCCGGAGTCCGCCACCACGGCGTCGAACTGCTCGGCCTTGAGCCGGTGGTAGTCGGCGATGTCCGCCCGCGTGCCCACCCCCAGCGACCGTCCCGCCAGGGCGACCAGCCGGCGCAGGCACTCCGTGTCGTCCAGGTCGTCGTGGAGCACGGCGTCCGGGATCGCGCGCTCGGCCAGGTCGTAGACCCGCTTCCAGCCGCGCCGCTCGGTGCACACCACCTCGCCGTACATCAGGGCCCGCTCCACGGCGACCTTGGAAGCGGACCAGTCCCACCACTCCCCGCCGTTCTTCGCGCCCCCCAGCTCGGTCGCGGTCAGCGGGCCCTCGGCGCGCAGCTGCTTGATCACCGTCTCGTACGCCCCGTCGGGCAGGTCGTGGTGCCAGTGCGGGCGGGCCCGGTAGGCGCGGCGGCGGAACGCGAAGTGCGGCCACTCCTCGACGGGCAGTACGCAGGCGGCATGCGACCAGTACTCGAACGAGCGGCCGCCCGACCAGTAGGCCTCGTCGACCGCGCGGCGGCCGAGCGCGCCGAGGCGGGCGTACGGCACGAGCTCGTGCGACCTGGCCAGGACCGAGATGGTGTCGAGTTGGACCGCTCCGAGACGGCGCAGCACTCCCCGGACCCCGCCCCGGCGGTCCGGGGCGCCCAGGAGGCCCTGGGCGCGCAGGGCGATGCGGCGCGCCTGGTCGGCGGAGAGTTCCAGGACGGGCGGCGGCACAGACGTCATGTCCCGAACCCTAGAGCGCGCCACTGACATCGGGGGCCGGCCGGTGGGGATGGGTGCCGGGCAGTCCCAGATCGGCCGGGAGCAGCGCGGCGTTCCACGTGTCCCGCTGTGTCCCTCTGTTGAACAGGGCGGACCGCTGGTCACCCTCCATGCGGAAGCCCGCACGCAGAGCGACCGCCCTGGACGGGGTGTTGCCGGCCTCGGCCCGCCACTCGATGCGGTCCGCGGCGAGGTCGGTGAACGCCCAGCGGGCCGCCCGGAGCAGCGCTTCCGTCGCGTAACCGGTGCCGCGGTGCTCCTTGGCCGTCCAATAGCCCACCTCGTACGTGCCCGGCAGGATGCGGCGTATGACGGCGAGCGCGCCGACGAGCTGCTCCTCGTCCCGCCGCAGTATCGCGAAGTTGTACGTCGTGTCCTCCTGCCAGCCCGCGGGCGAGAGCTTCCCTGTGAAGAGCTCCGCGTCAGCACGCGTGTACGGCGAGGGGACAACTGTCCACCGCTGGATGTCCGGGTCCTGGCACGCGGTGTGGACCGCGTCCGCGTCCTCGGGCGCGAAGGGGCGCATGAGCAGGCGTTCCGTGGTGAGTGTGGTGGGTTCCATGCATGGATTCTGGTGACGGGGAGCACGGGGCGCGTGCACTTTTCGGTGCTTCCCGGCACCTTCCGTCCGCTCCGGCCGTTGTCCTGGAAGGGTGCGGCGGGGAGAACGCCGCGGCAGCCCTCCCGACGTGGCGGGGTCCTCGCTTACGATGGCCGTTGCGGTGGGGCCCACCTGCCGTGCCCGCGCCAGAGTCCATCACACGACCCAGTGCCAGGCCCGACCGGCAAGGAGACCAGCCTCAGTGTCCGTCTTCAACAAGCTCATGCGTGCAGGCGAAGGCAAGATCCTGCGCAAACTGCACCGCATCGCGGACCAGGTCAGCTCCATCGAAGAGGACTTCGTCAACCTCTCCGACGCCGAGCTGCGGGCGCTCACCGACGAGTACAAACAACGGTACGCGGACGGCGAGAGCCTGGACGACCTGCTTCCCGAAGCATTCGCGACCGTCCGTGAGGCCGCCAAGCGCGTCCTCGGACAGCGCCATTACGACGTCCAGATGATGGGCGGTGCCGCCCTGCACCTCGGCTATGTGGCCGAGATGAAGACCGGTGAGGGCAAGACCCTCGTCGGTACCCTGCCCGCGTATCTCAACGCGCTCTCCGGCAAGGGCGTGCACCTGATCACGGTCAACGACTACCTGGCCGAGCGCGACTCCGAGATGATGGGCCGGGTGCACAAGTTCCTCGGCCTCGAGGTCGGCTGCATCATCGCCAACATGACTCCGGCCCAGCGCCGCGAGCAGTACGCCTGCGACATCACGTACGGCACGAACAACGAGTTCGGCTTCGACTACCTCCGCGACAACATGGCGTGGTCCAAGGACGAGCTCGTCCAGCGCGGCCACAACTTCGCCATCGTCGACGAGGTCGACTCGATCCTGGTCGACGAGGCCCGTACCCCGCTGATCATCTCCGGCCCGGCCGACCAGGCCACCAAGTGGTACGGCGACTTCGCCAAGCTGGTCACGCGTCTCACCAGGGGTGAGGCGGGCAACCCGCTGAAGGGCATCGAGGAGACCGGCGACTACGAGGTCGACGAGAAGAAGCGGACCGTGGCCATCCACGAGCCCGGCGTCTCCAAGGTCGAGGACTGGCTCGGGATCGACAACCTCTACGAGTCGGTGAACACCCCGCTCGTCGGTTACCTGAACAACGCGATCAAGGCCAAGGAGCTCTTCAAGAACGACAAGGACTACGTCGTCATCGACGGCGAGGTCATGATCGTCGACGAGCACACCGGCCGTATCCTCGCCGGCCGCCGCTACAACGAGGGCATGCACCAGGCCATCGAGGCGAAGGAAGGGGTGGACATCAAGGACGAGAACCAGACGCTCGCCACGATCACCCTGCAGAACTTCTTCCGTCTGTACGGCAAGCTCTCCGGCATGACCGGTACGGCGATGACCGAGGCGGCCGAGTTCCACCAGATCTACAAGCTCGGCGTCGTGCCGATCCCGACGAACCGGCCCATGGTCCGTGCCGACCAGTCGGACCTGATCTACCGCACCGAGGTCGCGAAGTTCGCCGCGGTCGTCGACGACATCGCGGAGAAGCACGAGAAGGGTCAGCCGATCCTGGTCGGCACGACCTCCGTCGAGAAGTCCGAGTACCTCTCGCAGCAGCTGTCGAAGCGCGGTGTGCAGCACGAGGTCCTCAACGCCAAGCAGCACGACCGCGAGGCGCCGATCATCGCCCAGGCCGGCCGCAAGGGCGCCGTCACGGTCGCGACGAACATGGCCGGCCGCGGTACGGACATCAAGCTGGGCGGTAACCCCGACGACCTGGCCGAGGCGGATCTGCGTCAGCGCGGACTCGACCCGGTCGAGCACGTCGAGCAGTGGGCGGCCGCGCTGCCCGCGGCACTGGAGAAGGCCGAGCAGGCCGTCAAGGCCGAGCACGACGAGGTCAAGGAGCTCGGCGGGCTCTACGTCCTGGGCACCGAGCGGCACGAGTCGCGGCGTATCGACAACCAGCTGCGCGGTCGTTCCGGCCGTCAGGGCGACCCGGGTGAGTCCCGGTTCTACCTGTCGCTGGGCGACGACCTGATGCGGCTGTTCAAGGCGCAGATGGTGGAGCGCGTCATGTCGATGGCGAACGTCCCCGACGACGTCCCCATCGAGAACAAGATGGTGACGCGGGCGATCGCCTCGGCGCAGTCGCAGGTCGAGCAGCAGAACTTCGAGACGCGTAAGAACGTCCTGAAGTACGACGAGGTGCTCAACCGGCAGCGTGAGGTCATCTACGGCGAGCGCCGCCGCGTCCTGGAGGGCGAGGATCTTCAGGACCAGATCCGCCACTTCATGGACGACACGATCGACGACTACATCCGGCAGGAGACGGCCGAGGGCTTCGCGGAGGAGTGGGACCTCGACCGGCTCTGGGGGGCCTTCAAGCAGCTCTACCCGGTGAAGGTCACGGTCGAGGAGCTCGAGGAGGCCGCGGGCGACCTGGCCGGTGTGACCGCGGACTTCATCGCGGAATCGGTCAAGGACGACATCCACGAGCAGTACGCGGAGCGGGAGAAGACGCTCGGCTCGGACATCATGCGTGAGCTCGAGCGGCGCGTGGTCCTGTCGGTCCTGGACCGCAAGTGGCGTGAGCACCTCTACGAGATGGACTACCTCCAGGAGGGCATCGGCCTCCGTGCCATGGCGCAGAAGGACCCGCTGGTCGAGTACCAGCGCGAGGGCTTCGACATGTTCAACGCCATGATGGAGGGCATCAAGGAGGAGTCCGTCGGCTACCTGTTCAACCTGGAGGTCCAGGTCGAGCAGCAGGTCGAGGAGGTTCCGGTCCAGGAGGGCGCGACCTCGCTGGAGAAGCAGGACGCGCCGGTGGCGGCCCCGGCCGGTCGCCCGGAGATCCGGGCCAAGGGCCTGGACGCCCCGCAGCGGCCTGACCGGCTGCACTTCTCCGCCCCCACCGTGGACGGGGAGGGTGGCGTCGTCGAGGGCGACTTCTCCAACGGCGACGGTGACGGTGCGCGGTCCGAGGGGGACGGGATGACGCGTGCGGAGCGCCGCAAGGCGCAGAAGAGCGCGAGTGGGCGGCGCCGCAAGAAGTAGCGGTCCTGCCTGGCCTGGCCCGGATGCCCTTGGGGTGTCCGGGCCAGGTGCGTTTGGTGGGCTTCTGCGGGGTTTTCCGGGGTGGGGGTGCCCCCAGAGGCCCCTGGGGCCTTCCCGGGCTCCCCCGGGGCGGAGAGGCCTCCTGCGCGGCCCTATGGGGGGCGCTGCGTGGGGCCCGGCGCAGCCGCCGTGCCCTCAATCGCCGGACGGGCTTGATTCGGTGAGCCCGGGCCCCGTCATCTCACCGCCGGGAGCCGTTCGCCGCCCAGGTCGATCGCGGCGCAGCGCCAGCGGAGGTCGGGGCCCTGCTCCAGACGGAAGGCCATGGCGCGGACCTGCTCGCCCGTGGCGATGCTGGCGAAGGCCTCGACCACGCCGTTGGCCGGCTGGGTGCCGTGGCAGGTGCGTACGACCGGACGCCGGCAGCCCGCGCCGAGCGGGGCGTCAGGGGCGAGGTCGGCGAGCTGGTCGTAGGCCTCGCCGATGGTGTGGCCGAGCATCCAGTGCACCGGGCGCTGGCCGCTGAGGACGGCGAGCAGGCGTTCCGCGAACCACTGGTGCGGGCGCAGTGGCCGCCGGGGCCGTTGCGCCGGTACCGTGCCCGGCCTGCTGCCGTCGCGTCGTCCGGCCGGCCTCGTCCTGTCCTTGCTCATGCTCATAGCCCCCGTGGCTGCTGTCCGGAGCCCGGGCGAGTACCGGGCGGTAACTTGTGCTGGGGATCTTCTACGGGGCCGGTCGTCGGCCCCGCAAGCGGCGATGGGGGCCGGTCGGGGGCCGGGCGGGATCACCTATCCGGGTGGTGGCCCCCCGGCCGCAAGGGAACGGCGGGGGTGACGGTCGTCGCGCGGTGGACAGCGGCGGGCGGAGCGGTCGCCCCGAAGGGGGACGTCGCACGTATCCTGAGGGCGTCATCGACTACGAAAGCGGTCAGCCATGCGTGTGTACGTCCCCCTGACCCTCTCCGGTCTTGCCTCGGTGCACGGGGCGGGCGAGGTCGGTCCGGGGCCGCTCACCGCTTATGCCGTGACGCCCGGTCTGCGCGAGTGGTACGTCTCCGACGACATCGAGGAGCTGGAGTACGCGGCGCTCAACCGGGCCGCCTCCGCGTCGCTGCGGCTGCTCGCGGCCCGGCCGGAGGAGACCAGGCGCCGGGTCGTCGTCGCCCTCGACGTGCCGGACGGGGCGGCGGTCGCCGACCCGGACCACGGTCTGGACGCGACATCGCTCGGCGAGGTGCGGATCGCGCAGGCGGTGGCGCTGTCGAAGGCCGCCGCCGTGCACGTGGACGCCGACGACGCCGAGAAGGACGTCGCCGCGGCGGCCGCGGCGCTGGGGGCGGCGGACCTCGGCGACGACGACGCCCAGTTCACCGTGGACGGCGCGGAGGACCACGAGCTGCTGTGGTTCGGGATCCAGGAGATCCCCGGCCTGATCGCCTGACCTGCCGGGCGCGCGGCCGCCCGTGCCCGGGTGACTGTCGTACCGGGCGAGTATTTTCTACCCATGGCGACATCGGGGAAGCACCGCACACATCTGGTCTGGGACTGGAACGGCACACTGCTCGACGACATCCACGCGGTCCTCGGGGCGACGAACGCGGCCTTCGCCGAGATCGACCTCGCCCCGCTCACGCTGGAGCAGTACCGCGAGACGTACTGCGTGCCGATACCCAAGTTCTACGAGCGGCTCATGGGCAGGCTCCCCACGCCTGCCGAGTGGGAGCGGATGGACGGCCTCTTCCACCGGCACTACACCGAGCAGCGGGTGTCCTGCGGGCTGACCGAGGGCGTCGAGGAGTTGCTCGCGCGCTGGCAGGCCGGGGGCCGCAGTCAGTCGCTGCTCAGCATGTACGGCCATGAGCACCTGGTCCCGGTGGTGCGGGGATACGGCATCGAGCGCCACTTCGTGCGCGTCGACGGCCGTACGGGCCCTTCCGGCGGCAGCAAGGCCGAGCACATGGAGCGTCACTTCCAGGTGCTCGGGGGCATCGCCCCCGAGTCCGCGGTGGTCATCGGTGACGCGGTGGACGACGCCGTGGCCGCGGCCCACGTCGGTGCCCGCGCCGTGCTCTACACCGGCGGTTCGCACAGCCGCAGCAGCCTGGAGGCGGTGGGAGTGCCCGTGGTGGACACCCTGGCCGAGGCGGTCGCGCTGGCCGAGCTGATGGCGGACTGAGCGGATCTGCTCGCCTCTGTGTCCTTTGTGTGTCCGTACGTGCAGTGACGATTCCGTGGGATGTCCAGAGTGTCAAAGTTCGGGGTCTTCTTTTGTACATAAGCGGCTCATGACGGTTGTGGGTGCGGGAGGGATAGCCTGGTGCGGTGATCAGCGCGATACGCCTCGGGGGCAGCGAAGCCCCCGGCCTGCGCCCGGAGTGCCACAGCACCCGGGCGATGCGTGATCTCCGCGTCCCGGGCCCTCTGCCGAAAATGGCCGATATGGTCCCGGACATCTCCCCAGGCGGCATAGCGTCGAGTCAGACCGGATACCCCGCGTCATGGCGGTACGTCGTCATTTCCACCTACGTCACGCAACGGCGCGCGACAGGAGCCAGAGGACATGCAGACCAAGCTGGACGAAGCCAAGGCCGAGCTGCTCGCACGGGCGGCCCGGGTAGCTGACAACAGTCCGGGCGGTGGTGTCGGCGGCCCGGGAGGTGGCCTCCGGGTGCACCCTGCCGAAGGGACCGACGGCGAAGCGGAGGAAGCCACCGAGGCCGGCCCGGACGGGCGCTCGGGCCACAGGTCGCTGCTCGCCTATCTCCAGCGCTACTACCTGCACACCGCTCCGGAGGACATCAGCGACCGCGATCCGGTCGACATCTTCGGGGCCGCTTCCTCCCACTACCGGCTCGCCGAGAACCGCCCGCAGGGCACCGCGAACGTCCGGGTGCACACCCCGACCGTCGAGGAGAACGGCTGGACGAACAGCCACTCCGTCGTCGAGGTCGTCACCGACGACATGCCCTTCCTCGTCGACTCGGTCACCAACGAGCTGTCCCGGCAGGGCCGCGGCATCCACCTCGTGATCCACCCCCAGGTCGTCGTCCGGCGCGATGTCGCCGGCAAGCTGATCGAGGTGTTCGCGGACCCGGCCAGGAACAACGGGGCGAAGCGTTCCGGCGGCCGTAAGGAGCCCGGGGCCGAGCTGCCGCACGACGCGCTCGTCGAGTCATGGATCCACGTCGAGATCGACCGGGAGACGGACCGCGCGGACCTGAAGCAGATCACCGCCGATCTGCTGCGCGTCCTGTCCGACGTGCGGGAGACCGTCGAGGACTGGGAGAAGATGCGCGACTCCGCCCTGCGGATCGCCGACGACCTCCCCTCCGAGCCGCTCGACGAGCTGGACGACGAGGAGGTCGAGGAGGCCCGGGAGCTGCTGCGCTGGCTCGCCGCCGACCACTTCACCTTCCTCGGGTACCGGGAGTACGAGCTCCGTGAATCCGACGCCCTGACGGCCGTCCCCGGCACAGGCCTGGGAATTCTGCGCTCCGACCCGAAGCACACCGAGGACGAGGCGCACCCGGTGAGCCCGTCCTTCGACCGGCTGCCCGCGGACGCCCGCGCCAAGGCCAGGGAGCACAAGCTCCTCGTCCTGACGAAGGCGAACAGCAGGGCGACCGTGCACCGCCCCAGCTACCTGGACTACGTCGGGGTGAAGAAGTTCGACGCCGACGGCAATGTCGTCGGTGAGCGTCGCTTCCTCGGCCTGTTCTCCTCCGCCGCGTACACCGAGTCCGTGCGCCGGGTGCCCGTGGTGCGCCGCAAGGTCGCCGAGGTGCTGGAGGGCGCGGGCTTCACGCCCAACAGCCACGACGGCCGTGACCTGCTCCAGATCCTGGAGACCTACCCGCGCGACGAGCTTTTCCAGACCCCCGTCGACCAGCTGCGCTCTATCGTCACCTCCGTGCTGTACCTCCAGGAGCGTCGCCGGCTGCGGCTGTACCTGCGCCAGGACGAGTACGGGCGCTACTACTCCGCCCTGGTCTACCTGCCGCGTGACCGCTACACCACCGGCGTGCGGCTCCGCCTGATCGACATCCTCAAGGAGGAACTGGGCGGCACCAGCGTCGACTTCACGGCCTGGAACACGGAGTCGATCCTCTCCCGGCTGCACTTCGTCGTCCGGGTCCCGCCGGGCACCGAGCTCCCGCACCTCACCGACGCGGACGCGGACCGCATCGAGACGCGCCTCGTCGAGGCCGCCCGCTCCTGGGCCGACGGATTCCAGGAGGCGCTGGGGGCCGAGTGCGGCGAGGAGCGCGCCGCCGAGCTGCTGCGCCGTTACGCGCACTCGTTCCCCGAGGGCTACAAGGCCGACCACTCGCCGCGTGCCGCCGTGGCCGACCTGGTCCATCTCGAAGAGCTCAAGAGCGAGCGCCAGGACTTCGCGCTCAGCCTGTACGAGCCGGTCGGTGCCGCCCCCGGCGAGCGCAGGTTCAAGATCTACCGGACGGGTGAGCAGGTCTCGCTCTCCGCGGTCCTCCCCGCGCTCCAGCGGCTCGGTGTGGAGGTCGTCGACGAGCGTCCGTACGAGCTGCGCTGCGCCGACGGTACGCACGCCTGGATCTACGACTTCGGGCTGCGCCTGCCCCGGAAGGCCACGGGCAACGGCGATTACCTCGCCGACGACGCCCGGGACCGCTTCCAGGAGGCCTTCGCGGCCATCTGGACCGGCGAGGCGGAGAACGACGGCTTCAACTCACTGGTGCTGGGCGCCGGCCTCGACTGGCGTCAGGCCATGGTGCTGCGCGCCTACGCGAAGTACCTGCGCCAGGCGGGTTCGACCTTCAGCCAGGACTACATGGAGGACACCCTCCGCAACAACGTCCACACCACCCGGCTCCTGGTCTCCCTCTTCGAGGCCCGGATGTCCCCGGCCCGCCAGAAGGCCGGCACGGAGCTGACGGACGGGCTGCTGGAGGAGCTGGACGGGGCCCTCGACCAGGTGGCCTCGCTGGACGAGGACCGGATCCTGCGGTCCTTCCTCACGGTCATCAAGGCCACGCTGCGGACCAACTACTTCCAGCTGGCCGACGACCACGAGCCGCACAACTACGTCTCGATGAAGTTCGATCCGCAGGCCATCCCGGATCTTCCGGCGCCGCGCCCGGCGTACGAGATCTGGGTCTACTCCCCGCGCGTCGAGGGCGTCCACCTGCGCTTCGGCAAGGTCGCCCGCGGCGGTCTGCGCTGGTCCGACCGGCGGGAGGACTTCCGTACGGAGATCCTCGGCCTGGTCAAGGCGCAGATGGTCAAGAACACCGTGATCGTGCCGGTGGGCGCCAAGGGCGGCTTCGTCGCCAAGCAGCTGCCCGACCCGGCCGTGGACCGTGACGCCTGGCTCGCCGAGGGCATCGCCTGCTACAAGATCTTCATCTCGGCGCTGCTCGACATCACCGACAACATGGTGACGGGCGAGGTCGTGCACCCGGCGGAGGTCGTCCGCCACGACGAGGACGACACCTATCTCGTCGTCGCCGCCGACAAGGGGACCGCGAGCTTCTCCGACATCGCCAACGACGTCGCCGTCGCGTACGGCTTCTGGCTCGGCGACGCGTTCGCGTCCGGCGGCTCGGCCGGCTACGACCACAAGGGCATGGGCATCACCGCCCGTGGTGCCTGGGAGTCCGTGAAGCGGCACTTCCGCGAGCTGGGCCACGACACCCAGACCGAGGACTTCACCGTCGTCGGCGTCGGCGACATGTCCGGCGACGTCTTCGGCAACGGGATGCTGCTCTCCGAGCACATCCGGCTGGTGGCGGCCTTCGACCACCGGCACATCTTCATCGACCCGGATCCGGACGCCGCGACCTCGTACGCCGAGCGGCGCCGCCTGTTCGACCTGCCGCGCAGCTCCTGGGCGGACTACGACAAGGACCTGCTCTCCGCGGGTGGCGGCATCCACCCGCGTTCCGCCAAGTCGATCCCGGTCAACGCGCACATCCGCGCGGCGCTCGGCATCGACTCGAAGGTCACGAAGATGACGCCCGCCGAGCTGATGCAGAACATCCTCAAGGCGTCGGTCGACCTCGTGTGGAACGGCGGCATCGGTACGTACATCAAGTCGACGGCCGAGTCGAACGCCGACGTCGGCGACAAGGCCAACGACGCGATCCGGGTCAACGGCGCGGAGCTGCGGGCCCGTGTCGTCGGCGAGGGCGGCAACCTCGGGGCCACCCAGCTCGGCCGGATCGAGTTCGCCCGGGCCGGCGGCCGGATCAACACCGACGCGATCGACAACAGCGCCGGTGTGGACACCTCCGACCACGAGGTGAACATCAAGATCCTGCTCAACGGTCTGGTCCGTGAGGGCGACATGACCGTGAAGCAGCGCAACAAGCTGCTCGCGGAGATGACCGACGAGGTCGGACAGCTCGTGCTGCGCAACAACTACGCGCAGAACGTCGCTCTCTCCAACGCCTGCGCCCAGGCGCCGTCGCTCCTCCACGCCCACCAGCGCTTCATGCGCAGGCTCGGCCGCGACGGGCACCTGGACCGGGCCCTGGAGTTCCTGCCGAACGACCGTCAGATCCGTGAGCTGCTGAACCACGGCAAGGGGCTCAGCCAGCCGGAGTTGGCGGTGCTGATCGCCTACACCAAGATCACGGCGGCCGAGGAGCTGATCTCCACCAGCCTTCCGGACGACGCGCACCTGCAGAAGCTGGTGCACGCCTACTTCCCGAAGCAGCTGAGCGAACGGTTCCCCGAGGCGGTCGACGGGCATGCGCTGCGCCGCGAGATCATCACGACGGTGCTGGTCAACGACACGGTGAACAGCGGTGGTTCGACGTTCCTGCACCGGCTGCGTGAGGAGACCGGGGCCTCGCTGGAGGAGATCGTGCGGGCGCAGTCCGCCGCCCGCGAGATCTTCGGCCTCGCCGGGGTGTGGGACGCCGTGGAGGCGCTCGACAACACGGTGGCCGCCGATGTGCAGACCCGGATCCGGCTGCACTCGCGCCGGCTCGTCGAGCGCGGCTCCCGCTGGCTGCTCGGCAACCGGCCGCAGCCGGTCGCGATCGCGGAGACCATCGAGTTCTTCCGGGACGGCGTCGAACGCGTCTGGAGCGAGCTGCCCAAGCTCCTCAGGGGCGCCGACATCGAGTGGTACCAGTCGATCCTCGACGAGCTCACGGCCGTGGGCGTCCCGGCCGAGCTGGCGGGCCGGGTGGCGGGCTTCTCCTCGGCCTTCCCGGCGCTGGACATCGTGGCGATCGCCGATCGCACGGGCAAGGACCCGCTGGCCGTCGCCGAGGTGTACTACGACCTCGCGGACCGTCTGGGGATCTCCCAGCTGATGGACCGGATCATCGAGCTGCCGCGGGGCGACCGCTGGCAGTCCATGGCCCGCGCCTCCATCCGTGAGGACCTGTACGCCGCGCACGCCGCGCTCACGTCGGACGTGCTGTCCGTCGGCAACGGCACGTCGTCGCCCGAGCAGCGGTTCAAGGCCTGGGAGGAGAAGAACGCGGCGATCCTGGCGCGTTCGCGCGCCACGCTGGAGGAGATCCGGAGCTCGGAGTCCTTCGACCTGGCGAACCTGTCGGTGGCGATGCGGACGATGCGGACGCTGCTGCGCACGCACGCCTGACCCGGAGCGGCCGACGGGGCCGCGACACAACCGTCCGCCGGACGGGCCTGCGCGGCCCGTCCGGCGGACGCGTCACTTCCTGGCCTGCTTGGGCTTCGCGGGTCCGGTGAACTCCTCGTAGGCGGCCACGACCTCCTTGGCCGGTCCGTCCATCCGCAGGGTGCCCGCCTCCAGCCAGATCGCCCGGTCGCAGGTCTCGGTGATCGACCTGTTGCTGTGGCTGACCAGGAAGACCGTGCCGGCCTCCTCGCGGAGCTCCATGATCCGGTCCTTGCTGCGCCGCTGGAACTTCGCGTCCCCGGTGGACAGGGCCTCGTCGATCAGCAGCACGTCATGGCTCTTGGCGGCCGCGATGGAGAAGCGGAGCCTGGCGCCCATGCCGGAGGAGTAGGTCCGCATGGGCAGGGTGATGAAGTCGCCCTTCTCGTTGATGCCGGAGAAGTCGACGATGTCCTGGTAGCGCTCGCGGATCTGCTCACGCGTCATGCCCATGGCCAGACCGCCGAGCACGACGTTGCGCTCCCCGGTCAGATCGCTCATCAGGGCGGCGTTCACGCCGAGCAGCGAGGGCTGGCCCTGGGTGTGGACCCGGCCCTTCGACGCGGGCAGCAGCCCCGCGATCGCCTTGAGGAGCGTCGACTTCCCGGATCCGTTGGAGCCGATCAGGCCGATGGCCTCACCCTTGTACGCGGCGAAGCTCACGCCCTTCACCGCGTGCACCTGGCGGGCGCCCCGAGGCTGCCGGCGCGACACGATCCTGTTGAGGGCGGAGGTGGCGCTGCCCTTCCCGGTGCGGGCGCCGTTCACCGTGTAGGTGATGTGGACGTCGTCGACGACGACGGTGGGCACACGGGTGTCGGTGGTGTCAGCCACGTCCGTACCTCTCCTCGGCCTTCCAGAAGTACACGAAACCGCCGATGCCGCAGACGAGCGCCCAGGCCGTCGCGAGGGCCCACACGTGCGGGGGCAGCTGCGCGCCGGTGAAGCTGTCGATCAGGGCGTAGCGCATCAGGTCGATGTAGATGGCCGCCGGGTTGCACTCCAGTGCCAGCAGGACGAGCCGCGGCACCCGGTCGGCGGTGAGCAGGGTGTCGAGGCTCCACATGACGCCCGAGGCGTACATCCAGGTGCGCAGGATGAAGGGCGTCAGCTGGGCGATGTCGGGGGTCTTGGCGGCCAGCCTGGCCATGACCATCGAGATGCCGGTGTTGAACAGGGCCTGAAGGGCGAGCGCGGGGACCGCGAGCAGCCAGGACGGCCGCGGGTACTGGCCGAACACGAGGAGGATCAGGAAGAGCGCGCCCAGCGAGAAGAGCAGTTGCTGGAGCTGCTGGATGGCCAGGGCGATCGGCAGGGAGGCGCGCGGGAAGTGCAGGGCCCGGACGAGTCCGGTGTTGCCGCTGATCGCCCGGGTGCCGGCCGTGATCGAGCTGGCGGTGAAGGTCCAGATGAAGACGCCGGTGACGAGGAACGGCACGTAGTCGGGGACCCCGTGCTTGGTGTTCATCAGGACGCCGAAGATGAAGTAGTAGACCGTCGCGTTGAGCAGCGGGGTCATGATCTGCCAGATCTGGCCGAGCTTCGCCTGGCTGTACTGCGCGGTCAGCTTGGCCGTGGCGAAGGCCGTGATGAAGTGCCTCCGCCCCCAGAGCTGCCGGACGTACGCGCCGAGCGTGGGCCGCGCCCCGCTGACGGTCAGCCCGTGCCGGGCCGCGAGGGCGGCCAGCTCGCCGGGTTCGTACACGGGGAGGAGGGGGGCTGGAGATGCGGTGTCCACCGGGGCCGGCGGGGCTGCTGTCTGGCTCACCACGGTCGCTTTCGACGGGGGGCGGGGGATCGGGGCGGACAGATCCGGCTCGATGGGACGGGACCGTATCGTCGCAACGCTGAGAGTAGGACGTTTGTACGTCGCAACGCAACCGTTTCGTCGTTACGGTCTATCATTCGGGCCATGACCACCCAACGGCGAACCGGGCGCCGCACCCCGGCAGGTGCCGCGGTGCTGCGGGAGGACGTGACCGACGCGATCCGCGGCGCCGTCTTCGAGGAGCTGGCCGCCGTGGGATTCGCACGGATGTCGATCGAGGGCATCGCCCGGCGCGCGGGGGTGGGCAAGACCGCCGTGTACCGCCGCTGGAAGTCCAAGCTGCACCTCGTCCTCGACCTGGTCGCGGCCGTCGCCGCGCAGGGCATGCCGGCGCCCGCCACGGGTTCGCTGTACGGGGACGTGCGCGCCGTGCTGGAACTGGCCGCGTACGCCCTGCGCCACCCCGTCGCCTCGCAGGTGATCCCCGACCTGCTGGTCGAGGCGGCCCGCAACCCGGAGATCTCCGACGCCATCAAGGCGGCCCTGCTGGACCAGCAGCAGGGGGTGGCCGCCGTGGTCGTACGGGCGGCGGTGGCACGCGGCGAGCTGCCCGAGGGCAGCGATCCCGACCGGGCGCTGGACCTCATCGTCGGCCCGCTGTACTGGCGCCTCGTCGTGGTCCGGGGGGACCTGCCCAAGGGATACCTGGACGACCTCGCGGCCTCGGCGGTCCGGGCACTCAAGGCCTGACCGTTCAAGCCCTGACAGCTCAGGCACTGACAGCGCTCATGCCCTGACGGCTCAGGGCCTGACGGGGCGCGCTCCGGCGTCACGCGGCCCGACGAGGCGCGGTGACCCGGGGCCCTCTCCGAGCAGCCGGTCCGCGACACGGCGGGCGGCGGCGCCGTCGGCGGGCCCGCAGTAGTCGCGCCGGAAGCTCTCGTACGCCTCCGCGTGGACGCCCGCCGGAGCCGGCGCGGCGCGCAGCGCCCGAGCCACCTCCTGGGTGGTGGCGAGCAGCGGCCCCGGGGCCCGGGTCTCGAAGTCCAGGCAGAAGCCGCGCACGGTGTCCCGGTAATGATCGAGGTCGTACGTGTGGAAGAGCATCGGACGGCCGGTGTGCGCGAAGCCGAACGCCAGCCCCGAGTAGTCGGTGACCAGCACATCGGCGATCAGCAGGAGCTCGGTGGAGTCCGGGTGCGTGGACACATCACGCAGGGCGGGGTGCGCCGGGACGCCGCCCGTCACCCGGGGGTGCCTGCGGACCAGCACGGTGGTGCCGCCGTCCAGCGACCCCGCCAGTGCGGGCAGGTCGAGCGCCGGATCCCAGCGGTACAGGGGGGAGGAGCCGGTGGGGACGACGGCCGCCGGATGGGCGAGGTGGTCGCGGTACGTCGGCGCGTACAGCACCACACGGTGGCCCTCCGGAATGCCCAGCCGCCGGCGTACCCGCTCGGCCGCCCTGTCCCGGCCGGGCGCGAACAGCAGGTCGTCGGCCGGGGAGCCCGCCTCCAGCACCTCGCCCCTGTAGGCCAGGGCGCGGCGGAGATGCGGGGTGGCGAAGGCGCTGGGGGAGACCAGGACCGACCACTGGGCGGAGCGGTGCTCCAGCGTGGCGAGATGCTGGTGGTCGGCGTACAGGGTGCCGGTGAGGTCCAGGCCGAACCGGCCGAGCGGGGAGTTGGGCCAGGTCTGTACGACCGTCTGGTCCGGGCGGCGCTCGAACCAGACGGGCAGCTGACCTGACGCCACGATCCGGCGGGCCCGCGCCAGTGCCTCGTACCAGGCGGTGCTGTGCGCCACGACAGGGGTCGCCGTGGCCGGGACGCGGGCCGCGGCCTCCGGGGAGCCGTCGGTGACCCACAGGTGCTCGGCATCGGTGCCCCGGCGCACGAGCTCGGCGTGCACGGCGCGCGGGGAGCCCTCCCCGGAGTAGAGCACGACGTCCCGGAGCGGCAGCCGGCGCTGCGCCGGGTGGTGCGCCGTCCGCAGAAGCCCCTGGCTGTACGCGCTCCGCTCCGCGTCGTCGAGCGCCGGCGCGCAGTGCACGGTCAGCCGGTCACCGTGACGGCGGTCGAGACGGAAGCGGTCACCCGGGGCGTTCACCGGGAGAAGAGGGGCGAGCGCCGCCCCCACGCGCACGGGCCGGCCGTCCAGGTACACCTCCCAGACGCCCTCGCGGGGCGGCGTCGCGAACACGGCGGCGAAGCGGTCCTCGTCCCTTTCGGCGGGGACGGCAACCGTCTCCCCGAGGGCGCTGTGCCGCAGTTCGAGTGCGCCGGTCCCGGTCCCGTCGACGCGCAGCCCACCGTCCGGAGCGGATCCGGCGCGGTCCACACGCGGTGCCCCGGACACGTCCACCACCAGGTGGCCCGCCGCGTCCGCGAAGGCGGGCGGCGGCAGGTCCGGGGCGGCGGCGAGCGGCACACGCACGCCGTCGGTCAGGAGGGACACCCGCCACCGCTCCCCGGGCCCCGGGGCGGGCTCATGGGGCCCTCCGGGGGCCGGTGCCGCCTCCGCGGCGAGCGCCCCGAGCGGGATCAGGGCGCTGAAGCCGTGCCCGTCGCCGCGCCGCACCGGGCAGACGTGCTCCGTGCCCCCCTCGCGGGTCAGGACGAGGGCCGTCGGCCGGGCGTCCCCGTACAGCCTGCCGCTCAGCTCCAGGGCGTCCGGTCCGCCGTCGTGGCCGGTGGCCACCGCGGGCAGCCGGGACACGGCCAGCTCCAGCCGGCCGTCCCGGTAGCCGAGCACCGCGCGCCGTCCGCCGCCCAGGTCGTGGACCAGCGGCTGCGCGGCCGCCGCCTCCACGGCCCGCACCGCCGCCCGCCGTACGACGCCGTGGCCGGCCACCACCACGCCCACCAGCCAGTTGCCAGGCCCCAGCCGCCCGGGGTCGAGGACCATCTCGAAGCCCGCGTAGTCGTAGCGGTGCAGCTCCTGACCGGAGTCGGCGGTCGCACGGTCCGTCCGGACCGTGCGCACCTGGACGGGCCGCGGCCGTCCGCCACCCGCCTCCCGCACCAGGCCCGCCTTCAGCGAGTGCCGGGCCACCCGGGCAGGGAGGTTGCGGATGTACGCGTATCCGCGCAGCCGCAGCCTGCCGTCCTCACCCCACGACGACTCCACCAGCCGTGCCACGGCGGGCAGATCGCCCCTGCCGAGGCGCGCCGAGACGCTGCCGTCGGTCCCCGGGTGCACGGCGCGTCGCCTTCCCGGCAGGCCCGCGACCGCGAACGTGCCCGTCCCGTTGGCCCGTTCGGACTCCAGGACCGCCAGCAGTTCGTCGAGGCGGCGCTCACGCACCAGCTGCCAGCGGATACGCGCCTCGGCGGGCAGCCCGGCCAGGGCCGCGTCGCCCGCCCGGTCGAGGAAGGCGCCCGCGTCGGCCATGAACGCGGAGCGGTAGGCGGGCCCGCCCATCGGCAGCCCCTCCAGGAAGTAGACGAAGTCGTCGCGCAGGCACGAGGCGTCGTAGCGCAGCCGCTGTGCCGCGTCGCGGTCCGCGAGGAAGGCACTGACCTGCTCACAGGCGGCGATCCGGTCCCGGACGCCCCGGACGTCCGTACGCCGCCGGGTGATCGAACCCTCCCGCACGCGCCAGTAGTAGACGTGCTCGCGCAGCACGTCCACCGCCCCGGCGAGGTAGTGCGCCGGGATCATCACCGGGGTGTCCTCGTAGAGCTTGCCGACCGGGAAGGAGAACGCGTGCCGGTCCCAGAAGGAGCGCCGGAAGACCTTGTTCCAGGCGACGCGGTCGGCCAGCAGCCGGGCGTCGCGGGTGATGTGGGTGCGGAGGCGGTCGGCGGTCAGCCAGCGGTACTGCCAGGCCTGCTGCCTTCCTTGCTCGTTGAGCCGCCACACGTTGCCCGTCGCCAGATCCGAGCCGGTCGACTCCAGGGACGCCAGCATCCGTTCGTACGCGTCGGGGACGAGGACGTCGTCGCTGTCGGCGAACGCCAGGTAGGGCACTCCGCCGGTGGTCCGGGAGATCCCCGTGTTGCGGGCGGCGCTCAGGCCCGCGTTGGGCTGGTGGACGCAGCGGAAGCGGTCGTCCCGGGCGGCGAAGCCCTCCGCGATCCGGCGGCTCCCGTCCGTCGAGCCGTCGTCGACGAGCACCACCTCGATGTCCTTCAGGGACTGCCCGGCCAGCGAGAGAAGGCACTCCTCCAGATAGTCCTCGACGTTGTGCACCGGGACGACGACGCTGAGGAGTGGCTTCATGAACGGCTCAACCCGGGGGAGCTCCCCGGGTCACGCCACTGACCCGAACGGGTGACGCGCCCTGGGGCCGGGCGTGCGGTCACCATTACGCTCGGCTGCCATGCTGCTCACCGTCGTCGTGTCCGCCCACCGCGTTCAGGGATACCTGAGGGCGGCCCTGGAGTCCGTGACCGGGCAGCCGCCGGCGGAGAGCGGGCGGGCGGACCTGGAGCTGGTCGTGGTCTGCGCGCCCGACGGCGAGCTGGAACTCGCCATCGCACGGGAGTTCGCCGGGCTGGACCCCCGGGTGCGCGTGCTCGTCCCCGGCGGCCCCTGGGACACGGGCGCGGCCCGCAACGCCGGTGCGGACGCGGCGCGCGGGACCTATCTGCTCTTCCTCGACGGTGACGACCTGCTTCTCCCCGGGGCGGTGGCGGAGATCGCCGCACGGTTGACGGCGACCCGGCCCGACGTGCTGTGCCTGGGCCACGACCGGGTCGACTGGTGGGGCAGGGCGGAGCCGGGTGACGCCCTCCCGGCCGCCCGCAACCAGATCGTCCGCCGCGCCTTCCGGGACGCCCACCGGCTCCGCTTCACCGAGGGCCCGTACGACGACGTCGTGCCCGTCCACCGCGCGCACCTCCTCGCCTGCGACGCGGGCTCCCTCGCCTCGCTCGACCGGGTCTGCGTGCGCCACCGGGTGCGCCGTACCGGCACGTTCGCCACGACACCGGGCCGCGCGCACTTCGCGGTCATCGACGCCTACGAGCGGCTGACCGCCGAGACCGGGGGCGACCCGCGGATCCCGGCCGCGCGCACCGCGCACCTGACGGCCGTGCTCGACGACCCGGGCCGGATCGCCCCGGGTGACCGCGCCGCCTTCTTCCGGGCGGCGGGGCTCCCCGGCCGGTACGCCGCCCACCGGGGCAGGGGGGCGGTCCGCGCCGTGCGCGCCCGGGTACGGGCCTCCGCGCGCGCGGGCAGGAAGTCGCTGCGTGCCCGGGTGATGAGGGCTCTCTACCGGGCGGACCTGCGCCGCCCGCTGGACCCCCGCCTCGCCGTCTACGGCGCCTACTGGAACAGGGGCGTCGCCTGCAATCCGGCCGCCGTCTACGCCAAGGCCCGCGAACTGGTCCCGCACATCCGCGGTGTCTGGGTCGTCTCCTCCCGCCACCGCGACCGGATGCCGCCCGGTGTGCCGTACGTCATCGAGGGGTCCCGTGCCTACTGGCGGACGATGGCCACCGCGACGTACCTGGTCAACAACTCCAGCTTCCCCGGCGGCTTCACCAAACGGCCCGGCCAGGTCTACCTCCAGACCCACCACGGGACCCCGCTGAAGACGATGGGCCTGGACCAGCTCCCGTACCCCGCACTCACCAAGGGCGTCAGCTTCGAACGGATCGTCGCCCACGCCGACCAGTGGGACTTCAGCCTCTCCGCCAACCCGCACAGCACCGAGATCTGGGACCGGGTCTACCCGTCCTCGTACGAACAACTGCCGTACGGGTACCCGCGCAACGACATCCTGTGCGACGCCACGGACGAGCAGACCGGCAAGATCCGTGCGGAGCTCGGCATCACCCCCGGAGCGACCGTGCTGCTGTACGCGCCGACCCACCGCGACTACCGGGAGGGCTTCCTGCCGCTGCTCGACCTGGAGCGGCTCGCGCGTGATCTGGGGCCCGGCTGGGTGCTGCTGGTGCGCGCCCACTACTTCTACGGGCGGTCGGCAGGGACGGCGGAGGGGGGCCGGGTCGTCGACGTCACCGGCCATCGCGTCGTCGAGGAACTCTTCCTCGCCGCCGACGCGTTGATCACGGACTACTCGTCCCTGATGTTCGACTACGCCTGCCTGGACCGCCCGATCATCACCTACGTGCCCGACTGGGAGGCCTACCGGGCCGCCCGCGGCACCTACGTCGACCTGCTGTCCGGCCGCCGGGGAGACACTCCCGGGGCGGTCGCCACCACGGAGGACGAGCTGCGCGAGGTGCTGGTGAGCGGAGCCTGGAGGTCCCGGGACGCCGACGCGCTGCGCGCCGCGTTCCGCCGCCGCTTCTGCCCGTACGACGACGGGCACGCGGCCGAACGCGTGGTGCGCAGGGTCTTCCCCGTGGGTTCGAACTGAACACCGGCATCACCCGTACGGGGCGCTCCCTCCGTACGCCACCGTCGTTGTGCTCAACAGCGCGCGCACACGGCAACGTTGGGAGAAGCTCATGCACCGGTCCGCCTACGAGCAGATGCAGCTCTGCATCGAGGAGTATCTGCCCAGGACCCGCAGGCACCGCGTCGTGGACCTCGGCTCCCGGGTCTCCGGAAAGCAGACCCGGACCCACCGCGGGCTCCTGGCCGACCACGACATCGACTACTTCGGGGTCGATGTCCTCGACGGCCCCAACGTCGACGCGGTCATGGAGCGGCCCTACCGGATCCCCGCGAAGTCGCGCAGCGCCGATGTGGTGCTGTCGGGCCAGGCGTTCGAGCACATCCCCTTCTTCTGGGTGTCGATGATGGAGATCGCCCGGGTGCTCAGGCCCGGTGGCTACGCCTTCATCACGGCACCCTCGCGCGGCCATGCCCACGACGCCCAGGACTGCTGGCGCTACTACCCCGACGGCTTCCGTGCGATGGCCGCCCACTCGCGCCTCGAACTCTGCGAGGCGTACACGGACTTCCCGCCCGCCAACGGCATCTGGCACGACTACGCCTCCATCGACACCAAGGCCGCCTACTGGGGTGACTCCGTGGGTGTCTTCCGCCGGCCGCTGCCCCACCGCCGGCCGGTCACCCGGCTCAAGAACAGCCTGGCGGACCTCGCCGTGCGGGAGACGGCCGTGTGGTGGGCCAACCGGGCCGGTGGGGTGGACCGGGTGCCGCTGCCGCGCCCCCTGGACGGACGGGACCGGTGCGGGCGCCCGGACACCCGTACGGTCCCATCAACCACAGGTTGACGAAAGGTGACATGAGCCGCAAAGCGCGCGTACTGTCCGGCCCCATGGCTTGGCGCAACGCCGTCAACGGCGTCCTTCAGCAACTCACCGGATACCAGCTCAGGCGCGCGACCCTGCCCGCTCCCCGCTCCGCCCCCACCGGCTCCCCGGCTGTGGTGCCGAAGCCGCCCGCCCCGGCCGCCGGGAAGGCGGCGGCCAAGAAGCCACCGCAGTTCCCCGCGGACTACGACGACGAGGCGAAGGACGTCATCCGCGCGGTCAAGCCGTACACGATGACCTCCCCGGAGCGGCTCAACGCCTTCGTCCTCGCGACGCGGCACGTCGTCAAGCACGGCATCCCGGGTGACATCGTCGAGTGCGGTGTGTGGCGCGGCGGTTCCATGCAGGCCTGCGCCAGGACGCTGCTGTCGCTCGGGGAGACGGAGCGCGACCTCTACCTCTTCGACACGTACGAGGGCATGACCCCGCCCACCGCGGAGGACCTGCGGCGGGACGGCAGGCCGGCCCAGGAGCTGCTGGACGCGCAGGGCAAGGACCGGCCCATCTGGGCCGTGGCCTCCCTGGAGGACGTACAGGCCGGGTTCGAGCAGGTCCCGTACCCGAAGGACCGCGTCCACTACGTGCAGGGCAAGGTCGAGGACACCGTCCCCGGGCAGGCGCCGGAGAAGATCTCCATCCTCCGCCTGGACACCGACTGGTACGCGTCGACGAAGCACGAGCTCACACACCTGTACGGGCGTCTGGTGAGCGGCGGGGTACTGCTGATCGACGACTACGGCTACTGGCAGGGATCACGCCAGGCGGTGGACGAGTTCCTGGAGGAGACCGGGGAACAGCTTCTGCTGCTGCGCATGGACGAGGGGCGCATCGCCGTCAAACCCTAGGCGCGGTGCCCCGTTGCGAGCCCCGTGCCTCCCCGGCACGGGGCTCGTTCCATACAGAGGAAGTCCGTCGTCCGTCCGGAAGGATCGTGCGCAGCGTCATGGCACCCCGTCTCACCGTCGTCGTCCCGCTCTTCAACGTCGAGGAGTACCTCGGAGCCTGCCTGGAGTCGCTCGCCGGGCAGACCATGACCGACCTGGAAGTCGTCATGGTCGACGACGGTTCGACGGACGGGAGCGCCGACGTGGCGCTGCGGTTCGCCCGGCAGGACCCCCGCTTCCGGCTGGTCCGGCAGAAGAACGCCGGGCTGGGGGCCGCGCGCAACGCGGGTGCCGGACAGGCCCACCCGGACGCGGAGTTCCTGACGTTCGTCGACAGCGACGACGTCGTGCCGCCGGGCGCCTTCGCCAGGATGCTCGGTGAACTGGACGCCTCGGGCTCGGACTTCGCGACGGGCAACGTACTCAGGCTCAGGGCGAACGGGGTGCTCGAACAGTCCCCCATGTTCCGCAGGCCGATGGAGAAGCCGCGCCGGGCCACCCATGTCACCCGGGACTGGATCCTGCTCGGCGACCGCATCGCGTGCAACAAGGTGTTCCGCAGGTCCTTCTGGGACCAGCACGCCTTCGCCTTCCCGACCGGGGTCCTGTACGAGGACATCGCCGTGGTGCTGCCGGCCCACTTCCTGGCCCGGAGCGTCGACGTCGTGGAGGAGCCGGTCTACCACTGGCGGGACCGCGACGGCTCGATCACCACCCGGCGCGCGGTGGCCCGGGGAATCCGCGACCGGGTCACGGCGGTCTCCACGGTCAGCCGGTTCCTCGGTGACCGCGGCATGACGGAGGCGAAGCGGCGCTACGACGAGCACGCGCTCTCCGGTGACCTGTGGCTGTTCATCGAGGCGCTCCCGGACGGTGACGAGAGCTTCCACGAGGCCTTCCTCACCCACGCCAACGCCTTCGCCTCGACGGTCGACCCCGCGGTCCTCGACGCGCTGCCGCTGCATCTGCGGGTCAAGTGGCAGCTCATCCGGGAGCGCAGGACGGCGGAGCTGATCGCGCTCCTGGCCCACGAGTCCACCGACCGTGACACCTTCCACGTCCGGGGGCGGCTGCGGCCCAGGGCGCAGTACCCGGGAGTCGACGCCCCTCTCCCACGCAAGGTCACCGCGCTGTCCGCCGAGGACCTCCCCGTGCACGCGCATCTCACCGAGGCCGTGTGGCGGGACGGGCTGCTGCACCTCAAGGGGTACGCGTACGTCCGTAACGCCCCGGGGAGGTCGGCCGGGGCGGGCTGGCTGAGGTCGGGCCGCCGGGTGATCCCCCTGCGGCTGCGCAGGACGGCGACGGACGAGGCGGCGGCCGCATCGGGCCGCTCGCTGCACCGCTACGAGCGGTCCGGCTTCGAGACCGTCGTCGACCCGCGCCGGCTCGTCACCCGGGGCACGGCGGGCGGCGCCCGCACGCTCTGGAAGCTGGAATCCGTCGTCGTCGGCGCGGGGCGCCCGCGCCGCGGCCCGATGCGGCTGCTCGGCAACCCGGCAGCGCCCGCCGTGCGTTACGTCGACGAGCGCACCCGGGTCGTCCCGCTGCTCTCCGGGAACAAGCTGGAGCTGCGCGCCGAGCGGGTGGACGCCGTGCTCGCCGGACACGCGCCGACGGAGGACGGGAGCGGGATCCGGATCGCGGTGCGGCTGCTGGGCCGGGACGCGCCGACGGCTCTGCGGATCCAGGAGTGGCGCACGAAGAAGACCCGCGAGTTCCCGCTGGTGCCCGGCGAGGACACCGACGGCCGTACCGTCCTCGCCGAGGTGCCGCTGACGGGGTTCGGGGGCGCCGACGGCGACTGGGGTGTCCAGCTGACCTGCGGGGCGCGACGGCTCACGGTCGCGGCCCGCCCGGAGACCGACGCCGGGCGGTATCCGCTGCCCGGCGGCCGTGAGCTCTACGCCGCCGCCAACCCCTCCGGGGACCTGGTGCTCACCGACCGGGACGTGCGGCCCGTCGTCACGCGTGTGTCCTGGACGGACGACGCCGGCCCGGTACTGGAGGGGACCTTCCCGGCGGTGCGCTACGACCCGGTCGAGCTCGTCCTGCGTCACAGCGGCCACCAGGAGGAGCACACCTTCGCCGTGGAGTGGACGGGTGCCGCTTTCCGTACGGTGCTTACTCCCGGGGCGGTCGAAGGGGCGGGCGGGGCCCTGCCGCTCGCCGAGGGCCGGTGGTACCCGTTCCTGCGGGAGCGGGGCGAGACAGACCCGGGGCTCTACCTGCCGCTGCGTGCGGTGCACCAGCTGCACGCGGAACTGCCGCTCGGGCGCCCGTCGGGAGGACGCCTCTTCACCCTGGAGCGGCGCTTCCACGACCGGCTCTCCCTGCGGTCGGGCAGCGCCCTGCCGCCGGCGGACCGGGGGGCGTACGGGCAGCGCCGGCTGCGTGAGCGTTACGTGGGCGCGCGCGGCGGGGAGCTCCGGGACGCCGTGCTGTACTCCAGCTTCGACGGGCGCCAGTACTCGGACTCGCCCCGCGCCGTCCACGAGGAGCTGGTCCGGCGCGGCACGGGCGTCGAGCACCTCTGGGTGGTGCGGGACCAGCAGGCCGTGGTCCCCGCGGGGGTGCGCGCGGTGGCCCTGCACAGCGCCGAGTGGCACGAGGCCCTCGCCCGCAGCCGGTGGATCGTCACCAACACCCAGCTGCCCGATTGGTTCGAACGGGCGGAGGGACAGTTCGTCGTCCAGACCTGGCACGGCACCCCCCTCAAGCGCATCGGCCGCGACCTGGCGGGCACCGCCTTCGCGGACACCGCGTACATGGAGTCCATGCCCCGGCGGGCCGCCCAGTGGAGCGTCCTCGTCTCGCCGAACCGCTTCTCCACACCCGTCCTGCGCCGCGCGTTCGGACACACGGGCGAGGTGCTGGAGTGCGGCTACCCGCGCAACGACCTGCTGTACGCCTCCGACCGTGCGAAGGTCGCCGCCGCGGTCCGGCAGTCGCTCGCCGTCCCCGAGGGCAAGCGCGTCGTCCTGTACGCCCCGACCTGGCGCGAGGACCGGCCGAAGCAGAGCGGACTGTACGGGCTCGATCTCCAACTGGACCTGGAACAGGCGCGGAAGGCGCTCGGGGACGACCACGTCCTGCTGGTGCGCCGTCACTACCTGGTCGGCGGGAGCGTCCCTTCGAGCGACTTCGTGCGCGACGTGTCGCGCCATCCCGATGTCGCGGAGCTGATGCTGATCAGCGATGTGCTGGTCACCGACTACTCGTCCCTGATGTTCGACTTCGCGCAGACGGGGCGCCCGATGCTGTTCCACACCTACGACCTGCAGCACTACCGCGACACCCTGCGCGGCTTCTGCTTCGACTTCGAGAACCGGGCGCCCGGCCCGCTGCTCACCGACTCGGCCGCCGTCATCGAGGCGCTCCGCGACCCGGAGGCCGCGACGGCGGGCCACCGCGAGGCGTACGCCGGCTTCCGCGAGTCGTTCTGCGATCTGGACGACGGGACGGCGGCCGCCCGGGTGGCGGACCGGATGCTGAAGGGGGCACAGGCATGAGTACGCCCGACTTCAGCTGTGTGATCACCGCCGCGGAGGGCGGGGAGGAGGCACTGACGGCGTCCGTCGAGTCCGTGCTCGACCAGAGCCTGCGCGCCGTCGAGGCGCTCGTCGTCCTGCCCGCAGGAGCCCCCGCCGCCCTGCGGAGCGCGGCCGGTTCGCTCGCCGGGCGCTCCCCGGACCGCGTCAGCGTGCTCGACCCCGGCACGGACTCCGTCGCCTCGCTGCGCAACGCCGGCCTGGACGCGGCGCGTGGCACGTACGTCCTCGTGCTCGACGTCGGGGAGCGGCTCCAGCGGCACGCCTGCCGCAACCTGTGGGAGGCCGGGGCGCGGACGCACGCCGATCTGGTGGCCGGGCGCTGGGCCGGGCTCACCGGGGAGGGGACGAAGGAACGGGAGCCCTCCTGGCAGCATCCGCTGTTCCTCCGCTCCCGTACGGTCGTCCGCTTCTCCGAGGCCCCGGAACTGGTCGTGCGCGACGCCCTGGTGACCGGGTTCTGCGTGCGGCGCGCGGCACTGGAGCGGCACGCGCTGCGCTACGACGAGGACCTCACCCACAGCGGGATCCTCTTCGGCCCCCTGGCGGCCTCCGCGGTCGGCCGGATCGCACTGGTACGCCGCCGGATCGTCTCCGGGCGGGCCGTGCCCGACGCAGGCCGGGATCTCGCCGGGCTCGTCGAGGCGCACCGGCGTGTCTGCCACGTGCTGGTGGCCCAGGGGCTTGCGGAGCTCCGTGAGCAGCGGGACCGCGCCTTCCTGCTGGACCACCTCGTGCCGCTGGTGCGCGGCTTCCCCGAACTGTCGGCCGCCACACGCGAACGGGTCGCGGCGACGGCGGCCCGGGTGCTGCCCGGCTCCGTCCCCGAGCCCGTCCTGCTCACCCTCCCGCCCGTCGAGCGCGTCGGCGTCCGGCTGCTGGAGCGGGGGGACGGGGAAGGGGTGCTCACCGCGGCGTACGCGCTGCGCAGGAGGGGCGTCGTGGCCGCGCCCCTCACCATGGCGGACGACGGGCGGGTGTACTGGCCGGGCGGCCCCGACCCCGTGCTGGACGTCACCGAACTCGGCCACCAGTACCGGGCGTTCGGCGAGCTGAAGCTGATGAACAGGCTCACCCGCTACGAGGCCGACGGCCGCCGGGTCCTGATCGAGGGCCGGCTCGTGCTGCCCGCGCACGCCGGGCCCGACCCGGAGGGCCCCCTCACGGCCCATCTGGAGTTCCGCGTACGCGACGGCTCGCGCGCCTTCCGGGCCCCGGTCGCCGAGCTGCGGCCGGACACCACCGGCATCAGCTGGTCCGTCCGGGCCGACCTCACGCGCCTGCTGCGCCCCTTCGGCCCCCGGAACACGGTGTGGGACGCGCGGATGGTCGTGGAGGACGGCCGGAGCCGCTCGGTGAGCGACCTCTTCGCCGCCCACGACCTCGTCGGCCCGTCGGACCGTTCCCCCGCGTCGCCCCGGCTGGGCAGGACGACCGGGGACACCTGGCAGCCGTACATCACACTCCGGGACCATCTGGCGCTGCGGCTCGAAGCCCGCAACCGGCCCGCCCGTACGGCCCGGCGCCTGGTCCACTACGCCACCCACTTCCGCCCCGCCCGGCGGGCCAGACTCCTGCTGCGGGCTCTGCGCAAGCGCCGGGACAGGCTGCACGCCAGGGGCTTCAAGGTCTCCGTCTACCGCTCCTGGCTGCTCCGGCTGCCCGTGCGCAAGGGATCCGTGGTCTTCGAGAGCCACATGGGCACCTGCTACGGCGACAGCCCCCGGGCCGTCCACGAGGAGGTGCGCGCCCGGGGGCTCCCGCTGCGCTGCGTCTGGTCGTACGCCGACTCCCCGGCGGGGTTCCCGGCGGACGCCAGGCTCGTCCGCCGCTGGTCCTGGCGCTATCTGTGGGCCCTGGCACGGGCGGAGTACTGGGTGGACAACCAGGGGTTCCCGCAGCACCTCGACAAGCCCTCCGGCACGACCTATCTCCAGACCTGGCACGGATCGGCGTACAAGCGCATGGGGTTCGACGAGACCCGGGTGCGCATGCAGAACGCCCCGCAGCGTGAGCGGCTCCAACAGGCCGTGCACCGGTTCGACCACTTCCTCGTACGGTCCGAGCACGACGAGCGCACTCTGGCCCGTGCCTACCGGCTGCCCGGGAGCACGCTGCTGCGCACCGGCTACCCGCGCAACGACGCGCTGCTCGCGGCGAGGGCCCGGGACGAGGCCCAGGGAAGGCTGCCCCGCCCGGCGCTCGCGGCCGAACTCGGGCTGCCCGACCACCGCAAGGTCGTGCTGTACGCGCCGACCTTCCGGGGCGGGCCGGGCAAGCGCAAGCGGCAGCGGCTGCTCCTGGACGCGGCGCGCTTCGCGGAGCGCTTCGGCGACACGTACACGCTGCTGGTGCGGGCGCACTACCTGGAGGCGGCGAGCCTGCCCGCCTGTCCGCCCGGGACGGTCGTGGACGTCTCGCGCCACCACGACGTCAGCGAACTCCTCGCGCTCGCGGACGTCCTGGTCACGGACTACTCGTCGATCATGTTCGACTACGCCCTCCTGGACCGTCCGATCGTCCTCTTCGCCCCCGATCTCGACGCCTACGCCGCCGAGCGGGGCAGCTACTTCGACCTGCGGGAGAAGGCACCGGGCCCGGTGACGGCGACCGAGGAGGAGCTGTTCGCCGTGCTGGCGCGGCTGAAGACCGCGGACACCGGCTTCCAGGAGCAACGCTCGGCCTTCGCTCGGGAGTTCGGAGCCTACGACCGGGGGGACGCGGCCCGGGCGGTCGTCGACACGGTCTTCGCCCGGCATCTCGTCCCGTCCCGTACCGCTCGCACCGGGGAGCCCCGTCGATGAACCGCAGCCGTGATGTCTTCATCGTCTCCAACAGCACCGACGAACTCGGGGGTGTGACCGGCTGGATGCACCGGACCGCCCAGCTGTTCCAGGAGGCCGGCCACCGGGTGCACACCATCGGTATTTATGCCTCCGAACGGAAGATGGCCCTGCCCGAGCCCTTGGGCTACCCGGTGACCGCCCTGTACCCGGCGCACCCGCCGACACCCTGGGCGCCCAAGGGTGTCCGGGACCGCTTCCGGTTCGCCGCCCGGCGCGCGGAGGCCGGCCGGGCGGCCCGGAAGCGGCTGGCGGTCGACCAGCTCTCGGAGATCTTCCGGGCGGCCGGGCCCGGGGGAGTGGTGATCGTCAGCCAGGTCTGGGCGATGGAGTGGGTCGGCGAGGCGGACACCTGCGGTATGCGGGTCATCGGGATGAGCCACGAGTCCTACGACTACTCGCGCGCGAGTCATCGCTACCGCTGGATCAGGAACCACTACCCGCTGCTCGACCGTTGGCTCGTCCTCACGGAGGAGGACGCCGACAAGTGGGCGGGCGACGGGATGAACAACGTGGGCTTCATGCCCAACGCCCTGGCCGCCCTGCCCCCGGTGCCCTCCCCGCGCCGGGAGAAGTCGGTCGCGAGCATCGGCCGGCTCACCGACCAGAAGGGCATCGACATGCTCCTGGACGCCTGGGCGCTGGTGGCTCCGAAGCGCCCGGACTGGCGGCTGGACGTGTACGGGACCGGTGAGGACGAGGCGGACCTCAGGGCGCGGTGCACCGGGCTGGGGCTCGATTCCTCGGTCGAGTGGCGGGGGCGCACCGACGACGTTCCCGGGGCTCTCGCCGGTTCCTCCGTCTTCGTGCAGTCCTCACGCGGCGAGGGCTTCCCCCTGGCGCTGCTGGAGGCCATGGCGAGCGGGGTGCCGTGCGCGGCGTTCGACTGCGCGCCGGGCGTACGGGAGATCGTGCGCGACGGCGAGGACGGGCTGCTCGCGCCCGCGGGGGACATCGGGGCGCTCGCCGACCGGCTGCTGCGGCTCACCGGCAATCCCCGGATGCGGGATGCGATGGGGGACCGGGCGCGGACCAACGTCCAGCGGTTCTCCGAGGCGGAGATCATGGGCCGCTGGGAAGAGCTTTTCGCGTTCCTGGAGCGCTGAAGCCCCGAGGAACCCCGGGGATGTCCGACGCCCCGGGGGGTGTCCGACGCCCCGGGGTGTTCGGGCGCCCCAGGAGGTCCGTGGCGCCCCGGGAGCCCGGCATCCCCGGGGCAGGGGCCTCAACCGTTGCTGTACTCCCGGACGGTCACCTGCCGGGGGACCCCCGCGGGCCCGCAGCTCGGCTGAGGGGCGGGCAGCGGCAGGCCCGAGGTGTCGTCCAGGAAGACCCGGCGCACCACCCGCTCCGCCGCGTGCCCGTCGTCGTACGGGCAGAACCGGGCCCGGAACGCCGCCCGGCGCTGCGCGGAGCGCGGCCCGCGCCAGTGGTCCGTGGCGAAGATCTCGTGCAGCTCCTCCTGGTCACGGGCGACCGCTCCGGGCGGGAAGGACGCCGGGTCGAAGTACGTGCCACGGGCCGCCTCGTACGCCTGTGCGTCCTCCAGATGCAGGACGACCGGGCGGTCCAGGTTGACGTAGTCGAACATCAGCGACGAGTAGTCCGTGATCAGCCCGTCGGAGGCGAGGCAGAGCTCCTCGACGGACGGGTGGGCGCTGACATCGATGATCCGCGGATGACGGATGTGACCGGCGGTGGCCCGGGCCGTCGCGTCCAGGTAGTGGGAGCGGGCCAGGATCACGAAGTGCGGGCCCAGGACGCGGACCAGCTGTTCCAGGTCCAGGGAGTGCCGCTGCTCGCGCCGGTAGTCCCGGTGGGTCGGCGCGTACAGCAGGGCGGTGCTGCCCTCCGGGACGCCCAGGCGCTCGCGCAGCCGCGCGGCCTCCTCGGGGCTCGTCCGGCGGAAGACGTCGTTGCGTGGGCTGCCGTACTCCAGCGTCGTGTAGCCGGACGGGTAGGTGCGCTCCCAGACAAGGGTGGAGTGCTGGTTGGCCGAGAGCGAGTAGTCCCACTTGTCGACGTTGCGCAGCAACTGGTCGAAGTCCATGGAGCCGGCCGCCGCGGGGCGGTGCACGAGGTCGGTGCCCATGGTCTTCAGCGGCGTCCCGTGATGGGTCTGCAGCAGCACCTGGCCGCGTCTCTTCACGAGCCGGCGGTCGAAGTTGACGTTGTTCACGAGGTACTTGGAGCGCGCCAGCGCCGTCCAGTACGCCGCCGTCCCCGGGTGCAGCACGCGCGTCGCCTCCGGCACGGAGTGGGCGTCCTCCGGGCGGCAGATCCAGGATGTGCGCAGCCCGGGCACGAGGGCCCTGGCGGTGGCCTCCAGCGCGGCGGGGCTACAGGTGTAGCCGCGGTGCCAGTAGGCGGCGAACACGGCGTCCCCGCTCCGGACGGGCAGCCGCAGCTGGACGCGGTAGTGCAGCTGGAGCACCGCCGCGCGCACCGTCCGGCGGGTCGCCGAGGCCGCGCGCCCGAGCCTGCCGTGCAGCCGCTGTGCGGCCCACAGGGCGCGGTACGTGCGGTGGGCCCCCAGCCGGAACAGCGCGTGCCGCAGCCGGGTGCGGCGGGACACGGGGGCGCCGGGGGTGCGGTAGCGGCGGCAGTGGGCGCGGGCGCGGCGGAAGAACCGGGCCCTGCTGCCGCGCGGCAGCCTGCCGCGGGAGGTGTAGAGGGTCGAGAAGTGGTCGAGCATCCGGCGGAACATCACCGGGCGCCACACGGCGAGCTCGGGGCGGGCGTCGATGAAGGCGAAGACCCGGTCGTACTGGTCGAAGACGTCGAAGTGCCGGTGGGTGGTGGTGGAGAGGATGTTGCCCCGGCGCCTCTGGCGGTACCGCACACAGACGCTGTCCAGCACGGCGATCGACCCGGCGGCCATCAGCACCGGGTAGGTCCAGGGGGTGTCCTCGTAGTAGCCCGGCGGGAAGGTGAAGCCCTCGGCCTCGACGAACTCGCGGCGGTACGCCTTGTTCCAGACGACCATCAGGACCTTCAGCAGCTCCGGCCGCTCCGTGAGCCGGAAGGAGGCAGGGCCCGTCTCGGCGAGGTGCTGGGCGAAGGTGTTGCGCACGCTCTCGCCCGACCAGTACGTACGGGCGTAGTCGTAGACCAGGACGTCGGGGCCGCCGGTGGCCTCCAGGCGGTCGGCGATGGCCTGGAGCGCCTCGGGGGCGAAGGTGTCGTCGCCGTCGAGGAAGAGCAGGTAGTCCCCGGTCGCCCTGGCAACCCCGGCGTTACGGGCCGGCCCGAGGCCGGAGTTGCGCGGCAGGTGGACGGCGCTGACCCGGGGGTCGCGTACGGCGTACTCATCGGCGATCGGGCCGCAGGCGTCCGGCGAACAGTCGTCGACCACGATGATCTCGCAGTCCTTGAAGGACTGGTTCAGCACGGAGTCGAGACACGCGTGCAGATACGCCTGGACCCGGTACGCGGGCACGATGACACTGAACCGGGGCACAACACATCCAGGGGTCGCTCGCGGGAGGGCAGGTGGCCCGCAAACGGCCGATGGGGTGACGTGGTTACGTGGAATATGGCATTCGGGGGAAGTGCGAGGTAGGGCGGCCCGTTCGCGAGTGAACGGGCCGCCCTGGTGTTGACGAACGTATGTACTGAAGTGTCGTTTCGTGGTGGTGCGCTACTTGACGGCGCCCGCCATCACCCCGGAGACGAACTGCCGCTGGAAGGCGAAGAACACCGCCAGCGGGATCACCATGGACACGAAGGCGCCGGGCGCCAGCACGTCGATGTTGTTGCCGAACTGCCGGACCTGCTGCTGGAGGGCCACGGTGATCGGCGGGGACTCGGAGTCCGCGAAGATCAGCGCGACCAGCATGTCGTTCCACACCCAGAGGAACTGGAAGATCCCGAGCGAGGCGATCGCGGGGCCGCCGAGCGGCATCACGACCCGGGTGAAGAGCCGGATCTCGCCCGCGCCGTCGAGCCGCGCGGCCTCCAGCAGTTCACGCGGGATCTCGGCGAAGAAGTTCCGCAGCAGGAAGATGGCGAACGGCAGGCCGAACGCCGTGTGGAACATGATCACGCCGAAGGTCGTCTCGAAGATCCCGATGGTGCCGAAGAGCTCGGAGACCGGGATCAGGGCGACCTGCACCGGGACCACCAGCAAGCCCACGACCAGCAGGAACCACCAGTCGCGGCCGGGGAACTCCATCCAGGCGAAGGCGTATCCGGCGAGCGATCCGACGACGACCACCAGGAAGGTGGACGGGACGGTGATCATGACCGTGCTGAAGAGGGAATCGGTGATGGTCGAGTTGTCCAGCAGCCGCTGGTAGTTGTCGAAGGTGAGCTCGGAGGGTGCGGTGAGGACCTTCCACCAGCCGCTCGCCGCGATGTCCTCGGGCCCGCGCAGCGAGGAGAGCAGCAGCCCGATCGTCGGCATCAGCCAGAACAGGGCCACCAGGACGAGGAAGACGCGCATGGCGCCACCGCCCGCCCGGGCGGCGATCCGGGCCCCGAGGGACTGCTCGGTCTTCGCGGCCGGCCCGGTCCGGGAGACCTTCTTGGCCTGTACCGCCTCGGTCGTCGTCACCGGCGCCCCTCCTTCCGCATGCGGCGGATGTTGAACAGCATCACCGGGATCACCAGCAGCAGGAGGAGGACGGCGATGGCGCTGCCGACCCCGAGATCCGCGTCCGTGCCGAACGAGGAGCGGTACAGCTGGAGGGCCAGGACGTTCGCGTCGTCCTGGGAGGAACCCGGCGCGATGATGAAGACCAGGTCGAAGATCTTCAGGACGTTGATCATCAGGGTGACCAGGACCACCGCGAGCACGGGCGCCAGCATCGGCACCGTGATCCGGCGGAAGACCTGCCACTCGTTGGCGCCGTCCACCCGTGCGGCTTCGAGGAGTTCGCGCGGCAGTCCCGCCAGGCCGGCGGCGATCAGCACCATCGCGAATCCGGCCCACATCCAGACGTAGCTGCCGATGATCCCCGGTGTCACGAGCGACGGTCCGAGCCAGTCGACCCCGTTGTAGGGCTCCCGGAAGTTGTCCGCCGGCAGCCGGAGCAGGGACCCGTCGGCCGAGGCGGGCAGGGTGAACACCCCGTCCGCGCCGGCCGTCGCCGAGGCGACGACCTTGCCGTCCTTCACCGCCTCGACGGTGATGCCCTTGAGGCCGAGCTCCTTCGGATCGACGACGTTGGGTTTGCCGCCGCCGCCCTTGGTGAAGTCGAGCCACGCCGTTCCGGTGATGTCCTCACCCGACGCCGCGGCCGCCTTCGCGGGCTTCGCGTCGCCCGGCATCTTCGCCGGCACCACACCGACCAGCGGCAGGCTCACCGGCTCTCCGGCCCGCACCGGTTCCTTGGTGACGAAGGAACCGCCGCCCCCCGCCTTCAGCGGATGGACGGGCAGCGGATGAGCCTTCGGGAAGCCCGAGGACTGCGCGAACGTGTCGTGGACCCCCACCGCCACGGCGTTGGCGACCCCGCGCTCCGGCGCCTGCTCGTACACCAGGCGGAAGATGATGCCGGCGGCCAGCATGGAGATCGCCATCGGCATGAAGACGATCAGCTTGAACGCCGTACCCCACCGGATCCGCTCGGTGAGCACCGCGAAGATCAGCCCCAGCACGGTGGCCACCGTCGGCGCGAACACGACCCAGATGGCGTTGTTCTTGACCGCCGTCCGGATGGTGTCGTCCGTGAACAGCGCCTTGTAGTTGTCCAGGCCCGCGAAGCCGGTGCCGGACTGGTCGAGGAACGACCGGTAGACGGAGTACACGATCGGATAGACGACGAGTGCGCCGAGCAGCACCAGTGCCGGCAGCAGGAAGGCGGCCGCGACGGCCCTCCGGGTGCCGGTCACGCTTCCGCGTGGACGCTTGCCCGTGCTCGTGCCAGGACGCTTGTCGGCGGGGGGCGCGCTTCCGCCGCCCCCCGCTGTCGCTGTGGTCATCCCGTCAGCTCGTGTACGCCTTGGCCGCGTCGGACTCCAGTTTCGCCTGGGTCCCCGCGATGTCCTTCGGGTTCTTCAGGAAGTCCTGGAGCGTCTTCCACTCACCCTTCCCGGGCGTCCCGCCGAACGACTGGGGGGCCTGGTCGGACATGTCGAACCGGACGTCGTCACCGGCGTCGATCAGCGCCTCGGCCATCGTGCGCTGCACGTCGTTCGGGTACGCGGCCGTGTCCAGCGACTTGTTGGGCGAGATGAACCCGCCGGCCTCGGCCCAGATCTTCGCCGAGTCCTTGGAGGCGAGCCAGGTCAGCAGGGCCTGGGCGCCCTTGCTGTCCTTGAGGGCCACCGCGGCGTCGCCGCCCGTCACGACGGGGGAGTCCGCGCCGACCGCCGGGAACGGGAACACCTTGGCGTCCGTGCCGATCTTCGCCTCGGTCTGCGCGATGTTGATGGAGACGAAGTCGCCCTCGAAGACCATGGCGCCCTTGGGCTGGTCGCCGCCGGTGAACGTCTGTGTGACGGACGCCGGGAACTCGGTCTGAAGCGCGCCGTCCGCGCCGCCGGCGATCAGGCTCGGCTTGCCGAAGAGCTCGGCGAGCGTGGTCAGGGCGTCCTTGACGGACGGGTCCGTCCACTTGATCTCGTGCTTGGCCAGCTGGTCGTACTTCTCCGGGCCGGCCTGGGAGAGGTAGACGTTCTCGAACCAGTCGGTGAGCGTCCAGCCGTCCGCGCCGCCGACCGAGACCGGGGTGACACCGGAGGCGGAGACCGTCTCGGCCGTGGCCATGAAGTCCTTCCAGGTCTTCGGCTCGCTCGCGCCCGCGTTCTCGAACGCCTTGGTGTTGTACCAGACCAGGGACTTGTTGGCGGCCTTGAAGTAGACGCCGTACTGGGTGCCGTCGACCGCGCCGAGGTCCTGCCAGACCTGCGAGTAGTTCTGGCCCAGCTGGGCCCGCGCCTCGTTGCCGACCGGCTTGGCCCACTTCTTGGCCACCGCCTGCTGGATCGCGCCCACCTGCGGGATCATCGCGACGTCCGGGGGCTGGCCGCCCGCGATCTTCGTACCGAGGAAGTTGACGATCGGGTCCTGTGCCGGGACGAAGGTGACCGTGGCACCCGTCCGCTTCTCGAACTCGTCCAGGACCTTGGTGAAGTTGGCCTGCTCGGGCCCGGTCCAGACCGCGGCGACCGATATCTTCTCGCCGTCCAGCTTCGGCAGACTGACGGTCGACGGGCTGTCCTCGCTCTTGCCCGAGCTCTTGTCCGCCTTGTCCTCGCCGTCGCTGTCGCCGCTGCATCCGGCGAGGGCCAGCGCCCCGATCGCGGTGAACACCATTGCGGCCCTACGCATTCGAAGGGTTGTGCGCATCCCTGCCCCGTCTCTCCTGCGCGCGCATGAGCGCCGACCGGCACCAACGGTGGGACTTTGCGGTGCCGTTCGCGTCTCACATCGTGCGGTTCACGTCGTCCGTGCGCACAGTCCTATGCCCGGCACCACGGGGCCGCAATACCGCCGCCTGGGCCAACTCCGTGATCGTGATGGGCTCGTGACGTCGTGCGGGACGCGGGCGAGGCTCCTAGGGACCAGGGATCAGGGATCAGGGATCAGGGATCAGGGTTCAGGGTTCAGGGATCAGGGATCAGCGGAGGGAGGGGCACCGCGTTCACCGAACGGGCCGCCCTCTCCAGGGCGCTGGCCAGCAGGGCCAGGTCGGTGGGGCCGTTGCCCAGCTCGCGGACCGGCCGGCGGGTCGGCGGATCTCCCATCCGCTCCCACTCCAGCGGTACGACGGTGGGGCGCAGGGTCGCCGTGCGCGGGATGCGGCCGGTGACCCGGCCGCCCTGGAACGGCGTCACCCGGCCGTCCGGATGCCCCAGCCGCCCACGGCCCGGCGAGGCCTCGTCCGGGGACGGGGGGACCACGGGCGGGTCGAGCACGATCCGCAGCCGGGCGCCCCGGGCCAGCTCCGTGTCCTCGGTGCGGTCCGGGCGGGCGGAGGTGGCGACCAGATGGACGCCGAGCCGCCCGCCGTCCCTGGCCACGGCCTCCAGCACCCGGACGACGGACCCGGCGGAGGGTCGGCCGGGGCTCCCCAGCGCCGGGGCCACCAGGGCGTCGAAGTCGTCGGCCAGGACGACCAGCCGGGGAAGGGGCGAGGGCCCGGGGTCCACCGGCCGGGCCGCGGCGGGCCGCAGCCGGAGGGTGCCGCTGGCAGGCGGGTCCAGGTCCCCGCGCTGTTCGGCGGAGCCGGCGGCGCGACGGCCGGTGAGTCCCTGCGATTCCTCGTACCGCGCATGCCATTCGGCGAAGTCCAGCGTGCCGAGCAGCTCCGCCCGGCGCTTCAGCTCGCCGCCCAGCGCCTGGGCGAACTCCCGCATCCGTACGGGGTCGGAGGCCACCAGGTGTGTGAAGACGTGCGGGAGCTCCGTGCAGGGGCGCAGTCCCTCGCTCCGCTCCCCGCGCTCGCCGCCCGCCCCGTCGATGAGGAGGATGCCGAGCCGGTCGGGGCGGGCGGCGGAGGCCAGGGAGGCGGCGGCGGCGCGCAGCAGCTCCGTACGGCCGCTGCCCGTGGGGCCCTCGATCAGCAGATGCGGCCCCTCGTCGGCCAGGTCGACGGAGAGCGGACCCCTGGGGCCGGCGCCGAGGACGATCACGGGCCGTCCCGCGTAACCGTAGGACGCTGCCGCGGCGCCTGTCTCCGCGGAGCCGCTGTCGCGTCGCTGCGCGCCGATGCGGGTGGAGGAGCCTCCCCCGGCGGGCGTGTAGGCGGAGCGGCCCGAGCCCGAACTGGTCGGCCCGCTGCTCCGGAACGGAGTGTGCCCGGAGTCGGGGGACTCGCGCTGCGCGCCCACCCGCGGCCCGGTGCTGAGGGTGCGGCCCGAGCTCGTCGTGTCCAGGTCCGCGGAGTCCGGCGCGGGGGTACGCACCGTCGCGCCGGGCTGGTTCTCGGCCGTGGAGGCCCAGCGCGCCATCAGGGAGGCCGGGGTGGCTCTGGCGAGGCCCAGCTCGTCCAGCAGCCGGGCCGAGGGCGGCAGGGCCGCCGCTATCGGCCGGCCGGGCAGGGCAGCCGCGCCCTCGTCCCGCAGCGGGGCCAGGGCGCGCCCGAACCGCTCGGCCCAGGCCGCCGACACGGCGTCCACCGCGGCGACCGTGCCGTGGCCGGCGGCCTGGCCGCCCGCCGTGCGCAGGAGCCGCAGCGCGGTCGCCACATCGCCGCTGAGCATGGCCACCGCACCGCACTCACGGAAGGCGATCGAGGCCCGGCACGCGGTGTCGTAGGTCGCGGCGACCGGGGACGTCGGGGAGGCCGCCGGGGTCTCGGCCAGGCAGATCAGATGGATACCGGCGGCGGCTCCGGCACCGGCCAGAGCGGCTGTGGTCTCGCGCAGGGCCGCGGAGCCGGGGTCGCCGTCCACGATCACCACGGTGTACGGCCCGGTGTGGAGCCGCGCCGCCTCGGCCACGGAGGCCCGGTCGGCGCTCGCCCAGCCGGGGCCGAGCGGCCCCTCCTCCAGGCGGCGCGCCAGCTCCGCCGCGCGGGCGCCCGCCTGCTCGCGGTCGTAGGCGAGGAGGAGGCGGCAGTCCTGGCCGTGCATGGGGCGCAGATGGGGCAGCCAGCCGAGCCAGGACCACTCGCGTCGCCGCTCCTCCAGGCTCCGGGCCCGGTCCGTGCTGATCAGCACGATCTCCAGGTCGAAGGGGGAGTGCAGCGCGGCGAGCTGCGCCACCGTCGAGCGGGCCAGTCCGGACAGCCTGGCCCGGGGGCCCGCGAGCCCGAGGGAGCCGGCCTCCCGCAGTCCGACGGTGACGGGCACGGCGGGCAGATCGGCCCGGTCCGTCGTCCCGAGCCGTACGACCAGGGCCTCGGGGTGCGCCGTGTCGCGCTCCCACAGACGAGGGCCTGGGCCGAGCGCCGTCAGGAGCACGGTCGCGGGGTCCGGCCAGGTCCCGGCGGGGGCCGCGGGCCCGGGGCGGGGCCCCGCGCGGGGCCGTCCGCCGTGGTGGTCGGGGACGGCGCCCCCGGCTCCGCGGCCCTGCGCGAGACCACAGCCGCTCTGGCCGGTGCCGGAGCCGCCGCCGGTATCCATCTGATCTGCCTGGCCGAGACCCCGGCGGGCGCCCGCGCGGCGGAGCTGGCGCGCCGCCTGGAGGAGGGGCCGCTCGGCCCCGGCTGGGCGAGCGCCGACCGGGCCTCCGTGGCCGAGGCGGCGCGGCTCCACACCGGGCCGTACACCGTGGTGATCGTGGACGGCGGTGCCGTCCAGCGAGGTGCCGTTGGTGGAGCCCAGGTCGGCGACGGAGACGCGGCCGTCGTCCCGAGCCGTACGACCAGGGCCTCGGGGTGCGCCGTGTCGCGCTCCCACAGACGAGGGCCTGGGCCGAGCGCCGTCAGGAGCACGGTCGCGGGGTCCGGCCGGAACCGGCGGACACGGCCACGCCTACGGCTCCGCCCCCACCGGGCACGAGGCGTACGACGACGCCCCGTCCGGCCACGACACCGACCGGCGCGAGCCCTCCGTGCAGATCACCCACGGCCGCGGCTCCGCGCTCGCCCCCGGGGAGGCCCCAAGGCGGGGCATAGGCGCCTGGGCCCGTCGGCTCACGAGCGGCAAGGGCGATCAGCCGCCCGGCACGCGGTGTCGTAGGTCGCGGCGACCGGGGACGTCGGGGAGGCCGCCGGGGTCTCGGCCAGGCAGATCAGATGGATACCGGCGGCGGCTCCGGCACCGGCCAGAGCGGCTGTGGTCTCGCGCAGGGCCGCGGAGCCGGGGTCGCCGTCCACGATCACCACGGTGTACGGCCCGGTGTGGAGCCGCGCCGCCTCGGCCACGGAGGCCCGGTCGGCGCTCGCCCAGCCGGGGCCGAGCGGCCCCTCCTCCAGGCTCCGGGCCGGTCGCCGGCGAGCCACCGGACGGCGTGCCGGGCCTCGATCGCCTTCCGTGAGTGCGGTGCGGTGGCCATGCTCAGCGGCGATGTGGCGACCGCGCTGCGGCTCCTGCGCACGGCGGGCAGATCGGCCCGGTCCGTGCTGATCAGCACGATCTCCAGGTCGAAGGGGGAGTGCAGCGCGGCGAGCTGCGCCACCGTCGAGCGGGCCAGTCCGGACAGCCTGGCCCGGGGGCCCGCGAGCCCGAGGGAGCCGGCCTCCCGCAGTCCGACGGTGACGGGCACGGCGGGGAGAACGGCCCCCCCCCGGCGACCGCACACCCACGCTGACGACCACGCCCGACGGCGAGGGACATCTGCGGGTTGCCCGCCCGGACGCGGGCGGCGCCCCGGGAGCGGCGGGGGGGCCCCGCCCCGGGCCCGCGGCCCCCGCCGGGACCTGGCCGGACCCCGCGACCGTGCTCCTGACGGCGCTCGGCCCAGGCCCTCGTCTGTGGGAGCGCGACACGGCGCACCCCGAGGCCCTGGTCGTACGGCTCGGGACGACGGACCGGGCCGATCTGCCCGCCGTGCCCGTCACCGTCGGACTGCGGGAGGCCGGCTCCCTCGGGCTCGCGGGCCCCCGGGCCAGGCTGTCCGGACTGGCCCGCTCGACGACCCCGACGTGTCACGGCTGCACTGCGCGGTGACGGTCTCGGACGACGGCCGCGTCTCCGTCGCCGACCTGGGCTCCACCAACGGCACCTCGCTGGACGGCACCGACGTCCACGACCGCCCGGTCCGGCGTCCCGGGGCGGACGCGGGCTCCGGGCCGGTCGCCGGCGAGCCACCGGACGGCGTGCCGGGCGGCTGATCGCCCTTGCCGCTCGTGAGCCGACGGGCCCAGGCGCCTATGCCCCGCCTTGGGGCCTCCCCGGGGGCGAGCGCGGAGCCGCGGCCGTGGGTGATCTGCACGGAGGGCTCGCGCCGGTCGGTGTCGTGGCCGGACGGGGCGTCGTCGTACGCCTCGTGCCCGGTGGGGGCGGAGCCGTAGGCGTGGCCGTGTCCGCCGGTTCCGGCCGGACCCGTGCCGGGCTCCCCCGCCGCTCCCGGGGCGCCGCCCGCGTCCGGGCGGGCAACCCGCAGATGTCCCTCGCCGTCGGGCGTGGTCGTCAGCGTGGGTGTGCGGTCGCCGGGGGTGAGCCGGAGCGTCGACTCACCGAGCCGCAGCAGGGCGCCCGGGGCGAGCCGGACCGGGCGGTCGTGGACGTCGGTGCCGTCCAGCGAGGTGCCGTTGGTGGAGCCCAGGTCGGCGACGGAGACGCGGCCGTCGTCCGAGACCGTCACCGCGCAGTGCAGCCGTGACACGTCGGGGTCGTCGAGCGGGACGTCCGCGTCGGCGGAGCGGCCGATGCGGATCTGCCCGCCGTGCAGCAGGTGGACCCCGCCGGCATCCGGTCCCGCGATCACGTGCAGCCGGGCCGGGACGGCGTCGTCCGCCGCCTCGTCCTCGCCGGGCACCTGGAGCGAGAGCACCGTGCCGTCCACCAGGGGCGGCTCGCCGAGGGCGCAGCGCTGCGGGTCGAGCCGCTCGCGCCCGGCGAACAGCACGGTGGCGCCGCCGCCGAGGCTGTTCTCCGGGCCGGACACCGCCGTGGCCAGGGCGGAGGCGACGGCCGCGAGAGCCGTCCCCGCGGGGGCGGTCACGAGCACGTCGCAGGCGCGCGCCGGGGTCTGGCCGCTGCGCGGCGCGAGGACGGTCAGCCGGATCTGCATCGCCGTCAGCGGTCCCTTCTGCGCGGGGTGCCCGGCAGGGGAAATGCCCTGTGATTCCCCCCACCCGGCACGGACGCGTCGTCCGGTACAGGTCGTCACGGAACATGAGGCTCCCGACCCCACAGTTCTGTGCTGCAGGCATCCTCGCACCTGCCACTGACAACACGCCCGGGGGTGGCCGCTAAGTGATCTTGAATGGCCGAGTGTGGGTGCAAAAGTGCCTGCTTGGTCCTGCCGAGGACGTGCTGCACACTCGTTCGGCAACCAACTCTTCCGTGTGGGCGTCTTCCCGTGGACACAGCGGCGACACGGCCGGAGGACGACAGACCGGTGCCCCGCACGGCGGCATCGAGGACGACAGGCCGGTGCCCCGTACGGCGGCATTAGAGTGGGCCGGAACATCCGGCGGGCCCCGGGGGACCGCAAGCACAACGATCAGCAGGGAGCGCATGACGTGCGGCCGGTAGGCAGCAAGTACCTGCTCGAGGAGCCGCTCGGACGCGGCGCCACGGGCACCGTCTGGCGAGCCCGCCAGCGGGAGACCGCGGGCGCCGAGGCGGCCGTCGCCGGGCAGCCCGGCGAGACCGTTGCGATCAAGGTGCTCAAGGAGGAGCTCGCCAACGACGCGGACGTCGTGATGCGGTTCCTGCGCGAGCGCTCCGTGCTGCTGCGGCTCACCCACGCGAACATCGTGCGCACCAGGGACCTCGTCGTCGAGGGCGATCTCCTCGCCCTGGTGATGGACCTGGTCGACGGCCCCGACCTGCATCGGTACCTCCGCGAGAACGGCCCGCTCACCCCGGTCGCCGCCTCGCTGCTCACGGCCCAGATCGCGGACGCGCTGGCCGCGAGCCACGCCGACGGCGTCGTGCACCGCGACCTGAAGCCCGCCAACGTGCTGCTCGACGAGCGCGACGGCGAGATGCACCCGATGCTCACCGACTTCGGCATCGCGCGCCTCGCGGACTCCCCGGGGCTGACCCGGACCCATGAGTTCGTCGGCACGCCCGCCTATGTGGCGCCCGAGTCCGCCGAGGGCCGCCCGCAGACCTCGGCCGTGGACGTCTACGGCGCGGGGATCCTGCTGTACGAGCTGGTCACCGGCCGTCCCCCGTTCGCGGGCGGCACCGCGCTGGAGGTCCTTCACCGCCACCTCAGCGAGGAGCCGCGGCGGCCCAGCACCGTCCCGGAGCCCCTGTGGACGGTCATCGAGCGCTGTCTGCGCAAGGACCCGGACCAGCGGCCCAGCGCCGTGAACCTCGCCCGTGCGCTGCGTACGGTCGGCGCCGGCATCGGCGTGCACGCGAACTCGGCGCAGATCGCGGCCGCCGAGGGTGTGGGCGCCCTGCTCGCGCCCGACCCGGCGCCCGCCGCCGTCCCGGAGACCCCGGGCGCGGCCGACCCGACCCAGGTGCTGCCGAGCAACGCGGGCTCGTACGACCCGTCGGCCGCCACCAGCGTGATGCGGCAGACCCCGGGCGGGGGCGGCCAGGCGGACCCGACCGCGATGATGCCGCCCGTGCCGCCGCGCCCCGACGGCCCGCCGGGGCCCGACGAGCCGCACCCGTGGCAGTCCCAGCTCCGCGCCGCCCGGGACCGCAACGAGCAGACGCAGGTCCAGTACCTCGACCCGAGCCAGGACCCGCTGCGCCGCCGCCCTCAGCGCCAGCAGGCGCCGCAGGGGCAGCAGCAGCCCCGCCACCAGCAGCCGCCGCAGGCCCAGCAGTACCCGCGGCAGCAGCCCCAGCGCTACCAGCCGCAGCAGCAACCCCAGCAGCAGCGGCCCCCGCAACGGCAGCAGCCGCAGCGCCAGCAGTACGCGCCGCCGCAGCAGCCGGCGCCCCAGCCCCCGGCCCCGCGCCAGCCGAGGCAGCGCAGCGCCAACCCGATGCGCATCCCCGGCCTCGGCTGCCTCAAGGGGTGCCTGTTCTCAGTGGTGCTGCTGGTCGTCGCCGCCTGGCTCATCTGGGAGCTGACGCCGCTTCAGGACTGGGTCGCCCAGGGCAAGAGCTTCTGGGACGCCATAGGGGACGGCATCGGCACGGTCACCGGTTGGTTCGAGGACCTCGGCGGAAGCAGCTCCGGCGGCTCGACCGGTCAGTAACAGCCTCCACTCTGTGTCTTTGTCGACTTCCGCGGGCCCAATTCGCCCGCAGAAGTGAAGGTTGGCGCCATCCAGGGCACGCAACACCCCGATCGCCGCGTAACTTTGTCGACCGGGGGTCAACGCCAGCCGCTGAGGGAGCAGTCTTGGCACGGAATATCGGCAGCCGGTACACCGCCCACCAGATCCTGGGGCGCGGCAGCGCCGGCACGGTGTGGCTCGGCGAGGGGCCGGAGGGCCCGGTCGCCATCAAGCTGCTCCGTGAGGACCTCGCGTCCGACCAGGAGCTCGTGGGCCGCTTCGTGCAGGAGCGCACCGCGCTGCTCGGGCTCGGGCATCCGCACGTCGTCGCCGTCCGCGACCTCGTGGTGGACGGCACCGACCTGGCGCTGGTGATGGACCTGGTGCGGGGCACCGATCTGCGCACCCGCCTGGACCGGGAGCGCCGCCTCGCGCCCGAGGCCGCCGCGGCGATCATCGCGGACGTCGCCGACGGTCTCGCCGCCGCGCACCGCGCGGGAGTGGTCCACCGCGACGTCAAGCCGGAGAACATCCTGCTCGACATGGAGGGCCCGCTCGGCCCCGGCGGATCGCACCCCGCGCTGCTCACCGACTTCGGTGTCGCCAAGCTGATCGACACCCCGCGCCGCACCAAGGCCACCAAGATCATCGGTACGCCGGACTATCTGGCCCCCGAGATCGTCGAGGGCCTCCCGCCCCGCGCCGCGGTGGACATCTACGCCCTCGCCACCGTGCTCTACGAGCTCCTCGCCGGTTTCACCCCCTTCGGCGGCGGCCACCCGGGGGCCGTCCTGCGCCGCCATGTGACCGAGACGGTCGTCCCGCTCCCGGGCATCCCGGAGGAGCTCTGGCAGCTCCTCGTCCAGTGCCTTGCCAAGGCCCCGGCCTCCCGGCTGCGCGCCTCCGAGCTGGCGACCCGCCTGCGGGAGCTGCTCCCGCTGCTGGCCGGGATACCCCCGCTCGACGTCGACGAGCCGGACAACGAGGCCGAGCCGCAGGCGTACGACGAACAGCAGTACACGCCCGCCCCCGAGGAGCCCCGCCGCCGCGGCGCGGTCCCGCTGGTGCCGGGCTCCTCCCCGGACTCCAACCGGGACACCCACACGAGCATGCGCGTCCCCGCCCCCGACGAGCTCTCCGGCGGCCCCCTCGGCACGGCCCGCGCGCCGCGCGCCCCCGGCCGTCCGCGCCCCGGCTCGGCCCGGAACAAGTCGGCCGCCGTCCGGAAACGGAGGATCACCCTGGGTGTCGCGGCTGTCGCCCTGTGTGCGGCGATAGGGGTGGGCGGCTGGTTCGCCATGAGCGGCGACGACACCGGGGGTTCGCCCGAGGACTCCCGGAACTCGGCGCCCGCAGCGCCGTGAGAGGTGCCCCGGAAGGGCCGGAACCCAGGGGAGGGGCTGGTTCACTCGTCCAGCCGTTACGCTGGTCCTGTGGCAGTCGTCGATATTTCCGAAGAGCTGAAGTCCCTCTCCTCGACCATGGGGTCGATCGAGGCCGTCCTGGACCTCGATGCGATGAGGGCTGATATCGCCGCGCTCGAGGAGCAGGCGGCGGTGCCGTCCCTCTGGGACGACCCGGAGGCGGCGCAGAAGATCACCAGCAAGCTTTCGCACCTCCAGGCCGAGGTTCGCAAGACCGAGGCGCTCCGTGGCCGGATCGACGATCTCGGCATCATGTTCGAGCTCGCTGAGGACGAGGGTGACGCCGATGCCCTCAGCGAGGCGGAGGCCGAGCTGGAGTCCGTGCGCAAGGCGCTGGACGAGATGGAGGTCCGCACCCTCCTCTCCGGCGAGTACGACGCGCGCGAGGCCCTGGTCACCATCCGGGCCGAGGCCGGTGGCGTCGACGCCGCGGACTTCGCCGAGAAGCTCCAGCGCATGTACCTCCGCTGGGCGGAGCGGCACAACTACAAGACCGAGGTCTACGAGACGGCCTACGCCGAGGAGGCCGGCATCAAGTCGACCACCTTCTCGGTGGAGGTCCCGTACGCCTACGGCACGCTCTCCGTCGAGCAGGGCACCCACCGGCTCGTGCGGATCTCGCCGTTCGACAACCAGGGCCGCCGCCAGACGTCCTTCGCGGGTGTCGAGGTGCTGCCCGTGGTCGAGCAGACGGACCACGTCGAGATCGACGAGTCCGAGCTCCGCGTCGACGTGTACCGCTCCTCGGGCCCCGGCGGCCAGGGCGTCAACACCACGGACTCCGCGGTGCGCCTGACCCACCTGCCCACCGGCATCGTGGTCTCCTGCCAGAACGAGCGCTCGCAGATCCAGAACAAGGCGTCCGCGATGAACGTCCTCCAGGCGAAGCTCCTCGAGCGCCGCCGCCAGGAGGAGCAGGCGAAGATGAACGCGCTCAAGGGTGACGGCGGCAACTCCTGGGGCAACCAGATGCGTTCCTACGTCATCCATCCGTACCAGATGGTCAAGGACCTGCGTACGGAGTTCGAGATCGGCAACCCGGAAGCGGTCTTCAACGGCGAGATCGACGGCTTCATCGAGGCGGGCATCCGCTGGCGTAAGCAGAGTGAGAAGTAGCGGCGGCCGTACGGCTGTTGGGCCCGGACAGGCTTTCCTGTCCGGGCCCTTCCGTGTTCTCACCCCGTCGGGAGCGCAGGGGAGTTGAGGGGGAGCTGTGGCGAATGAGTCACAGTCGTGATTCCGAATACCCGTCAAGAACCCCCATAGTGGCCCGTATGCCCCGGAACGGCCTTGACGTAGTCCTTAACTCTGGACAGGGTGCTAGAGCAGCACGCGTATGTCTGGGACAGGTGTGATCGGGGGCGGGCGGGATGACCACGGTACGGCGTGGCCCTGCAGAGAGTGTGACCCCGCAGGGCCGTGGACCGCATATGGCTGCTCCATCGACAAGATCAGCTACTGGGGGTAGCAACAGATGACCAAGAAGACGCGAATCCGCGTCGCGCGGATAGCCGCTGGTGCGGTTATCGCTGCGGGTGCCTCGCTCTGCGCCGCAGGTGCCGCTCAGGCGTCGGTTATCGGCGACATTTTCGGTGTCGTCGACGTGACCGACCCGACGAACCCGGGCGGGGAAGACCCGACCAACCCGGGCGGGGAAGACCCGACGAACCCGGGCGGGGAAGACCCCACCAACCCGGGCGGGGAGGAGCCCCCCACGGAGGAGCCGCCGACGGAGGAGCCTCCGACCGAGGAGCCGCCGACGGAGGAGCCTCCGACCGAGGAGCCGCCGACGGAGGAGCCGCCCACGGAGGAGCCTCCGACCGAGGAGCCGACCGACGAGCCCACCGACGGCCCGACGGACACCCCGACGGACACCCCGACCGACGGGCCCAGCGACGGGGTCACCACCGCCCCGTCCGACCCGTCCTACCCGGACGCCGGTGACAACACCGACACCGACAGCATCGGCAACCAGCCGGTCGAACAGGGCAAGGGCAAGGACGAGCTCGCCGAGACCGGTGCGGCCGAGACCACGTTCCTGCTGATCGGTGCCGCGACGATGATCGCCGGTGGCATCGGCTTCCGCGTCCTGCCGCGTCTGGCGGGCGGCGGTCGTACCGCCGCCTAGTCAGGCCGCGGTAGACGCACACGCACACAGAGGGCCCGGTCCGCTTTCGCGGGCCGGGTCCCTCTGCGTGTGGGGGGCGTGTGGGGGGATGGCACGAACCGTCAGGCCGTGGTGTCGGCCGCCTGACGGGTCTCCGCGGCGGCGGGCGGCTCCTCGGCCTTCGCGAACGCCGGTGTGCTCTCTGCCGAGGCGCTCTCCTTCTTCGCGGAGGAGAAGCTGACGGCGGCGCAGACCACCGCGATCGCACCGACGACGTACCAGTTGAGGCCCGGGATGTCGGTGGAGCGCGAGAGGTCGTAGAGCGCGCCGGCGGCGAGGGTGCCGACCATGTTGCCGAAGCTGCGGAAGAAGTGCATGGCGCCCATCGCCCGCGCGAGGCGGTCCGCCGGCATCCGGTTGGCGACCCAGAGGTCGAAGGACGGCGTGAACAGGATGTCGCCGAAGACCACGACCAGGCAGCCCACGACCACCCACACCGAGGTCTGCCCGGCGCCGAACAGGGCGTACGCCGCCGCCATCGCGAGGAACGCGACGCCCATGACCTGACCGGGCCGCAGGTGCTTCGACATGTAGCGGAAGGCCGGGTACTGAAGCACCAGGAGCGCCAGGCCGGTGATCCAGAACGGGGTGGAGACCGGCAGGTCCGCGGCGAACTCCTCCATGTGCAGCGGCATGCCGACCAGGAAGCTGATCGACAGGATCCAGAAGACGCTGGAGAGCAGGAAGTAGCTGCCGCCACCGCCGAGCTGCAGGCCCTTGAGGATGGCCACGTTGACCAGCGGGGTGTCCTTGGCCGCCGGGGCGGCCTGCCCGCCCGCGTCGGCCGGGATGAACGAGGCCGCCGCCGCGCAGTAGCCGGCGAACAGGACGAACACCACCAGGAACAGGACCGTCATCGAGGAGCCGAGGAAGAGACCGCCGATCACGGCGCCCGCGATGACACCGAGCTGGCAGGACATCTGGAACGAGGAGAAGGCCTTGGGCCGGTCCGCCTCCGGCAGCGTGCCGAGGATGTTCTTCAGCCCCGGGAAGGAGATCCCCGAGCCGAAGCCGACGAAGAAGGCCAGCAGGCTGTAGAACGGCACCCCGTCCGCGAAGCCCATCCCGCCGAGCGCGACGGCCTCCACGGCGATGCCCGCGATGATGCTCGCGCGGGTCCCGAACCGGGCGGCGACACCCTCGTAGAAGAAGGTCGCGCTGAGCCGTCCGACGTACGTCAGGAACATCACGAACCCGGCCCAGAAGCCGCTGTACTCCACGCCGAGCGTCGAGATCAGGTGGGGGAACCAGATGTAGTTGCCGATGTGGGCGAGCGCGATGCCGGAGTTGACGCCCAGCAGCACCTTGCGGGTCTGCGGGCTCAGGACATGGCGTTCCTGGCTGCTCATGCGGTGACCTTTCCTCGGGTGGGGGTGGCGCGCAGTTCCTGGATGGCCGCCACGACCGCCGTACGGTCCACGGCCACGCCCCGCACGTACGTGGCCCTGGGAAGCTGCGACAGGGGCCGGCCGGCCGCGGCCGGGTCGATCAGGTTGAACGTGGCCGGGCTGCCCTCCGCGATGAGATCCGTGCCGGGCTCGCGGCCGGACAGTTCGTCGAAGAAGCCACGGGCCGTGGTCGTCGCCGTACGCAGCAGGGCCTCACGCAGACCGGGCTTGCCCAGATCGTCCCCGGCCAGCAGGTCCAGCTCGCCCTTGAGCGCGTCGCCGTGGAACGCACCGGTGTTGCCGCAGTCCGTGCCGATCAGCAGCGCCCCGCGCTCCAGCGCGGCCAGGCTGTTGTCGCGCATGTTGACCAGCGCTGCGGTCCTGGTGTCCTGGACCTCGTACTGGATGCCGAACGGTTCCTCGATCTTCGATACGAAGTCGAGGTTGGCCAGGTCCTGGGTCTCACGGAACCCTGGCCTCTGGTACTCGCGCAGGAAGTCCTCGCGCTCCATGATCATGGGGCGCAGACCGCTGAGCGTGGACACGAACCGGGCGCCTTCGAGCGCCTGCCAGTCCGCCGCCGACAGCCCGACGTCCCGTACCGGGTGGGCGAAGATGCGGAAGCCGAAGGCGTAGGCCTGCATCACCTCGTCGCGGGTGTTGCAGTCGATGACCGCCTTCAGACCGTGCTCGGCTGCCACCCGCGGTACGTGGGCGAGGAGATTGCCCGGGAGCCGGGAGAAGCGCTTGCTGCTCTCCGGCTGTTCGGCGCCCTCGGTGTACATGACCTTCAGGAAGGTCGCGCCACGGGCCTTGTTCGCCGCGAGCACCGTGGCGAGGTCCTCCTGCACGCTCAGCATGAAGACCGGCGCGGGGAACTCGACGCCGTGGCCGTAGTGGCCGTCGATGTCCTTGGTCGCGGTGGCGGCGTAACCGCAGTGGGCCACCTCGGGCCAGGGCAGGCCCAGCTCCCGCTTGCCCTGCTCCCAGCCCTCCTTGACCAGCGGGAAGCCGAACAGGTCCACGACGTGCGTGACCCCGTGGTAGAGGTACTGCATCGCGGAGATGCGCGGATCGTCGAGCGAGTCGTCGAAGTTGGCCGGGAGCGCCAGGTGGGCGTGGGCCTCGGTGAAGCCGGGCCACAGCTCCGGGGTCTCCGCGTCGTTCACGTCGCGTTCGGCGACGGCCCGGACGGTGGAGAAGTGACCGTCGTCGACGGTGACGTCGTACAGGGTGGCCGGATCGAGTTCCGGAATCGCGACGCGCATCAGCGGGCCACCTGGACCTTGATGGTGAAGTCGATGTCGTCGAGCGCGGCCCGGACGCGGCCGGTGGCCTCGTCGCGGTCCTTGCCGGTGTAGATGAGGTGGCCGAGCCAGTCGAAGTTGCTCTTGGAGAGCCGGGACACGGTGCGGCCGGGCTTGGCGTAGGCCAGCGCCTCCTCGAAGCCCGGGGTCCCCTTGAGCTTGTCGAAGCCGATGGCGACGAGCTCCCCGTCGACGGGCGAGCCGAACCAGTGGCCGCCCGCGATGACATCACCGGGGATGGGCAGTTCGGGCGTCTCGCCGAGGGCCTGGCGGATGACCTCCAGGTAGGGGTTGACGCCGCTGGAGAGCTCCATCAGCTGCGGCACGATGCCACCGGTGAGCCGGCCGTTCACCTCGCAGAGGACGGGGCCGTCGGCCGCGAGGAAGTACTCGGCGTGGATGAAGCCGAAGTCGACGCCCAGCCCCTTGAGCACCTGCTCGTTCATCGCGAACAGCTCGTCCTGGAGGGGGTGGCCGCTGAAGTAGGTGAGACCCATCTCGATGAAGTACGGGAAGCCGCTCAGGTTGCGGTCGGTGATCCCCAGGTTGACGATCTCGCCGCTCTGCAGCACGCATGCCTCGACCGAGACGAGCTCGCCCTCGATGAACTCCTCGACGACGATCTCCGGGATGCGGGTGACGCCGCGGCCGTAGTCGTCCACCTTCGCCAGCTCGGCCAGGTAGTCGGTGAGCTCCTGGTCGTCGCGGAGGAGGAGGACGTGCAGGCTGGCGGTGCCGTCCGACGGCTTCACCACGCAGGGGAAGCCGATCTCGTGGACCGCGGCCGCCATGTCCTTCGGGTCCGAGACGGAGACGAAGCGCGGCTGGCGTACGTCGGTGTTCTCCAGCGTGAGGCGGGTGCGGTGCTTGTGGCGGGCGTTGAGGGCGCCCTCGACACTCATCCCGGGCAGGCCGAGCGAGCGGGCCACCGAAGCGGCGTGCACCGTGTGGTACTCGCTGTAGGTCATGACGCCGTGGACGGGCTTCCGCGCGTTGATCTCCTTGGCGAGCCGCTCCAGCTCGTCGATGGAGAAGGCCTCGGTGCTCTTGACGACGTCGCACTTGTCGTGTGCGAAGGCCGCCTCGGCCAGCGGCGAGGCACCGAGGTAGAAGTCGGGGTCGGCGGAGACGAAGGTGACGTCGTGGCCGAGCTCCAGGGCGTTGGCGATGCCGGCGATGCCGTTCGGGTTGCATTCGACCATGAGGATGTGCATGAGAAGTCCTTGGTTTCGAAGGGGGTTCGGAGAGTTCGGGGGCGGCCTAGTGATCAGGCCCGCGCAGTTCGGCGGCGGCGGAGAGGACGGCGGGCAGATCGAATCCGAGCCGGGCCAGCACCTCGTGGTGGTCGCCGCCCTCGGCCGGCCAGGAATGGCCCGCGTTCACACCCACGACCTCGCACCGGGGCATCAGCAGCGCCAGGGCCTCGGCGACACCGCCCTCGCGCCGGTGCTCCTCGACGACCACGAACCGGCTGTGGCTCCCGGCCAGTTCGGCGGCCACCCGGGTCAGGTTGTCGTGGTCCAGGTACACGAGGTGGGCGTGGGCGAGCTCCGGGTGCCGCTCCCGTGCTTCGAGAGCGAGGCGGGTGCCCTCCTCGCCCACGGAGACCAGGCAGGGTTCACCGCTCGTACCGGTGGAGTCCCATGCCACCAGGGGGAGTTCGCCGTCCTGGCCGGGCAGCGAGGTGTATGCCGCGTTGCGGCCGGTGCGGATGTAGTGCGGCTTCCCCGACCGGGCCGCGGCCCGTACGACCGCCCGCATCTCGGCCTCGCCGTACGGCGCCGCGATGGTCACGCCGGGCACGCTGCGCAGGACGGCCAGGTCCTCCAGGCAGTGGTGCGTCGTCCCGAACCAGGCCCCGGAGACACCGGCGTACGGTGCGACGACGGTGACCCCGGCGTTCAGGTAGCCCAGTGTCAGCTTGAGGCTCTCAGCCGCCCTGAGCGCCGCGAACGGCGCGAAGGTGGAGAGGAACGGCCGGTAGCCGCCCACCGCCAGCCCGGCGGCCATGTCGACCATGGCGCCCTCGGCGATGCCCAGGTTGAAGAACCGGTCGGGATGGGACCGTTGGAAAGGATGGTTCTTGCCGCCGAGGTCCGCCTCCAGGCAGACCACCCAGGGGTCCTCCTCGGCGATCCTGGTGAGCTCGTCGCGGTAGGCGTCCCGGCCCGGGAGTGCCGGGCGGGGCTCCGTGATCGCCGCCGTCATCGGATCGCTCGCTTCCACTTGGCGGCGCGGGCCGCGTCGATGGTGACGTAGTGGGAGGCCGCCTTGCCCTCCACGGCGGGCACGCCCTTGCCCTTCACCGTGTCGGCGACGACCGCGAGCGGCCGGGTGGCGCCCGAACGGTCGCCGGACAGCGCCTCGGTGAGGGCGGTGAGATCGTGCCCGTCCACCTCGGCCGTCTCGAATCCGAAGGCGGCGAAGCGCTCGGCGAGCCGCGGCAGGGGCGAGACGTCCGCGACCATGCCGTCGTTCTGGCCGCCGTTGCGGTCCACGACCAGCACGAAGTTGCCCAGCCGCTGTGCGGCCGCCACCTGGCAGGTCTCCCAGACGAGGCCTTCCTGCAACTCGCCGTCGCCCGTCACGGCGATGCCGAGACCCGGCTTCCGGCCGAGCCTGCGGGACATCGCCCAGCCGGCGGCGTACGGCACACCGTGTCCGAGGCTCCCGGTCGGGAACCGCACACCGGGGACCTTGGGGCCGGGATGGCCCGTGTACGGATGCCCGGCCATGCCGTACAGCGGCGCCGGGTTCTCGGGCAGGGTGCCGTTCACGTACAGCGCCGCGTACAGCCCCGCGGCGGCGTGGCCCTTGCTGAGGACCACCTCGGTGCCGTCCCCGGACGAGGCGCGGTGCAGCGCCGCGATCAGGATGTCCAGCACGGACAGGCTGCCGCCGAGATGGCAGCCACGCGGACTCGCCGCCATGTCGACGACGAGCCTGCGGGCCTCCAGTGCCCGGCCGGCCAGCAGGGTCCGTTCGGCGGCGAGGGCGCCGTCGACGGGTTCCAGGACATCGGTCAGCACGGTCATCACCGGCTCCCTTCCGGCAGGGCGAACCAGCGGGCCACAGCGTCGGCCAGGAGCGCCCGCGCGGCGCGGTACTCCTCGGCGCCGATGCGCTCCTCGTCGGTGTGGTCGAGCGCGGAGTCGCCGGGGCCGTACGCGACCATCGGCACCCCGCGCCAGGTGGTGGCGAGGGTGTTCATGTCGGAGGTGCCCTTCTTGACCACGAACCTCGGCCGGATGCCGGCCCGGCCGAAGGCGCGGGTGAAGACCTTCACCAGGGAGCTCGTGCGGCCCCCGCTGTGGCCGGGGGTGGCCCGCTCCACCGTGATCTCGACGGCGTCGTCGCCGTGCGAGAGGGCGGCCGTGCGCAGGGCGTCGAGGTCGGCGCCCGGCGGTACCCGGAAGTTGAGGATGCCGACGGCACGGTGGCGCTCCCGGCCGGTCTCGTTGCGGACGTCGATGAGGGCGCTGAGGGCGTCCGGAGCCTGCTCCAGCACCGAGGCCCTGATGGACTCGACGGCACGGATCAGCGTGTCGGGCGCGGAGACGGCGTCCATGCCGGCCGAGTGACCGCTGTCGACCCGGGCCGTGACCCGCAGCTTGAACAGGCCGTAGTAGCCGAGCGTCAGCTTGTCGCTGCCACTGGGCTCGCCGATGACGACGGCGTCGGCCGGATAGTGGTCGCGGGCGTGGAAGGCGCCCTTCGAGGAGGAGATCTCCTCCTCGACCGCGCCCACCACCCGCAGCCTGCCGTCGGCGGGGACCTCGGCGGTGGCCAGCACCTCCAGGAAGGCCGCCAGGCTGCCCTTGGCGTCCACGCTGCCCCGGCCGTGCAGTTCGCCCCCGCGCCACTCGGCGGGCCAGTGGTGCGGGACGGTGTCCAGGTGGCCGAGCAGCAGCAGGCCCCGGTCCCCGGCGCCCTTGGTGGCCACCAGGTTCCCGGCGGCGTCGATCTTGGCGTCGATGCCCCGCTCGGTGCACCACTCGACGAGGTAGGCGGCCAGTTCGTGCTCGTCCCCGGAGACCGAGGGGACCCCCACCGCACGGCCGAGCAGCGTCAGGTCCGTCTCCGGGGCGCTGCCGCGCCAGAAGCGGGTCCAGCCGGCCGGGTCGGCCAGCGTGTGCGGGCCGGTGACGGCGATGTCGGCGCTGCCGCCCTCCAGCGCCATCTCCGCGGCGCGCACCTTCTGGCGCATCCTGCCGCCCGCGTACCGGGCCGCTTCGCCCTGGTGCGCGTGGGGCAGCGTCGAGGCCGGGTCCGAGGGGTCGGTGAGCAGTCCCGCGGTGCCGGTGACCAGGCGCAGGTGGTCGGCGCCGAGCGCGTTGGACAGGGCCGCGGCGAGCACGTCGGCGTCCACGTTCAGCGGGGCGCCGCCGTCCCGGTCACGTACCGGTGCGGAGAGGCACACCACGTCGTACGCCTCCAGCAGCGCCGTCAGCCGGGCGGTGTCCGCCTCGACCGGTACGCCCGCCCGGTGGTCGCGGACCACCCGGGTGCGGCCCTCGGGACCCACCGTCTTCAGCGGCCGGTTGGCGCGGCCGGTGACCAGGCCGCCGCGTGCGGCGACCGCGGTGAACACGTCGAGACCGAGTGCGCGCAGGCCGTCCTCGACGGCGGGCAGGGTGACGCGCTCGTAGGCGTCGACCAGGTGCGTCATCTCGGCGGGCGGGCAGTAGCGCACCGCGTCGCCGTTGGCGAGCCGCAGTTCGGGCATCGGCCGGCCGATGGCGGCGTAGTGCCGCTCGATGCCGACGGCGCCTCCCGCGACCAGCAGCAGACGGGCGCCGCGGGCGACGAGCGCCGCCAGTTCGGTGTGGACGGTGCCGCGGTCGAGGGTGGCGCTGCCGACCTTGACCACGTACAGGGGGCGGGTCACGGCGCCACCGCCGCACAGCTGAGACCGGTCCACTCGGTGTAGCCGAGGGCCAGGTTCATGGCCTGGACGGCCTGGCCGGCCGCGCCCTTGATGAGATTGTCGATGGCGGAGATGGACACGCACTGGTCGCCCTCGACGGAGACCGCGACCTCGGCGATGTTCGAGCCGACGACGGCCTTGAGCATCGGGAAGTCCTGCGGGGCCTTCGGCGACGGCCGCACCCGCACGAACGCCTTGCCCGTGTACGCCTTGGCGTAGGCGCGCTTGACGTCGAGCGGGCTGACACCGTCCTTGAGCCGGCTGTACGCCGAGATCAGGATGCCGCGCGGCACGTCCAGGCTGTGCGTGGAGAAGCGCAGCTCGGGTGCCGTGCCCGTGAAGTGCTTCAACGCCTGGGTGATCTCAGGCAGATGGCGGTGCCCGTGCAGCTTGTGGACCCGGAAGTTCCCGGAGCGCTCGGCCGGCTGCTCGGAGCCGCCGCGGCCGCCGCCGGTGGAGCCGGTCTTCGCGTCGACCACCACGTCCTGTTCGGCGAGGCCCTCGGCGAAGAGGGGGTACAGCGCGTAGACCGTCGCGACGGCCATGCAGCCGGGCAGGTTGATGAACCTGCCCTCCGGCAGGGTCTCCGACAGGTCCGGTACGAAGTAGTCGAAGGTGTCGGCCGGCGGGTGGGCCACCGACGCCGGGTAGTGCTTCGCCAGCTCCTGCGGGTTGTCCAGCCGGAAGTCCCCGGCCAGGTTGAGGACGTATTTCGCGCGGTCCGCGATCTGCGGGAGCCGCTCGGGCAGGGCGCCGGTGGGCAGGCAGGTGATCGCCACGTCGACCTCGCCCAGCTGGTCCAGCGGGCGCAGCTTGATTCCGGCGAGCCGAGGATGGTTGCGCAGCCACGGGTGGACGGCGCCCACCTGCTTGCCCGCACCGCGCTCGGCGGACAGGAAGGCGAGCTCCACGTGGGGGTGGTTGAGGAGCAGCCGGATGACTTCGCCGCCGGTGTAGCCGCTCGCGCCGATGACGGCGACGCGGATCTTCCCGTCGGAGAACGTGCTCTGGAAGGTCGCCTGCTCAGCCAAGGCGGGCCGCCTTCTCATAGGGACGGCGGTAGTCGCCGGCCTCGACGAGCTTGCGGATGGCGTCCGGGCGCCGGGCGACCTTGGTGAAGGCGTCCGCGTAGCGCAGCGCCCGCTCGTACTCGACCGGTGAGCGCAGCTCGCGGCAGAGGACCAGGGTCGAGTCGAGCATGGCGAGGGTCGCCGGGAAGTCCTCGGGCCTGTGGTCGCGCACCGCACCCGGGTTGAGCGTGAAGGGATAGCCGTTGCCGAAGCCCGTACGGTGCACGAACGGCAGGTGGCAGGGGATCGGGGTGTTCTGCCACTCGCGCGCGGGTACGCCCTCGGCGACGAGCAGTTCGTGCACCGCCTCCTTGACCGCCCACACCGGGAGGTCGTCGAGGCCGATGGCCTCCGGCAGCAGGGTGATCCGGTACATGTTGTAGGCGTGGACGTGGCCCTCGGGGACGTACGGCGCCCGGAAGAATCCGGTGGCGTCGATCGTGTCCGCGATCAGGCGTGCGTTACGGGCCCGCACCTCGTCGTAGTACGGCAGGCGCTCCAGCTGGCTGTGTCCGAACGCGGCGGCGACCCACGACATCTCGTAGTCGATGCCGTGGCGCAGGGTGTAGTCGGACGCGCGCCGGTGGGCCTCCTCGGTCGCGAAGAAGGCGATACCGCCCTCGCCGCCGAGCGGGAAGTTCTTGTCGGCCATCAGGCTCTGTCCGGCGGCGTCGCCGAACGAACCGGCGACGCGGCCGCCGATGCCGGCCGAGTGGGCGTGCGAGGCGTCCTCGACGAGCGCGATGCCGTGCTTGTCGGCGAGGGCGCGCAGCGCGGGCACGTCGGCCGGAAGGCCGTGCACGTGTACGGGCATGATGGCGCGGGTCCGGTCCGTGACCGCTGCCGCCGCCGCCGCGGGGTCCATGCAGTAGGTCCGCGGGTCGATGTCGACGAACACCGGGACGGCGTGGGCGGCGACGACGGCCTGCGCGGTGGCGATGAAGGTGAACGCCGGGACGATGACCTCGTCGCCGGGCCGCACGCCGGCGCCGACGAGGGCCAGGTGCAGGCTGGAGGTGCCGCTCGCGGTGGGCAGCGCGTACTCGGCGCCCACGTAGGAGCGGTAGGCCTCGGCGAAGTCGGCGACGACCTTCTCGGGCGCTCTCCGCTGGGAGAGCATCAGGTTGAAGACGTCCTCCTTGGTGATGACCGGGAAGAGCGTGCGGCGCAGCTCCTTGGGGATCAGCGCCTCGCCGCCGAGGGCGGCCAGCTCCGATGTGAGCTCCTCGGCGGAGGGCAGCGGAAGCGGGGCGGAGGGAAAGTCGGTGATCATGACGGGGCTCCGGTGGTGAGGGGACGCACGGCCTGGCTGAGGGCCATGCGGGCGCAGGCCGCTACGAGCGGGCTCAGCCGGTAGTTGAACTGCACGCCGGGGATCAGGTCCGCCTCGGCCTCCTCCTGCGTCCACATCGTGCGCAGGTCGTAGGCGCCGAAGATCTTGAGCCGCTCGGCGCGTGCCCAGACGGTGCGGTCGTCGGTCAGTACGGCGGCGGCGGGGCCGAAGCCGAGACCGGTGAGGTCGACGACCAGAGCCGGTGCCCGCAGGGCCCGTGCCTGCTCGTCGAGCAGGTGTGCCCGGCCGGCGTCCAGCGCGATGTGCTCGAAGACGGCCGGACCCGGGTCCTCCGCCACGCCGACCCCGAGCCAGTGCAGGAAGGCCGCGTCCTTGGGGGACAGTTCGGGCACGTGGACGGTGTCTCCGTGTCCGATGCCCTGACCGGCGAGCGCCGCGTGCACGGCCGCGCTGCGGCTGTTCACGAGCACCGCGTGGGCGCGCCCGGTCCGCTTGGTCAGCAGGCGGTCCAGGCCGGGCAGTTCGCGATCGCTCTTCTCGATGCTCATGACCACACCGGAGGTCATCACCCGGGTGAGCACGGTGGCTGTGTCGAACAGTTCCATGAGATCTGTCTTCCTTCGTGTCACGCGGCCGCGGGAAGCGTGGTGTCGCTGCACAGCTCCGCGATGTACGCGGCCAGATGGCCTGCCACGTTCACGCCGTGTACGGCGGAGGAACGGGCGAAGTCGGGATTCGCGTTCACTTCCAGGACCAGGAGCTCGCCGGTGGAGAGGTCCTCGATGAGATCGATTCCGTAGAAGCCCTCGCCCAGTGCGTCGACGACCTGCGCACAGAGCTTCTCGATCGGGCCGGTGATGTCCAGGCGTTCGATCCGGGCGCCCAGGTGCGTGTTGGTGCGCCAGTTGTCCGAGACCCGCTGGATGGCGACCACGGGGGTGCGCCCCACCACCACGACCCGGAGGTCGTGGCCGGGCTTGTCGACGTAACGCTGCACCAGGACGGGGAACAGCTTGCCGGCGGCGTCCGCCGATTCACGGCCGCCCACCCACGCTTCGAGCGAGTCGGTGCCGGTCACCTTGGTGACACCGCGCCCCCAGGAACCGCTGACGGGCTTGACGACGGCCGGCGTTCCGAGTTCCGCGACGGTCTCGCGCACCTGGTCGTAGCTGAAGGCGTGACGGGACAACGGGTGCGGAATGCCGTGCCGGGCGAACAGCAGGGCCTGCAGGCCCTTGTCGTTGCAGGTCTCGATGGTGGTGGCACGGTTGAGGGCCGTCACGCCGGTGAATTCGAGTCGTCGGGCGACCCCGACCGCCTCGCGGTGGGACAGGTTGCGGATCACCGCGAAGGCGGGCGGGGGCGTCACCCCCGACACCACCTCGGCGAGGTCCTCCGCCAGCAGCGGCCGGACGTTCAGTCCCTCTTCGCGCAGTGCGTGGAGGAGGAGCTTCTCGTCCGGCCGCAGCATGGTGACCGAGAGCAGTACCTCGGGGGCGTCGGTCACTCGCCCCAGTCCTCTTCGACCTCGGGGGCCAGGGCGACGCGTACGACGGCGTCGTCCTTCTCGACGATCTCGTGCTCCTGCCCGCAGGCACCGCACTCGGTTATCTCGCCCCGCTCCCAGTCGTCCTGGATGTCGAAGTCCGTGTCGCACACCAGACACTGCGGTACGGAAATGGTTGCAGGCATCGCGGTCCTCTCGTCTCGTCGGGCACCGGGCCGGTGACCGCAACGAACATCCCGTCCCGGCGGCGGGGGCGGCAAAGGGCGAGGCGGAATTCCGTCAACTGCCCCGGAATAAGTCACCTGTGCGCCCCGGGAATGACGGAGAACGGCGGACCTGACGGAAGAGCGGAGACTTGACGGAGAGTGAGGGCGATCCTGTCGCGCGGTGCGCGGGCTCCTCTAATCTCGGCTCCCATGATCAGCCCATTGGCAGCCGCGCTGTTGCGGCAACTGGCCGCCGAAGGCGTGGCCGGCTGGCTGGCGGAAGACGCGTCGGCGCCCCTCGCACCGGCCCGGCTGCGCAGGTTCGCCGCGGACGGGAACTTCAGCGGTCTTCTCTCCGCCTCGGGGACCGCCGACGCCGTACGCGACGCCTGCGACGCGCTCCTGTGGGTGTACGAGGCGGCGGACGGCGACGCGGGCCTGGTCTCCGCTGCCGTGGACCGCGACACGAGCCGCGCGGTGGACAGGCCCAACCTGCTGGTGCGTATCGCGCCCGACGGCCCCGGCCTCCGGACGGTCACCGCGACGGTCGCCGCCGGGCTCGGCGTGGACGTCTCGCCCGTCCGGTCGCTGGACGGCTGTGTCGAGGCCATGGACGCGTACTTCAGCGGACTGGAGCTGGCGCTCGCCGCGGGGCTGAGCCTGCGCAGACTGGCCGCCGTCATCTCGGTGCCGGTCGGGGAGATCGACGCGGAGGTCGACGCCCGGCTGGCCCGCCTCGCGTCGCCGGAGGCCCTGCGGCATCGGGGCACAGCCGCCCTGGCGGTCGCCAGGCTGGCGTTCCGGACCCGTGAGGAGCGGCTGGGCGACGAGTGGTGGCGGGTGCTCCGCGCCGCCGGTGCGCGGCCGCCCCGCCTCGTGTGGACGGCGCCCCTGCCGCACCGGCTGACCGCGCTGGTGGGCTGGCGGACCGCGCAGGCGGTGTCCGTGGAAGTGCTGGAACAGGCCGTCTCCCACGGGGTGCCGAGCGGGGACACGCTGCTGAAGGCCGACGGGGCGGGGCGGGCCGCCCTCGCGGCCCTCTGCGAGGTCGGCATCGACATGACGGAGGTGTTCCGGGCGCCCGGCGGCACGAGTCAGGAGGGCGATGCCCGGCCGCACCGCAACGATCGCGCGTAGCACCGGACTTGTGCCTCGGACCGGGTCGCGGATCGTGTCACGTGAGGGGAGCCTTCGACCCGCTCTGACCAGGGGCTTGACTTCCACCCTGGGGTGGTTGACCGATCCAGCTCGCAGGTTTTAGGTTCACGGAAGGATGTGCGCGGTCCTGCGTCCCGGAGACCCTGGGGCGGCCCTGGGGGAGGGACGACCATTGCCGAGCGAGGACCATTCAGTACGTGAGGCTCTGTTCAGGCTGTTCGAGTTACTGGCGACGGAAGCACCCCCGGAGCGCTTCGAGGAAGTGATCCGCACCGCGCTGCCCGACCCCGCGGACACCGGATCGGCCGCGCTGCTCGAACGGGCGAGGGGCCTCGCCCTGGACATCCACAGTCTTTTCGCGCGCCGGCACCAGCGCGAGGCCGGGCTCGCCGCCCTGGTCGACACCGCGAGGGAACTGACCCTGCCCTACGAGCTGGACGTGCTGCTCAAGGTCATCACCCGCCGTGCCCGGCTGCTGCTCAACCTCGACATGTCGTGGATCAGCTTCCACGATCCGGCCGAGGACTGTTCGTACGTCCGGGCCGCCGACGGGCACGCGTCCGCGATCACCGTGGGCTTCCGGATCCCGGGGACCGGCGGTCCCGGCAACCGGTCCAGGTCGCAGTCCACCCCCTTCTGGTCACCCGACTACCTGGACGACGACGGCCTCCCGCACTCCGGGGCGATCGACGACGTGGTGCGTGCCGAGGGGCTGCGGGCCCTGATGTCGGTGCCGCTGCACGACGGTGACCACGTCTTCGGGGCGCTGTACGTCGCCGACCGGAAGGTGCGCCACTTCGCGCCCGACGAGATCACCCAGATGTCCTCGCTGGGCGACCTGGTCTCCGTCGCGATCAAGAAGGCCCGGCTGCTCGCCCAGGCCAGGGACGAGATATCCGAGCTGGAGCTCGACTCCTCCCGCGCCATGGACTTCTTCTCCGCGGCCCGGCACCTCCGCGAGACGCAGAGCCGCTTGATCGACCTCGTGCTGCGCGGCCGTGACCTGCACGAGCTCACCACCGCCGCGGCCGGGGCGCTCGACGGCACCCTGCTCGTACGCGACGTGGCCGGCCGCGATCTGGCGGCCACCGGCGTGGTCACCGCCCTCGACGAGGACGAGCTGCTCAGGACGGTCCTCGACGCGCACACCGAGCGGGCCCCGATCCGGTCGGCCGAGGGCCTCTGGTGCTGCCCCGCGGCCGCGGGGGACGAGATCCTCGCCACCCTCGTCTTCCAGCCACGGGAGGCGGCCACCGACATCACCGCCCAGCTGCTGAGGATCGTCGCCCAGGCCACCGCCGTACAGCTGCAGGTGCAGCGCAGCGCGGCGGCCGCCGAAGGGCACATGCGCGACCAGCTCTTCCACGAGCTGCTCAGCTCCTCGCGCTACACGCCGGAACAGCTCGCCGAGCGGGCCCGGAGACTCGCCGTCGACCTCACGGAGCCACATGTCGCCGTGGTGGCACGCCCGGAGGGCGGGGCGCAGGGCAAGGCCGTCGTGTGGGCGTCCTCGTACGCCTACCGGCTCTCGGGTCTGAAGACCACGGACGGCGGCTGCATCGTCCTGCTGCTGCCGGGCACCGACCCCGGGGCGGCGGCGCGCGCGGTGTCGGGCGAGCTGTCCTCGGTTCTCGGCCATCCGGTGACGGCGGGTGCGGCCGGGCCGATCACCAGTGCCGTGACGATCGTCCAGACGTACCAGGAGGCGCGGCGCTGCCTGGACGCCCTGACCGCGCTGGGGGGTGACGGGGCCACCGCGTCACCGCGTGAGCTGGGTTTTCTCGGCATGCTCCTGTCCGAGCAACCGGACACCGTCGCCTTCATCGCGTTCACCATCGGGCCCGTGCTGGACTACGACACCCAGCAGTGCACCGAGCTGGTGCGCACCCTCGAGGCCTACTTCGCCGCCGGGAGCAGCCCCACCCGCGCGGCCGAGAGTCTGCACGTCCACCCCAACACCGTCTCGCGGCGGCTGGAGCGCATCACCGATCTCCTGGGCGCGGGCTGGCAGGAGCCCGTGCGCGCCCTGGAGGTCCAGCTCGCCCTACGGCTGCACCGCGCCCGGCACACGCTCCGCAAGGGCAGCGCCGTGCCGCCTCACGCCGAGGCGCCCGCGACGTAGGAACTGGGCACGCGGTCCGGCCGGGCCGTGCGGACCTGCCCCGGCACGGGGGAGACGGAGGACACCAGCGAGGGCCCCGAGGAGTGCGGACGGTCCCACGACCGGGCCTGGTGGACCATCGTGACCGGGGGGTGCGCGGCGACCGGGAAGGGCGCCCGCGGCGTGTTCTCGCCCCAGCCCGTTCCGCCCAGCAGCGCCGCCGCGTGGGCGACCGAGGCCAGGGTGATGTGCCGGTGCCAGCCGCGGAAGGACCGGCCCTCGAAGTCCCGCAGCCCGACCCGCTCCCCGACCTCGGTGAAGTCCCGCGAGACGCGGCGGGCGAGCCTGCCCATCCGCAGGAGCGCGGGCACGGGGGCCTGCGTCATGTCGGTGAGCAGCAGCTCCCCGGCCGGCCGCAGCGGATCGTTCCACACCCCGAGCAGCAGCAGGCTGCGCTGCCCCCGCCCCGGCACGACGGTCCGGGCGAACGGCGCCCGCTGCGCGAACGCCACCGGCACGGCGACGACCAGCGCGCCTGTCCCGTCCCGGCGCACCGCGTGGCGCAGGCCCTTGACCGCCTCGACGATCTGCTGGGCGGACACCGCGCCGGCACCGTAGCCGGGGAGTGCCGGATCGGCCACGGCCAGCCGGCTCGACGGCCCGATCCTGGCCAGCACGGGGACACCGGAGTCGCCGAACTCCCGCATCAGCATGGGGAGGTCGTGTCCGCAGGCGTTCAGTACCAGTGGCCTGCGCGGCACCGGCCAGCGGTTCATCGTCTCCAGAACCGTCGCGACCGCGCACTCGTCCGGCGACTCCGCGACGGTCTCCGGCGGAATGTCCGCGCGCCGCCGCCGCGAGCCGTCCTGCAACCAGCACTCCGGCAGGTGCAGCCGCCAGTTGACGGGGACGCTCATCTCCTCCGAGGCGAACCACAGGCCGTAGGCCCGCTGGCCGGGCGCCTCCCCGCTCGCCGCCGGCCCCGCGGTCACCCCCACCGACTGGTCACCCGCCTTGGGGATGGACATCTGCTGCAGCACCCACGCCTGGGGCGGCACGGTCCGCTGCACATAGCCTGCCAGCGCCTCCCGGACCGGCGCCCAGTCCCAGGTGGAGCTGGAGATGAAGTGCTGGAGGCTCTGCTCGGCGGCCGAACCGCCCACGAGCGAGGCGATGTTCCGCATGGTCTTGCGTCCGCCCACGGTCAGCAGCCCGCGCAGGTACTGCTCCCCCTTCGCGCGCTGGTCCCTCCTCCGCAGCGAGGCGGAGAACACCGCGGCGGCGAGTTCGGAGACCACATCGGACGGCTCGGCGCCGTCCGGGAATCCGGCGAACACATCCTTGGTCTGTTCCAGGTCTCCACTCATACGTCAACGGTGGCCCCCGCGGGGGGTGGTGGACGAGGTGCGCCGGGCACCAGATCGCTCCCGGTGATGGTGGGCGGACCACCACCGCCCCGGCTTTCCGCGGCCCCGGACCCCCGGTGTGCGGTCCGGCGGGGTGTGGCGGGACCACCACTCCCGCTGCCGAGGTGACGGAGCAAGTGACGGAACACCTGACGAAGTCACCCGCAACTGACGGGGCCGGGCGGCGGCCCTGTCGTACCCGTGCCCGGGTACGCAGAGTGGGTCCACGGCACCCTCGCGGGTGTTCCCTCACCTCCTGGAGCACTGCCATGCCAGAAGCCGGCAGCGGTACCGCTGTACGTCCGGGGCCCGGGGCCCTGCCCGCCTCGGCGAGCGGTGCACCGCTCGCCGAGGCGCTGCTCTCCGTCGCCCGCCGGGACATCGCCTCGTTCCACGCCCTTCCCCTGTCGCACGGTGGTTCCATCAGGAACTCGAAGATCCGTGATGTCTACGAAGCGCTGTTCGGGCAGGCGCAACTCGCATCGGAGGTGTCGTACAGCGGCACGATGCTCGACTCGTTCTTCCGTCCGCGCGGACCGCTGCGCGTCGCGCAGCAGCTCGCGGCGGCGAGCTTCGGCGCCGACTCCACCGTCTTCCTGTCCGCGGGGACGAGCACCGCCAACCGGGTCGCGCTGGGCGCCCTGGTCCCGCCCGGCGGCCGGGTGCTCGCGGACCGCAGCTGCCACCAGTCCGTGCACTTCGCGCTCGGCGACATGAACGCCACCACGGAGTACGCGCCGATGCGCCGCTGCTGCGCCGACTGCCCGCGGACCTTCGCCGATCTGCGGCAACTGCTCGACATGTTCGCCCTCGCCGTCGCCGAAGGCGTGCCGTACGACACGGTCGTGCTGTCCGCCGTCTCCTACGACGGTGTCCGCTACGACATGCCGGCGCTGCTCGCCGCCCTGGCCGAACTGCACCCCGCCGTGTCCGTCCTGGTCGACGAGGCCTGGGGCGCCGTCCACCGCTACCACCCGCGGCTCCAGCCGCTGACCGCCCTGGAGGCGGTGAGGCGACTGCGCGAGTCCGATCCCGGGCTGCCGATGACGGTCGCGGTCACCCACTCCGCGCACAAGTCCATGTCGGCGCTGCGGCAGGGCTCGTACCTGCATCTGATGGGCGACGGCGAGATGCAGGAGCGGATCGCCCAGGCGCTGTTCCAGTTCCACACCACCTCGCCGAGCTGGCCCGTGCTGGCCAGCCTCGACCTGGCCAGGCTGCAGGCCGAGGCGGAGGGCGAGGCGCTGCTGGAACGCTCGCTGAACCTGGCCAGGACCCTGCGCACCGAGATCCGGACGGACCCCCGGCTCTCCGCCTACCGCACGCTCGGACCCGAGGGACACCTGGGCGAACCGGGCCTGCTGGTCCACGACGACCCCACCCGCGTCCTGGTGGACATAGGCGCGCTGGGCATCACCGCGGCGGAGTTCCGCCGCATCCTCTTCGACGAGTACGCCCTGTACGTCGCGCGGGAGAGCGGCGACGCCGTCGTCTTCCACGTCCACATCGGCGTCGACGAGGGAATACTGCTGCGGCTGCTGGACGCCCTGCGCACCGTCCAGCGCACCTACCGGGCCGCTTCCGAGGCCCTGGCGGGAGATGTCGCCGAGCACTTCATCATCGCGTACCCGCCGGGCATCCCGATCACCGTGCCCGGCGAGAGGCTCTCGGACCGGACCCGCGGCGAGCTCGACGCGCTGCGCACCAGCGGGGTCGAGATCTACACGTTGCGCCAGGGACGCACAGCGGCGGTCGCCCCCCTCGGCGGAACGGCGGACACGGCGGCCACAGCGGATACGGAGTGAACAGATGCTCAAACTCGCGGACATTCGCAGGAACGCCGCCCGGCGCCCCGACGGCACAGCGATCGTCGACGGCCCGGACCGGCTGACCTGGCAGCAGTTCGAGGACCGGACGGCCCGCGTGACGGCCGGACTGCACGCGGTCCTGCCTCCGGGGCGCCCCGCCCGGGCGGCGTTCGTCGCCGAGAACAGCTGGCAGCTGGTCGTCGTCATGGCCGCCTGCGCCAGTCTGGGCATCCCCTGCGTCGGTCTCGACCACACCGCTTCCCCCGAGGCCACGGCGCGCGCCCTGGAGCAACTGCGGCCCACCGTGCTGATCAGCACCAGCAGGTGCCGGCCGCTCCTGGAGAGCGCGGGCGTACCCGACCTCGGCGGTGACGACGTGCTCACCGTCCATCTGGACGGCTCCACCGTGGGAGCCCCGACGTACGCCTCTCTCGCGGCCGCCGGTCCACGCGAAGTGGAGCCGGTGGACCAGCCGTTCGCGACGTACTGCTTCACCTCGGGCACGAGCGGTACGCCCAAGATGGTGATCCGGAACTTCTCCTTCGAGGAGCGCCGACTCACCGCGCTGGTCGCCCGGTTCGGGTTCGGCCCGGACGACGTGCATCTGGTGACGGTCCCGCTGTACCACTCCTCGGGGCCGGGCTGGGCGCGGGTCTTCCTGGCGCTCGGCGGCAGCATCGTCCTGTGCCCGGAGGGGGACGGGGCGGTCATGGCGCGGCTGATCCGGACGGAGGGCGTCACCACCAGCCTGATGGTTCCGCCGGTTCTCGCGTCCCTGGTCTCGCACCCCGAGTCCCGGGACCTGGCCGCCACGTCCCGGCTGCGGTTCGTCCTCTCCGGCGGGCGCCAGCTCAACCGGTGGCTGATCTCCACGGCCTGGGAGCGTCTCGGCCCGGTGCTGCACCTGTACTACGGCACCACCGAGACCGGTCTGAACACCCTGATCACCCCGGACGAGCTGCACACCGTCCCCGGCAGGGCCGGGCGGGCCTGGGAGGGCAGCACCCTCGCGGTGGTCGACGCCCAGGGGCATCTGCTCCCGCCGGGCGTGCGGGGCCGTGTCGCCATCGCGAGCTACCAGCTCATGGACGACTACGCCAACGCGCAACCCGTCTTCCTGGAGCTCGACCCGGGCGACGGCGACGGACCGCGGCGCTTCCTGCTCACCGGCGACAGCGGGGTGCTCGACGCACAGGGGCACCTCGAACTCACCGGCCGTACGGACGGTGTCTCCAAGGTGGACGAGACGGCGCCGCTGGACGTCAACGTCTTCGGTCTCGAGTACGACCTGATGGACCTGCCCTGCGTGCGGGACACGGTGGTCCTCCGCGTCGACCTGCCCACGCTCGGGGACGCGCTGGTGGTGCCCTTCGTCCCGGTCTCCGCGGAACGCGAGCCGGGAGGCCGCCGGGCCGTCCGGGCCGCGTGCGCCGGCCGGGTGCCCTGCCTGCCCGCCCATGTGCTGCCGGTCGCGTCGATCCCCTACAGCCCGACGGGCAAGGTGCGGGCAGCCGAGCTGCTCGAACAGGTGCTCCCGCGGGTGCTCGCGGGAGAGGCGTGAGGACGCTCCGTGACCGGGTGCGACCTCCCGGTCACACGGCCTGGTGTACGAGCAGTGCCAGGGCGGCCGTCAGGATCACCATCAGGGCGATCAGCATCGCCGGATTCAGTCCTGCGAACGGGCCGTCCTCCTGCATGCGCTCCCGGCTCGCCCGGCAGACGCTGCACCGGCCCTCGCTCACGGGAGCCGCGCAGTTCGCGCACACCAGTCGGTCATAGGTCATGCGCATTCCTCCTCCCGCGCGGCGGAGCCGCATACGCTTTCTCTCCGCACAACGCTCCGGGAAACCCAACCGTTCCCCCTACCACTGTGCCAGGTCGCGAGGGTTTCGGCGCGGCCCGCGGGCACGGGTCCGGCACGCCCCGGTTCGTGCGCCGTCGCGTTCCGTTACATAACGCCCATTGCCGGACGCCGACTGCACGCGTGAGTCCGCTTCGCGTATGGTCACGCTCACCTACTCCCGGCCGACCGTGGTGCATCCGTGATCCGATTCGACAACGTCTCCAAGACCTACCCGAAGCAGAGCCGCCCAGCTCTCCGGGACGTCTCACTCGACATCGAGAAGGGTGAGTTCGTCTTCCTGGTGGGCTCCTCCGGCTCCGGCAAGTCCACCTTCATGCGGCTCATCCTCCGCGAGGAGCGCGCCAGTCAGGGCATGGTCCATGTGCTCGGCAAGGACCTCGCCCGGCTGTCCAACTGGAAGGTGCCGCAGATGCGCCGCCAGCTGGGCACGGTCTTCCAGGACTTCCGGCTCCTCCCCAACAAGACCGTCGCCGAGAACGTGGCCTTCGCGCAGGAGGTCATCGGCAAGCCGCGCGGCGAGATCCGCAAGGCCGTGCCGCAGGTTCTCGACCTCGTCGGTCTCGGGGGCAAGGAGGACCGGATGCCCGGTCAGCTCTCCGGCGGTGAGCAGCAACGTGTCGCGATCGCGCGGGCGTTCGTCAACCGCCCCATGCTGCTGATCGCGGACGAGCCGACCGGCAATCTCGACCCGCAGACCTCCGTGGGCATCATGAAGCTGCTGGACCGGATCAACCGGACCGGCACCACCGTGATCATGGCGACCCACGACCAGAACATCGTCGACCAGATGCGCAAGCGCGTCATCGAGCTCGAGCAGGGCCGTCTCGTCCGTGACCAGGCGCGTGGCGTCTACGGCTACCAGCACTGAGCATCGAGTACTGAAAGGACGCCATGCGCGCCCAGTTCGTCCTGTCGGAGATCGGCGTCGGTCTTCGTCGTAACCTCACGATGACCTTCGCGGTCGTGGTCTCCGTCGCCCTCTCGCTCGCCCTGTTCGGCGGGGCGCTGTTGATGCGCGAGCAGGTCAGCTCGATGAAGACCTACTGGTACGACAAGGTCAACGTCTCGATCTTCCTCTGCAACAAGAACGACGCCAAGGACGTGCCCAAGTGCGCCAAGGGCGCCGTCACGGCCGAGCAGAAGAAGGAGATCAAGGCCGACCTGGAGAAGATGGAGGCCGTCGAGAAGCCGGTCCTCTTCGAGACCGTCGACCAGGCGTACAAGCACTACCAGGAGCAGTTCGGCGACTCGCCGATGGCCGGCAACATCACGCCGGACCAGATGCAGGAGTCGTTCCGCGTCAAGCTGAAGGACCCGCAGAAGTACAAGGTGGTCGCGACGGCCTTCGCGGGCCGTGACGGGGTGCAGTCCGTCCAGGACCAGCGGAGCATCCTGGACAACCTCTTCGGGCTGATGAACGGCATGAATGTCGCCGCGATCTTCCTGATGGCGCTGATGCTGGTCATCGCGCTGATGCTCATCGTGAACACCGTCCGCGTCTCGGCGTTCAGCCGGAGACGGGAGACGGGCATCATGCGGCTGGTGGGGGCCTCCGGCTTCTACATCCAGATGCCGTTCATCATGGAGGCCGCCTTCGCCGGTCTGATCGGCGGACTGCTCGCCTGCGTGATCCTGATAGCGGCGCGGTACTTCCTGATCGACGGCGGACTCGCGCTCCAGGAGAAGCTGAACCTGATCGACTTCATCGGCTGGGAAGCGGTTCTCACCAAGCTCCCGCTGGTTCTCGCGATCGGCTTGCTGATGCCCGCCGTTGCCGCTCTCTTCGCGTTGCGCAAGTACCTCAAGGTGTGACGAGCGCCCCGTCCCGCATGCGGCCAACGAACCGTGTGCGGCCGGGGCGTTGTCCTACACTCGGCCACATGCCGGGCCTTACGTACCATTTGAAACCCCGCGGCCTCTGCCGCGGGGCGGCCCTGACGTTGGTGTTCGCGAGCGTGCTGGCGACCGCCGCGGCCACCGGCTCCCTGCCCCGTGAGGACGGTGCGGGCACGGACATGGAGACCCGTGCGGTGTCGTCCACCGTCGGTGCCGTGGACCGCGAGGAGATCGCCGACGCGGTCGCCGACGCGGAGGCGGACGGCAAGTCCGGCAAGGACGCCGCCGAGGAGGTCGTCAGCCGCAGCGGGGACCGCTGGGGCGCGGTCTACGACGAGCGGGAGTACGAGGAGTTCGAGCAGGCCCTCGACGGCTCGTACACCGGGGTGGGTGTCTCCGCACGCCGCTCGGCCCCCGGCGAGGTCACCGTCACCGGGGTACGGGCCGGCGGGCCGGCGGAGCGGGCAGGGGTGCGCAAGGGCGACCTGCTGCGCACCGTGGACGGCCGTCCGGTCGGGAAGCGTCCCGTCGCCGAAGTCGTCGCGCTGCTGCGCGGGGACCGGGCGAAGGCGGCGGAAGGCTCCTCCGTGGTCCTCGGGCTCAGCCGGGGCGGGCACTCCTGGACCACGACCCTGCGCAGAGCCAGGCTCAGCACGGATCCGGTGAGTGTCCGGCGCCTCGGCCGGGACCCCTCCTCGGCTGTCCTGATCAAGGTCGCAGCGTTCACCAAGGGCACCGGCACCGCGGTCCGCGACGCCGTGGACGAGGCGCCCGGCGACGCGGGCATCCTCCTCGACCTGCGGGCCAACGCGGGCGGCCTGGTCAGCGAGGCCGTCACCGCCTCCTCCGCCTTCCTGGACGGCGGGCTCGTCGCCACCTACGACGTGCACGGTGAGCAGCACGCCCTGTACGCCGAGCCGGGCGGGGACACGGGCCGGCCCGTCGTCGTCCTGGTGGACGGCGGCACGATGAGCGCCGCCGAGCTGCTGACCGGGGCGCTGCAGGACCGGGGGAGGGCCGTGGCCGTCGGATCGCGCACCTTCGGCAAGGGCTCCGTGCAGCTGCCCAGCAAGCTCCCGGGGGGTTCGGTGGCCGAGCTGACCGTCGGGCACTACCGCACTCCGGCGGGCCGCACCGTCGAGGGGAGCGGCATCACGCCGGACGTCGGGGCGGGTCCGGAGGCCCAGCAGCGGGGCGAAACGGTATTGAGTGGCCTCGGGGGTGGGTCGTAGTGCGAAAATGACCGCACTATGGCCAAGGAAAAAGACACCGGGCGCAAGATGATCGCGCAGAACAAGAAGGCGCGGCACGACTACCACGTCCTCGACACCTACGAGTGCGGCCTCGTGCTCATGGGCACGGAGGTCAAGTCGCTGCGGATGGGCAGGGCGTCGCTGGTCGACGGCTTCGTCCAGATCGACAACGGGGAGGCGTGGCTGCACAACATCCACGTCCCGGAGTACGTGCAGGGCACCTGGACCAACCACTCGGCCAAGCGCAAGCGCAAGCTGCTCCTGCACCGGGCCGAGATCGACAAGCTGTCGTCCAAGTCGCAGGAGACGGGCCACACGATCGTGCCGCTCGCGCTGTACTTCAAGGACAGCCGTGTCAAGGTCGAGATCGCGCTCGCGAAGGGCAAGAAGGAGTACGACAAGCGCCAGACGCTGCGCGAGAAGCAGGACACGCGGGAGACGAACCGCGCGATCTCCGCGGCCCGCAGGCGCCAGCGCAGCGCGTAGCCGGGACCGGCGCGGCGCGTGGCCGGGGCCCGTGCCCCGGAGCTGCCGGAATACAGTGGCATCCGCGTGCGTTGGTCACGTACGATGGGCCGTGCACCCCACAGAGGGTGTGCGCATTTGAAAAAACAACATGGGGATGATCGGTTTCGACAGCGGATGTCGAAGCAGGGGAAGCGAGTCGAGGAAGCGGCAATGATCTCGTAAACCATATGTCGCAAACAATAATCGCCAATTCCAAGCGCGATTCCTCCGCCTTCGCCCTCGCTGCCTAATTAGCAGCTAAGCGAAGACTCTGCGGAGTGTCAGCCCGGGGTTGATCCCGACCCGGATCCTGGCATCAACTAGGGATCTAAACTTCTAAGCCCGGTCACGGGGCCTAGAAGGAAATCAAACAGTGACTGGGCCTGTCGGAGGCTTGTTCGCGTGACCTCCGGGGCCGAGAAAAGCGTAGCGAACTGCACTCGGAGAAGCCCTGGTTCCGCACCGTTGGACGCGGGTTCGATTCCCGCCATCTCCACAATTCCCATGTGAACGAGGACCCCGTTGCCCCTGGCAGCGGGGTCCTCGTTTTTCTCCGTGCGCCCCCGCTCAGGCCTTACGTGTCCCGGCCCCCGCCACCACCAGCGCCAGCGCCGCCGCGCACATCGGCACCGCATAGCCGGCCACCGTCCCGGAGTGCTCCACCAGCCGGCCGCCGACCGCCGAACCCGCGGCCACTCCGCCGAGCAGTGCGGTGACCATGAGGGTCATGCCCTCGTTGAGCTGCGCCCGCGGGGTGAGCCGCTGCACCAGCGTCATCACGGTGACCATGGTCGGCGCCGTGGCGGCACCTGCCACCAGCAGGCAGCCCGCGAGGACGAGCAGCGAGTCGGTCGTGGCCGCGGCGATCAGGGGGAGCGACATCAGCGCGGTCATCGCGGTGAGGCAGAGCAGCAGACGGCGCCGGACGTCCACGGCGGGGCGCAGCGATCCGTACAGCAGCCCCGCCACGCAGGAGCCGCCCGCCTGGAGGGCGAGGATCGCACCCCCGGCGTGGGCGATCGAGACGAGTTCCAGGGCGCCGAACACCGCGCCCGTCGCGAGGAAGGCCGCGAGCAGGGCGGGCATGCCGCGGACCCGCAGGGGAGAGGCCGCGCGTGTACGGGGCGCCACCGGGGGCTCGGTCGCGCGTTGCGCGGCGAAGATCAGGACGCCGGTCATCATGAGGACGGCTCCGGCCAGGGTGCCGGCCTCGGGGAACATCGCCCCGCACAGCGTGGCGGCCAGTACCGGGCCGAGCATGAAGCACAGTTCGTCGGCGGCCTGTTCGAAGGAGTTCGCGGTGTGCAGAGCCGCTGGATCACCCTGGTGCAGATGAGCCCAGCGGGCGCGGGACATGCCTCCGGTGTTCGGGGCGGTGGCCGTGGCGGAGTACGCGGCGAAGAGCGTCCAGACCGGGGCGTCGTAGTGCACGCAGAGCACCAGGGCCAGGGAGCCGATCGCGGCGATCGCGGTGGCGGGCACGGCGATCCTGGCTTGCCCGTGCCGGTCGACGAGGCGAGCCGTCCAGGGGGCGACCACGGCGGTCGCGGCGAGGCCGGTGGCGGTGACGGCCCCTGCGAGGGCGTACGAACCATGCGCCCCGGCGATCATGATGACCGCGCTGACGCTGAACATCCCCATGGGCAGCCGGGCGAGGAGATTGCCCGCGGTGAACGCGCGCGCCCCTGGGGTGGCGAGGAGCCGCAGGTAGGGATTGGAGGGGGTGAGGGCCGGGGCGGCGGTTTCATGAGGCACGCGTCCACCCTCGGATCGAGTGGCCCGAGGCGTCCAACACCTGATCGAAGGACATTGACGCACTTCTGTTGTAAATTGGCGCCGTGGCCGCACCCGACATCGATCCCCGGCTCCTCCGCGCCTTCGTCACGGTGGCGGAGGAGCTGCACTTCACCCGGGCCGCCGCCCGGCTCTACGTCGCCCAGCAGGCGCTGAGCCGGGACATCCGCCGGCTGGAGCGGGAGCTGGGCCGGGAGCTCTTCGTCCGTACCACCCGGCAGGTGTCGCTCACCGCCGACGGGGAACGCCTCGTCCCGTACGCCCGCCGGGTGCTCGACGCGCACGCGGCGCTCTCCGCGGCCTTCGCGGACCCGGCGGACCGGCCGCTGCTCGTCGATCTCAACACCGACGGGATGACGGCGGCCCGGGTGCTGGCCCGCGCGCGGGAGCTCGCGCCGGAGTGCGAGCTGATGGCGCGCTTCGAGAGCGGACTGACCTGGGCGGCCGGCGAGGTGCTCGCCGGGCGGCTCGACGTCTCCTTCGGGCGGGCCGCCGGGCTCGATCCCGCCGTGCTCGCGCAGCTCTCCGTACAACCGGTGCGGTACGAGCCGATGGCTGTCCTCCTGCCGCACGGTCATCCCCTGGCCGGGCGCGAGGAGGTCGCCATGAGTGACCTGGCCGGTGAAACCGTCTACGCCGGGGCCGGCAATACGCGCACGCTCGAGTGGACGGACCTCGCGAGCCTGCTTTTCGCGGAGTGGGACATCGTGCTGGCCCCGCCCGCTCCTATGGCCGTCGGAGTGGCCGAATTCCAACGCGTGATGGCCAAGTCGCGGAACCCCGTTCTGACCGTCGTCGACTTCCCGCCGCTGCCCGGGACGGTCCTGCGCCCGCTCGTGCGGCCGGTGCCGCTGTCGCCGCTGCTGATGGTGTGGCGCAGGGGGCTCGACCACCCCGGCCTCTCCGCTCTGCGTGCCGCGACGGCCGAACTCGCCGGTACAGAGGGGTGGATGGTACGACCACCGACATCGTGGCTACCGGAAGCCGATGTGTCACTTATGAGTCACTGTTCATGAGCAACAGGCGATACGGCCCTCTTCCGGTCGCCCGCGTGCGCTACATTCGGGGCTTCGGGTGCTCGGTGACAGGTGGCGCGCGGACGGGGTGGGGGCCCGGTTCGTTGGCATGATTCCAGTCATTTCCCGCGCACCTGTTTGATTCAGTGGGGGAAGTGCGATCACCTGTGGAAAATTGGCGCGAAGGTACCCGGACCGGGCACACGCATGAGCCGAACGACGTCACCGTCCAGCTGGACGGACTCGGGCGTCAGCTCTCCGAACTACCCGTCGAGCCCGGCCCTCCGGATCCTTCCGACGGACCCGTCTTCGTCGACGAGAGCGGTCGGCGGAGCAAGACGTACAGGCGTGTGGGCTGGGTGCTCGCCACCATCTGCGCGGTGTACGCGGTGACGCTCGTGGTCGCCGTGCTCGGGGGGAACTCCAGTGCTCCCTGGCTGCCGCTCTCCGGGCAGGAGGAGAAGCACGCGGAAGAGGTCGAGGTGCGGCCCGCTCCGAGCGGCGCCGCCGTGTCCGAGAGCCCCGGGGCGACGCCCAGCGCCTCCGCCTCGGCGTCCGGCACCGTGGTGGCCCCTCCGGCGGGCGGCGCCTCCGCGTCCGGCTCCGCGGGACCCGGCGCGAGCGTCTCGGCCTCCGCGTCCAGCAGGCCTCCCCGGACCGGCACCTCCTCGGCCCCCGTGGTCCCCGGCGACCCGGTCTCCGAACAGCCGACCGGTGATCCGTCGCCGCCGGCCACCACCGAGCCGTCCGTCGACGACAGTCCGCCGGCCTCCCCGGATCCCTCGGAATCACCGGTGCAATCACAAGAAGGCGCTCAGTAGATGACAACCCCCGTTTCGCGGGGCAGACACAACCGGAAGAAGAAGCGGACCGTCAGGCGCAGACTTCCCATGCGCTATCTGCTTCCGTCACTCCTTCTTGTGGCCCTGCTCGCCATGCTCATGCTGCGCGGATACGTGCACAGCGAGATCCTCGCCGACCACCGCGTCCAGCCACCCGCTCCCACCACCCAGGTGCCCGACAAGGTGCTCGAGGGCGGCCCGGTCATCGACGCCCGCGCGGCGGGCGAGGAAGCCGAGACGCTCCGGATACCCGACCACAAGATCGTCCTGACGTTCGACGACGGCCCCGACCCGGTCTGGACCCCGCGGGTCCTGGACGAGCTCAAGAAGCACCACGCGCACGGCGTCTTCTTCGTCACCGGCACCATGGCCTCGCGCTACCCGGACCTCGTCGAGCGGATGGTCGAGGAGGGACACGAGGTCGGGCTGCACACCTTCAACCACCCCGACCTCTCCTTCCAGTCCACCAGCCGCATCGACTGGGAGCTCTCGCAGAACCAGCTGGTACTCGCGGGCGCGGCCGGCATCCGTACGTCGCTGTTCCGGCCCCCGTACTCCTCGTTCTCCGACGCCATGGACGACAAGTCCTGGCCGGTCACGCAGTACATCGGCAGCCGCGGCTACCTCACCGTCGTGAACAACACCGACAGTGAGGACTGGAAGCGCCCCGGCGTCGACGCGATCATCGAGCGCGCCACGCCCGAGCACGGCGAGGGCGCGATCATCCTGATGCACGACTCCGGAGGCGACCGGTCCCAGACCGTGGCCGCCCTGGGGAAGTTCCTGCCGAAGATGCAGGAGCGGGGTTACGACTTCACCAACCTGACGTCGGCGCTCGGCGCCCCCAGCGCGCACACCCCGGTCACCGGGTTCGCGCTCTGGAAGGGCAAGGCGTTCATAGGGGCGGTGGAGATCTCCGAACACATCACCGGCGTCCTGGTGGTGGGCCTCGCCGTCATCGGCGTGCTGGTGATGGTCCGCTTCGGTCTGATGCTCCTGCTGTCCTTCCTGCACGCCAGGAAGGTGCGTCGCAGGAACTTCAGCTGGGGCGAGGAGTTCACCCGGCCCGTCTCGGTCCTCGTCCCCGCGTACAACGAGCGCGAGTGCATCGAGGCGACCGTCCGGTCGCTGGTGGCGAGCGACTACCCGATCGAGGTCGTCGTCATCGACGACGGCTCGACGGACGGCACGGCCGACCTCGTCGAGGCGATGTGGATCCCGAACGTCCGCGTCGTGCGCCAGCGCAACGCAGGCAAGCCCGCGGCCCTCAACAACGGCATCGCGCACGCCCGTTACGACATCGTCGTGATGATGGACGGCGACACGGTCTTCGAACCCTCCACCGTGCGCGAGCTCGTGCAGCCGTTCGCCGACCCCAGGGTCGGAGCGGTCGCCGGCAACGCCAAGGTCGGCAACCGCGACTCGCTGATCGGCGCCTGGCAGCACATCGAGTACGTGATGGGCTTCAACCTCGACCGCAGGATGTACGACCTCCTGGGCTGCATGCCCACCATCCCCGGTGCGGTCGGCGCCTTCCGCCGGGAGGGGCTGGACCGGATCGGCGGCATGAGCGAGGACACCCTCGCCGAGGACACCGACGTCACCATGGCGCTGCACCGCGACGGCTGGCGCGTCGTCTACGCGGAGAACGCCCGGGCCTGGACCGAGGCTCCCGAGTCGGTGCAGCAGCTGTGGTCGCAGCGCTACCGGTGGTCCTACGGCACGATGCAGGCCATCTGGAAGCACCGCCGCGCGGTCATCGAGAAGGGGCCCTCGGGCCGCTTCGGACGGGTGGGCCTGCCGTTCGTCTCCCTCTTCATGGTCGTCGCCCCGCTGCTGGCGCCCCTCATCGACGTCTTCCTGCTGTACGGACTGGTCTTCGGCCCGACGGGGAAGACGGTCGCGGCCTGGTTCGGCGTCCTGCTGGTGCAGGCCGTCTGCGCCGCGTACGCCTTCCGGCTCGACCGGGAGCGCATGACGCATCTGATCTCCCTGCCGCTCCAGCAGATCCTCTACCGGCAGCTGATGTACGTCGTGCTGCTCCAGTCCTGGATCACCGCTCTCACCGGCGGCCGGCTGCGCTGGCAGAAGCTGCGGCGTACGGGCGTGGTGGAGGCACCTGGCGGCACGCAGAACCGCCGTAAGGACATGGACAGGGACCGGAGGCCGGTGGCATGACCTACCCCGACCAGGGGCACGCGCACGCCGGTGCCGCGTACACCACGCCGCTGCCCGTCCCGCCCGCCCCCGCGGCGTACCCGGAGCACGTCGCCGCCCCGGAGACCGCGGGGGAGGATCCCGCGCCGCGTGCCAAGCCCGGGCGTGACCGCTACCTCGATCTGCTCCGGGCCGTGGCCCTCGTCCGGGTCGTGGTCTTCCACCTCTTCGGCTGGGCCTGGCTGACCGTCCTCTTCCCGTCCATGGGCGTGATGTTCGCCCTGGCCGGCTCTCTGATGGCCCGCTCGCTGGCCCGGCCGGCGGGCGGCGTCATCCGCAGCCGGCTCCGCAGGCTGCTCCCTCCGATGTGGGCGTTCTCGCTCGTCGTCGTGCCGGTGATGTTCGCGCTGAGCTGGAAGCCCGTCCGGGAGGAGGGGCTGTGGTGGTTCATCAAGCTCGGCAGCTACGTCCTCCCGCTCGGCTCGCCTCCGTACCCCGAGGAGAGCGGCTCCACCGGCGGGTGGCTGGAGCTGAGCTGGGCGGACCAGGCGGTGGGGCCGCTCTGGTACATCCGGGCCTACCTCTGGTTCGTGCTCGCCTCACCTCTGCTGCTCAAGGCGTTCCGCAGGCTGCCGTGGGCCACGCTGCTCGCCCCGGTCGCGCTCACCGCCGTGATCGGCACCGGCCTCGTGACCGTGCCCGGCGCCTTCGGCGAGGGGCTTCTCGACTTCGCCGTGTTCGGTTCCTGCTGGATCCTGGGCTTCGCCCACAACGACGGACTGCTGAAGCAGATCCCGCGCTATCTGGCGGTGTCCTCCGCCGCGATGGTCATGGGCTTCGGCCTGTGGTGGGCGTCCGGGCACCTCACCGAGGAGGGCTGGAACCTGGACGAGATCCCGCTCGCCCAGGCGACCTGGTCCCTCGGCTTCTGCGCGATCCTCCTGGTCTACGCCCCGTCCTGGAAGAAGCTCCCCGGCAGGCTCGCCGGCTGGGACAGCCTGGTCACGCTGGCCAACAACAGGGCCGTGACGATCTACCTGTGGCACAACCTGCTGCTGATGGCGGCCGCGCACCTGGTGGACGAGCTCTGGAACGTCCCGTGGTTCGGCGACACGTTCGACACGTATATAGAGCATTCGTACGAGGTGTTGATCCTGATCGCGATCTGGCCGCTCCTGGGGCTCGCCATCCTGGCGTTCGGCTGGGTCGAGGACGTCGCCGCCAGGCGCCGGCCGCGCCTGTGGCCGAACGGGGCGGACCGGGCGGGCGGGACGCGCGGGGCCTGATCCGGACGGCGGGGGTGCGGCGGGCCCGGCTCACCGCACCCCCGGCGTCCGAGTGAGAGCAAGGTTGCGCACCGGTCACCTCACGGCACCGCACCGAAACGCGGGCTCCCTAGCGTCGGCAGGACAACACCCCGACCCCTGTGGAGGCGCGTGATGGCCGGTCGTTGGATCGAGCAGTGGGAGCCGGAGGACGAGACCTTCTGGCGAGAGACGGGCGAGAAGGTCGCCCGGAGGAACCTGTGGTTCTCCGTGCTCTCGGAGCACATCGGGTTCTCGATCTGGTCCCTGTGGTCCGTCATGGTCCTGTTCATGGGGCCGGAGTACGGCATCGACCCGGCCGGGAAGTTCTTCCTGATCTCCACGGCCACCCTGGTCGGCGCCATCGTCCGGGTGCCGTACACCTTCGCGGTCGCGCTGTTCGGCGGGCGCAACTGGACCGTCTTCAGCGCCCTGTCGCTCCTGGTGCCGACCCTCGCCGCCTTCTGGGTGATGGAGCCCGGCACCTCCTACACGACGTTCCTCGTCGTCGCCGCGCTCACCGGCATCGGGGGCGGCAACTTCGCCTCGTCGATGACGAACATCAACGCCTTCTTCCCGCTGCGCAAGAAGGGCTGGGCGCTCGGGCTCAACGCCGGCGGCGGCAACATCGGCGTCCCGGTCGTCCAGCTCATCGGGCTGCTGGTGATCGGCACGGCGGGCGCCGCGCACCCGCGGATCGTGCTCGGGGTGTACGTACCGCTGATCGTCGTCGCCGCGCTCGGCGCCGCGCTGCGCATGGACAACCTCCGGCCCGTCCAGAACGACACGGGGGCCGCGCTCCAGGCCGTACGCGAGCCGCACACCTGGATCATGTCGGTGCTCTACATCGGCACCTTCGGCTCGTTCATCGGCTACAGCTTCGCCTTCGGCCTCGTCCTGCAGACCCAGTTCGGCCGTACTCCGCTGCAGGCCGCCTCGCTCACCTTCATCGGCCCGCTGCTCGGTTCCCTGATCCGGCCCGCGGGCGGCTGGCTCGCCGACCGGTACGGCGGCGCCCGGATCACCCTGTGGAACTTCGCGGCCATGGCCGCGGCCACCGGTGTCGTCGTCTACGCCTCCGGCATCGAGTCGCTGGCGGTGTTCCTCGTCGGTTTCATCGCGCTGTTCGTGCTGACGGGCCTCGGCAACGGCTCCACGTTCAAGATGATCCCGGGCATCTTCCACGCGCAGGGCATCGCCAGGGGACTCCGGGGTGAGGAGGCCGCGGCGTACGGACGGAGGCTCTCCGGGGCCGCCATGGGGCTCATCGGGGCGGTCGGCGCCCTGGGCGGCCTCGCGATCAACCTCGCGTTCCGTCAGTCCTTCGCCACCTCGGGCGCCGGAACGGCCGCGTTCTGGTGCTTCCTCGGCTTCTACGCCGTCTGTTTCACCCTCACGTGGGCGGTATACCTTCGGCGTACCGAAGCGGTCGCCACGAAGCCGCAGCTCAGCTATGCCGAGGTGTGAGGATGACCACAGCACGTCGCAGGACGTAACGGGCGGGAAATACAGGAGAACCGAGACTGTCACGCAGGGTTGACAGTCTCGGTCCTCCGCATCATCGAGCAACAGCGGGACGAGAGCCGGGTATCACGCCATGCACGACGACGACGCACAGCACGGGCCCCTGGCGGGCTTCACGGTCGGGGTGACCGCAGCCCGTCGCGCGGAGGAGCTGGGGACGCTCCTCACGCGCAGGGGCGCCGCGGTCCTGCACGCGCCCGCACTGCGGATCGTTCCGCTCGCGGACGACAGCGAACTCCTGGCCGCCACGAAGGAACTGATCGACAACGCTCCGGACGTCGTGATCGCGACCACCGCCATCGGCTTCAGGGGCTGGGTGGAGGCGGCCGACGGCTGGGGCATCGGTGACGAGCTCCTCGAACTGCTGCGCGGTATCGAGCTGCTGGCCCGTGGCCCCAAGGTCAAGGGCGCCATCCGGGCCGCCGGGCTCACCGAGGCGTGGTCGCCGCAGTCCGAGTCGATGGCCGAGGTGCTGGACCGGCTGCTGGGCGAAGGCGTCTCCGGCCGCCGGGTCGCCCTCCAGCTGCACGGCGAACCGCTGCCCGGCTTCGTCGAGTCGCTCCGCGCGGCGGGCGCCGAAGTCGTCGGCGTACCGGTCTACAGGTGGATGCCCCCGGAGGACATCGCCCCGCTCGACCGCATGCTCGACGTCACCGTCGCCCGCGGCCTGGACGCCCTCACCTTCACCAGCGCCCCCGCCGCCGCGTCCTACCTCAACCGGGCCGAGGCGCGCGGCATGCTCCCCGAGGTGCTGGACGCCCTGAGCCATGACGTCGTCACCGCCTGCGTGGGACCGGTCACGGCCCTGCCCCTGCAGGCCAGGGGCATCGACACCGTCCAGCCCGAGCGCTTCCGGCTGGGGCCGCTCGTCCAGGTGCTCTGCGCCCAGCTGCCCGCCCGGGCCCGCGTGCTCCCCGTCGCGGGCCACCACGTCGAGATCCGGGGCCACGCCGTGCTGGTCGACGGAGCCCTGCGCCCGGTGCCGCCTGCCGGCATGGCCCTGCTGCACACGCTTGCCCGCAGGCCCGGCTGGGTGGTCTCCCGCGCCGACCTGCTGCGTGCCCTGCCCGGCAGCGGCAGTGACGAGCACGCCGTGGAGACGGCGATGGCCCGGCTGCGTACGGCGCTGGGGGCGCCCCGGCTGATCCAGACGGTCGTCAAGCGCGGCTACCGGCTGGCGCTGGACCCCTCGGCGGACACCAAGTACGACGCCTCCTGAAGGGCCGATAGCGTGCGGGGGTGATCAACGACATCCACCCCCTGACCGACGGGGTCCGGCTGAGGCCCGTGGCCCTCGGCGACGCGGAGTCCTTCGCCGAGACCCTGACCCGCAGCCGCGCGTACATGCGGCGCTGGGATCCCGTGCGCCCCGAAGCCTTCTACACCCCCGAAGGCCAGGCCCAGCGGCTGACGGGACTGCTGGCGGACCGTGACGCGGGGCGCGCGATGCCCTGGGCGCTGGCCGACGACGAGGGCCGGGTCGTGGGCGCGATGACGCTCGCCGCCATCGAGCGCGGGCCCTTCCGCAACGCCAGGCTCGGCTACTGGATCGATGTCGACCGGGCGGGCCGGGGCCTGGCCACGGCCGCCGTGGCCCGGGTCTGCGAGCTGGCACGGGACGGGCTCGGCCTGCACCGGATCGAGGCCGGGACGGTCCTGGACAACACGGCCTCGCAGCGGGTGCTGGCGAAGTGCGGGTTCGAGCTCTACGGGACGGCGCCCCGCTATCTCCACATCAACGGCTCGTGGCAGGACCACCGGATGTTCCAGCGCATCCTGCACGACGGTCCGCCGCAGCGCTGAGCGGTGCCTCCCGGGAGTGCCGGTGGCCGCCCAGGGGGTAGCGCGGTGGCCGCGCGGGGACGAGCTCGGCCAGCGGGAAGCCGGCCTTCCCCGCGACCCGGCAGGACGCCTCGTTGCCGGCCCCGTGGAACAGGTCCAGGCGCCGGAGCCCGTCCTCCGCCAACGTGGCGAACGCCCAGTCGGTGAGCGCCCCGAGAGCCCGCGGGGCCACGCCCCGGCCGCGCGCCGACGCCGTCGTCCAGTAACCGGCCTGGGCGCTCTCCGCCCCGGCGCCGGGACGGTTCAGCGCGAGGTTGCCGACGAGGTCCCCCCGGCCGGCCGTGTCGGTCACCGCGAAGCTGAACCGGGTGCCCGACGCCCACCCCTCCTCCTGCACGGTCAGCCAGCGCTCCGCCTCCTCGGCGTCGGGGACCTGCGTCCGCAGCCACCGCCGCATCGCCGGGTCGTCGTACGCCGCGAGCAGCGCGGGTATGTCGTCCCGCCGCCAGGGGCGCAGGAGAAGGGTTCCGGCCGTCAGCGTGACCGCGTCGTCGCTCATGCGGACACGGTACGGCGGCGTCCGGAGGGGTTCCGGGCCGGGCCGGATGCGGGCACTCTGGGGGTGACTCTCCCCCCACAGGTGACCCCCGAGGCGGTGACAGCTCATGGCGGCGGGCACGGGCGCGTACGACCGGCGGTTCGACCCGGGGCGTGTCTGTCTGGACCTGGTGGCGACGGGGCCGGCCTCCGGCGCGTGCGAGCGGCTCGACCGTCCGGCGCGTCTCGCCGAGTGGCTGCTGGTCTCGCGGCTGGTCCCGCGCGGGACGCGGCTGGCAGCGGTCGACGAGACCTGGGTGGCGCGGTTCCGGCAGTTGCGTACGGGAATCGACCGGCTGATGACGGCTCAGCTGACCGGCGGGAGCGCCGACGGCGCCCTGGACCGGGTCAACACGCTGGCAGCGGGCGCCCCTCCGGGGCTGCGGGCCGTGCGGGGCCAGGGCGGGACGCTCGTACGGGCGCCGCTCCTGGACCCCGGGTGCGGGGAGCTGCTCGCGGCGGTGGCCCGGGACGCCGTGGACCTGCTGACGGACCCGGTCGCGCGGGCCGGGCTGCGCCGGTGCGAGGGCGATGCCTGCCGGCGGCTCTACCTGGACGCGTCGCGGGGGAGGCGGCGCCGCTGGTGCTCCAGCGAGGTCTGCGGCAACAGGGAGCGGGTGGCCCGGCACCGGCGGCGCGTGAGGGCCGTGACGTGAGGCCCTGAACGGTCCCGAATGCTCGCTGCCGAAAGAAAGTCGCCCGGTTCCTGAATGAACCGGTGCCCGCATCCGTACCGATGGCCACAGAGCTCGACAGGGTCTCGACCGGGAGGTTCGGGTGCGCAAGGATGCGGCCGTGGCCGATGACCGTCCGCACAGGGCCCGACATCGCAGTGCGCCGCCCCGCCCTCCCTCCGACGTCCCCGACGAGGAGTTGATGCGGGCGCTCTACCGCGAACACGCCGGCCCGCTGCTGGCCTACGTCCTCCGTCTCGTCGCGGGTGACCGCCAGCGGGCCGAGGACGTCGTGCAGGAGACGCTCATCCGCGCCTGGAAGAACGCCGGTTCGCTCAACCGGGCCACCGGCTCCGTCCGCCCCTGGCTGGTGACGGTCGCCCGGCGCATCGTCATCGACGGCCACCGCAGCCGGCAGGCCCGGCCCCGCGAGGTCGATCCGTCGCCGCTGGAGGTCATCCCCGCGGAGGACGAGATCGACAAGGCGCTGTGGCTGATGACGCTCTCGGACGCGCTCGACGATTTGACCCCGGCCCACCGGGAAGCATTGGTCGAGACCTACTTCAGGGGCCGTACGGTCAACGAGGCCGCGGAGGTGCTCGGCATCCCCAGCGGGACCGTGCGGTCCCGGGTGTTCTACGCACTGCGTTCCATGAAGCTCGCACTGGAGGAGAGGGGGATCACGGCATGAGCGACCAGGAATGGCAGCCCTTCGGGCCCCGGCCGGCAGGCCCCCGGCGCACCTCCGGCCACTCCGGCCCTCCGGACGACCCCTTCGCGCCCCCCGCCCCGGACCCGGGGCACGACGCCGCCGGAGCCTACGCGCTGGGCGTCCTCGACGACGCCGAGGCGAGCGCCTTCGAGGCCCATCTGGCCGGCTGCGCGCGGTGCGCCGCCCAGCTCGACGAGTTCGCCGGGATGGAGCCCGTGCTGGCGATGCTCGCGGAGTCCCCGGCCGCTTCCCCGGGTGCCCGCCCGGTGCCGCACGTCCCCGGGCCCCCCGCGCCCCGGGTGCTGGCCGGTCTCGTCGACGAGGTCGCGCGGAAGCGCTCCCAGCGGCGGCGCCGCTCCCGGTACCTGATCGCCGCGGCGGCCGTCCTCGTGATCGGCGGCCCGGTGGCCGCGGTCACCGCCACGGCCGGTGAGGACTCGGGCCGGCAGGTCGAGGCGGCCGACCCGCATCCCACGAGCCCCGCCGAGGACGCCTTCTTCCACCACATGCCGGAGAAGCTGACGGCGACCGACCCCGCCACCCGGGTCGACGCCACGGTCGGCATGGAGCCCAAGGCCTGGGGCACGCACACGGTCCTGGAGCTGAAGAACGTCGAAGGCCCTGAGAAATGCAGCCTGGTCGCCGTGTCCAGGACCGGCGACGAGGAGGTCGTCACCTCCTGGTCCGTGCCGAAATGGGGATACGGGATCGAGGATTCCCCCCGCCCGGACGCGCGCCGCCCGCTGTATGTGCACGGGGGCACCGCGATGGCGCGCGCGGACATCGACCATTTCGAGGTCCGCACCTTCGGCGGCGAACGGCTGGTGGAGATCGACGCGGCCCGGGCCTGAACCGGACGGAACACCCGGAACGTGATCCGGGTGGCAGGTGCGCTCGGGGCCCCCTTTCGCGTACGGTTGACGGCTGCCCGATGCACGTCAGAAGGGGGCCTCGGTGGCCGCGCAGGATGCCGCTGTCGATTCGTTGCGGGACCGGGAAATCGGTGTCGAACAAGAACATCTGGACCGGGTCTACCGCCGTCTCGAAGAGAAGATCGACGAGGCGGAATTTCTCATGCAGGACGCCAGCAAACGGGGCCAGGTAGGCACCCCCGGGGCACTCGCGGAAAGGGACGCCCAGGTCTTCCGTGCCGGAGTACATCTGAACCGGCTGAACAATGAGTTCGAGGACTTCCTCTTCGGGCGCATCGATCTGCTGCGCGGCAAGGACGGTGAACGCGGCCCGGACGGCGCCTTCACGTCCGTCGAGGCGGCGGACGACGCCGTGGGGGAGGACGGCACCGCGGAGATCGCGGAGACCCTTCACATCGGCCGTATAGGAGTGCTCGACTCCGACTACGCACCGCTGGTGATCGACTGGCGGGCGCCGGCCGCCGCGCCGTTCTACCGTTCGACGCCGAAGGACCCGGGCCGGGTCGTACGCCGCCGGGTCATCCGCTCCAAGGGCCGCAGGGTCCTCGGGGTGGAGGACGACCTGATGCGTCCGGAGCTGACCGCACGGCTGAAGGGCGACGAGCTGCCCGTCGTCGGTGACGGCGCCCTGATGGCCGCGCTGGGCCAGGCCCGCAGCCACACGATGCGGGACATCGTCTCGTCGATCCAGGCCGAGCAGGACCTGGTGATCCGTGCCCCCGCCGCCTCCGTCACAGAGGTTTCGGGCGGCCCCGGCACCGGCAAGACGGCGGTGGCCCTGCACCGGGCCGCGTACCTCCTCTACCAGGACCGGCGCCGTTATGCGGGCGGCATCCTCGTCGTCTCGCCGACCCCGCTCCTCGTCGCGTACACCGAAGGGGTGCTGCCCTCGCTCGGCGAGGAGGGCCAGGTCGCGATCCGCGCGGTCGGTTCGCTGTCCGACGAGGCCGCGGGCGTGGAGGGCGCGACCACGTACGACGAGCCCGCCGTCGCCCGGATCAAGGGCTCGTCCCGGATGCTCCACGTGGTGCGCAAGGCCGCACGCGGGGCGCTGGAGCAGCCCGCGCCCCGGCCCGCCCCCCAGGAGGGCCAGCTGGACTTCGGGGAGGCCCCCGTGGAGGCGGGGACGCCCACCCGGCTGCGGGTGGTGGCCTTCGGCGCGCGCGTCGAGCTGGAGGCCGACGAGCTCCGGCGGATCCGGCACAACGTCCTCGGCGGCTCGGCACCGGTCAACCTGCTGCGCCCGCGCGCCCGCAAGCTGCTCCTGGACGCCCTGTGGAACAAGTCGTCCGGCCGGGGCCGCTACACCGACCCCGAGCTGGTCGCGGAGCTGCGCTCCTCGTTCGACGAGGACGTGTCCACCGAGACGCCGTTCCTCACCTTCCTGAACGCCTGGTGGCCGGAGCTCACCCCTCGACAGGTGCTGGCCGCGATGTCCGACGAGCGGCGGCTGAGCAGATGGGCGCGGAGGATCCTCAACCAGGGCGAGGTGCGTCGTCTCGCCCGTTCGCTGAAGCGGCTGGACGAGGACGGCAAGGGCCCGCTCTCCGTCCATGACGTGGCGCTCCTGGACGAGCTGCAGACCCTCCTGGGCACCCCGGCCCGCCCGAAGAGGCAGCGGGAGGCGGACCCGCTGGACCAGCTCACGGGTCTGGAGGAGCTGATGCCGCAGCGCGAGGAGACGCAGCGGGAGCGGGCCGAGCGGCTGGCGGCGGAGCGCACCGAGTACGCCCACGTCATCGTCGACGAGGCGCAGGACCTGACACCGATGCAGTGGCGGATGGTCGGCCGCCGCGGCCGGCACGCGACCTGGACGATCGTCGGTGACGCGGCGCAGTCCTCCTGGTCGGACCCGGACGAGGCGTCCGCCGCCCGTGACGAGGCGCTGGGCAACCGGCCGCGGCGCCGGTTCACCCTCACGGTGAACTATCGCAACCCGGCGGAGATCGCCGAGCTCGCGGCCAAGGTGCTGGCGCTGGCCATGCCGGGGATGGAGTCCCCCGCGGCGGTCCGTTCGACGGGTGTCGAGCCGCGCTTCGAAGCGGTGCGGGACGGGGACCTCGCCTCGACCGTCCGTGAGGAGGCCCGCAGGCTGCTCGGTGAGGTGGACGGCACCGTGGGCGTGGTCGTCGCGATGGGACGCCGCGTCGAGGCCCGTGCCTGGCTGGCGGAGCTCGGCGAGCGTGTCGTGGCGCTGGGGAGCCTGGAGGCGAAGGGCCTGGAGTACGACGCCACGGTGGTGGTCTCGCCCGCGGAGATCGCGGACGAGTCCCCGGCCGGACTGCGGGTGCTGTACGTGGCACTCACCCGTGCGACGCAGCAGCTCACCGTGGTCTCCGGGGAGCGCGACATGCCGGACGAGGACGGGGTTCCGGACCTGCTCAGGGACTGAGGGAGGAGTGGTTCCCGGAGTCAACCCGTCGCACGGGAATCACTTTTCCGGGGTCTTTGTTAGCCTGGTGTCGGCACCGGCTCGATCCAAGCCCCCGGGCCCAACCTTAGTCGCTACGAGCGACCACTTGCCGCGAGGCGAGCATGGCGGGCCGGTGTCACCTGACTGCGAGAAGACAGACCCGCGTCACCTGTTGGTGGCGCGGGTCTGTTTCTTTTTACGGGTTACGCATCAGAGCTACTTCTCGTATGGTGGAAGAAACTTTCCGAAAGGTGGCAGTCATTACCTGCTACCGGTCGGTAGGTGCGACGATCGGAACGCACGTACGGGGCTGAGCCCCATCTGCGTGCGGCAACGAAGCTCAGGAAAGCGAAGGACTCGGCCATGGCAACGGCGCCCAGCGTCTCGTACTCGATGACGGTCAGGCTGGAGGTGCCCGCGAGCGGCACAGCGGTCTCCCAGCTCACCACGGCCGTGGAGTCCTCCGGAGGGTCGGTCACCGGCCTCGACGTGACCGCCTCCGGCCACGAGAAGCTGCGGATCGACGTCACGATCGCGGCCTCCTCGACCTCGCACGCGGACGAGATCGTCGAAGGTCTGCGCGGCATCGACGGCGTCATCCTCGGCAAGGTCTCCGACCGTACGTTCCTGATGCACCTCGGCGGCAAGATCGAGATGGCGTCCAAGCACCCCATCCGCAACCGTGACGACCTCTCGATGATCTACACCCCCGGTGTGGCGCGGGTCTGCATGGCGATCGCCGAGAACCCCGAGGACGCCCGCCGCCTCACCATCAAGCGGAACTCCGTCGCGGTGGTCACGGACGGCTCGGCGGTGCTCGGCCTGGGCAACATCGGCCCGATGGCGTCGCTCCCCGTGATGGAGGGCAAGGCGGCCCTCTTCAAGCGCTTCGCCGGCATCGACGCCTGGCCGATCTGCCTGGACACGCAGGACACCGACGCGATCGTCGAGATCGTCAAGGCGATCGCCCCCGGCTTCGCGGGCATCAACCTGGAGGACATCTCCGCTCCCCGCTGCTTCGAGATCGAGGCACGGCTGCGCGAGGCCCTGGACATCCCCGTCTTCCACGACGACCAGCACGGCACCGCGATCGTCGTCCTGGCCGCGCTGACCAACGCGCTCCGCGTGGTGGGCAAGGCGATCGGTGACGTACGGGTCGTCATGTCCGGCGCCGGCGCGGCCGGTACGGCCATCCTGAAGCTGCTCATCGCGGCCGGGGTCAAGCACACGGTCGTCGCCGACATCCACGGCGTGGTGCACGCGGGCCGCGAGGACCTGGTGGACGCCACCCCGGACTCGCCGCTGCGCTGGATCGCCGACAACACCAACCCCGAGGGCGTCACCGGCACGCTGAAGCAGGCCGTGGCGGGCTCCGACGTCTTCATCGGCGTCTCCGCCCCGAACGTCCTGGACGGCGCCGACGTGGCGGCGATGGCGGAGGGCGCGATCGTGTTCGCGCTCGCGAACCCGGACCCCGAGGTGGACCCGGCAATCGCTCGGGAGACGGCGGCCGTTGTCGCCACCGGGCGTTCCGACTTCCCGAACCAGATCAACAACGTGCTGGTCTTCCCGGGCGTCTTCCGCGGTCTGCTGGACGCTCAGTCCCGTACCGTCAACACGGAGATGATGCTCGCCGCGGCGCGCGCCCTCGCCGACGTGGTCGCGGAGGACGAGGTGAACGCGAACTACATCATCCCCTCGGTCTTCAACGACAAGGTCGCGGGCGCCGTCGCCGGCGCGGTCCGGGAGGCCGCGAAAGCGGCCGGCGTCGCCGAGACGGCGTCCGACCCCGCCTAGGACTTTCGCTCCGACGGCCCTGCCACACGCCGTCCGCGGGGGTCGGCCACGACTCCTGCGGACGGTGCCGTAGCTCACGTCCGGGCGGCCCGTACGGCGCGTCGCGGGTCGCGGCGTCCCAAACGCCCCTTTAGGGTGGGCGGGCAGCGAGCCCCACAGGCCCGGCATCCGCTGCGGACCGCTCCAACAAGTCGACGGAACGTCATCACAGGCAGTCAGTGGTGCTTTTCGTGTGACGACGAGGGGTTCCGGATTGGCGTTAGCGCCGCAGGTGGGGGCAGGATGCGTATTCGGGCGCGAGGGTCTGACAGCAGACCCGGGTCCGGGGACTGTCAGAGGGCCCTGGCAGCATCGGCTTCGATCTCACGCCTCACAGGCAAGAAGAACACGGGAGTACAAACATGAACCGCAGTGAGCTGGTGGCCGCCCTGGCCGACCGTGCCGAGGTGACCCGCAAGGACGCCGACGCCGTTCTGGCCGCCCTCGCCGAGACCGTCGGCGAGATCGTCGCCAAGGGCGACGAGAAGGTCACCATCCCCGGCTTCCTGACCTTCGAGCGCACCCACCGTGCCGCTCGCACCGCTCGTAACCCGCAGACCGGCGACCCGATCAACATCCCGGCCGGCTACAGCGTGAAGGTCTCCGCGGGCTCCAAGCTCAAGGAAGCCGCCAAGGGCAAGTAAGGCCCCAAGGCATCAATGAAGGGCGGCCGTCCCGACCGGGGCGGCCGCCCTTCGGCATGCCCGCGGCCATGTCCCGGGCCTCATCCCGGCGCACACCGTCCGTGCGGGCGCTGTGAGGCGGCCTGCGGCGCCCTGGCACCCGCCGACGGTCCCGGGGGAGGCCGGGCGCCCCGTTCGGCTCTGTACGGGCGTTCTGTGGCGCCTGGTCCGATGCCCGGGGCGGGGCAACGGAGAAGTCCGCCGCCCCGGTCCCTCGTGGGGGCCGGGGCGGCGGACTTCTGTGCGCGGTGCGCAATGCTGTGTGCGGCAGCACTGTGCGTACGCCGGCGTGGAGCGTCAGACGAGTGAGCCGCCGGGAAGCTCCACCTTCGCGCCGAGCTTCTCGAGCTTGTCCATGAAGTTCTCGTAGCCGCGGTTGATCAGGTCGATCCCGTGCACCCGGGACGTGCCCTGGGCCGCCAGGGCGGCGATCAGGTACGAGAACCCGCCGCGCAGGTCGGGGATGACCAGATCCGCGCCCTGGAGCTTCGTGGGCCCGGACACGACCGCCGAGTGCAGGAAGTTCCGCTGCCCGAAGCGGCAGTCGGAGCCCCCGAGGCACTCGCGGTAGAGCTGGATGTGCGCACCCATCTGGTTGAGTGCCGAGGTGAAGCCGAGCCGGGACTCGTAGACCGTCTCGTGGACGATCGACAGCCCGGCGGCCTGCGTCAAGGCCACCACGAGCGGCTGCTGCCAGTCGGTCTGGAATCCGGGGTGCACGTCCGTCTCCAGGGCGATGGCGTTCAGCGCGCCGCCCGGGTGCCAGAAGCGGATGCCCTCGTCGTCGATCTCGAAGGCACCTCCGACACGCCGGAAGGTGTTGAGGAAGGTCATCATCGAGCGCTGCTGGGCGCCGCGCACGTAGATGTTGCCCTCGGTCGCCAGAGCCGCGGACGCCCAGGAGGCGGCCTCCAGGCGGTCCGGGATCGCCCGGTGGGTGTAACCGTCGAGCTTGTCGACACCCGTGATCCGGATGGTCCGGTCGGTGTCCATGGAGATGATCGCGCCCATCTTCTGCAGTACGCAGATGAGGTCCTCGATCTCCGGCTCGACGGCCGCGTTGGACAGCTCGGTGACGCCCTCGGCGAGGACGGCGGTCAGCAGCACCTGTTCGGTGGAGCCCACCGACGGGTACGGCAGCCGGATCTTCGTGCCCCGCAGCCGCTGCGGGGCCTCCAGGTACTGGCCGTCGGCCCGCTTCTCGATGACCGCGCCGAACTGGCGGAGCACCTCGAAGTGGAAGTCGATCGGCCGGCCGCCGATGTCGCAGCCGCCGAGGCCCGGGATGAACGCGTGGCCCAGACGGTGCAGCAGGGGGCCGCAGAAGAGGATCGGGATGCGCGACGAGCCCGCGTGGGCATCGATGTCGGCGACGTTCGCGCTCTCGACGTGCGAAGGGTCGAGGATGAGTTCGCCCGGCTCGTCGCCGGGACGGACGGTCACGCCGTGCAGCTGCAGCAGCCCCCGGACCACCCGCACATCGCGGATGTCGGGCACGTTGCGGAGCCGGCTGGGCCCGCTGCCGAGCAGCGCGGCGACCATTGCCTTCGGCACCAGGTTCTTGGCGCCTCGGACGCGGATCTCGCCCTCCAGCGGGGTGCCGCCGTGGACAAGCAGGACATCGTCTGTGCCGGTCATGTATCTCGCGTTCCGGAGTGGTCGGGCAGGGGGCCATCAAAAGGGTAATGGGCTCCCGCCCTCCTTCCGTAAGGCGCCGGGGGGTGTACGAACGTCATGAATCCGCCACAACACGTTCTGCTCCCCGGGGCTTGCGGAGGGTCACCGTCCGTACGGCCGGTCCGGCGGTCCCCCGGTCGTGCGCTCTCCGTGCGCCCGTGCGGTGTCCGTGCGCCCTGAGCTGCGGAGGGGCGCGGTCGGGGGGCGGTCGCGCCACTTGGTCCCCGCGGAGGGCCGGGATGCGGGATCATCTGTGCCATGACGGAGGTGTCCTCGCTCACAGGACGGCTGCTCGTGGCCGCACCCGCCCTGGCGGACCCGAATTTCGACCGTGCGGTGGTGCTGCTCCTCGACCACGACGAGGAGGGCTCGCTGGGTGTGGTCCTGAATCGTCCGACCCCGGTCGGAGTCGCGGACATCCTCGCGTCCTGGGCCGGCCTGACGGGCGAGCCGGGCGTGGTCTTCCAGGGTGGTCCGGTGTCGCTCGACTCCGCACTGGGCGTGGCGGTGATCCCGGGGGGCGAGGGGCCTTCCCCGGCCCCCATCGGCTGGCGCCGGGTGCACGGGGCGATCTGCCTGGTGGATCTGGACGCGCCGCCGGAGCTGCTGGCTGCGGCGCTCGGTTCGCTCCGGATCTTCGCCGGATACGCGGGCTGGGGGCCGGGCCAGCTGGAGACGGAGCTGGCCGACGGCGCCTGGTACGTGGTCGAGTCGGAGCCCGGCGACGTCTCCTCGCCGCGCCCGGAGAACCTCTGGCGTGCGGTTCTGCGGCGACAGCGCAGCGAACTGGCGATGATCGCGACGTATCCGGACGACCCTTCGCTGAACTGATGCGCGGAGCTTTCAGTACGCTTGGCAGTTATGAGCACTCTTGAGCCCGAGCGCGGGGCAGGTACGGGGACCCTCGTAGAGCCGACGCCGCAGGTGTCGAACGGCGACGGTGACCACGAGCGCTACGCCCATTACGTCCAGAAGGACAAGATCATGGCGAGCGCCCTGGAGGGCACTCCCGTGGTGGCGCTGTGCGGGAAGGTCTGGGTTCCCGGACGCGACCCGAAGAAGTATCCGGTCTGTCCCATGTGCAAGGAGATCTACGAGTCCATGGGCGCCGGCGGCGACAAGGACAAGGGCAAGGGCGGCAAGGACAACAGCGGCAAGAAGTAGCCGTCCGGCCTTTATCACCCCTTAGCTCTCTTATCTCTTTCCGGACCTTGACCCCGGCCCCCGGGGCGCGCGGAGACGCGCGCCCCGGGGGCCGTTCGCATGCCGGGGAGCCCTCGGGCGTCCGTCCCCGGCGCGGCGGGTGTGCGGGCCCGCGTTGCACGGGCTGCACCGCGAGGTCACAGAGTGGTTGAGACCACTTGTCGGCGTGCTGAGGCCCCCTTAGTCTCCTGCGAGTTGTGCAGAACGAAACGCACGTTGCATGGAATGCAACGATTGACCGGTAGGGGTCCCGGATGAAGCTTTCTGCTCGAATCGCCGCCCCGGCCACGGCACTTGTGCTGGCCGGCCTCACCGTCACCGCCTGCGCGCCGGGGACCTCCGACACCGGCGCCGAGGGCGACGAGAAGTCCGGGACGCTCCGCGTCTGGCTCTTCCAGGAGGTCGGCAACAAGCCCAAGGAGAAGGTCGTCGACGCCGCTGTCGCCGACTTCGAGAAGTCCCACGAGGGGGCCGAGGTCGAGGTCGAGTACATACCCGTCGACACCCGCGCCCAGCGCATCAAGGCCGCCTTCAACGACCCGAAGAGCGCCCCCGACCTCATCGAGTACGGCAACACCGACACCGCCGGATACGTGAAGGACGGTGGACTGGCCGACGTCAGCGAGGAGTTCGCCGCCTGGGACGAGGCCAAGGACACCGACCCCACGGCCAAGCAGTCCGTGACGGTGAACGGCCAGGTCTACGGGGCGCCGCTCTTCGTCGGCGTACGGGCGCTGTACTACCGCACCGACGTCTTCGAGGAGCTCGGCATCGAGCCCCCGAAGACCCAGGACGAGCTGATCTCCACCGCCAGGAAGATCCACCAGGAGAAGCCGGACCTGTACGGCCTCGCGGTCGGCGGCGCGTACACGTACGGGGCGATGCCCTTCATCTGGGCCCAGGGCGGCGAGCTGGCCGACGAGACCGGGGTGACCTACCGGTCGGCCATCAACAGCGCGAAGGCCCGGAAGGGCATCGAGGCCTACACCTCGCTCTTCGGCGACGACAACTGCCCGGCCGCCAAGTGCGCCGCCATGGGCGGCAACGCGACCGTGACCGCCTTCGCGTCCGGCAAGGCGGCCATGGCGATCGGCGGCGACTTCAGCCACGCCGCGGTCGAGGCGGGCAGCGTGAAGGGCAAGTACGCCGTCGTACCGCTGCCCGGTGTGAAGAAGGACTCGATCGCCCCGGCGTTCGCCGGGGGCAACAACATCGGGGTACTCAAGAGCAGTTCGCACCGCACCCTCGCCGTCGACCTGATGAAGTCCCTGACCGGCAAGAAGACGCAGGCGAAGATGTTCGACGCCATGGGTTTCCTGCCGACGTACACGGACGTGCTGGACACCGCCGCGGAGAAGGAGCCCTTCGTCGGCCCCTTCGTCGACACGCTCGGCGCGGGCGCGAAGTTCGTCCCGGCCTCTCCGGCCTGGGGTCAGATCGACGCCTCGCTGGTCCTGCCGACCATGTTCCAGGAGATCGTCAGCGGTCGTAAGGACGTGGCCGCCGCCTCGGACGACGCGGCGAAGAAGATGGACGCGGCGTTCGCCGAAGCGGGCTGACGATGACCGCCGACACCGCACCGCGCAAGGTCCCCGCCGCGCCGGGGACGGCCGGGGCGCCGTCCCGCACGCCCCGGCGCCGCCCGGCGTCACCGGCGCGGCGCTCCGGCTGGACCCCCTGGCTCTATCTGCTCCCGGCGCTCGTCCTGCTCGGCGGGCTCCTCGTCTACCCGATCTACCAGCTGGGCCTGATCTCCTTCCTGGAGTACACCCAGGCCCAGGTCAGCGGGGGCGAACCGACCACCTTCCAGGGGTTCGGCAACTACGCCACCCTCTTCGGCGACGGCCAGTTCTGGCAGGTGCTCCTCGCGACCGTGGTCTTCGCCGCGGCCTGTGTGCTCGCCACCCTGTTCGTGGGCTGCGCCCTCGCCGTCCTGCTGACCAGGATCCGCGCCCTGCCCCGGCTCGCGCTCATGATGGCCGCGCTGGGGGCCTGGGCCACACCGGCCATCACCGGCTCGACCGTCTGGGTCTTCCTCTTCGACCCGGACTTCGGCCCGGTCAACAAGGTGCTGGGCCTCGGCGACTTCTCCTGGACGTACGGGCGCTACAGCGCCTTCGCGCTGGTGCTCCTGGAAGTGCTCTGGTGCTCGTTCCCGTTCGTGATGGTGACGGTGTACGCGGGCATCCGCGCGATCCCCACCGAAGTGCTGGAGGCCGCCTCGCTGGACGGCGCCTCGCAGTGGCGGATCTGGCGGTCGGTCATGGCCCCGATGCTGCGGCCGATCCTGATCGTCGTCACCATCCAGTCGGTCATCTGGGACTTCAAGGTCTTCACCCAGATCTACGTCATGACCAACGGCGGCGGCATCGCCGGCCAGAACCTGGTGCTCAACGTGTACGCGTACCAGAAGGCGTTCGCGTCCTCGCAGTACAGCCTGGGATCGGCGATCGGCGTCGTGATGCTGGTGATCCTGCTGGCCGTGACGCTGGTCTATCTGCGCCTGGTGCGGCGCCAGGGGGAGGAACTGTGAGCGCACGCACGCTGCTGCGCGTCCGCCGGCCCGGAAGGCTCGCGGCGGAGGCCGCGGCCCTCGTCATCGCCGTCGTGGTCGCCTTCCCGCTGTACTGGATGGTGCTCTCCGCCTTCAAGCCGGCGGGGGAGATCCAGTCCACCGAGGCCCGTCCCTGGACCCTGTCCCCGTCCCTCGACTCCTTCCGCCGGGTCTTCGAACAGCAGGAATTCGGCCGCTACTTCCTCAACAGCCTGATCGTCGCCGGCACGGTCGTCATCGCGTCCGCGCTGATCGCCTTCCTCGCCGCGACGGCGGTGACGCGGTTCCGCTTCAAATTCCGCACCACGCTGCTCATCATGTTCCTCGTGGCGCAGATGGTGCCGGTCGAGGCGCTCACCATCCCGCTGTTCTTCCTGATGCGGGACTTCGGCCAGCTGAACACCCTGGGATCACTGATCCTGCCGCACCTCGCCTTCTCGCTGCCGTTCGCGATCTGGATGCTGCGCGGCTTCGTCAAGGCCGTTCCGGACGCTCTGGAGGAGGCCGCCTACATCGACGGGGCGAGCCGCACCCGCTTCCTGTGGCAGATCCTCTTCCCTCTCGTGTTCCCCGGCCTCGTGGCGACCAGCGTCTTCTCGTTCATCTCGACGTGGAACGACTTCCTGTTCGCGAAATCGTTCATCATCAGCGACACCTCCCAGTCGACGCTCCCCATGGCGCTGCTGGTCTTCTTCAAACCCGACGAGAACGACTGGGGAGGGATCATGGCGGCCTCGACGGTGATGACCATTCCCGTACTGGTCTTCTTCGTCCTCGTACAGCGCCGCCTGGTCTCCGGACTCGGCGGAGCGGTGAAGGACTGACACATGGACAACCTCGTTCCCGCGCCGGTACGCACCGGCGGAGACGACAGCGGCGCGTTCCTGCTCGACGGGGCCACGACCCTCACGGCGGGCCCTGGAACCGGGAGCACGGAACGCTGGCTGCGCACCACCCTCGGGGCCGCCTTCGGCCTGCCGCTCGCCCCGGGCACCCCGGCGGACCAGGCCGGCAACACCGTCGACCTGCGGATCGACACGACCCTGGAGCCCGAGGGCTACCGGCTGTCCGTGGCGCCCGCCCACGGCGTACGGATCACCGGCGGAAGCGCGGCCGGAGTGTTCTGGGGAGCGCAGACCCTCCGCCAGCTCCTCGGCCCCGAGGCGTTCCGCCGCGCGCCGGCCGACCCGGGCGCGAAGCGGAGCGTTCCTTTCACGGAGATCGAGGACGGGCCCCGATTCGGCTGGCGCGGCCTGATGCTCGACGTGGCACGGCACTTCATGCCCAAGGACGGCGTGCTGCGCATGCTCGATCTGCTGGCCGCCCACAAACTGAACGTCTTCCACTTCCACCTCACCGACGACCAGGGCTGGCGCGTCGAGATCAAGCGCCACCCCCGGCTCACGGAAGTGGGCGCCTGGCGCGCACGCACCAAATACGGCCACCGCGCGTCCGAACTCTGGGACGAGACCCCGCACGGCGGCTTCTACACCCAGGACGACATCCGCGAAATCGTCGCGTACGCCGCCGAGCGGCATATCCGGGTGGTCCCCGAGATCGACATCCCGGGCCACTCGCAGGCGGCCATCAGCGCGTATCCGGAACTGGGCAACACCGATGTCATCGATACCTCCGCGCTTTCCGTGTGGGACACCTGGGGGGTCAATCCGAACGTACTCGCCCCCACCGACAACACCCTGCGCTTCTTCGAAGGGGTCTTCGAGGAACTGCTCGACCTGTTTCCCGCCGAGACCTCGCCCTTCATCCACGTCGGTGGCGACGAATGCCCCAAGGACCAGTGGAAGGCGTCGCCCGCGGCACAGGCCCGCATGACCGAGGCCGGCTTGGCCGACGAGGACGAGCTCCAGTCCTGGTTCATCCGCCACTTCGACCGCTGGCTCACCGACCGGGGCCGTCGCCTCATCGGCTGGGACGAGATCCTGGAGGGCGGTCTGCCCGAAGGCGCTGCCGTGACGTCGTGGCGGGGGTACGCGGGCGGGATCGCCGCCGCCGAGGCCGGTCACGACGTCGTGATGTGCCCGCTGCAGCAGGTGTACCTGGACTACCGTCAGGACGCCGGACCCGACGAGCCGATGCCCATCGGATACGTCCGCACCCTGGAGGACGTCTACCGCTTCGAGCCCGTGCCCCCGGGGCTCTCCGAGGAGGCGGCCCGGCACATCATGGGTGCCCAGGCCAACGTCTGGACCGAGGTCATGCAGAACCGGGACCGCGTCGACTACCAGGTGTTCCCCAGGCTCGCCGCCTTCGCCGAGGTCGCCTGGTCGCGGCTCCCGGCCCCGGGTGAGCGGGACTTCGCCGATTTCGAACGCCGGATGGACACCCACTACACCCGGCTCGACGCCCTGGGCGTCGGCTACCGGCCCCCGGCCGGCCCGCACCCGTGGCAACGCCGGCCCGGCGTCCTGGGTCGCCCGATCGAGGGACCGCCCCCGACCGTGTGACCGCAGCCCCACCCTCCGGCCAGGGGAACCGAATAAGTCGTACGAACCCGCTGAAGAGCGTCAATTCGTGCGTCGGGCAGAAGGGCTGCCAAACGTGACTTTTCCCCTGGTCGGGGGTGGAAACGCCCTTCGCGGACCCTCGCGTCGGACAGCCCGGAAGATGTGCCAGAGTTGCCACGTCCCGGCCGTGAGCACGTACCGTACGGCGGACAGGCGGGACTGCCGGGACACCGGGAAGGGGCAGCTGGGTTGACCACGCACGCACCGCAGGCGATGCAGTCGGTGACGCTCCCGGCCTCGCTCGACGAGGCCGTGGCAGCTCTCGGCGCCATGCCTGCCGCCGTCCCCGTCGCCGGGGGCACGGACCTCATGGCGGCCGTCAACAAGGGCCTCCTGCGGCCCTCGGGGCTGGTCGGGCTCAGCAGGATCAGCGAGCTGCGCGGCTGGCACTACCAGGACGGCCACGCCCTGCTCGGCGCCGGGCTCACCCACGCGCGCATGGGGCGGCCCGACTTCGCCGCCCTCATCCCCGCGCTGGCCGCCTCCTCGCGTGCCGCGGGCCCGCCCCAGATCCGTAACGCCGGGACGCTCGGCGGGAACATCGCGACCGCGGCGCCGACCGGCGACGCCCTGCCGGTCCTGGCCGCGCTCGAGGCCGAGCTGGTCATCGCGGGCCCCGGGGGCTCCCGCCGTGAGATCCCTGTCTCGCACCTCCTGGCCGGCCGCGAGATGCTCGAACCCGCCGAGCTGATCGGCTTCGTCCGCGTGCCCCTGCTGCACGCGCCCCAGGTCTTCCTCAAGGCGACCGGCCGCACCGGGCCCGGCCGAGCCACCGCCTCCGTGGCGATCGTCCTGGACCCGGCACGGCGCGGAGTGCGCTGCGCCGTCGGCGCGATCGCCCCGATGCCGCTGCGGCCCCTGGAGGCCGAACGCTGGATCGCCTCCCTGATCGACTGGGACGGCGAACGCGGCCTGGCCCCCGACGCGCTGGCGGCCTTCGGCGAGTACGTCGCGGCGGCCTGCATCCCGGACCAGGCTCCACCGGACGACGGGGGAGAGGCACCTCCGCTGTCGCCCGCCGTCCTGCACCTGCGGCGCACGGTCGCCGCGCTCGCCCGACGCGCACTGGGGAGGGCACTGTCGTGAGCAATGAAGAGAACCCCGAGCAGCAGCACGGGCAGCCCGACCCGTACGCCGGCTGGCAGCCGACCCCGCAGAGCGGTGAGTACGACGCCGACGCGACGGCCTTCGTCCACCTGCCCCCGGAGGACCTCGCCGACCTCGGGAGCGACCCGCTGGCCGCCCCCGGGCAGGGCTACGTCCCGCCGATGATCCTTCCGCTGACCCCTGCCGCGGGTCTCGACCCCGCGGCGACCGGCAGCTGGGTCGTGCAGACGCAGAGCCAGCAGGAGCGGGCGGCCGGCCACTCGCCGGGCACGGAGCCGGCACCGGAGGCGGTGCACTGGCCCGATCCGAACCAGCAGCAGGACCCGTACCAGCAGCCGTACCCGGACACGTCGCAGTACGCGCAGACGTCGTCCACGACGGCCCAGTGGAATTTCGCCGAGGCCGCCCCCGCCGAGCCCGATCCCGAACCGGCTCCCGAGCCCGCCGGTCACACCGGCGAGTGGACGATCCCGGTGGCGAACGGCGACCTGCCGGAGGAGTCCGGCGAGTTCGCGTCGTCGGCGATGGCCGCCTGGTACGCGGACCCGCCCCCGGCCACGCTGCCCGGCGGCGCGCCCGCGCCCTGGGCGACGCAGGAGCGGCCCGCGGAGCCCGAGGCCGCCCCGGAGGAGGCCCCGCCCGGGCCCTCGGAGCCCGTGGAGGCCCCGGAGGGCGCGGAGACCGCGGAGGAGTCCCTCGCGGGCCCGGAGGCCGTCGTGGAGGCCGCAGGAGAGCCGGAAGAGCCCCTGGAGGCTCCGGCGCCCGCGGTCGAAGGTCCGGAATCCGCGGCCGAGGCACCGGGGGCCGAGGCCCCCGAGGCCGGGCACGGGCCCGTGCCCACCCTCGAACACGGGCCCGTTCCCATTCTCGAACACGGCCCCGAACCCACCCTCGAACACGGCCCCGTGCCCACGGAGGAGCACGCAGGCCCGGCCCCACTGGCGGGCCCCAGCGAGCACCCTTCGGCCTCGTACGTCCTTCATGTCAACGGCGTCGACCGCCCCGTCAGCGACGCCTGGATCGGCGAATCGCTGCTGTACGTGCTCCGGGAGCGCCTCGGCCTCGCCGGGGCCAAGGACGGCTGCTCCCAGGGCGAGTGCGGTGCCTGCAACGTCCAGGTCGACGGCCGCCTCGTGGCCTCCTGCCTGGTTCCCGCCGCCACGACGGCGGGCAGCGAGGTACGTACCGTCGAGGGACTCGCGGTGGACGGCGAACCGTCCGACGTCCAGCGGGCCCTGGCCGAGCGCGGAGCCGTCCAGTGCGGTTTCTGCATCCCCGGGATGGCCATGACCGTCCACGACCTCCTGGAGGGCAACCACGCCCCCAGCGAGCTGGAGACCCGTCAGGCGCTGTGCGGCAACCTCTGCAGGTGTTCCGGCTACCGGGGTGTGCTCGACGCCGTACGCGACGTCGTCGCAGGCCGGGAGGCGGCCGCGGACGCGACGGCGTCCGCCCCGGACGACGCCGAACCGCGCATCCCGCACCAGGCCGCCCCCGGCGCGGGCGGCGTCCAGGCACACGAGGGAGACGTCCGGTGAACACCGCGCCGTCTCCCGCACCACCGGTCATCCCCACCACCACCAGCCGCCGCAGCGGAGCGAACGACAAGGAGGCGGCGTGACCAGCGACGCAGCCACCGCGACCAGCACCACGCACACCACACCGCCGCCCGAGGGCCCGGCCCCGGACCAGGAGCCGGCCGCGCTCGGACTGGGCACCTCGCTGCCGCCCGCCGACGCCCGCGCCAAGACGGAGGGCACCTTCCCGTACGCGGCCGACCTGTGGGCCGAGGGGCTGCTGTGGGCCGCGGTGCTGCGTTCCCCGCACCCGCACGCGCGCATCGTCTCGATCGACACGGCTGCCGCCGCCGGTATGCCCGGGGTGCGCGCGGTCGTCACGCACGAGGACATCCCCGGGGACGGCTCGTACGGCCGCCGGGTCGTCGACCGGCCCGTCTTCGCCTCCGAGCTCGTACGCCACCACGGCGAGGCGATCGCCGCCGTCGCGGCGGACCACCCCGACACCGCCCGGCTGGCCGCCGCGGCGATCACCGTCGAGTACGAGGTCCTCGAACCGGTCACCGACCCCGAGAAGGCCTTCGCCGCCGAGCCCCTCCACCCCGACGGCAACCTCATCCGCCACATCCCGCTGCGCTACGGCGACCCGGACACCGTGGGCGAGGTCATCGTCGAGGGCCTCTACCGCATCGGCCGTCAGGACCCCGCCCCGATCGGCGCGGAGGCCGGCCTCGCCGTGCCCCGCCCCGACGGGGGCGTCGAGCTCTACACGGCCTCCACCGACCCGCACACCGACCGCGATCTGGCCGCCGCCTGCTTCGGCCTGGACCCCGAGCGGGTCAAGGTCGTCGTGACCGGTGTCCCCGGAGCGACCGGCGACCGGGAGGACCCCGGCTTCCAGATCCCGCTGGGCCTGCTCGCCCTGCGCACCGGCTGCCCCGTGAAGCTGGCCGCCACCCGTGAGGAGTCCTTCCTCGGGCACGCCCACCGCCACCCCACCCTGCTGCGCTACCGCCACCACGCGGACGCGGAGGGCAGACTGGTCAAGGTCGAGGCGCAGATCCTCCTCGACGCGGGCGCGTACGCCGACTCCTCGTCCGAGTCCCTGGCCGCCGCCGTGGCCTTCGCCTGCGGCCCTTACGTCGTCCCGCACGCCTTCATCGAGGGCTGGGCGGTCCGTACGAACAACCCGCCCTCCGGGCACGTGCGGGGCGAGGGCGCGATGCAGGTCTGCGCCGCGTACGAGGGCCAGATGGACAAGCTGGCGGCGAAGCTGGGCATCGACCCGGTCGAACTCCGCCTGCGCAACGCCCTCTCCACGGGCGACATCCTGCCCACCAGCCAGACCGTGACCTGCCCCGCGCCCGTCGCCGAACTCCTCGGCGCGCTCCGTGACTTCCCGCTCCCCGCGCTCCCCAAGGACACGCCGGAGGACGACTGGCTGCTCCCGGGCGGCCCGGAGGGCGCCGGTGAGCCCGGTGCCGTACGCCGGGGCGTCGGCTACGCCCTCGGCATGGTCCACATGCTCGGCGCCGAGGGTGCCGACGAGGTCTCCACGGCCACGGTGCGGGTCCATGACGGCGTCGCCACCGTCATCTGCGCGGCCGTCGAGACCGGCCAGGGCTTCACCACCCTCGCCCGCCAGATCGTCCAGGAGACCCTGGGCGTCGAAGAGGTCCACGTGGCGGCGGTGGACACCGACCAGCCCCCGGCGGGCCCGGCGACGCACGGCCGCCACACGTGGGTCTCGGGCGGTGCGATCGAGCGCGCCGCCAAGATGGTCCGCACGCAGCTCCTCCAGCCGCTGGCCCACAAGTTCGGGATGTCCACGGAGCTCCTCCAGATCGCCGACGGCAAGATCACCTCGTACGACGGTGTGCTGTCCACGACGGTCAGTGAGGCGATGGAGGGCAAGGAGCTCTGGGCCACCGCCCAGTGCCGCCCCCATCCCACCGAGCCCCTGGACGAGTCCGGACAGGGTGACGCGTTCGTGGGCCTCGCCTTCTGCGCGGTCCGCGCGGTGGTCGACGTGGACATCGAACTCGGCTCGGTCCGGGTGGTCGAGATGGCGGTCGCCCAGGACGTCGGCCGGATCCTCAACCCGTCCCAGCTGGCGACCCGCATCGAGGCGGGCGTCACTCAGGGCATCGGCGCGGCCCTCACGGAGAACCTCCGCACCGCCCGCGGCCTGATCCGCCACCCGGACCTCACCGGTTACGCGCTCCCGACGTCCCTGGACGCGCCCGACATCCACATCGTCAAGCTGATCGAGGAACGCGACGTGGTGGCCCCCTTCGGCGCCAAGCCGGCCTCGGCGGCCCCGGTGGTGACCTCCCCGGCGGCGGTGGCCTCGGCCGTCCGCGCCGCGACGGGCCGCCCGGTCAACCGGCTGCCGATCCGGCCCCAGGCGGCGGTGGCCACACCCAAGCCGTAGCGCTTCGGACGTGGTTACGCGCCGCACGCGCGTCCAGGGGCGCGGTGTGTCACCGGTGCCGGCGTGGGCCGCCCCGAGCGCGGCCGGCGTGGCCTGGTCGCGAGCGCCGGAGAGGCCATGGCCGGCCACCGGCTGAGATCTACGGCGTGGCCACTGCTCGAATGACGACGTGGCCATCCGCAACGGGCGGGTGCCCGGCAGCGCCTCGATCGACACGGACGCCGCCAGGGTCTTCCCGCGTCCGTCCGGATGCCGCGCCGGGGGCTCGCGCACAGGACAAGCCACGTGTTCCGCGTGCACGCCCCTCTCCGAGCACGCCCTTCTCCAAACAGCCCCTTCTCCAAACATGCCCTTCTCCAATAAATCTGAATGAGCTTCTTCGGTGATAGGAGGGGCTGTGACATCGCCGACCAAAGGTGACGTACGCACAGTATGTGTCACACACACCCATCCATCGGGTGAGCCCCTTGCGTGAGCAGGTGAAGGGCATTCTCAGCCAACACATTCCCTTTACATGTTTCTCTCCGTGTGTCATGATCCAACACACGTCGACCACCGCATGGGCTTTGTACGAACGTGTCGTGAGTGTCCATGCCTCTTCAGGTTGTCGGCGTGAGAGTTAAACGGGGGATGTTTTGACTGATTACTCAGTTCTGGTGCCTTTTCTGCCGAGGCGCCCTGAGCAGTTGTTGCCGTACGCGGGTCTGGTCCATTGGACGCAGGCCGAGCGCCTGTGGCAGGGGCAGGCGCTGTTCGTGGAACCGCATCAGGGTTTCGCCTACGCGGCGGGGGCCGGCTTCCGTGTCCCGGCCGGGCTCGGTGTCACGCTCATGCCACTCCGGCATCCTTACGAAGCGGCGCTCCAGGCCCGCTCCCTCGCCCTGGCGACGGGCCGGCCGGTGGTGGCCGGGTTCGGCCCCGGCGGCAGGTCGATGCAGCAGAGCCTGCTGGGGGAGCCGTACCGCAGTCCGCTGACGGCCGCACGCGAGTACCTGACGATCGTCCGGGGCCTGCTGGCCAACGAGATCGTCGACACCAAGGGCGAGTACTTCTCCTGCCACGGTGCGCTGCACGCCTTTCCCGCCCCGTCCGTCGAGCTCGGCCTGGGTGTGCTCCGGCCCGGCATGGCCCGGCTCGCCGGGGAGGTGGCCGATGTCGCGGTCACCTGGCTGACTCCCGCTTCGTACCTGGAGGACGTGGTGCTGCCCGCGATGCGCGAGGGCGCTGCGAAGGCCGGCAGGCGTGTGCCCCGACTGGTGGCGATCGTGCCGGTCGCGCTGGAGCACGAGGGCCACGGGGCAGACGTCTTCGCCCTGGCGAGCAACGCCGCCCACCTGCAGGGACCGCACTACCTCGACATGCTGCGCCGGGCCGGTGTCGGGGTGGGCGGCGAGGACGTCAAGGCGGACGCACGGGCGCTCGTGACGGGCGGGGCGTTCCTCAGCGGCGACCTCGACGGGCTGCTCGGTCGATTGAGGGCGTATGAGAAGGCCGGCGTGGACGAAGTGGTGCTGAATGTGACCGGGGTCTTCAATGTCGCCGGCGCCCAGGAGGCGATGTCCGACCTCAAGAGGATTATCGCCGCATTGTCCGCCGGATGAGCGTTTCGCCGTAGGCGCCGATATCTTCTTCGAAGATTCGTTTCTTTTGAGTATGTGTCGTGCGGGTGGGATCACGCACGTCGTAATCCACTTGTCGTGGAAGTTTTCGCCATGCGTATCGCTATGCGCAATGTCGGCGAATGGGAAATCAGTCGGAATGTAAAGGGGATGCGATGTCTGCGCTGAAAGAGCGCCTCATGAGCTGGGCGATCGGGCGCACGGCAGTGTCCCAGGACGTGGCGCACGCCGCCCGGACTGTCGTTCTGGAGGATGCCGCGCATCTGCCGGACCTGTTGGCGTCCGACGTGGTGGACGCCGACAGCATGATCTTCGTGCCGGGTGCGGACGCCTCCGGCGACACCCCGACCCTCATCGGCTACCAGGGCTCGCTCGCTGAACCAGGCACCGAGTTCACCCATGACCCAGGGTTCTACCTGCAGATCCAGGCGTACGGCATCAGCGAGTACATGTCGGTCGTCGGACCCACCCTCGTACGGGTGGCGGACACGACGGACTTCGAGGCCTACCTCCTCGACGCCGACCGCGCGCACGACCGGGGCACGTTCGCCGACTTCCTCACGAACCCGGCGATTCAGCTCGCGGACCTGCCCGCGCTCGGGGCCGGCCAGGGCGGGGACGGGCCCGGCCTGCGGCTGTACGTCGGGCGTGCGGGAGAGATCTCCACCTCGCCGGGCGGCATCCCCCTCGGCAAGGCGGGTGACGGCTTCGCCCGGCTCGCCGAGGCGTGGACGCTGCGCAACGCGGGGAGCGAGCAGCCATGCGGGGTCTGCCTCGGCGCCGTCGTACCGGAGGGGACCCGCGCGACCGCGCTTGCCGAGCGGCCGTGGCTGGGCCGCTATCTCGCCGCCGTCCACGCCCTGCGCGACCTGCGGGCCCGCGGCGTCCTCGTCACCGGCGTCTCCGGCTTCGGCGAGCGTCTGCTGCCCGCCTTGGAGGACCATTCCGCACCCTGCGACGCCGACGACCCGGACCTCCTTCTGCTGCTCCGGTCGGGCGAGGACGTGTACGCGCACGCCCCCGGCCCCGGACGCACCTTCCGGATGACCCGGGCGGTCGCCGAGACGGCCGAGGCACTGCTCGTCTGCGGTTCCGTGGACGCGGCAGCGCGGTACCTGGACCGGGAACGACTCGACGCCGTGCTGCGGCAGTTCGCCGACACCGGGCTCGTGCTCCTGGCGAACCCGCTCGCGGGCGCGGGAAGGTGAGCCGGACCATGACGACGGACGGGACAGCGCTGCCCGGGACGGTGATTCCCGGACGGGCCGGCGAACTGCTCGCCGAACTCGGCGACCGCGCCGAGTGCTGCAGCCTCTACGACGCGAACGGCTCGGCGATCTATCACGAGCTGTCCCAGCAGGACCACCACGAGGTACGGGAACTGATCGCCCTGGTGCGCCGCTTTCCCGGCCCCGTCCTCGACCTCGCCGCCGGCTCCGGGCGGCTCACCATGCCCCTGCTCGCGCTCGGCCGGGAAGTGAGCGCGCTTGAGCTCTCCGCGAGCATGCTGGACCTGCTGCGCGAACGGTTGGACGAGGCGCCGACCGCGCTGCGCGAGCGGAGCACGCTCGTGCGGGGTGACATGAGCGACTTCACGCTGGACCAGAAGTTCGCCTGTGTCGTCCTGGCCACGACCTCGGTCTCGCTGCTCGACGAAGCAGGCCGTAAGGGGCTCTACGCCTCGGTGCGGGCACACCTGGCGCCCGGCGGGCGCTTCCTGTTGACGACCGTCGACCTGGACACCTCCCAGGAGGCCGAGGCCGAGCTCGTGTTCAGCACCGCCGCGGGCAACGAGTACCGGATGTTCGAGTACTGGGAGCAGGGCATGGAAGCGCGCACTGTCACCATCTTCCCCGCCCGGTACGGCGCGGGCCCGGTCCGCGTGGGACTGACCAGCATCCGTGTCCTTCCCGCGGACCGGCTGGAGGCCGAGTTGAGCACGAGCGGGTTCCGTGTCACCGCCCGCCACGCGCTGCCCTCCGTCGGCGCGCGTCACCACAGCACACTCCTCGAAGTGGAGGCCACCGCGTGACCAGCACAGACACCCGGACGAGCGGCGCACGTGCCGGTGCCCTCTGGCCCTCCCTCCTTCCTGCCGAACAGCACGGTCTGGACGAGTTGTGCGCGGTCTCCGCCGAAGGCGTCCGTGTCCGCTTCGCCGACGGCCGTGAACTCCTCTGCGGCTCCAGCGGGTTGTGGAACACCAACCTCGGGTACGGCAACGCGGCCGTGGCCGCGGCGGCCTCCGAGGCGCTGCGTTCCGCCTCGTACCTCAGCACCTTCCGCTACGAGAACGTGTACGCCCGCCGCGCCGCCGAGGCCCTCGTCCAGGTCGCGGGAGCGGAGCACTACGGGCGGGTTCTCTTCTCGACCTCGGGTGGTGCCGCCAACGACCTCGCGATGAAGGTGGCCCGCCACTACATGTCCTTGCGCGGTGAAGCCGGGCGCAAGGCTGTCGTGGGACTGCGCGGCAGCTATCACGGGCTGACCTTCGGAGGATTCGCCCTCACCGGCGAGGACCTGGGCCAGCAGCTGTACGGCGTGGACCAGCGGCTCGTACGCCACGTGCCGCCGAACAACCCGGAGGAGCTGCGCACGCTCCTTGCGCGGCAAGGCGGTCAGATCGCGGCCGTCGTGGTCGAACCGGTCCTCGGCTCCGGCGCGATCCCCCTCGACGAGGAGTACGTCGCCACGCTGCTGCAGCTGCGGGAACAGTACGGCTTCCTGCTCATCGCGGACGAGGTGGCGACCGGCTTCGGCCGTACGGGCGTCTTCTTCGCCTCGCAGCGCTGGTCGGCGCCGCCCGATCTGCTGATCGCCTCCAAGGGGCTCACCAACGGCACGAGCGCCGCAGCCGTCGTCCTCACCTCCCGTGCCGTCGCGGACGTCTTTCAGGAGGCAGGGGCGCTGCTGAGCCACGGTGAGACGCAGGCCGGGACCCCGGTCACCTGCGCCGCCATCCTCGCCACGCTCGCCGAGACGACCCGGCTCGGCGCGGTGGAGCGGGCACGCCGGCTCGGCGACCTGCTCACCCGTGAACTCGACGCCCTGGCGGCCACTCATCCCTATGTCACCGGCAGCACCGGGGTCGGCTGTTTCCGCTCGATCCGTCTGGCGGCGGCCGACGGCAGCGGCGCGCCGTTCCCTCAGAGCCAGGTGCCCGCACTCGTCGCCGCCATCCGGCGGGCCGGCGCGATCGTGCACCCTGGCCTGCACGGCGTCCAGCTCATTCCCGCGCTGACCTACACCGACAGCGAGGTGTCGGAACTGCTTGCCTGCGTGAGTACCGGACTCGACCTGCATCTGGCCACCATCGGCGAGCGGGCGGGGGCGGGCGGATGACGGAGCCCGAGACACTCGACGGCCGGGGAGCGCTCGGCAGTACCGACGAGTTGGCCCGCCTCCTGCGCGAGTCCCCGGCGCTCGGTGCCACCAGGGCCGCCCTCCTCGTTGACGGCGGAGTCCATGGCACGGAGATCCACAGGCGGGTGGCCGACGCGCTCGGTCGGCGTCCGTACGAGACGCTGACATCGAACGGGGCCGGGGACCTGGATGACGTCCTCGCGCTCGGGGGACGGCTCGAAGGGGCGGGGCTGATACTCGCACTGGGCGGCGGTTCGCTGCTCGACCGGGCCAAACTGGCGAGCCTGGCCGCCTCGGGGCCGGAGACGGCGCGTCACCTGACGGTCCCTCAGCGCAGCGGGCTCATCGTGCTGACACGCGTCCCACGGCGGTCCATGCCGCTGATTGCCGTGCCGACCACCATCGGCACGGGCTCGGAGACGAGTGCTGTCGCCTGCCTCGCCTACCCGGATGCCAAGCGTCTCGTCATGGGCGCGGCGCTGCGGCCCGAGTTCTCGGTGCTTGATCCACTCGCTACCGTGACCCTGCCCCGGCACCTGCTTGTCGAAGGCGTACTGGAGACGTTCTTCCGGCTCGTCAGTCCGTACGTCGGCGACCCCGCCGACCTACCGGAGCCGGACGCCCGCGTCGAAGCCACCGCCGTACGCCTGCTGCGCCTCGGGGACGAGATCGCCGAGGCGACCCGCGAGGGCGGGCCCGCCACGGACGAGCAGCGCGCCCGGAGCGCTCGGCTCAGCGCCCGGAGCCACGCACAGCACCTCCACGACGGCCGTGATCCGTACGCCGTCAAGGGCTGGCTCATCGCCAACGAACTCTCCACCGCACTCGGTCTGCGCAAGATGACGGCCGTCGCCGCGCTGCTTCCCCCGTTGTGGCAGGCCATCGACGAGGGTGAGGAACGCCTGGGTTCGGCGCGGCGCCTGCGTCGGCTGTGGGCTGTGATCCGTACAGGACTCGGGCGGTCGCTGCCCGACCGTCCTGCCGTCGGCGTGGCATCGCTCATCGACGCGTGGGGGATCGAACGGCGCGTCGTGGCCGACCCGGAGGTCACCGGGGCGATCGCACATCGCATCGTCCGCGCCTGGGGAGCGGGGCTGCCGATGCTCGGCGGCCTCGGACACCCCGATGTGTCGCGGCTGCTGCGCCGGACCGTGGCAGCCGCGGGCCGCGCCCCGGACCACGAGGTGCCGGCGTCCCCCGCGCGGGCCGGCGTCTCCACCCACCGCACCGAGGGGCAACTCTCCGCGGTCACCTGATACTTCCACTGCGGCACGCCTCCAAGAGGGCCGTGGCGGGGGGTTACAAGAGAAATTCCGCTGTTGATGAAGGAGGGGACATGCAGGGCACGGAGATTCCCAAGCCTCTGCTGGAGCTCGGTATGCAGGAGCTGGAGGCCATGGACGCGCCGGGCTGGTGGACCGCCATCGGCGTCAGCGCCGGTGTGGTCGTCAGCGCCTCCGCGGCCTACGGCAGCGCCGCCGCCTCGGTGTCGTTGCTCACCTGAGCCGACACCGGGCGAGGCGTACAGGGGTGCTCCGACGGAGGCCCCACGCCGAGCGGTTCTGCCCGATCCCGTGACGGGCGGGCCCTCACCGAGTGCCCAACCGCACGTGTACATGACCGACTCACCACGAGGGGAGGTGTGAAACATGGAGAACACCAAGGAGTTCGCTCCGCTGCTCGAGCTGGGCATGCAGGAGCTGGAGGCCATGGAGGCCCCGGGCTTCTGGACCGGGTTCTCGGTCGGCGTCGCGATCAGCGGCGTGGCCTCGGCGAGCGCCGCTGTCAGCGTTGCGGTCAGCATCGCCACCTGATGACAAGCGGTAACTGAGTCCGGTGCCGTGGTGACGGCCATCATCCGCCACCACGGCACCGGGCCAGCCTTCAGAACCTAGCACCATGAGGTGGAGGAAAATATGAACCGCAAGAGCACTGCCGGCATCGCCCTGTCCGTTGCCGGTCTCTGCGTGCTGATCGCGCTGGCGGCCCTGTCGACCGCGTTCGAGCTGTCCGGGGCGGTGCGTGTCGGGATCGTCGCCGTGCTGGTCTGCGCCATTGCCGGGGCGGCAGCCGTGCTGGGGGCCTCCGTGGTCAGGAGCAACCGTGAGTGAGGCGCCCGTCATCGAGTTCCACGGCGTGACCAAGAGGTTCGGCGGGGTGACCGCCGTGGAGGACCTCACCTTCGCCGTCCGCCCCGGCCGGGTCGTCGGACTCCTCGGCCGCAACGGCGCCGGGAAGAGCACGGCGCTACGCGTTCTCCTCGGCCTGGTCCGGCCTACGGCCGGGCACGCGACCCTCTTCGGACGTGCCTACCAGGACCTGCCCGACGCCCCTCGGCGGATCGGGGTCAGCATGGACACGATCGGCCCGACGCCGGGTACGACGGGCCGCCGCGACCTGCGGATCTGGGCGCGCAGCCTCGGCCTGCCCGACTCCCGTGTCGAGACGGTGCTCAGCCAGGTGGGCCTCACCGACAGTGCCGACCGCAAGGTCAAGGGCTACTCCACCGGTATGCGCCAGCGCCTCGCGCTCGCCACCGCGCTGCTCCCCGACCCCGAACTCCTGGTACTCGACGAGCCGGTGAACGGCCTCGACCCGGACGGCATCCGCTGGCTGCGCGAGCTGCTGCGCACCCTCGCGGCGGAAGGAAGGACCATCCTGCTCTCCAGCCATCTGCTCGCCGAGGTCGAGCAGACCGTCGACGACGTCGTGATCCTCCAGCGCACCCTGCGCTACTCGGGCGCGCTGTCCCGGCTCACGGCCGACGGCGCCGACCGTCTGGAGGACCGGTTCTTCGAACTGGCGGACACGAGCGTTTCGGGCGGCTCCCATGGCTGACGCACTGCGCGGTGAGTGGCTCAAGGCGTGGAGCGGAAAGGCGTGGATCATACTCCTCGTCTGCGGCACCTACATGTCCCTCATGACGAGCTTCGGCTACGGCTCCGAGGGCGACATGGCGCTCGACCAGGGCAGCGGAGATCTCGCCGCCGTGACCGACGACGTCGTGCGCGCCTGGATGATGACCTTCCTCTTCGCTTCTCTCTATGGCGCCATCGTCGTCACGCGCGAGTACGGCTCGGGCTCCATCAGCCGTTCCGTCCTTGTGACCGGGCGCGCACGCCTGTTCGGCGCCAAGCTCGCCGTCGGCGCGCTCGTCGGCGCGCTTTCCGGACTGGTCGCGGTGGTTTTCTCGGTCATCTCCGCGTGGGGGGTCCTCGCCGTGTACGGGCGGGACTTCGTCTGGACGACGGAGACGACCCTTATCGCGGTTGGCCTCTTCGTGTGCAATGTGCTGGCCGCTCCCTGGGGTGTGTTCCTCGGCTGGATCATCCGCCACCAGATCGCCTCGGTCGTCACGGTCATGGCGCTGACCCTGCTGATGGATCCAGGTCTCCAGCGGCTCGCTCCGAAGGCCGCGAGCTATCTGTTCACGATCGCGATGAGTGCGATCTACCGGGACGTGGGCCACACCCTGCTCTCCCCGCAGACCGCCCTCCTGGTCATCGCGGGCTGGCTCGCCGTCACCGGTTTCGCCGCGTACCGGCTCCTCCGCGTCCGCGACCTCACGTAAGGCAGGCAGATCGCATTGTCCACCAAGACCGAGACGCCCCCCGTCCCTCCCGAGCTCCTGGACCGCCCTCGGCTCGCTGCCGACGTCTCCGTGCACGAACCGGCCGAGGCAGGGGCGCCGTGGCTGATCCAGCAGGGTCAGACGCGGTACTTCCGGGTCCAGTCCGACCTGGCCCGCCTCGCCCTGGCGCTCAACGGGACCCGCGATCACACCCTGCTCGCGGAGATCCTCGGGCCACCGTGGACGGTCGGCGCGGTCGCGGAAGCCGTCGAGAAGCTCGCCGCCGGGAAGCTGCTCGACAACGGTGAGGCCGTGCGCAAGAGCGACCGTCGCTTCAAGCTCGTCCCCCCGATGACCCTCCAGTTCACCCTCGTACGGCCCGAGCGCATGCTGCTACGGATCTCACCGCTTGTGCGTGCGCTGACGGGGCGGGCCGGAGTGGCGGCAGCCGTTGTGCTCGCGCTGACCGGGCTGCTCGTGCTCGCCGGTCAGTCGGCCCGTCTCGGCGACGCCTTGGGGCAGCCGCTCGGACTTGGCACCTACCTGGCCGTCTTCCTGGGCATCCTGGCCACGACCGCCGTGCACGAGTTCGGACATGGCGCGGTCCTCACCCACCACGGGGGACGTCCGGGCCGGATGGGCGTGATGCTCTTCTACCTGTCGCCCGCCTTCTTCTGCGACGTCACCGACGGTTGGCGACTGCCGCGCAGGAGTCAGCGTGTCGCGGTGGCCCTCGCCGGGATCGTCACGCAGGTAGTCATCGCCGGCGGCGCCGCCGTCGCCTCTCTCTTCTTCTCCGGCGCCGCACGGGACGGGCTGCTCGTCTTCGCCTTCGTCACCTACATCGCGGGTCTGCTCAACCTCATGCCGTTCGTCAAACTCGACGGCTACATCGCGTTGATGAGCCACCTCGACGTCCCGCATCTGAGGGACCGGGCGCTGACCGACGCCCGTCGCAGGGTCGCCCGCGTGCTCTTCGGCAGCCGCCACGAACGTGAGCTGCCTGAACTCGGCCGCTGGACGGTGCCGTTCGGTCTCGCCTCCATGGCCTTCCCGCTGTACATGATCGCGACGGCTGTCGGGCTGTGGGGCGACACGCTGCAGCGCATCGGTGTCGTCGGCGCCACGCTCATGCTGTGCGGGGTCGGCTATCTCGGGTACCACCTCGTACGCGGCTTCGTCCGGGTCGCCCGGGAAGCGCGTGCGGGGGGTGCGGGCGCGATCCGTATCGGCGCCGTGGCCGTCCTGCTCACCGCGGCGCTCACCACCGTGCTCGCGCTCGTCGAGGTCCCGTACACGGTGAGCGCGGGGTACACCGTACGGGACGGAGGGAGGGCCGAACTGCTGCTTCCGCCGTCCGCCGACCGGTCGGTGATCAAGGAGGGCGTGACGGTACGGCTCTACCAGGTGGGCGTGGCCACCAAGAGCGAGACCGGACACGGTGTGATAGCCGACGACCGGGCCACCGCGACCACGGCTCCGCTCTCCGCCTTCCTGCCGGTACGCGCCGACATGCTGCCGACCCCTGCGGACGGATACCCGCTGCGGCTCGCGAAGACCCCCGAGGACGACCTGGGCGGTGCCGTGGTGGACGCGGGCCGGATGCCTGCCGGGCAGTGGATCTTCACCAAGTACGTGTTGCCTGCCTTCCGCTGGTGACGGGGACGCACCCCAGCCGATCGACGTGACAACTCCGCCCGGCGGCCGCCGTGGCGGTCGCGAGGAGACCCTGATGGACTTCCGGTACCTGACCTTCTGCCGGCCCGGCGAGGTCTTCTACGACGTGCAGGCTCTCGGCGGTGCCGAGGACGACTTCCCCGCCGCGCGCGTCCCACTCCCCGAGGGGTGGACCCGAGGCGCCAACGAGGACTGGGTCATCTTCCGCCCTCCGGGGGCAGAACTGCCCGAGCAGGGCTGGAAGATCCATGTGACGGCGACCCCGGAGAACGCTGAGCGAATCAGTCGCCTCGTGCGCGACTACTGCCTGGAGCACGGGGTGTACTTCAAGTTCCTCCGGAGCGCCGCCGTGCTGGTGCGCCGCAGCGGCAAATACGGGGACCGGGGGAGCAGCGGCAAGTTCGTCACGCTCTACTCCCTGGACGAGGAGATGCTCACGCGGCTCCTCGACGACCTCGACGACCTGCTCACCGGTGAGACGGGGCCGTACATACTCAGCGACCTGCGCTGGCGTTCGGGACCGCTCTACGTGCGCTACGGCGGCTTCGTAGCGCATCTCGTCCGGGGCCCCTCGGGCGAACTCGTCCACTGCATCAAGGACCCGTCCGGAAACTGGGTGCCCGACGTGCGCGGCCCCGGTTTCCGGCCACCCGCCTGGGTGACCCTGCCCGACCGGCTCCAGGAGGCGCTGGAGGCGCGTAACAGCGCAGCCCTCACCGACTTCCCGTACCGCCCGGTCAAGGCGTTGCACTTCTCCAACGGCGGCGGCGTCTACCTCGCCACCGACACCCGCACCGACGCGACCGTTCTGCTCAAGGAAGCGCGCCCGCTCGCCGGTCTCGACGCCGCAGGCTCCGACGCCGTGGCCCGCCTGCGCAACGAGTACTGGGCGATCCGGCGGCTCGCGGGGCTCGACTGCATGCCCGCACACGCCGAATTCCGCAAGGGCCACGAGCACTACTACCTCGTCCGCGAGTACGTCGAGGGCAAGGCGCTCGGCCAGGAGATGCAGGAGCGTAACCCCCTCCTCGCCGCCGAGCCCGCAACACCCGAGGACTACGCCGCCTACGCCCGCTGGGCGCTGGACACCCTCGACAGGGTCGAACACGGCGTCCGTGACCTGCACGCGCGTGGTGTCGTCTTCGGCGACCTCCACCCGAACAACGTTCTCCTGCGCCCCGACGGCGGAGTCGTCTTCATCGACCTGGAGGCGAGCAGCGAGGTGGTGGCGGCGGCCCCGCAGGCCATGGCGGCGCCCGGCTACCAAGCCCCGGCCGGGTACACCGGCGTGGACGTCGACAGATACGCCATGGGCTGCCTCCGCCTGGGGGTCTTCCTGCCGCTCACCCAGGTTCTGCCGTGGTCGTCGGAGAAGGCGGAGCAGTTCCTCTCCCTGATCGCCGACGTCTTCCCCGTGCCGGAGGACTTCGCCGAACGGGTGCGGGACGACCTGGCGCCCCCGGCCGGACACGCCCCCCAGGGCGACGCCGCGGCCGCGAGCGTGACCGGTGGCGCCGAGGCCCGCGCAGTCGTCAGCGGTACCGCCGAGGCTCCCGTGTCCCCTCGCCCGGCCGCGGACCCCGCCACCGCCGACGCCTTCGGCGACACGTCCTCCTGGCCGGTCGCGGGCCCCGACGCCGAAGGCTGGCCCGAGCTGCGGCAGCGCCTCGCCGACGGCATCCTGGCCGCCGCGTCGCCCGAGCGCTCCGACCGGCTCTATCCCGGTGACATCGAGCAGTTCCACGGTTCCGGCGGTGGCGCGAACCTCGCGTTCGGTGCCGCGGGCGTGGTCTGGGCGCTCTCACAGGCCGGTGTCGAGGTGCCCGCCGACCACGTCGACTGGCTCGTCCGCGCCGGTGAGCGGGTCGAGGATCCCGGCTTCTACGACGGTCTGTGCGGGATCGCCTTCGCCCTGGATTCGCTCGGGCTGCGCAGGCCTGCCGCGGAACTCCTGGAGCGTGCCGCCGCTCGCTGGACCGCTTCTGACGCGGACCTGGACGACAGCCTCTTCCGCGGCAGAGCCGGAATCGGGCTCACCCTGTTGCACTTCGCGGAGAAGTACGGCGAGCCGGACGGAATCGAGCGCGCCGTGCGCCTCGCCAACCGCATCACCGGCTTCGCCCAGGGCGGCAGGCGCCGCCACGGCCTGCTCCACGGGGGTTCGGGGCAGGCACTCTTCCTGTGCCGTCTGTTCGCCCACACCGACGAACCGAAGTACCTCGATCAAGCTGTCGAGGCACTCCGCACCGACCTCGCCGAGAGCGGCTGGGCGGCCGACCCGACGGCGAGGACGCCGCACGCCGCGTGGTCCGTTCCGGTGATCAACGGCGGTGCGGGCCTGGCACTCGTCGTCGACGCGGTGCTCGCCCACCGGGAGGACCCCGAACTCGCCCTTGCACGCACCACGCTGGGTGAGCGACTTGCCGCACCCTTCTTCAGTCACTCCGGAGTGTTCACGGGACGGGCGGGGGCGATGCTGGCGCAGCACAGGCTGGGGACGGCGGACGTATCCGGCGCTCCGTCCGCATCCGCAGCCGACGTGCCCTCCGCTCTGCCCTCGCACCTCGCGGCTCTCGGGCTTCACGCGGCTCCACACGCCGGAGCCCCGGCCTTCCTCGGTGACCAGTGTCTGCGGCTCTCCACGGACTTCGCCACCGGGACCGCCGGTGTCCTGCTCACTGTCGAGACCGTCCTCACCGGCAAGGACACCGGCCTGCCGTTTCTCACCGGCCGCGTGAGCCGCGCCACCGGCCAGGAGAGCCGGATCGCCGCTGAGGGCGTCCCGGCATGACGCCTGCCCCCCGTTTCTCCGTCATCTGTCCCACGCACAACCGCTCCCGGGCGATCACCCGCACTCTGGAATCCGTCCGCCGGCAGGCCTTCCCCGGCTGGGAACTGCTCGTCGTCTCCGACGGCAGCACCGACGACACGGACGAGTGGGTGCGTGCGGCAGCCGCGCAGGAACCACGCATCCGGCTCCTCCGTGTGCCCCGCCACGGTCATCCGAGCGGCCCGCGGATGAGCGGCCTGCGGGAGGCCCGTGGGGAATTCACCGCATACATCGACCACGACGACGAGTGGCGGGCGGACCATCTGAGGGTGCTGCTCGATGCTTTCGAGGCGGGAGCGGACCTTGTCGCGACCGGCTGTGAGCGCAGGACCGCGGCCGGGGCGCTCACCTCGCGTTCGGACCCTCTCGAACTGGTATGGCATCCCGAGATCCAGATGCTGGGTCCGATGTTCGAGCCCTCACGCGTCGCGCACCGTCGCCCGCTCGCCGAGGAGGCGGGCGGCTGGCGCGCGGGCGACGGCCTGGAGGACTGGGACCTGTGGCTGCGGATGGCCGGCCTCGGGTTGCGTTTCACGACGGTCCACGCGCACACCGCGGCCCTTCTCGACGACAGCTCCACCCGCAGGCACCGGACCGTACGCCGCCATCGCCTACCGCTCGCGGTCTTCGACGACGCGCGCCGCGCCCACGCCGCACTGCGTCGCCTGCGGGGCGGCGAGTTCGACGACGAGTTCCGCAGCGCCTACCTCGCGGACACCCTTGAATGGTACGAGCGCATGTCGACCACCCCCGAGTTCGTCCTTCCCACTGGATGGCACGGGGAGCTGGGCCCCGAGATCACCCACCGGGCGACGGCGCCCGGAGATCTCTGGCCCGACCTGGTCCTGGTTCCCGAAGGCCGCCACTTCGTTCTCGCCCAGCTCCTGTGGTGCGCCACCGTCGACCATGCTCGCCAGGTCCGGTCCCTCTCCGCCCGCGTCCAACGCCGCCAGCTCGCGCTGGCGGCCGAGGTCGCGGGGGCGGTGGCCGAGGAGTGAGGAGCTCTGGACGCCCCCGGCGCCTGGACCGCGATCCTGGCGGGTGAGGTCAGGGGCTGACCGCACCCACGGGACGTCGTCGCACCTGCCCGCCGCTCTCCCGTAGTCGTGCCCCTCACCTGCTCGCTCCACGAAGACCTTGTACGAGGGCCTCCCGTCCTCGCCGGCTCTCAGGACGCCCGCCCCACGCGATGACGAGGAATGCGGCGGCGACGGCGAACAAGAAGAAGCGTGCGGCCACACGAACTCCCCGCGATCCTGTTGAATCCGGGGCCCGGACAAGGGACCGGACGCTACTCGCCGGAAGCGGCGTGACCCTGGTGCGATCCTGTCCCGGAATTCCCGTCCGCTCGTTGCCGGTGAGGGCGAAACCGATACGGTGAGCAGGTCGGTGGCCGCCTGTCTCGGACGAAGCGGTCTGTAAGGACGGACTTGAGGAATTTCGTGACCTTCGAACAGGAATGGGCCGAACTGCGAGCGGCTGCGGCCGCGCGGAGCGCCATGCGGCTCAACAGTGTCCCGGCCGAGGGCGGCGGAGGCAGCTCCGGTGATCTGGTGGTCAATCGGGACGACCTCGGCCGTATCGGAAATGACGCCTATGACCTGCGGACCAAGGTGTCCCGGCAGGGCGATCACGCCCGTCCTGCCACCTTCGAAGCGGCGATCGCGCTCACCAACGGCAATTTCACGAGCGGTTCGGCCGTACTCAAGGTGCATGACCGCTGGAACACGCACCTGAAGACCCTGCTGGATTCTCTTGCGCACATTTCGAATCACCTGGACTACACCAAGGCCCAGCATTCGAATGACGACGTGAAGATCCAGGGAGATCTGGCGCCGATCTCCGCGCTTTCGAAATACATGAAGTAGGGGGCGGGGGGAACATGGGTACGCTCAAGTACGAGGACATAGTCGACGCCCCTGTGGGGAAGTTGAAGACCGCGGTCGACGACTGGTCGAAGATGGCGGGCGATCTGGAGAGGCTCGCCACCGAGGCCCGTGACGGGATGAAGGCCAAGGCGGACAAGGCGGACTGGGACGGCCTCAACGCCGGTGTCACGAAGCCGTTCATCGCCAAGACGGTCAAGGAGGTCGCGGACGCCGCGGCCGAGGCCAAGGGCGTGAAGCAGATCCTCGAAGAGGGTCACAACGCCATCAAGAAGGCCAAGGACGACCTGATCGACATCCGGGACCACGAGGGCCCCGCGGCCGGGATCAAGGTTGACGGACACGGCAAGGTCACCGCACGCCATCCGGTGGAGGACATACCTGCCCAGCAGAAGGCGCACGACCCCGACTATCCCGAGCTCGTCCGCCAGCAGAAGGAGAACATCGCCTCCTGGCAGAAGAAGATCGACCTGATCGTCGACAACTGCAACGACACCGACGTGTCCTTCAAGAACTCCCTCGAAGCCAACGTCACGGACCGCAAGGACTTCAGCGCCCCGAAGTACACGAAGATGGACCAGGAGGAGGCGGCCCGGGCCGCCGACCTGGCCGCCAAGGGCCGCGACATCACCCACACCGAGCTTCAGCAGCTCAACGAACTGCTGAAGGACAACAGCAAGTCCGTGGAGTTCTCGAAGAACTTCTACGAGAAGCTCGGACCGGAGAAGTCCCTCGCGTTCTTCGGCCAGCTCTCCACGGACACGTACGAGTACGGCAAGCTCGACAAGGAGCGGCTCAAGGACGTCCAGGAACTCCAGAAGAACCTGGGTCTCAACCTGGCCACCGCCTCCCACGACAAGGCGTTCTCGGACGAGTGGGGTCCCGAGCTCCGCAAGATGGGCACGGAACGCGTCCCGCTGGCCAAGTACGACTCCAACGGGCCGTTCGGCTACCAGCTGCTCGGCGGCATCATGCGGTACGGGAACTACGACAAGGCGTTCCTCAATCCGATCGCCGAGCACGTGGCGCAGCTGCACCAGAAGGACCCGTACATGTTCGCCGACAACAAGGTGGTGAACAGTCCCTTCAAGAACCCGTTCAACCCGTCCGGTGTGAACGGGGCCGGTTACGACCCGGCGACCGCCATGCTGGAAGCGCTCGGCAACAGCCCGGACGCGGCGAAGCACTTCTTCAACGACCCGCCGACCGCGTACAACGAGGACGGCACGGTCAACAAGGGCGCCACGGCCGATCTGGGCAAGAACGGCGACACGCCGATCGAGAACTACCTCGACTTCTTCGGGAACGAGAAGTGGGAGTCCTTCCCGGACGTCAACTCCCTCGATGAGAACGAGCTCAAGGCGTCGCTCAACCAGATGCCCGACGCCCTGGGCCACGCCCTTGAGTCGGCGACGCTCGGCTACCCGGCCGGGCACCCGGACGCCGGCGTGGTGCGGGACGACGACAACGCGGCGGTCATGCAGCAGGTCATGGAGAAGTACGGGGCGGACGCCGGCCTGCTCAAGGAGCAGGAGGCGATGTCCGACAGCCTGGGCACCATGGGCGCGGGCTACATCGACGACATCAACTGGGCGCTGGACAAAGGCGACTCGGACAGTGTGTTCGCCCCGAAGGACTCGAAGGGTCACATCGACTTCGAGGACGACACGGAGGGCAGGAGCATCACTCGCGGCTTCCTCAGCGCCCTCGGTCAGCACCCGGACGCCTACGCGACGGTCTCGGCCGCGGAAGAGGTGTACACGCGGAGTGTGCTGGAGAACCAGGTCGACTCCAACGGGGTGATCGACAAGGGCAGCGCCCGGTCGGCCGTGCACGTCGGCGCGGAGGTCCAGGGCATGCTCGACCAGTCTCGGGCCGACCAGGTCCAGGCCGACAACATGAAGAGCCACGAGGACTACGAGAAGGCCGTAGCCAAGCGCTCCGGGTGGGTCGAGTTCGGCGCGGCGGCGGGTATTGCCGCGGGCGTCGCCTTCCTGCCGGCCACCGCGGCGGTCGGGACGGCCGCCGTGCTCATCCCCCTGGCCACCGACACGGCCAGCGGCGGGCTGGAGCAGCTCGCGGGACAGTTCATCGGTGACATGTCGGACAACTCGGTCGATGCGAGCAAGGAGAAGGCCGAGGAGCTGACCAGGGAGGAATGGAACAAGATCTATCGGGCCGGCGAGTCCACGGCCGAAGCACCGATGGAGGACTTCCTCGACCGCAACACCGGGGACACGAAGGAGGACAAGGAATTCCGTCAGGACATGAAGGAGTCCATGAGGAACGGCTATTCGACCGGTAACGAACGGGAGAACCAGCAGGGTCAGGATCCGGAAACGGGCTGACGGGACATGGGTACCGGTGGAGTGATGAGGATCGTGGGACTGACACGGGCAGGGCGCCTGGCAGCCGCAGTCGGCCTGGTCGTGGCTGCGGGGGCAGGCCTGGCGGCCTGCGGATCGGACGCGGAGACGGGCAAGGGCGCCGAGGAGACCTTCGTGGGGGCCGACAAGGTCTGCGGCGGTCTGTTCGACGCGTCCTTGGCGAAGAAGGTCGAGGCGGTCACGGCTGACTCGGAGTTCTTCTATCGGAGCGACCAGGGCCTGAAGGCCGTTACGGAAGCGCTGACGGACGGATACGAGTCCGGGCGTAGCTGGGCCACGGGGGCGGACCTGTGTGAACTCAGCCCCAGGGGCGGCGGAGCCGGAGACGGAGCAGCGGTCAAGTTCTCCATGTACGCCCCGCAGGACGTGAAGGACTCGAGGACCGACCCCGGCACGGTCTCCTACACGATGGGCAAGAGGTCCGAGGCGAGGGCCACCGGAGCCTCGCTCTACCTCGAGTGCGTGAGCCCACGGCTCAAGGGGTCGGAGACCGAGCCTCTGCGCATCTACGGGAGCTTCACGGTGGGGGAGAGCGATGCCCCGGACACCCCCGAGACCCGTGACGCCAATCTGGAGGTCCTTCACACCGGAGCCCTCTCCGTGGCGAAGGAGCTGGGATGTGAGAACAACGCGGGGCTCCCCGAGACCCCCGATCTCACGCCGAAGTAGACGCTGCCTCGCGAGGGCGAATGGTGACCCCGGCGCTCGGCCCCCGAGACTCGGGGTCCGAGCCTCGGGTGTGGTGCTGTCACTCGTTCGGGGGATCGAGGGATGCTGGCGGGCCGACGCTTGAGCTTCGGGCTTCGAGGGCTGAGACGCGAGGGCCGGGGTTCGAGCGGTGTTGTTCATCCGGGGGGTAGGTAAGGGCTTTTGGGGAAACCTCCCCTCCCTCCCCTCCCCGTCACGGCCAGCAAGTATGACTAATAGTGATCGAGTTGCGGCGGAGAGTCGCGGCTGTTTACGGTGCCCACAACGAGACGACCCCGACACGGTGTTAGCAGCACCGGCCGGGGTCTGACCCAAGATCGAGCACCCAGAAGGACGATCTCGTGGCTACCCAGCACCCTAGCTCCGCCCCGCCCGCTCCCGCAGCCTCGCGCCCGTACCGCAAGGCGCACACCGGATACGGAAAGCAGACCGTCCCCGCCCAAGGCCCTTCCGGCGCCGGTGCTTTCGCCCTGCTGCCCGAGCGGGAGCGCTACGTCGCCGGGTACGTCGACCACCTCCCCGACGGTGCCGCAATGGACATCAAGTCGCTGGCCAAGGACCTGCCCCTGTACGGCCAGATGGCCATCGGCACCGCACTGCGCGCCCTCGCCGTGGCCGGGCATCTGCGCCGCGTGCGCAGCCGGGTGGAAGGGGCCGGTCAGTGCCGGTGGGTGACGCTCACCTACTGGTCCCGGACCGCCCACGACAACGAGTGGTGGACCGCCAGGCTCGCAGGTGAGGCTGCCACCGGCCCGGAGCAGGCGCCCGCACCCTCTGCCGAACCGGCGGTCGTACCCCGACAGAGCACTGCGGAGCGCCCCGGCCCCAACCCGTCCCCGGCGCCGCAGGAGGAGCCGGGCGCAGGCGCCTCCTCGGCTGTCGCGGCCCCTTCCCCCGCCTACCTCACTCTCGCCGAACTCGGCCGCAGAGAATCCCGCCTGGCGCTCTCCGCCGCCGACTGCGCCGCGCTGGAACCGCTCGCCGCCGCATGGTTCGCGCGAGGTGTCAGCGCCGACTACCTGACCTCTGCGCTCACCGCCGGTCTTCCCGAGCGCATCGGATCGCCCATCGGCCTGGTACGCCGCCGCCTCACCGACAAGATGCCGCCCCACCTGCCCGCGCCGGCCCCGGGCCCGCCTGCCTCTCGTCCTGCACGCGAGGTCCTGGTCGAGTGCGCCGACTGCGGGCGCCCCGGCCCGGCCGAAGCGCTCCCGGACGGCCTCTGCCGCGCCTGCGCGACCACGCACCAGCCCCCGCAGTCAGTCGAAGGCGCAACTCCCGCCGAGGCCGAACGCGACGTCCCTGCCCTCGTCGCAGGCCTCCGCAACCTGATGCGCGCCCCCTGAGCAGTCACGCGCCGGGCCGAGTTGGGCCATCACCAGCCCGTGCAGCAGCTCGGCGTCCACGAAGTCCCCGTCCTGCGGAGGCCCGCACCGCCAGCTCAGCGGATACGTGTTGCCGTGGGCGGCCTGAATCCCCACGTACTGGTCGCGGGCCGCCGGGCCGAAGCACTTCGCGCCGGGCGGCCAGTCGAAATCCTGGCTCGCGCCGGGTTCCAGCAGGAAGTACGTCCACCGCGCCCCGGCGATCTCCCGCACGACAGGCCCCGGATCGCCGTCCGTGAGGGCGGCGAGGTGGTGCAGCACCGCCTCCCCTCGGACGCCGCGCAGCCGGATCGCGTCGAAGTGGACTCCGATGAGGCGGAGTTGGAGCCCCGATGCGGGTACCCATTCGGGGAGCTTCTTGCTCGTCATGGCTATGAGCATCGTGGTGACTGCGTAGCGTTACCAGCAGGACGCGATCCACATCCACGCGATGTGGGGAAGGCGGTGATGGCTGTGGGGACGGGTGGCGGGACGACGCGCGGGCGGCGGCTGGTGGGGGAGCTGATCCGCATCCACCGGGTGCGGGCGAGTCTCACACAGAAGGAGGCGGCGGAGCAGCTGCTGATCTCGGAGTCGCTGATGGGCGCGGTGGAGCGGGCGGAGCGTATTCCGTCGCGCGACCTGCTGATCGACGCGGACCGGGTGTTCGGTGCGGGCGGGGCGCTGAAGGCGTGCTGCGAACTGGTGGACGAGGAGAAGTACCCGCCGAAGTTCCTGGACTGGGCGAAGCTGGAGCGGAACGCGCGGGTGATCAGCGCGTACGAGACGATGCTGATCCCGGGCCTGCTCCAGACGGAGGCGTACGTGCACGCGCTGTACCGGTCGCGCGTACCGGCCTACACGGAGGACGAGATCGCCCGGCACGTCGGAGCGAGGCTGGAGCGGCAGACGGTGCTGTCGCGCACGCCGCCGCCGCGCATCGGGTACGTCATCGAGGAGTCGGTCCTGGATCGGACGCTCGGCGGGCCCGAGGTGCTGAAGGAGCAACTGCGGCACGTGCTCGACTGCGTGGAGCGGCTCAACCACCTGACGGTGCAGGTGATGCCGTCGGCCCAGCACACGCATGCGGGGTTGAACGGGCCGATGCAGCTGATGTCCACGGTGGAGGGCCGCACACTGCTGTTCGCGGAGGGGCAGGGCGGAGGTAGGTTGCTTTCGAAGCCGGAGCAGGTGGGCGACATGTTCGACCTCTTCGGCATCCTGCGGGCTCAGGCGCTCAACCCCTGGAAGTCCGTGGAGGTCATCGAGACGAAGGTGAGGCAACTGTGAGCGACGGGCCCGGACTTTCCTGGTTCAAGTCCAGCTACAGCAACAACGAGGGCGAGGCCTGCCTCGAAGTCGCCTACGACTGGCACAAGTCCAGCTACAGCGGCAACGAGGGCGAGGCCTGCGTCGAGGTGGCCACCTGCCCCCACACCGTCCACGTCCGCGACTCCAAGGTCACCGACGGCCCCACCTTCACCGTCACCCCCGCCGCCTGGACCGCATTCGTGGCGGGTGCGGGCAAGGGCTGACCGACCGCCCGCCAGTCCTGGTCGCGCCGGACATCCGCAACGCCGTACCGGCGGCGGTGAGGTCCGCATGCAGGGATGGCCGGGCTTTTCCGACCCTGTACCAGTTGAGTTTCCGCCAACTGGGCAGCCCGGGAGCCAGTGCGACCACAGGGAGTGAGAGGCTGGTGACAGTCGTGGGAGTGGTGGTCGGGGGAGTGCAGAAGTGAAGTCGGGACTGACGTACGCGGACGTTGTCGATGCACCTGTGGGCAAGTTGAAGGCTGCCGCTGATGACTGGGCGGAGATGGTCACCAAGCTGGAGATACTGGCCGACGACGCCCGTAACGGTATGAAGGCGAAGGCAGACAAGGCCGACTGGGACGGCGTGAACGCGGCTGTCACCAAGCCCTTCATATCCAAGACGGCCAAGGAGCTCGAGGATGCGGCGGCCGAGGCCAAGGGCATCAAGCTGCTGCTCGCGGACGCCCATACGTCCTTCAAGATCGCCCGGGATGAGCTCGTCAGGATCAGGGACGAGGAAGCGGGGAAGGCTGGAATCCTGATCAGCGCCGCGGGGAAGGTGACGCCCCGGCACGACCTGAAGGACGATGTCGGCGCGCGCCACGAGCCCGGCTATCCCGAGGCTCTGCACAAGCAGGAAACCGCCGTGGCTGCTTGGCAGAAGCGGATCGACCGGCTCGTCGAGGACTGCTCCGACGCCGACGAATCGCTGAAGCGGGCCCTTCTGGCCAATGTGCGGGAAGCCAAGGACTTCAGTGCGCCCAAGTTCTCCAGCCTTGACGCCGAACAGGTGGACCGCGCCGCCGCCCTGATGAAGACAGTCACGGGCGAGGGCGGCACCGCCCGCAATGTGAAGGCGCTCAAGGCACTCGAAGACATCATCGACGACAACCGCGACGATCCCGAGTTCGCCACCGCCTTCTACCGCAGACTCGGCGCGGAGGGGACTCTCGAGGCGTACACGAAGCTGTCGCTGGACGCGACGTCGCTGGGCCCCGCCGGCCAGGACCGGGCCGCCGTGGTCCGCAACATGCAGAGCGACATGGGGGCGATGCTGGGTCTCGCCACCCAGACCTCGACCCCGAACCATCTGGATGCCACCTGGACCACACAACTCCTGAAGGCCGGCCGGGAGGAGATGGACGTGTCAGCGGTCACCGGCATCGGTACCAAGGTCTACGGCTACCAGGCGCTCGGCGCGCTCCTCCGGGAGGGGACGTACGACAAGGACTTCCTCACCACGGTGGGCCGCGACATGGTGGCGCTGGACAAGAAGAACCCGGAAATCTGGGCCCAGAACCTGCCGCACGACCTGAAGATGGCCATCAACCTCGACGAGACCGGCGGCAAGGGCTTCAACCCGATGACCGGCCTCATGGAAGCGATGAGCAACAACCCTGCTGCGTCCACGGAGTTCTTCAACGAGGGAATCCGGGAGGACACCAACAAGGACGGCATCGTCACGCTGTCGGACGCCGAGATCAAGGGCAAGGACGCGCAGGGCGTGGTCGACTACATGCTCGACAAGAAGCCGATGGCCGACTGGTACGACGCTGTGGTCGACGGGGAGTCCACCCCCGGTCAGACCGCCATGGGTAACGCCCTGGAAGCGGCGGTCACCGGCCGCGTTCCAGGTGACGACGACGCACCACCGGTCTCTCACAGCAAGGCCATGGCCCAAGTGATGGAGCAGGTCGTGGAGAAGATCGGTACGGAGCCCGAGCTCGTGGCCGCCAAGCCCGGCGACCCACCGGGCCCGCTCAACGGGCTCTCCCAGCAGTTCGGGAACATGGCCGCCGAGTACATGCCGGATTTGCAGGCCACGGCAGAGAACGGTGCCGGCCAGATCAAGCCGTTCGGGCATGCGGCGGAATTCGAGAAGGCGCAGATGGCTGGGTTCCTCAGTGCGGTGGCCCAGGATCCGCAGGCATACGGTGCGATCACCAACGCACAGCAGGCGTACACCACGGCGCTCGTGAGTGATGTGTTCACACACCCCGAGAAGCATGTGGACATGGGAGAAGCGGTGCGTAACGCTGTTCATCCCGGAGGTGAAATCGCGGGAATAATGACCGAGGCGAGAGCCTATGCGACGCATGAATTGCATGCCCACACGGATGAGGAATACAACAAATCAACCGAGGATAATGCCAAGTGGGCCAACCGCGTAATCTCGGCGGTCGGGGCAAAATACGTCGAGTTGCTCCCAGTTGGGGGTGATGTGGTGGAGTGGATGCAGGAAGACATTGCGGAATCTGCCCTGGACCGCGCGAAGGAGGATTCTTCGGATGAGGGCCGCCAGGAGTCGCTAGAGGGCTACGAGCAGGCAGAAGGGGCCACGAAGAACGCTGCCGTTGCTGCCGTCGAGACGGCCGGTAGGGCGGCGGGCCTTACTCCCGGGCAGTACGAAGACTACAAGGGGTCGGCTTCAACGGAGGCGGCGGCAGCGCACTCCATCGGGCGCGGCATGATCGATAGCTCTCATCCGAAGGGGAAGTAGGCGTGCGGAAGTTTACCAAGGCGTTGGCGGTGGCGTCGGTGTCGGCATCGCTGATTGCACTTCTCGCCGGGTGCTCCGAGGAGGCTCAGGCGGTCCCGGATCTGCCCGAGCGAATGTGCTGGGATGCCTTCGCCTCGGAGGATGTATCGCCGCTTCTGCCTTCAGGCAAGGAGGCGAAGTTCATTGCTGATAGTCACCATGCGTTCTACCCGGACTCAAGCTCGCTGTGTTCGCTGCAAATTGACGGTGCAGTGAAATTTCAGGCCGGTGGTCACCGCTTCGACTTCGAGAGTGATATCGACTGGACCTCTTGGGAGAAATCGAATCCGGAGTCCATCGACGTCGGAGAGGAGGGAATTCTCTGGTACAAGGGGGCCGCCTCGTACATTGTTTGCGAGCCCTCGAAGGGGCCTAATACTCCGGGTAGATACATCGAGCTGAGTCTCTATGCCTATGACCAGCCGAGCAAGGGTACCCAGGCGGCAAAGAACCGTCGTATTCTTCGCACCTTGCTGGAGCAGTTCGTCGCCTTCGCGCAGAAGGAATTGAAGTGCGGCTGAACAGTGTGTTCGGTGTGGGCTTTGCCCAGGGGGAGTAGCCGTGTGGCAACTCAGGAAGGCTGTCGCATCAGCGACTTCCGTGATCCTGGCCTCGCTCCTGGCCGGATGCTCCGGAGAACCCGAGGCCGTTCCGGAACTCCCCGACCGGCTCTGCTGGGACGTCTTCGCCGCCGAAGACGTAGCCCCGTTGTTGCCGACAGGTGACAAGGCCGCGCTGCGCACGCGCGCATTCGTGCTGGGCAAGAACCTGGATATGCCGACCTGCAACGTCGACATCGATGATCGTCCGTCATTCCAGGCGATGGCTATCCGCCGGAGCTATGAGAAGTGGATCGATTGGAAGTCCATCGTAGGGTCGGACCCCGATTCGGTCGACGTGGGGAAGAAGGGCCTTGTATGGGGAAACGGGGCAGCCGCATATATTGTCTGCCAGCCCTCGAAGGGCCCCGCTGCTCCTGGTTCGTACATCGAGCTGCGTCTGACCACCTTCCGCTCGGAGAATGACGAGCAGGAGGTTCGTAGCGTCCTGCCGACGCTGCTCAAGAATTTCGCCGCCTTCACACAGCGTGAGCTGAAATGCGTGTGACCACGCCCAGCGGGCCGGAGCGCGAAGCGCAGCCCCCGCGGGCCCCGCGTAGCCGCCGACGCGCGCAGGAACGGCCGCCCCCACGCCATGGGGGCGGCCGTTGTCGTCTGCTGGAGGCCGTGACCGGATTCGAACCGGTGTAACTCGAGTTGCAGTCGAGCCCCTGAACCTCTCGGGCACACGGCCGTGCGTTTCTTGATCTGCTGTCGACCGTACGGGCCCGCCGGGGCCGGGCCAAGGGATGCGGGCGGGCCGCAACGTGACTGCCATACCGCGTTCATGAAACAGCCCACGGTCCTACGGCCAAGGGACCAGCTGGATTCCGCCCACCGACAGGGGTCACCGGGGGTGGTGGCCCTTACTCTGGGGCTCATGACTGCCCTGGAACCCAGTGACGCCGAGGTCACCGCCGCCATAGTCGAGACCTCCGTCGCCGAGCCGGCGGAAGGCGTCCTCGGGCGGACCTACCGGGCACTCAGCATCGGCATCGTCTCCGTCGTCCTGCTCATCGCCTTCGAGGCGACAGCCGTGGGTACGGCGATGCCGGTCGCGGCCCGTGAGCTGCACGGCATCCCGCTCTACGCGTTCGCCTTCTCCGCGTACTTCACCACCAGCCTCTTCGCCATGGTGCTCTCCGGGCAGTGGGCCGACCGGCGCGGGCCCCTCGCCCCGCTCGCCACCGGGATCGGGGCCTTCGGGGCGGGGCTGCTGCTGTCCGGGACCGCTGCGAACATGTGGACGTTCATCCTGGGGCGGGCCGTCCAGGGCGTCGGTGGCGGGCTCGTCATCGTGGCGCTGTACGTCGTCATCGGGCGGGCCTACCCGGAGCGGATCCGGCCGGGCATCATGGCCGGCTTCTCGGCGGCCTGGATCGTCCCGTCCGTCGTCGGCCCGCTGGCCTCGGGGACCGTGACCGAGCACCTCGGGTGGCGCTGGGTCTTCGTCGGCATCCCGGTCCTCATCCTCCTGCCGCTGGGCCTCGCGCTCCCCGCGATCCGGCGGATGGCGGGAGGGGCCGCGGACGCGGAGGCCGCGGCGGAGCCCTTCGACCGGCGCCGCATCCGGCTCGCGCTCGGGATCTCGGCCGGCGCCGGGCTGCTCCAGTACGCGGGGCAGGATCTGCGCTGGGCCTCCCTGGTCCCGGCGCTGGCCGGTGCCGCGCTCCTCGTCCCCGCCGTGCGCGGGCTGCTGCCCCGGGGGACCGTGCGGGCCGCGCGGGGGCTGCCCGCCGTGATCCTGCTGCGGGGGATATCGGCCGGCTCGTTCATCGTCGCGGAGTCCTTCGTCCCGCTGATGCTCGTGACCCAGCGCGGGCTCTCCCCGACGCTGGCCGGCCTCTCCCTGGCCGCCGGGGGTCTGACCTGGGCGCTCGGCTCGTACGTCCTGGCCAGGCCCCGGCTGGAGCCCCACCGAGGGGCACTCATGGTGGTGGGCATGGTGCTCGTGACCCTGGCGATCGTCGCGGCGCCGAGTGTGCTGATCGAGGCGGTGCCGGTGTGGACCCTGGCCGTGGTCTGGGGCGTCGGGTGCTTCGGCATGGGCATCGTGATCGCGTCGACGAGCGTGCTGCTGCTGAAGCTGTCGGCGCCGCACGAGGCGGGGGCCAACTCGGCCGCCCTCCAGATCTCGGACGGCCTGTCCAACGCGCTGCTGCTCGCCGCCGGTGGCGCCGCCTTCGCCGCGCTCGGCGGCGGCTCGGTGGGCGCGGCCGCCCATGGGGCCGTGGGAAGCGGTACGGCCACGGCGCACCCCGGGGCCTTCACGGTGGTGTTCCTGCCGATGGCGGCGGTGGCGCTGGTGGGGGTGTGGGTAGCTACGCGGGTGCGAACCGAGGCTTAGCACCGCGTGGTACTACGCGGTACCATGCATCCATGGCTGGTCTGAATCTGAGGTTTACCGAGGAAGAGCTCGACGCCCTGCGCGCGCGTGCGGAGGCGGAGGGGCGAAGCATGCAGTCCTTCGCTCACGATGCGGTGATCACTGCCATAAACGAACACTCGCGCCTCTTCAACGAGGCAGCGGATCATGTGCTGAAGGTCAGTGAGGAGCTGAACCGGAGGCTGGCCTGATGCAATACCTGACACTGCCCGAGCTGCTGAACCTTGCGGAACGGCTGGGGGCTGCCGAGGTACGTGACTACGGGCTGCTCGACTCGGCTCTGGCGCGCCCGCAGGCGAGCGTCTTCGGTCAGGACGCGTATCCGGAGGTGTGGCAGAAGGCTGCGGCGCTCATGGAGTCCCTGGCGCGCAACCACGCGCTGGTCGATGGCAACAAGCGCATCGCCTGGTACGCGACATGGGTTTTCCTGCACATGAACGGGCATCCGCTTGACGCGGGCTTCGACGTGGACGAGGCCGAGCGGTTCGTGCTGGATGTGTGTCAAGGGGCGCTGGACATGGCCAAGATCGCGGAGCAGCTGCCCGGGTTCGCCAGGTAGCCGTCTCCTGTGAAGCGGGTCTCAGCACTGCCGGGCCACAGCCGATCCGTACGGGGTTCCGCTCCCCCCGCCGGTAGGGTGGCCCGGTTGTCGTATCGGCAGCCGCCCACGTACCCGAGTGCCCCGAACCGGAGACCGTGACTACTACCGCCTCCCACCACCTCTCACCCGCCTTTCCCGGCCGCGCCCCCTGGGGGACGGCCGGGAAGCTGCGCGCCTGGCAGCAGGGTGCCATGGAGAAGTACATCCAGGAGCAGCCGCGCGACTTCCTCGCGGTCGCGACGCCCGGCGCCGGGAAGACCACCTTCGCGCTGACCCTCGCCTCATGGCTGCTGCACCACCACGTGGTGCAGCAGATCACCGTCGTGGCGCCCACCGAGCACCTCAAGAAGCAGTGGGCGGAGGCCGCGGCCCGCATAGGCATCAAGCTCGACCCGGACTACAGCGCCGGCCCTGTGAGCAAGGAGTACCACGGGGTCGCGATCACGTACGCCGGTGTCGGCGTGCGCCCCATGCTGCACCGCAACCGGTGCGAGCAGCGCAAGACGCTCGTGATCCTCGACGAGATCCACCACGCCGGTGACTCGAAGTCCTGGGGTGAGGCCTGCCAGGAGGCGTTCGACCCGGCGACGCGGCGGCTCGCGCTCACCGGTACGCCCTTCAGGTCCGACACGAACCCGATCCCCTTCGTCGCGTACGAGGAGGGCAACGACGGCATCCGCCGCTCCTCGGCCGACTACACCTACGGCTACGGCAACGCCCTCGCCGACGGGGTCGTCCGGCCCGTGATCTTCCTCAGCTACAGCGGCAACATGCGCTGGCGCACGAAGGCCGGGGACGAGATCGCCGCGAGGCTCGGCGAGCCGATGACCAAGGACGCCATCGGGCAGGCCTGGCGCACCGCGCTCGCGCCCACCGGCGAGTGGATCCCCAACGTGCTGTCCGCCGCCGACAAGCGGCTCACCGAGGTGCGCAAGGGCATCCCGGACGCGGGCGGGCTGGTCATCGCGACGGACCAGGAGTCGGCGCGCGCGTACGCCAAGATCCTCAAGAAGGTGACGGGCGAGTCCCCGGCCGTGGTCCTCTCCGACGAGAAGGCGGCGTCGAAGAAGATCGACAAGTTCAGCCAGGACGAATCGCGCTGGATGGTCGCGGTGCGCATGGTGTCGGAGGGCGTCGACGTCCCGCGCCTCGCGGTCGGCGTGTACGCCACGACCATCTCGACGCCGCTCTTCTTCGCCCAGGCCGTAGGCCGTTTCGTACGGTCGCGGCGGCGGGGCGAGACCGCCTCCGTCTTCGTGCCGACCATCCCGATGCTCCTCGACTTCGCGAACGAGATGGAGGTCGAGCGCGACCACGTGCTCGACAAGCCCAAGAAGGGCAGCGACGAGGAGAACCCGTTCGCCGAGGAGGACCAGCTCCTCGCGGACGCGGAGAAGCTGGAGGACGAGGAGACCGAGGAGCAGCTGCCCTTCGAGGCGCTGGAGTCCGACGCGGTCTTCGACCGGGTGCTGTACGACGGCGCGGAATTCGGCATGCAGGCGCACCCGGGCAGCGAGGAGGAGCAGGACTATCTGGGCATCCCGGGCCTCCTCGAACCCGACCAGGTGCAGCTGCTGCTCCAGAAGCGGCAGACCCGGCAGATCGCGCACAGCAGGCAGAAGCCGGCGGAGGAGGCGGACCTGCTGGAGAAGGCGGCCGAGAACCGGCCCGTCGTCACGCACAAGAAGCTGCTGGAGCTGCGCAAGCAGCTCAACACGATGGTGTCGGCCTACACCCACCAGAGCGGCAAGCCGCACGGGGTGATCCACACCGAGCTGCGGAGGGTGTGCGGCGGCCCGCCCAGCGCGGAGGCGACGGCCGGGCAGATCCAGGACCGGATCAAGAAGGTCCAGGAGTGGGCCACCCGGATGCGATGAGCCCTGCCGCTGCCTCGCTTCGACGGCCCCGGTGCACGCGCGGATCACACCGCCCGAGTGCCGGGGCCGCGGCGTGATCGGGCGGTCCGCGCCGGGCGCACGCCGTCCCCCTGAGGGCGCGTGAGGGTCCCGCGGGCGCCGGGGGCCGGAAATTTCGCGTCACTCTTTTCACGGTGGGTTAACAATCGTTCACGTCTGATGTACGGAGCGTTGCCGCGGCGTCACCCGACTTGAACGCGCGTAGATGTTCGCGTTCCGGACGGTCCGCCGCTGACCGGCGGTTATGCCGTGCCGTTCCGGAGGGAGACCGGATTCTGGACGAGGTCTTCCGCTGAGCGGACTCCCTCGCTAATGTCCCCGAAACATGAGCGCCCCGTGGCAGCGTGGCCGCGGAGCGCAGCCGGTGCCATGGCCAGTCGGCGGCCTCTCGGTGCGTCGCCGTGGGACCGGCGGCCGCATCCCGGAGAGACAACCGCCCCGCTCACCACGAGGGAGAGGGCGTCGTGACCGCGGAGACTTCTCAGACGCTCGACCGGGGACTGCGTGTCCTCAAACTGCTCGCCGACACCGATCACGGCCTGACCGTCACCGAGTTGTCGAACAAACTCGGTGTCAACCGCACCGTGGTCTACCGACTGCTCGCCACCCTGGAACAGCACGCGCTCGTCCGGCGTGATCTGGGCGGCCGGGCCCGAGTGGGTCTGGGCGTGCTGCGCCTGGGCCGTCAGGTGCACCCGCTCGTCAGGGAGGCGGCACTGCCCGCGCTGCGCTCCCTGGCCGAGGACATAGGGGCCACCGCCCACCTCACGCTCGTCGACGGGTCGGACGCGCTCGCGGTCGCCGTGGTCGAGCCGACCTGGACCGACTACCACGTGGCCTACCGGGCCGGCTTCCGTCACGCCCTGGACAGGGGCGCCGCAGGCCGGGCGATCCTCACCGCCCGGCAGAAGACCGTCGACCACCCGGGCTACACCCTCACCCAGGGCGAGCTCGAAGCCGGTGCCTGCGGGGCGGCGGCGCCGCTGGTCGGGGTCTCGGGCGTGGAGGGCAGCGTGGGTGTGGTGATGCTCGCGGACGCCGTACCGGAACGCGTCGGGCCGAGGGTCCTCGACGCGGCCCGTGAGGTGGCCGACGCGCTGCGTTAGGACCAGCGGACGGCTCCGCCTCGGCACGGCGTCCGCGCTGCGTCAGGGCGAGCGGACGGCTCCGCCTCCGACCGTGCCGGGGCGGTCGGAGCCGGGGGCGCGCGGCGGTTAGATTGGGCGGGTGGCCATTCGTCTCTCCCGCCCCCGCGTTCTCGCCCTCTGCGCGCTGCCCGTCCTCGCACTGTTCGGCACGGCCGCCTTCGCGCCGCTGCCGTTCACCGTGGCGCAGCCCGGCACCACCGCGGACGTCCTCGGGGACGACAAGGGGACACCGGTCATCACGGTCAAGGGCGCGCCGACCCACCCCACCGACGGCAAGCTGCTGATGACCACGATCCTCGCGACGTCGCCGACGGCCGACGTCGGCATCGGGGACGTGGTGGACAGCTGGTTCAGGACGGACCGGGCGGTCATGCCCCGGGACTCCGTCTATCCGACCGGCGACTCCGAGAAGGAGATCGAGCGGCACAACCTCCAGGACATGGAGGAGTCGCAGAACGTCGCCGTCGACGCGGCCCTGAACTACCTGGACATGAAGCCGGGTTCGGTGGACGTCACCCTGCACCTCGCCGATGTCGGCGGGCCGAGCGCGGGCCTGTTCTTCTCCCTCGGCATCATCGACAAGCTCTCCGACAACGGCTCCGGAGGCAATCTGACCGGCGGCCGCACCATCGCCGGTACGGGGACGATCGAGGCCGACGGCACGGTCGGCCCGGTCGGCGGGGTCAGCCTCAAGACGCAGGCCGCCCGGCGGGACGGCGCGACCGTCTTCCTGGTGCCGAAGGCCGAGTGCAAGCAGGCGAAGGCCGAGCGGCCCGACGGGCTGCGGCTGATCTCCGTCACGACGCTGGAGAGCGCGGTGTCCTCGCTACGGGCGCTGGACCAGGGGGGCAAGGTTCCGGGCTGCTGACCTGCGGCTCAGGACCCTCCATGGTGCGCCACGCGGGGAAGACGAGCGGGCTCAGCGTCGCCAGGAAGTAGACCCCGCCCATCGCCAGCAGCGCCCCCGTCGCACCCATCCCCTCGACCAGCAGTCCCGCCGCCAGCCCGCCCACCGGCATGGCGAGCTCACAGCCCGCGGTGAGGGCCCCCGAGACCCGGCTGCGCAGCTCCTCGGGGACGCGTTCGTACGTCAACGTCGTCAGGATCGGGTTGAGCATGCCGCCCGCGATCCCGCCCAGCGCCATCGTGACCGCGAGCGGCAGAGTGGTTTCGGTCAGCGCGGCGACCGCGAATCTCGGGGCGCCGCACAGCACCACGCACACCGTGAACACCGTCCGCCGCGAGAAGCGGTGCCCCACCGCCCCGTAGAGCAGGGCGCCGGTCAGTCCGCCCGCCCCGAACAGCGCCGTGAGCAGCCCCAGATCGGTCGCCCCGCCCAGCTCGCCCTCGGCGTGCACGGGGAGCAGGACGGCGTTCCAGCCCTGGTCGGTGCCGTTCATGAACATCACCATGACGACGACGGCGAGCAGCAGCCGGTTGCCCAGCAGATAGGCGTAGCCCTCCCGCAGCTCGGCGCGGTAGGTGCGCAGCGACACAGGGGCGGCGGTTCTGCTCGGCTCGGCCGCGCGGATGCCCCGCACGCCCGCCGCGACCAGCAGGGCGGACAGCGCGAACGTGGCGGCGTCCAGCAGGAGCACGGTCTCGGCGCCGGCGAAGGCGATCAGCACGCCCGCCAGCGCCGCACCGACCATGCGGGCGCCGCGCGACACCGCGTCGAAGAGGCTTGCGGCGCGGGCGAGCGTGGTCCCCGCGTGCTCGGCGAGGTCGGGGACCAGGACGTAGCGCGCGGTGTTCCCGGGCGTGTGGGCCAGCCCGTTCAGCGCCATCAGCGCGCACAGCATCCAGAAGTGGAGCGCGCCCGCGTAGTGCAGCAGCGGAATCGTGGCGATGGCGGCGCCGCAGACCGTGTCGGAGGCCACGGAGACCCGGCGCCGGCCGATCCGGTCGATGACGGGGCCGCCGATCAGGGCGGCGACGACGATCGGCAGGGTCGCGCAGAAGGCGACGACCCCGGCCCGGCCGGCGCTCCCCGTGGTCTCCAGGACGAACCACGGCACGCCGATCAGGGTGAGTGAAGTGCCCGCCGTGGATATCGAGTTGGCCGCCAGCACCGCGGCGAGCGGCGTGCGGTCCCGCGCCTGTCTCCCCCCGTCCACCGTCAGGCCGTTCGTGCGGCACGGGCCGGGGGAGGCGTGCTCTGGGCCAGCCGGAGGCCCAGCTCGACCATGGTCCAGCCCATCCGGTGACGCAGTCCGGGGCGTACGGGGGTGAACTCGGCCGCATCACGGCGGAGTTCGGCGGCGCGGTAGGTGTGCAGCAGGAAGTGGACGTCGCTGTGCATGGCGGTGATCCCCTCAGTCGGTGGGGCGCGGGAACATGTGCAGATGGGTGCGGACGACGGCCGACCCCTCGGCGTCATCGGGGACGCGGCCCCGGTAGCTGTTCACCAGCTCCTGAATCCTCTCCGCCAGTTCCAGGGAGAGTTCAGGGGTGAGGCGCAGCTTGAAGTCACTGAGGTCGAAGGTCTGGCGCCACTCCTCGGGCCACTCGTGCATCGTCCCCAGCCAGGTGTTGAGCTCCTGGGCGTGCGTGGTGGCGACCTCGTGGAGCACGACTCCGACGGCGCCGCGCACCTCGGGGTCGGGGTGCTCCAGAAAGGTGCTGGTGTTGAAGGTGGTGCCCGCGTGGACGGCCTTCCACCACCGCTCGCGCCCCTTGCCGCGCTCCGGATCGTCCTCGACGAAGCCGTACGACGCGAGCTGCCGCAGGTGGTAGCTGGTGGCCCCGCTGGACTCGCCGAGTCGCTCGGCGAGTCCGGAGGCGGTGGCGGGTCCGAACTCCCGGAGGGTGTTCAGCAGCCGGATGCGCAGCGGGTGGGCGAGGCCGCGCAGGGTGCGGGTGTCGACGTGGTGGATCTTCGGGTCATCGGCGTACGGCGTAGGCCGGCGCTCCGGCTCGTTCGGTGCCATGCCATGACCATAGAGTTGCAAAGACTGCTTTGCAACACGTTTTTTGCAACGACTTCTTTGGAAGCCCCCGTCCCGCTCAGCCCTCCTTGATGAATCCTTCCTTCACCAGCCAGTCCTTCGCGACCTCGTGCGGGTCCTCCCCGTCCACGTCCACCTTCGAATTCAGCTCCTGCGCGAGCGGCGTCGTCAGCTTCTCGGTGACCGGTGCCAGGATCTCGGCGATCTCCGGGTACTTCTTCAGGGTCGCCGTGTGGATGGCGGGAGCGGCGTTGTAGTTGGGGAAGAACTGCTTGTCGTCCTCCATGACGTCCAGGTTCATCGCCTTGATGCGCCCGTCGGTGGTGTACACCTCGCCGAGCAGGCAGGAGTTGGACTCCGACACCTGCGTGTAGATGATCCCGGCGTCCATCTTCTGGATGCTCGCGGCCGGCAGCTTCATCCCGTACTTCTTCTGCATGCCGGGGAGTCCGTCGTCGCGCGAGGCGAACTCGTTCTCCACACAGATCGTCACGGCCTTCGGGTCCTTCTTGGCCAGCGCCGCCACGTCCGAGAGCGTCTTCAGCTTGTACTTGGCGTTGTTCTTCTTGCTGATGGCCAGCGCGTAGGTGTTGTCGAGCGTGGACGGCGGGAGCCAGGTCACCCCGTTGCCCTTGTCCTCGTCGCGCACCACCTCGTACTGCTTCTGCGGGTCGACGACCGGCTCCGCATGGCCCAGATAGGTGATCCACGCCGTGCCCGTGTAGTCGTACAGGGCGTCGGCCTCACCCTTGACGACCGCCTCGCGCGCGCTGATCGACCCCGGCAGGTTCGTCCGGTCCAGGACCTCGGCGCCGGCCGCCTTGAAGAGCAGGCCCATGATGTGTCCGAGGATGATGTTCTCGCTGAAGTTCTTCGAGGTCACCGTCAGCGACGCGCCCTTGAGGGGCTGCCCCTGGCCGACCGATCCCGGTTCCACCTCGTCCACCAGCGGCGATCCGCTCTTCAGCCCGCACCCCGTGAGCAGGAGGGCGAGCGCGGCCGCCGATGCCAGGCCCGTACGTACCCTCATGCTTCCTCCAGTCCGCGCGGCGTCAGCCACAGTTCGACCAGCGACGCCAGCCAGTCCACCAGCAGTGCCAGCACCACCGTCAGTACGGAACCGAGCACCAGCACGGGCATGCGCTGCGTCTGGATGCCCGACGTGATCAGGTCGCCCAGCCCGCCGCCGCCCCCGAAGGTCGCCAGGGTCGCCGTGCCCACGTTGAGCACCAGGGCGGTGCGTACGCCCGCCAGGATCAGGGGGACGGCGAGCGGCAGTTCGACCCGGGTGAGCGTGCCCATCGCCGACATCCCGATCCCCCGGGAGGCCTCCACGAGCGTCGGCTCGATCGCGTTCAGTCCCGCCACCGTGTTGGAGAGCACCGGCAGCACGGCGTAGATCACCATTCCGATGATCGCCGTCGACGGGCCGATGCCCAGCCAGATCACCAGCAGTGCCAGCAGCCCGATCGCGGGCGTCGCCTGACCGATGTTGGCCAGCGCGGTGACCCAGGGTGCGGCCTTCTTCAGGCCGCGACGGGTCAGCGCGATGCCGATCGGGATGGCGATGATCAGCACCCAGAAGGTGGAGATCGCGGTCAGCTTGACGTGCTGCCACCAGCGCAGCTGCACGGTGTCGCCGGCCAGGGAGTTCTCCGCGACGGAGTCGAGGTCGACGTTGGTGATCCACAGATAGGTCGCGACCAGGACGACCGCGAGGACGGCCGGCACGAGCACGAGCTTCTTCCAGGTGATCCGGCGTGCCGGACCCGAGGGCGGCGGGCTGGGCTCCGCCTCCTCGTCACGGAAGGCATGGCCCTGGACATCGTGCTCGCCGGGCGGCCGCGCGTCCTTCGGGGATGCTTGACGGCTGGGGGTCATAGCCCGCTGCCACCGCCCTCGAGCTCCTGTTCCGTCTGGTGGGACCGGGACTCCTCCAGGTCGTGCCGGTGCTCCATCGCGGCGAGCCGGTCGGCCTCCAGGAGTTCCTGCACGGAGTTCAGCAGCGTGTGCATGTCGACGACGCCGATGAACTCACCGCGCCGTCCCGTCACCGCGACCCGCCCGCCGCTGTCGGTCAGCACCGCCTCCAGCGCGTCGTGCAGCGTCGCGTCCCGGGTCACCGTGTCGTGCACCAGCTGACCGGCCCTGGCGAGCGAGCCCTTGGCCCGCATCAGGTCGCCGCGCCGCAGCCACTTGTACGGACGGTTGCGGCGGTCCAGCATCAGCAGCTCGTTGTGCTGGCCGTCGCGAAGCTTGTTGAAGATCGACTGGAGCGGGTCCTCGACGGTCACCGTGGGGAAGTCGGCGATCCCCACGTCCCGTACGCGGGTGAGGTTGAGCCGCTTCAGGGCCGCGCCCGCCCCCACGAACCCCGAGACGAAGTCGTCCGTCGGGTTGGTCAGGATGGCCTCGGGGGTGTCGAACTGCGCGATGTGCGACCGCTCCCGCAGCACCGCGATCCGGTCGCCCAGCTTGATGGCCTCGTCGAAGTCGTGGGTGACGAAGACGATCGTCTTGTGCAGCTCGTGCTGGAGCCGGATCAGCTCGTCCTGGAGGTGATCGCGGGTGATCGGGTCGACCGCCCCGAACGGCTCGTCCATCAGCAGCACCGGCGGGTCCGCGGCCAGTGCCCGCGCCACGCCCACACGCTGCTGCTGGCCGCCGGAGAGCTGGCGCGGGTACCGCCCGTGGAACTCACGGGGGTCGAGACCGACCAGGTCGAGCATCTCCTCGACCCGGTCCTTCACCCCGGACTTCGACCAGCCCGTCATCCTCGGCACCAGGGCGATGTTCTCCGCGACCGTCATGTGCGGGAAGAGACCGGAGGACTGGATGGCGTAGCCGATCTTGCGGCGCAGCTTCACCGGGTCCATGTCGGTGACGTCCTCGTCGTTGATCCTGATCCGCCCGGACGTCGGCTCGATCAGGCGGTTGATCATCTTCAGCGTGGTGGACTTCCCGCAGCCCGAGGGGCCCACGAGAATCACCGTCTCACCGGCCTTGATGTCCATGGACACGTTGTCCACGGCGGGATTGGGGCTCCCGGGGTAGGACTTGGAGAGGTTCTCCAGCTGGATCGTCGCGCCCGAGGTGGCCGGGCGGGGCGGGGCCGACTCCGTCGACCCGGTGGCGGTCTCAGGCACGGATCCCCCTAGGGATGGTGAGCCGCCCGAGCAGTACGTACGCGGCGTCGAAGAGCAGGGCGAGAATGACGATGCCGATCGTGCCGGCGAGGACCTGATTGATGGCGTTGGCGCTTCCGAGTGAGGCGAGTCCGCGGAAGATCTCGTTGCCGAGACCGGGACCCGAGGCGTACGCGGCGATGGCGGCGATGCCCATCAGCATCTGGGTGGCGACCCGGATGCCGGTGAGGATGGGCGGCCACGCCAGCGGCAGCTCCACCTTGAACAGCCGCCTCGTGCGGGACATCCCGATGCCCTTCGCCGCGTCGACGAGGGAGGGGTCGACCCCGCGCAGCCCGACGATGCAGTTGCGGACGATGGGCAGCAGCCCGTACAGGGTCAGGATGATCACGGTGGGCGGGACCCCGAGGCCGACCAGCGGGATCAGCAGGCCGATCGCCGCGAGTGACGGGATGGTCAGGATCGCCGAGGTGGAGGTGATGGCCAGGGCACCGCCCCAGCCGCTGCGGTAACTGACGACACCGATCAGGACGCCGAGGACTGTGGCGATGACCATGCACTGGAAGACGGCGCTGACGTGCTGGAACGCGTCCGTGAGCAACTGCTGGTGCCTAGTGCCCAAATACTCCCAGAAGTTCACATGTTGCTCCCTCGGCTCAGTCGGTGTCCTCTGCAGCCTGCTCAATCAGCGGGATAATACGCAGGGTCACCGGATTTTCCATGACGATCGCCGTGGAGGCCCGGACGATGCCATCAAAGCCGAGGACCAGGTCGATCACCCGCTGGAGATCGGCGTTCGAGCGGGCGACGAGCCGGCAGAGCATGTCCCCCTGGCCGGTCGTCGTGTGCAGTTCCAGCACCTCCGGCACGCTGCTCAAATGGGCTCGTACGTCGGCGCCTTGGCCCTGCTTGATCTCCAGCGTGGCGAAGGCGGTGACGGGGTAGCCGAGCGCCGCCGGGTCCACGTCCGGGCCGAAGCCGCGGATGACGCCATTGGACTGAAGCCGGTCCAGCCTCGCCTGCACCGTCCCGCGCGCCACCCCGAGCCGCCGAGACGCCTCGAGCACACCGATACGGGGCTCACGGGCCAGCAGCACGATGAGCCGGCCGTCCAGTCGATCGATCGCCATGATCCGTCTCCCGATGGTCAGCCTGTACGGACAGCCCGCCTATCCTGGCGTCCGGGTGTACAGATTGACCAGTGGATCCACGAACTGTTGCGCACCTTGCGGAGCGGCGGGAACCTTCGGACATGACTGAGACTGTGCACACCACCCCCGACACCGCCCGGCAGGCCGATCCCTTCCCGGTCAAGGGAATGGACGCGGTGGTCTTCGCTGTGGGCAACGCCAAGCAGGCGGCGCACTACTACTCGACCGCCTTCGGCATGAAGCTCGTCGCCTACTCCGGACCGGAGAACGGCAGCCGCGAGACCGCGAGTTACGTCCTGACCAACGGCTCCGCCCGCTTCGTCCTCACCTCCGTCATCAAGGCGTCCACCGAATGGGGCACCTTCCTCACCGACCATGTGCAGGCCCACGGCGACGGCGTGGTCGACCTCGCCATCGAGGTCCCCGACGCCCGCGCGGCCTACGCGTACGCCGTCGAGCACGGCGCGCGGGGCATCACCGAGCCGCACGAGGTCAAGGACGAGCACGGCACGGTCGTGCTGGCCGCCATCGCGACGTACGGGAAGACCCGCCACACACTGGTCGAGCGCGGCGGCTACGACGGGCCCTACCTCCCCGGCTACACGGCCGCGGACCCGATCGTCGAGCCGGCGGCCAAGCGCACCTTCCAGGCCATCGACCACTGCGTCGGCAACGTCGAGCTCGGCCGGATGAACGAGTGGGTGACCTTCTACAACAAGGTCATGGGCTTCACCAACATGAAGGAGTTCGTCGGCGACGACATCGCCACCGAGTACTCCGCCCTGATGTCGAAGGTCGTCGCCGACGGCACGCTCAAGGTGAAGTTCCCCATCAACGAGCCCGCGATCGCGAAGAAGAAGTCGCAGATCGACGAGTACCTGGAGTTCTACGGCGGCGCCGGCGTCCAGCACATCGCGCTCGCCACGAACGACATCGTCGCGTCCGTGAAGGCGATGCGGGCGGCCGGCGTGCAGTTCCTGGACACCCCGGACTCCTACTACGACACCCTGGGGGAGTGGGCGGGCGAGACCCGTGTGCCCGTGGAGACGCTGCGCGAGCTGAAGATCCTCGTCGACCGCGACGAGGACGGCTACCTGCTGCAGATCTTCACCAAGCCGGTCCAGGACCGGCCCACGGTCTTCTTCGAGATGATCGAGCGGCACGGCTCGATGGGCTTCGGCAAGGGCAACTTCAAGGCCCTGTTCGAGGCGATCGAGCGCGAGCAGGAGAAGCGCGGCAACCTGTAGCCGCCGGCGCCGAAGGTGCCCTCCTCCCGGTGGGAGAAGGGCCCCTCCCGTATGCCGTTACGGGGCCGCCGTGGCGGCGCCGGGCTTCGCCCTCGGAGCCGCCGAGGCCGACGCCGACGGTGCGGGCTCCGGCCGGGTCTCCTTCTCGGTCTCCTTGTCGGCCCCCGGCGAGGCCTCCGGCGAGGGCTCCGTCCGGGGCTCGTCCCCGGCCCCCCTCTCCGGCTTCCCGGGCTCCTGCGCGGGCTCCGGGCCGGGCGGCTGCATCGCCGCGGGGCCTCCCGCCTCCGGCTCACCCAGCGCGTCCAGGGCCTCCTGCGCGAGCGGGGCGGCCAGGGGCGAGAAGCCCGGGTTCGTGCGGAGGGCCTCCTCCAGATGACCGCGGGCCGGGCCGTCCTGGCCGAGCGAGCTCTCGATCACGCCCAGGTGGTAGGCGTACGAGGCGTCCCGTACGCCGGTCTCCACCGCCCGCTCCGCGTACTGCACGGCCTCCTCGCTCCGGCCCGCCCGGTGCAGCGACCAGGCCAGGGTGTCCGACACCGCCGCGCTGCGGCGCTGCGCCGCCCACTCGGTGCGCATCAGCTCCACCGCCGCCTCCGGGTCACCGTGGTCGGCCTCGAAGCGGGCCTCGGTCAGGGACTCGTCGACCCCGGCCGTCCTCGCCTGCGTGAGGAGGTCGCGGAGACGCGCGTACTGGGTGCGCGCGTCGCCGTCCAGGCCCAGGGACTCGTACAGCTCGGCCAGTTCGAGCACGTACTCGGGGCGGGGCAGCTTCGTCGTCACCGTCCGGTAGTCCGCCAGTGCCTCGTCCGTGCGGTCCAGAGCCGCCAGGGCGCGGGCCCGGCCCGCGAGGGAGGCGAGGTGGCCGCGGTCGGTGCGCAGGGCGGCGTCGTACTGCGCGAGGGCCTCCGCCGGCTCCCCGCGTTCGGCGGCGAGGTCACCGAGGCGGTGCAGGGCCGCCGCCTTCGCGGCCGGCGTGCCGGCGTGGTCCGCCGCCTCCTGCGCGGTGGCCAGGGCGTCCTCGCGCCAGCCCTGGTTGCGGTACATCTCGGACGTCCTGGCCAGGGCGGGGACGCCCTTGCGCAGGGTGCCGAACTTCTCCGTCGCCCTGGCCGCCGCCGCGTACTCGCCGAGGCCGTTGTAGGCGTCGATCAGCACCGGGTACGCCGTCCAGTCCTTCGGCTGCCGCGCGCGGACCGTCTCGCCCCACTTCTTCGCGGCGAGGAAGTCGTTACGGGCGTTGGCGAGCGCCCCGAGTCCCACCCAGGCCCGCACGTTCCCGCGCTCACCCGGCTGTGCGGCCAGCGACCGCTGGAGGGCCTGCTCGGCCCGCGCGTAGTACGCCGTGTCCGCGGACCGCCGGCCCCACTCCGCGTACGCCGATCCGAGCACCGCCCAGGAAGGGGCGTCCGCGGGGTGCGTCTCCACCCACTTCTGCCGGTCGCCGATGAGGGCCGTCAGGTCGGACAGGGACGCCGGGGAGCCGGCCGCCGCCGCGGCCTCGGCCCGGGCCACGGGCCCCGGAGTGGGCGGTGCCGCCACCTCGTCGCCGTCCGGTACGGCGATCACCGCACCGGCTACGAGGACGGCTCCCGCCACCGCGCCGAACGCCGCCCTGCGCAGCGTGGTGCGCATCGGCGCGGGGGGCGGTGGCACGGACGTCGCACCCTGGGGCGGCAGGGTGGAGGGGGGCGGCTCCGGGTTCTGCTGCGGCTTGGCATCCATGGGCATCACTCTGCGTCAGTACGAAGATCGCATCGCGCTCCGCGAAGGCTGACGCAGACGGGTTCACACCATTGGCCCCGGGTGCCACGCTTGGATCATGGACCCTCTTCTCGAACAACTGCGCGCAGGTCTCCCTGCCGAGGCGCTGATCACGGACCCGGACGTCACCGCCTCGTACGCCCACGACATGGCGAGCTTCTGCGACGCCGGTGCCCCCGCCGTCGTGGTGCTCCCGCGCACGGTCGAGGAGGTCCAGCACGTCATGAGGACCGCCACCGCCCTGCGGGTCCCCGTCGTACCCCAGGGCGCGAGGACCGGACTGTCGGGCGCGGCCAACGCCTCCGACGGCTGCATCGTGCTCTCCCTGGTGAAGATGGACCGGATCCTGGAGATCAGTCCGGTGGACCGGATCGCGGTCGTCGAGCCGGGCGTCGTCAACGCCACGCTGTCCCGTGCCGTCAACGAGCACGGGCTGTACTACCCGCCGGATCCGTCGAGCTGGGAGATGTGCACGATCGGCGGCAACATCGGCACCGCGTCCGGCGGGCTGTGCTGCGTCAAGTACGGCGTCACCGCCGAATACGTCCTGGGTCTGGAGGTCGTCCTGGCCGACGGGCGGCTGCTGAACACCGGCCGCCGCACCGCGAAGGGCGTCGCCGGATACGACCTCACCCGGCTCTTCGTCGGATCGGAGGGCAGCCTCGGCATCGTCGTCAAGGCCGTCCTCGCGCTGCGGCCCCAGCCGCCGCAGCAGCTCGTGCTCGCCGCCGAGTTCGCGTCAGCGGCGGCGGCCTGCGACGCCGTGTGCCGGATCATGGAGCGGGGGCACACTCCGTCACTCCTCGAACTGATGGACCGTACGACTGTGCGTGCCGTCAACGCGATGGCCTCCATGGGCCTCCCCGAGACCACCGAGGCGCTGCTGCTCTGCGCCTTCGACACACCCGACCCGGCGGCCGACCTGGCCGCCGTCGGGGAGCTGTGCACCGCGGCCGGGGCCACCGAGGTCGTGCCCGCCGACGACGCGGCCGAGTCCGAACTCCTGCTCCAGGCCCGCCGGCTGTCCCTCCCCGCCCTGGAGACCGTCAAGTCCGCCACGATGATCGACGACGTGTGCGTGCCGCGCTCGCGGCTCGGCGCGATGATCGAGGGCACCGCCGCCATCGCCGAGAAGTTCGGGCTCACCATCGGTGTGTGTGCCCACGCGGGCGACGGCAACACCCATCCCGTCGTCTGCTTCGACCACACCGACGCCGACGAGTCCCGCAGGGCTCGCGAGTCCTTCGACGAGATCATGGCGCTGGGCCTCGAACTGGGCGGCACCATCACCGGCGAACACGGGGTCGGCGTACTGAAGAAGGAGTGGCTCGCACGCGAACTCGGAGAGGTCGGGGTCGAGTTGCAGCGAGGCATCAAGGCGGCCTTCGACCCGCTCGGGCTGCTCAACCCCGGCAAGCTGTTCTGACGGCCCCACGCCACCGCTCAGGCCTCTCCGTCCTGCGGCTCGTCCTGGGACCAGGGGTCGCTCAGCCACAGGTCGTCCGCCGGCAGCGGGGTGAGCAGCTCGGCGAGGGCTCCGTCCAGTCCGAGCAGCGAACTCTCGGTCCCCGGCGGGACCACCCGCAGGGTGCGCTCCACCCACGCGGCCACGGCGCCCGACGGCACCTCCAGGAGGGCGTTGCCGTCGGGTGAGGTGAGCGCGACGCAGATGACGCCCCGGTCGTCGATCCTGGTCGGCCAGATCCGTACGTCCCCGTGCCCGCACGGCCGGAACACGCCCTCGACGAGCAGCTCACGGGCGAACGTCCAGTGCACGGGCGACTCGGAGCCGATGTGGAAGGTGACGTGCACGGCGTACGGGTCGTCGGTGAAGTAGGACAGCCGGGCGGGTACGGGGACGGACCGCTCGGGCGACAGGACCAGCTTCACTTCCAGTTCGCGTTCCACGGCGTTCTGCATGAGGGTGCACGACCTTCCGATGCTCGTAGGGTCCGGTCCCGTGACCGGCCCGCACAAGGAGAGAGCGCCCTCACGGACGTCTATGACGCGACTTCCCAGAAAAACTTGCCTGGACCCTGAAAGTGGTCCAAACGACAGGACGGGCCCGGGGGTGGTCGGCGGTCTGATAGATGTGGACCCTTGTATTGAGGCCTCGAAGAGATACGGGACCACGGTGATGAGCGCCCCAACCCCGGCACCCGGTGACGAAAGCCCCCGCGAGGGTTACTACCCCGACCCGTCCATTCCCGGATACGTCCGGTACTGGAACGGCGCTTCGTGGGTCCCCGGCACCAGCCGGCCCGCGCCCCAGCAGGGCGAGACGACTCCGGCGACGCCGCCCGCGCCCGCGGCCGACGACGCCCCGCGGCGGCCGGCCCCGGTGGACGAGACCGGGCCGATGTACCTCGACGAGGTCGAAGCGTCGGAAGCGACCGGCGGGGACCCCGGGGCAGGCACGGGTGAGGCCGACGTGGCCCCCGGCCGGCCCAGGCCGGCGTCCGCCTGGCAGGCGGACACCTCCCGGCAGACCGGTTTCGGAGGTGAACGCGACCACCGCGTCTCCTGGGGCGGCCCTGACCCGCGTACGCCCGAGGCGCAAGCGCCCGAATCCGGTACGCGGACACCGCCCGCGGCCCCTGCCCGCGCGACCCCGCCGGACGCGCCCGCCGACCCCCGGCAGTCCGGCACCCCGGACCCGACGCGCGGCGCCCTGCCCGGCATGCGGGACGGCAACGACGAGGTGACCGACGGCACCGTCACCATCCGCGTCGACCGGCCCGGAAGCGGCGACGCCGGCCGTCGCCCGCCGACCGACGGCACGGTCACGATCCGCGCGGTGGGATCCGGCGGCCGCCCCCCGCGGCCGGGGGGGGGGGCCCCGGCCCCCGCCCCCGCCGACGGCACGGCGCGGATCGCCATCGTGCCGTCGGCGGGGGCGGGGGCCGGGGCCCCCCCCCCCGGCCGCGGGGGGCGGCCGCCGGATCCCACCGCGCGGATCGTGACCGTGCCGTCGGTCGGCGGGCGACGGCCGGCGTCGCCGCTTCCGGGCCGGGCGGCCGCCTGGGACCGGGCGAGCTGCTGGAAGGGGTCCTCCACCACAGGCTTCCAGGGCGTGACCGGCTGCTGCTCGGGCATCGGGCTCGGCTGCTGGGGCCGCGGCTGCTGCGGGCGGGCCGCCTGCTCGGGCTGGGCCAGCTGGTGGACCTGCTGCGCCCAGGAAGCGGAACCCCCGCCGGGGCCGGGGGTCAGGGGCGTGTTCAGCGGCGCCCACCCCGCCACAGGCGCGGGCGCCGCTGAACACGCCCCTGACCCCCGGCCCCGGCGGGGGTTCCGCTTCCTGGGCGCAGCAGGTCCACCAGCTGGCCCAGCCCGAGCAGGCGGCCCGCCCGCAGCAGCCGCGGCCCCAGCAGCCGAGCCCGATGCCCGAGCAGCAGCCGGTCACGCCCTGGAAGCCTGTGGTGGAGGACCCCTTCCAGCAGCTCGCCCGGTCCCAGGCGTCCGCACGGCCCGCCGGGCTCGGCAAGCGGCTGGCCGCCCGCGTCGTCGACACGGTCGTCTTGGGCGCGTTCGTCGGCGCGGCCGGCTTCCCGCTGGTCACCCAGGCGATGGACCACATCGACCAGAAGATCGAAGCGGCGAAGCTGTCCGGTGAGACGGTCACCGTCTGGCTCCTGGACTCGACCACGGCCATGCTGTTCGGAGGGGTGCTCGCCGCGTTCCTCGTCCTCGGCTTCGTCCTGGAGGCCCTGCCCACCGCCAAGTGGGGCCGCACGCTGGGCAAGAAGCTGTGCGGTCTAGAGGTGCGGGACATCGAGTCCCACGACGCCCCGTCCCTGGGCGCCGCACTGCGCCGCTGGCTGGTGTACGGGGTGCTGGGCCTCGTCGTCGTCGGGGTGCTCAACGTGCTCTGGTGCCTGATCGACCGTCCGTGGCGCCAGTGCTGGCACGACAAGGCGGCCCGTACGTTCGTCGCGGGCTGAGTGGACTCCCCGGGGAGTTCCAGGCCCCGCTCGTTCGGTCTGCCCTTCGTTTTCACGCCCTCAGGAGCCCTGGTGGAGAACCTCGCGGATGCGGTCGAGTCGATGGAGCAGCTCGTCGTGGGCTGGCGTGAGCTGGTGCTCGACCGGGACGAGGCCGCGGATGTGCGCGACCTCCCGGGCATCGCCGTACGGTGGGCCGACTCCCGGTTCGCCTTCTGGAACTGCGTCACCCTGACCGACGTCGGCGCGGACCCGGAGCTCGTGCGGCAGCGGCTGGGCCAGGCGGCCGAGATCATGCGCGCCAAGAAGAGGCCGGGGTTCCTGTGGGTCTTCGAGGACCTCCTGACCGGCGAGGCACGCGAGGCACTCGGGACGGCTGCCGGCCAGGCGGGCCTCGAACACGCCTTTCCCGGCACCGGCATGGCCGGGGATCTGCTGCCCCTTCCCGAACCGGCGCACCGCGACCTGACGTTCGTACGGGTGACCACCGACGAACACCTGCGGGCCTATGCCGACCTCAACTCCCAGGCCTACGGATTCCCCCTGGAGGACGGCCGCGACGGCCTCGTCGGCTCCGTGCTGTGGAAGAACCGGGTTCACGCCTACGTGGGCATGCGCGACGGCGTGCCGGTGACCTGCGCGGCGACGGTGGAGGTGGCGGGCAGGCTCTTCGTCGTGCTCGTCGCCACGGCCCCGGCGTGGGAGCGCAAGGGCTACGGCGAAGCGGTGACCCGCAAGGCGCTGTACGAGGGAGGGCGGGCCACCGGCCTGACCCGTGCGACCCTGCACGCGACCGCCGCCGGCGCACCCGTGTACCCCCGCATCGGCTTCGAGCCGAATTCCCCGATGGCCTTCTACGCTCTGAAGGAACCGGCCTGACCCCTACGGGCCGGGGCCCGTACGCCCGTGTGCTGACGCCCCGTCCCCCGAAGGGACCTCAGCCGTTGCGGGCCTTCGCGGGCCGGGGTGCACTGCCCCCATGAGTAACGAACCACCGCCTCCGCCGCCGCCCGAGGACGACCCCTTCTCGAAGCGGCCGCCGCAGGGGCCCCCGCCGAGCGGTTCGCCCTACGACAGCGGGCCGCCTCCACCCCCGCCGCCGCACGACCCGTACGGCGGCGGTGGTCCCTACGGCGGCGCGGATCCGCTGGCCGGCATGCCGCCGCTCGCCGAACCGGGCAAGCGGATCCTGGCGCGGTTGATCGACTTCCTCATCATCTCGATCCCGCTGTACCTGATCTCGCTGCCCTTCGGAGGGGCGGTCGACGTCTCCTCGGACGACGGGAACGACGACTTCGGCAACGCCATCGGCAACACCTACACCGGGCATCAGCTGGTGTGGTCGCTGATCGGCCTGGTGGTCTACGTCGCGTACGACACGTACTTCACCCACAAGGACGGCCGGACGCCCGGCAAGCGGCTGCTGAAGATGCGCGTCGCGATGCTCAACGACGGCTCGGTCCCCGACACGAGCTCGTCGCTGATGCGGGCCGTCGTGCTCTGGCTCCCCGCGCTGCTGTGCTGCCCGTGTCTCTGGTGGCTCATCAACATCGTGCTGATGTTCACGGACAAGCCCTACCGGCAGGGGCTGCAGGACAAGGCGGGCAAGACCGTGGTCGTCACAGCGACCTGAGTCTGCTCAGCGGTGCAGCGAGTGCTCTCCTATGTGCTCCCGCTGGGCGGCCGCGATCTCGATGTCCTCGATCGTGCGGTGCGTGCGGGCGGCGGTGGGCGGCGGCGTCGCCCGCCGGGCCGCCCTCGTGCGCGCCGGCAGGGCCATGGCGACCAGGAGGCCCAGGACCAGCGCCACGGTGGAGACGGCGGCGACACCGATGCCCGACTCCGTGCGGAACAGCAACAGCAGGGCGAGGGCGGAGAGTACGACGGTGGCCGAACCGTAGGAGAACTGTGCGGCAGTCGGACGCGGCATGGCGGTATCCGTCCTCGGGGCGTCGGATAGGGAAGTCTTCAACACATTCGCACTGTCAATCGACTCTACGACGGTGGATGCCCGCGAGGAACGGGTAGTAAGCGTGACCTCACCCACGGTACCGGTGCACGGGGGGCGCACTGGGTCACACCGACGCCGGGGCGGACTTTCGGCGCGCCGGTCGGCTGCCCGGTCCACTGCCCGGTCCGGCTGGATTCGCGTCCGGATACCGGAAAAGAGCTCCCGCATAGTGCACTTGGTGTGTGCAAGTCAAGATCTGTCTTTTCTCTCATAACTCCGATCGAATGTCGTCACTTGTGACGCGTTGAACGCGCGCGGCCCGAATTCACCCCCTGGCCGCGGACGCGAACGCCGGGGAGGACTGCATCAAGTGACCACTCAGAGACGGGCGCTACGCGCCACCGCCGTAGCCGTGTGCCTGGCCGCCACGGCAGCGACGGCATCCGCCTTCGCCACGGCGCAGGCGGACGACAGGACGTCGGGTTCGGGCGCTTCCATCGTGGACCGCCGCGACCCCGCGCCGGCCAAGGCGCACGAGCACGACCTGGAAGGCCCCTTCAGCAAGGAGCAGGACGCACAGCGTCAGGCCGCGCTGGAGCAGGTCCTGTCCGGCGACAAGAAGGTGACCGCCAAGGGCGGTTCCAAGGTCGTCAAGCTCGGCAAGAGCAAGTACGTCGAGCTCGGCCGCGAGAAGACCGACAAGATCTTCACCATCCTCGTGGAGTTCGGCGACCAGGTCGACGACACCACGATGTTCGACCCCGACGGCGACGGCCCGAAGCCGCCCGTCAAGAAGTACGGCGGCACGCCCGGACCGCTGCACAACGAGATAGCCGAGCCCGACCCGGCGAAGGACAACAGCACCGCCTGGCAGGCCGATTACGACCAGGCCCACTTCCAGGACCTCTACTTCGGCGAGGGCAAGGGCAAGGAATCGCTGAAGACGTACTACGAGAAGACGTCCTCCGGGCGCTACTCCGTCGACGGCGAGGTCTCGGACTGGGTCAAGGTCCCGTACAACGAGGCCCGTTACGGCTCCAACTACTGCGGCTCGACCAACTGCGCCAACGTCTGGGACACCGTCCGCGACGGCGTCAACGCCTGGGTGACCGACCAGAAGGCCAAGGGCCGCACCCTGGACGAGATCAAGGCCGACCTCGCGCAGTACGACGAGTGGGACCGTTACGACTTCGACGGTGACGGAAACTTCAACGAGCCCGACGGCTACATCGACCACTTCCAGCTGGTCCACGCCGGCGAGGACGAGTCCGCGGGCGGCGGCACGGAGGGCACGAACGCCATCTGGGCGCACCGCTGGTACGCGTACGGCACCAACGCCGGCGCGACGGGCCCCGAGGGCAACAAGGCCGGCGGCGCCGAGATCGGCGACACGGGAATCTGGGTGGGCGACTACACCGCGCAGCCCGAGAACGGCGGCCTGGGTGTCTTCGCCCACGAGTACGCCCACGACCTCGGCCTCCCGGACCTGTACGACACCTCCGGCGGCGGCGAGAACTCGGTCGGCTTCTGGTCCCTGATGTCGGCGGGCTCCTGGCTCGGCACCGGCAAGGGCGAGATAGGCAACCTCCCGGGCGACATGACGGCCTGGGACAAGCTCCAGCTCGGCTGGCTGGACTACGACACGGCCAAGGCCGCGACGAAGTCGACCCACAAGCTGGGGGTCGCGGAGTACAACACCAAGGACAAGCAGGCGCTCGTCGTCGAGCTGCCCGAGAAGGCCGTCACCACCACGGTCACGAAGCCCGCGGAGGGCTCCAAGCAGTGGTGGAGCGACATGGGTGACGACCTGTCGAACACCCTGACGCGCCCGGTCGACCTGACCGGCAAGTCGTCCGCCTCGCTGGACCTGTCCGGCTGGTACGACATCGAGGCCGACTACGACTACCTCTACACCGAGGTGTCCGAGAACGGCGGCACCAGCTGGACCGCGCTCGACGGCACGGCCGACGGCAAGGCCATCCCGCGCGACGCCAGCGACAAGCCGGCCCTGACGGACGTCTCCGGCGCGTACAAGAAGCTCTCCTTCCCGCTGGACGCCTACGCGGGCAAGAAGATCGACCTCCGCTTCCGCTACCAGACGGACGGCGGCGCGGGGGGCAAGGGCTTCGCGGCCGACGCCATCACGGTCACCGCCGACGGCTCCGCGCTCTTCACGGACGGTGCCGAGGGCGACGACAGCGGCTGGACGTCCAAGGGCTTCTCGCGGATCGGTGAGTCGTTCACCAACGACTACCCGCAGTACTACATCGCCGAGAACCGCCAGTACGTCTCGTACGACAAGACCCTCGAGGTCGGCCCGTACAACTTCGGCTTCTCCACCACCCGCCCCGACTGGGTCGAGCACTACTCGTACCAGAACGGTCTGATGGTCTGGCTCTGGGACACCTCCCAGAAGGACAACAACACCTCGGTCCACCCCGGCCAGGGTCTGATCCTGCCGGTGGACTCGCACGCCAAGCCGCTGAAGTGGACGGACGGCACGCTCCTGCGCAACAAGATCCAGCCCTTCGACGCGCCGTTCAGCTGGTACCCGAACAAGGGCTTCACGCTGCACAACGCGGACGTGGCGCTGAAGATCAAGCCGTCCCTGGGCGTCCCGGTCTTCGACGACCGCAAGGGCACCTACTGGTACGAGGAAAACCCGACAGGAAGTGTCAAGGTTACTGACACCAACACCCGGATCAGCATCGTGAACGAGCCGCTCAGCGGCTCGACGGTGACCGTGAAGGTCGGCCCCTCGGGCAAGTAGTCCGAAAAACGCCTGGTCAAAGCGCGATCGGCCGCCACCCCCTAGCGGGGCGGCGGCCGGTCGTGTTTAGGTGCGTCCTACCGATCCTTATTGACACGAAGTCTTACGGGGGAGCGCGAAGCATGGCAGGCGGAGGTTTCTGCAGGTTGCCCAACGGCACTGTGGTGGTGGCACTGACCCTGAACGGCCCGGCCGGCGGATCCGGGCCGGGAGAGCCCGTGCGGGTGCTGGTGCACGCGGCGAACCGGGCGCGCGCCCTGACCAGGCTGCGCAACCTCGGACTGCGAGCCGTCTACCTCAGGGGCAACGCCCATCCGCCCACCCCGGACGAGGTCACGGCGGTCCTGCACCACCCGGACGGGCTGCTCTGGCGCACGGCGCCGCAGACCGGCCAGGAGCTCTGGCACCCGATACGGGCGCTGCTGGGCTCCTCCGGATACGCGGGACCGGCCCGCCCGGCGGCCTGAGGCCCCCGGCCGGTCGGTCAGACGACGGGCTTGCCGGACAGCTCCACGCCGGCGGTCCGCAGCTCCTCCAGGGCCCGCTCCGTGGTCCCCTCGGCGACACCGGCGGTGAGGTCCAGCAGCACGTGCGTGGCGAAGCCCTCGCGGGCCGCGTCCAGGGCGGTGGCCCGCACGCAGTGGTCCGTGGCGATGCCGACGACGTCGACAGCGGTCACGGACCTGTCCCGCAGCCACTCGGCGAGCCCCGTGCCGTTCTCGTCGACGCCCTCGAAACCGCTGTACGCCGCCGCGTACGCCCCCTTGTCGAAGACGGTGGCGATCGCGCCGGAGGCCACGGCGGGGGCGAAATTCGGGTGGAAGCCCACGCCCTCCGTGCCGGCGACGCAGTGTGGCGGCCAGGAGTGCTCGAAGTCGGGTGCGGCGGAGAAGTGGTCCCCGGGGTCGATGTGGTGGTCGCGGGTGGCCACGACGTGGCTGTAGGCGGGCTGGGCCTCACCGATCAGGTCGGTGATGGCGGCGGCGACATCGGCGCCGCCCGCCACCGCGAGGCTGCCGCCCTCGCAGAAGTCGTTCTGAACGTCAACGACGATCAAGGCGCGATGCATGACGGTTGTCCTTCGGTGGGGGTTCCGGCGGGTTCCGCGAACCGGTGCGGCGGGGATGCCACCGAGCCTAGAGACTCGGCGCACCCTGCGGGAGGGGGCACACGCATCGGCTCTCCTTCCCCTGCGCGCCCGGCCGTGCCGGGCCGGTTCCGGAGGGACCGGGTCCGGCCGCGTCGCGGCCCTCCGGCGGACGAGGGGCGCACGGGCGGGCAGGTGTCACGTGTACCCCGGGGCCTCACACGTACTCCGTGGGCAGCACCGGCTCCCCGCGGGACAGCTGCATCGCCGACATCGGCAGCCCCGACCGGGCCGCGATGTGCCGGTCGCGCGCCGCCTCCAGCGGTTCCCTGGCGACCACCTCGCCGCCCCTGACCAGCTCGACCTGGAGCTGCCGGCCGACGAGCTCCGCCGGTACGTCACCGGTGCCGATCACCTCGGCCTCGGCCACCCCGTACTCGTCGAGCCGGCGCGCGGCCCACTTGCGGCCGCCCCTCGACGACTTCGCGCCCAGCGACTTCTTCACCACGGGCAGCAGCGGGTCGGCCGGATCGGCGGACCGCGCACGCGCCACCAGCTTGTAGACCATGGAGCACGTCGGGTGCCCGCTCCCGGTGACCAGCTGCGTGCCCACCCCGTAGGTGTCGACGGGCGCGGCGGCCAGCGAGGCGATCGCGTACTCGTCCAGGTCGGACGTCACCACGATCTTCGTCTCCGTGGCCCCCAGCTCGTCCAGCTGCTGCCTGACCCGGTGCGCGACGAGCAGCAGGTCGCCCGAGTCGATCCGTACGGCCCCGAGCTCCGGCCCCGCGATCTCCACCGCCGTACGGACGGCCTCGGTCACGTCGTACGTGTCGACGAGCAGCGAGGTCCCCCGGCCCAGCGAGTCCACCTGCGCCTGGAAGGCGTCCCGCTCGCTGTCGTGCAGGAGCGTGAAGGCGTGCGCGCTCGTCCCGACGGTCGGGATGTTGTAGCGGAAGCCGGCCGCGAGGTCCGAGGTGGTGTGGAAGCCGCCGATGTACGCGGCGCGGGCCGAGGCCACCGCCGACAGCTCGTGCGTGCGCCGCGCGCCCATCTCGATGAGCCTGCGGCCGCCCGCGGCGGCCGACATCCGGGACGCCGCGGCGGCGATCGCCGAGTCGTGGTTCAGGATCGACAGGATCACGGTCTCCAGCAGCACGCACTCCGCGAAGGAGCCCTCGACCCGCAGGAGCGGCGAGCCCGGGAAGTAGACCTCGCCCTCCGGGTAACCCCAGATGTCCCCGCTGAAGCGGTAGTCGGCAAGCCAGTCGACGGTGCGGGCGTCCACGACCCGCTGGTCGCGCAGGAAGGCGAGCATCTCGTCGTCGAAGTGGAAGTTCTCCACCGCGTCCAGCACCCGCCCGGTGCCCGCGACGACGCCGTAGCGCCGGCCCTCGGGCAGCCGGCGGGTGAAGGCCTCGAATACGGAGCGCCGGTCCGCGGTGCCGGCCTTCAGTGCGGCCTGCACCATCGTGAGCTCGTACTGGTCGGTGAAGAGCGCGGTCGACGGCACACCGACCCGTCGCCCAAGGTCCGCTGAGTTCATGCCGGGGATGCTACTCCCTATTCGTCAAACTGACGAGATGGGGGCGCCGTTTGTGCGTGGGGCCCTCTCTGGTGGCAGCATGGGGTAGGTGAGCGTTGCTGCCCCCGTAGAGATCGAACGTCCCGAATCGGCCGAGGAGACCTTCGCCGTCCCTGAGCCCGATGTTCCCTGGGTGACGCTGGTGCACAACGACCCGGTCAACCTCATGAGCTATGTGACGTATGTCTTCCAGGCCTACTTCGGCTACTCGAAGGACAAGGCGCACAAGCTGATGCTCGACGTCCACCAGAAGGGCCGCGCGGTCGTCTCCAGCGGCAGCCGCGAGGAGATGGAGCGCGACGTCCAGGCCATGCACGGCTACGGGCTCTGGGCCACGCTGACCCAGGACCGCAACTGACCCGACCGCTGCCCTCCGTCCGACCCACCATCGGAGAATTCATGGCCGGCCACTTCCAGGCCACCCCAGGCGGCGGCGCGTCCGTCGCGCTCGACGAGGTCGAGGTCGCCATCCTGCGCTCCCTCGCCGTCCAGCTGCTCGAACTCATCGGCCCGGGCGATCAGCCCGCCGAGGGCGAGGACCCGCTCGCCGCCCTCTTCGCCGAGGGGCCCAGCGAACCGCCGGCCGACCCCGCCCTGGCCCGGCTCTTCCCCGAGGCGTACGGCGACGAGGACAAGGAGCTGCGCGAGGCCTCCGCCGAGTTCCGCCGCTTCACCGAGAACGACCTGCGCACCCGCAAGCGCGAGGACGCCCTCGCCGTCGTGCGGTCGCTCGACGCGCTCGCGCCCGTGGCGGACAGCGGCGCGGTGCTCACCCTCACCCCCGAGGAGTGCCACCACTGGCTGGGCTCCCTCAACGACCTCCGGCTCACCATCGGCACCCGTCTGGAGGTGTCCGACGAGGACGAGGGGCAGGACGGATCGCTCTACCGGCTCCCCGACAGCGATCCGCGCAAGCCGATGGTGATGGCGTATCTCTGGCTCGGCGCACTGCAGGAAACCCTCGTCGAAACGCTGATGCCCGACTGACCCGGGCAGGCCCGACGGGTTTCGCTCAACGGATGCTCAAATCCGAATAACGATCCTGTCACCTGAATGGCCTTCTTTGCAGGGCCTGGAAACGCTTGTCCGCTTTTTCTTGTGGTGTACGCCACACAGTGTCCGGTGACCCCGTCCGGCGGTCGTGATAGATCTTCACGACCGCCCGGGGACGCCACCCCTGTCCCCGGGGGCGCTACAGGCCGGCCGAACGCCGGCGGCACTCCATCCATATCCGGGGGGATCAGGACCTGATCCGACGCCGACGGCGGCGCGGATCGGCGTGGAGAAAGGCGCACCACCATGACATCGGCGCAGGTCGACAACGGACAGGCGGACGGCCCGAAGGCCGTCGACGCCCCGGCGGGCGAGGGCTACCAGCGTGGCCTGGGAGCCCGCCAGATCCAGATGATCGCCATCGGCGGAGCCATCGGCACGGGGCTCTTCCTCGGCGCGGGCAAGGCCATCGACAGAGCCGGTCCCAGCCTCATCCTGGCGTACGCCATCGCGGGCCTCGTCATCTTCTTCATCATGCGCGCCCTGGGTGAGCTCCTCATGTACCGCCCGGTGTCCGGCTCCTTCTCGGAGTACGCGCGCGAATTCCTCGGCCCCTTCTTCGGATTCGTCACCGGCTGGACGTACTGGCTCTTCTGGGTCGTCACCGGAATCACCGAAGTCACCGCCGCGGCCACCTATATGACGTACTGGTGGGATATCCCGCAATGGCTGTCCGCGCTCGTGTTCACCATCATCCTGTACGGCGCCAACCTGATCTCCGTGAAGCTCTTCGGTGAGCTCGAGTTCTGGTTCTCGATGGTCAAGGTCACCGCGATCCTCGGCATGATCCTCATCTGTGCCGGAGTGCTCACGGTCGGCTTCTCCGACGCGGGCGACACCGCGACCGTGGCCAACCTGTGGAACGACGGCGGCTTCTTCCCCGAAGGCATCAGCGGCACGCTGATGACCCTCCAGATCGTGATGTTCGCGTTCCTCGCCGTCGAACTCGTCGGCGTCACCGCCGGTGAGTCCAAGGACCCGAAGACCGTCCTGCCCAAGGCCATCAACACCGTGCCGTGGCGCATCGCCGTCTTCTACGTCGGCGCGCTGATCATGATCCTCTCCGTGGTCCCGTGGAGCACCTTCGAGCCGGGCGTCTCGCCGTTCGTCGCCGCGTTCGAGGAGATGGGCCTCGGCATCGGCGCCGCGATCGTCAACTTCGTCGTGCTCACCGCCGCGCTCTCCTCCTGCAACTCCGGCATGTACTCCACCGGCCGCATGCTGCGGGACCTCGCGCTCAACGGGCAGGGGCCCAAGGCGTTCACCAAGCTGACGAAGAACGGACTCCCGCTGGTCGGCACGACGTTCTCCGCCGCGCTGATGCTCGTCGGCGTGTGGATCAACTACCAGTGGCCGGGCGACGCGTTCAACTACGTCGTCTCCTTCGCGACCATCTCCGGCATGTGGGCCTGGATCATGATCCTCATCTGCCAGATCCGCTTCCGCGCCAAGGCCGACCGGGGCGAACTGCCCCAGTCCACCTTCAAGGCGCCCGGAGCCCCGTTCACCAGCTGGTTCGCCCTCGCCTTCATCGCCCTCGTCGTCGTCATGATGGCCATCGACAAGGACGCCAGGATCTCGCTCTACTGCGCACCGGTCTGGGGCCTGATCCTCGGCGTCTCCTACCTGGTGCTCAAGGCGCGCAACCCCGAGAACACCGCCTTCGCCAAGCGCTGACCCGCGCCACGGCGCCTCCGGGACACCGGCCGCCCCAACGGCCCTGTCCGGCATCCGGGCCCTTCCGTACCACCCCTCGGTACGGGAGGGCCCGTCTGCTTATCCTGGGCGCCATGCTGACCCTTACCCAGGCGCTCCACGACCAGATCGTCGCGCACGCCCGCGCGGACCACCCCGACGAAGCGTGCGGAGTGGTCGCCGGACCCGCCGGAGCGGGCCGCGCCGAACGCTTCATCCCCATGCTCAACGCCGCGCGCTCGCCCACGTTCTACGAATTCGACTCCGCGGACCTGCTGAAGCTCTACCGCGAGATGGACGACCGCGACGAGGAGCCGGTGATCATCTACCACTCCCACACCGCGACCGAGGCCTACCCCTCCCGCACCGACGTCACCTACGCCAACGAGCCCGGCGCCCACTACGTGCTGGTCTCCACCGCGGACACCGACGACGCGGGCCCCTTCCAGTTCCGCTCGTACCGCATCGTGAACGGTGAGATCACCGAGGAAGAGGTCGAGGTCGTCGAGGCCTACCCCGCAGCGGAGTGACACGCCGGGGCGGCTCCGGATGCACCGGCCGCCGTCGAGAGTCCACATGGCGAACGCTCACCATCCACCATGTGGGATCACACTCCGGCCCGGGGGTGGGGAATCGATACGATGAGCGCATGGTTCCCCATGACGTGAGCGAAAAGGCCCCGGGCATGCTGCTCGTCGCGCGGCTGCACGTCGACCTGTGCAGGCTCTCCAGCGCGATGTGTCGGGCTGCCGCCTGCCCGTGACCCGCACGGCCTGAGCCGCGGTCCGAGCGCAACCACGTACGCACCACCCCAGCGCGGGGGCGCGAACGCGCGCCCCACGCCACCTCCACGCTTTCGACAGGAGCCCACGCCATGGCCATCGAGGTCCGCATCCCGACCATCCTCCGCACCTACACCGACGGCGCCAAGGCCGTCGAAGGCAGCGGGGAGACCCTCGCCGACCTCCTCGCCGACCTGGAGACCCGCCACAACGGCATCCGTGAGCGCATCGTCGACGGCGACCAGCTGCGCCGCTTCGTGAACGTCTACCTCAACGACGAGGACGTCCGCTTCCTCGACGGCATCTCCACGAAGCTCGCCGACGGCGACAACGTCACCATCCTCCCGGCCGTCGCCGGCGGCATGCGCTGATGCGGTACGACTCCCCGCTGGCGGCCGTGGGCAACACCCCTCTGGTCCGCCTCCCGCGGCTGTCCCCGTCCGAGGACGTCCGGATCTGGGCCAAGCTCGAGGACCGCAACCCCACCGGCTCGATCAAGGACCGCCCCGCGCTCCACATGGTCGAGCAGGCGGAGAAGGACGGCCGCCTGACACCCGGCTGCACGATCCTCGAACCCACCAGCGGCAACACCGGCATCTCGCTCGCCATGGCGGCCAAGCTCAAGGGCTACCGCATCGTCTGCGTCATGCCGGAGAACACCTCGCAGGAGCGGCGCGACCTGCTCACCATGTGGGGCGCCGAGATCATCCCGTCCCCCGCCGCGGGCGGCTCCAACACCGCCGTACGCGTGGCCAAGGAGCTCTCCGCCGAGCACCCCGACTGGGTCATGCTCTACCAGTACGGCAACCCGGACAACGCCGGCGCCCACTACGCCACCACCGGCCCGGAGATCCTCACCGACCTCCCGTCCATCACGCACTTCGTGGCGGGCCTCGGCACCACCGGCACCCTCATGGGCGTGGGCCGCTACCTCCGGGAGAACAAGCCGGACGTGAGCGTCGTCGCCGCCGAACCGCGCTACGACGACCTCGTCTACGGCCTGCGCAACCTCGACGAGGGCTTCGTCCCCGAGCTCTACGACGCCTCCGTGCTCACCACCCGCTTCTCCGTCGGCTCGGCCGACGCCGTCACCCGCACCCGGGAGCTCCTCCAGCAGGAGGGCATCTTCGCGGGCGTCTCCACCGGCGCCGCACTCCACGCCGCCATCGGCGTCGGCCGCAAGGCCGTCAAGGCGGGGGAGTCCGCGGACATCGTCTTCGTCGTCGCGGACGGCGGCTGGAAGTACCTGTCCACCGGCGTCTACACCGCCCCCACGACGGAAGCCGCCATCGAGACCCTGCACGGCCAGCTCTGGGCCTGAGGGACCATCGAGCCGCCAGGCAGCGGCGGCCGCGCACCCCGGGAGGCGCGGGACGGGAGTGAACCCCGTCCCGCGCCTCCCGCACGTTCACCCCAGCCCGCGCACCCGCCCCCACACCTCGCCGTCCAGCTCGCCCGCCTTCCGCCGGAACCCCGACACCGCCACATCCCGCAGCTCGTCCGTCTCCAGGAAGCTCTGCCGGCCCCGCGCGTCCCCCACCGAACCCGCCGGCAGGGCGATCACACCCGGGCGCTCCTCATGATGCTTGCTGGTGATCTTGGCGACGACCGCCGTGCCGCCTTGCACCGACAGCACCAGACACGGCCGGTCCTTGGACCCGGGCCCGTCCTCGAACGGCACATCCGCCCACCAGATCTCCCCGGGCCGGGGCACGCCGTGCGGGCGCCCCTTCGTCCGCTCCGGAGCTCGCCCCGGAGGCCGCGTCCGCCCGCCCGGCCGCCGCGGCCTCCGGGGCGAGCTCCCGAGCGGACGAAGGGGCGCCCGCACGGCGTGCCCCGGCCCCGCGCATCGGAGACCGTCGCCACGAGCGCCAACAGGACAACGGCGACCAGCGCCACCCACCACCACGTGTTCATATCCCGACCGTACCGGCGCCCGGCGACACGCCGCCTTCCATCGAACCGGTGACAGCACAGGTGAGTTCCCCCACAACGGCAGGCCGTGGAGGAGCGACCACCGGTTTCGCGCCTTACGCTCGACGGACCGTACGAACCCTCCCCGTTCCCGCGCCTCGGAGGTTCACGCTCCATGAAGCTCACCGTCGTCGGCTGCTCCTCGACATGGGCAACGGCGCCCTGGGCGAGCTGCAGCGCCATGTCGGTCTCTACGACCTCGACGCCATCTTCCTCAGCCACCTCCATGCCGATCACTGCATCGACATGTGCGCGTACTTCGTCGCCCGCTACTCCCGCTTCGCCGGCGGCCGCGCACCCCCCCCCAGGCCGACCCCTGCACCGACAGCACCAGACACGGCCGGTCCTTGGACCCGGGCCCGTCCTCGAACGGCACATCCGCCCACCAGATCTCCCCGGGCCGGGGCACGCCGTGCGGGCGCCCCTTCGTCCGCTCCGGAGCTCGCCCCGGAGGCCGCGTCCGCCCGCCCCGGCCCCGCGCATCGGAGACCGTCGCCACGAGCGCCAACAGGACAACGGCGACCAGCGCCACCCACCACCACGTGTTCATATCCCGACCGTACCGGCGCCCGGCGACACGCCGCCTTCCATCGAACCGGTGACAGCACAGGTGAGTTCCCCCACAACGGCAGGCCGTGGAGGAGCGACCACCGGTTTCGCGCCTTACGCTCGACGGACCGTACGAACCCTCCCCGTTCCCGCGCCTCGGAGGTTCACGCTCCATGAAGCTCACCGTCGTCGGCTGCTCCGGCTCGTTCCCCTCCGCGGGTTCGGCATGCTCGAGCTACCTCGTAGAGGCCGACGGCTTCCGGCTGCTCCTCGACATGGGCAACGGCGCCCTGGGCGAGCTGCAGCGCCATGTCGGTCTCTACGACCTCGACGCCATCTTCCTCAGCCACCTCCATGCCGATCACTGCATCGACATGTGCGCGTACTTCGTCGTCCGCTACTACCGCTTCGACGGCGGACGCCCCGCCGCGATCCCCGTCTACGGCCCCGACGGCACCGAGCAGCGGCTCACCACGGCCCACGCCGACACCCCGTCCGACCACGCGATGGGGGAGGTCTTCGACTTCCACACGCTGAAGTCCGGATCGTTCGACATCGGCCCCTTCTCGGTCCGCACGGAGAAGCTCCGCCACCCCGTCGACACCTTCGGCATCAGGGTCGAGCACAACGGGCGCTCACTCACCTACTCCGGCGACACCGGCACCTGCGAGGCGCTGGCCGAACTCGCCGAGGGCGCCGATCTGTTCCTCTGCGAAGCATCGTTCATCCATGGCAAGGAGGACATCCCGGACCTCCACCTCAACGGCCGCGAAGCAGGCGAATACGCCGCCCGCGCCGGAGCGGGACGCCTCGTCCTCACCCACATCCCGCCGTGGACGGACGCCGAACGCAACCTCGCCGACGCACGCGAGGTCTACGACGGCCCGGTCGAGCTGGCGGTGCCGGGCGCGGTGTACGAGATCTAGGGCGCGGACACGGCGAAGTCCCCATCTCCCGAACAGAGATGGGGGCTTCGCCGAAGGGCGCCCAGGGCTTACGCCTTGGTCAGGTCCTCGACCTCTTCCTCGGGCTCACGGCCCGGGGTGGTGAGGTTGAACTTGACGATCGTGAAGCGGAAGGTCACGTAGTAGATCACCGCGAAGACCAGACCGATCGGGATGATCATCCAGGGCTTGGTGGCGTGGGTCCAGTTCAGCGCGTAGTCGATGAACCCGGCCGAGAAGTTGAAGCCCGCGTGGACGCCCAGGCCCCAGGTGATGGCCATGGACGCGGCGGTCAGCACGGCGTGCAGGACGTACAGGAGCGGCGCGATGAACATGAACGAGAACTCGATCGGCTCGGTCACACCCGTGACGAACGAGGTCAGCGCGAGCGAGACCATCATGCCCATCACGGCCTTGCGGCGCTCGGGACGAGCGGTGTGGGCGATGGCGATCGCGGCGGCCGGCAGGCCGAACATCATGATCGGGAAGAAGCCGGACTGGAACATGCCCGCGGCGGGGTCACCGGCCAGGAAGCGCGGGATGTCACCGTGGATGACGTCGCCGGCGGCGTTGGTGAAGTCGCCGAGCTGGAACCAGGCCACCGTGTTCACGAACTGGTGCATGCCGATCGGGATCAGCGCGCGGTTGACACCACCGAACAGGGCGGCGCCGCCGGAACCGAGGCCGGTCATCCACTCGCCGAAGTTGGAGATGCCGTCACCGATCGGCTCCCAGACCAGACCGAAGAAGACGCCGACGACGATGCCGACGAAGGCCATGATGATCGGGACCAGGCGGCGGCCGTTGAAGAAGCCGAGCCAGTCGACGAGCTTGGTGCGGTGGAACCGCTGCCACAGGACCGCGGCGAGCAGCCCCATGATGATCCCGCCGAGGACGCCGGGGTCGTTGTACGTCGCGGCGGTGTCCTCACCCTTCTGGATCACTGCTTCCGTGACCGGGAAGGCCTGCAGGACCTTGCTGTAGACCAGGAAACCGACGAGCGCGGCGAGCGCCGTCGAGCCATCGGCCTTCTTGGCGAAGCCGATGGCCACGCCTATGCAGAACAGGATCGGCAGGCTGCCGGTGATGGCACCGCCCGCGTTGTTGAAGACGGCGGCGACCTTGTCCCAGCCGAGGCCGTCCTTGCCGAAGATGTCGTCTTGGCCGAGCCGCACCATGATGCCGGCCGCCGGCAGCACCGCGATCGGCAGCTGGAGACTGCGCCCGACCTTCTGCAGACCCTGGAACACGCCGGAGCTCCGCTTCTTCGCGGGAGCCGCCGCCGCAGCGGTGTCCGTACTCATGAACTTCCTCCGGTAGACAAGGCGCCGCCGGGTGAAGGGTTCGGGGCGGCGACTTGAGGAACGCGGCGGGAAAACGCGCGCGTGGTCTGGACCACTCAGTGGTGTAGACCAGTTTTAGCACGGTGAGGGTTAGATAAGGAACCTGCAATTCCCTCCCATTTGCCGCGTAGTTCCACCGCCACCCTGGGTGACACGGCGACGGCCCCCGGACCGTCAGGTCCGGGGGCCGCGCGGAAGGGCTGAGGGGTCCTCTACTTCGTGAGGTCCTCCTCGATCTTCTCCTCCTCCTCCAAGGGCTCGCGCCCTGGGGTCTGGAGGTTGAACTTGGTGATCGCGAAGCGGAAGATCACATAGTAGATCACCGCGAAACACAGCCCGATCGGGATGATCAGCCACGGCTTCGTGTCCAGATGCCAGTTGACGACGTAGTCGATCAACCCGGCCGAGAAGCTGAACCCCGCGTGCACGCCGAACGCCCAGGTGACCCCCATCGAGACCCCGGTCAGGATCGCGTGCACCCCGTACAGCAGCGGAGCGACGAAGAGGAACGAGAACTCCAGCGGCTCCGTCACCCCGGTCACGAACGACGTCAGCGCCACCGACAGCATCAGCCCGGACACCTCCTTGCGCCGCTCCGGACGGGCGCAGTGGGCGATGGCCAGCGCGGCGGCCGGCAGGCCGAACATCATGATCGGGAAGAACCCCGAGGTGAACTGCCCCGCCGACGGGTCCCCGGCGAAGAAGCGCGAGATGTCGCCCTGGACGGTGCCTCCGTCGTCCCCGGTGAACTCGCCGGCCTGGAACCAGAAGAACGTGTTCAGGAACTGGTGCATGCCGATCGGGATCAGCAGCCGGTTCGCGAAACCGAAGATCGCGGCGCCCCATGAACCCAGGTCGATCAGCTGCTTGGCGAACCACGTCAGGGCGTCACCCACCGGCTGCCACAGCAACCCGAACAGCACGCCCAGGATCACGCAGAGGAAGGCCATCAGGATCGGGACCAGCCGACGCCCGTTGAAGAAGCCGAGCCAGTCGACCAGCTTGGTGCGGTGGTAGCGCTGCCAGACCACGGCGGTGAGCAGCCCGATGAGGATGCCCCCCAGCACCCCGGGGTTCTGCGGCACTCCGTCCGGCGTCGCCTCCGTCACCGAGTCGTCCACCGGGAAGGCGGCCAGCACGCCCCGGTAGACGAGGAAGCCGACGACGGCCGCGAGCGCCGTCGAGCCGTCGGCCTTCTTCGCGAAGCCGATCGCGACACCGATGCAGAAGAGCAGCGGCAGGCCGACCTCGCCGTCGAGGATCGCCGTGCCGCCGTTGAGGAGGACCTTCGCGAACTTGTCCCAGAAGGCGCCGTGCAGCGAGGAGTCGAAGAGGTTGCCGAGACTGACGAGAAGGCCCGCGGCCGGCAGTACGGCCACCGGCAGCTGCAGGCTGCGGCCGACCTTCTGCAAGCCCTGGACCGGCCCGTTCCACCACTTCCGCTGCGATGCTGCCGCCGCGTTCGCACTCATCGGCATCCTCCCGGAACACACCTGGTTTGGCGGGCGTTGCAAACTGGTGTAGACCAGTCGCGATACGGTGCGGAGCCCTGCCGAAAGGCAGGGCGCCGGTGATCGTCATCATTGGGGACTGCGCGGTTACCCGCCCGTGAAGTTGGGCCAACCGTGCGTTACCGTGACGAAACGGACCCACGGTGGGCCGCCCCACGCACGAACAGACCAGGGAGAAGGACATGGCCAGCAAGGCTGAGAAGATCGTCGCCGGGCTCGGCGGTATCGAGAACATCGACGAGATCGAAGGCTGCATCACCCGCCTCCGTACCGAGGTCCACGACCCCAGCAAGGTCGACGAAGCCGCGCTCAAGGCCGCCGGAGCGCACGGCGTCGTCAAGATGGGCACCGCGATCCAGGTCGTCATCGGCACCGACGCCGACCCCATCGCCGCCGACATCGAAGACATGATGTGACCGGCTGACCCGGCCGGCCCACCAAGGTCCGCACGCAGGCCCCGCTCCACCCGCCCCCACCGGCCCGGAGCGGGGCCTGCGGTGCACCCGAACGGACCCGGCCACGCCAGCCGATAGGCTCGGCGCCATGTCTCGTATCGACGGCCGCACCCCCGAACAGCTCCGCCCCGTCACCATCGAACGCGGATGGAGCAAGCACGCCGAAGGCTCCGTACTCATCTCCTTCGGTGACACCAAGGTCTTCTGCACCGCCTCCGTCACCGAAGGCGTCCCGCGCTGGCGCAAGGGCAGCGGCGAAGGCTGGGTCACCGCCGAGTACTCCATGCTGCCCCGCTCCACCAACACCCGCGGCGACCGCGAATCCGTACGCGGCAAGATCGGCGGCCGCACCCACGAGATCAGCCGTCTCATCGGCCGCTCGCTGCGCGCCGTGATCGACTACAAGGCCCTCGGCGAGAACACCATCGTCCTCGACTGCGACGTCCTCCAGGCCGACGGCGGGACGCGCACCGCGGCCATCACCGGCGCCTACGTCGCCCTCGCCGACGCCATCGCCTGGGCCCAGGGCAAGAAGATCATCAAGCACGGCCGCAAGCCCCTCACCGGCACCGTCGCCGCGATCAGCGTCGGCATCGTCGACGGCACCCCCCTCCTCGACCTCTGCTACGAGGAGGACGTCCGAGCCGAGACGGACATGAACGTCGTCTGCACCGGCGACGGCCGCTTCGTCGAGGTCCAGGGCACCGCCGAGGCCGAGCCCTTCGACCGCGACGAGCTCAACGCCCTCCTCGACCTCGCCACCGCCGGCTGCACCGACCTGGCCAAGCTCCAGGAAGAGGCGCTCGCCCGCACCCTCGGCGAGTAAAGAAGCAACCAAATACGCAGCGCACGGCGTCGTATCGGATACGGGCGCACGGGTCGAACCGTGCGTCCGTCCACGTATCCGCCCCCGGGGAGGGACCGCACCATGGCCTCGCGCCGCCACCGCACCGCACTCGTCGTCACGACCACCCTGCTGACCCTCACCGCCGCCGTCGGCTGCGGCGCCGTCGACAAGGCCCTGGACTGCGTCCGCACCGCCGACGCCATCGCCACCAGCGTCGACAACCTCCAGCAGGCCATATCCAACGCCTCGAACGACCCGACGCAGGCCTCCGAAGCCCTGGACCAGATCGACAAGGAGCTCAAGGACCTCGGCGACACCACGGGCAACGCCGACCTGAGCAAGGCCGTCGACGACCTCCAGACCGGCGTCACCAACGTCCGCGACTCCATCGAGAAGGGCGACGCGACCCCTGACATCACCCCGGTCACCGACGCGGCCACCGAGATCGGGAAGGTCTGCACCCCGTGACCGAGCGGCGATAATCGACGCATGACGCGCCTGATCCTCGCCACCCGCAACGCCGGGAAAATCACCGAACTCCACGCGATCCTCGCCGACGCGGGCCTCACCCACGAACTCGTCGGCGCGGACGCGTACCCCGAGATCCCCGACGTCAAGGAAACCGGCGTCACGTTCGCCGAGAACGCCCTCCTCAAGGCCCACGCCCTGGCCCGGGCCACCGGCCACCCCGCCATCGCCGACGACAGCGGCCTCTGCGTCGACGTACTCGGCGGAGCTCCCGGTATCTTCTCGGCCCGCTGGTCCGGCACCCACGGCGACGACAAGGCCAACCTGGACCTGCTCCTCGCCCAGCTCGGAGACATCTCCGACCCGCACCGCGGGGCCTACTTCGCCTGCGCCGCGGCCCTGGCCCTGCCCGACGGCACGGAACGCGTGGTCGAGGGCCGCCTCGAAGGCACCCTGCGCCACGCCCCGGCCGGTGCGTACGGCTTCGGCTACGACCCGATCCTCCAGCCGGACGGCGAGACCCGGACCTGCGCGGAGCTCACCCCGGACGAGAAGAACGCGATCAGCCACCGCGGCAAGGCGTTCCGGGCGCTGGTGCCGGTGGTGCGGGAGCTGGTGGGCTGACGCAAGCAACACAGAACGACCTGCGCATCGAACCTTCGATGCGCAGGTCGTTCACGGTGCGGCGGAAGGGATTCGAACCCTCAAGCCGTTTCACGGGCCACAGATCCTAAGTCTGCTGTGTCGCCATTGCACCACCGCCGCTAGCCGCCTGTCATCGTACCGGGCGGGCTGTCGAGGTGGTAAGCGAGTCTCGGGGCGCACTGTTCGGCGCCTGCCCCCTCGACACCACGTACTCGTGATGGCGCGGCAGTTCGGGCACAGGAGCCGACGGTTCTCAGCCCGGTCACGAAGGGCCCGTACCGCTTTGTGGCGGTACGGGCCCTTCGTGCGAGGTGTGTCAGAACTTCGGGTCCGGGCTCTGGGAGTGGACCAGTTCGGCCGCTTCCTCCTCCGTCTCCACCGAGGGCGGGGAGCCGGCCAGGGGCTGGTTGGCGGTCTCCTTCATGCAGGCCACCGCGATCACGCCGATCAGGGCCGCCGCCATCGCGTAGTAGGCCGGCATCAGGTTCGAGCCGCTCCAGCTGATCAGGGCGGTGATCACCAGCGGGGTCGTGCCGCCGAAGATCGAGGCCGAGAGGTTGTAGCCGACCGACAGGGAGCCGTAGCGCACGTTGGTCGGGAACAGCGCCGGGAGCGCGGCGGACATCGTGCCCAGCATGCAGACCAGGGAGAGGCCCAGCATCACCATGCCGATGGTGATCGCCGGGATGCTGCCCTGGCGGATCAGCAGGAACGCCGGCAGCGACAGGAACAGGAAGCCGAGCATCCCGGCCATCAGCAGCGGCTTGCGGCCGAAGCGGTCCGAGAGCTTGCCGAACTGGCTGATGATCAGCATCAGGAAGACCATGACGGCGAGCAGGATGAGCAGGCCATGGGTCTCGCTGTAGCCGAGCTCGTCCGAGAGGTACGTCGGCATGTACGACAGCAGCATGTAGTCGGTGATGTTGTACGCGCCGACCAGGGCGATGCAGAGGATCAGCGTCGGCCAGTACTGGCGGAAGATCTTGGCGAGGTCGCCCTTGGCGGTGGACTCGACGTGGTCGGCGGCCTCCGTGGCGTGGGCCGTGCCGCCCTCCAGCTTCTGGAAGGCGGGCGTCTCGTCCAGGCGGAGTCGCAGGTAGAGGCCTACGAGGCCGAGGGGACCGGCGACGAGGAACGGGATGCGCCAGCCCCAGGACTCCATCTGGCCGGTGTCCAGGAGGGCGTACAGGAGGGTGACGAGCCCGGCGGCGCCTACGTAGCCGGCCAGGGTGCCGAATTCGAGGAAGCTGCCGAAGAAACCGCGGCGCTTGTCGGGGGCGTACTCGGCGATGAAGGTCGAGGCGCCGCCGTACTCGCCGCCGGTGGAGAAGCCCTGGAGCATCCGGAAGAAGATGAGCAGGACCGCCGCCCAGACGCCGATGGTGTCGTGGGAGGGGATGAGGCCGATCGCGAAGGTGCCGATCGCCATGAGGATCATGGTGAGGGCCAGTACCTTCTTACGGCCGATCTTGTCACCCATGGGGCCGAAGAACATGCCGCCGAGGGGCCGGACGAGGAAGGCCACGGCGAAGGTCGCGAAGGACGAAAGGAGCTGGGTCGTGTCGTTCCCCGAGGGGAAGAAGACATGCCCGATGGTGACGGCCAGGTAGGAGTAGATACCGAAGTCGAACCACTCCATGGCGTTACCGAGCGACGCCGCCTTCACCGCGCGCTTGACCGCCTGGTCGTCGGTGACGGTGATGTCGGTCCGACGGAGCCGCGGGTTCTGGCGCTTCCGGATGGCCCGGAAGAGCGCCGGGTGGCGTTTGACCGCATCAGGGTCGGCCGCCTGGTGGGGGTCGGAGGCCGCCATGGCCGGTTCCTTTCGTCGAACGGTGTTCCAGGAAAGGCTTCTGCGCAGTCATGGCGGTTGCAAACCGAATCAACGGATGATTGCGACCTCGGTCACACCTTTTCCGGCCGAGATCCCCACGAACGGGGTCAGATTCCGAGGTCCTTGATGATCTTGGCGACGTGGCCGGTCGCCTTGACGTTGTAGAGGGCCTTCTCCACCTTGCCCTCTTCGTCGACCACAATCGTGGAGCGGATCACACCTGTCACCACTTTGCCGTAGAGCTTCTTCTCGCCGAACGCGCCGTAGGCCTCCAGGGTCTCCTTGGAGGGGTCGCCGACCAGTGTGACCTTGAGGTTCTCCTTCTCGCGGAACTTCGCGAGCTTCTCCGGCTTGTCCGGCGACACGCCGATGACGTCGTAGCCGGCTCCGGTGAGGAGGTCCAGGTTGTCCGTGAAGTCGCAGGCCTGCTTGGTGCAGCCGGGGGTGAGGGCGGCGGGGTAGAAGTAGACGATGACCTTGCGGCCCTTGTGGTCCGCGAGCGAGATCTCGTTTCCGTCGGCGTCCGGAAGGGTGAAGGCGGGGGCGGTGTCGCCGGTCTGGAGTCGCTCGCTCATGTTTCTCCTCGAGTGGCACGTGGGCTGTGTGGCACCGAGCGTAATAGGGGGTGCCGCCGGGTGTAGGGGCGGCCGAGCTGACAGACTGTCGATGAAGGTTTACCCGACGACGACCACGGAGGCGGCGCAGTGTCGGATACCAGGACCCCTGCGCAGATCGAGGCGGACATCATCAGCAGGCGTGAGCAGCTTGCGGTGGTGCTGGACGAGATCGGGGTGCGGGTGCACCCGAAGACGATGATGGGTGACGCGAAGGCCAAGGTCGCGTCGACGGTGGACCGGACGGCCGGGCGTGCGTTCGTCGCCGTGAACCGTTCGGTTTCGGACGTGAGGGCGCAGTTCGTCGCGGAGGACGGCTCGCCGCGGCTGGAGCGGGTGATCCCGGCGGCGCTGGTGGTGGCCGGGGCGGTCGCGTTGCTGACGCTGTCCTCCCGGTCCTCCCGGTCCTCGCGGGGCGCGCGCCGAAGGAGGCGCTGAAAGCGGTCTCCGTGCGGCCCTGGGGCGTGCGGAGGGGGCCGGGGCAGGTAGGTTTCGGGTCGTGAGCGACAACGGCATGAGCAACACCGACGACAAGCTGCCGATCCGCATGCTGCACGACCGTGTGCTGGTGCGGTCGGATTCGCCCGAGGGCGAGCGGCGGTCCGGCGGCGGCATCTTGATTCCGGCGACGGCGGCGGTCGGCCGGCGTCTGGCGTGGGCCGAGGTGGTTGCTGTCGGCCAGAACGTGCGGACCGTGGAGCCGGGTGACCGGGTGCTGTACGACCCCGAGGACCGTGCGGAGGTGGAGGTGCGGGGTGTGGCCTACGTGCTGATGCGGGAGCGGGATCTGCACGCGGTGGCCGCAGACCGGTTCGAGGGTTCGGTGGATTCGACCGGGCTCTATCTGTAGGCAGGTGCGGGGTGAGTGGGCCTGGTGACCGTTGTCACCAGGCCTTTCTGCTGTGTGTTGCTAGGCTGGTGTGACCCCGACGAGACGCGCCGTACCGGGTTTCCGCAAAGACGACGCACCCGTGTTGTTCGCGTGTTTCGTCGTGGAGGTGCTGTCGTGGCGTGGGTTCTGCTGGTCGTTGCCGGTCTGCTGGAAGTGGGCTGGTCGATCGGGATGAAGTACACCGAGGGGTTCACCCGGCTGTGGCCGAGTGTGTTCACCGGCCTGGGGATCGTGGCCAGCATGATGCTGCTGTCGCAGGCGGCGAAGACGCTGCCGATCGGTACGGCGTACGGCGTGTGGGTGGGGATCGGCGCTGCCGGTGCGGCGGTGCTGGGCATGGTGGTGCTGCATGAGCCGGTCACGGCCGCCCGTATCTTCTTCGTCTGTCTGCTGCTGGTGGCAGTGGTGGGCCTGAAGGCGACGTCCGGGCACTGAGGGATGTCGCGCGGCCGGTCGTCGTGAGATCGGCCGCGCGACCCGGGTCTCCGGCAGCTCAGGACAGGGCCAGCTCCGGGGAGTACATGTCGAGCCAGAGGGCGAGATCGAGGGTGCGTTCGAGACCGCGCCGCGACGCCTGGGAGATCTGTGGAGTGTCCCGGTTGGCGGCCCGTTCCACGCGTGCCGGGTCGACGATCTCGAAGACCCGGTGGGAGGGCCGGGACAGCAGGTCCTTGGCGTGGTCCTGGAGGGCCATGGCGTACTTGGGGTCCTGGGTGGAGGGGTACGGGCTCTTGACCCTGTCGTACACCGAGCGCGGCAGGACGTCGGCGGTGGCCTCGCGCAGCAGGCTCTTCTCCCGGCCGTCGAAGGACTTCAGCGCCCAGGGGGTGTTGTAGACGTAGTCGACGAGGCGGTGGTCGCAGAAGGGCACGCGTACCTCTAGGCCGACGGCCATGCTCGCCCGGTCCTTCCGGTCGAGCAGCACCCGGACGAAGCGGGTCAGGTGCTGGTGGCTGATCTTGCGCATCGTGTACTCGAAGTCGCTCTCGCCGTCGAGCCGCCGGATGCCCGAGACCGCGTCGCGGTAGCTGTCCGCGACGTAGGAGGTGAGGTCGAGGCGTGTGGTGAGGTCCGGGCGGAGTACGTCGGTGTCCTCGCCGAAGTGTCGGCTGAACTGTGCCAGCCAGGGGAAGGTCTCGGACTTGCGGGCCTCATCGTCGAAGAACTGGAGGTAGCCGCCGAAGACCTCGTCGGCGGACTCACCGGACAGGGCGACCGTGGAGTGCTCGCGGATCGACTTGAAGAGCAGGTAGAGCGAGGCGTCCATGTCGCCGAAGCCCATGGGTATGTCCCGGGCGCGGATCACCCGGGCGCGCACCTCGGGGTCGGCGAGTGAGTCCGAGTCGAGCACGATGTCGCGGTGGTCGGTGCCCGCCATGCGCGCGACGTCGTGGACGAAGGGCGTGTCGGGGGTGCCGCGGAGTTCGTCGGCGACGAAGTTCTCGGTCTGGCCGGTGAAGTCGACGGCGAAGCTGCGTACGGTCTCTCCGGTCTCGCCGAGCTGACGGGCGGCCAGCGCGGTCATGGCGGAGGAGTCGAGCCCGCCGGAGAGCAGGGTGCAGCGGGGCACGTCGGAGACGAGCTGGCGGCGCACTATGTCGTCGAGGAGTGAGCGGACGGTGGCGATGGTGGTTTCGCGGTCGTCCGTGTGCGGCCGGGTCTCCAGCTGCCAGTACACGTGTCGGCGCAGGCCGCCGCGGTCCACGGTGATGACGGTGCCGGGCTCGACCTCGTGCATGCCGTCCCACACCGCATGGCCGGGAGTCTTCACGAAGGTGAACAGTTCGCGCAGGCCGTCGAGGGTGACGCGGGGCTTGGTGAGCGGGTTGGCGAGGATGGCTTTGGGCTCGGACCCGAAGAGGACGCCGTCGGGTGTCTCGTAGTAGTAGAACGGTTTGATGCCCATGCGGTCGCGGATCATCACGAGCTTGTCGTGCCGTTGGTCCCACAGGGCGAAGGCGTACATGCCGTTGAGGCGTTCGGCGATCGCCTCGCCCCATTCCACGTAGCCGCGCAGCACGACCTCGGTGTCGGATTCGGTGGTGAACCGGTGGCCGCGCCGGACGAGTTCCTGGCGGATTTCGGTGTAGTTGTACGTCTCGCCGGAGTAGACGATGGCCACGGCACCTTGGGGGGTGTCGACGGTCATGGGCTGGCGTCCGCCCGGCAGGTCGATGATGGCCAGCCGTCGGTGGCCGAGCCCGGCGGGTCCGCTGATCCACGTTCCGCGGTCGTCCGGGCCGCGGCAGGACATCGTCTCCGTCATGGTGTCGAGTGTTTCGGCCGAGGCTCGAAGGTCACGGTCGAAGGAAATCCAGCCGGTGATGCCGCACATCCGGTATTCCTCCTGCTTCCGGTCGCCGCCCGGCCTCCGGGCCGCCGTTCCCCGGCGGGGGTGCCGGGGGAGGGCGGGCAGGTGGCCGGCGAAACCAGTTGTAGTGAGCACCTATGTAATGAGCCTGTGACATGCCCGCGGCCCGGGTCAACCAGGTGGTGACATGCGGGGCGTGCTCACCCCGCGATTTTCGGACGCACACAGTGCGGCTCTTTGCGAAGACATGCCCGTCGAAGGCCCGCCCCCGCCGGGTCGTGGGGCTCCGGAGGGGGCGGGCGTGGGTGTGGATCAAGCCATGGGCAAAGTCTTGGCCAACCAGGGCGGGCCGTATGCGATCCGTCGGTCTGCTTCGCCCACTTGTTCAGGGGCGGGAGGGGCCAAGGAGGTCTTGGTCGTCCCTGCCGTCCTTCGTGTCCCGGCCGTTGTCGTGCCTGCCGTCCCTGTCGTTCCCCGCCTGGCGGTCGGCGGGACGGCTGTCGGCGGATTCCCTGTCGGCGGTGGCGGGGGCGGGCGAGGGTGCGACGGCGGGCTTTGCGGTGCGGGGCGTCCGTGGGGCCCCTGAGGCACCCGAGGGGGTGTCCGGTGTGCGGTCGCGGGCGCTGTCCCGCCTCTCGCGGGAGTCTCCGGTGCGGGGCTCGCCGGTGCCCCCGGCTTCCTCGGTGTCCTCGGTGTCCTCCGTGTCCTCGCCCTCCCCGCTCTCGTCGGGGTCGGGCTCCTCGGGGCCTTCGTCCGCTTCGAGTTCGAAGCCCTGCACCTCGCTGCCTTCGAGTGCGGCCCGGGTGTAGTCGGCCCAGGTCTGGGCGGGGGCGCCGCCGCCGTTCATGCGGGCGAGGCCGAGTGCGCCGTAGAGGGGCTTCTGCACGCCGGTCCTGGGGTCCTGGCCCATGACGGCGATGACGGTGGCGAGGTCGGGGGTGTAGCCGGCGAACCAGGCGGCCCTGTCCTCCTCGGCGGTGCCCGTCTTGCCCGCCGCGGGGCGGCCCGCGCCCAGGGCGGCGGTGCCGGTGCCGCCGTCGACGACGCTCCGCAGGACGGAGGTGGTGGTGTCGGCGGCTTCCCGGCTGATGGCCTGCCGGGTGTTCCTGGCGGGGAGGTCCAGCTCGGTGCCGTCCTTGCTGATCTTGGCGACGAGCGTGTGGGGGCGCTGTCTGCCGTGGTCGGCGAGGGTGGCGTAGGCCGAGGCCATGTCGACGGCGCTGGCGGTGGCGGGGCCGAGCGCGATGGAGGGGGAGGCCGTGAGGTCGGGGGTGTCCTTGGGGATGCCGAGGGCCACCGCGGTGTCCTTGACCTCTTGGGGGCCGACGTCCTGGGCCATCTGGGCGTAGACGGCGTTGACGGATTTGTCGGTGGCCTCGCGGACGGTGATGGAGCCGTAGTCGACGTCGTCCTCGTTGGCGGGGGAGTAGCCGGTGGAGCCGGCGGCGCTCTGGACGGTGCGTTTGTTGGTGCCGTCGTAGCGGGTGTTGGGGGTGATGGCGCGGTCCTTCTGGGTGGTGGACCCGTTGGCGAGGGCTGCGGCGAGGACGAACGGCTTGAAGGTGGACCCGACCTGGTAGTCGCGGCGGGTCGCGTTGTTGACGTACTGCTTCGTGTAGTCGACGCCGCCGTAGAGGGCGACGACGTGGCCGGTGGCGGGGTCGACGGAGGCGCCGCCGGCGCGGACGTTGCGGTCGGCCTCGCGGTCGTCGCTGGTCTTGGACAGGACGTTGTCCTCGACGGCTGCGACGAGGGCGTCCTGCTTCTTCTTCTGGAGTGTGGTGGTGATGCGGTAGCCGCCGGTGGCGAGGGTGTCCGCGTCGATGATCCCGTTGGCGGTGAGGTAGTCCTCGACCGCCTGGACGATGTAGCCGCGCTGGCCGGAGAGTGCGGTGGCGGGCTTGGCCTTGTCGGGGACGGGGAAGGTCATCGCGTCGCGGTCGGCGGCGCTGAGCCAGTGGTGCTTGACCATGCCGTCGAGCACGTAGTCCCAGCGGGCGAGCACGGCCTTCTTGTTCTCGGGGTGGGCGACGACGTCGTACGAGCTGGGGGCGTTGAGCAGGGAGGCGAGGTAGGCGCCTTCGCCGGCGTCGAGGTCCTCGACGTCCTTGCCGTAGTAGGCGTGGGAGGCGGCCTGGATGCCGTAGGCGTTGCGCCCGAAGTAGCTGGTGTTGAGGTAGCCCTCGAGGATCTCGTCCTTGCTCTGTTCGCGGTCGAGCTTGATGGAGATGAAGAATTCCTTGGCCTTGCGGATGAGGGTCTGTTCCTGGCCGAGGTAGTAGTTCTTGACGTACTGCTGGGTGATGGTGGAACCGCCCTGCCTGCCCTTGCCGGTGACGGTGTTCCAGCCGGCGCGCAGGGTGGCCTTGATGTCGATGGCGTCCTCGGAGTAGAAGTCCCGGTCCTCGGCGGCGAGTACGGCGTGCTGGATGGTGGGGGGGATGCGGTCGAGCGGGATCTTCTCGCGGTTGATCTCGCCGTCGCGGGCGATGACGGTCTTCCCGTCCGCGTACACGTAGACGTTGGCCTGCGCGGTCGCTGCGGCGTTGGCGGCGGGGATGTCGATGAGCTGGTAGCCGGCGATGAATCCGCCGACGAGGAGCAGCGCGAGGAGGAGTACGCCGCCGAGGGTCATGCGCCAGGTGGGGACGGCGCGGCGCCAGCCGGTGCGCTTGGGCCGCTTGGGGCGTCTTTTGCGCCCCTCGGGTTCCTGTGCGCCGTTCGGGTGGTGGGAGTCGGAGGTGGGGGCCGCGGCCGAGGGGTCTCGGGGGGCCCAGCCCTCGGGGCCCTGCTGACCAGGGTCTCCGCCGTGCTGCGGTGGCTCTTGGCTCATGACTGTGGAGGCTCCTCGACTACGGATGATTTTCCTATAGTGCACTTTTCGGACGGATTACCCTCGGATCCCTCCACGGAAAATGGGGTCGCGGCGGCCGAGCGCCGTGGACTAACGTCGTGCGCTTTGGCGGATCGAGGGGGGCGAGGTGCGGCTCTATGCCGTGGTGGCGGCCGGTGGGTTCCGGCGGTATGCCACCTATCGGGTGGCGACGCTCGCGGGGGTGTTCACCAACACCGTCTTCGGCTTCATCATGGCGTACACCTACATCGCCCTGTGGGACGAGAGGCCGCAGCTCGGCGGCTACGACATGTCGCAGGCGCTGACCTATGTGTGGCTGGGTCAGGCCCTGCTGATGACCTGCGCGATGATGGGCGGCGGCTTCGAGGACGAGCTCATGGAGCGGATCCGGACGGGTGACGTCGCGGTCGATCTGTACCGGCCCGCCGATCTGCAGCTGTGGTGGCTGGCGGGGGACCTGGGCAGGGCGGCGTTCCATCTGCTGGGGCGCGGGATCGTGCCGATGGTGCTGGGGGCGCTGGCCTTCGATCTCGCGATGCCGCGCTCTCCCTGGACCTGGCTGGCCTTCCTCGTGTCGGTGGGGCTGGGCGTAGTGGTGAGCTTCGGGGTGCGCTTCCTGGTCGCGCTGTCGGCGTTCTGGCTGATGGACGGGGCGGGGGCGATGCAGATCGCCTGGCTGGCCGGGCTGTTCTTCTCGGGGATGATGCTGCCGCTGACGCTGTTCCCCGGCTGGCTCGGGGATGTGGCCCGCGTCCTGCCGTGGTCGTCGCTGCTCCAGGTCCCGGCCGATGTGTTCCTCGGCACGTACGCGGGCTGGGACGTCCTGCGGGCGTACGCCTTCCAGGCCGGCTGGGCGGTGGTGCTGCTGCTGGTGGGGAGGCTCCTGCAGTCGGTGGCGACCAGAAGGGTGGTGGTCCAGGGTGGCTGAGGTCCAGGTCGGGCGTGTCGCGCCCGTGGAGTCGGACACCGCGTTCGCCGAGCGGTCCCGGCTGGTCGAGGGGGTGCGGGCGTACGGGCTGATCGTGACGATGTGGCTGCGCTCGACGATGGCGTACCGCGCGTCGTTCGTCATGACGACCGTCGGGAACTTCGTGTCGACGGCGTTCGACTTCATCACGATCATGCTGATGTTCGCGCACGTCGACATGCTGGGCGGCTTCACCCTGCCGGAGGTCGCGTTGCTGTACGGGACGTCGGCGACCGCGTTCGGGCTGGCCGATCTGGTGCTGGGGTCGATGGACCGGCTGGGGCGCCGGGTGCGGGACGGGACGCTGGACACGCTGCTCGTGCGGCCCGTCCCGGTGCTGGCGCAGGTGGCGGCGGACCGGTTCGCGCTGCGCAGGCTGGGGCGGATCACGCAGGGCCTGCTGGTGCTGGGTTACGCGCTGTTGACGCTGGACATCGACTGGTCGCCGCTGAAGGTGGTGATGCTGCCGCTGATGGTGCTGAGCGGGGCCGCGATCTTCGGGGCGGTGTTCGTGGCGGGGGCGGCCTTCCAGTTCTACGCCCAGGACGCCTCCGAGGTGCAGAGCGCGTTCACGTACGGGGGGACGACGATGCTGCAGTACCCGCCGACGGTGTTCGCGAAGGACCTGGTGCGCGGGGTGACGTTCGTGGTGCCGCTGGCGTTCGTGAGCTGGCTGCCGGCCCTGTACGTGCTGGGGCGGGACTATCCGCTGGACCTGCCGCAGTGGGTGGCGTTCCTGCCTCCGGTGGTCGCGGCGGGGTGCTGGGTGCTCGCGGGGCTGGTGTGGCGTGTGGGGCTGCGGTCGTACCGCAGTACGGGAAGCTGAGGAGTGGGCGTGGACGACATGGACTTCATCGAGCTGGACGGCGTCGAGAAGGTCTTCGACGTGCGCCGCAAAACGGGCTTCATGCGCCGTGAACGGCGTGAGGTGCGGGCGGTGGACGGGATCAGCTTCCGGGTGCCGCGCGGCGAGATGGTCGGCTACATCGGGCCGAACGGTGCGGGCAAGTCGACGACGATCAAGATGCTGACGGGCATTCTCACGCCGAGCGGGGGCCGGCTGCGGGTCGCGGGGATCGACCCGAGCCGGGAGCGCACGAAGCTGGCGCACCGGATGGGGGTGGTGTTCGGGCAGCGTACGACGCTGTGGTGGGACCTGCCGTTGCGTGACTCGTACCGGCTGATGCACCGGATGTACCGGATCCCGGACAGCCGCTACCGGGAAAATCTGGACCGTTGTGTCGAACTCCTGGACCTGGGCGCGCTGTTGGAGGTCCCGGTGCGTCAGCTGTCGCTGGGGCAGCGGATGCGGGGCGATATCGCGGCGGCGCTGCTGCACGATCCCGAGGTGCTGTATCTGGACGAGCCCACCATCGGACTGGACGTGATCTCCAAGGCCAAGGTGCGGGGATTCCTGCGGGACTTGAATGCCGAGCGGTCCACGACGGTGCTGCTGACCACGCACGATCTGACCGACATCGAGCAGCTGTGCAAGCGGGTGATGGTGATCGACCACGGCCGTCTGGTGTACGACGGTGCGCTCGCCGGGCTGCACGAGGTGGGGGAGAGCGAGCGCACGCTCGTCGTGGACCTGGAGAGGGAGCTGCCGCCGATCGAGCTGGGGGTGGGGCCTTCGGCGCGGGTGGTGAAGGTCGAGGGGCCGCGGCAGTGGCTGGCGTTCCCGGCCGCGGCGTCGGCCGCTCCGCTGGTGGCGCGTATCGCGGCGGACTATCCGCTGGTCGACCTCTCGGTGCGGGAGCCGGACATCGAGTCCGTGATCGCGAAGATGTACGTGTCGGATTCTGGTCTCTAGGCCGGTCCGGCGATTGCTCTATAGGGTGCCGGTATGACAAGTGACAGCCCGGACATGCGTGCCTCCGACGCGGAACGTGAGCGGGTCGCCGAGACCCTGCGGGAGGCCGTGGCCGAGGGCCGGCTGGAGATGGACGAGTTCGAGCAGCGGCTCGACGCGACGTTCAAGGCGCGTACGCACGGGGAGTTGGTGCCGCTCGTACGCGACCTGCCGGTGCCGGGCGATGTCACCCGGCCGGTGACGGGGGCGGTGGCCGAGCGCAAGGGGTCGTCCGCGAACTGGCCCGCGCGGATCGGCGGCACCGCCACCTCGTCGGGGGCCTTCGCCTTCTGGGGCGGCTTCAGCCGCAAGGGCCGCTGGACGGTGGGCCCGAGGTTCACCGCGTTCGCGATGTGGGGCGGTGGCGAGATCGATCTGCGCGAGGCCCACTTCGCGGAGCGCGATGTCGTGATCCGCTGCTTCACGATCATGGGCGGCATGCAGGTGACGGTCCCGCCGGACCTCAACGTCCAGGTCAACGGCCTCGGGATCATGGGCGGTTTCGGCGAGCACTCCAAGCTCGACGAGGAGCCGGACCCCGCTCCTGATGCCCCACGGGTGCAGATCACCGGGTTCGCGCTGATGGGCGGGGTCGGCGTGGAGCGCAAGCGGAGCAGGGCCGAGAAGCGGCGGCGGCAGGAGCAGGAGCGGCTGCGGGAGCGGAAGCCGGACACGGGGGACGGGCGCAAGGAGCTCGGCTGAGCTTCAGAAGGTGTCGGCCTTCGGCGTCCCGTCGACGGCGCCGAGGTCGATCGCGTGGCCCAGCGCGCGGTAGCCGGCGTCGTTGAAGTGCAGCCGGTCGCCGGAGTCGTACTCGGGCAGGATCCGGTTGGGCGCGTAGGGATCGCGTACGGCGCGGTCGAAGTCGACGAACGCGTCGAAGATCCGGCCGGAGCGGATCTCCTTGTTGACGGCGAGCCGCACGCTGTTCCTCTCGGGCGACCAGCTGGAGTAGCCCTGGAAGGGCGTCAGAGTCGCTCCGACGACCCGCAGCCCCTGGGCGTGCGCGCGCTCGGTGAGGGCGCGGAGCCCGGCCGTGATGCGCTCGGGGTCGGGTTCCTGGGGGAACTGCTGCACGTCGTTGATGCCGAGCGCGATGATCACCGTCTTCGCTCCGGCGACGGACAGGACGTCACGATCGAAGCGGTGGGCACCGCTCCGGCCGCCCACGTTCTTGACGCCGTCGACCGTCCGCGGGCTGTCGCTCAGGAGCCGGTTGCCCGCTATCCCCTGGTTGGCGACGCCGTAGGCGTGCCGCAGCCGGTCGGAGAGGACGTCCGGCCAGCGGGTGTTGGCGTCGGTCGTGGAGCCGCTGCCCGCCGTGAGGGAGTCGCCGAGCACGACGATCGCGCCGGGCGATGCCTCGTTGCGGACGTCGACGGCCGTCAGATAGCGCCACCGGGTGGTGCTCCAGGTGCCCTGGCCGTCCGCCAGGTAGGACGTCTGGTGTGCGTTGGGGTGCTGGGTGACGGGCCCGGCGGCGGACGGGGTGCGGAGGGTGACCTCCAGATCGGCGTCGGGGGCGACGGGCACCACGACCGGGTCGCTGACGACCTGGAGGCCGGCGGCCACGGTGACGGTGGGGCGGCCGCCGAAGGTCACCGGGCGGGTGTTGACGGTGGCCTGGTCGATGACGAGCGGTGCGGCGCCGAAGAGATTGGACAGCGTGATGCGGGCGGCGTCCCCACCGACGCTGGTGTGCACGATGTTGCGGATGGTGCGGCCGGGGTAGCCCTGCGCGGAATACGGCTCCGCGCTGACGGGGGCCGCGGTCCAGGTGGCGACCCAGGTGCCGAGGGAGTTGGCCGGTGCGGCGGGGTTGCGGGCCGCCGCGTGCGTCTGGGACCCGCTCAGCGGGTCCTGCCTCTTCCCGGCGATGAGCGACGTACCGAAAGCGACGGCGGCGGCGAGCGCGACGGTGCCTGCTACGAGGGCGATGAGCAGGGCATACCCCTGGCGCCTGGGCATCTGTGGTGGTTCTCCTTGCGGTGTCCGGCCCGGTGTTCGGGTCGCTTTCATGATGCGGCAGGCCCCGGACCGACCGGGCCACGGGGGGCGGGTGAAGGCGCGTGCCCAGCCGGCCGCGGCGCCGTCCCCATGGCGCGGCCGGTCTTCAGGGAACTCGACGTGCGGCCCGGGAGTAGGTGAGGTAGGGACAATGCGTACGGCACTGTGTGACGTGTACGCGGACAGGTGGAGCGGATGGAACAGGACGCGGGACAGGGAACGGCAGCCGGGGCGGAGGGCCGCGGGCCCGGGCTGGGCGGGTTCGCGTACACCGCCGCCGACGAGGAGAAGCGGCGCGGTGTGCGCCGTATGAAGACCACCGCCACGGGTCTGCTCCTGCTCGTCGCGATCGTGTACGTCCTCGCCACCTGGGCGAAGAACGCGGGTGTGGGCGGCTGGCCGGGCTACGTCGCGGCGGCTGCCGAGGCGGGAATGGTCGGTGCGCTGGCGGACTGGTTCGCCGTCACGGCGCTGTTCCGGCGCCCGCTCGGCCTGCCCATCCCCCACACCGCCATCATTCCCACCAAGAAGGACCAGTTGGGGGCATCACTCGGTTCCTTCGTGGGCGAGAATTTTCTCTCCGGGGACGTCGTTCGTGACCGAATTCACGCTCTGGGGGTCGGCAAGAGGCTCGGAGCGTGGCTGGCGGAGCCGGAGCACGCCGACCGGGTCACCGCCGAGCTGGCCACCGCGCTGCGCGGCGCGCTGACCGTGCTGCGGGACTCCGACGTGCAGGCGGTCGTCGGGGAGGCGATCACCCGGCGGGCGGACGCGGTGGAAGTCGGTCCGGGCATGGGCAAGATGCTGGAGAAGATCGTCCAGGACGGCGGCCACCGCAGGGTCGTCGACCTCGTCTGCGTACGGGCGCACGACTGGCTGGTCATGCACGGTGACTCCGTGATGGACGCGGTCCAGGGCGGCGCGCCCGGCTGGACGCCCCGGTTCGTCGACAAGCGGGTGGGGGAGCGGGTCTACAAGGAGCTGCTGCGCTTCGTCACGGAGATGCGTGACATGCCGGGCCATCCGGCACGCGGTTCGATCGACACGTTCCTGACGGACTTCGCCGCCGACCTCCAGACCGACAGCGACACCCGCGCCCGGGTGGAGCGGCTGAAGTCGGAGATCCTGGGGCGTGGTGAGGTCCAGGACGTCATCGCCTCCGCCTGGTCCTCCGTCCGTACGATGATCATCTCGGCGGCCGAGGACGAGCGGAGCGAGCTGAGGATGCGGGCCCGGGCCTCGCTGATCTCCCTGGGCGCCAGGCTCTCCACGGACGAGCGGCTTCAGGCGAAGCTGGAGGGCTGGCTGGAGGACGCGGCGGCGTACGTCGTCACGACCTACCGCACGGAGATCACCTCGCTGATCAGCGACACGGTGGCCGGCTGGGACGCGGACCAGACGTCGAAGAAGATCGAGGCGCACATCGGCCGCGACCTGCAGTTCATCCGGATCAACGGCACGGTGGTGGGTGCGCTGGCCGGCCTGGCGATCTATTCGGTGTCACACGCGCTGGGGGGCTGACCGGAGACGTGCCCGTCCTGTCGTACGGGCACGCCCCCGGGTCACGCGGGGAGTTGCTCTTCAGTACGCACCCCACGGCGCCCGTGTTCAATCCCCGGGGCCGGACTTTTTCGGGGAGCGGCCGCGCGCGGCCGCTCCCCGGTGGGTCTAGCGGGTGCCCCGACGGGTGACCGCCCAGGACGCGGCGGCGACGCCGCCCGCCACGGTGAACACCGCGGGCCAGGCGCCGAGCTTCTTGGCCAGGGGGTGCGAGCCGGCGAAGGCGGCGACGTAGGCGACGGTCAGCCCGGTGGCCGCGCGTGCCCCGGCCTGCCGGTTCCACTCGTACGCCGCCACCGACCCGGCGGCGGCCAGTGCGACGCCGCCCAGCGGGCGCTTCCTGGTCCAGCGGGCGATTCCGTACCCGCCGACGAGTCCGCCCGCCGCCACTGCCGCTGCCGGGACCTTCGCCATTGCCGCCACCTTCGCTCTCCTGCGTATCCGCCGGCGTGTCCGCCGTGAGTCCGAGGATAAGGTCCCGGGTCGGGCGGCCGGCCCGGGCACCCGTCAGTCGGTGCCGGACTCCATCGCGGCGCGGTCCAGGAGCTCGTCGTCGCCGGAGACCTCGCCGCGGGAGGCGATGGCCTGCGCGCCGCCCTCGGACATGGCGCCGATCAGGCCGGTCGCCGCCGCCTGCGCGGCGCCGATCAGCGAGGGCTGGGCGGTGCCGACGAGGCCGAGGCCGGCGAACTGTTCGAGCCTGGCGCGCGAGTCCGCGATGTCGAGGTTGCGCATGGTGAGCTGGCCGATGCGGTCCACGGGGCCGAACGCCGAGTCCTCGGTCCGCTCCATCGACAGCTTGTCCGGGTGGTAGCTGAAGGCGGGGCCGGTGGTGTTGAGGATCGAGTAGTCCTCACCGCGCCGCAGCCGCAGCGTCACCTCGCCCGTGACGGCCGAGCCGACCCAGCGCTGCAGCGACTCGCGGACCATCAGGGCCTGCGGGTCCAGCCAGCGGCCCTCGTACATCAGCCGCCCGAGGCGCCGGCCCTCGTTGTGGTAGTGGGCGAGGGTGTCCTCGTTGTGGATCGCGTTGACGAGGCGCTCGTACGCCGCGTGCAGGAGGGCCAGGCCGGGCGCCTCGTAGATGCCGCGGCTCTTCGCCTCGATGATGCGGTTCTCGATCTGGTCCGACATGCCCAGGCCGTGACGGCCGCCGACCGCGTTGGCCTCCATCACCAGGTCGACCGCGTTGGCGAAGGTCTTGCCGTTGATCGTCACCGGGCGGCCCTGGTCGAAGCCGATGGTGACGTCCTCGGTGGCGATCTCGACCGAGGGGTCCCAGAACCGGACGCCCATGATCGGGTCGACGGTCTCCACGCCGGTGTCGAGGTGCTCCAGGGTCTTCGCCTCGTGGGTGGCGCCCCAGATGTTGGCGTCGGTGGAGTACGCCTTCTCCGTGCTGTCGCGGTAGGGCAGCCCGTGCGCGACCAGCCACTCCGACATCTCCTTGCGGCCGCCGAGCTCGGTGACGAAGTCGGCGTCGAGCCAGGGCTTGTAGATGCGCAGGTGGGGGTTGGCGAGGAGGCCGTAGCGGTAGAACCGCTCGATGTCGTTGCCCTTGAACGTGGAGCCGTCGCCCCAGATCTGTACGTTGTCCTCGAGCATCGCCCGGACCAGCAGGGTGCCGGTGACGGCGCGGCCGAGCGGCGTCGTGTTGAAGTAGGCACGCCCGCCCGAGCGGATGTGGAACGCGCCGCAGGCGAGCGCTGCCAGGCCCTCCTCGACCAGTGCCGCCCGGCAGTCGACCAGACGCGCGATCTCGGCGCCGTAGGCCTTCGCGCGACCGGGCACCGACGCGATGTCGGGCTCGTCGTACTGGCCGATGTCGGCCGTGTAGGTGCACGGGACGGCACCCTTGTCGCGCATCCACGCGACCGCGACCGAGGTGTCGAGGCCGCCCGAGAAAGCGATGCCGACGCGCTCGCCGGTGGGCAGGGAGGTGAGAACCTTAGACATAGGAAGAGTATGCACTCGATTGTATGTATATGCAAATGGCCCCCCTCCGGGCCCGGTCGGGGCCGTGCGGGCGTCCGCCGGGGCGGCGATAGGGTTCCGGTCCAACACGACGAGGGGGGCCTCTTGATGATCCGTACCGGCCTGCGTGCCGCGATACCGGCCGTGGTTCTGGGAGCGCTGCTGGTGGGCTGCAGCGCGGCGACCACCACCGACGGGCCGGGCGGTGACGTCCCGCACGTGGACCCGTCGGCGGCCGCTCAGCCGTCCCTGATGCCCACGCCGTCACCGAGGCCCACGCTGATCATCCAGGAGGATCCGAACGCGCCCGAGCTGGTCCGCGACGCCTTCGCCGGGCTCCAGGCCACGCTGGACGACACCTGCACGCCCGGAGCCGGCGACTGTGCCTACTTCCTGGGCCGGGTCGACGACGAACTGAACCGCCTGGACGAGGCGATGAAGGCGGACAAGAAGGGGCCGGGCCACTTCAAGGAGCCCATCGCCTGGATCGGCACGCTGCGCACGACGCTGGACGGCGACGTCTCCACCCCGAACCTGGAGAAGCACCGCACGGAGCTGATCGGCACCCGGGACCGCGTCAACACGTGGATGCAGGGTCACCCGGAGGACTACCGCTGACCTGCGGGGTTCACACCCGCAGGACGTCGATGCCCAGTGCGGTGAACTCCTCCACGACGTCCTCGGGCGCGTCCTTGTCCGTGACCAGCACCGACACCGCGCTGGTCTCGCACACCTGGGCGAAGGCCCGGCGCCCGAGTTTGGAGGAGTCGGCGACCACGATCACGGTGCCCGCGCACTCGGCGAGGGCACGGTTGGCGCCGGCCTCGGACTCGTCGTGCGTGGCCGCGCCGAACCGGGCGTGCACGGCGTCCACGCCGAGGATCGTGTAGTCGAGCGCGAGACCGCGCAGGACCGAGTCGACCAGGGGGCCGACGAGTTCGTACGAATTGGGCCTGGCCACCCCGCCGGTGACGACGATCTTCACCTGGGGGCGGACCGCCAGCTCGTTGGCGATGTTGATCGCGTTGGTCACCACGGTCAGCGCCACGCCCCCGCCCGACGGTTCCGGCCGCAGCGCGAGCTCCCTGGCCACCTCGGAGGTCGTCGTGCCGCCGTTGAGGCCGACGGTGGAGCCCGTCGGGATCAGCTCGGCCGCGGCCTCGGCGATGCGCTGCTTCTCGTCCGCCTTGCGGGCCGCCTTGTAGCGCAACGGCAGGTCGTAGGCGACGGTGCTCACCACCGCGCCGCCCCGGGTGCGGGTCAGCAGGTTCTGCCGGGCGAGCTCGTCCAGGTCGCGGCGGACGGTGGCGGCGGAACAGCCGAGCCGTTCGGCGGCGTCGAGTACGTCGAGGTGACCCTGGTCGCTGAGGATCTCCAGCAGCCGGGTCCACCGTGTGTGTGCCGCCACCGGATCCTCCTCGCTCGCAGCTCACAAGCCTATCGTCCGGGGCGCGCCAGGACGCCCAGCAGGCGCGCCACCTCCGCGGCGACCGCGGCGCGGGCCGGGCCGAGATAGGCGCGGGGGTCCGCGGCCTCGGCGTGGGTGTCCAGATAGTCGCGGACGGCCCGGGTGAACAGCTTGTTCAGATGCGTGGAGATGTTGACCTTCGTCATTCCGGCGCCGATCGCCGCCGCGAGACCCGTGTCGCCCACCCCCGAGGAGCCGTGCAGGACGAGCGGGACCCCCACCGCGTCGCGCAGCCGGGAGATGAGCGCGAAGTCGAGGACGGCGTCGCGGGTCAGCATCGCGTGCGAACTGCCGACGGCCACGGCGAGCGCGTCGACAGCCGTGGCCTCCACGAACGCCCGGGCCTCGTCCGGGTCGGTGCGTACGCCAGGAGCGTGCGCACCGTCCTTGCCGCCGATCTCGCCGAGCTCCGCCTCCACCCAGACGCCGTGGCTGTGGCAGTAGGCGGTGATCTCGCGGGTCGCGGCGACGTTGTCGGCGTACGGGAGGGCCGACGCGTCGAACATGACGGAGGTGAAGCCGAGCCGGACCGCCTCGCGGACCAGCTCGGCCGACTCGGCGTGGTCCAGATGCACGGAGACCGGCACGCCCGCCGCCCGGGCGACGGCGAGCGAGGCGAGCCCGATGGGTTCGAGGCCGCCGTGGTAGCGCGCGGTGTTCTCGCTGACCTGGAGGATCACCGGCAGCCCGGCGGCTTCCGCCCCGCTCGCGATGGCCTGCGCGTGTTCGATCTGCACGACGTTGAAGGCCCCGACGCCGGTCGCGTCGGTCCGGGCGCCGTGCGTGATGACACCGGTGGATATGAGCGGCATGGGCGTCCTTCGCGGATGCGGGCTGCGTGAACCCAGGCGAATGGTGCTCGAAGTTGCTCATTTATAGCCTGCTTGAAGCAGATTGGAAAAGAGCTGCCGCCTGGTGGATGGCCTGGCCGACTGCGTCGGAGGTCCGCTGTCCGGCGATATCGATGGTCCGTGGAGGTGCCCGGCGCTACCGTCCGGCGCATGACTGCTTCCTTCGACCCCGCGGTCGAACCCCCGGACACCTTGACCGACCCCCGCGAACTCCTGCTCGCCTACCTCGACTTCTACCGTGCCGCGCTGCTGCGCAAGCTCGACGGCATGTCCGAGGAGGACCTCCGCAACAGCAGACTCCCGTCCGGCTGGACCCCGCTCGCCCTGCTCAAGCACCTCGCGTTCGTGGAACGGCGATGGCTCCGCTGGGGGTTCACCGCCGAACAGGTGGATTCCCCCTGGGGCGACGAGGACCCCGACACGGGGAAATGGCGGGTCGGAGCCGAGGAGTCGGCGCAGGAGATCCGAACGCTCTTCCTGGACGAGTGCGCACGGTCCCGCGAGATCGTGGCGGGCGCCGGTCTGATGCAACCCGCGCGCGGCGGCGGCCGCTTCAACCCACCTGACCACCGTCCGGCCCTGATCTGGATCCTGTTCCACCTGCTGCAGGAGTACGCCCGGCACGTCGGCCAGCTCGACGTGGTCCGCGAACTCGCCGACGGTGTCACCGGGGAGTAGCGCCGCCCGGTGGGCGGGCGCCCCTCCGTGTCAGGTCATGGCCTGGGTGCCGATGACGGCGAGCAGGCCGAGCCGGGCGGCGTCGTCGCTGCCGGGGGCCGCGGTGTACGCGACGACCCGCAGGTCGCTGCCCGGGGCGACCAGGACGTCGCAGTCGAGGGTGAGCGTGCCGATCTCGGGGTGGACGACCGCCTTGGCGCCGGACCGGTGGACACCCACGATGCCCGAGTCCCACAGGCCGGCGAAGGCGGTGCTGGTCTCCCGCAGTTCCTTGACCAGTGAGCGCAGCCCCTGGTCGGCCGGGTAGCGGGCGGTGGCCGCCCGGAGGTCGCCCACCATCGTCGCCTCGAAGTCCGCCTTCTGCTCCGGTGTCTGGCGGACCCGCCCCGGCAGGCCGTTGAAGTGCCGCCAGATCATGTTGCGTTCGCGGCCGCGCAGTGCGGAGGGGTCGCCGAGCAGGCCCGCCCAGGACGGATTCCACTCGACGAGGTTCCAGGCGGCGTCGTAGACGCTCAGCGGCGCGCCGTTCAGCTGGTCGAGAAGCCGGCGGAGCCCCGGCGGGATGTGGTCCGAGATGTGGCCGGGCCCGGGCTCGGGCTGTCCCGCGAGCAGGTACAGGTAGGTGCGTTCGGCGTCCGAGAGGCGCAGTGCGCGGGCCAGGGCGGCGAGGACCTGCGGTGACGGGGACGTGGCGCGGCCCTGTTCGAGGCGGGTGATGTAGTCGACGGAGAGGGCGGCGAGCTGGGCCAGCTCCTCGCGCCGGAGCCCCGCCGCCCGCCGTACCCCGCCGGCGGGCAGACCGACCGTGGCCGGGGAGATCCGGTCCCGCCAGCCGTGCAGGGCCTTGCCCAGGTCCCTGGAGTCCGGGTCGCCGGACGCGTTCCCGGACGGGGCCTTGGATGGTGCGTCCTTGGATGCGCTCACCCCTCCAGTATCCGGGCAGGCCCGCCGAACAGCCTGGTACCGGCAGTCCACCCGCTGAGGCGGGCACTCCCTGTCCGCCGGAGACGGGGGCAGGGTGGAGACGTCACCCAGCCGAATGCCGAACACGGGAGCGCCACCATGACCACCACCCTCATCACCGGAGCCAACAAGGGCCTCGGCTACGAGACCGCCCGCCGCCTCGTCGAGGCCGGACACACCGTCTACGCCGGGGCGCGCGACGCCCGGCGCGGGGAGGAGGCCGCGGCGCGGCTCGGCGCGCGCTTCGTGCAGCTCGACATCACGGACGACGACTCCGTCGAGGCCGCCGCCGCCTTCGTGACGAAGGACGCGGGCCGGCTGGACGTCCTGGTCAACAACGCCGGGATCGTCGGCGTCCGCAAGCCGGTGGGCGAGGTGACCGGGGCGGACATGCGGAGCACGTTCGAGACCAATGTCTTCGGTGCCGTGCGTGTGACCAGGGCCTTCCTGCCGCTGCTGGAGGCCGGGAAGGACCCGGTCGTCGTGAACGTGTCCAGCGGCCTCGGCTCGCTGGCGGCGACGAACGACCCGACCCGTGTCGAGTTCACCGTGGCGGCGCTCGACTACAACTCGTCCAAGACGGCTCTGGTCATGGTGACTTCGCAGTACGCGAAGGCCTTCCCGGGCATCAGGTTCAACGCCGTCGACCCCGGTTACACCGCCACCGACCTCAACGGCCACTCGGGCCCCAAGACGGTGGAGGAGGGCGCGGAGATCATCGTCCGTATGGCTCTCGTCGGCGCGGACGGCCCGACCGGCGGCTTCTTCGACGCGGAAGGCCCCGCCGCCTGGTGACCCGCTCGCCGGGCCGGGCCGGAATTCGATGGCCCGGCGCGCGGGTGCGCCCGTACGGTGCGTGTATGGCCGCACAGCTCCGCCTGGAAAAGGTGACCCCGGACAACGTCCTCGACGCGTGCCGACTGAAGGTCGCACCCGAGCAGGAACGGTTCGTCGCCCCGGTCGCGCGGTCCCTGGCCGAGGCGTACGCCGATCCGGAGAAGGCCTGGCCCCGGCTGGTCTACGACGGTGACCGGCTCGTCGCCTTCGTGATGGCCTTCTTCGACGTACGGTTCGGGCTCAAGGGCCCCGCCGACCCCGAGGACCGGCTCCGTTCCGGACTCTGGCGGCTGGCCGTCGCCGCGGACGAGCAGGGCAAGGGATACGGGCGCTTCGCCGTGGACGCCGTCTGCGAGGAGATCCTCCGGCGCGGACAGAAGCGGGTGACGGTGACCTGGGGGCAGGGGGAGCACGGCCCCGAGGAGTTCTATCTGCGGCTCGGCTTCCGTAGGACCGGCGAGATGAGCGGCGACCAGGTGGTCGGCGAGACGGACCTGCCTCGCCGCTGACCGGCAGGCCCCCCGGTGATCCACATGCGGTCCGGGGGCGGGGGCGCGAGGATCGTGCATACGGGCGGTGGCCCGGCCGCGCCTCGGCCCTCTCGGGTCGGTTTCTCCCTTCCAGGCGCTCCGGTCCGCCTCCCGGCCAAGCCACCAGGGGGGTATGGAGGTACTGGATGCCGCGGCCCCTGTGGACAGGAGCGATCAGCTTCGGGCTGGTCACGATCCCGATCAAGGTGGTCTCGGCCACCGAGAACCACTCGATCTCCTTCCACCAGTACCACCAGGAGGACATGGGCCGGATTCGCACCCGCAAGGTGTGCGAGATCGACGGCAAGGTCCTCTCGCAGGACGAGATCGGCAAGGGGTACGAGGTCGCCAAGGACCGGACCGTGCCCGTGACCGACGAGGAACTCGACCGGATGCCGCTGCCGACGGCGAAGGCCATCGAGATCGTGGCGTTCGTCGAGGCCGACAGCATCGACCCCGTACGGATCAGCGACAGCTACTACCTCGCGGTCGACGGACAGGTCGCGGCGAAGCCGTACGCCCTGCTGCGGAAGGCGCTGGAGCGCAGCGACAAGGTCGCCGTGGCGAAGTTCGCCTGGCACAACCGTGAGCGGCTCGGCCTGCTGCGGGTGCGGGAGGACGCGATCGTGCTGCACTCGATGCGCTGGCCGGACGAGATCCGCAGCCCGGAGTCCCTCGCCCCCCGGGAGACGGAGCTGGACGAGGACGAGATCGAACGCGCCGTGCAGCTCACCGACAGCATGGCCCTGGACGACATCTCCGGCTTCCGCGACCGCTACCGGGAGGCCCTGGAAGAGCTGCTCGCGGCGAAGTCCGAGGGCAAGGCGCTCCCGGCGGCGGCAGGGGAAGAGGAGGAGGAGCCGGGGAAGGTCATGGACCTGATGGCCGCGCTGAACGCCTCGGTGAAGGCGGCCAAGGAGACGCGGGGCGAGGACGCGACCGTGCACGAGATGACACCCGGGAAGTCCCGCGCCCGGAAGAAGGCCGCCCCGGCGGCGAAGAAGACGGCCTCCGGGAAGACGGCTGCCAAGAAGCAGCCGGCGAGGAAGACGGCGGCGAAGAAGCGGACCGCCTCCTGACCGTCGCGGGCGGCATCGCGTGACGGCCATCGCACGTCGCGGCACCGGGTGGCGTGACGGCCATCGCACGTCGCGGCGCCGGGTCGCGTGACGGCCGTCGCACGTCGCGGCACCCGGCGGCGTGACGGCCCCCGCACGTCGCGGCACCGGGTCGCGTGACAGCCATCGCACGTCGCGGCACCCGGCGGCGGCCCGGCCCGTCACCCGATGTCGTCGGGCGCCAGGTCCGGGCGGAGCCGGTGCCAGGAGGGCTGGCGCAGCTTCCCCGCCTTCGTCCGCGTCGAGTACCGCACCTCACCGACCAGCCGCGGCAGCACCCAGCGCGCCCCGGCCACCGGGGGCGTCTCGTCGAAGGGGCAGGTGTCGACCGCGGCGACACGGAGGAGTTCGGCCAGCCTGGTCCGCTCGGCGTCGCTCCACCCCGTCCCGACGCTGCCCGCGTAGCGCAGGCCGCCCGGGTGCCGCTCGCCGACCAGCAGCGCGCCCGGCAGACCGCCCAGCCGGCCGCGCCCGGGCACCCAGCCGCCGACGATCACGTCCAGCGTGCGGGCATGGCGGATCTTGATCCACGTACGGGCGCGTACCCCCGGCTCGTACACCGAGGTCAGACGCTTCGCGATCACGCCCTCCAGGCCGGCCTCCCGCGTCATGGTGAGGGCCTCCTCGCCGTGCCCCACGACCACCGAGGGCGTCGACCAGCGCGGTCCGTCCAGCGCGAGCTCCTCCAGCGCCGCCCGGCGCTCGGCGTAGGGCAGCGGTACGAGGCTCCGGTCACGCAGGAACACGGCGTCGAACAGCACCAGGTGCGCCGGCACCCGCTGCGCCATGAGGGCGGCCTTCGCGGGAGACCCGGAGAGCCCCATCCGCGACTGCAACCGCTCGAAATCGCTGCGCCCCTGGTCGTCCAGCGCGACGATCTCGCCGTCCAGGACCGCCGGTACGCCGCCGAGCGCGGGTCCGAGCGCGGCCAGGTCCGGATAGGCGGGGGTGATGACGGCCCCGGACCTGGCCAGCAGCTCGACCGACCCGTCCCCCGGCAGATAGACCATGGCGCGCTGGCCGTCCTGCTTCACCTCGTACGCCCACTGTTCGTCGACCACGGCCGACGGCAGGTGGCCGGGGGTTGCGAGCATGGGGGCGATCCGGGGCAGAGAGGCCATGGCAGCAGCTTCTCAGCGGTGACGCCGCCGGGCCCGCGGACACTCTCTACGCCTTGTCGGCGGCCCGGTAGGTGCACACGTGCACACCCGTGCCGCTGATCACCGTCGACACCAGTTCGAGCGGGCGCAGCGCACCGTCGGTGGGGAAGATCGTCTTACCGCCGCCGACGATCACCGGCATGACCAGGAGCCGCAGCTCGTCGGCGAGGCCCTCGTGCAGCAGGGTCCGCGCGAGCGTGGCGCTCCCCATGACCAGCAGGTCTCGGCCCTCAGCGGCGCGCAGCTCCCGGATGCGGGCGACGGCTGATTCGCCGGGGATGCGGGCGGTGTTGGTCCACGTCAGCTCGTCGTCCCCGAGGGTGCTGGAGACGACGTGCTTCGGGATGGAGTTCATCCGGTCGGCGAAGGGGTCGCCCGCCCGCTCCGGCCACGCCCCGGCCATGTTCTGCCACGTACGGCGTCCGAAGAGCAGCGCGTCGGCGTCCTTCAACGCGGCGTCGAAGGCGCCGCCCACCACCTCGTCGAAGTACGGGTGGGTCCAGCCGCCCTGCGTGAAGCCGCCGTCGGTGTCCTCCTCGGGCCCGCCGGGCGCCTGCACGACGCCGTCGAGGCTCATGAACTCATTGATGACGATGCGCACGGCACTCGCTCCTCTTTCCGCTGCGGATGTACGGCTATGAAGACTGCCGCACCACGGGGAAGTGATCGGTGCTGTCGCGCACAAGTCGGGGCGCCGAAAACGCCGGGGACGAACGCGCGCACGCATGGCACCATGAGCGCCATGACGACCAACCGAAAGGTCCATGCCGCGTAGCCGGTCAGGACACCTCCGCAGGGGCCGGGCGCACCGTCGCCGGCCCGACGGCACGAGCACCGTCATCGACGGGCTCTCCTCACGCACGCTCGCCGAGATCACCCGCCTGGAGCTGAGCCGCAACTACCTCGCGCCCGGTGAGGTGAGCGCTGCCGTGCGTACGTGGAAGCGGCACAGGCGGCAGTCGCTCCGCGTGCTGTGGCGCGAGCACGAGCTGGGCGGCACCGACTGGGACTGCTGTGGTGATCCGCTGGAGGCCCGGCAGCTCCTCGACACCGTGATGGGGGCGCTGTCGCCACACGGGGCCCGTGAGCTCCGGCGCGTGGTCGGCAGGATCGACGACGACGGGCGACCGCCGTGATGCCGCTCTCCGGGACGCGCCGCCCGTACGGCCTCCCCCCGTCCGCGAGGGGGGCCTTACGGGTCGTTCGGGCGCGTCAGTTGTATCCGAAGCCCCGGGGGAGCGGTGCCTGCCGGAAGAGCCGGGTGGGGACGGATTCCGCCATCGCCCGGTAGCCCGCCGGGTTGAGGTGGAGGTGGTCGCCGGTGTCCAGCTCCGCCCGCAGCTCACGGGGCTCCTGCGGGTCGCGGACGGTCCGGTCGAAGTCGATCACGCTGTCGAAGCGCCCGCTCGTCCGGATCCAGGAGTTGACGGTCTGCCGGGCCTGCTCGCGGTAGCCGCCCGGGTCGTCGTACCCCGTGTTGCCGCCCATCGGGGTCAGGGTCGCCCCGTACACGCGAATGCCGTGGGTGTGGGCCCGGGTGATGATCTGCTCGTACGCCGCGACGACGTCCGCCGCGACCTGCTTCTGGGCGGCCGGAGTGGCTGCCGCGGTGCCGATGTCGTTGATGCCCTCGAAGACGAGCAGCCAGTCCACGCCGCTCTGCGCCAGGACGTCACGGTCGAGCCTGGCCAGGCCGTTGGGTCCCAGGCCGTCGTCGAGCAGCCGGTTCCCGCCGGCCGCCTGGTTGACGACGGCGGTCTTCGAGGTGGCGGCGCCGGCCTTCAGCCGCTTCTGCAGCAGGTCGGGCCAGCGGTCGTTCATGTTGGTGGTGGAGCCCCGGCCGTCGGTGAGCGAGTCGCCGAGCACGACGGCCGCCGAGCTGGTGCTCCTGGACCAGACCTCGACCCCGCTGAGGAAGTACCAGTGGTCGGTGGGCGTCGCCCCCGGCAGGTCCGTGTCGCCGACGTGGTCCCCGGCGAGCAGGTAGGACGTCGTACGGGAACCGGGGTGCGAGGTGATGGACGTGGACGCCTGGCCGGTCGCCAGATACACCGTCGCCGTGAGGTCGGAGCCCGGCGCGAGCGCGAAGTCCAGCGGGTCGGAGACCGCCTGGGCGCCCACCGGGACCGATACCGAGGAGCGGCCCTGGAAGGTCACGGGCCGCGTGGTCCCCGCCTTCACCGCGCTGACCCCCGCCCGGCCGTCGAGCGGCAGGGCCACGGACACCTTGGTGATCGGCAGCGGGGCGCCACCGAAAGCATTCGAGAAGCGGAGCCGGATGTGCTCACCGCCCGTGGCCACGTGGACCGTCTGGCGCAGGGTGACGTCGTCGAGGACCGAGTCGTCCCGGGTGAACGGGGCCGGGGGCATGTTGCCCGGCTCCGTCAGCTGCGGCATGGACGTCCAGGTGCTCACCCAGCGGGCGTCGCGCTCGCCGGGCGCCGGTGAGCTGCCCGGGCCGTGGCCTTCCCCGGCGCCGAGCGCGGGGGTGACGACGGCGGCGGTGAGCGCGGCGGCGGCGAACAGGCTGAGGAACGTCGATCTTCGGATCACGGTGGTGCTCCCTCTGGCTCGGTGGGGGAAGCAGGGTGAATCCACAGGTGTGGACGGCTTCTTCACCGGCGTCCGGGGATTCGAGCGGCAGGCTAGCCGCTCCGATAAATTTCGGTCAATGCTCCGAAAGCTTCGAAAACTTTCGTTGGATGCCCTACCCGGAAGGGCAGTTCAGGAACCGGCGGGCGAAGGCACCGCCGTGAACACCACGTCCGCCGCACGGACGGTGACATCGGCGTCACAGCTGAGGGGCCAGGCCGCGACCCGCGAGACCGTGGCCGCCGGAACCACCGCGCTGATCCCGGGCTCCGCCGGGATGTCGTACGTCGCGTGGGCGTCGTGGGGCAGGGCGACCCGGTGGCCGAGCGCCACGGCCGTACGCGCCGTCGCCTGCACGCACATCTCGGACATCAGGCCGCAGACGGCGAGCGACCGCACCCCGGACGCGGTCAACAGGACGCCCAGCGAGGTCTCCTGGAACGCGTCGTCGTGGGTCTTGCGGATCACCACTTCCGTGGGCCCCGCCTGGACGGGGTGGTGGAGCTCCCAGCCGTCGGTGTGGGGTTCGTCGTCCGCACCGGCCGCCCCGTCGTTCTGGACGTGGACGACGAGCGCCCCGGCCGTCCGTGCCCGCGCGATCAGGTCTGCCGTCCGGTCCACGAGGCGCGCGGCCTCGGGCAGCGCGCAGTCGCCGCGGACGAAGGCCCGCTGTACGTCGACGACGAGCAGTGCCTGCGCGGGAGTTGCGTGAGAGGTCATGGGGCCATGATGGCCCGGGCGATCCGTCGTCAGGCGCTCAGGGCGTGCCCCGCCAGCGAGAGGCGCATGGCGCACGCGTCCTCCGCCTCGACGGTGACGGGGATGCCCCAGTGCTCGCCCAGCATGCGGCCGACGGCGACGAGCCGCCGACGCTCCTCGGGGCTGTAGGCGGGGAAGCGCGTCCAGCCGCGATCGGCGATCGCGTTGCCCAGCTCGGTGAACAGGGTCGCCCTGGCGCGCTGTTCCTCGTCGGGCGTCAGCGGGGTGGGGCCGGGCTCGGGCCCCGTGGTGTGCACGTTGTACAGGTCGCGGATCACGGGCCCATCCTCCCAGGGGCGCCAGCGGCGCGCAGCGCCTCGATGACACGCTCGGAGTCCCGCCGGGTGTCCGGGTGACGCCGGATGCGCTCGTGCGCGATTCTCATGGCCACGGGGGAAGGCTCCGCACCCCGGCCGAGCAACTGACGCACCATGTCTGCGTGGTTGAACCAAACTGCCCACTCCAGGCTTGTGCGGTCCCTCAATCGCAGGCCGATGTCGGCCCCCCGGTCCAGCAGCAGATCCACGATGGCCGGGCACGTCGGGCCGGGGGAGGTGCATGTGGAGGCGAACAGGAGCGGGAAGCCGATCCGGCACCGGGTGTCCGGATGAGCGCCGGCATCGAGCAGGATGTGCGTGATGTCCGCCCTGCTGAACATCGCCGCCTGGGCCAGGACGCTCAGTTCCCCCCATTCCCCCGCCGGTTGCCCCGGATCGGCCCCCGCCTCCAGCAGGAGGCGGGCCGCACCGCCGTGGCCGTGGCGCACCGCGAGGTCCAGGGCCGTGCGCCTCTTCGCCCCGTAGGCGTCGACCGGCACGCCTTCGCCGAGGAGCCGGGCCACCAGGGCCATGTCCCCCGTCTCCGCCGCCTGGACCAGTTGTTCCGCCCCGCTGTCGATCCGCATTTCGTGATCATGGCGGAAGCGCGGTTCACGGGGAAGGGAGCCGGACGGCAGGGGCCGGGGCCCCCGCCGTCCGGTGGAGCGGCCGGGGTCAGGCCGTCGTGCAGGTGGTACCGCTGAGAGTGAAGGCGGTCGGGGCGGTGTTGGTGCCGCCCCTGGTGGCGGTGAAGCCGACCGTGACCGAGCCGTTCGCGGCGATCGACGCCGTGTATCCGGCGGGGGCGACGCTGACCGTCGCTCCGCTCTGCGTCGGAGTGCCGCCCCACATGTTGGAGACGGTCTGGCCGTCGGCGAAGGTGAAGCCGAGGTTCCAGCCGTTGACGGTGCTGGTGCCGGTGTTGCGGATGGTGATCTCGCCCTGGAAACCACCGGGCCAGTCGCCGATCACCCGGTATCCGACGGAGCAGCCCACGCCCGGCGTGGGCCCGCCCTCGTCGGTGGTGACGCCCACCGTGGCCGACCGTGCCGAGCGGTTGCCCGCCGCGTCGCGTGCGTAGACGGCGAACTGGTACGCCGTGCCTGCGGTGAGGCCGGTCACGGTGACGCTGTTGGTCGTGGAGGAGGCGGCCGCGGTCTCGGTGCCGCCGCTGACACGGACGACGTCGTAGCCGGTGGTGGCAACGTTGTCGGATGCCGCGGTCCAGGTCAGGGTGGCCGACGTGGCCGTCACGGCGGAGGCGGTCGGGGTGCCGGGGGCCGTCGGGGCCTCCGTGTCGTCCGGGTCGCCGCCGTCGCCGAAGACGGTGGCTTCCTGGGAGGTCTGGGCGATGCCGTTCGCGCCGTGGAAGATGCGCTCGCCCCAGGAGCTCAGCCGGCCCGGGTCGAAGTCGATCGCCAGGTCGAGGATCGGGTCGGTGTTGCCGCTCCAGGACCAGGCCAGGTAACCGAGGTCGAGCTGCTCGGCCGTGGCCATCATGGTGTCCTCGTCCGGGTCCCCCCACTGGTCGGCGGGGCCTCCGAACTCACCGATGAGGAGGGGCAGTCCGGCGTCGACGAAGGCGTTCAGGTAGTCGGTGACCGCCTGGGCCGTGTTGTAGACGCTGTACATGTGGATCGAGAAGATCAGGTTGCCGGTGGTGTCGGCGTCGTAGACGGCCTGGGCGTTGGCGCGCATGACGCCCTGCCAGTCCTGGCCCCAGTTGGGCGCGTCCACCATGATCGTGTGGGCGAATCCCGCGCCGCGCAGCTTCTGGACGGCGGCGGTCGTGGGGGCGGTCCAGCCGGCGGGGTCGGTGTTGCCCCAGGGCTCGTTGCCGATGTTGATGATGACGTAGTCCTCTTCACCCGCGAGGACGTCCTTGAGGCTGATCCAGTAGTCGGCCGCGTGGTCCAGGGTGCCCGCCGCGGCGTCCTCGCCGTAACCGGTGGTGTCGTGCACCTCCAGGACGCAGATCAGCCGGTTGGCCTTGCAGTCGTCGACGATGCCCGCGACTTCGTCGGGGCCGTTCCTCGTCCACCGGTGCCCGTCGGAGAGGACGACGCGGACGGTGTTCGCGCCGAAGGCCTTGATGTCGGCCAGCGACTGCGTCTCGCCGGGGTACCAGGTGTGCGCGTGGTTGACGCCGCGCATGACGAAGTCGTTGCCGTTGCCCTCCAGCAGACGGCCGTTGCTGATGTGCAGCCCGGTGGCCGCGGCCTCCGCCCGCGCGGGCGTGGCCTGCGCCGCGGCCGGGCCGAGCGCGCCCAGCAGGACGACGCCGAGAAGGGCGGCCAGGCCCTTCAGCAGGACGGTTGAGGGGCTCTTCCGTGCCGTAATCGTTGCTGATCTCACTGCGACTCCAAGGTGGGTGCCGGAACGCACACATCGGATGAGGTGGGAGCGCTCCCATAAAGCCACCTCGGCAGGAGCACGTCAAGACGTCGCGCAGCGTGTGCCTCGTGGAGTCCTGCCTTTCGGCGGACAGGCCTTGCGGTACGGGTGTCTCCGGCTACTCAGGACCACCGATGGCGAGCGCGAGCTGCCACATGCCCGTGGCGGGATTGGTTCCTGACTCCGCGCCCTCCGGGGCGAGTTGCCGGGCGCGGCGGGCGGCTTCGCGCCAGGTGTCCCGGTAATGACGGAAGTCGAGGTCGGTCTTGCTGTAGGTGCCCGGCAGGTGCTTGTCCAGGTAGGGCAGGAGGTGGGCGTAGGTCGGCGCGTGGCTGTGGTGTTCGGTGAAGTGGAGGAGGAGCCACAGCTCGAAACACGGATTGGACAAGGCGAGGCCGACGTCGTTGCGTTCCGCCTCCGCCACGGCGCGGTCGAGGTCCGTGAACTGGTCGACGTCCAGGACGCACCATGCCTGGTCGTAGTCGTCACCGGTCGCTTGGAGGAGCTTCACCGTGTGTGCGACGACTTGGGATGGAGCCTTCGGACGCTCGATGATCCTGACGGACACGGCCGGGTTCCTCACGGCCGACTTGAGGCCCTGGAGATAGTCCCGCTCGGTGACCTCGGCGCCGCAGACGACGAGCAGCCGCTGCCGGGCGGTGCGTTGCTCCGTCTTCCGGCCGAGCCGGGATTCAAAGGTGGGGCGTTTCCGTCCGCTCGGTTTCGGTGCCCTCGCCATGGTGCTCCCCCCGACTCGCCAGCGCTCTGGCGAAGCTGTCGTCGATGAACGGCACGCCGCCGTAACTTCCGCCCAGGTAGCGTCGCTCGTGGTTCTCGCCGAGGCGTGGCTTGAACTCCGAGAGAGCGATCACTTCCGTCTCCCCGTACTGGTTCTTCTCCACGAACCACACCTGGTCCCGCTTCAGGATGTCCTCGCCGTCCGCGCGGCCGAGCAGACTCGCGTCGTGCGTGGTGAAGATCAGCTGCGCGCCGCGTGGGTTGGTCTCCGGGTTCTGGAACAGGCCGACCAGTTGTGCGGTCAGCAGCGGATGGAGACTTGAGTCGATCTCGTCCACGACGAATGTGCCGCCCCTGCGCAGGACCGACATGAAGCGGGGTGCCTGTTCCAGAAGCGCCCTGGTGCCCGCGGATTGCTCGCCCAGTTCCATCCGGACGATGCCGTCGCGACCGCGATGCCCGAGCCAGGGGCGGGTGAGTTCCTCGGGGCCCTTCTCGTCCAGCCTGGTGCGGATGTAGGTGGGAACGCGCCCCCCGTACCGCTGCCGCAGCGCGTCCTCGTCCATGAGGACACGCTCCGTGCCGGCCTCTTCGATGCCCAGATCGGCCGCGCGGAGAAGGGCCATCAGCTCGGGGTGCCGCTCCGGTGCCTCCAGCATCCGGCTCACGTCAGGCCCCAGGCCGCCGAACCGCGGCCGTTGCCGACCGAATTTCAGGTCGCGCAGGAACCAGTCGTAGACCGGGCGGAAATCCGTCTGCCTCGAGCGCGCGGCCATGGTCAGGAACAGCACGTTGGGTTCCGTGATGTTCTCGACCAGTTCGAGCTCTCGCTTCGCCTGCGAGTCACCGGGCTCCACCTCACCCGACGGGCGCTCGAAGATCTTCCGCTTCTTCCCGTGCGGGTAGCTGTAGAGCCATTCGTCCAGGATCCGCTCGTCGTCGACGCTGAACCCGTAGGTGTGGCGAACGCCGAGGAGCAGCAGGTCCACGACGAACCACGAGGGCTCTGCGGGCGCGGTGGCGTCCAGCCGGAACGGGTTGCGGGTGACCCCGCCGTCCGGTTCCGCGTCACGGTGGGAGTCCACCACCATTCGGGACATGTACTCCAGCGCGCCGAAGAGATTCGACTTGCCTGCGGCGTTGGCGCCGAACAACCCGGCGACCGGCACGGCGTGCCAGTCCGTTCCGGAGGGCCGGTCCGTGTCGTAGGCCGGGTGGAACCGGAGCTCTTGTTCCTCTCGGACCGAACGATGGTTGGCGACTCTGAAATTAAGGAGCACGGTAATCCCTCCCTCCGGCGATTCCTTGAGCTTATGCGCAAGTGAATCGCGCATATCGGTGGCAGGCAACCTGATCCCAGGGAATATCAGCCGACCGAGGCAACGATGTGCGTCGGAGGCGTGGTCGGCTCCGCGCCCGCACGCCCAGCCGTCGCCACGTCACGCCGTGCCGTCACCTCGCCCGGGCCCGGGCGACCGTCCGGCCCGGGCACAGCCGCGTGTCTCCGCCGTCAGGCCTTGCTGGTGCAGATCGCGTTGTACGGACGTCCCGGGCTCGGGAAGAGCTCGATGGGGTTGTCGGCGTCGGCCGGGCACTCCTCGGCGGTCTTGGTCAGGGCGAGGACCTTGTTCCCGCCGCTCGCGCAGGGCACCTCCTTCGCCTCGTCGCTCACGCAGTCGCCCACCACGAGCTGCCCGCCGCCCGCGCCCGCGTCCCCGGGGTGGTCGCCGGAGAGGTTGCGGCCGCAGATGGTCTTGCTGGGGATGCCGCCGGTGGACGCGTCCCCGCCGAAGGAGATCTTCACCGAGATGATCTCGTCGGTACCGGCCGGGCACTCGACGGCCCCGGCGAAGATCTCGCCGTCCTTGACCGCGAGGGCCTTGATCGTTGCCTTCGGGTCGTCGCAGTCGAGCCCCTGGAAGCCGTCCTTCGACTGGCTCGTGTCCGGCCCCGCGCAGTCACCGACCTTCCAGTCCCTGGACTTCTGGCTGCCGCCCTTCGGCGACCCGCTGCCGCTGTCCGACAACGGCCCGCAGGCCGTGGCGGCCCCGAGCGCGACCGTGAGGATGAGGACGCCCTTCGCGCAGTCCCGGAGAACCGTGCGCGTGCCCCGCGTCGACGGGGAGCCGGTGCTGCTCGTGCGGCTGTCCCGGGGGTGCGTACTGCCGTGGCGGATCATGCTGCTCCTTGGATACGTGGCGTGTCCCGCACGGCACCCGTTGTGACCCGCGCGGCAGTTCGGGCGTGAGGACGGCCGAACCGCGCGACGCGGTTCCCGGGATGTGCCAAGCCGTCGGGATCGGCACGGACCCGCAACGGAACGGTCGCCGGGGAGCGTGTTGCGCCACGGAAGCCGGCCTCGGTCGCTCCGTCCGCGCGGCGCTCCCGCGTCCGGAGGCGGCCATACGACCACTGGTACCTTCTGGGCGCAGCCCAAGAGCTGTCCCGTACGGCTCACTTCACGACGACGGACCGAGTGAACACGTGACCGCACCCGAACCGCCCCCGGGCGAGGACGCCCTGCTCGCGCGCGCCGACGGCCCCGTCACGCGTGGCAGGCTCGTCCGCGATCTGACAGCGCTCGGTCTCGCCGAGGGCGACACCGTCATGTTCCACACCCGGCTGTCCGCCGTCGGATACGTGTCCGGCGGCCCCCAGACCCTCATCGGCGCCCTGCGGGACGTCGTGGGGGAGCGGGGGACCCTGATGGTGACCTGCGGCTGGAACGACGCCCTGCCGTACGACTTCGCCGCGTGGCCGCAGGCCTGGCGGGACGCCGTGCACGCCGAGCATCCGGCGTACGAACCGGAGCTGAGCGAGGCGGACCATGACAACGGGCGCCTTCCGGAGGCGCTGCGCAGGTGGCCGGGGGCCGTTCGCAGCCGGCACCCCGACGTGAGCTGCGCCGCGCTCGGCGCGGCCGCGGTCGAGCTGATGGCCGATCACCCGTGGGACGACCCGCACGGGCCCGGCAGTCCGCTGGCCCGGCTGGTCGCCCTGGGCGGGCGGGTGCTCATGCTGGGCGCACCGCTGGAGACCCTCACGCTCCTGCACCATGCCGAGGCGCTCGCCGAGGCCCCCGGGAAGAGGTTCGTGGAGTACGAGCAGCCGGTACTGGACAGCGGCGGGCGGCGCGTCTGGCGCCGCTTCCGGGACATCGACTCGTCGAAGGGGGCCTTCGACTACTCCACCGTCACGCCCGAAGGCCAGGACCCGTTCGAGACGATCGCCCGGGACATGCTGGCCGCCGGAATCGGCCGCCGGGGCAGGGTCGGCGCTGCCGGCAGTCAGCTCTTCGAGGCCGAGGAGGTCGTGCGCTTCGGCGTCGCGTGGATCCAGGAGAAGCTGGGCGGCTCCCGGTAGAGGCCCCTTGTCCAGGTGGCGGACCGTGCGCCTGGTCCGGCGTCGCATGACTACGCGTACGGGTGGTGCTGCGCGGAGGCGCCGCGCATCCTGTCCGGGTGACAGACGCCGGCACGGACACCACACGGCACACGCGGCGCAGGGTCGTCATCGACCTCGTCGTCACGGCCGTTCTGCTGCTCCCCCTCGCGATCATGCTCTGGGGCAGCGCCACCGACGCGCTCCAGCACAAGAGCGCCACCGACTGGCAGGCCAACCACGAGACGAAGCGTGCCCTGCAACGGAATGCCCTGCTGATCATCGGTCTCCCGGTGGCGGGGGCCGTGTGCGGCTGGACGATCGCCACGCTGCGGGACCGCCCCACCGGCCTCCCCGCCGCGAGGGGCGCCCTGGCCGGGGCGATCGCGCTCTGGGCGAGCGGCATCGTGCTGGTCCTCACCGCCTTCCACGGGCTGACGGGCGGTTAGCAGGGGTCACGCGCTCCCGGCGGAGTGTGCTGTTCGGCTCGCCTTCCGGCTGTGTTCACCAGGCATTACGGCAGCACACGTCGGGCCCTCCGACGATCGCCCCATGACGCACATGACTCGTGTGAAGGCCTCCTCCTGCGCCCTGGCCGCCGCACTCCTCGTAGGAATCACCGCTCCCGCCGTCTCGGCGCACGGCGCCCCCACCGGCGGGCAGGGATCGCACGCGCGCATCCCGTTCACGCAGGCCGAGGTCACGGCGTCGGACGACGGCTCGTACACGGTGGAGTGGAAGGCCCCCGGCATACGCCGCGTCGCCATCAAGGCGAACGGGCGCACGGTCGCCTCCGGCGGTCCGACCGGCAAGGTCACCGTGCGGGGGCTGCCCGCCGCCGACCGCCAGTGGTTCGACCTGGTGCCCGAGCGCGGCGGCTCCCTGCGCCTCGCCGACCGGCTCGTCGCGCTCGAAGGGTCGGTCAACTTCCGTGACGCGGGCGGCTACCGCACCGCCGACGGCCAGTGGGTGAAGATGGGCGAGATCTACCGCTCCGACGCCTTGGACAAGCTGACCACCGCCGATCTGGCGAAGCTGCGGCGGCTGTCGATCCGTACGGTCTACGACCTGCGCATGGAGTCCGAGCGCTCGGCCGCGCCCGACCGCGTCCCTGCCGGTGCCACGCACGTCGTGGCCGACGTGCTGGCGGGATCACCGTCCTACACCGCGATGCCGACGACCCCGGAGGAGGGCGTCGCGATGATGGTCGAGGGTGAGAAGTTCATGGTCGGCGGCGACACCGCCAAGGCCGCCTACCGGACCGTCTTCGGCGGCATCGCGGACGAGGACTCGCGCGCCGTCGTCTTCCACTGCACGGCGGGCAAGGACCGAACGGGCTGGGCGAACGCGGCCCTGCTCACGGCGCTCGGCGTCCCGCGCTCCACGGTCATGGAGGACTACCTGGCCTCCAACGACTACCGCGCCGAGGCCAACGCGGCGGCCCTCGCCTCGATGCCGGCCGAGCAGGCGGCGGTGTACAAGCCACTGCTGGACGTGCGCCCCGAGTACCTCAACTCCGGCTTCGACGAGGTCGGGAAGGAGTTCGGGTCGTTCCGCGCGTACGAGAAGAAGGCGCTCGGCCTCGATGCCAAGGACATCCGCGAGCTGAAGCGGGACCTGCTGGTGGGCTGAGTCAGGGCGACCTGAGCAGGTCCCTGAGCCCGGCGGTGAACGTCCGCACGTCCTCCTCGCTCGGCCGCCCCACGGGCACCTCCGGCGAGGCGTCGGCATCCGGCAGGCGGCACGGGCGGCAGAGGCCGTCGGGGAGCGCTTCGGGGCGGCCGGGGGTGCCGCACTTGGTGCACTCCAGCATCACGCGGTGTACGGGCGCGCCCGGTGCGGGCGGCGCGGGGGCGGCGGGCACGTACGCCGGGATCTTGTCGGTGAGGCGGCGGCGTACGAAGCCGACCGGGGAGTCGACACCCGGCGGAAGCCCGGCGGTGAGGGCCCGCGTGAGGTAGTCGGCGTCCACGCCACGGTCGAACCACGCGGCGGCCAGGGCCTCCAGGACCGCGCAGTCGTCGGCGGACAGCGTCAGGCGGGAGTCGATACGGCCCAGCCGCGCCAGCGCGAGGTAGGCGGGGGAGGGCTCGGCGGAGGCCGCGACACGCTGCGGGGGTACGACGGGCACGGCACGCTGCGGGGGCGCGACGGGCACGGGCACGGGCACGACGGGCGCGGGAGGGGCGGGCTCCGGCGGCGCGGGGGTCCCCGCCGGGGCGCAGGGCTGCGCGGCGGTGGCCGCCGGGGTGACCTCGGTGGCCGCCCACCACTCGTTGTCGCGGGCCGTACGCGACCAGAAGGTCCGCGAGACCCAGCGGACCTGCCCCTGCGCGCCGACGAGGCACCGTACGCGGCGCAGATATCCGGCGGTCGCCAGCGCCTTCAGGGCCGAGCCGACGGCCTGCTGGCCGTAGAGCGGCAGCTGCTTGGCGAGGCTCTTGACGTCCATCGAGGCGCCGTCGGGGAGCTGGTCGATGAATCCGGCGATGTACCGCTCGCGGGTGGGCAGCAGGACGAAGTCGTCAGCGCTGCGCGGGCGTTGTTCGGGCATGGTGCGCTTGCCGTAACCGGGCTTGGCCATCGGGTACGGGCGCGAGGCTGTGGGGGCGCGCAGGGCGGAGTTAAGGTGCTCGGTAGCCACGGGATCGCTCTTTCGATCTTGCGGTCAGACCCCGGCCTGGTGCGATCAACACCGCGTCGGGGTCGCTTGGTTCTCGCACCGTAAGCAGTCGCCACGCTCCGCCGCAAGCTGGTCACGATTAGTCATACTTGCTGGCCGTGACGGGTCAGGGAGGTCGGGGAGGTTTTCCCAAACCCCCTTCTTTCCCTACCGGTTAAAGGCACCGCTCGAATCCCGGCCCTCGGGTCCCGACGCCCGGATCCCGAAGCTCGGGCGCCGGGCGGAAGCTCTGATTCCGCCCCCCGAAGGTGTGAACCACCCACCCCGAGGCTCGCAACCCGAGCTCCGAGCTCCGGGCTCCGGGCCCGGTCGGCGCACCGGAGCTCATCTCGGCGTCACAGAGCCCTACGGTTCCTTGGTGACGGTGGAGCTGTTCGAGCACCTGACGAAGGACGACCGCGTAACCGGCAGAGACGGCCGGGCCCTTGGTTCGGAGCTGATCGAAGAGGGCAAGGTCGTGGCCGAGTGCGCCGCAGCGTCCACGACACGGTGGTGACGAAGGACGCGTTGTGTGGTGGCCGCCGTCCCGGGTTGGGAGGGCCTTATTCGGACGCCGTCGCCCGGGGGGATAGCTAAGCCTTGTCGGCCTCGGTCACCCGCTTGATGCGCTCCAAGGGCACGTCCCACTCGATGCCCCCACCCTCGGGGCGCATGAATGCCTGGCGGCTGACCACCTTGCCGCCCTCTTTGGTGCGCTCCTCGATCACGCCGACCAGGTGGCCTGTGCGCTCCGACACGGTGTCGATCACGAGCGTCTCGCGCGGCCATGGCAGCTTCCCGTGACTCAACATCGTCGGCTGTTCGGCGGCCATCATCCGCGTCCCCCTTGCCGAAGCGCTTTGGCAAGACGCGCAGCCACATCGGGGCGCGCGCGACCCAGGTCAACGAGCCGCAGCGCAGGGGGCGCGCTGTCGACTCCGAGCGACGGCGGAACGATCCCGGCGTCGGCCAGGGCTGCCCGCAGAGATTCCGTCGCCATGAAGGAATCGATGTTCTGCTGTTCCTTGGTTGCCATGAACGGACGCTAAAAGTGGGTAGTTGCTCGGCGGTATGCTGCTTTCTCGAATTTGCTCGACCGGTCACGAAGATTGCTGAGGTTTTCTCACGTACCTCGCCTGACCCTGTAGAACCGGGCTGAGGCTCCGGCCATGCTGTTGATCAACGCCCTTGGAAGGGAGAGCGTCATGGCTCGTCAGTTGCGCTTCATCGGCACGGACAGCAAGGTCGACGGTTGCCCCGCCCTGCACACGGACGAGGGCACCGGCGAGGTCATCGTGCAAGGCACTCCCGTCACTGACCCGCAAGACCTCGCACAGCTTCAACACTTCGGGCCGGGCGATGCGGCCGTGGTCGTGCCGCGCGAACTGCTCGTGAACTGGGGACCGAAGGAGATGGAGCGGGTGCCGGAGCATGTCGACCGGGCCACCTTCCGGCGTCTCTTCGAGGCCTTCGAGCACACGGCTTGGCGACTGGAGACGCGGCGCGGTTACGCGTCCGACCGACAGGACCCCGACTTCCAAGCATTCTTGGCCATCGGGTCCTCGCCCTGCGACCCCAACGACCCGTGGTTCGTCAACATCAAGGCGCAGACGGACGCGGGCAAGACGGTCGGTCGTGTCCGCATCGCCGACAACCCGCTCACCACGGAGCAGCGATTCCTACTCGACTACACCCGGCACAACGCGGCGGTTGGCGAGGACATCCGCTACCTGTGGCGCGCGGACGCGACCGACCTGCCCGTAGAGGATTTCTGGATCTTCGACTCGCGCATCGTCGCCCTGCTGCACTTCGACGACCAGGACAACATGCTCGACATCGAGCTGATCACGGAACCGGCCGAGGTCGTCCGATGCGCCGCCGTCCGCGACGCGGCCATGCACCACGCGGTCCCGGTCGAGCAGTTCGCGGCGCAGATTGCCGCGACCGAATAGAGCGCGTGGCCGGTGAGCACCGACTTTCAGCAGGCACGGGAAGCCCTGGGGGCGCGACTGCGCGAACTCCGCTTCCTGTGTCCTGGTGGTCGGCTCACCGGCCAGCAGCTCGCCCAGCGGCTCGGCTGGCAGGGCTCCAAGGTCAGCAAGCTGGAGAACGGCAAGCAGACAGCCACCTCCGAGGACCTGAGGGCGTGGGCCGACGCGACCGAGCAGCCGGGCACGTACGCCGAGCTTGCCGCTCGGCTGGCCGGGTTCGAGTCCCACATCAGGTCGTGGCGCAGGGCGCTGGCGAACGGCTTCAAGCCGTTGCACGAGGGGCTGAGCGACGAGATCGACCGCACCTCACAGATGTGGATCTGGGAAGAGTCGGTGATCCCCGGACTGCTGCAGACCCCCGAGTACGCCCGCCACGTCATCCAGCGTTACTCGGAGCTGCTGGGCGGAGCCAGCGACATCGAGGCCGCCGTGCGCTCCAGGGCGCAGCGGCAGGAGTGGCTGTACCGCCCAGGTCGCAAGCTGCACGTGCTGATGTGGGAAGCCGCGCTGCGGTCGCTGATCTGCCCGCCCTCCGTGCTGGTCGCCCAGCTCGACCGCCTCACCGGAATGATCGGCATGGACACGGTGGAGCTGGGCGTCATCCCGTTCACGGTGTCCGTGAAAATCGTGCCCGCCAACGGGTTCTGGGTCCTTGACGACCGGCTGGTGGTGGCGGAGGACTGGCACGCCGAGATGTGGTTGGACGACGCCGACAACGTCGCTCTGTACTCGAAGGTCTGGCGCACCCTCCGCGAGTCGGCCGTGTACGGGGCCGACGCCCACAACGTCATCAACGCCGCCAGGCGTACGCTCACCCCTCGTTGACGGGTCGCCTGGGTCGAGGCGCGGCGGACCTGCGGGGGCCCGGGACGACATGATGGCCGTCCTGTCCGTGGCGGCACGGAAACACCTGTGCCGGCGCGGTGCACGCACCGGTTTTCCGGTGGTGCCCGCGTCCGGTCCCGTGCCCCTGTCAGCGCAGCGACCCCGGCAGCTCCTCCCGGTGCACGATGCCCAGCCGCTGCGTCGCGCGGGTCAGTGCCACGTACAGGTCGCTCGTCCCGAACCTCCCGGGCTCCACCACCAGCACGTTGTCGAATTCGAGCCCCTTGGCCTCACGCGGGCCCAGCAGCACCACAGGACGGGTGAGGTCGGGTTCGGCGCCCGGTGTGATCCCGTCGAGCGGGGCCGCGATCTCCTCGTGCAGCTCGCGCGGCGCGATCACCGCGAGGCGTCCCTCCTCGGGCGTCAGCTCCTCGACGGCCCGCGCCACCGCGCCCGCCAGGTCCGCGCCGGTGTCCCGGGTCCACGGGGTCTCGCCGGTCGACCGCACCGATCCGGGCGGCTCGAACGACGGGTCCTCGGCCTGTATCACCCTGGCCGCCAGCTCCATGATCTCGGCGGGCGTACGGTAGTTGACCCCCAGCCGCACATGCTCGAAGCGGTCACCGACATACGGTTCCAGGATCTCCTCCCACGACCCGATGCCCGCCTCCTCGGACGTCTGCGCCGGGTCACCGACCAGGGTCAGCGAGCGGGTCGGCGACCGGCGCATCAGCAGCCGCCAGGCCATCGGTGACAGCTCCTGCGCCTCGTCGACGATGATGTGCCCGAACGCCCAGGTGCGGTCGGCGGCCGCGCGCTCGGCGGCGCTGCGGTGGTCGGCCTCCTCGTGCCGCTCCGCCATCCGCTCGGCGTCGATGATGTCGTGGGCGGCCAGGACCTCCGAGTCCTCCTCGTCCTCGAACTCGTACGTCTCCGAGCCCCGGGACAGCTCCAGGACCCCCTGCGCGTAGGCGACCCGCTCCTGGCGCTCCGCCTCGGCGGCGGCCCGCTCGGCGCTGTCGTCGGACCCGAGCAGCTCGGCCGCCTCGTCGAGGAGCGGCACATCGGCCGGGGTCCACTCCCGGTCGCCGGGGGCGCGCCGGATGGCCCGCGCGTCCTCGTCCGGTACGTGGACCGGCTCGGCCAGATAGTCGGCGAGGAAGTCCTCGGGAGTGAGCAGCGGCCACAGCTCTCCGACCGCCGCGTGCACCTCCTCGCTCGTGGCGACGCTCTTGCCGAGCTGGGCGACGTCGTCGGGGCCCAGGAAGTTGGGGCCGCCGTACGGGTCGGCGCCGATGCGTTCGGTGAGCTGCCTGGTGAGCGCGTCGATCACCTGGAACGTGAAGTACGGGCGGGCGAGGTTGTGCGGCAGCCTGGTCTCGCGGGCCGACTGCCGTGCCTCGTAGGCGATCTCCCAGTCGAGGATCAGGTCTCCGTCGTCGTGCGGGATGACCATGGGCGCGCCCGGCTCGGGCAGCCCCTGCCGGTCGCGCACGGCGAGGGCGAGGGCCTCGGCCATCCCCGCACCGCCCTTGACGGCTGCCGCACGGGGGGTGTCGGTGGCGCGGGCGTGGACGCCCGGGAAGAGTTCGGCCTGGGTGGCGAGCATGACGCCGGTCTCGCCGAGCGCGGGCAGGACCTCGCCGATGTAACGCAGGAAGGCCGGGTTGGGGCCCACGACGAGGACCGCGCGCTTGGCCAGCAGCTCACGGTGTTCGTACAGCAGGAACGCGGCCCGGTGCAGCGCGACCGCCGTCTTGCCGGTCCCGGGGCCGCCCTCGACGACGAGGACCCCACGGTGCGGGGCCCGGATGATGCGGTCCTGCTCCGCCTGGATGGTCCGCACGATGTCGCCCATGCGGCCGGTGCGGGCGGAGCTCAGCGCGGCGAGCAGCACGGCGTCACCGCTCGGGTCCTCGAAGCCGCTGCGTTCGTCGTCCCCCAGGTCGAGGATCTCGTCGTGCAGCTCGGTGACCGTGCCGCCCTCGGTGGTGAGGTGTCTGCGCCGGCGAAGCCCCATCGGCGTATGCCCGGTCGCGAGATAGAAGGGGCGGGCGACCGGTGCCCGCCAGTCGATCAGAAGGGGCGTGTGCTCGGTGTCGTCCTCACGAATTCCGATACGGCCGATATGGTGCGCGGCGCCGTCGCGGAGATCGATCCGGCCGAAGCACAGCGAACCGTCCACCGCATTCAGGGCGGCCAGCAGGCCGGAACGCTCGGAGACGAGCACATCCCGTTCGAGCCGGGCCTGAAGGCCGTTCCCCACCGGCGTCAACGCTTCCTCGACGCGCTGAGCGGTGACCCCGCGCAGCTCGTCGACGCGGTCGTAGAGCCGGTCGATGAATTCCTGCTCCTTCTGCAATTCGACGTTTCCGCGAGTTGACAAAATCGCTCCCTGCCGGATATGGTGTTTCTAGTGGCCCCCGGTGAGGGGCCTTTTTCTGTGGGCACACAGAACCACTCAATATACGTGAGGAAATCCCCGTCCCGCAATTGCGGAGCGGGGATTTCCCGTGTCCAGCGGTATGACGCCTGTCATGGGGACGCATGACAGGCGTCATACGGACCCGATGACACACCGCACTGCCGCCCGCCCCGTATCGCCGGGAGTGTGGAGGACATGAACGCAGTCATCGAAACCATCGGACTGAAACGGAGCTACCGGGGCTTCGAGGCCGTGCGCGGCATCGACTTCACGGTCGCCCGCGGAGAGCTCTTCGCCCTGCTGGGGACCAACGGCGCGGGCAAGACCTCGACGCTCGAACTCCTGGAGGGCCAGGACACCCCCACCGGCGGGACCGTCCGGGTGCTGGGCCACGACCCGTTCCACGAGCGGACCGCGGTACGCCACCGCATCGGGGTGATGCTCCAGGAAGGCGGCTTCCCGCCGGAGCTGACCGTCCTGGAGACCGTACGGATGTGGGCGGGCTGCACGACCGGCGCACGCCCGGCCGACGAGGCCCTCGAACTGACCAGGCTGTCCGACCGGCGCGCGGTGAGGGTCAAGCAGCTCTCCGGCGGCGAACGCCGCCGCCTGGACCTCGCCCTGGCCCTGCTGGGCCGGCCCGAGGTGCTGTTCCTCGACGAGCCGACGACCGGGCTGGACGCCCAGTCGCGCCGGGACACCTGGGAGCTGATCCGCGAGCTGAAGGCCCAGGGCACGACCGTGCTCCTCACCACGCACTACCTGGAGGAGGCCGAGCAGCTCGCCGACCGGCTGGCGATCATGCACCAGGGGCTGATCGCCACCACCGGGCGGGTGGCCGACGTGGTGGCCGAGCGGCCCTCCCGGATCAGCTTCCAGCTGCCCCGGGACCGCTTCCTCGGGGACCTGCCGCCGCTCGCGCCGATGGGCGTGACCCGGCACTCCGACGAGGGAGGGACCGTGCGGCTGGAGACCCGGGACCTCCAGCGCACGACCACCGAACTGCTCACCTGGGCCCACCACGCGGGCGTCGCGCTGCACGCGCTCGACGCGCGTTCCGCATCGCTGGAAGAGGCCTTCATGGAGATCGCCAAGGGCTTCGAGACCGTCGGGAACGAGGAGACACGATGACGACGACCACGAGCGTGACACGACCGGGGACGACCGCGCCCGCGCGGAGCGGTGCCACCGCCCGGCTGGCCGCCCTCGGCCGCGCGGAGCTGACACTCCTGCTGCGCAGCAGGGCCGCGCTGGTCACCGCACTCCTCGTGCCGGCCGTCACGGCCTTCTCGATGCGGGGCATGGTGAAGGGCCTGGACCTGGGCGGCACCGGCCTGTCGATCGCCACCGTCCTGCTGCCCGGTTCGCTGGGACTGGCGCTGATCTTCTCCGTCTACTCGAATCTGGTCGGTGTGTACGTCACGCGCCGTGAGAGCCTCGTGCTCAAGCGGCTGCGTACGGGTGAGGTGCGCGACTGGGAGATCTTCGCGGGCGGAGCGCTCCCGGCGCTGATGCTGGCGCTGGTGCAGTGCGTACTGCTGGTCATCGGCCTCACGGTGGTCCTGGACGCACCCGCCCCCGCCGCGCCGCACCTGGTGGTCCTGGGCCTGCTGGTGGGCGTGGCGATGCTCGTGGCCGCGAGCGCGCTGACGGCCGCCGTCACCCGGACGGCAGAGAGCGCGCAGCTGACCTTCCTGCCGTTCTGGCTGGTGAGCATGGTCGGCTCCGGGATGTTCGTACCGCGTGGGGTGCTTCCGGGCGTGGCCGGCGACATCAGCGCCTGGCTGCCCTTCTCGCCGGTGATGGACCTCCTCCAGGGCGGCTGGACGGGCGCCCTCGGCGGCGTGGACCAGATCCGCCTGCTGCTCGCCGCCCTGGCCTGGACAGGTGTGGCGGCCCTCGGAGTGCGGCAGTGGTTCCGTTGGGGCCCGCGCGGTTGACAGCGCGCCCTGGAGCACGCGGGCGTACGCACGAGGAAGTTGGGGACCATGAGCACCATGAGCGTGGAGGACTGGGTGGAGAGGCTCGGCGGCCCGGACGGCCCCAGCCGCTACCGCCGCTACGCGGTGAGCAGTGTCGGCTTCATGTCCGTCTGCGAGGTGGGGCTGTGGACGGTCTGGGTCGTGCGGGGCGACTTCGGCGTGCTGGTGCCGGCGACCGTGATCGTGCTGGGCATCGCGCACGCCGGGGTCCAGCTCCTGCTGTGGCGCTCCGCCCTCTACCACTACCTCGCCCTCGGCCCGCGGCCCCACCGGCTCGTGGCGGTGTACACGGCCGTGACCCTGGCCATAGCGGCATGGGGCAGCGTGCTGCTGTCGTCCGGCCGCATCGAGGACGGCGACCTGACGGCCTACACGCTGTGGCTGCTGATGTTCTACGCCGGGCCGCCCGTGCTGGGTCTCGGACCTCGCGCGGGGGCGGCCCTCGTGGGGGTCGTATCGGTCGCGTCCCTGACCGGGGCGGCCGTGGCGGGGCTGACGGGCGAGACCCTGGTCCTGCTCATCGGCGCCACCGCGGTCATGGTGCCGTTCATGGCCGCCGCGTCCCTGGCCTCCGGCTGGGGCGTCCGGCTCGTCGAGGAACTGGTGGCCGCCCGCGAGACGCAGGCCCGCCTGGCCGTCGCCGAGGAACGCCTGCGTTTCGGCCGCGACCTGCATGACGTGCTCGGCCGCAACCTCGCGGTCGTGGCGCTCAAGAGCGAACTCGCCGCACAGCTCGCGCGGCGCGGCCGGCCCGAGGCCGTCGACCACATGGAGGAGGTGCAGAACATCGCGCGGGAGTCCCAGCGGGAGATCCGCTCGGTGGTCCGCGGCTACCGCACCGCCGACCTCCACACCGAACTCGCCGGAGCCCGCTCGGTCCTGGAGGCCGCGGGCGTCGACTGCCGCATCGAGTACGGACCCGCCGACCGTCTGCCCACCGACGTGCAGTCGGCCCTCGGCTGGGTGGTGCGCGAGGCGACGACGAACGTGCTCCGCCACGCGCAGGGCGCGTCCCGCTGCACCATGTCACTCCGTACGGCGGGTCCGACCACGGCCCTGCTCGTGATGGAGAACGACGGCGCGTCCGAAGCGGAACCCGGCACCGGCACCGGCCTGGCCGGGCTGAAGGAGCGCCTGACCGCGCTGAACGGCACGCTGGCCTTCGAACAGCACTCCGGCGGAGTCTTCCGCCTCACCGCGCGCATCCCCTGGGAGGAAGCCGAATGATCAGGGTCCTGTTGGCGGACGACGAGCACCTCATCCGGGGCGCGCTCGCCTCCCTCCTCACCCTGGAGGACGACATCGCCGTCGTCGCACAGGCCGGAACCGGCGACGAGGCCCTGGCCATGGCGACGGCGCACCGCCCCGACGTCGCCGTTCTCGACCTCCAGATGCCCGGCCTCGACGGAGTGGCGGTCGCCGACCAACTGCGCGCCGCCGTGCCCGGATGCGCCGCGATGATCGTCACCAGCCACGCCCGGGCGGGGGCCCTGAAGCGCGCGCTGAGCGTGGGGGTGCGCGGCTTCGTACCCAAGACGGTCTCCGCGCAGCAACTGGCGCAGATCATCCGGACCGTCCACACCGGCGGGCGCTACGTCGACCAGGAACTCGCGGCCGACGCCATCGCCGCCGGCGAATCACCCCTGACGCCCCGGGAGGCGGAACTCCTGTCGTACGCCGAGGACGGGGCCCCGGTCGCGGACATCGCCTCCCGTGCGTCGCTGTCCAGCGGGACCGTCCGCAACTACCTCTCGGCCGCGGCGATGAAGCTCGGCGCGGAGAACCGGCACGTCGCCGCCCGCATCGCCCGCGAACACGGCTGGCTCTAGAGGTCCTCCGCCGTGGAGTGTACGTTTGTACATACTCATCCGGGGGGCGGCGTCCGCCCGGCCGTGCACTCCCGAAAGAGCGCGTCACCGATGGACCTGGCCACACGCCGCCGCCGAGCGGCACTGTTCCTCTTCTTCCTCATACCCGGCCTCTCGATCTCCTCCTGGGTGACGCGGACCCCCGACATCAGGGACCAACTGGGGGCGTCCACGGCGGAGATGGGTCTCGTCCTCTTCGGCCTGTCCGTCGGCTCCATGCTCGGCATCCTCACCTCCGGACCGCTGGTCGCACGCTTCGGTACCCGGCCCGTCATGGGGGTGGGGACCGTGCTGATCATCGCCGGCGCGGTGGCCATCGGCTGCGGGACGCCGCTCTCCTCCGCCCCCACCGTCACCGCCGGGCTGTTCCTCTTCGGAGCCGGGATGGGCGGCGGGGAGGTGGCCGTCAACATCGACGGCGCCGAGGTCGAGCAGATCACCCGCCGCACCGTGCTGCCCACCCTGCACGGCTTCTTCAGCCTCGGCACCGTCGTGGGGGCCTCGCTCGGCATCCTGTGCACCGCCGTCGGCTTCCCGGTGGAGTGGCACCTGACCGCCATGGCCCTGGTCACGGCAGGGATGTTCGCGTACGCCATCCGCTCGATCCCCGCCGGCGTCGGCAGGACCAGGAAGGCCCGCCAGTCCGAGGGCGGCACCACGCCGGCCCGCCCCGCGGTCTGGAAGGACCGGCGCCTGCTGCTGATCGGCGGCATCATCCTCGCGATGGCGCTGGCCGAGGGCGCCGCCAACGACTGGCTGCCCCTGCTCATGGTCGACGGCCACGGCGTGGACCCCGCCCTGGGATCGGCCGTCTACGCGGGCTTCGCCGCCGCCATGACGCTCGGCCGCTTCTGCGGGGGCTTCTTCATCGACCGCTTCGGCCGCGCCCCCGTCGTCCGGGCCAGCGCACTGTCCGCAGCTCTCGGGCTCACCCTCGTCATCTTCGCCGACTCGCCCGTCCTGGCCGGCGCGGCCGTCCTCTTCTGGGGCCTGGGAGCCTCGCTCGGTTTCCCCGTCGCCCTCTCGGCGGCAGGAGACTCGGGCCCCGACCCGGCGGCCCGGGTCAGCCTGGTCGCGATGATCGGCTACATCGCGTTCCTCGTCGGACCGCCCGGACTCGGCTTCCTCGGCGACCACTACGGGCTGCGCTCCGCCATGATCGTCGTCCTCGGGTTCGTCGCCGTGGCCGTCTTCCTCGCCCCGGCCATCGGTACCCGCCACGCGAAGGTCTCCGGCCCGGCGCCCGCGCCCTCCCCCGACCAGGAGCCGGCGGCGGACAAGTAGCCGCGCGCGGCGGTCCGTTCAGCCGCGTACGACGACGGGCTCCTCCGCCTGGGCGGCGAACGGCACCGGTTCCTCGGCGCTCCGGCGGACCGGCTCCTGGCGGGCGATGCCGAACCCGGTGTATCCGCAGATCACCGCGATGATCACGCCGAAGTAGTTCAGGAACGCGTAAGGGGCGTACGCCATGGTCGCGACACCCAGGGTCGCGGACATGTAGGTGGCCGCCTCCGTCCACGGCACCAGCGGGACGAAGACCGTGCCGGAGTCCTCAAGGGTGCGCGACAGATTCTTCGGGGCGAGCCCACGCTCCGGGTAGACGTCCCGGAACGCCTGGCCCGGCACGATGATCGCCAGGTACGAGACGCCCATCGCGAGCGCCGTCGCCACAGAGCTGAGTGCGGTGGCGAGGATGATCCCTCCCGTCCTGCGGACCTTGCCGAGCAGTCGGTGCATCAGGACGTCCAGGCAGCCGGTCACGGTCAGGATGCCCGCGAAGGCGAAACCGGCCAGACCGATCAGCATCGTCGTCGCCATGGACGACATGCCGCCGCGGTCGAGGAGCGTCTGGGCCGCTTCGGGCAGGTGCTGGAGGTCGATGCCTCCGTGTCCGCTCAGCATCGACGAGGTGAAGCCCGTCGCGGCGGCGGAACAGATCTGCTGGAGGGAGAACCCCTGGAAGATCCCTCCCAGGGCGCCCGCGACCGCCGACGAGGCGATGATGGTCGGCAGCGGGGGCTTCTTCATGACCGCGCCCAGGAGTACGACGGCCGGCGGCAGCAGGAGCAGCAGGTTGAAGTGGAACCCCTGCTCCAAGACGTCCCGCAGGGCCTCGGTGCGCTGGGCGGCCTGCCCGTCGGCGTGCTGGGTGCGGCCCAGGACCAGGTACAGGACGCCGGCCAGGACCGCGGCCGGGCCCGTCGTGTAGAGGAGGTGGCGGATGTGCTCGAAGAGGGTCGAACCGGCCACCGCGGGGGCCAGGTTGGTGGTGTCCGACATCGGGGACATCTTGTCGCCGAAGTAGGCGCCGGAGATGATGGCGCCCGCCGTCATCGGCAGGGACACACCGAGGCCGCCGGCCACCCCGATCAGTGCGACACCGACCGTGCCGACGGCTCCCCAGGAGGTACCGGTCACCGTCGAGACGACCATGGTGATCAGGAACGCCAGCACCACGATCCACGACGGCTGGATGGCCTTGAGTCCCCAGTCGACGATCATGGGGATCGTGCCGCTCAGTGTCCAGGTGCCGATCAGCATGCCGATGGATATGAGGATCAGCAGCGCGGGCATCGCGGCGTCGATCTTCGACCGCATTCCGGCGAGCATCTCGTCCCAGGTGACGCCGATCCACAGCGCGATGGCGCCGGCGACGACACAGGCCGCGACGAGGAGGACCACGGGGTCGAGGCCCAGCCACACGGTGCCTGTGATCATCAGGGCCAGCATCAGCACGACGGGCAGCGCGGCGACGAACAGCCCGGGGGTACGACGTTCGCGCGGGGGCGCCGCCGTGGTGGAGGGGTCGGTCATTTCGGGTACTCCAGTGCTCGGCCGGGGCCGGGCCGGTCGGTGGGGCAGGAGGGGATGGCCGACGGCTGAGCGGGCAGCCGTGCCGGCCGGAGGGTGCCGAGACGTCCGGAGGGGGCCAGATCATGCGGCGTAGGGCATGCGGAGGTGTGCCCGGGGCGGTACGGAGTACGGCGCCCCGGGGCGGGTGGAGGGGATGTCCCCGGTGGGTCAGCCGCCGGCCGGCGAACCGGGCGCCGAGACCGTCGCCGCGCGGTCGGCGGCCGCCGACCGTTCCGCGGCCGAGGCCGCCATCTGGACCCGTACACGGTCGAGATGGAGCCGCATGAGCGCGGCAGCCCGCTCGCCGTCACCGTCCGCCACGGCGGCGGCGATCTCCTCGTGATCGTCCAGGGAGTCGGCCGTGTGGGCCGGTGGAACATCCAGCGGACTGCGCAGGAGGATGATCTGCTGCTGCACACGCCACAGCTGCTCCGCGACCCGCGGACTGCGCGCGGTGTCCGTCAGCGTCCGGTGGAAGTCCAGGTCCAGCCGGTGCACGAGGCGCCGGCCGCCCTGGATGGTCTTCCGCGCGCGGGCGCAGGCCGAATGCAGGGCGGCCACGTCCTTGTCGTCACGGCGCTCGGCGGCGAGCCGGGCGGACTCCGTCTCCAGCGCCGTGCGGAGCTCGAACAGGGCCGCTACGTCGTCGGGGTCGGCCGCGAAGACCGTGGCGCCCCTGTTGGGGGTGTGCACGAGCAGGCCCTCGCTGACCAGTTGACGTACCGCCTCGCGCAGGGGGCCCCGGCTGGTTCCGAGTTCCCGGGCGAGCACCACCTCGTTGATCCGGGTGCCCGGGCCGAGGCGGCCGCTGAGCAGCCGCTCGCGCAGCACTTCGGCGATCTGGACGGCAAGGCCGCGTTGCAGGGTCTCGCTCACGGGCACTGCCTCCTTCGACCGGCAAAGTGTTGACAGTCGCCAGTTGACAACCACGTTTCCGCAGCTGTCAAGGGGTGTCCACGAAATCGCTCCCGCATTCGACAGGTTCCGCGGCAAGTGATAACTGTCGACAGTTGACACGAACCCGAGAGATGGACGTAACTGATGCACACCGTGGTGGCCGAGGTATGGCGTGGCGAGTTCCTGGAGTCCGTGCACCACGGGACGGTTCTCGCGACCGGCCCGGACGGGTCCGAGAGCGTACGGATCGGGGACGTCGATGCCCCGATGTATCCACGCTCGTCCAACAAGCCCCTCCAGGCGCTCGGCATGCTGCGTGCCGGACTCGATCTGGACGGCCCGCTCCTGGCGCTGAGCTGCGCCAGCCACTCCGGTGAGGACATACACCTGGAGGGGGTCCGGGCGATCCTGGCGTCGGCGGGCCTCGGAACGGACGCGCTGCGCTGCACGGCGGCCCTGCCGATCGGCGAGGACGCGCTGCGCGCCTATCTCGCGGGCGGGGGGCAGCCCTCACCGCTCACCATGAACTGCTCGGGCAAGCACGCCGCGATGCTGGCGACCTGCGTCACCAACGGCTGGGACACCGCCACCTACCTCGACCCCCGGCACCCGCTCCAGGTGCTGCTGCGCGAGACGCTGGAGGAGACGGCGGGCGAGAAGGTCGCGGCCACGGGCATCGACGGCTGCGGCGCACCGCTGTTCGCCATCAGTCTGCGCGGCCTCGCCCGGGCGTTCGGCCGCCTGGCCTCGGCGCCGGAGGGAAGCCTCGAACACCGCGTCGCCCAGGCCATGAACGCCAACCCGCGCCATGTCGGTGGCACCGGACGTGACGTGACACGGCTCATGGACGCTCTGCCGGGCGCCGTCGCCAAGGACGGCGCCGAGGGCGTCTACGCACTCGGCCTGCCGGACGGCTCGGCGGTCTCGCTGAAGATCGCCGACGGCTCCCAGCGTTCCCGTCCCGTGGTGATGATCGCCGCACTGCGCCACCTCGGGGTGGACGTGGACGGGGACGGCACCCTCACCGCCCTCGCCACCGCACCGGTCCTCGGCCACGGCAAGGTGGTGGGCTCGGTCAGGCCCACATTCTGACGACCGTTCACAACGCGGCATCTGGTCGCTGGGAAGTTGCGGACACCCGAACCCCCATGAATCGGACCCGCGGCTGTCCGTGACCTCCCACCCAACCGTCCGGTCAGGTGGTGGGGGCGTTGTGGAGGTCGAGCATCGTGCGGACGGGGGGTGGCAGCCAGTCGTCGGACTGGTGGGGGATTCGGGTGAGCTGTTCGAGGACGTCCGTGCTGGTCGGCCGCTCTGCCGGGTCGCGGGCGATGCAGCGGGTGATGACGGAGACGAGGCTCGACGGCAGGAGTCCGAGGGCCGAGTCGAGCGTCTGGCCCTCCGGGAAGGGCGCGGCTCCGGCGGCGTGGCAGAGCACCATGCCGTACGCGTAGATGTCGCTCGCGGGGGTGCTCGCCGAGCCTTCCTTCTGCTCCGGTGCCAGGAAACCCTGGGTGCCGACGATGATGTTGGTGCGGGTCAGCGCGGTGCTGTCGAAGGCGCGCGCGATACCGAAGTCGATGACGCGCGGGCCCGTCCCGGAGATGATGATGTTGCCGGGCTTGAGGTCGCGGTGGATGATGCCGCAGGAGTGGATCCCCTCCAGGGCCTCGGCGACACCGAGGGCGAGGGTGTGGAGGGTCCTCGGGGGCATCGCACCGTGCTGCTTGAGTACGTCGTGGAGCGACGGGCCGGGGATGTACTCGGTCACCAGCCACGGGTGCTCGCTGTTCGCATCGGCGTCGACCACGGCGGCGGTGTGGAACCCGCCGACGCGGCGTGCGGATTCGATCTCATGGGCGAACCGCTGCCGGAACGTCGGGTCGGCGGCGAACTCGTTGTGGACGACCTTGACGGCGACCATGCGCTCGCCCGGGGACCTGCCGAGGAAGACCGTCCCCATGCCCCCCGGGCCCACCCTCGCCGCCGGGGGCAGCAGACAGTCCGCCATCCTCATCGCGGAAGGTGCCAGAAGGGCCGCGTTGACGGATGCGGAGACGCAGCGCGACGTGGCCGCGATCCTCGCCCCCGGGGGCCGGCGTGCCCCCGGGGGCGAGGATCGCGGCCACGTCGCGCTGCGTCTCCGCATCCGTCAACGCGGCCCTTCTGGCACCTTCCGCGATGAGGATGGCGGACTGTCTGCTGCCCTCGGCGGCGAGGATCGTGGCGCGCTTGTCCCGCTCGGCGCGCAACTCCAGCTCCATCGCCTCCTGGATGGAGGCCGGCGGGTCGATGGACTTGACCTCGACGCGGTTGACGACGATGCCCCACTTGCCGGTGGCCACGTCCAGGGCTCCGCGCAGGGCGGTGTTGATCTCCTCGCGGGAGGTCATGGTGCGTTCCAGGTCCATGCCGCCGACGGCTTTACGCAGTGTGGTGGTGGTGAGCTGCTCGATCGCCTGGATGTAGCTGGCGACTTCGTAGGTGGCGGCGCGAGGGTCGGTCACCTGGCAGTAGATCACCGTATCGATGCTGACGACCAGGTTCTCCCGGGTGAGCACGGGCTGGGGCGGAAAGGAGATGACCTGCTCGCGGAGGTCGATCCGATTGCGTACGGAGTCGATGAACGGGACGACGAGGTGCAGCCCGGCGCCGAGGGTGCGGGCGTAGCGGCCGAAGCGCTCCACGATGGCGGCGCTGGCCTGCGGGACGACGTGGACCGCTCTGACCAGGGCGAGGAGGGCGAGAAGAACCACGACGATGAGGATGATCAGCCCCACCGTGCCCAGTGCGCCGGTGTTTTCCGTCGACTTCACGCCGGGCCCCCTGCCCTCCGGGCATTCACGCGTCGGACGACGCCGCACTCCAGTCTTCCAGAAGTGCGTCGTGATGATCCGTCAGTTCCGCGACGCGCCACGAATTCCGGGCTGTTGGGGGACCGAATTCTGACTTTGTCACAGCAGGGCAACCGCTCCGCACGTCGCGAGGATCACCACCATCTGCTGGATATGGTCCCCCGGAATCACTGGTGAATCATGAGGGGGTTTCATGAGGTTCAAGCATGTGGGCCGGGTCGGTACGACAGGTGCGTTGGTCGCCGCGTCACTCGGCGCGTCGATCGTCCTCACTCCGTCGTCCGCATCCGCGGAGAGCGCCTGGGAGTGTTACGGCACCGCGGTCAAGCGCTGCGCCGCCGTCTGGTGGGACGAGAAGGCCGACACGTACCGGGCGCGGGCGAAGATCACCGACGTCGCGGGTGGCGGCAGTTATCAGGTGAAGGTTACCGACGTGAAACTCCAGCGCTTCAGCGGCAACGGCTGGGTGACGCTGCGCACCGCGAAGGACGGCGACGGCTGGAAGGACACCGAGGACCTGGCCGGCACCACCGCCGTCGACCCGTGCAGGTGGCCGACGTCGAGTTTCGGTGTGGTGGCGACCTTCAGCTGGAAGGGGGCGTCCTCGGGTGAGAAGACCTGGCGTCCCAACAACTCGTGGGCGCTGCTCTGCGACTGAGCGGCCGTACGCGTCCGTCCCGTGCCAGTGGTGTGGGACGGACGCGTTCACTCGGCATCGGTCCCGGACGCTCCCTGTGTCAGTGGCCGGTGGCAGGCTTGCAGGGTGCTGATCAAGGGATATGACGCTCCGCTGGTCGCGGGGGAGCCGCTGCTGGCCCGCCGGGGCTTCTGGTCGAACCACCTCTTGGCGATGTGCGGTGAGGCGACGAGCGCCGGGCGTCCTGCTCCGGAGTGGTTCGGCGACGACGGCGCCGATACGGATGCCATGTCCGAGACCCTGTTCGACCCCGGCCGGTGGCCGGTGTTCCGTATACCCGCCGCAGAAGGTCCGGGAGCCGTGGTGATCTACCGCAACCTCGTCGGCGACCACGGCATCGACTATCTCCTCACCCACCCGGGCCGGAGTGGCGCGCAGCGGATCGGCAGCTGGGAGGGAGAGCTCCCGGGGGCGGGGCTGACGTGGCAGGACCTGGTCCGTATGGCCGGCAGCCCGTCCCCAGGTGCCGAAGGAGTCGAGGATGTCACCGCCCGCCTCCTGCTGGCCCTCCCGCTCCTCGACGACCTGGAGCTGCCGGAGACGGCGCCGACAAGGCTCGGCGCAGCCCTTGTCACGGCTGGAGCGCCGCAGGACACGGCTTCCCACACGGCGGAGCGGCTGCTGGCCCACCTCAGTGGAAGACCCCGGCACGAATCCGCGTGGGGCTCGCCGCTGAGCGGCAGCTGAAGGGGGAAGGCGCCTCGTCACGGGTTCGCACCTCGCCCGGCCCCGGGGGCGGTCCGACGAAGGCGATGTCGCAGCGGCGTACGGCGTATCCCCGAAGGCCGACCGCAGACCCTCGGGATACGCCCGCAACGGTCGCACTGCTGGAAGTGGCCGCCGCGGCTTCGGCGGCACGACAGGATTTCAGCTGGTCATTCCGACCGGGCTCCCGGGCCGTACACGTGGACAGAGGCGGAGAGATCATTTAGGGGTCAGGTCCTAGGCTCGCCCCATGCTGAAACTCGGAATCCCCGTCATCGGTGTCACGGACATCCCCCGTGCAGTGGCCTTCTGGACCGGGGCGCTGAATCTGGTCGTCGCGGAGGAGTGGGCGAGCGACACATGGCGGACGCTCCTGCACCCCGACGGCTCGGGCCGGGCACTCGGCCTGATGCGGAGCGCTTCCCCTGCCGAGCCGCGCCCCCGTATCCACCTGGACCTCTTCACGGACACGGCCGAGGAACAACAGGCGGAGGTACGGCGCCTGATCGGCCTCGGGGCGCAGGCGGTCGACTGGGACCTGTATCCGCCGGAGCCCGACTTCGTCGTGCTCGCCGACCCGGACGGCAACATCTTCTGCGTGGTGGACCTCAGCCGCGCGCCCAGCGGCGGCGGCCAGCAGCGGACACCCTGACGAAGCGGCGGCCTCCGGACCGGGGCGTGGGGTGCGGCCGGAACCCGAGCCTGGACAGCAGCCGGGTGCTGTGGGGCGGCCGGAGGCGGCACGGTCAGCGGAGGATCTGCACCGCGTAGAGGGCGCCGACGCCGGTGGCGAGGGTGCCGAGCAGGAGCCGGAGCGCGGTTTCGGGCAGGTGCGGCTGGAGGTGTGCGCCGAGGTATCCGCCGAGGAGTCCGCCGGCTCCGCAGGACAGTCCCAGCAGCCAGTCGGGGGCGACGTCGCCCGTGGCGGCCAGGGAGAGCAGCGCGTAGGTGGCCGCGCCGACGATGGAGGTCACGAAGGTGGAGGCCAGGGCAGCGGGTGCGACGGCGGCGACGGGGGTGCCACGGCCGACGAGGATCGGGCCGAGCAGGGAGCCGCCCCCGATTCCGTAGATGCCGCCGGCGACACCGACGGCCAGGGCCAGCGACGTCGTAGCACGGGACGAAGGCGGGGCGAGGGTGCTCGGTGGTGCCGGGCGTACGGTCCGCAGCCACAGCCACAGCCCGAGCGGCAGGAGCAGCGCGGCGACGAGGAGCCGGAAGACGTGCGGTCCCGGTACGGCGAAGACGCGGATCACAGCGCCGATGACGACGCCGGGGACGGTGCCCGCGATGAGCAGACGGGTCAGTGGCCCGCCCAGCCGCCCGGCTCGCCAGTGGCGCAGGAGGGCGCCGGGGCCGGCCACGACGTTGTAGAGCAGGTTCGTCGGCGTCACGGCCGGGCTGGGCACGCCCAGCACGCTGACCTGGACGGGCAGGAGGAAGACCGCTCCGGAGACTCCAACGGGGGCGGTGGTGACCGATATCAGGAACCCGGCGGCGAACCCGAGCAATCCAGTCGACCAGTCCACGACAATCCCCTCAGCACCCACCGACCGGCACCGGAACAGGCTCCGACTCAGGTCAGGCGCTTCCCGTTGCTGCGCCGGCTCCCTTCCTGTGAAGGGCTGAATGAGCATGATGCCAGCGGCGAGTGGGGGGATGTGCGTGCGCCCACCGGGTACGCCGCGGAGGAGGGTGGCCTTACCCGCGGTCTCGCCTGTAGGTGGGCTCCACGGCCCCGGCGGCGGACAGGGCGCACTCCGCCCAGACCGTCTTGCCAGGGCCCACACGGTCATGAACACCCCAACGGATGGCGAGGGCGTCGACGAGGGCCAGACCACGGCCGTGGTCTGCGTCGGAGGCCGGTACGACGAGGGCGGGGCGCGCCGGGTGGGTGTCGGACACCTCGACGCGGATGACGCCCTGGCCGTCGTCGTGACGGAGGAGCAGGGCGAAGTCCCTGCCGGGTACGCGACCGTGCAACACGGCGTTCGCGGCGAGCTCGGCGACGACGATCGTGACCGCGTCGTGGTCGTCCGCACCGCGCGGGTGCCCCCACTCGGCCAACTGCAGTCCGGCAAGCAGGCGTGCGAGGCGGGCTCCGCGTCGAGTGGCGGAGAAGCGCTGCACGAACAGGCGCGTGGTGGCGGGGGGAAGGGCGCGAGGGGCTGGCATGGGCCCCAGCCTGGTGCGGATACGGCGCCTCGCGGCAGGCACTGCGCCGATACAGATCGGCTTGTACTGGCTTACGCGCTGGACTGGGAGAGTCACTGTACGTAACCCTTGCTCGTGGCCCACAAGCGGGCGCAGCACAGGGGAAAGGTGGCCGGGCATGGCTTCGGACAACGGCGGGGGACACTGCGGCGAGCCGGAGTCGTCGGACAGCCTCAAGACGTTCGGAGCCGTACTCAAGGCGCTGCGCGACGAAGCACACCTGACGCAGGAGCAGTTCGCACCTCGGGTGCAGTACTCGGCGGCGTACATCGCCAAGATCGAGCAGGGCAAGCGATTCCCGCCGAGGGACCTGCTGGACCGCTCGGAGGAGGTGCTGGGAGCGACGGCGGCGCGGGTGCTGTCGGCGGCTGCCAAGAGCCTTACGCGGAAGGTGGGGCTGGCTTCGTGGTTCCTGCAGTGGGCGGCCATTGAGGAGAACTCGATTTCGCTCTACTCGTACGAGCCCAGCGTGATTTCAGGCCTGCTGCAACCGGAGCCGTACATCCGCGCGCTCTTCGAGCGCCGCCTTCCACCCCTCGCTGAGGAACAGTTCGAGCATCAGGTCGCCGCCCGACTGGAGCGGCAGCTTCTTCTCAGGGAGCGACCGAACACCACATTCAGCTTCATCATCGAACAGGCCCTGCTGGAAAGGTGTATGGGAGGAAACGACGTCACCGGGGCACTCTTCGACCACCTGCTCACGGTGGGGCGACTGCGGAACGTGGAGATCCAGGCGATGCCACTTGTCCAGGAGGACCACTCAGGCTTCGAAGGCCCTCTTGCCCTGGCCGAGACGGTGGAGAACCGGTGGGTGGGATACGTCGAGGCCCACGACAGCAGCATGCTGATCACCGACCCGAAAGCCGTGAGCGCGATGCTTCAACGCTATGGCAAGATGCGCTCGCAGGCTCTGAGCCACCAAGCCACCGCGAGTCTGCTGGAGCAGATGCGAGGAGCGCTATGAGCACCACCGAACTTGCTTGGTTCAAGAGCAGCTACAGCGGTGGCGGCGGCGGCAACTGCGTCGAGATCGCCTTTGGTCCCGGGACCGTACTGGTCCGAGACTCGAAGGACACGCAGCAGCAGGCACTTATGGTCTCTCCGCGTGCATGGTCAGCCTTCGCGGGGCTGGCTGCCGACTCGCGTGTCTGAGTGGACGGAAGGTGGCCGACGCCCCGCTGTCTCCCTACAGCCCGTATCTCTGCGGGCGATGTGTTCTGAGGCCTCTCAGTAACCAGCCTTAGCCGCGGCGATCCGGCCTGATCAACCCTGACGTCGACGAGCAGGCCCGCCTCGTCCGTATCGAGGTCTTGGCGGTGAGTTCGGAACTGCCCCGATACCTGCTTCGGCCAGCGGAGAGTTTGCATCCCGAAGGTGCATGGCACAGTGAAACCGGAGGAGTCGCGACTACCCGCCCCGCTCTCAGATTGGAAGAGCTAAGCCCGTTGGATGGTCGGCAACCCATCGATCGATCGCCGACCACCCGAACGCGTTGGTCTGTTGTCAGTGTTGCAGGGCGTAGCTGAAGAACCCTATGGAGGCGTCTTCCGGTGTGCCGATGAGTAGCGCCCTGTCAAGCAGCCCGTTGTTGTGCTCACAACTGGTCTCGGGCAGTAGCACGCAGGCATGGCAGGCCGCCATGTTGATTCCTCCGACACCGCTTGCCTCCGACTCGATACAGAGGGGATCGGCGGAGCACCATCGTGCCCGGTCGAGGGCTGATTCCAAGGATTTCTTGAGGCGGTCCGGCTCACCCTGGGCAACCAGACCTCCTAGGCTGCCGGCGGAATCACTCGTCGCGGTGCAGATGAGAATGCCCGCCATGATGTCGCTTGCGTACAGCCTTTCCCGCAGCGAGGCCGCCGGATAGCCTCCGTCCAGACTCCACTCGTTGATCAGAGCGTGTGCGAGGGTGTGGAGGAGAACCATGCGGGGCGAGGCGGGCGAGTCGGGAACGGAGTCCGGGTCCTGGGCACGTTCGCGCATCATGCGGGTGTGGTTGTTCCGCATACGATCGGCACGCGCTGCCACAGCTACGCTCCGGGCCCAAGAGTCCAGTCGTTCCTCGTCGAGCCGGAGGAAGACCCCTTCGCCCTGGACCTCCATTGCTGGCAGCCAGTCCAGCTCCTCCAGGGACAGGGCGGCTTCGTGGACGTCCGTGCGGGTCTCGGGGGTGTCGACCCGGGAGAAGGCCTTCAGGGCGCGGACTTCCCGCAGCCGCTTCACCAGCATCGGGCCCGTCACACCGTAGGGGCTCAGCAGGGCCGGCGAGGAGAGGGGATGCTCGCAGACGAACTGGTCCCCTCGGCCGGTCTCCTTCTCGGGTTGCCCGGCGATCAGCCGTTCGTATTCCTGCCTTCGGAGCCTGACGAAGGCGCTGTCCATGGTGGCTTCCTCGGCGGGTCCATTGTCCTCCTGGTTCTCCGTGGCGAGAAGTGCGATCACCTTGTCGGGCGAGAAATCGTAGTTCTTCTCGAGACTCAGCACCTTGAGGTAAACCCGAATGCCGTGCTCGTCACCTGCCTCGTACATCTCCCTCAGGTCGTCCAGTCGGGCTTCGAGCTTGGTGAAGTGCTCGTCGCTGTAGGGCGGAATGGACAACGCCGTCCGTACGATCGGCTGCCAAGCCACGGAAGAACCGCGCTGCAAGGTGCGCGGCCGCTCCGAGCAGTGATCGGTCGGTGCATTTTTCAGCCAGGGGCGTTTACCGCTGCAGAACACCCTCAAGTCCGACAGAGCCGTACTACTGAACGCGCCTTCCATCGACACCTCCGGTACTCCGCAGGTGCAGGAGATCAGGATCGAACGCAGGGATGCCGTCTTTCCGCTGGTGCGCAGCCGCATCTCCCCGCCGCAGAGACCCGTCTCCCCCTCCTGCCGATTGTTGCGGTGCGCCCATTTCCAGTAGGGGAAATCGTCGATGTGCCCTTTGCTGCAGGCCATCACGAAGCGCGAGGGAACGAGGTCCTCCTCGCATTCACCGCATTCGTTCCTACCTGCCGGGGAGTTGAACTGCCGTACGTGTTGCAGGGTTTCGCACTTCGGGCATGAGTGCCACAGGGGGAATCGGCGGACGTGCACGCCGTCCTTGCTCGTGTCGTCCGATGCGGGCGGCAGGCGGAAGGACTTCACGCCCAGGACCCGGGCCAACCGATGCTCGAAGACGGTCGGAGCCTGGCTGATGTTCCAGGAGTCGGTCCCGGCCACGATGAACGATTCGTTGTCCACGGCGACCAGCGATCCGACGCCGTACGTCGTGATCATCTGGGCGCGGCGCACGGAACCTCGACGGGGATAGCTGCGCTCCGGGGTTCCGGTCCGGCGACGTCGAGCGGGAGGAGGGGTCATCGGGTTGCCTCCATGAAGAGAGCGGACTCGGCGTCCACATCGCGCAGACTCCACAGGGTGGGCCAAGCCTCCGGCTCGGAGTCGTCGAATCCGCACAGCAACGAGGGTGCCTTCCGGCCCCGCTTGGGCTCGTAGAGCAGTTCACCCGAACGCTCGGCCTCCTCCGACCACCACTCGACGAACTCGTCGTAGGCGTCGGCCGTGGCCTCGTACTCGTCCTTGTCGACCTTCTCGACCCGGGCCAGCAGCGTGGACCGGACGATCCGGTCCAGTTCGTTCCGAAACTCGTCGATCCGTCCCGCCCCGTCGTTCGGACGGGCCGCGGGGATCATGATCCGGGCGAGTGCGACGACGATCGCGTGGAGCCCCCGCTCGCGGGAACGGGAGGAGAACGGGGTCACACTGGTCGACTCCACCTCGCGATACAGCGCGGAGTGGAAGTGTTGGAAGCTCTCGTAGTGCGATCGGTCCCTGGACCTGTTCGAGTTGAGCATCACGGCCACCAGACCGGGATGGCGGCGGCCCACCCGGCTGGTGGCCTGGATGTACTCGGCCGTGGTCTGCGGTTGGCCCATGACGGCCATCAGACCGAGTCGGTCCACATCGACCCCGACCGAGATCATGTTCGTCGCGAGAAGGACGTCCACTACGTCGGGGTGTCCCAGCCGCTGCTCCACCTGCTTGAGGCGCTTCGGCACCTCGCTGGAATTGGCTCGGCTTGTCAACTCCGTCTGCTCCAGAATCTTTCGGCGTACGCCGCCGTCACGGTCGGCCAGATAGCCGAGATGCGCGTCGACGTCGTCGTGGACCTGCAGTTCCGCCGCGGCCAACAGCCTGAGGCTGTTGAAGTACCCCACGAGCGTCCAGTAGGCGTCACGGACCTGGTCACCGTCCCCGCCCTGTGCCGCTCGATGGAGGAGGTCGGCGTAGGTACGGATGAGGAGCGTGGACTGACTCGTGCTCGGGGTGAGCAGGCCGATGTACTGCCGACTGGCCTTGCGTTCCCTGGGTGTCTCGACCGCGAACCACGAGTCCCTGGCGTCGATGCCCGCCGGCGGGAACTGGGAGACATCGCGCGCGAAGAGTTTGGTGCCCTGCTCCGACGCCCGACGGATCGTGGCGGTCGATGCAATGATCTTCGGCTCCTTCGCGAGCAGGTCCACCGCCGTCTCGTACAGGCCGGTCAGTGTTCCGAGCGGGCCCGAGATGAGGTGGAGCTCGTCCTGGACGATCAACTCGGGAGGCGGGGTACCGTCCTCACGATCACGGTTGAACAGCGCGGCGGTCTGCTCGCGCCAAGGCATCGCGGCGAACTTGTCGACGGTGGCGATCACCAGTGTGGGGCGTGCGTCGTAGACGGCTTCGTCGATCAGATGAACCGGCAGTCCGTCGCGGAAGTCGCACCACGTGTCGGGGCAACGGACGTACATCCGCTTCGCCTCCTCGTCGACCTCGTACTGGTACGCGTCGATGCGGGTGCCGCACCAGGGGCACGCGTGCAGTTGGACCGGGTTCCTCTCCTGGAGCTCCTTCTCCTTCCGGAGCTCCACGAGGCTCTCCTCGGCGACCGACAGCTTGTTGGGTGTGGCGGACTGGCCCACCCACATGCCGATCGAGATGGATTCCGTCCCCAGCGTCTGCTCGTCGCCGAGTCGGATGCGTTCCATGGCGCAGATGAGGGATGCAGCACGCTCGAACTGCTGCAGGGTGAGCAGCCTCAGGGTGTAGCGCATCAGGACCGTTACGCCCCCGCCCCGCTCCATGAGGCGCATGCGTCGCAGGAAGGTCGTGAAGGCGATCAGACCGAGGTATGCCTCGGTCTTGCCGCCGCCGGTAGGGAACCAAAGGAGGTCGGCGATGCGACGATCGTCGTGTTTTGGATCCACGATTCCTTCGATGCAGAGGAGCATGAAGGAGATCTGGAACGGACGCCACCTGCCCGCAGCCGTGTCCGGTTTGCCCTGCCGGCCGTTCTTGACCCACTCGCTACGGCCCCGCTGCTGGGCCATCGCACGGTTGGCGAGACGGAACGCCCGCATCGCCTCCGTGTCCGTGCCCAGGACCCTGATGCCTCGACGCATGCGAGCCAGAGCCGTTCTGCAGTGCTCGATCTGTGTCCGTGCAGGTGCCTCGTGCTGCGTGCCCCGGAAGTTTTTCGCTTCCGCCTCCTTGCCGTCGATCCACTCTGCGTACCCGGCCATCAGGTCGTTGAGTGCCGACAGGACCTCGCTCTCGGGACGCGTCGCCAGACCCTCCATCGTCAGGGCCGAGTCGTCGATGTCGGGGTTGGAATCGGTCAGCAGCACCTCGTGTGACGGCACGAACTCGGTCCGCACGGCGGCGATCTGCGCACGCTCGATGTTCGGTTCGCCGACAGGCGGAGGAGTCCAGTCCCAGGCCGCCGAGCATCCGTGCCCCACTGCGAAGGTCGGCGCGTGGCGGTGCAGCAGCCGGCTCGTCGCGACCTCCTGGTCCAGTCCTCTGCGTTCGGAAGGGCGATCCACGATCCCCGCTGCGGCGGATTCGGTGGTGACGGTCACGCGGGGCTGGTAGAGGCAGAAGGCGTCCTGCAGAGCGTACTTTCCGACTCGTTGTGTGTTGATCAACGTGACCGTCACGGTGACTGTCCCGCTCGACGAAGCTTCGGGGCGGACGATGACGTCCAACGCTGCCCCCTCGTGCAGATCGGCCAGTCGATGGCGCCGGGGAACGGTGACGTCGACGATCACCGGGCGGATGGTCAGCTCCCTCCGACGCCAATGCTCCCTCTGCTCGGACACCGTCCTCGCCTGGGCCCTCTCGGCGGCCACCGGGCGCCCGTCGACGTCGACAGGGTCGTAGGCCGCAGCCTCGGTGCGCACGATGAGCCGGGGGGCGACCTTCGGGTCCACGGCGAACGTCAGTCCCATGGAAGACGGTCGCCGGTCGCCGGCCTGGGCGGCGGCAAGATCGGCCGGAGGTTCCTCGATGTCTCTGCCCCTCCGCATGACCGGAGTCTCATCGAGCCCTTCGTTCTCGGCCGCGTCCTCCTGGAGCACCCGCTCGGATTCGGGGTCTGACGGCCTCGGGAACAGCACTCCCATCGGGTAGGTGGTGATCGGTGGGTCCTGGGTCAGGATCTCGTCGGCGGAGCCGGGACCGAGCAGGTCCCTGCGGAGCTGCTCGACGAGCCCATCCCGTAGTGCGTAGTGAGCCGCGTGCATGCTGGTCCCGTCCGTCATCCGGCGACGCCTTCCTGCGTGGTCCTTCCGGTGCGCCTGTAGCGCCCGAGTCCTGACATACGGGGCACCATCCAGATGCCATGGTCGCCCAACCCGGCGCGGGCGCCGGAGGCGGCACTACCCGCGACGCTCTCCAGACAATCGACCCGGAAGCCCGTGATCTCGACCGGCCAGTTGATCTCCCACGTCTTGTTGATCTTCAGGGAGGTGTGGAGGTCCCTGCGGAACCGCTCGGAGACGACGGAGATCGGCCGGTCCCCGTGGAAGACCGTGTACGGAGGGCTCTGGTCGGCGGCCAAGGGCATCTCGTGCTGGAGTCGAAGCGTCAAGCCGTCGCCGAGGGAGACCGACGACGCCAGATAGTCCTGCACTGCGGCCGCATCGTCGACGAAGCCGTCCGTACCGGGCGGGTGCTCCCGACACACGTCCTGCCCGGAGGCCACGATGCCGTCGCGGATGTACGACTTCCACCCACCCAGGTACCACCGCTCGGTCACTCTGTCCCGGCGCACAAGTGATGTGTCCGGCGCCGCGATACGGAAGAGATCGTCCCGGGCGCGGGTCATGGCGACATACAGTGAGCGAGCCTCCGCCGCGGGGTCGACGTGGCTGTGCTGCTTGCGCAGCTCCGCCGTGGTGGGGGGCTCGACCACTATCACCCGATCGAATTCGAGCCCCTTGGCGCGATGCACCGTCGAGATCACCAGATTCGCGGGTTCCACCGCCGCAAGGTCGTCCGGGAAGCGGCCCTCCGCGACCAGACGCCGTACAGCAGAGACGTCCATCAGCCCCCGGGGTGCGCGGGCGGATCCCCGGAGGGAGCGCCAGATCCTCGCGCGATCGCCGACGTGTGCTGTCGGGCCGGCCGCGAGCAGTTCCTGGAAGCGTTCCTCGTTCAACGTGGTGGCGCCGGTGTCCCGCAGGACGGAACTGACCCAGGCCGGGACAGGCTTGTCCTGCAACGCGCGCTGGACCCGGTGCGGTACATCGAGGGAGAACAGTCTCTCGGACAGCACCAGGGCTTGGCGGTTGTCCCTGCACAGAATGGCGCAGGTGCCCGGATAGGCCCGGAGTGACTCGACGGTGTACTGGGCCTCCAGTGGACCGAAATCGGAGCACGCACGCAAGAGGTCGGTCAGCTGTCGATGGAATTTCTCGCCCGCCGCGTCGGACTCGGCGGGCTCCGACGGCAGCCTCTTGAGCGCTGTGCCGAGGGCGAGCGCGGTGCGGGCCTCCTCGGTCCGGGCCCGGAAGTTGGTGGTGAGGTGCAGCTCCACCAGGTCGTCCGGGTAGGAGGCCCGGAGCCAGTCGAAGAAGTAGTTGGTCTCTGCCGCACGGGCGTCCTCGTCGGAGACCTGAAAGCCGAAGATGGCCTGGGCGCCGTCCCCCACCACCGTGAAGCCGCAGTTGTCCTGGAAACGGTCCAGCAGCGTCTCCACCATGTCTCGACGATCACCCACCAGGTCCTGGACCTCGTCGATCACCACGTGGGCCGGGGCACCCTGTTCGCTCTCCTCGACCGCACCCCGAAGGATGGCCTCGGTCGTCTCCCTGATCCGCTCGTCGAAGCGCAGTACGCCCCAGTCCCGGTCGGGCTGCTCGCCTCGCAGCACCGAATAGGCCCAGGAGTCGAAGGTCTGCACCCTGACCCGACGTGCCTCCCGGGCGTGCACCGCGATGCGCTCGCGCAGCTCGCGGACTGCCGCGCGCGAGAAGCTGAGCACCAGGATCTCGCCCGCCTCCAGCGCGTCGTCCTCGTGCCCCATCAGTGCGTCGAGCCGACGTACCAAGGTGTGCGTCTTGCCCGCGCCCGCACCGGCGGTGACCAGCAGGCGGGCGTCCCACGGCTGTTCGACGACGGCACGCTGTTCCTCGGTCAGGTGCGGGTTGTCGTGGTACGCGTCGGTCACTTGGCCCTCCACAGGTGCTCGAACTGCGTGAAGGCGAGTGCCTTGCCGTAGTTGGTGATGTTGTCGCGGACATTGAGGATCAGACAGGTCTCCTTGCCTCCGTTGCCGGGACCGCGCAGACCTCGACCGATCATCTGTTGGTAGACGTTCGGGCTGTACGTGGGCCGCGCGACGACGACAGCCCGAGTGGCCGGTGCGTCGAACCCTTGCGTCAGAACACCGTAGTTCGTGAGAACGCGAACGCGACCGCGGCGGAAGTCGTCGATGCTCTTCCTACGCTCACCCGTGGAGGTGGCCGAGTCCACCGAAGCGGCGGTGATGCCTCGGTCCTTGAGCTTCGCGGCGAGGAACTTGGCATGCGCCACGGACGTGGCGAAGACCAGGACGGGCCAGTCGGCGGGCATCTCGGCGATTTCCTCCAGGATGCGCCTGTTGCGGTCGTGGTCGTCGGCGAGACGCTGCTCGGCGGCCTTCGACAACAGGCTCATCTGGTCTGCCCGCTCCTTCTCGTCGTGGGTCAGCTCGATGGTGCCGCCCAGCAGCTCCCGGTGATCGACCTTGGCCAGCATGCCCAGCTCCTGCAGCTCCCCATAGGCGTCACCGGACGGGAAGACGCCGTCGTCGAGACGCTGCGCACCAAAACGTTGGACCAGACGCCGGGTCTCCTCGTCGTTGGTGTTGCGGAAGGGAGTCGCGGTGAGGCCCAGCAGATGACGGCGTGTCTCCCGTGAGGTCAGGCCGAGTTGCTCGAGGATCTGCGTGTACTGGGGCGAGATGGCGACATGCGCTTCATCGACGATGACCAGACTCGCCTGTCGGAGCCAGGCGTAGCTCTCGGTGTCGAGGCAGTTGCGGAGCTTCGCGTCCGTCGCGACCACGAGGTGCGGGCGGTCGCTCACCGGGCCCGTCTCGTTGGTGGTCCACAGCCTGCTGATCGTGAGAGAGCTCTCCGCCCCGACCTTCGACCACACGAAGCTCCAGCTCTGGACCGCCTGTTCGCAGAGTTCTTCCGTCTGGGCGATCCAGAGGATGGGCCCGTTCAGTTCTCCCACAGACTTGACCCAGCGAATCACGGCCTCCGCCGCCACCCGGGTCTTGCCCGCGCCGGTGGGCAGCGACAGCATCCCGCGCTGCGGTGCGAACCGATCGAGCATCGCGAAGACCTTCGCCGCGAGCCGTTCCTGGTAGTCGTGCAGGCGTGGGAACTCGGTGGGGCCTGAAACCTCGACCCTGGGCGGCAGCGACGGCGTCCTGGTGCCGGCGAAGGAATCGGGGAAGCCGAACTCGGAGACGAACTTCACCGCAGGCGAGGAGCCGGTGAAGCTCGACGGTGCGTGGCTGGGATACGCGGCCTGCAGATCGCGGGTGTGCATCTGCAGTACGCCATCACCATGGGCGTTGTATGCCATCCGTGCGATCCGGCGGGCCGACGGTTCGACATCTCCCAGCTCGGCACGCTCGCTCTCCAGCAGCCCCGGCGGCAGACCGGCCCGCAGGGCGCTCTCGCCGATGAGTAGTTCCAGCTTCTCCTCGACGCTCTCCGCTTCCCGGACCTGCCGCAGGGCTGCCTGGAGCTGTTGATCTGCTTCCTGCCGCTCCTGGGCTTCGAGAACCGCCCGGCACCCCGCCTCTTTCAGTCCCCAGCGCAGCTCCCGATCGACAGCCATGAGGGCGGCGAGCCGGTCCTTGGGTTCCAGGACGAGTACGGTGTTGCCCTGGAGCGCGCTCTTGAGAGGGTGGGGAGTCGCCCCCTGGGGGGTCCGGGTCACTTCCTCCAACTCGGAGCAGCGCTGCAGCCGGTAGGTGTTGACCGCGTTTCCGATTCGCTGGCGAAGCGTGGGGAACTCGTCGTGCAGAAGTGTCGGCTCACCGACGCCTACGTGGCGCGTCTCCCGGCTGATGACGTCGGCATAGCGCAACATGCCCCAGGCCTTGACGAGCAGAGCCGCGTCCTCGGGAGTACCGGCCAACAGAGCGGGAATCTGCTCCGCGCGCAGCGCGCGGTACTCCGCTTCGGACGCCGCGACTGCGATCTTGTCGTCCTCCTGCGTGGACCAGTCCGATCCGATCCGGCAGCGGGTGAGTACCCCTTCGGGAAAGTCGACCTCCAACCGGGTGAGCATCACGTACGTACGACCCACGAAGGTGTCGTCCTCGCTGGTGCCAAGTTGTTCTAGCAGGCTGTCCCACTGTTTCGCCGGGACCTCGTCCACGATCGTCGGCAGGTGCAGCTTGCGGGCCTTCTCGGCGCTGATGTCGGCGACCGGGAGAACATCGGCGTACGCGTGCAGTTGCGGACCCACCGCCTCGGAGACCGGGACGATGCCCTGCGAGGTCGGGACCCGGCCGGATCGTCCGAGCATCCAACGCAAAGGGGAATGGATGGACTTGCGCGTGGACAACTGGGCGCCGAACTGCATGGTCCAGGTGTCGATGACGCTTCCGTCGGGCAGCGCCTTTACGAAGGCTGCCCGACCCTCGTCCGACAGGAGCTCCAGGAGATGCAACGGCCCGCCGATGGGGGACCCTTCCAGCTTGAGCCTGTTGAAGGACGGGCGTGCCGCGTTGCTGCTCAAGGTGCGGCAGTAACTGTCGTAGATCGCCGTCGCGTATTCGGCGAACCAAGCTTCGTCCGACGAAGGGCGGTGCCCCACGGTGGGTGTCGCGCGCAGCCCGAACTCGTGGAAAACCATTCGGTCGTCGGAGTGGAAGTCCAGGTCCACCGCGACGGAGCGGTCCCGGCTGCCGTCGGCGGGCACCACGGCGCCGGGGAGGAGGCAGTCCCGCATACGGTGGAAGCGTCCGTCCACCGTGCGTACGTACAGTGTCGCCATCGGCTCGGGGACGCGGGCGATCACCTCGCCGCTCACCTGGCTGCCGCCCGCGCTGTGGAACAGTTCCCAGAACCGTGCCCAGTCCTGGGGCCCGTAGCCGGTGAAGCCCTGCTCCAGGACGCCGATGAAACGCCCTCGAGAATTCGCCTCACGAATGCCGACGGCATTGAGATCGCTGATGAGCGACTCGTCCTCCGACAGGGCGGGGTCCACGTACGTCGTGCCGTCCCGTAGTCCGTCCTGGACGGCCCTGCGGAAGACCTTGCCCACCACGGCGGGCACCAGCCCGCTCTCCTCGGTCAACACGATGCGGGCTGCTCGGGCCTCCTCCGCAAAGGGCGACCCTTCGCGGACCATCGCGGCGAGGATGCGGATCGCCACGGCCGAAGCTTCGGCCGTGCCGTCGGTGACCAGGGCTTCCAGCCACTCCCGGACGGTCGCGCGGCCCTGCCTCGTCTGTTCGAGAACGTGCGCTACCTTGCCGGGGCGGAACTCGGCGGCCTCCACGGAGGGATGTACCCAGTCCGCAGGACGCCCGGGGTAGGCGTTCCACATCCGGAGCCAATCGAGCTTGAGCGGTGCCTTATCCACCGGTGCGGGATGGACGCGCAGCTCGCGGGGAACCCTCAGGACACCGTCCTGGTCGGGAAGCGAGGGAAGCTGCGCGGTCAGCTTCCAGATCTGCTCGGTGAGGTACTTGTCGGCCCAGTTGAGGGTTTCCGACTCCCTGGTCCGGCCGGGCAGAAGAGGGAGATAGGCACCGGGGTCCTCTGCCGGTGCCAGCTGCGGCAGCGATTCGACGACCAGCTTCGCGGCGACCTGGATGATCTCTTCGTTGAACGGACTGGAGTCAAGGAGGTTCTGCCTGTCCTCATTCGTCTTCCAGGCTCCGTTGAGGATGCCGGCCAAGGTCATCGGGTACTTGGTCGGGAAGAACGACCAGAACTCTCCCCGGCCCCTGGGGACGGTGAGAACCGCGTCGCCGGTGTACTCGGGAACGGCCCACGAGACGTCGATCGTCCCCCGATCGTGCATTTCGCCCGCGCTGGCTCGCGCCCGTTCGGTAGGTCGGTGGGCGTGGGTGAAGACCTTCCAGGTGGCGTGGGATTCCGGCTTGCCCGTCCGAGCTTCGTGGATCGTGTGCAGCACGCCCTCGTGCTCGACCGTGATCTCGCGCCGGATTTTCGGCATGGCCCGACGGTCCTCCAGGACCACCGCGCCCACGTGGTGGGAGAACAACTGGAAGCGCGCCGGGAACTCCCGCTGCACCTCGTGGCCGCCGGCGACCGTGTGGATGTCGTGCCCGAGCCGATCGGCCGCTCCGGGCAGAAGGGGGAGTCGCACCACGGTCGTGGCCCAGCCGAGCAGCTCGTCGAGGACGGGATCTGCAGCGCGCTCCTCCGGGGCGTCCAGCGGGCGGGCCATACGAAGGACAGGGGCCTCGAAATCGTCGCCGCCCGGGTCGCCCCAGGCCTTCCGGATCTCCTCGTACGACCATGTCCGGTCGAAGCCGAATGCTCCTGAGGTGCTAAAGAATTGAGGAGCGTCGGTGACGGCGAGGACAGATTTCACGCCGACTCCGAATCGACCGATCTGCCCTCCGCGCTTCTTCGAGACGCTCATTCGGAGAATTGTCTCGGCGCCTTCCGCCGTGACCTCCTTACCCTCGTTCGCGCAGTACAGGTGTGTATTCGTGAGAACCACGTGCACCTTCCCGCCCGGGGCGTGCGCGATCTCATCTGCGGCATTCTGGACGAGTTCGAACAACTGGCGGTCCCCGTAACCGCCTTGAGTGATGCGCCGTTCGCCGTTGGCGTGCTCCAGGATCAGCCCCGGATCGACGCGGTACGTCTCCAGTACGCGCGCCGACTGATCGATGATCGTCCGGATGACGGAGGTCTCGCCCGAACTGTCCGTCACATTGGGGTGCTTCAAGGTCTTCCCGTTCCGTGGCCGTGAGCTGAACGCGGGTGGAGTCGGGGCCGGCCGCAGCGGGGGATGCGGCCGGCCCCGACTCAACGATAGAAGTTCCGGGTCCGACGATGTGTCGGGTCAGTCGAGCCGGAAGATGATGACGACGATTTCGGAGCGCCCGCGGTTCCGGCTGCGCTTGTTCCGGACGGAGCCCGCGTACTTCGGCGGACGGGTGGTGGTGGAACGGGAGCGGCCCGGCGGGCGCGGGGTGCGGCGCTGCGGACCCTTGTCGTCCACCGGACCGTGAGCTTCCGGGGTGGCCGTCCGGTCGTCCGGTTCGGGAGGCGCGGAGGCCTTGAGGGCCGCCTTGTCGCGCCGAAGCCGCAGGGCGTTGATGTACGAACGCGTCGTTCCGACGGCATCCAGGAACTCGGACCGCAGGTAAGGGTCTTCGATGGAGTCGTACTGTTCGACGAGTTCGAACGGGTCGTCGTCGGGCTCGGGCGAGATGGTTTCCATGGCGGTGCCCTCCTGGGCTCTGATGATGCGTGCCTGGCGTGACGGAGAGTGGCGCACGTGCAGAAGGGCGGAAGTGCTCGACATGACGGGCACTATCGCAAAGGTGAAAGGTTTCTTCGGAGACGGGAAGCCGATAGCGGGAACGTGGCGGTGAGAATGTGCGAGGAGTTAAGCGCATCCAGCGGACCCGGGCAAGATATTTCTCGATTTCTCCGAAAGAATTTCCTCCCCGGGTGTTTCGAATGATTCATGCACATGCAAAACAAGGCCCTTCCGAAGAGAGGGCCGATAACGCCGGGTGGGGCGTCCGCAATCTCACCGTACATGGTCGAAACGCATGGCCGCAAGGCCTTGTCGGTGCGAGAGAAGCCCCCTCCGGGGCTTTGTTGCGGTGCGCCTCCCCGGTGAAAATGGGGTGACCATTCCGAAAGGGAAAAATTTGGCATTCTCCGCTTTTTGGGGTCACCTCCGGACATTCGGTTTAAAGGGTAGGGCAGTAAGAGGAGGCTCCAGGAGGGGGTGTCAAACGTCGTTGTCGGACGGAGTGTCAGTGTCAAACGGGAGGTGTATCGTGCAGGTCATGGCATACGCCGCAGCTGAGGAGTGATGAGGTTGGACACCGGCATGGACTTCGGTCCCTGGCTCGCCCGACAGCTGAAGCAGTCGGGCATGAGTCAGGCAGATCTGGCCCAGCGGGTCGGGCTGACGCGGGCTGCCGTCTCCGCCTGGATCACGGGCCGCGCGACTCCCCGCGAGGAGACGATCAACAAGATCGCCGAGGCGCTCGGCACGGACCTGGGAACGATCCACACCCGCACCGCCGACACCTTGGCCGGCCTGCCGATTTCCTGGTACCACCGCCCCGGACATGCCGACGGCGGCCGCGAGTTCGGGAATGCGGCGGCCTTCGCCTTCGAGGCCGATGTCGGGGTCCTGGCCCGGGAGGCGACCCAGAACAGCCTCGACGAACGTCTGGACCTCGCCCAGCCGGTCCGGGTCCGCTACACCCTGCACGAACTGTCGGGCGAGGCCCTGGCCCGGTTCCGTGACGAGATTCGCTGGGAGGACTTGCTGCCCCACTACGAGGCGGCCGCGCAGCAGGACCAGAAGGTCGGGCGCATGATCGCGGCCGGCCTGAGCGACATGTACGACCGGGACCGGCTGGTACTCCTCCGTATCGACGACTACAACGCCTCCGGCCTGACCGGCGACGATTACGAGACCGGTCGTTTCGCCGCAGTCGTGCGCCGTCAGCTCGACAGCCAGAAGTCGGTGAGCGGCGCCGGGGGGTCCTACGGATTGGGGAAGGCGACGCTCTGGGCGGCCAGCCGCCTCGGCCTGGTCCTCATGAACTCCACCCTGTCGGAGCCGCACGAGGGGCGGACCGAGCGTCGGCTCATCGGCCGCCTCGACCTTCCCTGGCGGAAGGTGTACGGAAAGCCGTGGGCCGGTCCCGCCTGGTTCGGCCGGCCGGACCCGGACGCGGAGGACGTGAACGTGGCCCGCTCGTGGTGGGCCGACGAGGAGAGCGTCGAGCGCCTCCACCTCACGCGGGAGAGTGCCGAGCCCGGTACGTCCTTCCTCATCGTCGGGGCGCACGACGTCGCCAGCCTCGTCGAAGGGGCCGACAGCGACGCCGACGTCGAGGACGACGACAGCGTGCACCGCATGCACCATCGCCTCAAGGAGGCACTCGGGCGGAACTTCTGGGCCGCCATGACCGGCGGTGCCAAGCAGCGGCCTCTGCTGGAGGCTTCGGTGAGGACACTCCGGAACGGGGTGGAGATCATTCCCGAGGCGCGGGTCGACCCTAGGGAAACCCAGCCTTCGCGGACTCGCGCCCTGCAGGCCTTCCTGGACGGTACGACAGTCGACAGGATCACGGAGGCCGGACAGGTGGCCATGGCGACCGTTCCGTTGGTGGTTCCGGGGCGCGCCGGTCGTGGAAACGGCGGTGAGCACCGGGCGGTCGTTCTGGTCACGGAGGCCGAGGACCGCGATCACGGCAAGCTGAACAGGGTGTCGACGATGCGGGGCAACCGCATGACGGTCAAGATCGGTTGGGTGCCCGGGCTGCCGGTGGGCACGAATCCCTTCCAGGCTGTCCTGCTGGCGGGCAGGGCCGCAGGGGAGGACGCTCCCTTCGCGGATGAGGCCGAGGCCTTCCTGCGCGCCGCCGAACCGCCTGAGCACGACAAGTGGGGCCAGACGGAGGAACTGCGCATGCTGTACTCGCCCTCCGCGTATCGACGGATCGGCTCGCTCACGAACCAGGCGAACAAGGCCGTGCGCGACCTGGTCGCCCTGCCGAAGAAGAGTCGTAAGGCCGGCTCGGAGCGTCTACGTAAGCGTCTGTCCGTGGGGGGACGCAAGACGACCCGCCCCACGCCGGTGGCGGGCCCGCCGACGCTGGAAGAGCTCGACGCCCGGATCGACGACAGCGGTGCGTGGTGCGTCACGGCCGAGATGAAGATCCCCGCGGGCGGCGACTCCTGGCGCCCCACCCCTGTGGCAAAGCTCGAGGTGCGCTCCGGTCCCCGACCGGTTCTGACCTGGTCGGAGCTTGTCGCCGTGCACAACTGCGAAGTCGTCGACGGCACCATCCATCTCGCACCCGGCTCGCGAACCGCGTCCTTCCGGGGCACCACCGACGTATCCACCCATCCGGTACGGGCCCAGTTCAGCGGCCTCGTGGTCGAACTCCGCATCGACAAGGGGGCCCAGGCATGAGGGCATACCCGTATCAGCGACTTCCCGGTGTGGTGTCGCTCCGGGTCACCGCCGTCGAGCTGCGGGGACCGGACGACATCAGGGATCCCCTCGACACCAGCGCATTCTCCTCTGTCGAGCAGGTCGTCGCTCCCGGGGTGGCGGAACGGGACGACTGGGAGTGGCTCCGCATGACGGTCCAGGCCACCGTGCCGGGCCGTGCGACCGCCCCCGACAGCCCCTGGACCGACCTGGCGGTCGTCGTCGTGCTCAGCGAGGGGGCCACCAACACGCGGGTCACCACGGCGCTCACTCCCGGGGCGGAGGGCGGCCGCCAGTGGACGGGACACCTCGACCTGTGGCGCGCGGACCACCTGGACAGGGCCACGATTTCCGTCCATGTCGTCGCCACGGTGGACGGTGTGCCCGGACGTGTGATCGCCGCCTCGACCAAGGACTGGATCGTCGACCTCAAGGCCGACGCTCCGCTGCGCAGCAGGGAACTCGACGTGGTCGAGGTCGGTTTCCGCGAGGGCCCACAGTGGCTGCGTAGCTTCCACGAGGTGCCTTGGGCCGTGGACACGTCCGGTGGCCTTCCCGTCGTGCACATCAACTCGGATTTCGAGGGAGTCTCCGACCTGGTCAATGGCAATGGCACCTCGGTCGACAACATGGTGCGGGATCTGCTCATCGCCCAGATGTGCACGGATGTGTGGACAGCCGTCTTCCACACGGCCATCGGAGACCTGGAGGTCGAGGACGACGGAACTCCGTTGTTCCCACTCGACTGGCGGGGCGAGGTGCTGCGCGAGATGCTGCCCGACGTCGTGCCCGACCGCCCTGTCGAGGACGCACTGGGGGAGGTCCACCGGCGACGGACCGGAGCGTCCGGTTGGATCGACCTCCAACCGCGCATCCACTACGCCGCCACCCGCAGGGCGGACGTGCCCAAGGCGCTCAGCACCACCATCCGTGGCCTGGACAGCATCCATCGGGGGACCGACGCATGACCGACAAGCCGAATTTCCTCCCGGAGCGCCTGGCATTGCTCGCGGACCTCAACGCGGCGCAGTTCCTCAGCGAGGGGCTACGCACCGGCAAGGAAGACGTACCGGCCATAGCGCTCAACAAGACCACCGAACCGCTGCCCCACGACGGAGAGAGCCGCGCGGAACTGCCGCCGGTGCGGGCGCTGGTCGACGACGCGCTTTATCAGTTCCGGGACGAGAGGCCCACGGCTGCCGATGCCTGGTTGGCGCCGCGCCTGCACGCGACCCTCAGGCTCACCCGGCGGGAGGCGGCCGACCGCCGGATCTGGAATTACCTGGCCCTCGGGGTGGCACCCGACTACGTGGTCTGGCGTCATCTGTCCGAGCCGAAGAAGAAGCAGGACGCGAGCGACGGCCCGCCGAAGGTTGCTGTCGCACGGTTCAGAGGACCGGCGTACACGCAGGCGTTCGCCCGACTCTGGTGGGCAGCCGAGTTGTTTCGCGACGGTCCGGACTACAGGCCGGTGGTGACCGCGTGCGGAAACCAGGAAATGCTGAACACCGCTCTGCGGATGGATGTCATCGAACATCGGCCGACGGCACAGGCGATGGTGCGTCTGCTGGAGCGTGGGACGGTGACGAAGACGCGAGAGACCAATGCCATGGCAGCAGCCATCAACGCCTCCGCTGCGACCCTCATGTACGACGTCGTCGCGCCCGATGCGGAGCGGGACGGCAGGCCGTTGCGGGAGTGGATCGAGGCGGCGGAGTCAGCCCCGGCCGTGCCGCGCAGGGGCCTGCCCAGCGGGCCGGTCGAGGAGAAGGCTCCCGAGCGATCGGTGGACGTGCTCGTCGATCACTTCGCCGAACTCTTCGCCGGAGCCCCGGTACGGGGGCGGCCGGGCGCTGACGAGGGGACCGGCGGCGAGGTCTGAGGCGGCGCCGATCGCTGAACGGCTACCGGCGGAGCCTGCGGCCGCCACTCGTTCAACAGGGTGTACCACTTCTCCTGCGGCGGTTCGCGGAGCAGCGCCATGCTCAGGATATGAAGCGACAGGCGAGGGGGAATGGCGTTCCCGATCTGCTGTGCCACGTCGGTGGAGCGCCAGGGGTACTCGGCGGGGAAGGTCTGGAGGAGGCCGGCCTCCTGGGGGGAGAGACGATCGAGCTCGTCCTCGAGCCTGATCATGAGTTCGCCCGACCTGTCCTTCCGCAGGGGGTAGAGACGGTTACGGCGGACCTTGCCGGTGATCGTCGGGGCCGGCTCCCCGGACTCGCGACGTCCGCGGTTCTTGGGGTCGCCGCCGGATCCGTAGTTGGACACCATGACGAAATCCGTTGTTCGCGTGGCACGGAGTGCGTCGCCCATGGATACCCAGGGCTCGACGTCACCCCCGCTGATCGAGGTGCGGAACAGGGCTCCGTCCCGGTGATCGTGCGTCGGAGACAGCCGTTCGGCGCCCTTCCGGTAACGCTGGTGCGTCGCCTCCGGGAAGCGCACCTTCCGTTGCACGTTTTCCGGGTCGAACTGAGCGATCAGGACCGCTCTACGACGTGTTTGTGGGACACCGAAATCCTCGGTGTGCAGCACGTGTGCCTCGGCGGCGTAGCCCGTCCTCCGGAGGATGTCCACGAAGTGCTTCCACACCGGCAACACGGTGGGTACCTGCTCCAGCACGATCACTTCGTACGGCCGGTGGCGCTTGAGCTTCGCCTCCATGATCCAGCGCAGCGGCTGCAACACGAATCCTGTGCGATCGTCCGACATCGCGTCGGTCTCGGCCTTGACCTCTTTCCAGGCGACATCGAAGGACGCCTCGTCCTCGTGGTCCGCCAGCCGCGTGGCCAGACGCAGTACGTCGTCCAGAGCCTGGTGACCCTTGCGGCTTCCCGCTACGGAGAACGACTGGCAGGGAGGACCGCCGGTGAGCACGGTCGCCTCGACCACCGAGGGATCGCACGGACCGAGCGCGGCGACGTCCTTCACGTCGGTGGTCAGGAGGCCGGCCGCAGCACGCGTGGCACGCGTGGCGTCATCCCACTCCACGCCGATGCTCTCGACGCCCTCGTCCTTCATGATCGTGGCGGCGATGTCGAGGCCGCCGGGCCCTGCGAAGAGATCGACGATCCCGAATTTCGCAGAGGGGAGTGAAGGGGGAGAGGGGTGGGTCATGGTGTGCAAGTGTAGCCGGCGATCAAGATCCTTCTTCCCGATCCTGGCAGGGTCCGCTCTCTGTCGGGGATCAGCTGTTCAGGGCGGTGGCGACGGCCCGTCCGAGCGCTGTTCCGACCGGCGGGGGAGAGGCATGTCCGATCTGCCGGTAGCGAGCGGTCTTCTTCCCGGCGAACTGCCATTCCCCCGGGAACGCCTGCAGAAGAGCTGCCTGCGCGTCGGTGAGTTTGATCATCCCCGACACGGCGTCGTCCGGGCCCGGAACGTCGTTGGCCAGCGCTCCGCCGTTGACCCTCATCCGTTCCCATGCCTTCTTCGATCCGGTCGGCCCCAGATCCGCGCCTCCCCGGTTGTCCGAGCCGCCCACCAGTGTCGGAGCGACACTCAGGGCCTGCGCCGCCCAGGCATCCGCCCCGGGCCAACCGCGGGCGGCCATGGATCGACGCAACGCCCGCCCCACCGGTACGTGATTCGCGACCGTCGGAACCGGCGGATCGAACGCGTCGAAGTACCGCTCCTTCAGCGCGACGAGCACCCCCTGCTTGCGATCCTGCGGCACGCCGAAGTCCGCGGCGTTCAGGACGAACCAACGGAACCGGTAGCCGAGATGTTCGAGCTCCTTGCGGATGAACTCCCGCACGCTCTCGAAATTCGGGGAGTCCACCAGCCCCGGAACATTTTCGATGACCAGCGCACGGGGCTGGATGGAGTGCGCGAGCAGCACTGCGGCCTCCAGCAGCCGCACCTCCTCGTCCGTTTCCGCTCTCGCCACCGTCGCGCTGGACTTCACCCGGGGCAGCCCGGCGGAGAGAAGGTCCACGTCGTAGGTGTGCTGGTGCTCTGCCGGGTCGAAATCCAGAAGATCCATCTCCTGGACGTTCCACGCCGGTCGGTTCAGCCGAAGGGTCTCGCAGGCCACCTGCTTCTTGTCGAGCAGCAGCACGGGATCGAAGCCCGCACCTTCGAGTCCCAGCGCCAATCCCCCCGCACCCGCACACACATCGACGAACCGCAGCTTGTTCATGGGCCCCCACCCTCGTTCCGTGTCCGCCGTTCCTGTTCGACGGCCGCCGCGACCAGCTCGGCGGCACCGTCCGGCGCCTCGTGTTCCCAGAATCGCAGCACTGTCCACCCTGCCGCAGCCAGATGCTCGGTCGTTTCCCGGTCCCTGGCCATGTTCCGGTCCAGCTTCTCCCGCCACCACTGAGCGTTCGACTTCGGTTGCGTAGCGTGCGCGGGGCAGCCGTGCCAGAAGCAGCCGTCGATCATCACAGCGACCTTGGCCCGTGTGAAAGCGATATCGATCGTGCGCCGGGACATGCCCGGCACGCGTTCGTTGACCCGGTAGCGATAGCCCGCAGCGTGCAGCAGCTTCCGGACCGCTACCTCGGGCGCCGTGTCGCGGCGTGCTTGGCGGCTCATCCGGGCCGAGACGCCTGGGGAGGACGGTTTGGCGGTGCTCATCACTTCCCAGTTTCCTACGTTCAGCCCTCTTCGCGATCAATGACGGCGATATTGCTCCTGCTCGAATCGATCGCACGGAAGCGCACCAGGCTCCTCCGTCCACTGTTCGGAGACGCCGGTGCGACCAGAGAGAAAGCCACGACCACCTCACCCGGGTCTATCGCGCTACCGGAGGAGAGCCGAGGCTCGCTCTCGACCAGGGGGTAGAGGACCAGGACACCACGTCGGTCGCGTGCGAGCGATTCGACCAGGGGGTCCTGGGAGTCCTTCAGCGCACCCGCCACCCGCAGAGCCACCCCGCGGTGCTTGGGCTCGCTGATCGCGCCGAAGAGATCACCACGGCGCCGGGTACGGCTCGCCAGCGAGAGGGGGCGTGAGCCGAGAATGGTCGCCTCGACTGCGCGTACCGACGTCTGCTGCGGAACGACGACCAGCCAGTCGTCGATGACATTGCCGGCGTCGGCCGCCGAGACGAGAGATTCGAGGTGCGGCGAGAACTGGGCTGGGGCGGACCACTTCAGATCACACAGGACGCCTAGCAGAGCGTCGTGGTCAAGCGTCCCGAGCACGGCGGCGTAGCTGTCGTCCCGGCCGTGGGAGGAACACCTCAGCGTGACGGTGGTAGGGTCCAGCGCTTCGAGAACAGGGCGCCATGCCTCGGCGTTGTGCCGCAGGTCAGCCGCGCTCGTGGGGTACGCCGTAGGCTCCACCCACTGCCCCGGCGACCGGATCTCCACCAGTTCCGCGTTGAACATCTTGTTCCGGGCCGCCGGCTTCAGCCAGGAAAGGTGCTGCGAGACCAGTGGCGGGATCTGTGCCGGGGTGACCTGGGGCTTGCCGTCCACCAGGGTGGCGTAGCGGGTGAGCTGGGCGCGGAACGTCTCCTCGTCGCGGCAGATCGCCTCGAACGCCTCGTAGAGGTCGACGGTCTTCTTCTTCCCCATCGGTACTTCGCGGCCGATGTAGAGGCGCACCAGATCGCGGTAGCCGGGGCGGAAGCCGAACCAGCGGCCCATCTGCATGAGGGTGTCGGCCTGCTGGGTCGTGCGGCGGTAGTACGTGACAGTGAGGCCCTCGATCGTGAAGCCGCGGGAGAGCTTGGTACCGCCGACCAGGATCTTCCACACACGCGGTGTCCGGTCGAAGTCGAGCTCCGCCTGTTCGTAGTCGCGTTCGGTGGCGCCGTTGACGATGATCACCGGTTCGCCGCCCGAGTTGATGAGCTGGCGGGCCCGGAAGACGTACGGCTTCAGATCGTCGTACGACGTCGGGACCGGCAGGCCGTCGTCCGCGAAGCGCTGGAAATCGCCGGCCAGCAGGGCGGCGAGGCGTGCGTGACCCTCCTGGCCCGTGTAGGCCGAGCGGTGCCACATCGAGTTGATCCGCAGGGCGAGGGCCGCGTGTTCCCGCTGCTGCACGGATTCGTGGACGAGCATCGTGTGGTGGCGGAAGGGCTCCTCGGGCACGCCGTTCGCCGCCCGATACAGCTTCAGCGCGCCGGTGAGGACGAAGGCGTCCAGCGCTTCCTGGAGGCGGTCGCCGGTGTCGTCGTAGATGCCGCGGATGTGCGTCTCCTCGGCCGAGCCCTCGCCTTCGAGGTCGTGGAAATCCTGAACGCCCATGTAGCCGGTCGGGCGCGGCAGAGAGATCAGGAAGTCGCGGGGGAAGATGTCCTCCTCGTCGCCCGGGTCGACGAAGACGTTGGCGAACGGCGTCGCCGTGTAGCCGACGTACTGGGCGCGCGGGAGCAGGCCGAGAAGCTGTGTGATCTGGCTGTTGATCGCCTTTCGGGCGACCTGGCCGTTCTCCCACTTCTTCGGGTCCGTCGTGTTCACCGACGCCTGGTCCGACTCGTCGTCGATGATCAGTGCCGGGATCTCGGAGAGGATCGGGCCGATCTTCTTGAGATCCCTGAGCAGCTTGTCCAGCACGTCCGCGTTCTTCTTCACGACCATCACGCGGGCGGCGGCGTGGTGCAGATTGGCCGCGTCGTACAGGGGCTGCGTGCGGACCTGCTTCTCGAATTCGAGCGTGCGGATGCCGTTCAGCAGACTCTTGTAGTCGTCGTCGCGCGTCGTGAGGCGCTCGATGTCGAAGGCGCCCAGCGTGGACGGACGGCCGCCGTGGCTGACGAACTTCGCCGGCCAGTCCTCGTCGTCCTGGTAGTCGACACCGATGAGCGCGTCCGTGTCGGCCGGGTCCGCGCCGCGCAGGATGTTCTCCCGCCCGATGAGCTCCATGTCCAGCCGGCGCTGGGTCTGGCCCCGCAGGAGATTCAGGGTGCCCCCGAGGATGATGACCAGGCGGTAGCCGGCGTCGATGGCCTTCGCGGTCACGCCCGTGAAGTTGGCCGTCTTTCCCGACTGGACATAGCCGACGACCAGGCCCCGGGCGCCGTACGCCTCGGCGCGGGTGGGATCGGAGAGACGCTCGACCACGGCATGGCTGGCTTCGTCCAGGCTCGACACGGCCGCGTCCGACCAGCCCTTGCGGCGCAGTGTCCGCTCGTACGAGTTCCAGTAGAAGGCGCGTGCCGCCGCCGAGTCCCTGGAGTACCAGGACGTGAACTCCTTGCTGATGACGGTGGCCCCGGGCTCCTTGAACACCGGCACGGCTGCGTCCAGGGCCTTTCGCAGGTCCGCGCCGAAGCCGAGGCGGTCATGGGTGTCGCTTCGCCGGGCATCGGTCCGAGGCGGGGCATCGGACCAGTCCGACTGCTCCGCCAGGTCCCAGGCGGTCAGCGTGCGGTGCCACAGTGCGATGAGTTCGTCCCCTGGGCCGGCCGCGACGATCCGGTCCCGGAAGTGGCCGAAGTCGGTGTCGGCCGGTTCCTCCGCCTCCGAGAGCACGAAGGCCAGCTTCGCGAATGCCTTCGGGCCCCGGCGCATGGCGGCAAGGACATCGCCGTGCAGGTTGAACAGGTGGTCGGTCATGGCGAGGCGGCTTTCTCGGAGGCGTGGCGGGAGTGACAGGCGTGGCGAGGTGGGACGCGGCAGGGATCAGCGGGTCATTTCGCAGCGTGCCGCCGTCACCAGGACGCTGTTCCACAAGGCGATCTTGTCGGCGCGCGTGGCCCGGACCCGGGACTTCTGGAAGATCTCCTCCACCATCAGATAGAGCATGCTCTTCACGACCGGGGCGTCGTTGAGCCCGCCCCGGCGCCCGCCGTTGAAGGCCGTCCGGTACAGCTTGTTGAGCCTGATCTCACGTACGTCGCGGTCGAGTTCGAAGAACAGGTCCGGTGCCAGGGACGCCCAGCGGAAGGTAATCGGTTCCTCCCCCTCCAGCTCGGGCAGTTCGTCCCGCAGCGTCCGTCGCAGTTTCGGGTCGAGCCCCTTCCCGGCAGGGATGACCGCGTCACGCGTCACCTCGGTGACCCGCTTGGCAGCTTCCCGGTACGTCGTCTGCGCCTCCTGGACGTACTCGCCGAAGGTGTGTCCCGCCGCGTCGGTCGCCTGTTCGAGCCCTCGTGCGAACGCGGGGGTCACCGTCACGCCGTCCTTCTTGACCGTGAGGCTGAAGACGTCGTTCGCCTCGGCCGGAAGGTCGATCGCGATACGGGCCAGCGCGAGGTGCCCCTCGGCGCTGCGGGTGCTGTTCCAGCCACCTGCCTGCACAAGCCTGTTGTTCCGGTAGATGTAGAAGCCCTGCCGCTCGGCGAGCGGTCCGATCCCGCGGAAGCTGACCAACGGGGACTTCGGCTGCCAGATATGTGCGGTCAGCGCCACGTCACCGACGCCCTCGACGGGTGCGGTGTACGTACGCGGGTAACCGGCCCGGCCGGGAACGCGGTAGCCGAACGGGTCGATCGGCTCGACGCCCCGGTGGTCCAGCTCCTCCTTGGTCGCGACGTCCTCGACCACGATGTCGACGTTGAAAGTGTCGTCGGCCAGGAAGCGGTGCAGGTGGAGCCCGAGGTGGGTCTCCAGCTTCTCGATCGCGTCGTCGAGATAGCGGTCGGCCTGTCCGGCCGTGACCGTGTCGAACGCGCGGACCTTGTCCCAGCGCACGATGGTGCCGTGCCACTCGATCAGGCCGTCGTAACGGTCGACGAGGTCCTGGCAGTAGCCGGGATCCACGATGTCGCAGGTGAAATCGGCCTGGGCGCGGGCCGTCAGCCACCGTCGGCCGGTGGACGGGCTGCGCTTGGTGCGGCTGATCACCGTGAGTGAATCGGCGTGCGAGAGTGACGCGGCCTTGAGACCGGCACCGAAGTGGCCGAGTGCGTTCTCCCCGTACTCCTGCCGGCCGCCCACCGTCATCGCGGTGTCGAGCGTCTCGTCGTTCATGCCCCGCCCGTCGTCGACGACCAGGAGGCTGACAAGGCGGTCCTCGTCGCGCAGGAAGCTGATGACGACGTTTCGCGCACCCGCGTCGATGGAGTTGTCGACGAGGTCGGCTATCGCCGCCTCGAAGCCATAGCCCTGGTGCGTCAGTGATTCGACATAACGGGCGGCGGGCGGCAGCCGCTTGCTGCCGGTCGTCGGGATCTCGTACTGCCAGTCCGAGGACGGCTGGTAGGGCGGCATGGGCTTCCTCGCACAGACGGAACGGGGCCTGCGTGGGGGGGGTGAGTGGCCCGGAGTTAGTTGTTGAATGTGATCGTATTGCAAAGGTGCGACATGAGCGGAATCTCTCATGAATTCGCCCTGAGACCGATACGAGCCCGAGGCGGGCGGCTCGCCCACCCCATCAGCCCGCCCCCACCACCAGCCCCTCCACCCCGTCCAGGACCCGTTCCAAACCGAACTCGAAGAGGACGGCCAGGTCCAGGTCGAAGTCGTCCTCGTCGAAGAGTGTGGACAGCACCGGGTAGGCCGCGGGGGTCTGGATCGCGTTCATGCGGGGCTGGGCCGCCGCCATCCACTCGTCCGCCGTCATGCCGCTGTCCTGCCGCGCCTGGGACTCCAGTTCCACGGCCATCGCGACGCCCTGGGCGTAGCCGAGCACCGTGAGGTGGACGTGCAGCATCTGTTCCGGGGTGAGGCCGATGCCGGTGAGGGCGGTCAGGACCCGTTCCGTGTACTGCATCGCGTTCGGGGAGGCCATCGGGCGGGTGAGGCCGGCCATGGCGCGGGCCAGCCAGGGGTGGCGCTCGTACTGCTTCCACAGCCAGCGTGCCTCCCGCTCCAGCAGGGGGCGCCAGCCCGTCGGGCGTGGGCCGGGCGGGCCGGTGCCGAAGACCGCTTCCGCCATCAGCTGGACGAGTTCGCCCTTGCTCTGGACGTGGCGGTACAGGGCCATCGTGGAGGTGCCGAACTCCGTCGCCAGGCGCCGCATCGACAGGGCGGGGAGGCCCTCCGCGTCCACGAGCGCTATCGCCGTACGGATGATGCGTTCGCGGCTGAGCTGTCGGCCCGGTGGCACGGCCCGCTCCCGGCGGCTCTCCGCGACCACCGTGCCGATGCCGGGGACCGCCCGCACCAGGCCTTCCTGGCTGAGCGCCCCGAGGGCCTTCGTCGCCGTGGCCATCGCGACGCCCCACTCCTGCGTGATCCGGCGCGTGGAGGGGACCGGGTCCCCCGGGCCCAGCTCGCCCGAGGCGATGCGGCGGCGGATCTCTCCGGCGATGCGGAGGTAGGGCGGTTCGGTGCTCACGGCGCCACCGTACTAGTGCACCTGGGGTCCCCGCACCCATGTCAGCTGGGGGTTTCGGGCCGGTGCACTAGGGAGCTGTTTGCGGTGTACGTCGCGGCCCGCTTCCGTGCTGGACATGGAGAACACAACCGGCTCCCGCGCGGGCCGCAAGGAATGGACCGCCCTCGGCGTCCTGATGCTGCCGCTGCTCCTTGTCTCGATGGACGTGTCCATCCTCTACTTCGCCATTCCCTTCATCAGCCAGGACCTGGAGCCCAGCGCCACACAGCAGTTGTGGATCCTGGACATGTACGGCTTCGTACTCGCCGGCCTGCTGATCGTCATGGGCGCCCTCGGTGACCGGATCGGGCGGCGCGCGCTGGTCCTCGCCGGAGCCGCCGTCTTCGGTGCGGCCTCCGTCGCCGCCGCGTACGCGCACTCCGCCGAAGTGCTCATCGGCGTACGCGCGTTGCTGGGGATCGGCGGGGCCGCCCTGATGCCGTCGACCCTCGCCCTGATCCGCAACCTCTTCCACGACGCGAGGCAGCGGGCCAAGGCGGTGACCATCTGGACGGGCGTCATGACCACCGGCATCTCGCTGGGGCCCGTCGTCAGCGGGCTGCTGCTCGAACACTTCTGGTGGGGCTCGGTGTTCCTCATCAACCTGCCCGCCATGGTGCTTCTGCTCGTGCTGGTGCCCGTCCTCGTGCCCGAGACCGCCACCACCGCCCGCGGTCGCTTCGACCTGATCAGCGCCGTGCTCTCGCTCGGCGCCCTGCTCGCGGTCATCTACGGCATCAAGGAGCTGGCCCGGCACGGTTACGAGCCGTTGCCCGCGCTCTGCATCGCCGCCGGGCTGGTGCTCGGCCTCGTCTTCGTACGCCGGCAGAGGCACCTGGCCCACCCCCTGATCGACCTCGGCCTGCTCGGGCAGCGTGCCTTCGGCGGCCCGGTGGTAGCCGACGTGCTCGCGATGTTCGCCACCGTGGGCATGGCCGTCTTCTTCACGCAGTACCTGCAGTCCGTGCTCGGCCTGAGCCCCCTCACCGCCGCGCTGTGGAGCCTGGTGCCCGCCGCGGGCGTGGTCGTCATGGCGCCGACCGCCGCCGCGCTCGCCCAGCGGACCGACCGCGCGTACGTCATGGGAGGCGGCTTCCTCGTCGCCGCCTGCGGATTCCTCTGGTTGTCGCAGCTGCGCACCGACTCGCCCCTGTGGTTCGTCCTCGCCGGCGCGGCCGCGTACGCCGGCGGGCTGGTCGCCGCCATGACCCTCGCCAACGAGCTGGCCCTGGGCGCCGCCCCGCCGCTGCGCGCCGGATCGGCGGCGGCCGTTCTGGAGTCGGGGCAGGAGCTGGGCGGAGCCCTGGGCATGGCGATCCTCGGCTCCATCGGCACCGCGGTCTACAGCCGGGACATGGCCGACGCCCTGCCCACCGGGACGGAGGACGCCGACGCGGTACGCGAGACCCTGGGCGGCGCGGCGGCCGTTGCGGCCGAGCTGCCGGCCGAGGCGGCGGACGCCGTGCTGTCGGCCGCGCGTGACGCCTTCACCCACGGGCTGGGCATCGCGGCCGTCGGCGCGGCCGTGGTCATGGCCGGGGCCGGGGTGTTCTCGTTCGGCTTCCTGCGAGGCACGGCCGGGCGCGCGCCCGCCACGCCGCCGTCCTCGGAGGACCGCAGCCGTCCCGCGGAGCCGGCACGCTGATCGGCGCCGGGCGGCAGCCCGAGGGCTCAGCGGCACAGGGCGTGGATGTCCTCCTCGAAGGTGGGGAACTCCGCCCGGGCCCCGGTGACTATCTCCCGCGCCGTCCTGCGCGGTGTCGTCGCGTGGCGTTCGGCGACGCGGGTCAGGGGCTCGTCGGGTGCGGACGGCAACTCGTCGGCCAGGGCCGCCTCACTCGGGCCGTAACCGTCGGCCAGCACCCACAGGAAGTCGGAGAGGTTCCCCGCCACCACTCCGCACTCGCCCTCGGAGCCCAGGAAGACGACCGGCTGGTCGGCGAGCGGAAGGCCCGGCCGGGCGCGCCAGATCATGGCGCGGCCGCCCGCGCCGTCCTGGCCGAAGACGAGGTACGCGTCGCCGTCGGCCTCCCGGTTCCCCGTCCAGCTCCGGAACATCCTGGTCGTCCACTCGGCCGACTCGAAGTACGGGTTCGGCTCGAAGTCGAAGCGGTGGTCCTCGTCCCCGTCCTCGTCGACGGTGAGGTAGTGATCGTCGTAGAAGTCGACCCCGGCCACCTCGGCCAGGGCCACGGGGAAGCTGCGGTCGGTCCCGCCCGTGTCGTCCATGGGCGCAGGCTATGCGGCCCCACCGACACACGGACCCGCCCGCCCGCTCCGGTAGCGGGCCGGGGGCGGCGGGCCGATGCTGGTTCGGTACGTGTCCACGTGTGCGGGGGCCCTGTCCCGGGCCCGTGCTGGGGGGTGAAGGAGCTGGGTTCATGGCTGATGCGCCCCTGATGGTCGTGGACGGTGCCGGAGTGGTCACCGGGTGGAGCCGGGCGGCCGAGCGGCGCTTCGGCGCGACGACCGCCGATGCGCTGGGCCTGCACCTCATGGAGGTACTGGCGAGCGACGCGGGTGACGCGGGTGATGCGAGCGACGCCGGCGACGAGGGTGGCACCCGAGGTGCGGACGGGGACGACGAGGCGCGTACGGGGCTGCGGCTGGAGCCGCTCGCGGGCGCGGGCTGGGCCGTCTGGGCCGCCGAGGGGAACACCGGCCCCGGGGCCCTCGGGCAGGCGCTGCTGGACGTGATGTTCACGCAGGCACGCGTACGCGTCCATGTGCTCGATCCGGACCTCCGCCTCCTGCGGATCAGCGACCACTCCACGGACCCCGACACCGACGAGACGGAGCGGCTGCGCGGCCTGCCCTTCCGCGATGTGTGCGCCTTCGAGGAACCGGAGCGGGTCGAGGCGTTCGTACGGGAGGTCCTGCGCACCGGCGTCCCCGGCGTCGAGCGCCCGTTCCGCGCCCGCCCCGGCGACGTACCCGGTGGGCGGCGCACCTTCTCCCTGACGGCGTTCCGGCTCCAGGAGGGGCACGGGGCGCGGCCGGGCGACCGCGGCACCGTCCTGGGCGTCGCCGTCTCCGTGGTCGACGTCACCGAGCAGGTGAGGCGCCAGACCCGGGAGGCGGCCCTCGACGCGGTCCGCGACAGTGTGGGCCGGACGCTGGACGTGGAGGCCACCTGCCGGGACCTCGTCGACGCGCTGGTCCCCGGTTACGCCGACGTCGGCGTCGTCGAGGTCGTCGACGCGGTCCTGCGCGGTGAGACCCCGCAGCCCGGGCCGCTCGGCCGGGAGGTGCCGCTGCGGCGGGCCGCGTTCGGCGGTGGCGACGACCCCGCCCACCCGATCGGCGACGTGCGGGCCGTGCCCCCGGGGACGCCGTTCCAGCGCGCCCTGTCCGACCTGCGGGCCCGTGTCGTACCGGTCGAGGACGCACCCTGGGCGGACGCCGACCCCGCGCGGGCGCGTTCCATCCGGGAGCAGCGCGCCCATACGCTCCTGCTGGCACCGCTGACGCTCCGCGGAGCCGTCCTTGGGCTGGTGAGCCTCTACCGCTGCGGCGACTCCGAGGCCTTCAGTGAGGAAGACATCCCCGTGGCGGCCGCGGTGGCGTCCCGCGTCACTCTCGGCATCGACAACGCCCGCCGTTACGTGCACGAGTACACCATCGCCAGCGCCCTGCAGCGCCGGCTGCTGCCCCAGCGCCCCTCTCCCCAGCCCGCCGTCGAGACGGACCACCTGCTGCTGCCCGGCGGGGGAGCGGGCAGCTGGTTCGACACGATCGCGCTGCCCGGGGCCCGCACCGCCCTCGTCATCGGGGAGGTGGCCGAGCGGGGCATCCACGGGGCCACCACCATGGGGCAGTTGCGTACCGTCGTCCACACCCTCGCAGGGCTCGACCTGGAGCCCGACGAACTGCTGGCGCGCCTGTACGACACCGCGGACCGGCTGGCGCGGGAACGCGCCGATCTGCCGCAGAGCGACCCGCTGCACCGTGAGCCGCTCTCCGCGTCCTGCGCGTACGCCGTGTACGACCCGTTCACCGAGACGTGCACCGTGGCCTCCGCCGGGCATTGCGCCCCCCTCGTCATCGGCCCGGACGGCACCACCACGGAGGTCACCGTCCCCGAGGGGCCGCCGCTCGGCTCGGAGAGCCGCGGACCCGTCGCCGCGGCCTCCTTCCCGCTCCGGGAGGGCAGCCTGATCGCGCTCCACAGCAACGCGCTGCGGGACCACGCCCACCCCAGCACGGGCGTGCTGCTCCAGGCGCTCTCGCCCCCGGACCGGCCGCTGCGGGAACTGTGCGACGCGGTCTCCTACGCCCTGCCCGACGACGCCGGCCTCCGCGGCTCGGCGCTGCTCCTCGCCCGGACGCATGCGATGCCCGAGGACCGGTACGCCGCATGGGAGCTCCCGTACGACAAGACGGCCCCGGCCACCGCGCGCCGCCTCGCGTCGAAGGCGCTGGCCGGCTGGCACGTCGACGGCGACACCGGTGACGCGACCGAGCTGATCGTCAGCGAGCTGGTGACCAACGCCGTGCGCTACGGCCGCCCGCCGGTGGAGCTGCGCCTCATCCTGGACCGGGGACTGACCTGCGAGATCCGGGACGGCAGCACCACCGCCCCGTACATGAAGTACGCCGGAGCGGTCGACGAGGGCGGGCGGGGCCTCTTCATCATCTCCCAGCTCGCCTCGCTGTGGGGCACCCGTTACGCGGCCGAGGGCAAGACCGTCTGGTCGGAGCAGGCGATCCCCGGCCAGGACGACGCCGAGGGCGAGGCCCCCGACGAGGGGCCCTCCGTCGGTGAACTCCCGGACGACGAGGGGTGAAAGGCCCCTTCGAGCCCTACTTGTCCTCCGCGAGCGTGTGTGCGACCAGGGCGTTGGCGTGGCCGTGGCCGATGCCGTGCTCGGTCTTGAGCCAGGAGACGAGTTCCATGTGCCTGGTCAGGGGGGAGGAGCGGATGAGCTCCTTCCACTCCGCGACCGGGCGGCCGTACTTCTTCTCGATCGAGGGGAAGTAGCTCGCCGGGCCCTTCACTGCTTCGGTCATGTTCTCGCGTCCTGTCCGTGAGTCCGTCATGAGGTCCGTACCGATGCTTATGACTGCCGGCGGGCGCAGAAGTCATCGGTGGGCGCGCGACGGCCTTCGGGTGAGGCTCCAGTTGAGACGGAACAAAGGGGTGCTCACTGTCAACGCCCATGAAATACTTCTGTGTTCAGTGACCGGTCCCTTGCGGGGCGAGGGTGGCGGGGTCGATGGGGGCAGGCATGACGGACGGGGCGGACACGGGCGTGCGGGAACAGGGGCAGGAGAGCATCGAGTTACGGATCAGCCTCAGCGGGACGCACACCCGGCGCGACGACCTCGAAGCCCTGAGCACCTGGCTGAGGAACGCGCCGGTGCTCGAGGACGCGCTGGAGCGGGACGAAGTCACCCTGGCCCGCAAGGACTCGCTCACGCAGGCCGAGGCGATGGGCGGGGAGCTGATCCAGGACATCATCCTGGTCGTCTCCGTCGAGGTGGCGCGCTCGGTGGCCGAGAACGCCTGGCGGTCCGTGGAGACCTGGCTGCGCAACCGGCGCCGGTTCGCCGACCCGGAGGAGAGGCCGCGCGTCACCCTGGACGGTCCGCCCGAGGGCGCGGGATCCGACCTGAGACGCGACACCGATGACGACGCCGCCCGGGGCGACTCCCGTGACGGGGGCCCGGACGCGGGGCCCGGGTCCGGTGGCCCGAACCGGACGCGCGGTGGCGACGAGCCCGGAGAGGTCTAGCGGCCGTGCCGCCGTACAACGCGCGCGGCGAGGAGAACCGGGCCAGGAGCCACAGGGCCGTACTCATCGGGGTGGAGCACTACAGGGGTGCCCGGCACGACCTGCCGTCCGTCACCACGAACCTCCGCCTCGTCCGCGAGGCCCTGACCGACGAGCGCACCGGCGTGCTCGCCCCGGAGGACCTCGTCGTGGTCCCCGCGGACGGCGGCGGCCCGGACACCACCGTCGATCCGAACGACGCGCGTACCGCGCTCGCCGCTGCCCGCAGGGAGGTCACCGGGCTGCTGGTGGTCTACTTCGCCGGGCACGGCATCGTGCGCCCCGACGGCAGCGACCTCCACCTGATGTTCACCGACTCGGAGGTGACCAGGGACCGGCACCACCCCTTCGTCGGCGCCCTGTCCTGGGACAACGACGTCATGGGTGTCCTGCGGAACTCCCACGCCGACTGGGTCGTCGTCATCCTCGACTGCTGCTTCGCCGGCAACGCGCTCCGGGCCTTCCACCCGGCCGTCGGACAGAATTTCGCGCTGCTCACCGCCGCCGAGCCCGGTGTGGAGGTCCCGCCCGGCGATCCCCGTACGGGTACGGAGTTCACGGCGGCCCTCCACCGGCTGCTGACCACCGGCAAGGGGGAGCCGGTCACCTTCACCCGGACCGTCGCCGGGATCCGTGAGGCGATGGCGCCCTTCAAGGCCGTCGACGGGCATCCGTGGATCCCGGACGAGCTCCGGCACGGCGACGACGTCGTGCTCGCGCTCGCCACGGACGCGGAACGCCCGACGCCCCCGCCCCCTCCTCCGCCGGTTCCGACGCCCCCCGTCCCTCCTCCGCCGGTTCCGGCGCCCCCGGCCGACGACGTGCAGCCGGCGTCCGCGAAGAGGCCGCCGCGCCTTCCGGGCCGCCTGCTTCCCGGCGTGGCCGGCCGTATGACGCGTACGGCAGCCGTGGTCCTGGCGGGCGTCGTCGCCCTCGCCGGGGCCGCCGCGTGGTACTTCCTCGGCGGGACCTCCGGCGGCCCCTGCGCGTCACCCCTGGAACTGCGCGTGCTCACCGACCCCGACCTGAAGGCCACCGTCCAGAAGGCCGCCGACGCCTATCCCAAGCGGGACGGCGACGGCTGCCGGAGCGTCGGCATCAACGTCTACGACGCCAAGGCCACCGACGCCGTGGCCGCCCTCCGGTCCTCCTCGCTCTGGCAGGAACCGCCCGCCGCCTGCCCGGCCTCCGGCGACTGCCCGCGGCCACAGCGGGACGTCGGCGCGCAGCCGGACATCTGGATCCCGGCCGCCGACAGCGCGTGGCAGCGGGCGACGGCCGACGGGGCGGGCGGCGGCACGGCCTCCACCGCGACGGCGTCCGGGGCCGACGGCGACGAGACCGCCGCGGACGCCGGGAAGAGCGTGGTGGACCTCGACCGGCTGGGCCCCGTCGCCTACACGCCGATGGTCCTCGGCGTGCCGGACACCATGCGTCTGGCGCAGTCCCTTCAGACCGACGATCCGCTCGACGCGATCGTCTCCGGGCTGAAGGAGGACCAGACGGTCGAGATCCTGCGTCCCGACCCCGAGAACACGGAAGGAGCCCTGCTGGCGACCGACGCGCTCTACGCCTCCTCCGGCTCCGGGAGCGTGGGCACGCTCGAACAGAGGATGTCCCAGGTGCTGCGGCCCATGCCGGCCACCGCAAGGGAACTGATGTGCGTACTGGCCGACGGCACCCACAACGACCTGGAGGACCGGGCGGCCGTCCTCGTGCCGGAGCAGACCCTCGCGCAGTTCAACCTGTCGGCGGGCGAGCCGGGCCGGCCGGGCTGCGCGACCGAGGCGCTTGCGCACCGGGTGGCGCACTACCCCTCCGACGTGCCGATGCTGGACCTTCCCTTCGTCCGCGTCACCTGGGCCGGGGCCGACAGGGACGCCGCCGCGCGCAAGGCCGCCGTCCAGGACTTCTACGACTGGCTGGCCACGGACGAGGACGCCCGGAAGTGCTTCACCGACGACGGTTTCCGGGGCGTCGAGAAGGGCGCCCCGGCCCCGCCCACCGGCGACTCGGTGCTGGGCAAGGATGACAACACGTCGGCCGTACGCGAACAGATCCCGCAGACCGGCCCGGGAGCCGATATCTCCACGTCGCTGACCGGCACCCTGGACCGCTACCGGCGCGCGCTCGGGCCCGGCCGGGTGCTCTATCTCCTCGACAACTCGACCTCGATGGCCGACAAACGGGTCTGGGACGGCACCGGCGGGGCCAAGGAACTGGTGGCCCGTTCGATGAGCTCCCTGGGCGCCGGGGACTCGTACGGGGTGTGGATGACGGCCGTCGACGAGGGGAAACCGGCCACGGACCTCGTCCCGTTCGGGGCGAACACCAGGGCCGGTGCGCAGAGGACCGTCGCAGGCGCGGGGACGGCCGCCTTCGACGCCCGCATCGCGGCGGGCGTGCGCGAGGCGCTCAGCACCCTGCGGGACTCCCCCGAGGCGGAGCGGCCCCGGCTCCTCGTCCTGGTCACCGACGGCGAGGACTTCGAGGCCGTGACGGAGAAGGAACAGCGGCGGCTGGCCGAAGAGGCGGGGAAGGCACCGCCGGTCAGGATCGTGACGGTCTCGCTCCAGGACGGCGCCTGCGCACCCGGCCGGTTCGGGGAGCGGCTCGCGGAGGCGAGCGGTGGCCGCTGCCTGGACCCGGCCGACGACATCGCGGCGGAACTGGCGGCGGAGGTCGCCAAGACCGGTACGGGGGACGCGGAATGACCCACGGTGCCCGTCGCGCCGGCCGCCGGAGGGCCAGGGCCGCCGTCGCCCTGGCCTGCCTGCTCGCGCTCGTCTCCGCCGCCTGCACGGGAGGGCCCGGGGACACGCCGCAGGACGGCAAGGAGAAGCCGGCCGAAGGCCCGATCGTCGTCGCCAGCGGGCTGGACGTCACCGGCTCCGGCAGCGTGCGGCAGCAGCTCGTGGAGGAATGGAACCGCCTCCACGCCGGGTCCGAGGCCGAGCAGGCCAAGCTCGTCGAGCTGCCCGGCGGCGCCGACCAGCAGCGCAGCCAGCTCCTCGGCGCCCTCCAGTCCGGCAGCGCCCGCTACGACGTGGTGAACCTCGACATCACCTGGATCCCGGAATTCGCCGAGGCCGGACTCATCCGGCCGATGCCCGTCGAGGAATCGGGCGCCGCCGACGACGACCTCGACTTCATCCGGCAGGTCCACGCCACCACCGTCTGGAAGGACCGCTCCTACGCCCGGCCGTTCAACACCGACGTGGGGCTGCTCTACTACCGGCCGGACCTCCTGACGGAGGCCGACATCAAGGCGGACAAGCAGCCCAACGCCCACTGGACGTGGGACCAGCTGTACTCCTCCGTCAAGACCCTCGGGCTGAACCCGGTCCGGCGTGACGAACTCGCTGGCTGGACGACGCAGTTGAAGCAGTACGAGGGGCTGACCGTCAACACCGTCGAGGCGTTCGCCGACGCCGGGGTCGAACTCACCGACAGCGAAGGGAAGTACAGCTCCGACGCCGGAGAGTTGAAGAAGGGGCTCGACGCGCTCCTCGACCGCGTCGGCCGGGGCCGCGTCCAGCCCGCCGCGCTCGCCTCCGACGAGACGGCGTCCCTCACCGACTTCGCCGAGGGCCGTGCCGTGTTCCTGCGTCACTGGCCGTACGCGTACGGGGCCCTGGGGAGCCTGATGGAACCCGAGGACTACGCCGTGAACCGGCTCCCGGGGAAGGCCGTCCTCGGCGGGCAGAACCTCGCCGTCACCGCCGACTCGCCCCGCGCCGAGAACGCCCGCGAGCTGATCACCTTCCTCACCTCGCGGGAGAGCGAACGCTGCCTGCTCGACGCGGGGTTCGCGGCGACCCGGGCCTCCGTCTACGGCAGCACCGCGAAGCCCTGCTGGCCCAGGGTCGCAGCCGCGCTCCGGCCGGCGGGGGACGCGCCGAAGGCGGCGGCCACGGGGGAGGGGGCTCCGAAGGGGCAGGGGGCGCAGGCGCGTGCCACGTACATCCGGATCCTCGGCGCGGCGCTGACCGAGGCGGTGCAGCGGCCGCGCACCCCCTACTACGGCGCGTTCACCCAGGTCCTCCAGTCCCATGTGCACGCGCTGCTGGCCGCGGAGCGGCCCGACACCGACGAGGCCGCCGAGAAGCTCGACAAGGAGCTGCGGGACGTGTTCGCGGGGAAGTAGGAGGAGAAGCCCCCTCAGACCGCCCCGTGGCACTCGCGGTACGGACGCCCCGAGCCGCACCAGCACGCCGCGCTCCGCGCCGGGGGCCACGGGACGGCGCGGCCACGGGCCGCCAGCGTCGTGGCGTACTGCGGGAGCAGGTCGGGGTCGGACGGGGACGCGGCCTCCGACGCGGCGAACGCCTCGTAGGAGGGGACCGTGCCCGTCACGATGCCGAGATTCGGCGTGCCCGTGGCGTGCAGATCCCGCAACGCCGCCTCCAGGCGCGCCAGATGGTCCTCGTGCGACAGGTACTCCCGGGCCAGCTCCGGGTAGGCCGTGAGGAGCTCCCGCAGCTCGCCCTCGGGCCAGTGCAGCACCGCGACGGGGAACGGGCGGGAGAGCGCGCTGCGGTAGGTGCCCAGCTCGGCGCGGAGCCGGTTGATCTCCGCCTGGAGCTCACCCGGGTCCGAGGAGCCGAGGGACCACAGGCGCTTCGGGTCGTGCAGCTCGTCCAGGGGGACGGCGGCCGTGTGCAGCGTGTCGGCCAGCTCGTCCCACGCGTCGTGGGCGACGCCCATCAGCCTGCGCACCCGGTGCCGCCCGGTCACCAGCGACTGGGTGGCGTACGGGACTTCCTCGCCCGGCGCGAGGAGCAGCGTCAGCGCGGTCGAGAAGAAGTCGTGGGCCGCCTCCAGCTCGTCGTGCGCTTCGAGCGTCTCCGCGGCGATCTCCCACGGTGCCGCGTCGAGCGGGCCGGCGGCACGGATGCCGTCGATGATCGCGCGGGCCTCCGCCTCGTGGCCGTACTCCCAGAGGTTGGACGCTTTGAGCGCTTTGACCAGATGCGGGTGATCGATGGCGGTCTCGGGGGAGGCGAGCAGTTCGTCGTAGAGGGTGCTCGCGCGGGCGCGCTCACCGGCGAGCTCCAGATGGGCCGCGGCCTGGAGGAACAGCGGCTCCTGGTCCTCGGGATACTGCGCCGCGGTGCGCAGCAGGCGCTCGGCTTCGGCGATGTGGTCGGCAGGCGTGTCGGGGCGCATGGCCACACGGTACTGCGGGTCGGGTACGAGGTGAGAGGGCGCGGGCCGGAGTGCTGGTGAAGGCCGGAGGGCGACGGGGAGAACGCCCGGGGCCGGGTGGACCTGAGCGGCGCTCCCGGGGCCCGCTCCGATAGCGGGGTCCTCAGCGGCGCTCCCGCAGGAGGAGGACGCCCGCCGTGGCCGCGAGCGCCGTGGCGGCGGACAGCAGCACGGCCCCGTCGGCGCCCGCCGGAGTCGTCGCCACCGCGATCGTCACGGCCACGCCGGCCGAGGAGCCGAGATAGCGGGCCGTGTTGTTGGCGCCCGACCCCATGGCGGCGCGCTCCGGCGGCACGGACTCGACGGCGAGCCGGGGCAGCGCCGCGTTGATCAGTCCGCTGCCCGCGCCGGCCACGATCAGGGCCGGTACGAGACGCGCCCACACCGACGGCTCCGCGCCGCCCGGTGCGCCGGTCAGGAGCCCCAGCATCGGCAGCACCGCCACCGCGTGGAGCACGAAGCCGGCCGCCAGCTGGTGCCCGGCCGTGATCCGGCCGGTCAGCCGCCGCGCCTGGAGGGCCACGGCGAACGACGTGCCGGACCAGAGCAGGAACAGCCAGGCCGAGTCCAGGGCCGACAGCGAGAGCGCGTGCTGGAGCAGGGTCGGCAGATAGCTGAACAGCCCGATCACCGAGAGCCCGGTGAACAGGCCGCCCACCGCCGACGCCAGGAAGGCGCGGCTGCGGAAGAGGGCCAGGTCGATCAGCGGGGCCGCCGCCCGGCGCTCCACCGCGGCGAACACCGCCGTCAGCGTCAGCGCCGCGAGCAGCAGCAGGCCGACCGGTGCGCGCAGCCAGCCGTCCCGGCCGAGCGTCAGGGCCGTCAGCAGCGCGGTCATCGCCATGCCCAGCACGGCGGCACCCGCCAGGTCGGGGCGGCCGGCACGGGGTGCGCGGGACTCCGTGAGGACCCGGAAGGCGAAGGCCCCGGTGACCAGGGCGCCGAGCCCCAGGGCGAGGTACGTCAGCCGCCAGTCCACGGTGGAGAGCGAACTCGCGAGCAGCGGGCCGAGCGCGATCCCGGCGCTCACGAACGCTCCCCACACCCCCATGGCCTTGATCCGCGCGTGCCCGACCGGGTACGCCCCGACCAGCAGCCCGAGGCTGGTGGCGAGTATCGCCGCGCTCGCGGCGCCCTGACCGGCCCGGGCGAGGGTGAAGCCGACGGTGCCCGTGGTGAGGGCGCCGAGCGCGGTGGTGACGCCGAGGCCGAGGGTGCCGATCAGGAACAGCCTGCGGCGGCCGAAGTCGTCGGCGAGGCTGCCCGCGACGAGCAGCAGCACGGCGAGGCCGAGCGGGGCCCCGTTGAGCAGCCAGGCCTGGGCGGCGGGCGGGGTCGCGAAGGCGGCGGAGAGGGCGGGGAGCGTCGTCATCGGCGCGGTGTAGTTCATCAGCGCGACCGCGGTGGCCGCGCTGGTGACGGCGAGGGTCGCGCCGGGCCGGTGCGGCGGGCGGAGACGCGCCTGCCGTCTCGTGCCGGCCGTGACGGTCCGTACGGGCTGCTGGGTCATGACGTCCCTCCGGGGATCGGCCCGCCTGGGGCCAGGTCCATGACGTAGGTTCGGTGAATGAACCTACCGAGGGCGTCACGCTAGCACGAGTAGGTTCGTTCATCGAACCGAAGGGGTAAAGTGGGCTCCATGGCTCTTGGCAAGGACTACGCGGCTCAGCAGTGCTCGATCGCCCGGGCGCTCGAAGTGATCGGCGAGCGCTGGACCCTGCTCGTCGTCCGGGACGCCCTCTACGGGGTCCGCCGCTACAACGACTTCCTCGCCCACCTCGGCATCCCGCGCGCCGTCCTCGCCTCCCGGCTCCAGGCGCTCACCGAGGCCGGCGTCCTCGCCAGGCGGCGCTACCAGGAGTCACCCCCGCGCGACGAATACGTCCTCACCGGGAGAGGCGAGGCCCTCTGGCCCACCGTGCGCTCCCTCGGTCTCTGGGGCCGTGAGCACATCGAGGGCTCGCGACCCCTGCGCCTCTTCTTCCACGCCACCTGCGGGAGCGAACTCGGGGCCTACGGCCAGTGCGAGGCCTGCGGCAACGTCGGTGTGCCGCTGGAGGACGTGGAGATGCGGCCCGGTCCTGGACTGGACCCCGACCCCGCCGACCCCGTCAGCCGCGCCCTGCTCGTCCCCCGCCGGCTCCTTCAGCCGCTGGACACCGATCGTGTATAACGGCTGAAGGACACGTACGAGCGCGAAGCGACAGGGGAGGGCCGATGAACGACGACATGAACCGTGTACGCCGTGCGGTCGCCCGCCTCTTCCGCCCCGCCGCCTTCCTCGTCCTGTTCCTCACCGAGGTCCTCCTCGCCGAGGGGGGCAGCCTCTCCGCCGCCGTCGCGCTCGCCGCCACCGCGGCCGCCGGCTCGGCGCTCCTCGTCTGCTCCGTCATCAGCGCGCGCTGCGCAGCCCCCGTACCCCGTACGAGAGTGCGCACCGCCATGCGCGACCGCGAGAAGCGCACCGCGTTCCTCCCGCAGCGTGACCCCGACGCCCGGGGACGCACCAGGCCCCGAGCGCCCGGGGCCGCCCTCCTGACGGCCGCGTAGAGGGCACACGTCCACCACCCCTGCGCGGGTCGTCCTGCCGAGTCATCCACTCCCCGGCACGACGAGACCCCCGGAGGGCTCACCCATGTCCGCGTTCATGTCCGCTTTCGCGAGCCTGGTCGGCGCATTCGCCGATCTGCTCCAGCCCCTCTTCCAAGGCGCCTCCACCGCCGCCGCGATCGTCCTCTTCACCGCGCTCGTACGGCTCGCCGTCCACCCCCTCTCGCGGGCGGCCGCGCGCGGGCAGAAGGCCCGCACCAAGCTCCAGCCGCAGATCGCCGAACTGCGCAAGAAGCACGCCAAGAACCCCGATCGCATGCAGAAGGCGCTCATGGAGCTGCACGCGAAGGAGAAGGTCTCACCGCTCTCCGGCTGCCTCCCGAGCCTGCTCCAGATGCCCGCCTTCTTCCTGCTCTACCACCTCTTCTCCAGCCAGCGGATCGGCGGCGACCCCAACTCGCTGCTCGGCCACGAGCTCTTCGGAGCCCCGCTGGGCGAGCGCTGGCACGACGCGCTGGCCGACGGCGGCCCCTTCGGCCAGCAGGGGATGGTCTACCTCGCGCTCTTCGTGATCGTCGCCGCCGTCGCCACCTTCAACTACGGACGCACCAAGCGGCAGATGGCCGCCAACCCGATGACGCCGGCCACCGGCCCGGACGGACAGCCCGTGCCCGGCATGGGCGCGATGACGAAGGTCATGCCGCTGATGTCCTTCCTGACCCTCGTCTCCGTCGCCTACGTGCCGCTCGCGGCGGCCCTGTACATCGTCACGAGCACCACCTGGACCGCGATCGAGCGCGCCTTCCTCTACCGGGAGACCCCGGCCACCGAGGCCGCGGTCGCCCCCGCCGTGTAGGGGTATCGGGTCCAGTGTGTGAACAGGGTCTTGCGGAGTGATCCGATGTCTTGGAGGATCAACCGAGCCTTTCGCTGGCCGCAACCCACCGACGGGCTCGATCGCGACCAAGGGGAGATGGACCGTTGAAGCTTCTTCGAGTGGGTACGGCGGGCTCCGAACGCCCCGCACTGCTTGACCGGAACGGGACTTTGCGTGACCTTTCGGGCCTCGTCGCCGACATCGACGGCGAGCTCCTCGCCGACGCCTCGGCACTGGCACGCGTACGGGAAGCGGCGCAGACGCCCGACGTCCTGCCCCCGATCGACGCGGAAGGCCTGCGGGTCGGGCCGCCCCTCGGGCGGATCGGCAAGATCGTGTGCATCGGGCTGAACTACCACGACCACGCCGCCGAGACCGGGGCGGCGATCCCGGAAGAGCCGATCCTGTTCTTCAAGGCACCGGACACCGTCGTCGGCCCCGAGGACACGGTGCTGGTGCCGCGCGGCAGCCGGAAGACCGACTGGGAGGTCGAGCTCGCCGTCGTGATCGGCCGCACCGCCCGCTACCTCGACTCCGCCGAGGAGGCGCTCGGACACGTCGCCGGATACGCGACCTCGCACGACGTCTCCGAGCGCGAGTTCCAGATCGAGCGCGGCGGCACCTGGGACAAGGGCAAGAACTGCGAGACCTTCAACCCGCTGGGCCCCTGGCTCGTCACGGCGGACGAGGTGCCCGACCCGCAGGCGCTGCCGCTCAGGCTGTGGGTCAACGGCGAGCTGAAGCAGGACGGCACCACGGCCGAGCAGATCTTCCCGGTCGGCGAGGTCGTGCGCTATCTGAGCCACTTCATGACGCTCTACCCGGGCGACGTCATCAACACCGGCACCCCGGCGGGCGTCGCCATGGGCCGGCCCGAGCCCAAGCCGTATCTCCGGGCAGGAGACGTGGTGGAGCTGGAGATCGAGGGGCTGGGCCGCCAGCGCCAGGAGCTCAAGGACGCGTAGGGCCTCTCGCGAGGCCTGGAAACGGGTGCGGGGCGGGGCCGCCGGGATCACCCGGCGGCCCCGCCCCGCACCGCTCTCAGCTCTGGGGGCGCGTGGTGAACTGCTCCAGGGCCTCCACGACCAGCGCGTGGTCCTCGGCCTGCGGCAGCCCCGACACCGTGACCGTCCCGATCACACCGGCACCCTCCACCGCGATCGGGAACGACCCGCCGTGCGCGGCGTACGTGTCCGGGTCCAGCCGCGAGGACTCCTCGAACGTGGTGCCCTTCGCCCGGAACCGCGTCCCGACCAGGTAGGAGCTCTCCCCGTACCGCTCCACCACCTTCCGCTTGCGCTCGATCCAGGCGTCGTTGTCCGCACTCGAACCCGGCAGCGCGGCGTGGAACAGCTGCTGGCCGCCCCGCCGGATGTCGATCGCGACCGGGGCGTGCCGCTCACGGGCCAGCGCGACCAGCAGGCCGCCCAGTGCGTAAGCGTCGTCGTAGCCGAAGCGCGGCAGCGTCAGACGCCGCTCCTGCGCGATCAGCTCGGAAATGGTCGGAGCGCTGGGGCTCATGCGTGCTGCTCCTCGTCGTGGTGGGGCAGAAGCGTCACGGACACGCCCTCACGGGCCGAGCGCCGCGCCGCCTCCAGGACATCCAGTGCCGCGGCGGCCTGCAGAGCCGTCACCGGGTTCTCACCCGTGCCGCGCAGGGCCGACGCCACGGCGGCGTAGTACGCGGGGTAGTCGCCCGGCACCGTGCGGACCGGGTCGCCGCCGCCGGTCAGCGGGGACTCACCGGAACCGACCCGGCCCCAGAGCTCCTCCGGCTCCTCGCCCCACGGCGCACCGGCCGTCGGACGCGCGCCCTCACGCAGCGCGGCCTCCTGCGGGTCCAGGCCGTACTTCACATAGCCCGCCTTCGACCCGAGCACCCGGAAACGCGGGCCGAGCTGGGCCGTGGTGGCACTCATGTAGAGATGCGAGCGCACCCCGCCGACGTGCGTGACCGCGATAAAGGTGTCGTCGTCGGCCGCCGCACCCGGGCGGCGTACGTCGGACTCCGCGTACACCTGCACCGCGGGCCCGAACAGCGTGAGGGCCTGGTCGACGACGTGGCTGCCCAGGTCGTACAGCAGCCCGCCGATCTCCTCGGGGTCGCCCGACTCGCGCCAGCCGCCCTTCAGCTGCGGGCGCCACCGCTCGAAGCGGGACTCGAAGCGCTGCACCTCACCGAGCTCGCCCTCGGCGATCAGGCCGGTCAGGGTGAGGAAGTCGTTGTCCCAGCGGCGGTTCTGGAAGACCGAGAGCAGCAGCCCACGCTCCGCGGCCAGCGCGGCCAGCTCACGGGCCTCGGCGGCCGTGCCGGCGAGCGGCTTGTCCACGACCACCGGAAGCCCCGCCTCCAGCGCCGCCCGCGCGAGCGGCACGTGCGTCTTGTTCGGCGAGGCGATCACGATCAGGTCCAGCTCGTCCGCGCGCGGCCACAGCTCGTCGGGCGAGGCCGCGAACCGCACGCCGGGGAACTCGGCGCGGGCCTGCGCCTGCCGCTCCTCGTTCGACGTGACGACCGTGTCGAGGACGAGGCCCTCGGTCGCGGCGACCAGCGGGGCGTGGAAGACGGAACCCGCCAGGCCGTAGCCGACGAGCCCGACGCGGAGAGGAGCGTTGGCAGTCATGCGATCCACTTAAGCAACGCTGTTGCCAAAGTGCAAGCGATGGAGACAATGGTGCGGTGAACAGGAGCAACAGCAGGAGCGGCGGGGCGAACCTCCCGGCGCTGCGCCACCACAACGCGTCGCTCGTCCTCGACCTGCTGCGCGTCGCCGGTGAGCAGGGCATCAGCCGGCTGGAGCTCGCCGAGCGCACCGGGCTCACCCCGCAGGCCGTCAGCAAGATCACCGCCAGACTCCGCGCGGAGGGCCTCGCCGCCGAAGCCGGCCGGCTCGCCTCCACGGGCGGCAAACCCCGCACCGTCCTGCGCCTGGTCCCGGACGCCGGATACGCCGTCGGGCTCCACCTGGACCGCGACGAACTCACCGCCGTCCTGGCCGACCTCGCCGGCACCACGGTCGCCACCCGCGGCTTCCCGCTCGACCTCGGTGCCCCGGCCGCCGAGGTCCTCGCGACGGCCGCCCACGCGGTGCAGACGGTACGGGCAGCGGCCCCCGGGACCGAGTACCGGCAGGTCTTCGGCGTGGGCGCCGCCCTGCCGGGCCCCCTGGACCACCGGGACGGAGTGCTGCACCGGGTCACCGGCTTCCCCCAGTGGGACGGCTACCCGCTGCGCGACGCCCTCGCCGGACACACCGGGCTCCCCGTCGTCGTCGACAAGGACACCAACGCCGCCGCCCTCGGCCTCGCCCTGCGCGAACGCGCCGACGCCGACTTCGCCTACCTCCACCTGGGCACCGGCCTCGGTGCCGGTCTCGTCCTCGGCGGTGCCCTGCACCGAGGAGCCCGTACGGGCGCCGGGGAGTTCGGCCACCAGACCCTCCAGCTGGACGGCCCCCCGTGCGACTGCGGCGGACGCGGCTGCATCGAGGCGCTCTGCCTGGCCGCCGCCGCCCGCGGCGACATCGCGGAGGCCGCCAGGGTCCTCGGGGCGGGCGCCGCCAACCTCGTCGGGCTGCTCGACATCGACCGGGTCGTCCTCGGCGGCCGTACCGTCGCCGCCGACGAGGACGCCTACCTGAGCGGGGTCCGCGCCGTCATCGACGAGCGTGCCCGGCGCGAGGGCGTCCCCGCCACCGTCCCCGTCACCGTGGCCGGCGGCGGGGACCGCCCCGTCGCCGAGGGGGCGGCCCAACTGGTCCTCGCCCCGCTCTTCGGCCGGGCGGGTGAGGCCGAGGAGAGGCCGGGGCAGGGCTGATCGGGCGGTTTCCGGCGCCCGTACGGGCGGTGCGGCCCGTACGGCGGTGGCCGCCCACGCGCGCGCGTGGCAGCGTCGTCCCCGGCAGCCGGCCTCCCCGCGCCGGTCGTTCGCGAGCAGCGAAGGGTGTTCTCCCATGCCCCCCAGACCCCCCGCCCGGCCGCGCGACGGCCGTGTCTTCTCCACCCTCGGGACGTTCGGGCTGGCGGCCGGATTCGCCGTACCCGCCGTGCTCCTCGGCGGCACCCAGGCAGACGCCGCACCGGCGGCCCCCACCTCCGTCGTCGCCGACGACCGGAAGCCCGTCTGCGGTGAGCCGGACGCCGATCACTTCCCGATCGAGACCCGGATCCACGGCGGCCCGGACACCTACGCCTCCGGCGGCGGCTACGGCATCTGGTACCTCGACCTCACCAACACCACGGCCGAGCCGTGCCGGGCCATCCATCCCGTGCTGGTGCTCACCGACGAGGACCGCACGCTCACCCCCGCCCGGATCCAGCTGGAGTTCTCCGAGGAGTCCGCACCGGAGACGCGGCACCGCGTCTCCTGGGAGACCACCGAACGGCACGAGCAGATCGGGGTCTTCGGCGGCGGCGAGGACGACGACTTCCCCGGCTTCACCGTGCCCGCGGGGGGCACCGTCACCGTCCAGGTCCGGATGGCCTTCACCTCGGACACCGAGCCCGGACGGGTCACGGCCAACGCGGCCGTAGTGCAGCGGCTGGCGGCGGGCGAGCAGCGCGGCGACGACGGTGACTGGGTGGGGGACTCCGAGGACTACACGTTCGACATCGTCGAGGGGGACCTCGACGGCGGTAGCGACCTGGAGCCCACCGGCCCCGGGAAGGACGCCGGCGAGGAGAGCGACACGGAGACCCCCGAACTGGCCCGCACCGGGCAGCAGGACCAGGCAGCCGCCGCCGGAATCGCCGCCGGTGTGCTGCTCGCCGGCGGTGTGGCCGCCCTGGCGGGCGCACGCAGGATCCGCCGCGTACGGGACTGACCTGGGGCTCCCGAGGCGAGGTGCGTAGAGGGCGGATGCCTGGCGAGACCGGCTGCCCGCGTCCGGTCGGTTCCGCCCGGCGGAGCGTGCGGCCTAGGATCAGGGCGTCGGCGCTGCACAACGCGGTGCCGCCGGCGTCCAGCACCCCGAGTGCACAGTGCGTACGGCAGGAGCCCGTCACATGGCAGAGCGCAAGCCGATCGAGTCCTGGCTGACCGACATGGACGGTGTCCTCATCCACGAGGGCACACCGATCCCCGGGGCCGACGCCTTCATCAAGCGGCTGCGGGATTCGGGGCTGCCGTTCCTGGTCCTCACCAACAACTCCATCTACACCGCCCGTGACCTGCACGCGCGCCTCAAGCGCATGGGCCTGGACGTGCCCGTGGAGAACATCTGGACCTCGGCCCTGGCCACCGCCCAGTTCCTGGACGACCAGCGGCCGCGCGGCACGGCCTACGTCATCGGCGAGGCCGGACTCACCACCGCGCTGCACGACATCGGCTACGTCCTCACCGACCACGAGCCCGATTACGTCGTACTGGGCGAGACCCGGACGTACTCCTTCGAAGCCCTCACCAAGGCGATCCGGCTCATCAACGGCGGCGCCCGCTTCATCTGCACCAACCCGGACGAGACCGGCCCGTCCGCCGAGGGCCCGCTGCCCGCGACCGGCTCGGTCGCCGCGCTGATCACCAAGGCCACCGGGAAGGCGCCGTACTTCGCGGGCAAGCCCAACCCGCTGATGATGCGGACCGGGCTCAACGCCATCGGCGCCCACTCCGAGACCTCCGCCATGATCGGCGACCGGATGGACACCGACGTGCTGGCCGGTCTGGAGGCGGGGATGCAGACCTTCCTGGTCCTCACCGGCCTGACCACGGAGGACGACATGGACCGGTACCCCTTCCGGCCGTCCACGGTCGTCGACTCGATCGCGGACCTCGTCGACCTGGTCGGCCTGCCCGTGCCGTAACCCGACCGGGCTACAGCGGATGCGGGGTGCCGCCCGGAGCGTGAACCTTCACTCAGGAGGTTTACGATGCGTTCACTGCCCCTCACGTTCTGTGCCGCGATCGTGGCCGGGACGATAGCCCTTCCCGCGTCCGCCGCGCTCGCCCAATCCAAGTCCGAGGACTCCCGGGACGAGAAGCGTTCCGGGACGGTCTCGGTCAGCCCGTCCCGTGTCTCGCCCGGCGGGGAGGTGGAGCTCCGGACCGACGCCTGCGGCAAGGGCAGGTCGGCCCGGGGCAACTCCGAGGCCTTCGCCTCCGAAGCGCGCTTCGAGCGCGGTGACGGCAAGGAGCTCGTCGCCGAGGCCCGGATCCGCTCCGACGCCGCACCCGACGACTACGAGGTCTGGGTGACCTGCAAGGACGGCCACGGCAAGGCCACCGGCACGGTCACCGTCGTCCATCACGGCCGCCCCTCGCCCGTCGCCCCCGTGAGGGCCGGCGGCGGAGGCACCGCGGTGCTCGCCGAGGACGCCGCCGACGAGGGCCCCGGCACCCGGCACGCGGTGATCGGTCTCGGACTGGGTGCCGTCGCGGCCGTCGCCGTCGCGTTCCGCAGCGCGCGACGCCGCCGCCCGGCGCGGCACTGACATGCCGGCCCCGGACCGTCCCGCCGGGACCGGACGGCTGCTGACCGGTGTCGCGTGGGCCGTCCTCCTGCTGGGACTCTGGCTGTGGGGCCGTGCGGCCACCGCGGGGAACTCCGCACCGACGACCGGTGACGTCGCGGCGGTCGGCCGTCCCCTGGGCGTACCGCTGCCCCCGGCGCACGATCCGCTGGACGGTGCCACGCCGCAGCGGGTCGAGATCCCCTCCATCGGGATCGACGCGGACCTCGTGAGCCGAGAACTGGACGACGAAGGGGCCATCGAGCCGCCGCCGTTCGAGACGCCGGGTGCTGTCGGCTGGTACGCCGAGGGCACCGAGCCCGGCACGGAGGGCGCCGCGCTCTTCGTCGGCCATGTCGACACCGAGACGAAGCCGGCCGTCTTCTACGGTCTCAGCACCGCGAGACCGGGCGAGAAGGTCCGGGTGAGCAGGTCCGACGGGAAGATCGCCGAATTCACCATCGACGACGTCCAGGTCTTCACCCGCGAACGCTTCGACGCGCAGAAGGCGTACGGGCCGCGGGAGGACGGGCGGGCGGAGCTCCGGCTGATCACCTGCGGCGGTACGTACGACCACGAGTCACACGCGTACACGGCCAACGTCGTCGTCTCCGCGTACCTGACGGCGGAGAAGAGCGAGGAGAAGGACGGCTCGAAGAGCCGCGCCTGAAAGGCGACCTGGCCCGGTCGGCGCCCGCTCCCCCTCGGAGCCGCCGGCCGGGCCGGTCCTCTACCGCGGCGCCCGGACCGCGGGAGTGGCCCGGGCGCGACGCGGGAGGTCGGGTCGTTCGTACCGACACGACACTGTAGGCGGACGGCGCCCCGCACGCGGAGTGTTTTCGGCAGGATGTCCGGATCCGGGCGGGAGCTCCAGGGGCGCTCCGGAGGAGACCGCTCGTCGTCCTCCCGGCCCGCCGTGCGGCGGACATGAGCGAGGCCCCCTCACACTCGGTGAGGGGGCCTCGCTGTTGCGTGCGCCGTCAGGGACTCGAACCCCGGACCCGCTGATTAAGAGTCAGCTGCTCTAACCAACTGAGCTAACGGCGCCTGCTGACCTGAAGAACTTTACCCGATGTCCTGGAGTGCTCCTGACCAATTCCTCTCCGGTACGGCCTGTCGGATGGTCGTTTTGTCCCTTTAATCCGTCAACATGGGATATGCCGGGAAAGTTGAGATACGGAAGATCTGGACGACTGCCGAGGGGAAGAGGAGTCGCATGACTGTGCCGGTCTTCGAGGAGTACGAACCCGCCGACGACTGCGGGTGTCCGGGCTGCGCGCAACGTCGCCGTACCGCCGCCGCGCTGCCCGTACGCCACGGCGGCCACCCGGCCGCGCACGGCGCGCGGCGTGCGCTGGTGCTGGTCACCGCGGCGGGGGTGGTCCTCTCCTGCGGGGCGGGCCAGGCCGCCGCCACAGCCGGACGGGACGCCCTCGGCGGAACCGTGACCGACCCCCAGCCGGTCACCCCCCAGGGCACGGTGGGGCCCCTGAACAGCGGCGGATCCTCCGGGCCGCCCTCCGTCCCGGACACGGCGCCCCGCACGACGACCCGGACCGAGATCATCAACCGCGCCAAGAAGTGGGTGACGGCGAAGGTCCCGTACGACATGGCGGCGTACTGGTCGGACGGCTACCGGCAGGACTGCTCCGGCTTCGTGTCGATGGCATGGGACCTCGGCAGCAACGAGTGGACCGGCAGCCTCGCCACCTTCGGGACGAAGATCGCCCGGGCCGACCTGGAGCCCGGCGACATCCTCCTCTTCCACAACCTGGCCGACCCCGCGGTGGGGTCGCACGTCACGGTCTTCGGCGGGTGGACCGACCACACGCACAGTCATTACCTCGCGTACGAGCAGACCCGCCCGAACGCGCGGAAGGCCACGACGCCGATGGCGTACTGGAGCAACTCCTCGAAGTACGTGGCCTACCGCTACAAGGGCATCGTCAGCGGCGCGAGCGGCAGCGGCTCCGCCACCGCGTTCCCCGGGGCCGGGAAATTCGGTCCCGGTGCCGACAACGCGTACGTGACCCGGCTCGGGCAACTGCTCATCGCGCAGGGCGGCAAGCGCTTCTACGCGGAGGGCGCGGGGCCGCGCTGGAGCGACGCGGACAAGCGGGCGACCCAGGCGTTCCAGCTGGCTCAGGGGTGGAAGGGCCGGGAAGCGGACGGCGTCCCCGGCCCGGGCACCTGGAGCCTGCTGGTCAAGGGCACCGGCCACCGGATCCCCGCCGCCGGGCCGGGAGGCACCACGGGCGGGGCCGCGGCGTACCCGGGGAAGAGCTTCTTCCGGCCGGGGCAGTCCAACAGTCACGTCGAACGGCTCGGCGACCGGCTGGTGAAGAAGGGATACGGCACGCACTACGTGACCGGCCCCGGCCCGCGCTGGACGGAGGCGGACCGCCGCAACGTCCAGACCTTCCAGCGCGCCCAGGGCTGGAGCGGGAGCGCGGCCGACGGATATCCGGGGCCGGAGACATGGCGACGGCTCTTCGCGTGACGGGTGAAGCGACGGAACGGACATGACGGAGGCGGGAATGCGGTCTACGGAGAACGTGCGGGGCGAGTGGGACGAGCTGGGCGAGCGGGACACGCGGGTGATCGTGCCCGGTCCCGGTGTGGGGGACGCGCAGGGAGAGGTGTCTGCCGAGGTGACACCGGTGGCGGTGCCGGTGCCGTCGGCGGAGCGGGCCGGGGAGGGGGCGGACGCCGCTCCGGCTCACGCGGTGGACGTGCCGGCGGCGGTGGAGGACGACATCCCGCCGGATCTGGGACCGGCCCTGGACGCCGTCGCCGTGGTGGGCCGGGCGGTACCGGCGGACGGCGTGGGTGTCCCTCTGGACCTGGACCTGGGGATGGACCTGGGGCTGGGGCCGGATACGGAACCGGAGCCGGCGTCCGGGCCGAGGGACCCGGACCTCGACCTGGATCTGGAGCCGTGGCTCGGCTCCGAGCCGGTGCGTGACCCCGAACCCCTGGAGACGGAGCCGGAGACATGTCTTCTGCCGTCCGTTCCGGAAGCGGTCATCGGTACGGACACGGGGGCGGTGCCCGGCCCGGCGGGCCGGAACGAGGACAAGGTGCCCGGCCCGGACGATGACACCTCACCCGGCCCGGCGGACCGGGGTGAACGGCCGCTGGATCTCCGGAAGCCCGAGTCCGGCCGATTCCGGTCCGTCGGGGCAGAGGAGCGCGCCCCGGTCACGCTCACCGTCGGTGCCGCGGACCCGGTCGCCTGGTGGGGTGCCGGGCGCCGGCAGCCCGTCATCACCACCGAGACCACCGCGCCCATCCCCGTGCACCTGCTCTTCCGCGACGACGGCCAGGGCGACGGGCCCACCGGCGCGGGGGCCGGCACCGCCCGGCGGTCCGACGAGCGCCGCACGCCCCTGCCGCGGTCCCGCCGGACGCAGGTGCCCACCCGGCCCGCGCCCCTGGCCGACCCCCGGCTCACCGAGCGGCCGGGACCCGTACTGCCGGGCTGGGCCGCGCTGTCCACCGCGACGGCCGGGGTGGCCGCCGGACTCGCCGTGCTGTGGTGGCAGGGCGCACTGCCCGCCGCCCTGACCGGCCGGCTCGGACTCGGGGCACGCCCGTACGACGGCATCGGCACCGGGACCTGGGCGCTGCTCGCCCTGGGAGCGGCGGTGGCACTGTTCGCGCTCTGCGGTCTCGGACGGGGCCGGTCCGGACACGCCTCGGTGCTGACGCTCTTCGGCGACTACCGGGGCAGCGTCCGGCGCACCGGCCTCCTCTGGATCTCCCCGATCCTGCGGCGCCGCCGGATCGACGTACGCCTGCGGCACTGGCGCAGTGAGCCGATGTCCGCCGTGGACGCGAGCGGTACCGCGCTGCGCGCCGTGGTCCTCGTCGTATGGCGGGTGAGGGACACCGCGCGGGCCACGCTCGGTGTCGCGGACCACGAGTGCTACCTGCGTGACCAGGTGGAGGCGGCACTGGCCCGGGTCCTCTCGCAGCTGCCCGCCGATGCGTTCCACGAGGACACCCGCACCCTGCGCGACGCGGAGGCGGTGGGCGACGCGCTGACCCGCATGGTGAAGGCGGACTGCGCGCCCGTGGGCATCGAGGTCTACTCCGCGCAGCCGACCGGGATCGAGTACGCCCCCGAGGTCGCGGCGGCGATGCAGCGGTGCCGGGTGGCGGCCATCGACGCGAAGCACCGGGACGAGGTGCTGACCTCCGTCGTCGACGCGGTGGACGACACCGTCGGCCGGCTGACCGCGCGCGGCATGGTCGAGCTCGACTCCTACGAACACAAGGCCCTGGTCAGGGATCTGACGGTGGCCTTCTACACCGGCCGCAGCGGCGGGGAAGGGGCCTGACGGCCTCCGCCCCCACCGGAGGGTGCCCCGGAAAACCCGATCCACATTGGTCTGGACATGTTCATGCCGCGTCAATAATCTGGACTTGGTCTAGACCGCACAGCGAGGCGCGCAGCACAGTTCGGATCATCCCCAGAACATCCCCCACGTTCTCGAGGAGCGACACAGCATGCGGAAAAGGGCAAGCGCGGCCGTCATCGGCCTGGCGATAGCGGGCGTCTCCATGTTCGCGACCAGCAGCGCCAGCAGTCACGGATACACGGATTCCCCCATCAGCCGGCAGAAGCTCTGTGCCAACGGCACCGTCACCGGCTGCGGCAACATCCAGTGGGAACCGCAGAGCGTCGAGGGCCCCAAGGGCTTCCCGGCGGCAGGGCCTGCGGACGGCAAGATCTGCGCCGGCGGGAACAGCGGTTTCGCTCAGCTCGACGACCCGCGCGGCGGCAACTGGCCCGCCACCCAGGTCACCGCGGGGCAGGGCTACAGCTTCCGCTGGCAGTTCACCGCCCGGCACTCCACCAGCGACTTCCGCTACTACATCACCAAGAACGGCTGGGACTCCACCAAGCCGCTGACCAGAGCGGCACTGGAGTCGCAGCCCTTCATGACGGTGCCGTACGGCAACCAGCAGCCGCCGGCGACACTGACCCACCAGGGCACGATGCCCACCCAGAAGTCCGGGAAGCACGTCATCCTGGCCGTCTGGAACGTCGCCGACACCAGCAACGCGTTCTACGCGTGCTCCGACGTGAAGTTCTGATCCAGCACGGCACGAAACACAGTGGGCGGCCTCCCGGAAGGAGACCGCCCACTGTGGTGTCTGTGCGCCGTCAGGGACTCGAACCCCGGACCCGCTGATTAAGAGTCAGCTGCTCTAACCAACTGAGCTAACGGCGCCTGCTGACTCGAAAATAATACCTGGTCCTCAGGGGTGCTCTTGACACCCGCCCGCAGCGCCCCGGCGGCAGCCGCCGGATCGTGCGGACCCGCCCCTGACCTGCGGGTCCGCACCCGTACATCTACACCGGGCGAGGCCTGCGCGCCACTGTCCGGGCGTGGCGCATTCCACAGGGGGGCTTGCGGACCGGGTATCAGAGGGTCAGCGACAGCAGAACCGGCGCCGCGCGGCGGTTCAGCGTCGCGGCCGCGGCCCGCAGCCGGTGGGCGTGCTCGATCGGCAGGGAGAGCGCCAGACACCCGGCCGACGAGCCCGCCGTCAGCGGAACGGCCGCGCACACCGTGCCCACGGCGTACTCCTGGAGGTCGAGCACCGGGACCGTCGCCGGCTGGCTGTCCAGTTTGGAGAAGAGCACCTTCTCGTTCGTGATCGTCCGCGACGTCAGCCGTGCGATCCGGTGCCGGGACAGGTGGTCGCGCCGGCCGTTCTGGTCGAGCTGTGTCAGCAGGCACTTGCCGATCGCGCTGGCGTGCGCCGCCGACCGGAAGTCGACCCACTCGTTGACGGCGGGCGTGCGCGGCCCGTCGGCCATCTGCGTGACGCGGATCTCCCCGTCGACGTAGCGGCTGACGTAGACGGCCGCACCGACCGAGTCGCGCAGCTGCACGAGGGTCTGCTGGAGCTTCGCCTCCAGGGCCCGCCTGCGGGCGGCGCCGGAGCCCAGCTCCAGGAGCGAGGACCCGACGATGTACGCGCCGTCGGCGACCTGCTCGACGTATCCCTCGCGGCGCAGCGTCAGCAGGAGTGGGGTGAGATGTCCCGTCGGCAGTCCCGTCTCCCGGGAGAGCCGCGCCTCGGTCACCCCGCCGCCGTGGGTGGACACGGACTCGAGCACCCGAAGGGCGTACTGCACCGAATGGAACGGCGCCTTCGGCTCGGGCTTCAACGCCACGGTTCCCCCTCCAGGGCATCTGCCAGGTTGTGACCGCAAGCTCATGACCCACGATAGTCGCCAACAGGCCATTGGGGAGGGGGCGGCGAGGAGTTGATGGTGCGCCCCGGCTGCGTCAGCTGGGGCGCACCCGTGCGGCATATGCCAAGGTCACGGTCGACATGGCAAAGGCGAGGTCACAGCACCGCGTTGAGGAATTCGCGCGTGCGTTCGTGCTCGGGGGCGGTGAATATTTTTTCCGGCGTACCGGACTCCACGACCCGTCCCGCGTCGAACATCAGGACCTTTTCGGACACGTCCCGGGCGAAGTTCATCTCGTGGGTCACGCAGAGCATCGTGATGTTGGTGTTCCTCGCGATGTCGCAGAGCAGGTCGAGCACACCCGCCACCAGCTCCGGGTCCAGGGCCGACGTGACCTCGTCGAGCAGCAGGATCTCCGGCCGCATCGCCAGCGCGCGGGCGATGGCGACGCGCTGCTGCTGGCCGCCGGAGAGCTGGGAGGGATGGGCGTCGATCTTGCCGGAGAGCCCGACCAGGTCGAGCAGCTCCCGCGCCCGGGCCTCCGCCTCGTCCTTCTCCATGCCGAGGACGTTGACGGGAGCCTCGGTGATGTTCTGGAGCACCTTCATGTTCGGGAAGAGGTTGAACTGCTGGAAGACCATCCCGATCTTCTTCCGGGACTCCCGCAACTGCTTCTCGCCGGCGGGCTTCAGCGAGCCGGACGGCGTCCGGACGTGCGAGAGCGGCGAGCCGTCCACCCAGATCACGCCGTCGCTGACCTTCTCCAGCGTCATCAGGAGCCGCAGGATGGTCGTCTTTCCCGAGCCGCTGGGGCCGATCAGCGTGACGTGCTCGCCGCGCCGCACGGTGAAGTCCAGCTCGTCCAGGACCACATGATCGCCGTACCGCTTGACGACCTTGTCGAAGCGGACCAGCGGCTCGACGCCGGTCAGCGCGGTGTCCGGAGCCGCGTCCGCGGGCCCGGGTTCCTTTTCGAGGGGTGCGGATTCAGTGGCCAAGGCGCTTCTCCAGCTTTCTCATGAGCAGTGAGGTGGGGTAACTCGCGACCAGGAAGACAAGTCCGGCGAGCGTGAACACCTCGGTGTACACGAAGTGGTCGGCTCCGTACTTCCGGGCTTCGAAGACCATTTCCTGCACCGTGATCACGGCGAGGAAGGGAGTCTCCTTGAACATCGAGATCGCGTAGTTGCCGAGCGCGGGCAGCACGTTGCGCACCGCCTGCGGCAGGATCACGGCCTGCCAGGTCCGCCGGGGCGACATGGAGAGCGCCCGGCAGGCCTCCCACTGCCCCTTGGGCACACCGTCGATCCCGGCGCGGTAGACCTCCGAGGTGTACGCGGCGTAGTGGATGCCCAGCACGATGATGCCGATGGTCAGCGGCTCCACGGAGCTGAAGACGGCTGCCGCGCCCACCAGCTGGACCAGCAGCGGAGTCGAGCGGACGAACTCCGTGACCGCCTTCACCGGCACGGTCACGAAGCGGGACGGTGCCCGGCCGGCCACGGCGACGGCCAGTCCCAGCACCGCCGCCACGAGCGTGCCGAGCACGGTCGCGAGCAGGGTGACCCTGAATCCTTCGAGCAGCAGGGGAAAGGCGTCCCCGACGGCATCCCACCGGAACGACTGGTTCACCGGGCACCTCCCGCTGTGGCGGCGGCTTCCGCCGTGCGTGTCCTGAGCAGGCTGCCCGCACCGGTGTGCAGTCCCAGCCGCCGCTTGGCGGTGCGCTCCAGCATGTTCATCAGGAGCGTCAGCGCGTAGGCGAGGACGAAGTAGACGGCCAGCAGCAGCAGATAGGTGATGAGGCTCTCACCGCTCCGGCTGCGGACGTGTTCGATCGCGGTCATCAGGTCGGCCGCGGAGAGCAGCCACAGCAGTGGCGTGCACTTCAGCAGCTGGATCAGCAGGTTGGTGAAGGACGGGATCATCTGCACCCAGGCCTGCGGCATGATCACCTTCCGCATGCGGTGGAAGGGCGTCATGTTCAGCGCCACCGCGGCCTCGTACTGCGCGCGCGGCACGGAGTTGATCGCGCCGCGCACGATCTCGGAGCCGTACGCCCCGTAGTTCAGGCCGAAGGCGACGACCCCGCAGACCAGTGGGGTGAGTTCGTACCCCGTGAGGGGCGGCATCGCGTAGTAGAGCCAGAACAGCTGGATGTAGAGCGAGGTGCCGCGGAAGAACTCCACGACGGTCCGGGAGACCCCGCGTACCAGCAGCAGCCTGCTGCCCGCGGCGAGGCCGAGGACGAACGACAGCAGCAGGGCGAGCAGGGAGCCCAGGACCGTCGCCTCGAGCGTCACCCACAGGCCCGATCCGACCTGGGGGAACTCTTCGCCGAGTATGGAGAGGAAGTCACTCATACGGTGGGGTCCGTCCTCGTCAGCCCTTGCACAGGTCGGCCGTCTTGAGCGTGGCCGGCGGAATCTCCGTCGCGCCGAAGCCGTACTCCTGGAGGAGTTCCACGTAGCGGGACCTGTCCGAGACGATCTTCTTGAGCTCGCGGTTGAAGGCGTCCCGCAGGTCCTCGTTGCCCTTGCGGAACACCGCACCGCCCGGCGAGAACTGCTTCGTGCCGTCCAGCTCGGGGACGAAGGCCTCGGTGACCTCGGTGTCCGGATTGGTCTTGGCGAGCCAGCGCAGCGAGATGCCGGTGAGCAGGAAGGCGTCGATCCGGCCGCCCTTGACGGCGTCCGCGCCGTCCTGCGGCTTCTGCAGTGTCTTGATCTTCCCCTCGGCGATGCCCGCGCCCTCGGCGTACGAGGCCTCGACCGCTCCGGACATCACGCCGACGGTGACCCCGGCCGCCTTCGCGGAGGCCAGGTCGGTGAGCTTCTTCGGGTTGCCCTTCTTCACCATCAGGGCGGTGGGGGAGATGAACTCCGGTTCGGAGAAGAGGGCGTTGGCGCAGCGCTCGGGGGTGATGGCCATGCCCGCGCTGACGACGTCGTACTTGCCCGCCTGGAGGCCGGGGATGAGGCCGTCCCACTCCGAGAGGGTGGGCTTCAGCTCCTCCACGCCGAGCGCCTTGAATATCTCCCGGTGCAGCGTGGGGGCCTCGCCCTTGAGCTCCTTGCCCTCCATGTAGCCGTACGGGGCCTCGTTGGCGTACGCGACCCTGACGAAGCCCTGCTTGCGGAGCTTGTGGAGTGCGTCCTCACCGTCCGCGGATCCGGCGTCCGTCTTGCTGCACGCGGAGAGCAGGCCGGGGACGACGAGCAGACCTCCCACGGCGGCAGTTCGATTGAGAAAGCCCCGACGGGACAGGTGAGGGAAGTCAGCCATGGTTCGCAATCTCCTGGAGAAATCGGGGTGTCGAACAGTCAGGACAGGGTGAGCACCTTCCCGCTCCCGGACGTCTATGCAGCAAGCGCTGCCATGTAACCGAACAGTGGCCGGAGGGTGACCTTCCCGTGTCTCGTCATGGGCGGAGTGCGACGACGGGTGTGCGGGGCGTATTCCCCGCCGTGTGCGGCTTCATGACTGCCCGTCACTCCGGACCGTCACTCCGGACCGTCAGGCTGGGACGTCCGGGGAAGGTACGTAACCACGCTCCATGTCCACCACGTTGGGGAGCGGCTCACCGGCCACCCAGCCCTCGTACATGGAGACGAACTGCTCGCCCAGCCGGTCCCGCCACCCGGCCGTGTCACCGCTCATGTGCGGGGAGACCAGAAGGCCGGGCACGTCCCACAGCGGGCTGGACGGACCCAGCGGCTCCTCCTGGAACACGTCGAGCGCCGCCCCCGCGATCCACCGCTTCCGCAGTGCGTCGGCCAGATCCTCCTCGACGGTCAGCGGGCCGCGCCCCACGTTGACGAAGTGCGCGGAGGGCTGGAGCAGTCCGAAGAAGCGCGCGTCGAACATCCCGCGCGTCGCGTCCGTCAGCGGGGCCGCGCAGATGACCCAGTCCGCGCCGGCCGCCAGCCGGCCCAGATCCTCGACGCCGTGGATCGTGCGGCGGGCCGTACGGCCGACGAGCGCGACCTGGACGCCGAGCCCGTGCAGCAGTCGCATGATCTCCCGGCCGACGGGGCCCGCGCCGACGACCACGGCACGGGTCCCGGCGAGGCCCCTGGTCTCCCGGTGGCGCCAGCGGCGCTGCCGCTGGAGCTCCAGCGTGCGGGGCAGGTCCTTCGCGAAGGCGAGCACCAGCCCCGCGACGTACTCGGCGATGGGCAGCTCGAAGACGCCACGGGCGTTGGTGACGACGGTGGGGGAGGCGGCCAGCTCCGGACAGAGCAGCCGGTCGACCCCGGCACTCGCCGTGTGCACCCAGCGGGGGCGTGGTCCGTCGCCCGGCCAGGCCTCGCGGACGGCGTCGGAGGTGAAGTCCCAGACGAGCAGCACGTCCGCGCCGGGCAGCCGGGCGGCAAGCGTGCGCTCGTCGGCGTACCGGACGACGGCCCGGCCGGTCAGCCGGCCCAGGCGCGGTGACGGGTCGGTGTCCAGGACGAGGATCACGGGAGCGGTCATCGGAATGCCCACGCTCGCACCGGGGAACACGCCCGTCAACAGGGCCTCCGCGTCCGAGGGGAAACCGCTGGTCACCCCCGTCGCGAGCGGCGGTACGGGGCGAAAAGGGGAATACTTGTCCCAGGCAGGGGCAGCGGTGGTTACGAGTGCCGGCAGGACATCCGGACCCACGGGAAGGGCGGACATGACGACCGTAGGACTTCTCTACCCGGGCCACGCCGCGGAGGACGACTTCCCGCGGATCGAGGTCATGCTCGACAGCGACATCAGAGTGCCGCTCTTCCACACCGACATCGACGAGGACGTCCGCCAGGCCGACACCCTCCGGGCGGCGGGCTCGGCCGAGCGCCTGGGTGCCGGCGTCGAGGAGCTGCGGATGGCCGGCGCCGAGTCGCTGGTCTGGGCATGCTCGGGCGGCAGCTTCGCCTACGGCTGGGCCGGGGCGCACGAGCAGGCCGCGGGCCTGGCCAGGGCCGCGGGGCTCCCCGCGTCCAGCACGTCCATCGCCTTCGTCCAGGCGGTGCGCGAGCTGGGCGCCACCCGGGTCGCGGTCGCCGCGACCTACTCCGACGACGTCGCCGCGCTGTTCGCGGGCTTCCTGGGGTCCGGGGGCGTCGAGGTGACCTCGACCCGGGGCGGCGGCATCGTCACGGCCTCCGCCGCGGCCGACGCGGACATGGAGCTCGTGAAGGAGCTGGCGGTGGCGGGCGACCATCCGGACGCGGAGGTGGTCCTGCTCCCCGACAACGCGCTGCACACCGCCGCGTACGTCCCCGAGCTGGAGGAACTCCTCGGCAAGCCGGTCCTCACGGCCAACCAGGTGGCGGTCTGGGAAGGGCTCCGGCTGGCCGAACGCCGCATCTGGGCCCCCACCCTCGGCACCCTCTTCGCCACCCGCGAGCCCCCGCTGGGCGCCTCGGAGCCCCGGGGCATCGAGGTCCGGGAGTAGGCGTCCCTCACAGTCCCCGGGGAGCGGTCGGGAATAAGCGGAGCCATCCTCCTGTTGGCACCCTCCGGTACACAGACGTAGCACCGGAGAGGCCGAACACGTGGACGAGAACCGAGGCGACGAGAACCGAGGCGACGGGATTCGCGGCACAGCGAGCGGTACGGCCTCCGTACCGCTCTCCGTGCTCGACCTGGTGACCGTGGGCCAGGGGCGCACAGCGACCCAGGCCCTGCGCACCAGCGTGGACATCGCCAAGCTCGCCGAGAGCCGCGGTTTCCACCGCTACTGGGTCGCCGAGCACCACTCCATGCCCGGGGTGGCCTCCTCGTCCCCCGCCGTGATCCTCGCGCACCTGGCCGCCCACACCGAGCGGATCAGGCTCGGCTCCGGCGGGGTGATGCTGCCCAACCACGCCCCCCTGGTGATCGCCGAGCAGTTCGGCACCCTGGAGGCGATGGCCCCCGGCCGCGTCGACCTCGGCCTCGGCCGCGCCCCCGGCACGGACGGCGCCACCGCCGCGGCCCTGCGCCGCACGGACCGGCTGAACGAGGGTGCCGACGACTTCCCGCAGCAGCTGGCCGAACTGACCCGCTTCCTGGACGACGACTTCCCGGACGGGCACCCCTACGCCCGCATCCACGCCGTCCCCGGGCCCGTGCAGGCCACCTCGCCCGGTGGTGTGCAGTCGCCCGGCCGCCCGCCCGTCTGGCTGCTGGGCTCCTCCGGTTTCAGCGCCCGGCTGGCCGGCGTGCTCGGCCTGCCCTTCGCCTTCGCCCACCACTTCTCGTCCCGGAACACCGTGCCGGCCCTGGACCTGTACCGGGAGTCCTTCACGCCCTCCGCGGTGCTCGACGCCCCCTACGCCCTCATCGGGGTCGCGGCACTGGCCGCCGACGACGAGCGCGAGGCAAGGCGCCAGGTGCTCACCGGCGCCCTCTCCATGGTCCGGCTGCGCACCGGACGCCCGGGTCTCGTGCCGAGCCCCGAGGAGGCCGAGGCCTACGACTTCAGCCCCATGGAGCGCGAGTTCGTCGACGGCTGGCTGAAGGACATCGTCCACGGCACGCCGGACGAGGTCCGCAGCGGCCTGGACGACCTGGCCAAGCGCACCGGCGCCGACGAGCTGATGATCACGGCCAACGCCCACGGCGGCGAGGCCCGGCTGCGCTCGTACGAACTCATCGCCGACGCCTACGGGCTGCCCCGCCTCGGCTGACCCGGTCAGCTCTCCGGTGGCCTGGTGCCGATCAGCTCGGCGATCCGCTCCGGGGCCACCGCACGGGAGTACAGCCACCCCTGCCCGGTGTCGCAGCCGATCCGGCGCAGCCGCTCCGCCTGGCCCGAGGTCTCCACGCACTCCGCGGTGACCGTCAGGCCCAGGCGGTGCGCCAGCTGCACCATGGCCTCGACGATCGTCTCGTCCGCCGGGCTGGGGTGCGCGCCGTCCTCGTAGAGGAAGCCGCGTACGAACGATCCGTCCAGTTTCAGTACGGACACCGGCAGCCGGCTGAGATAGGCGAGGTTGGAGTAGCCGGTGCCGAAGTCGTCGATCGCGATACGGACACCCATGTCGCTCAGTGCCTGGAGCACCCGCAGCGGCCTGCCCGACGAGCCCATCACCGCGGACTCGGTCAGCTCCAGTTGCAGGAGCCCGGGTTCGAGTCCGGTCTCGGCGAGGATCTCGGCGACATCTGTGACCAGGTCGGAGTCCCGGAGCTGGCGCACGGCGACGTTGACGCTGATGAACAGCGGCGGCTCGTCCGGGTGTTCCAGCTGCCAGCGGCGGGCCTGACGACAGGCCGTGCGCAGCACCCACCGGCCGAGCTGGACGATCGTGCCGTCCTCCTCGGCGATGGGGACGAACCGGCTCGGCCCCAGCAGCCCGAACCGCGGGTGATTCCACCGGACCAGGGCCTCCACACCCCGTACGACCTCGTCCGCCATGCCGACCAGCGGCTGGTACTCCAGGGTGAACTCCCCGCGCTCCACGGCCGGGCGGAGCGTGGAGGAGAGCGCCTGCCGGGTCATCCGGTGGGCGTTGCGCTCGGGGTCGAAGAGGGTCCAGCGGGCCCGCCCGTCGGCCTTCGCCCAGTACAGCGTGGTGTCCGCGGCCTGCATGAGGGCGGTGGCCGACGTGCCGGCCGAGGCCCGCTCCACCACCCCGATCGACGCGGAGACCGACAGCCGGTGCCCGGAGACCTCGAACGGCCGCTGGAGGGCGGAGAGCACCGAGCGGGCGAGTTCGGTGAGCTGCGGCGTACCCGACGAGTCCTCGACCAGGATCGCGAACTCGTCGCCGCCCAGGCGCGCCACCAGATGACCGCCGGTCCGCCGGCCTTCGGCCTCGGCGCAGTCGGTGAGCCGCCCGGCGACGGCGGCGAGGAGACGGTCACCGGTGCGGTGTCCCAGGGTGTCGTTGACCGCCTTGAAGCCGTCGATGTCCAGGTAGCAGAGGCCGATCCGGCCGTGCGGGTGCGACGCCCCGTCCTGGTGCGACGGGGTCTCCAACGCGCTCGCGAGCCGCTCGAAGAACAGGGTGCGGTTGGGCAGCCGGGTCACGGGGTCGTGTATCCGCAGATGGCGCAGCCGCTCCCGCATCTCGCGCCGGTCGCTGACGTCGGCGACGGACAGCAGCACACGGCCCGCGCCGGAGGCCGGGTCGCCCATCGGCACGACGGTGACCTCGGCCCACAGGGGCCGGCCGTCGGCGTGCTTCAGCCGCCGGGTGCTCCGGAGCCGGGGGCGGGTGCCCCGCAGGACCTCGGTGTACGCCCGCCAGGTGGGGCTGTCCGAGGACAGACCGAGGAGGTCGGCCGCGGCCTGTCCGGTCAGGGACGAGGGGGCGGCGCCGAGCAGCGCGCCCAGCGCGTCGTTGGGCCTGACGATCACGCCGTGGTGGTCGACGACGGCCATCGGGAGGTCGGAGGCCGCGAACGCGGCGCGGTAGTCGCGCAGCTCGGAGAGGTTCGGCCTCGGATGATCACCCTGTGTGACCTCTGACGGCCCGGCGCCGGGGGCCGCGCCCGCCCGGGGCGTCGGCCCTTCGGAGGTTCCGCTCACCGCTCGCTCCCGCTGTGCAGATTGTCGTGAACAGGTGTGGCCGGGCAGCTGCGTGGAGTGGAGCGCCGCGCCGGAGGCGGGAACCACGCAGGAAAACGAGGTGAAGCATAGAGGGTGGCGCGCGGGCCGTTCCAACGCGCCCGCCGTTTCGGACGGGGGGCACGCGCATGGCCCACGCCTTCCCCACGCCTGTCCCGCGTCGGGCACCCGCATGCGCGATGGCCGTAGATGATCATTTTTGTGCTGATCTGGACGATTCAGATTTCGCAGTGAGCAAATGTGACTGTCCGTAAGGGTGATCGTGTGTCTCCAGGCGATCAGCGGAGCCTCCGCTGACCCGTGTGGGGCAGCACAACAGGGCGTACGCCGCTGACTCGGCACAGGGTGAGGGGGAAGTCCCGCATTCGCCACCCGGAGGTAGATGTGCCGCGTCAGCGCAGACCCGGGGGATCGGAGAGGTCGAGGCTGCGCAGCGCGGCGGCTGCTCTCACGTCCCTTCTGGCGCTCGCCGCCACCGGACTCGTCGCCGGGCCCGCCGTGGCGGCCTCACGCGACGCGGGACCGTGCGCCCTGCCGAGGACCGGGGCGCACCACTCCCTCGGCCTCGACACCTGGAACGGCGCCTACCCGCGCCCCGACCGCGGCCTGGACGCGGTCATGGTCTTCCTCTCGTTCCCCGACTCCGACCCCGTGGTGCCCCCCGAGGTGCTCACCGCCGACTACTTCCCCTCCACCACCCGCTTCTTCCAGCGCGCCTCGTACGGGAAGTTCACCCTGCGCGCCCACCCGCAGCGGCGGTGGACCCCCATGCCCCACCCCTCCACCTGGTACGGCATACAGCGGGACTGGGGCTCCGAGCGCCGCAGTGCCTATCTGCGTGACGCGATCGAGGCGGCCGACGAGGAGACCGACTTCTCGGCGTACGACATCGTCTATCTCGTCGCCGACCCGGACGCCCCCGGAGTCGACTCCGACGCCACCAAGGTCGTCAACTTCGACCGTCCGGTGCGCGCCGACGGTACGGACATCAGGCGTGTGGTCACCGTCTTCGAGGAACACCCGCCGGACCGGAACGTCCTCGCGCACGAGACCGGACACGTCTTCGACCTGGCGGACCTCTACCACCGCCCGGAGGACGGCAAGGGCGACTGGGACACCTACGTCGGCGACTGGGACGTGATGGGCAGCCAGTTCGGACTCTCCCCGGACCTGTTCGGCTGGCACAAGTGGAAGCTCGGCTGGCTGGACGGCGAGGAGGTCGTGTGTGTGCAGGGCGCCGCCGACCTCACCCTGGAACCCATGGCCGAGGTGCCCGTGCGCGGCGCGTCCATCGGGACCCGGCTCGCGGTCGTCAGGACCGGGCCGGACAGCGCGCTGGCCATCGAGGCCCGCAGCGCCACGGGCAACGACCGGACGACCTGCACCGAGGGCGTGCTCGTCTACCGCATCCGCAACGCCACGCCTTCCGGCGGCGGCCCGGTCGAGGTGCTCGACACCCATCCCGACTCCGACGCCTGCTGGGACCGGTCGGTCTACCCGCCGCTCGCGGACGCCCCGCTGCGGGAGGGCGAGCGCTACACCGTGCCCGGCGAGCGCATCCGCATCGACGTCGCCGACCGCACCCGGTCGGGCGCCTGGACCGTCCGGATCGCCACCGGGACCTGATCCGCGCCGGCACACGAAGAAGCCCCCTCGCTTCCGCGAGGGGGCTTCTACCGTCGGTGCGCCGTCAGGGACTCGAACCCCGGACCCGCTGATTAAGAGTCAGCTGCTCTAACCAACTGAGCTAACGGCGCCTGCTGACGTCGTAGACATTAGCACCCGGATCGGCGGGAGGAAAAATCGAATTCCCGGTGGTCGACGGGGCCGCCGACCTGCCCACCCGCACACAGGCCCACAGCAGTACGTCCGGCCCCGGGAGCCAGGGGTTACGGGTGTCGGGGGCGACCACCCAGCGGGGCCCGCCGGAGCCCGCGCCGCCGGTCAGGGGCGGCACGGTGACCGCGTCCCCCGTGCCGTGACAGAGCACCGGCGGCAGGGCGCCCTGGTGCCGCCGGGGGCCGCCGGCGGCACCCGTACCCCACTCCTCCCAGGCCAGCAGGGACGGCAGCCGCTGGGCCGTCCCGGGGGAGGCGAACAGCAGCATCCGGCCCCGGTGCGTCGCGACCGGGCCCGATCCCGGCCCCTCGGCCCAGAGCTGCTCCAGCATGCGCCTGCCGAACAGCGCGGGGACGCTCACGACGTCGAACGAGGAGCCGCACGGCAGCACCCCGGGGGAACAGGGGTGGGCCTCCCACTGCGAGAGCGTGCTGCGGGGGTAGGCCGAAGCACCCGCCAGCCACGCGGCACCGGACGCCGTGACCTGGGCGGCCCTGTCGTCGGTCCGGCGGTCCACGCGGTCCCGCAGCAGGGCGAAGATGTCGACACCGTGACTCGGGGCGGCAGCGGTCCGCAGGGTCGTTTCGTCATTCAGCCATGCGCTCATGGCGACATGTCTACCGGCCGTGACGCTCCTGTTCCCCAGAGTTGCCGAAAGCCGGACAGGACGGACCCCGGCGGAGTATCTTGCCCGGCGGCATATGCCACGGGTGTACCCGCGGTGACGGACGGTCGTGCGGTCTCAGGGGCCGCGGCGGGGCCCCGGGGTCAGGGCGCGGGGTCGTTGATCAGGGACCGGCCGAACTCGATCATCTTCTTGGCGTAGTCCTCGGTCCACTCCGCGCGCTCGGCTATGTCCGCGGCCGTGAGCCGGTCGAACCGCCGCGGATCCGCGAGCTGGGCGGCGGCCACGGCCTGGAACTCCACGGCCCGGTCGGTCGCCGCCCGGAAGGCGAGCGTCAGCTCCGTCGCGCGGGCCAGCAGCTCCTTGGGGTCCTCCATCGACTCCAGGTCGAAGAAGTGCTCAGGATCCGCCGCCGCCTCCGACGGCTCGAAGAGCAGCGGCGCCGGACGCAGCCGCTGCCGCTCGTTCCGCTCGGGTTGTGCCATGTGGTGTTCCTTCCTCGTACGGCCGGACGGCCACCTTCCATTGTCCAGCCCGGCGCAAGAGCGCTGCCCAGGATCAGGGCGCCCAATGCACGCGATGCTCGGCGAGATGGGCCAGGACCGCGTGGTTCGCCTCCCAGCCGTCCGGGAACTTCACCGTCACGCCCAGCTGGACCGGCTCCGTCGACGGGTGCTCGTCCAGCAGGTCCGCCACTCCGGCACGGCACACCACGACGCACGCGTGCCGGTGCCGTGAGGCCAGGACGCACAGACGGCCCGTCTCCAGGTGGAACGCCGTGGCGTCCGGACGGCCCGACAGCGGGTGCAGGACCACGGTCACGTCGAACTCGCGGCCCTGGAGCCGGTTCGCCGTGTCCACCGCCACGCCCGTCACACCCAGCTCCGCGAGCGCCGCCCGCACCGCGGCGGCCTGGTCCCGGTGGGCCGTGCCGACAGCGACCCGCTCCGCCGTCACCGGGACCGGGTCCGGGCCACGCTCGCTCGTCGCGGCGCCGCCCCGGTCCAGCAGCCTGCGCACCACCAGGGCCACCGCCCGCACCGCCTCCGGGTCCGTGCGCGGGGTGTGCCGGGCCGGGAGCTCCAGCAGCCCCCAGCCGGACTCCGCCGCCTCGTCCAGCACCCGGTCCGGGCCCGACCCGTCCGAGGGCACGCCGAACGACAGCCGCCGGTCGCCGTGGTCCGTGCCGCTGCGGAACGGTGTGTACGGGTAGAACGCGTCCGAGACCAGCGGCGCGGCCGACGCGGGCAGCCGCCACGACACCGGCAGCCGGTGCTGCGGCAGTTCAGGATTGTGCGCGAGCAGCGTCGAGACCGCGCTCGCCGACGGGTCGTAGGAAAGGCCCGCCCACTGGTCGGCGCCCACGATCGAGAACGGGTCCAGCTGGCCCGGGTCCCCGACGAACAGCGCCCGTTCGAACAGCCCGGCCACGGCGAGGAGCGCGTCCGACCGCATCTGGTACGCCTCGTCGACGATCGCGTGCCCCCACGGCTCCACGTTCTTCACGTGCGCCCACTTCGCCGCGGTGGAGATGACGATGTCCAGCCCCGCCAGATCCGCCGCCTTCGCCGACTTCCGTACGTTGTCCAGACCGTCCAGGACCTTGTCGTACGGATCGGAGTCGCTGCTGTGCAGCCGGCCCACCGGCAGCTCGGGAGCCTTCTCCGCCAGCCGCACCACCAGGTCGTCCACCTGGGCGTTCGTCTGCGCGACCACCATCAGTGGGCGGCCCGCCGCGGCCAGCTCCAGCGCGGCGCGCACCACCAGAGTCGACTTCCCCGCGCCCGGCGGAGAGTCCACGACGATGCCGCGCGCCGTGCCGCGCAGGGTGTCGCCCAGGATCGCGTCGGTCGCCCGCGCCGCCGCGGCACCCGGGTCCGTAACGGCTGTCACAGGAGGTCCTCCGCGGTCACGGGATCGGGCTGCTCGGCATGGCCGCCGCCGGCACCCGGCGGACCGCCATGGGTCCACGGGGTGTCCTCCGGATCGGGCAGCTTCGGGCCGCCCCGCTGGTCGTGTTCGAACAGAGTCCAGGCGATCCGGTCGCCCGCCTCGGGTACCGAACCCGGCGCGGGCTCCTTGCTCCGGCCCATCCGGTCCGTGATCCGCAGGACGAGGTCGACCGTGCCCGCGTGCGGGTCCTCGGCGGCGTACCCCACGAACTCCGCCGTCTGCGGCTTCCCCTCCAGCGAGCGGTACACCTTGGTGCGCTCGCCGAGATGCGGGCGCTCCTCGGTCCGCACCGTGACCAGCGGGCGCGGCGAGGGCCGCTTGGACTCGCTGTACGCCATCTCGACCTCGGTCACCTCCCCGATGAACGCCTCACCGGCCAGCCTGCGGCCCGCCAGCACCAGCGGATCGTCGAGCGCCTCCTGGGCGTCCAGCTGCGCCTGGGCCGTCTCCCGCGAGGCCAGCTTCTGCGCCGCCGTGACCGCGTCGTCCCGGCGCGGCTGCGGGGGCTCGCCCGCCCGCACCCGGTCCCGGTGCGCGGTGAACGACCAGCGGTCCCTGGTCCAGCGGTCCTGCGCCCTGGCCCCCTCCGGCAGCTCCCGCAGCAGGTCGAGCCCCCGCCACACGGCGTCCCAGGTCGGCAGCAGCACCCCCGCGAGCAGCGACCTGATCTCCCGCTCCGCACCGCTCAGCTCGCCGAGCCGGGTGTCGGCGTCGAGGCCGTCCTCCGCGGCGGCCAGCGCCGTGCGCGCCCGGTCGTACCTCTCGATCGCGGGCGCCAGCAGCCTGTTGTCGAACGCCGGATCCGTCGCCGGTCCGGCCGGCGGGCAGACCAGCTGACCGGCACGGTCCCGCTCCAGCTCCGCCCGGAGCGCGGCCTCCGCCCCGGACTCGCCGTCCGGCGGGTCGACCCAGGCCAGCAGCGCGCCGAGATGCTGGTCCTCCAGGCTGCTCTGGCCCGTCGCCCAGTGCCGGTTCAGCAGATCCGTCGTGGCCAGCAGCAGCGAGGACCCCGGCACCCGGGCCCGCTCCCCGTAGTGCGTCAGCCAGCGGCCGAGCAGCGGCACACGGGCGGGAGCCGGGTAGGGGGTGTCCGGGTCGTCCTCGGCGGTACGCCGGAACCGCATGGACCGCCCGAGCAGCCGTACGAAGTCGAGACCGGCCCTGCTGGGCACGATCAGCTGGGCCGCGTCCGCGCACAGCTCGACCTCGACCTTGACCTTCTTGCCGGTCTCGGGATCCGTTTCGCTGCGCTCGGCCGGCTCGACGGCGTCGGCGTACGACTCGATGTGCGGCAGCACCGCCTCGGCCAGCTCGGCGAGGAACGCGAACCGCAGATCGCGGTCGCGCGGCTGGGCCACGGCCAGCAGCCGGGGTGCCGCGCGGTCCGTGCCCACGAGCGCGCCGAGCGGAGCTCCCGCCTCCCCGGCGGTCGTCAGCGGCACCAGCACGAGCGGCCGGTCGGTCAGGTGGCGGTGGCGGACGGTGGCCAGCGGCTGGGCCCGGCCGCTGTCGACGGCCTCCAGCCGGGCGAGAGTGCTGATCAGCGACATGGAACACCGCCGTCCACCCCGGCCAGCGCCTCGGCCCGCAGCGCGGCGGCCCGGCGAAGGGCCGCCACCGTCGGGTCGGCCGGGTCGCCCTCCTTGCCGGCCGCAGCGGCCAGCACCCCGGCGACCGTCGTCAGGCCTCCGAGCTCGCCCCGCACGCTCCTGCCCAGCGACTCCACCGCGCCCTCGGCGCGCGCCTTCGCCCGGCAGTGGAAGGCCAGCTCGCACGCGGCCAGGCACTCGGGGGCGTACGCCGCGGGGACCGACTCGACCGCGCTGCCCAGCTCCTCGGGGGAGCGGCCCGGATCGAAGGTCGTGCCCTCGGGCAGGGCGGCCGCGATGTCCTCGACACGGGTCAGCCTGGTGAGCTGGCGGCTGGTGACGGCACGCTGTTTGCGCACGTCCACGACCGAGGCCGTCGGCAGGTTGGAGAAGTCCTTCGGGCAGACCAGCAGGATCCGGTGCCCGACCCGGGCGCCCTCCGTCTTCGCGGCGATCCGCTCCAGCGCCAGGACGTAGACAGCGGACTGGCGGGCCGCCGCACCGACCTTCGCGGCGTCCGCCGAACCGTCGATCATGGGAAAGGACTTGATCTCGACGACCGTCCAGGTGCCGTCGGGGTGCACCACCACGGCGTCCGGCTCCAGGTAGGCGGGTGAGCCCGCGACCTCCAGGGCAAGCATCGGATGGTCGAGCAGCGCCCAGTCGCCCGCCGCCGTGGCCTCGCGCAGCGCGAGCGCCGTACGCGCGGCGCGGCCCTCGGGGCCGGCGGCCGTCAGATCGGGCACCACGGCCGAGGCCGGTGCCTCGGCGCCGCCGCCGAGCCGCTCGACGAGGAGGCGCAGCAGCTCCGTGCCGCCGTCGGCCTTGACCTTCGCCTCGAAGGCGTTGCCACGCACGAACGCGAACTGCGACTGGCCGAACGCCGCGGGGGAGCCGAGCGCGGTGGCCAGAACGGCCTTGTCGACGCCCGCGCCGTCGAGCAGGGCACGCCGCTTGCATCCGGGGTTGGCGGCGAGCGCGGCCAGCGCGCGTGCGTCGAGCGGATGCGGCGCGACGGCCGGGCCGCGAAGCTCAGCGAGCCGCTGCCGGAGCGTCGTCGCTGGCTTCGACCGCGGAGCGGGTGCGCGCGTCGCTGGAATCTGCGGAGGCGGTCCGCCGGCCGGGTATTCGCTCACCCGCGGAAGTCTTGCATCCGTCACTGACAATCGTGGATCCCGCGGGGGTGCGGGATGCGGGCACCCGTGCGAACACCGCCCTCACACGGTCCTTGACGCGGTCCGCGAGCCGCATGAACGGCCTGGTCAGCAGCGCCCCCAGGGCCATCACGGCGGCGCCTGCCACGGCGTCGAGGAAATAGTGGTTCGCCGTGCCCATCACCACGAACACGGTGATCAGCGGATAGGCGATCCCCGCCGCCCGGACGAGCGGGTGGCGGCCGTGGCGCCACAGCAGAACGCCGCACCACACCGCCCAGCCGACGTGCAGGCTCGGCATCGCCGCGTACTGATTGGTCATCCCGCTGAGCCCGCGCGGGGCGCTCGCGCCCGCGCCCCACCACCCGTACGCGCTGTACTGCGCCATCGTGTCGACGAAACCGTGGTGGGCGTCGAGCAGCCGGGGAGGGCACGTCGGCATCAGCGTGAAGCCGACCAGCCCGAGGAGGGTGGAGGTCATCAGCCAGGTGCGGGCCGCCCGGTAGGCGGCGGTACGGCGCCGGAAGATCCATACGAGGACGGCCGGGGTGACCAGGTAGTGCAGGGAGGCGTACGCGAAGTCGGCGGGTATCCCGAGCGCGGGGTTGGCGGTCAGGAGCCGGTTGAGCGGGTGCTCGGCGTTGAGGTGCAGCGCCTTCTCCAGGCGGAGGATCGCGAGCCCGTTCTCCACGGCCGCCGGTATGTTCTCGTGGACCAGCAGCCGGCCCGTCGAATACAGCCCGTACACCACCGCGATCAGCGGAAGCTCCGTCCACCAGCGGGGCCGGTGACCGGAGGACGGTGTCGCGGCGGTGGCGTGCGGCATCCGGTAGCTCTCCCCAGTGTTCATGCGGTCGACGGCGGGCGTTCAACCGTACGGTGGTCGTATGCCCTGGTTCCCCCCGGGGCCCGTCCCACGCGGACGCCCTGGTCATGCGTTGGGAGGGACGCGGACGCCGCCCCGCAGGTTGCCCGTGAAGCAGGTGGGAGATGATGGAGCGGGGCCCGATTCCGCGCCGGTCTCCGCCGGCCGCGCGCGTCCGCCGCCCCGTCGCTGTCCCGGACACCGCCGTCCCGGACCCACCAGATCCTAGGGTCCCCGGATCTTCGGATCTCCGTATTTTTCAGGGAGAGCCGTCATGGCACCGCGAATCCTGCTCGCCCGGCACGGCCAGACACAGTGGTCGGTCCAGGGCAATCACACCGGCAGGACCGACATTCCCCTTCTCGACACCGGCCGCGAGGGCGCCAAGCTGCTCGGCGAACGGCTGCACCGGGAGCCCTGGGGCGGCCTGCCCGGCGTCGAGGTGCGGACCAGTCCGCTCGTCCGGGCCGCCGAGACCTGCGCGATCGCGGGATTCGGCGAACGGGCCCGGCCGTGGGACGCGCTGATGGAGTGGGACTACGGGGATTACGAGGGGCTGACCCCGGCGCAGATCAAGGCGGACCGGCCGGACTGGCTCATCTGGCGCGACGGGGTCCCGGGGGGCGAGACCCTCGCCTCGCTGTCGGCCCGGGCGGACGAGGTCGTCGAGTGGGCGCGGTCCGCCGACCGCGATGTGCTGGTCTTCGCCCACGGCCACATCCTGCGGGCGCTGGGGGCGCGGTGGCTGGGCGAGGACGTGTCGTTCGCCGCCCGGATCCGGCTGGAGCCGACGTCGCTGTCGGTGCTGGGCTGGGCGTACGGCCTCCCCGCGCTGGAGCGCTGGAACGACACGGGCCACCTGGACCGCTAGAGCCTTTCGTTCGGATCAGGCCGGACCCCGCGAGCCCGGGATGATCCAAACGAGAGGCCCTCGGGCTCGGCCGGGTAGCTGCGGCCCGGCCGGGGTCCGTCCTCAAACGCCGGACGGGCGGGGTTCCCCTCCCGCACCGGGGATGGGGGCCTGGACGCCTCGACGGGCCCGAACCGGCCGGGCAGGGCTCTGAGCCCGGTCTCGCGCCGCGGCCTCACGCGTCCGGGGGCAGCTCCTCGTAGCGGGCCAGGAGGGCCGTCACCTCCGGGCCGCCCCGAGGACGGAGCACCCGTACGGCGCTCGCCAGCATCCCGCGGATCCGGGAGGACTGGACCCGGTCCAGCAGGTCCAGCACCTGGTGGCCCGCCGCCGAGGCCTCGTCGGCGGTGCCCGCCCGGGCCAGGTCACCGGCGAGCTGCGCGCGGTACAGCGCGAGGTTGCGGGTGAAGTGCGGGTCCTGCAGCCGGGTCGCCCGCCGGCCGTGCCGGGCCGCCCGGGGCCAGTCACCCAGCGCCGACCAGCACTGCGCCTCCAGCAGCTCCAGCTCCGCCTCGCGGAAGAAGGTCATCCACTCCGGGTCCGCGTCGCTCGGCCCGCGATCGAAGGCCGTCTGCGCCCGCCCGATCGCCTGCTCGCACCCGGTGCGGTCCCCGAGCCACGCCCTGGCCCCCGCCTCCCGCAGCGCCAGCAGGGCCAGCAGCCGCGGTGAGCCGAGCGGCCGGGCGGCCCGCTGCCCGGCCTCGGCCGCGCGGACCGCCTCGCGGGCCCGCCCCGTGTCGCGGGCCAGGAACGAGGCGTTGCAGAACGCGTGCGCCTCCAGCGCGGCGTCCCCGGCCAGCCGGGCCGTCGCGAGCGCCTCCGCGTAATGGGAGCGCGCGTCGTCGAAGCGCCCCGAGTCGTGGGCCAGCCAGCCGACGGAGATCGCCAGCTCACCGGCGCCGGCGTGCAGCCGGTCCGCCGTGCTGCGCCGCGTCGTGGTCCCGGAGTCGAGCAGGGCGTACGCGGCGCGGAGCGGCTGGGAGGCCCGCCGGTAGAGGCCGTCCGCGCCGTGCCGGTCGTCCAGCAGCCGGATCTGGCGTACGGCCTTCTCCACGGCGCTCACCTCGGCTTCGCCGATCCGGCGCTGCGCGGGGACGGCGAGGGGGCCCGCGGCGGCGGAATGGCCGCCCAGGCCCAGGGACGCGGCCGCCACCGTGGCGGTACCGCTGGTCATGAACACGCGACGCAGCACGTCGCTCTCCTCGTGGATGTCACTGTCGAGCGCGGGGGGTGTGGTGGGCGGGGACAGAGATGTCGTGCGGGCCCCCCGGCCGCGCACGCTCTCGCGCGCCGAGAAGCCCAGGTCCGCGAGGCTCGCCCCGGGGAACATGTGCAGGAACACCCGTTCGTACGCGTAGTTGGGGCAGCGGATCTCGCCCGACTCCACGCGTCCGATGTACCGGGCGTCGCACGCGACGTGTTCCCCGATCTCGCGTGCGGCCCGGCGGACCGCGGCCGCGAACTCCCCGGCGGAGCGCTGTCCGCGCAGCCGCCGGAAGGCGAGGTTGGGAACTGCCCGTGTCGACACCATGGCGGGGCCCTCTCTGGTGCAGCCGGGCTCCTGCTTCCGGTGTCCCGGCGGAGCAAGAACGTACCTGCTGTGACGGACCGCACACACAGCGTTTAGCTATAAAGCGGACATCTCGCCCGTGATCCGCCATGAACTGCCACCCTTTGCGGCGGCGTGCCGCCGTAGCCCTTGACGCCGTCGGCGCGTTGGTCCATGAGGAGACGGGGCGCGGCACCGTCTCGTCGAGACGAGAGGAGGGGTTCCCTTGCCTCACATGGACAGGGGCCCGGAAACCACCCCGTGCGATCTGGTGACCGTCCCGGCGCGGCAGGGCCTGGAGGCCGTGGACATCCTGCGCAGGGGAGCGGAGAACGAGCCCGTCGGCCCGGTCCTGCACGACGGGGCCTGCGCCGTCCTCGGCTTCCTGGTGCCACCCGGTACGGCGGAGGCGTGGGACGTGCCGGGCAGTGCCTGTACGCGGACGGACGGCCGCGGGCTGCGTGTTCCCGCCGAGCCGCCCGTCATCGGGGGAGGGTGGCTCCTGCCGCCCGTCGACGAGGCCCCGGTCACGGACCCGGCCGTTCTCCGGGCGGCGCTCGACCAGGCGGCCCGGCTCATCGAGGCGGCCGACAACTGCCGCTGAGGCCATAATGGCCAGGTGGGCGGGGTCTCCCGCCTTCGCCGGCCCCACCGGGGGACCGGCCCGAAGCGGTGAGTAGTGGGGACGAGCGCGCGTGGCACGTCGAGGAGCGGCCCGGGGCGCGAGCGACCGGAAGCGGTCCGAGCGCCGGCAGGAGTCCGTCTCCGCGACGGTGGACGGCGGCCTCGCCGAGCTCGTGCCCGACCGTGAGCGCCCGCGCGCGTGGACGCTGCTGCTGGACGGCGCCCCGCAGTCCCATGTGGACCTGGACGATCCCTCGTACCTCTCGTTCGAATACCAGCGCAGACTCGGCCATGTCATCGATCTCGCCGCGCCCGCCGGCCGGCCCCTCCAGGTGGTGCACCTCGGCGGCGGAGCCTTCACGCTCGCCCGGTACATCGCCGTGAGCCGCCCGCGCTCCACGCAGCAGATCGTGGAGATCGACGCGCCCCTCGTCCAACTGGTGCGGCGGGAGCTGCCCCTGGACCCACAGGCGCGGATACGGGTCCGCTCGGCGGACGCCCGCGCCGGACTCGGCAGGATCCAGGACGGCTGGGCCGACCTCGTCATCGCCGATGTCTTCGGCGGGGCCCGCACCCCCGCGCACCTCACCTCCGTCGAATTCCTCGCCGAGGTGCGACGGGTGCTGAAGCCCGGCGGGCAGTACGCCGCCAACCTCGCCGACGGGCCGCCGCTCGCCCACCTGCGCGGCCAGATCGCCACGGCCGCCTCGCTCTTCCCCGAGCTGGCCCTGGCAGCCGATCCGACCGTCTGGCGCGGCCGCCGCTTCGGGAACGCGGTCCTGGTCGCCTCCGACCTGCCGATCGCCGTCGCCGACCTGACCCGGCGGGTCGCGAGCGACCCCCACCCCGGCCGTGTCGAACAGGGCCGCGCACTCGCCGACTTCACGGGAGGCGCCGCCGTCGTCACCGACGCGGCCGCCAGGCCGTCCCCGGCCCCGCCGCCCGACGCGTTCTCGTAGCCGGACTACTGGTCCACGGTCTCCACGATCGGCGGATGGCCGTTCCAGGTGCAGAACACCGAGACCGTCGCGCCCGCCCCGTCGCTGAAGTCCACCCGGATCCACTCAGGGTTCGTCCACACCTGCATCGACCAGCCCGGGTCCGGCGTCGCCGACACCAGCTTCGCCGAGTCGTCCGCCAGCTCCAGGACGACCCTGCCCCCACGCGTCGGGTAGCTCTTCACCTCGCCCGAGGCGGCCGGGGACGCCGGGGGTTCCGCCGCGCCGCTGCTCGCGGCCGGCGGCCGCGAGGACGGTTTGCGGGAGGGCCGCGGAGACGCCGGGGCCGTGGAGCGGGAGGCGGTGGCACTCGGCGAGGGGGAAGGCAGCGCGCGGTGCGTCGAGGACGACACGGGCTCGTCCGTCGCCTGCGCGCCCCGCGCCCCCACCGAGATCGGAACCGCGCGCGGAGGGTCGTACGCCGTCCCCGACATGACCGTGTGCACGCCCCACCACGACAGGGTCACCGCCGCGCCCGTGGCGAGCGACCACGCGATCGCGTGTACGAGTCCTCGTTGCATCGAGCACATCCTGCACCACCCGCACACGTGCCGTCCTGGAGGGGACCCTGTTCCTCCGGATGGGCTACGGTGCGGCGCATGCCTAGTGTGCTCGTGGTCGAGGACGACCAGTTCGTACGTTCCGCCCTCATCCGGCACCTGACCGAGGCCTCGCACACCGTACGGAGCGTCGGGACCGCGCTCGAAGCGCTCCGCGAAGTCGCGCACTTCCGCTTCGACGTCGTCGTCCTCGATCTCGGGCTGCCCGACCTCGACGGTTCCGAGGCCCTGAAGATGCTGCGCTCCATAACCGACGTACCCGTGATCATCGCGACCGCGCGGGACGACGAGGCCGAGATAGTCAGGCTGCTCAACGACGGGGCCGACGACTACCTGACCAAACCGTTCTCGGTGGAGCACCTCTCCGCCCGCATGGCGGCCGTCCTGCGCCGCACCCGGGGCCCCGGCGCCCAGGCCCCGCCCCCACGGGTCCTCCAGGTCGGCGGGCTCTCCATCGACCCGCTGCGCCGCCAGGCCGAACTGGACGGAACGGCGCTGGACCTGACCCGCCGTGAATTCGACCTGCTGGCCTTCCTGGCCGGCCGCCCCGGCGTCGTCGTCCCGCGCCGCGAGCTGCTGGCCGAGGTCTGGAAGCAGTCCTACGGGGACGACCAGACCATCGACGTCCACCTCTCCTGGCTGCGCCGCAAGCTGGGCGAGACGGCCGCCCGGCCGCGCTATCTGCACACCCTGCGCGGAGTCGGCGTCAAGCTCGAACCGCCGGCCGAGGGGCCGTCCGCATGAGATGGGCCCTGGTCAAGGTCTGCCTGGCGGTCACGGCCATGGTCGTGATCGCGTTCGCCGTACCGCTCGGGCTGGTCATCAAGGAGATGGCCCGCGACCGCGCCTTCTCCGACGCCGAGCGGCAGGCCGCCACCATCGGCCCCACCCTCACCATCACCACCGACCGTGAGGAGCTGACCCGGGCCGTCCTGTCCACCGAACCCGGCGGCCGGGGCCGCCTCGCGGTGCACGTCCCCGCCGCCGAACCGGGCGGCTCCCGCCTGGAGATCGGCACCCGGCGCGCCACCCGCGAGGACCTGGAGACCGTACGGGAGTCGGGCCGCGCCTCCATCGCCGATGTGCCCGGCGGCTCCGCGCTGCTCCAGCCCACCGCTCTCGGCTCCGGAGGCATCGCGGTCGTCGAGGTGTTCGTGCCCGAGGACGAGGTCTCCAACGGCGTCGGCACGGCCTGGCTGGTGCTCGCCGGGGTCGGGATCGCGCTGATCGTCGGCTCGGTGGCCGTGGCCGACCGGCTCGGCGTACGCATGGTGGAGCCCGCCCAGCGGCTCGCGGGCGCCGCCCAGGACCTGGGGGAAGGACGGCTGGGGACAAGGGTCCCGGAAGAAGGGCCCACCGAGCTGCGCTCCGCCGCGGTCGCTTTCAACTCCATGGCCGACCAGGTGGTCCAGCTCCTGGCCAACGAACGCGAACTGGCCGCCGACCTCTCGCACCGGCTCCGGACCCCGCTGACGGTGCTCCGCCTCAACGCAGCCTCGCTGGGCGAGGGCCCGGCCGCCGAGCAGACCAGGGCGGCCGTCGAACAGCTGGAGCACGAGGTCGACACGATCATCCGTACGGCCAGGGAACAGCGCCCGCAGACCCAGGGCGGGCAGCCGGGGGCGGGTGCCGGCTGCGACGCGTCGGAGGTCATCCGGGAACGCATGGGGTTCTGGTCGGCGCTGGCCGAGGACGAGGGGCGCACGGTGCGGCTGGCGGGCGTGGACCGCACCGTACGTATCCCGGTGGCCCGGCCCGAGCTGGCCGCCGCTCTGGACGCGCTGCTCGGCAACGTCTTCCGGCACACCCCGGAGGGCACCGCCTTCGCCGTGGACGTGCACCACACCGGCCACGCGGTGATCGTGCTGGTCTCGGACGCCGGGCCCGGGATACCCGATCCGGAATCCGCCCTGGCCAGAGGCGCCAGCGGCCGGAACGGAGCGCGGGGCGAGGTGGGCTCGACCGGCCTCGGTCTCGACATCGTCCGCAGGGTCGCCGAATCCACCGGCGGTGACCTGCGGATCGGGCGGGCGGGGCCCCCCCCCCCATCCCCGGGGGGCCGGCCGCGACGCGGCGGAGGGCAGCCGGGCTTAACCGGCACCCATGTCTCCCTTAAGCAAACCCTAAGAACATCAACTCGGGTCCCATGAATACCTTTTGCCCGCTTCGGGGCGGCTAGCGTGCAGACGCAATCACCCCCCGGCAGGACAGAGGCACGCGATGGGCACCAGTACGCACCGCCGCACGGCGAGCACCCGCACGACGGCCGCGGCGACGAGGGCGCCGACGGCCTTCGTGCGGGTGCTCGCCGTGCGGCGGTGCGTACTGGTGCCCATCGCGTGCCTCTGTCCTGCCGGGGGGTGATTGCGTCTGCACGCTAGCCGCCCCGAAGCGGGCAAAAGGTATTCATGGGACCCGAGTTGATGTTCTTAGGGTTTGCTTAAGGGAGACATGGGTGCCGGTTAAGACCGGCTGTCCCGAGGGTTCGGGACGGCCCCCTGAGCGCCACGGAACTCTGCGTTCCGGCCTCGCGCCCCCCTGGGCCCCCGCGGAAGGCGGGGGCCCAGGGGGGCGCGAGGCCGGAACGCAGAGTTCCGTGGCGCTCAGGGGGCCGTCCCGAACCCTCGGGACAGCCGGTCTTAACCGGCACCCATGTCTCCCTTAAGCAAACCCTAAGAACATCAACTCGGGTCCCATGAATACCTTTTGCCCGCTTCGGGGCGGCTAGCGTGCAGACGCAATCACCCCCCGGCAGGACAGAGGCACGCGATGGGCACCAGTACGCACCGCCGCACGGCGAGCACCCGCACGAAGGCCGTCGGCGCCCTCGTCGCCGCGGCCGTCGTGGGCGGCACGGTCTTCGCGCTCACCGGCACCGCACAGGCGGCTGCCGTGGGCGCCACGTACACGAGGGCCAGCGGCTGGACCGGTGGCTACACCGGGCAGTACGTCGTATCGAACGACACCGGGACGGTCCAGTCGGGCTGGACGCTCGAATTCGACCTGCCCGCCGGTACGGAGATCGACTCGCTCTGGAACGGCGAGCACACCGTCAGCGGCAACCACGTCACCGTGAAGCCCGAGAGCTGGAACAAGGACATCGCCCCGGGGGCGTCCGTGACGGTCGGCTTCGTCACCACCTCCTCCGGCTCCGCGACGACCGCCGCCGACCCGGAAGGCTGCCGCATCAACGGTGCCGCCTGCTCCGCGGACGGCGGCGCGGCCCCGGAACCGAGCGGACGCCCGACCGGGACCCCGGCGCCCACGTCCACCCCCGCACCCACCTCGACGCCGACGCAGGACGCGACGCCCACGGAGACCGCGACGGCCGAGCCGTCCGGGATCCCCGGCGGCACGGCCGACGGCGCCGGATTCGCCCCGTACGTCGACACGTCGCTCCACCCCGCCCACGACCTGCTGGACACCGCGTCGAAGACCGGCGTCAAGGAGTTCAACCTGGCGTTCATCACGTCGGGCGGCAGCTGCGCCCCCCTCTGGGGCGGGGTCACCGGGCTGGCCGACGACCAGGTGGCCGCCCAGATCGGCGCGCTGCGGGCCGAGGGCGGCGATGTCCGGGTCTCCTTCGGCGGGGCGGCCGGTGCCGAGCTGGCGCTGCACTGCTCGTCGGCGGAGGAGCTCGCCGCGGCGTACGCCGAGGTCGTCGACGCATACGACCTGACCAAGGTCGACTTCGACATCGAAGGCGGCGCGCTGCCCGACACCGCCGCCAACTCCCGCCGCTCGGCGGCCATCGCCCAGCTCCAGAAGTCGTACCCCGGTCTCGACGTGTCCTTCACGCTGCCCGTGATGCCCGAGGGGCTGACCCAGCCGGGCGTGGACCTGATCGCGGACGCGAAGAAGAACGGCGTCTCGATCGACGCGGTCAACATCATGGCGATGGACTACGGGGCCTCGTACAGCGAGGACATGGGCGACTACGCCACCCAGGCGGCCACCGCCACGCAGGCCCAGATCAAGGGAGTGCTCGGGCTCACGGACGCGGAGGCCTGGAAGGCCGTCGCGGTCACCCCGATGATCGGGGTGAACGACGTCGCCACCGAGATCTTCACGGTCGAGGACGCCACGCAACTGGTGGAGTTCGCCCAGGAGAAGGGCATCGGCCGGCTGGCGATGTGGTCGGGCACGCGGGACGCGCAGTGCGAGGGCGGCGCGAAGCCGACCGCGGACGCGACCTGCAGTTCGATCGTCCAGGAGCCGCTGGCCTTCACCAAGGCGTTCGGCGCCTTCGGATAGCCCCTTCGACCACCACCTCGACGCGCGCGTCCCGGCCGCCCCCCCACATCCCCCCACATCCGGCCGGGACGCGCGCGTCGAGGTGGTGGTCGAAGGGGCTATCCGAAGGCGCCGAACGCCTTGGTGAAGGCCAGCGGCTCCTGGACGATCGAACTGCAGGTCGCGTCCGCGGTCGGCTTCGCGCCGCCCTCGCACTGCGCGTCCCGCGTGCCCGACCACATCCCCCCACATCCGGCCGGGGCGCGTGCCCCCTTCGTACCCCTCCGCGCCCGTACCCCGGTGCGCGGAGGGGTCCTGCCGTCCCCGCCCGTACGGGAGGAACCGGAACCTCCCCGCGCCGCAGTGGAGTTCGGGGAAAGAACACGGAAACGCCCCATGACCCCCCTGTGCACCCCCGCAACGCCCCGTCCCGTTCATTTTCCGGCGGGCGTCCCGGGCCGGCGGAGGTCGGCCGGGTCCTTTCGGGCATGGCGCGGAAATCTGCGCCACGGAGCACCCCTGCTCGCGGCCGGGAAGGCCTGGGTGCGCCCAACACCCCGCTGACCTGCGGCAATTGGGCTATCCCAGCGATCCGCATGCAGGGCGTGGAGGTAAACGCAAGCCCTCGGTCGGACACGTTCCCGTGACTTGCAGGACACGCTCGGGCAACGGAAGCGTCTTCAACTCTTGACACCCACTCCGTGAGGTAGCAATCTTCCGGCATCAGCGCATGGGAGCGCTCCCATCTCGAACGATGTTTTTTCGCTCGTACGGGGACGGCACCGCCCATGTCCTCTCCGTACCACCGGCACCCGCACCCACCAGCGCGTATGCCGCAGATCGAACGCAAGTCCCACCCTGGAACAAGGAGTAGTGGAATGCGCATCACCCGCACCGTCGCAGGTCGAAGCCGCAGAACAGCCTTCATGGCTACCACGGGCCTCACGGCCGCCGCCCTGCTGCTGACCGGCTGCGGCGATTCCGGCTCGGATTCCGATGAGGCCGACGCGGACGGGAACATCACCCTGACCCTCGCCGACTTCGGACAGTTCGGGTACAAGGAGGCGAAGCTCTTCGAGAAGTACCACGAGCTCCACCCGAACATCACGGTCAAGGCGAACACCGCCGCCGAAGAGCCGGTCTACTACACCAAGTTCCTCCAGCAGCTCAACACGGGCAGCGGTCTGGCCGACGTGCAGGGCATCGAGGTCGGCCGCGCCAAGGAGCTCGTCGACACCAAGGCGGACGCCTTCGCCGACCTCTCCAAGGTCATCGACACCAGCCAGTGGGTGAACTGGAAGGCGCTGCAGGCGACCACCGACGACGGCAAGGTCATCGGTGCCGGTACCGACATCGGTCCGATGTCCATCTGCTACCGCCGCGACCTGTTCGAGCAGGCGGGACTGCCCACCGACCGCGAGGAAGTCGCCGCGAAGCTCGCCGGCGGCTGGGAGGACTACCTCAAGCTCGGTGAGGAGTACAAGAAGAAGGCCCCCAAGGGCACCTTCTTCATGGACTCCGCCAGCGCCATGTACAACGGCGTGGTGAGCTCAGGCTCGGAGCAGTACTACGCGAAGAACGGCGACCCGATCTACAAGGAGAGCGCCGGCGTCAAGGCGGGCTGGAAGCTCGCCTCCGAGGCGGTCGACAAGAAGCTGACCCAGGGCCTGGCCCAGTTCCAGGACCCGTGGAAGGCCGCTCTGCGCCAGGGCACCATGGCCACCGTGGCCTGTCCCGCGTGGATGGCCGCGCAGATAGCCACGTACTCCGGCGACAAGTACAAGGGCAAGTGGGACATCGCCCGCACCCCGGGTGAGACCGCGGCCAACTGGGGCGGTTCCTTCCTCTCCGTGCCCGCGAAGGGCAAGCACGTCAAGGAGGCCACCGAGCTCGTCAAGTGGCTGACCGCGCCCGAGCAGCAGGCCGCCGTGTTCAAGGCCGCGGGTCTCTTCCCGTCGAACAAGGGCGCCTACGACCTCCCCGACGTGAAGACCGCCAAGCTGGAGTACTTCAACAACGCCCCCATCGGTGAGATCTACGCCGAAGAGGCGCAGATCATCCCGGCCGCGGTGCTCGGCCCGAAGGACGGCGTGATCAAGGACACCTTCTCCAAGCAGATCAACAACATGGAGCAGCGGGGCACCGAGCCGGATGCCGCGTGGGACGCCGCCATCAAGGACATCGACAAGGTGGTCGGCTGATCCTCGCCGGTGCGGGCGGCCGGGACGACCTCCACGTCCCGGCCGGCCCGCACCGGTGCCGGTTTCTCCACCGGCACCGCGCACCTTTCCGACACCTCCGCCGGACCTGACCAGAGGCCCGGCCTGCCCCTGCGGTGTCGGCACACCCCAGGGAAGGACTCCCACCTGTGGCAACCACGACCCCCACTCGGGGCGCACACGGCTCCCGGCCCGGCCGCCGTGCCCCGAAGCCCATGACCCCCGGCCGCCAGGCATGGCGCAGCCGGCTGTGGCGATTCGACGACAAGGCGTCGCCGTACGCCTACATCGCGCCGTTCTTCCTCGTCTTCGGGGCCTTCGGGCTCTACCCGCTCGTCTACACCGGCTGGATCGCCCTGCACAAGGTGGAGATGACCGGCCTCGACCAGATGGAATGGGTCGGATGGGAGAACTTCAGCACCATCCTCCAGGACTCCGAGTTCTGGACCGCGGTCACCAACACGTTCGTCATCGGCGTCATCTCGACCGTCCCGCAGCTGATGGTCGCGCTGGGCCTCGCCCACCTGCTGAACTACAAACTGCGGGCCAGCACCTTCTGGCGCACGGTGATCCTCACCCCGTACGCCACCTCGGTGGCCTCCGCGGCCCTCGTCTTCGCCCTGGTGTTCCGGGCCGACGGCGGCCTGCTGAACTGGGTGCTGGGCTTCTTCGGTTTCGGTGAGACGAACTGGGTCAACGGACACTGGACGTCGAACATAGCCATCGCCGTCATCGTGATCTGGCGCTGGACGGGTTACAACACCCTGATCTACCTCGCCGCGATGCAGGCCGTGCCGTCCGATCTGTACGAGGCCGCCTCGCTCGACGGTGCCTCGCGCTGGCAGCAGTTCCGCAACGTGACGATCCCGGCGCTGCGGCCGACGATCCTCTTCACGATCGTCATCTCGACCATCGGTTCCATGCAGCTGTTCGGCGAGCCCCTCCTCCTCGAAGGAGGCACCAACGGTGCGCAGGGCGGCACCGAGCACCAGTACGAGACGCTCAGCATCTACCTCTACAACTACGGCTGGAACCTCGGGCACCTCGGTACGGCCGCCGCAGTCGCCTGGGCCATGCTCGTCCTGCTGCTGCTCATTGCCGCGATCAACTGGCTCATCGGGCGCCTCGGGCGCAAGACCGCGGCCTGACGGGAGCGATTTCCATGACCACCACCAGCCCCATCACCGCCCCGGACCACCGGCGCGTCTCCAAGGCCGCCGTCCGCGACGAACCCCCGCGCCGCCGCCGCCTCAAGCCCGGTGCCGGCCGACAGCACCACGCGGGCCCCTTCGCCTACTTCGCCCTCGCCGTCGTCGGCATCGGCTCGCTGTTCCCGCTGTACTGGACGCTCGTGGCCGCGTCCCGTACCCAGGACGAGATCCTGGACACCACGCCGCCGCTCATCCCGGGCGGCAACCTGTTCCACAACCTCCAGGCGGCCTGGGAGCAGGCCCACCTCGGCAAGGCCATCGTCAACACGGTGATCGTGTCCGCCAGCATCACGCTGGCGACCCTCTTCTTCTGCACCCTGGCCGGTTACGCCTTCGCCAAGATGCGCTTCAGGGGCCGTGGCGCGCTGATGACGGCGGTCATCGCCACCCTGACGATCCCCCCGCAGCTCAGCGTCGTACCGCTGTTCATGATGATGTCGGACATCGGCTGGGGCGGTCAGCTGGAGTCGGTGATCTTCCCGACCCTGGTGAGCGCGTTCGGTGTGTTCTTCATGCGCCAGTACCTCCTGGAGGCGCTTCCGTACGAGCTCATCGAGGCGGGCCGGGTGGACGGGGCGAACAACCTCCGCATCGTGTGGAGCATCGTGCTCCCCGTCGCCCGACCGGCCATGATGGTGCTCGGCATGCTCACCTTCGTCCAGGCCTGGAACGACTTCTTCTGGCCGTACCTCGCTCTGAACCAGGAGAACCCGACGCTGCAGGTGGCTCTCGGCCAGCTGAGCGCGGCCTACGTGCCCGACCAGAGCATCGTCATGGCGGGCGCGCTGATCAGCACCCTGCCCCTGCTCGTCGTCTTCGTGATCTTCGGCAAGCAGATCGTCGGGGGCATCATGTCCGGCGCCGTCAAGGGCTGACCTGCCCGTCCGCCGCGGTCCGTACCCGGCCGCCCGTACGGCCTGTAGCTGACCACAGGCCGTACGGTTACCGGGTCCCGCACTTCCCCGTCCTCGTCCCTCCACACCATGGGAGCGCTCCCGCATGACAGCCGTACGACCCGACACCACCCCGAAGCAGGCGCCCGAGGCACAGTTCCCCACGGGCTTCATCTGGGGCGCGGCGACCGCCTCCTACCAGGTCGAGGGCGCTGCCGCCGAGGACGGCCGCACGCCGTCCATCTGGGACACCTTCAGCCGTACCCCCGGCAAGGTCCGCAACGGCGACACCGGTGACATCGCCGCCGACCACTACCACCGCTACCGCGACGACGTCGCGCTCATGAAGCAGCTCGGGCTCAAGGCGTACCGCTTCTCCGTCTCCTGGTCCCGGGTCCAGCCCACCGGCCGCGGCCCCGCCGTCGAGCGCGGTCTGGACTTCTACCGCAAGCTCGTCGACGAGCTGCTGGACGCCGGTATCATGCCCGTCGCCACCCTCTACCACTGGGACCTGCCCCAGGAGCTGGAGGACGCCGGCGGCTGGCCCGAGCGCGTGACCGCCGACCGCTTCGCCGACTACGCCGCCATCGTCTCGGGCGCCCTCGGCGACCGCGTCGGCATGTGGACCACCCTCAACGAGCCCTGGTGCTCGGCCTACCTCGGTTACGGCTCCGGTGTGCACGCCCCCGGCCGTACCGAGCCCGCAGCGGCGCTGCAGGCGGCCCATCACCTCAACCTCGCCCATGGCCGGGCGATCGAGGTTCTGCGCGCCCAACTCCCCGCTGCGGCGCAGACCTCGGTCACCCTCAACCTCCACCAGGTCCGCCCGCTCACCGGCAGCGAGGCCGACGCGGACGCCGCCCGCCGCATCGACGCGGTCGGCAACCGCGTCTTCACCGGTCCGATGCTGCGCGGGGAGTACCCCGAGGACCTGATCACCGACACCTCGCACCTGGTGGACTGGTCGAAGCTGGTCAGGGACGGCGACCTCGCCACCATCTCCCGCCCGGTCGACGCCCTCGGCATCAACTACTACACGCCGACGCTGGTCTCCACCCCGGTGGAAGGCGCCGACTACGCGCGCAGCGACGCCCACGGCGCCAGCGACCATTCCCCCTGGCCCGGCTCCGAGCACGTCGCCTTCCACCTCGCCGAGGGGAAGGAGCGCACCGCGATGGACTGGTCGATCGACCCCGACGGGCTCTACAACCTGCTCATGGACGTCACCAGGGATCACCCGGGCCTCCCGCTGATGGTCACCGAGAACGGCGCCGCGTTCGACGACTACGTCTCTCCGGAGGGCAAGGTCGAGGACCCGGAGCGGGTCGCGTACCTGCACGGTCACCTCGACGCCGTGCGGCGGGCCGTCGCCGACGGCGCGGACGTCCGGGGCTACTTCCTCTGGTCGCTGATGGACAACTTCGAGTGGGCGTACGGCTATTCGAAGCGCTTCGGCGCGGTGTACGTCGACTACGCCTCCCAGCGCAGGATCCCCAAGACGAGTGCCCACTGGTACTCCGACGTGATCCGCCGCCACGCACTGCCCCCGGTCGGGACCGTCTGACCCCGACCGGCACGGAAAAGCGGGACCCGGCACACCGCCGGGTCCCGCTTTTCCGTTCCCGTCCGCCCGCCTTACGTGTTCGTCATCCGGACGACGTAGGCTTGGGAGCGCTCCCAAGAGTTGTGGCGCTTCACGGACCGCCGGGTCCGGACAAGCGTCAGGGATCGGACGGTGGGACTTGGTTTGGCCAACCCGCTGTGAGAAATTGACCGCGAACGGGAGGCAGCCATGGCGGCAGCGCGAGTACGGAGTGGCGGGCGGCCCACGCTCGAAGAAGTAGCGGCCCGGGCCGGAGTGGGGCGGGGCACGGCCTCACGCGTCATCAACGGCTCGCCGCGGGTCAGCGCACAGACCAGGGAGGCCGTCGAGGCGGCGGTCGCTGAACTGGGTTACGTACCCAACCGCGCGGCCCGCGCTCTCGCAGGTAACCGTACGGACGCCATCGCGCTCGTCGTGCCCGAGTCCGAGACCCGGTTCTTCGCCGAGCCCTACTTCTCCGACATCGTGCGGGGCGTCGGAGCGGCCCTCGCCGACACGGAGATGCAGCTGCTGCTGACCCTCGCGGGCAACGACCGCGAGCGCCGCCGGCTGGCCCAGTACCTGACCGCGCACCGGGTCGACGGAGTGCTCCTGGTCTCCGTCCACGCCGACGACCCGCTGCCGGACCTCCTCGAACAGCTCGGCATGCCCGCCGTGATCAGTGGTCGCAGGCACGCGGCGGAGACGCTGCCCTCCGTGGACTCCGACAACTTCGAGGGTGCCCGCGCGGCCGTCGACCACTTCATATCGCGAGGCCGCCGTTCCATCGCCACGATCACCGGCCGCCTGGACGTCTACGGCGCCCAGCGCCGCCTCGACGGCTACCGCAAGGCCATCGCCGCCGCCGGTCTCGACCCCGACGAACGGCTCATCGCCCCGGCCGACTTCAGCGAGGAGGGCGGCGCCCGCGCGATGCGGGAGCTGCTGGAGCGCCGCCCCGACGTCGACGCGGTCTTCGCCGCCTCCGACGTGATGGCCGCGGGCGCCCGCCAGGTGCTGCGCGAGTCGGGCCGCCGCATCCCGGACGACGTGGCCCTCATCGGCTTCGACGACTCCGCGGTGGCCCGCCACATGGACCCGCCCCTGACGAGCGTGCGCCAGCCGATCGAGGAGATGGGCCGCACGATGACCCGCGTCCTGCTCCAGGAGATCGCGAACCGCTCGTCGGGCGACGGCGCGCAGGAGCGCCCGAGGATCGTGCTGCCCACGGAGCTGGTGGTGCGCGAGTCGTCCTGACCCCGCAGGCGGGTGGTCCTGGCCCCGCAGGCACGGAAAGAGGGCCGACAGTGGTCTGTCGGCCCTCTCGGGGAGTGGGTGCGGCGGGTGCCGCGGTCCGGTCAGATCCGGCCGCCGGTGAGGCGGGTGATCGGTCCGGCGTGGGTCTTGGCCGTCTGGCGTCCGAGGGCGAACGCGCCGCCCAGGAGGCCGCCGACACCTGCTGCGGCTCCCACCGCTATGGCCTTGCGGTGCTTGAGGACCGTCCAGGCGGTGGTGGCCGTCGAGGTCACCTTCCCCGCTGTGTCCAGGACGGTCTGCCGGCTCGTGTCCCAGCCGGCGACCGCCGCCCGCCTGGTCGCCTGGCCGGCCGACCGCACTCCGGTCTCCGCCGAACGGGCGGCTTCCCCGGCGGAGGACTTGGCGTCCCGTGCCGAGGACTTGGCCTTCGAGGCTGCGACCGCCGAGCCGGACTTGGCGTGGTTGCCGGCTGCCGCAGTGGTCTGTCGCCCCTTGGCGGCGGCCGTCCTGGCACCCGTACCGGCCTTTGCCGCAGAACCGTTTACCTTCTTGGATTCTTCGCTCTCTGCAGTCATGGTGTTCGTGTTACCCCTCGACGTGGCTCGAAACGGTGCGGTGAAAATTCAGCCGGAATCCCGTGGAAGCAGCGAACCCAGCGGCCCCAGGTCCAGGTTGAGGTCCTCCATGGTGAGGTCGTAGCGCTCGCAGAGCTCCGACATCCGGTCCTGGAGGATCATCAGTGTCATACCGATGCGCTCCTCCTGGTCCTCACGGAGATCGCCCACATCGACCCGGTGCAGAGCGGTGCGCTCCATGAGCTGGCGCAGCAGCTCGACGATCGTCAGCACCAGCTTGATGAGGTCGCGCTCCACCGTCTCCGGGTCGGTCTCCAGACGCTGGGCGAGTCCGCTGCGCGTGCTCGCCTCCTCGGGCCCGGCGGGCACGAGATCGAAAGCGCGGGCTGCGGCCTGGGCAACCTCCTGGAGGTTCGGCGTCTGCGCGGGAGACCGTGCTGCCCCGGCATCGTCGTCCATGGACTGCTCCTCGTTCATTCGTCGTACGGTCCTCACCACGGCGCCGGTTCGTCCGACGTGATCGACCGGATCACGGCTCTCAGGTTGATGTGCACCAGGTCGACGTCGGCGATGGAGAGGACCAGATCGCCCGTGAGGACCGCTCCTCCGTTCAGCAAGCGGTCCAGCAGGTCGATGAGTGCTACCTGGCGCCCGGCCAGGGACTCGATGGACTCGTCGGGCGCGCCGCCATGCCCGGTGCGGGGTTCGCCGAACCCCGCACCGGGCATGGCGGCGCCCAGTTCGTCATTCATCGCGGATCACCGCTGTCCGCCGCGGGCGGCGTCGCGAAGGAGTACGGGGCCCAGGGGCCGGTGATCTCCACGCGCACGCCCGGTACGTCGTCGGCGAGCCCCGCCAGGGCCGCGCGGAACGCGTCGGCCTCGGTGTCCTGGACCAGATAGGCGTCGTTGACGATGTTCTCGCCCGCGGCCTGCGCGAGGTCCCCCTGCTGCGGACGGTGCGTGACGTGCGCCCGGGCGATGCCGGCCACCCGGGCCGGTACCTCGGCGGCCACCGAACCCGCCGCCCGGTAGGTCGCCCGGTGGTTCTGCTGCTGCGCGCGGCGCCGCTGCAGGTAGGCGCGCCCCGGTGAGCCGGGCGCCTCCGCCGCCGCGCCGCCGCCCACCGCGACCGCCTCGCGCGGGTCGGCGTAGATCTTGACGCCGAGCTCGACGTGGCCTTCGAGGCGGGCGAGCAGAGCGGAGAACTCGGCCTCGCGTGCGCGGAGCATGTCCTGGACACGCCCGTCGTCGAGGTAGACCGTCACCAGCCGCATCGGCAGCACGGCCGCGTGCTCGTAGGCCGCCTCGACGACCGCGTGGTGGGTGCGGGCCAGCACCTCCAGCCTGCCGAGGTCCTCCATCTGCGCCTTCACGCCCTCGGTTCCGTACGACGCGGAGGGGACCGACGAGACCAGGGCGACGAGGTCCCCGGCACGGACCGTCCGCAGAGGGGATCCCTCCAGGCCCGGCCGCCCCGCGAGAGCCGCCTCCAGAGGGGCTCCGGCGCGGCTGACGGCGTAGACGTAGGACATCTCCGGGCCCGTCGCCGGGTCCATTTCCGCGGTCACTTCGATTCCTCACCTTCCGCGTTCTCCACCTCGGGACGCCCTGGACGCGCGTCCTGGCCGGCCCCGGCAGCCGATGAGGCCGGCAGTCCCACAGCGGCCCTCAGTTCGGCTATCTCGGCCCGCAGCCGTGCGTTCTCCGCCTCAACCGCCGTCCCGTCCCGCGACGCGTCCACCGCCTGCGGCCTCTGCTGGGGGCGGGCCCTGGAGGAGAGCGAGGGATCGTGCTCCCACCAGTCGATGCCCATCTCCTTGGCCTTGTCCACGGAAGCGACCAGCAAGCGCAGCTTGATCGTCAGGAGTTCGATGTCGAGCAGGTTGATCTGGATGTCACCCGCGATGACGACGCCCTTGTCCAGGACGCGTTCGAGGATGTCGGCCAGATTCGCGGAGGACTGCTGCTGGCCGTACGGGGATGCTGCCGAAGAGGCCCCCATACGGCCGGCCAGTGAATCGGACACGTCGGATCAGTCCCATCCGTGCTGTAGGCGGAGCATGTCAGCTCCGTGCGGAGGCGGTACGGCGCCGGGTGCGCGGGGCCGGCTCCTCTTCTTCCTCGTCATCGAGGGGCTCCTCCTCCTCGGCGTCCGCGTCCTCCTCCACGTCCTCGTCCTCGTCCTCGTAGGAGTCGTCGGCGCGGGGCTCGTCGGCGGGATCCTCTTCGTCCTCGTCGGCGGGATCCTCGTCCTCGTCCTCGTAGGCCTCGTCCTCCGGGGAGAGGTCGTCGTCCTCGTCGTCCGCGAGTTCGTCGTCCTCGCCGTCCTTGGACTCGGGCTCCTCCGCTTCGGAGCCGTTCTCCTCCTCGGCGCGGGCCTCTTCCTCCTCGACGGCCTCGTCGTGCCCCACGACCACCTCCCCGTCGCGGATCTCACCGCGCCAGCCGTCGGTCGCCTCGCCGCGCATCATGATGAACTTGCGGTACAGCTTCAGATCCAGACGGGCCCTGCGCCCCTGGGCGCGCCAGATGTTCCCGGTCTTCTCGAACAGCCCCTTGGGGAAGTACTCGAGAACGAGCAGGACCCGGGTCAGGTTGTCGGTGATGGCGTGGAACGTCACCACGCCCTTCACCGTCCCCTTGGCACCCTCGGTGGTCCAGGTGATCCGCTCGTCCGCGACCTGCTCCGTGACGTTCGCCTTCCAGCTGCGCGTGGACTTGGCGACCTTCACCTTCCAGTTGCTGCTCGTGTCGTCGGACTTCTCGACGCTCACGACACCCTTGGCGAAGGTGCTGAACTCCTGGAACTGGGTCCACTGGTCGTAGGCCTCGCGCACCGGCACACCGACGTCGATGTCCTCGGAGATCGTGACGCTCTTCGACTTGCCTCCGCCGCCCTTGCGCCCCTTGCCGAACAGGCCCTTGACCTTGTCCTTGATGGCGTCCTTCACATGGGACGCGCCGGCGCTGACGGCGGCCTGCGCGGGGGACTTGCCCTCGCTGAGCGCCTTGCCGCCCTTGGCGAGGGTCTTCGCGGCGCCTCCGGGGGCGCCGCCGTCCGCGAGTCTGCCGACCCCCTCGCCCAGCTTGTGGCCGAGACTGGTGACCGCGTGCTGCGCCCGGGCGGTGACGTAGTTCTGCAGTTCTTCCTTGAGACGGTCGGTGGCGGGATTCTTCGCCACGTCGTCCTTGAGCTTGCTGAAAGCCGAGTCAGCCATTGCTGCCACCCCGCTTCCCGCGGGCCCCGGAGGCAGCCTTGCGGGCGGCCGGAACGGCCTTCTTCCGCGCGCCGCCCGATGCGGTGCGCCGGGCAGTGCCCGCGGACCTGGCCGCCGGCTTGGCCGCCTTCTTGGCCGCGGTCCTGCGGCGCGGGGCCGGCTTCTCCTCCGTGCCCTCGCCGTCCCCGTCCTCGTCGTCCTGCTCGTCACGCGCGTCGAGGTCGTCGTCCTCGGGCTCCACGCCGTCCTCGTCCTCCTCGTCCCGCGCCTTGGCGCCGGAGGGATCCTCGAGTTCGAGCGTGCGCTTGTGCAGGGAGTCGGCGAGGCCCGTGACGCGCTGTGTGAGGGCATTGGTGGCGGCCGTCTTCGTGGCGCCCACCAGTTCCTTGCGGACCTGGTCGTTCAGGCCGCCCACGAGCGGCGAGTCGGCCAGCATTTTGCCGAGCTGCCTCGGATCCAGGCTCAACTTCTTGCCTGCCAGGAACATCCCGAAGCCGATCGCCAGCTTGGCCTTCTTGGTACGTCCCAGCAGATAGCCGCCCACCAGGGCCGCACCTATCTTTGCATTTCCGGTCATCTGTCGAACACCTCAATCTCCCATCATCAGGAGTTGCCGTCCGGACGATTCCGGTAGGCCTCGCACTCGGCGAGCCAGTCCAGCAGTTCGTCCTCGCGTCGGTCGAATTCTTCCTCGTCGATTTCGCCGCTCAGCAGTTCACGTTCCAGCTCGGCCAATTGCGTGCGTACGGCTGCCGGGTCGTAGTGCTCGCGTTCCGCTGCTTGCACCACCTGATCGAGAACCCATGCCGTACCGCGTACCGGAGCCAGCGGAAGGGTGAGCAGTTGCGTAATGAGGCCCATGAACAGGTGCCTCCCCTCTGCGAGGGATGTACGTCAGACGAAGCTGTAGGGCGGAAGAGGGCCGTTCAGCGCGAAGGTGTAGTCGTCACCCCTGCGTTCCGCCTCCTCGTGCACCGCCTGCGAGAAGGCGGACGCCTCGTCGCGCCGTACGAGGTAGGACACGTTCAGGAAGTGGGTCTTCGTGGGTTCTCCTTCGGAGACCTTTTCCGCGGCGGTCGCCAGTGCGGCCGCCAATTCCTTTCCCATCGCTTCCTGCCTGGCCTGGACCTCGTGCGACACGAGTTCACCGAGGGCCATCTTCTGGTCCTGCGCCCCCGGGTTCTGCCGGGTGTGTTCGCTGAGCCGCCGTGCCTCGGGCGATTGCGTGAGAATTTCCCGCAGCAGGCTCTCCTCGTCGCGGGAGACCTTCACGTTGTACTCGAGGCGGCCGTCCAGTTCGGAAAGGCGGGCGGTGTAGCTGTCCTTGCCCTGCTCGAGCGCGGCGCCGACCTGTTCGTCGTCCGGCCCCACGAGACCGAAGCGCATCGGCAGCGCGGCGCCGTCGGCCATCAGCCTCTCCAGCACGCTCTGGTGGGCGACGAGATCACGTCGCTTCGCCCGCAGATCGGCCGGCGTGTCGCTGACCACAGCGGCGAGCGCCCCCGACTTGACGGTGCGCAGCTCCGACGCCGGTTCCCCGACCCCGGACAGGCCGTCCAGCCGCAGCGGGTGGTCGGCCGCGGTGATGGCGTAGATGTACGTCGGCATGTGTTACTCCTCCCCTCGCCGGGACGTCCGGCGGCTGCTGCTCGAAGCGGTCTTGCGCGCAGGCCGCTTCTCCTTCTCGTCGGAATCGTCACTGCCGCCCTGGAGGGATTCTGTGAATGCCTCGACCGCGCCGGTCAGTGCTCCTTTCGACTTTCCCTTGGCACCGCTCTCCATCGTGTCCCCGACTATGTCGGTGAGCTGTGTGGGAGCCTTCCGGCCCGACTCGAGGTCAAGCCTGTTGCACGCCTCGGCGAAACGCAGATACGTGTCCACGCTGGCGACGACGACACGTACGTCGACCTTCAGGATCTCGATTCCGACGAGCGAGACACGAATGAAGGCATCGATGACGAGCCCCCTGTCGAGAATGAGCTCAAGAACGTCGTAGAGATTCCCGGACCCGCCCCCACTGCTGTTGGAGGAGTTGCTCTGCTGTACGAGACTCATGGTCGGTCTTCCTTCCAATGAGTTGTGTTGCGCGGTACGGATGCTCGGCGAGTGGTCGGCTCAGCGGTCGACCTGTCCTCGCGAGTACCGTCGAATTCGTTCGTAACCCATGAGTTGACCCTGGCCGTCGAGCCTGACGCGATAAGAGGCCATCACACTCATGGTGTCGGGGATCTTCTCGATCTCGACGACCTCCACATCCGCCGCCCAGCCGTCGTCCGTCGCACTCAGCGAGGAGACCGAATCGGGCTGGCGCTGGAGGAGTTCGGCAAGCTGTTCGGCCGCTTTCCGCATCGCTGTGGAGACGCCGATCCGGCTGTTGTCGCCACTGCTGCCCTGATCGCTCTTGGTGTTCTCGGTCGTGGCCATGTGCTTCACCTGCCGCGCGTCATTGTGGCTTCCTGTCGGCTTCGTTCGGTCAGCCATTCGTTCGGGATGCACTGCGCGTGCCCATGAGTCCCGAACGTATGCATGAACCCCCATCACGCCTTCCACACAGCTGCGGATTTTTGGCGCGCAGCGGCCCCGGGCGGTGATGCCGGTGGGACCGTGACCGTCGTGCGGGCGCGACGAGGCCCTGCCGCGTCGGGGGATAGCGCGGCAGGGCCCGTGAGGCCGGATGCCCGGTCCGAGGCTCGGCATGCGGCGCGGAGCGCGGTGTGGCGGGTGTCACCCGGACGGACCGCCATGTGAAGGCGGTGGGAGGGCTCCCCGCCCGCCGGCTCCGCGCGGCGGCCGCACCGGGCGGCCTGCGGCGTACGGAGCCGCGGAAGTGACGGGCGGCACATGTCCGCCGCAGGGGAAAAGAGTCAGCCCCTGACCCGTTTTCCCAGGTCAGGGGCTGAATCGTTCAGGGTGAGTAACGGGACTTGAACCCGCGACATCCTGGACCACAACCAGGTGCTCTGCCAGCTGAGCTATACCCACCATGTCGCCCGGTCGCTTCACTGACCGGCCGAGAAAAAGTGTACAGGGTCCGAGCGGGTGCTCGCGCCCCAGTTCTCCGGGGCGGGTCCACGGGCCCCGGAGGGCCCGTGACCAGCGGGTGTGTGCCTACTGCCCGGCGGCCGGTGTGTGGCGCGCCGCGATCTCCTTGGCGCGGGCCGAGTCCGGGCCGGGCTGCGGCACGAAGACCGCGTCCCGGTAGTAGCGCAGCTCCGTGATGGAGTCGCGGATGTCGGCGAGCGCCCGGTGGTTGCCGTTCTTCTCCGGACTGTTGAAGTACGCCCTCGGGTACCAGCGGCGCGCCAGCTCCTTGACCGAGGACACATCGACGATCCGGTAGTGGAGGTAGCCCTCCAGCGACGGCATGTCACGCGCCAGGAAGCCCCGGTCGGTGCCGACCGAGTTCCCGCACAGCGGGGCCTTGCCCGGCTCCTTCACATGCTCGCGGATGTAGGCCATGACCCGCTCCTCCGCGTCGGCCAGGGTCGTGCCCCCGGCCAGCTCGTCGAGGAGGCCCGAGGCGGTGTGCATCTGCCGCACCACCTCGGGCATGGTCTCCAGGGCCGCGTCCGGCGGGCGGATCACGATGTCCACCCCTTCGCCGAGCACGTTCAGTTCCGAGTCGGTGACCAGCGCGGCCACCTCGACGAGTGCGTCGTCCGTCAGCGAGAGCCCGGTCATCTCGCAGTCGATCCACACCATACGGTCGTTCATGGGCCCTACCCTACGGGGCGCTGCGCTGCCCCGGCAGGGCCGGGCGGCCCGGAGCGTACGCCTCGGGACCCGGTCCGAGGCGGTCCGCGGCGCCGCCGGGAGCGGCCGTCGCGGTGACCGGCGACGGGCCGGACGAGGCCGCCGCGGCGGCCCGCCTGCCCGACGCCGTGCCCTGTACGGGTACGGACGTCTCCAGCACCGTGGTGACGCTCTCCAACGCCCCGCCCTGCGGACGGCGGGCCCGGTAGGCGGCCCGGTACGCGGCGGGGGAGGAGCCCAGCTGGCGGCGGAAGTGCCCGCGCAGCGCGACCGGCGAGCGGAAGCCGCAGCGGCCCGCGACCTCGTCGACGGAGTAGTCGGAGGTCTCGAGCAGCCGCTGCGCCTGCAGCACGCGCTGGGTGATGAGCCACTGGAGCGGTGCACTGCCCGTGAGCGAGCGGAACCTGCGGTCGAAGGTCCGCCGGCTCATGTAGGCACGCGCGGCCAGCGTCTCCACGTCGAACTGCTCGTGGAGATGCTCCAGCGCCCAGGCCACGACCTCGGCGAGCGGGTCGGAGCCGATCTCCTCGGGTAAAGACCTGTCGAGGTAGCGCTCCTGGCCGCCGCTGCGCCGCGGCGGTACGACGAGCCGGCGGGCCAGGGCCCCTGCCGCCTCGGTGCCGTGGTCGGTACGGACTATGTGGAGGCACAGATCGATTCCGGCCGCCGTCCCGGCCGAGGTGAGCACATCGCCGTCGTCGACGAACAGCTCACGCGGATCGACGTGCACCGACGGATAGCGCTTGGCCAGCGTCGGTGCGTACATCCAGTGCGTGGTGGCCGGGCGGCCGTCCAGCAGGCCGGCCGCGGCGAGGACGAAGGCCCCCGTGCAGAGTCCGACGATGCGGGCACCCTCCTCATGGGCGCGGCGCAGCGCGTCCAGGGCCTCCGCGGGCGGCGGGGAGGTGATGGACCGCCAGGCGGGCACCACGACGGTGCCGGCCCTGCTGATCGCCTCCAGGCCGTACGGTGCGCTGAGTTCGAGCCCGCCGGTGGTGCGCAGCGGTCCTTCCTCGCCCCCGCAGACCAGCAGGCGGTAGCGCGGAACGCCCGCGTCCTGCCGGTCGATTCCGAAAACTGAGAGCGGAATGGAGCTCTCGAAGATAGGGCCGCCACTGAACAGCAGTACGGCTACGACTTCCCGGCGTCGCCGTCCGGTCAGCTTCCGTGACGCCTCCGTTGCGGTGGCGGAGTCCTGGCTCATGACGCTAAGCCCCCCTCGGTGTTCGCGTCTTCCTGGTCCTTACGGGCCTGTCGCTCCTGCACGTTTCCCCTCGGTCTCGCACGCGTCCCCAGTCCTCGACACTCAAGATCGAATCTACTGCGTCCCGTGGTCCCGACGTGACACGTTCCCCCACCGGCACTATGTCGACAAGGCAACCTGGCGCGAAGCGTTCGATCACGAAGCGTTTCACCCGTGAGCCCCCACAGGGAAGTGCGCATGGCGATCATGGCCCGTCCCCATAGGGTCAAAGCGTACCGCGCGGTCTATTCCTGCCTGGTGGCGCGTGGGTTGGGCGCCTGTGACCCCAAGGGAACGGGGTGGTGCAGAAGTTGGCTGAAAAACGATGGTTGTGTGTGCGTAATCCAGTCATGCGACCGGCGTACGCCCCCTGTTCGCAGGAGCCCCCACGCGCCTCTGGGGCCTCTGGGGCCCGTCCGGGCTCTCCGGGTGAACGTTGTGCAATTGCATGATGGCGGGGCGTGACGGCCCCGGCCGGAGGGGCGGGTGGCACATTCGGCCGCCTCGCCCGGATCATGGAGAGCGTCGGCCGGACACCGTGACCGGAACCCGTCGAAGCGTCCACGAGCTGGATGTACGACGCAACCGGCATTGCCATATCGGGGCACTCTCCGGCATGCTCCCTCCATCGCCGCCCGCGATGTGTGAGCGCTGGGCAGCGGAGGAGTGGCGCCGTACCCTTGGGGGTAAGGGGTTGGGAAGATGTTTCCCGGACACAGCTCCACCGCGCGCAGGTACACCTCCAAACCGCTCCCTCCTCACGAGGACTCTCTTCGCCGAGACACCGATGGCCGGTCACGAAATCCCTGAACCCGCAGACCGCAAGCAGGTAGCCGACCCCGGGTCGGAACCGCAGACGGTCGGAGAGTCGCGCCCTTCCTGCGATCCCGCCTTCCGGCATGGCGTCGTGGTCGGTTTCGACGGCTCCATGTCCAGCGAACGAGCCCTCGCGTACGCCATCGGGATGGCGAACCGGCACGGCTCCGGACTGATCATCGTCCATGTGGCCAACCGGCTGCCGACCACCGTCTGGGCCGGCTGCGAGCCGCCCGTCTTCGTCGACGTCCCCGACCACCGCACCGAGGTCCTCGGCCTGGAGCTCGCCTGCGCCGACTATCTCGCCGAAGTGCCCTGGGTGCTCGTGGAGCGCGGCGGGGACATCTGCCACGAGCTGGAGGAGGTCGGCCGCGAGTATTCCGCCGACGCGATCGTCGTCGGCTCGACGCACGGCATCGTGGGCCGCATCTTCGGCTCCGTGGCCGGCCGTCTCGCGCGCCGCGCCCAGCGGCCGGTCATCGTCATCCCCTGAGCGCCCCCGAACGCACGGAAAGGCCCCTGACGCCGCGTCAGGGGCCTTTCCGCGCGGGGAGGGGCGGTGTCGCTACTCGACGGTGACCGACTTCGCCAGGTTGCGCGGCTTGTCGATGTCACGGCCCATGGCCAGTGCCGTGTGGTAGGCGAGCAGTTGCAGCGGGATGCCCATCAGGATCGGGTCCAGCTCGTTCTCGTTCTTCGGGACGACGATCGTGTGGTCGGCCTTCTCCTGCTCGCGGTGGGCGACGGCGAGGATGCGGCCGCTGCGGGCCTTGATCTCCTCCAGCGCGGCGCGGTTCTTCTCCAGCAGGTCGTCGTCCGGGACGATCGCGACCGTGGGGAGCGCCGGCTCGATGAGCGCGAGAGGGCCGTGCTTCAGCTCCGAGGCGGGGTAGGCCTCGGCGTGGATGTACGAGATCTCCTTGAGCTTGAGGGAGGCCTCCAGGGCGACCGGGTAGCCCCGGACGCGGCCGATGAACATCATCGACTGTGCGCCCGCGTACTCCTCGGCGAGCTTCTTGATCTCGTCCTCCGACTCCAGGATCTGACCGATCTGCTCCGGAAGCTTGCGCAGCCCCTCGATGATCCGCTTGCCGTCGGCCACCGACAGGTCGCGGATGCGGCCCAGGTGCAGGGCGAGCAGCGCGAAGGCCACCACGGTGTTGGTGAAGCACTTGGTGGAGACGACGCAGACCTCGGGGCCCGCGTGGACGTACATGCCGCCGTCCGCCTCACGGGCGATCGCCGAGCCGACGACGTTCACGACACCCAGGACGCGCGCGCCCTTGCGCTTGAGCTCCTGCACGGCGGCCAGCACGTCGTAGGTCTCGCCGGACTGCGAGACGGCGACGTACAGGGTGTCGGGGTCCACGACCGGGTTGCGGTAGCGGAACTCGGAGGCGGGCTCCGCGTCCGCGGGGATGCGGGCCAGCTCCTCGATGAGGCCGGCGCCGATCATGCCCGCGTGGTACGAGGTGCCGCAGCCGAGGATCTTGATCCGGCGCACCCCGCGTGCCTCGCGGGCGTCCAGATTCAGGCCGCCCAGGTGCACGGTGGAGAAGCGGTCGTCGATGCGGCCGCGCAGCACGCGGTCCACGGCGTCGGCCTGCTCGGAGATCTCCTTGTGCATGTAGGTGTCGTGGCCGCCCATGTCGTACGACTCGGCCTCCCACTCCACCGTGGTCGGCGTGGCCGTCGTGGTCGAGCCCTCCGTGGTGTACGTACGGAAGTCGTCGGCCTTGAGGGTGGCCATCTCGCCGTCGTCCAGCGTGACGATCTGGCGGGTGTGCGCGACCAGGGCGGCCACGTCGGAGGCGACGAACATCTCCTTCTCGCCGATGCCGAGCACGACCGGGGAGCCGTTGCGGGCGACGACGATGCGGTCGTTGAAGTCGGCGTGCAGCACGGCGACGCCGTACGTGCCCTCGACGGACTTCAGCGCCTCGCGGACCTTCTCCTCCAGCGTCAGCGCCTGCGAGCGGGAGATCAGGTGGACGAGCACCTCGGTGTCGGTCTCCGAGAGGAAGACGACGCCGTCGGCGACGAGCTTCGCGCGGAGCTCGGAGGCGTTGTCGATGATGCCGTTGTGGACGACGGCGACCTTGCTCTCCGCGTCCAGGTGCGGGTGCGCGTTCTCGTCGCTCGGGGCGCCGTGCGTGGCCCAGCGGGTGTGGGCGATGCCGGTGGTGCCGGCGAACCGCTTGGGCACGCGGGCCTCCAGCTCGCGGACGCGGCCCTTGGCCTTGACCATCTTCAGGGCACCGGGCCTGCCCGCCTGGGCCTTGCCCGTGATGACGATGCCCGCGGAGTCGTAGCCCCGGTACTCCAGCCGCTGCAGGCCTTCCAGCAGCAGCGGAGCCACGTCACGCTTCCCGATGTAACCGACGATCCCGCACATGGGTCCCTGCCCTCCATCGACGTACAAAAAAGTCCGGTGCCCGTCCCGCTCAGCCGTAGACGATGCGGCGCAGCTGGCGGAGCGAGAGCTCCTGCGGCGCCACCGCGCGGTGCGGCAGCTCGGCCGCGATCCGCTCGAAGATCTCCGTGTTCACCAGGCCGCCGGACTGCAGTTCGCGGTGGCGGCGCCGGACGAAGGCCTCCGTCGTCTCGTCGAAGTACGCCAGCACGTCGAGGATCACCCTGGCGGCCTCGCCGCGCTGGAGCGCGGTGGAGCGCACGAGGTGGTCGATGAGGTCGTCATGCGTGGGGCGGTGTTCGAGCACTCGTCGATATTGCGTGGATCGACGGCGCTACGCAAGAAATCTGCCCGATATCGGGCAGATTTCTCATCCTGCGAGGTTGTTGTGAGGGGAATGTCCGTTACGTTCTCATCGTCAGGGCTCAGTAACCCGCGATCGGGTTCCGCAGCCTTCCGGTCAGCTGGAGCGCGCCCGCCGGGTCCTCCAGGTCGACCATCTGCTGGTTGTCACGCAGCTGCAGCCGGTTCAGGCAGGAGAGCGCGAACTCCTCGGTGAACATGTCGTACTGCTCGAACTTGTCGGCGAGGTACGGCACGGAGTCCTGGTAGCCCCTCACGCACGCGGCGACCGTCCGCCAGAAGGCCTCCTCGCCGAGGACCCCCTCCGTGGCCAGGTCCGCCGCCAGGAAGCGGAAGAAGCAGTCGAAGACGTCGGTGAGGACCGACAGCAGCTTCATGTCCTCGGGGACGTCCGCGCGGATCCGCTCGACCTGGGGCGGCAGGACCGCGTCCGGGTCCATGACCGCGATCTCCTCGGCGATGTCCTTGAAGATCGTCCGGCGCACCACGCCGTCCTCGATCACCAGGATCACGTTCTCGCCGTGCGGCATGAACACCAGGTCGTACGCGTAGAAGCTGTGCAGCACCGGCACCAGGTACGCGTCCAGGTACCGCCGCAGCCAGTCGGCCGGGGCGAGCCCCGACTCGGCGATCAGCGCGCCCGCCACCGAGTGGCCCCCGGCATCGGTGTGGATGAGCGAGGCCATCGTCGCGAGCCGCTCGCCCTCGGCCAGGGACGGGACCGGGCTCTCCCGCCAGAGCGCGGCGAGCATCTTCAGGTACGGGGAACCCTTGGTGGTCGCCGCCTCGTAGGTCCGGTGGTGGTAGCCGATGGCCGCCCGCTCCCGGATGATCGAGAAACCGGCCCCGCGCAGCAGTTCGTCGCGCTCGATCAGACCGGCCAGCCAGTCGTTGATCGCGGGGGTCGCCTCCATGTACGAGGCGGAGAGCCCCCGCATGAAGCCCATGTTCAGCACGGACAGCGCCGTCTTCACGTAGTGCTTCTCGGGGTGGTCGGCATTGAAGAAGGTCCGGATCGACTGCTGGGCCAGATAGGCGTCCTCGCCCTCGCCCAAGCAGACCAGGTGCCGCTGGGCCACCTCCCCGGCGAAGGTGACGGCGAGCTTGTTCCACCACTGCCAGGGGTGGACGGGGATCAGCAGGTAGTCGTCGAGGTCGAGCCCGAGGTCCGTCATCCGCGCCGAGAACCTGCCGAGGGTCGCCTCGCTCAGCTCGCCGGCGACGAGGGTGGAGTAGTCCAGCCCGGCACCCGCGGTGAAGGTGGCGCGTTCGCGCCGTGCGGCCAGCCAGACCAGGTTGATTCCGGTCGCCGCCTCGGGGGCGTACGCGCGGTATTCGTCGACCCCGAAGCCGAGCCGCCCGTTGTTGGCGACAAAGCACGGGTGCCCCTCGGTCATTCCCGTCTCGACGGCCTGGAAACCGGCCACGGCGAGCTCTGCGGCGGTGGTCGGTTCCTTGGTCAGTTTGTACGCGGTTCCGGCCAGCGTGGAGGAGATCTCCTCCAGATAGACGGGAAGGATCTCCGCCGACAGGCCCAGCGTGGAGCGCAGCTCGACGAAGAACTCCAGCGCGTCCAGCGGCAGGTCCGAGCCGTGCCGGCGGCGCGTGATCGATCCGGCGTCCACCTGCCAGTGGTCCAGTGCGAAGCGGCGGGCGGCGAAGCGGTACTCGACCGCCCCGTCGTCACCGCGCACGCTGTAGCCGCCGTCGCCGAGCGGGACCGGGACCAGCAGCCGTTCGTGGGAGAACTCGGCCAGCGCCTTGCGGATCAGCAGCCGGTTGGCGACGGCCCAGCGCTCCGGGGTCAGGTGGTCGACGGCTGCGGTGGTGGTGAGGGTGGTGCGGTCGGTCATCGGTCGGCTCCAGTGGTCGCGGCCTCGAACTGCTCGCGGGTGCAGGTGCTGAGCAGGGCTTGTTTCTCCGGCTTGGTGATCTCGCGGACCACCTCGAAGCCGACCGCCTCGTTCAGCGCCTGCACCGCGGTGTTGGTGACGTCGGGTTCGACGACGACCCTGCGGACCTGCGGATCGGCGAACAGGGTCTCCATGACGCTGGTGATCACGGCCCGGGTGAAGCCGTGCACCGGGGTCTCGGGCGGGGCGACCAGGAAGTGCATCCCGACGTCGCCGGGCTCCGCCTCGTACAGCCCCTTGAGCTCGACCTCGGTGGGGTCGTAGCGCTCCATCAGGAAGGCGGGCCGGCCGTCGTGCAGCCCGATGAAGGCGTCGTGGTGCGGGTGGGCGGCTATCGCCATGTACTCCCGCTCGACGTCCTCCAGCCGGGCGTCGCCCATCATCCAGAAGGCCGCCCTGGGGTGGGTGACCCACTCGTGCACCAGTTCCGTGTCGGACCTCCGGCCCGCCCGGCCGGGGGAGAGGTCCATGGGGCGGACGGTGAACGTCCCGTGGGGTTTCGTGCTGGTCATGCGGCGAACTCCTGGAAGGCGACGGACTTCTCGACCGGGTAGTACTCACGGCCGAGGAGTTCGCCGATGATGTACGCGTTGCGGTAGGCACCCATGCCCAGGTCGGGCGAGGTGATCGAGTGGGTGTGCACCCCGGCGTTCTGCAGGAAGATCCCGCGCCCGGTGGTGTCGATGCTGTAGTTGCGGGCCACGTCGAAACGGCCCCGGGAGTCGTGCCGGATCCGGTCGGTGACGGGCTCCAGGAAGGCCGGCGGGGCATACCGGTAGCCGGTGGCGAGGATCAGGCCCTCGCTGTCGAGCTCGTAGTCCCTGCCCTGCTCCTCCTGGCGGAGGCCCAGCGTGTACGTGCCGGTGGACTCCTCGTAACGCGCGCTGTTCAGCGAGGAGTTGGTGAGCAGACGGGTGGGGACGGGGCCCGGCAGGTTCTTCTGGTAGAGCAGGTCGAAGATCGAGTCGATCAGCTCGCCGTCGATGCCCTTGAAGAGGCCCTTCTGGCCGGACTCCAGCCGGTAGCGCGTCTCCTCCGGCAGCGCGTGGAAGTAGTCCACGTACTCCGGTGAGGTCATCTCCAGCGTGAGCTTGGTGTACTCCAGCGGGAAGAAACGGGGGGAGCGCGTCACCCAGTTCAGCCGGTAGCCGTGCACGTCGATCTCGGAGAGCAGGTCGTAGTAGATCTCCGCCGCGCTCTGCCCGCTGCCCACCAGCGTGATGGACCTCTTGGCCTGCAGTCTCGCCTTCTCCTGGAGATAGCGGGAGTTGTGCAGGAAGTCGCCGCCCAGGCCCCGGCAGGCCTCCGGGACGTGCGGCGGGGTGCCGGTGCCCAGGACGAGGTGACGGGCGCGGAAGGCGCTGTCGGCGGTGCGGACGGTGTACAGACCGTCACCCTCGTCGTACGTAACCGACTGCACGGTCTGCTTGAAACGGACGCTGCTCAGCTTGGCCGCCGCCCACCGGCAGTAGTCGTTGTACTCGGTGCGCAGCGGGTAGAAGTTCTCCCGGATGTAGAACGAGTAGAGCCTGCCCCGCTCCTTCAGGTAGTTCAGGAAGGAGTACGGGCTGGTCGGGTCGGCCATCGTCACCAGGTCCGACATGAACGGCGTCTGGAGGTGGGCTCCTTCGAGGAACATCCCGGAGTGCCACTCGAAGTCCGGCTTGGACTCCAGGAACAGCCCGTTCAGCTCCTCGACGGGCTCGGTCAGGCAGGCGAGTCCGAGGTTGAACGGGCCGAGTCCGATCCCGATGAAGTCGTACGGGGCGGCGAGGGGCTCAGGAAGCGCGGTCAAGGGACTCTCCCAGGTACTGCTCGGCGTGGCCGGCGATCAGGTCGAGGACCGCGGAGATGTCGGCCGCGGTCGTCTCGGGGTTGAGCAGGGTGAATTTCAGGTACTGGCTGTCGCCGACCTTCGTGCCCGCGACCACGGCCTCACCCGAGGCGAAGAGGGCCTTGCGGGCGTGGAGGTTGGCCCGGTCGATGTCGGCGGCCGTCCTGGCGTGGGACGGGACGTAGCGGAACACCAGGGTGGACAGCCGGGGCCGCACCACGACGTCGAAGCGCGGGTCGGCGGCCAGCAGCCGCCAGCCCTCGGCGGCCCGCTCGCACACCTCGTCGAACAGCTCACCGACACCGTCCGCGCCCATGGTGCGGAGCGTCATCCACAGTTTGAGCGCGTCGAACCTGCGCGTGGTCTGAAGGGACTTGTCCACCTGGTTGGGGATGCGTTCCTCGACGGTGCGCTCCGGGTTGAGGTACTCCGCGTGATACGTCGCATGGCGCAGCGTCGCCCGGTCGCGGACCAGCACGGCGGATGAACTCACGGGCTGGAAGAAGGACTTGTGGTAGTCCACGGTGACCGAGTCGGCGCGCTCGATGCCGTCGACGAGTGCGCGCCGGGTGGGCGAGGCCAGCAGTCCGCAGCCGTAGGCGGCGTCGACGTGCATCCAGGTCGCGTACCGCTCGCAGAGCGCGGCGATCTCGGGCAGCGGGTCGATCGAGCCGAAGTCCGTGGTGCCCGCGGTGGCGACGACCGCCATCGGCACGGTGCCCTCGGACTCGCAGCGTTCGAGTGCCGCGGCCAGCGCCACGGTCCGCATGCGCTTCTCGCGGTCGACGGGGACGGACACGACGGAGTCGGCGCCCAGGCCGAGGAGTTTGGCCGACTTCTGGACGCTGAAGTGGCTGCACTCGGAGGTGAGGATCCGCAGCCGGGTGCACTCCTCGGGGCGGAGTTTGGTCTCCTCGCGGGCCAGCAGCAGCGCCTGCAGGTTGGACTGTGTGCCACCGCTGGTGAAGACGCCGTCCGCCGCCGGGCCGAGGCCGATGCGGGCGGCCGTCCAGTCGATCAGCCGGCGCTCGATCAGCGTGCCGCCCGCGCTCTGGTCCCAGGTGTCCAGGGAGGAGTTGACCGCGGAGAGCACGGCCTCGCCGACCACGGCGGGGATGACCACCGGGCAGTTGAGGTGGGCGAGATAGCGGGGGTGGTGGAAGTACACGGCGTCGCGGAGGTAGACCTCGCCGAGCTCGTCCAGGGCGGCAGCCGTGTCGCCGAGCGGCCGGTCGAGGTCGATGGCGTCGACGACGGGGGCGAGTGCCTCGACGCCGATGCCGGTGAACGGCTGCTCGGTGGAGGCGAGTCTGGCCGCGACCTGTTCGACTCCCGCGGTGACGGAGCGACGGTAGTCCTCCGCCGTCGTGTGGTTGAGCAGGTGGGAACGCATGTGGGGGGCCTCCCGGGTAGGGACGTCGCCGCGGCCCTCCGGGCAGAAAAAGGGGGGACGAGGGCCGCGACGGTTAGGTTAGGCGAGCCTAACCTAACAACTTTCGCGACCTCCGCCCCCAGGGGGGGTCCGTCACAGGAACCCCACAAGACACGCAGGCGTGTTACGCGGCCACCCGCGCCGCTTCCTCCCGCAACTGCTCCTCGCTCAGCCCGCGCCGCCAGTAGCCGACGAAGGTGACGCGCCTGCGGTCGAACTCCCGCTCCCGCACGAAGTGGCGGCGCAGTGCCCTGACCCCGGACGACTCGCCGGCGATCCAGACGTACGGGGTGCCCTCGGGCAGGGTGGCGGCGCGCACGGCGTCCACGGCGGAGGGGGCGCCCTCGTCCCGTACGAGCCAGGTGATGTGGACGTCGGCCTCGGTGCGGAGGTCCAGCCGGTCCTGGGTGTGCGGGACCTCCAGCCAGACCCTGGCCTTCATGCCGGCCGGCAGCCACTCCAGGGCGGCCGAGGCGGCGGGGAGTGCCGTCTCGTCGGCGCAGATCAGCACGCAGCCGGTGTCCTGCGGCGGCTGGAAGCGGATCCCGTTGTTGTCCTCGCCGGTGGGGCCCAGCACGGTGAGCCGCTGCCCCGGCGTGGCGGCCCGGGCCCAGCGACAGGCCGGCCCGCCGTCCTCGTGCAGGGCGAAGTCGATGTCGATCTCGGTCGAGCCGTCCGGGGCGTACCGCTGGGCGCGCACGGTGTACGACCTCATCACGGCCCGGACGTCCGGGGGCAGGGCCCGCCAGGCCGCGAACCACTCACCGTTCTCGTCGACCGGGACGACTGCCTCGGTCTGGCCTGGGTGCGGCAGGAAGATCGAGAGGCTCTGGTCCCGGCCCCCGGCGACGAAGCCGTCACACCCCGGTCCGCCGAAGGTGATTCTCCGCATGGAGGGGCTCAGTCCGGTGGTCCTGAGGACCGTCAGGCCGAAGAACCGGAAGGGGGCGACGGCGGGTGCGGTGGCGGTCGTCATGCGAGGGGTCCTCCCAGGAACCGGAACGGCGAAGGCCCTGCCGGGAGCCACTCCCGGCAGGGCCGGAGGGTCAGCTGACCTTCTTGGCCTTCTCGATGGCCTCGGCGAGGGCGTCGAGGATCGGCGCGCACTTGTCGTAGGAGTAGATGGGCTCCGTCGTACGCGGGATGACCTGGCCGGCCTTGACGGCGGGCAGCTGGGCCCAGGTCGGCTTGGAGGTCAGGGCGTCGGGCTGAAGGGCCGAGGAGCGGTTGTCCATCATGATGATGTCGGCGCCGTACTTGTCGACGTTCTCCCAGCTCAGCTCCTCGAAGAAGCCGGCCGCGCTGACCTTCGGCTCGACGAACTGCACGCCGAGCTCCTGGAAGTACAGGGTGTCGGCCGAGGTCTTGGCGAGGGAGACGTAGAACAGGTCCTGGCTGGCCGAGCCGATCATGACCTTGATGTTCGGCTGGGACTTGGCGGCGGCGCGCAGCCGGGCCGCCGCCTTCTCGAACGCGGCCTTGGCGTCGGTGACCTTCTTGGCCTTGACGTCGGCGCCGAGGGAGGCGGCGAGGTCCTCGTGACGCTGGATCGCCTTCGGGACCGTGGTCTGCGCGGCCCACAGGGCGACGCTCGGGGCCAGCTTCAGGATCTTGTCCTTGGACTGGTCCGGCACATACCAGAGGGCGTCCTTCTCCCACATGGCGGTGACGAGGAGCTCGGGCGCGAGGCCGGCGTACTTCTCGACGTTGAACTCGCCCCAGACGTTGCCCAGTACCTCGACCTTGCTGATGTCCAGGTCGCCGGCCTGTACGTCGGCCTTGCCGTCGGAGGTCTTCGTCGGACCGAAGACACCCTTGACCTCGATGCCGTAGTCGTGGAGCGCGGCGGCGACACCGATGAACGCGACGATGTTCTTCGGCGCGGAATCGGCCTTCGCCGTCTGCCCGCGGTCGTCCTTGAAGGACCAGGGGCCGGATTTCTCCGCACCCGAACCCGAGGCGGAGCCCTTCTCGTCGCCGTCGCCGCAGGCTGCGAGTACGGCGCCGAGGCCGACGGCGCCACCGGCGGCCAGCAGGCCGCGGCGGGAGAGTGAGCTGGTCCGGAGGTTGGGCATGAGTGTGTCTGCTTTCGTACGCGCCCCAGGGCGCCCGCTGACGATTCGAGGGAAGGCTAGCCTAACCTCACATATCGTGGACGGGGAGGGCAAGGGGGAGCGGCCGTTCCGTTACCGGCCCCACGGGAAAGCCGCCTCCCCGGTGACCAGGGAAGGCGGCTTTCGTGAACGTCGGGGCTCAGCCGGTGACCGGCCGCAGGCGCAGCATGTCGATGTCCGGGCACACCTTCGCGATCACGGCGAAGTCGTCGTCCACGTGCAGCACGGTGAGCCGATGCTGCCGGGCCGTGAGGGCGACGAGGATGTCGATGGGTGAGGGGCCCCGGTGGTGGCCGATCCTCACGAGCTCTCGCTGTACTTCGATGATCCTCGGCCAGGGGTCTTCGAGGGCGGGAACCCATCCGAAGGTCTGGCCGAGCATGGTGAAGAACGGTTCGTGGTCCCGGTCCGTCCGCAGGGCCGGCATGAGCTCGGACTCCACGGGTGGGCAGAGTGACACGAGACCTTGGGCGACGCGCCTCGGCCACGGCTCTCCCACTTGGCGCCGGAGCAGTCGCCAGACCGCCGACGTGTCGGCGAGATAGCTCACAGCCCCGACTGCTCCCGTTCTTCCAGGACGTCGAAGTCCAGGAACTGGTCAGCGTTGTCCTGGAGCCAGCGCAGAGCCCGGGCCCGGTCGTCCGCACTGACCGCGGCGGCTATCGTCAGTGCCCGGTTGATCGTCTCCCGCTTGGTCGAGGTCCCGAGCTGCTGCTGGGCGAACGCCAGCATCTGGTCGTCCACATCCACGAGGGTCTTCGTCATGCTGGACCTCCTGGGGCCGATGAGTATATAAGCCTCATGTGGAGTATATATCAACTCGGCCCCGGTGCCTCAGGCGTCCATCCCCAGCTCCCGGGCGATCAGCATCCGCTGCACCTCGCTCGTGCCCTCGCCGATCTCCAGGATCTTGGAGTCGCGCCACATCCGGGCCACCGGGTACTCGTTCATGAAGCCGTAGCCGCCGTGGATCTGCGTCGCCTCGCGGGCGTTGTCCACCGCCACCGTCGAGGAGTACAGCTTCGCGATCGCGGCCTCCTTCTTGAACGGCTCGCCCGCCACCAGCCGCGAGGCCGCGTCGCGCCAGCCGACCCGGGCCATGTGCGCCCGCGTCTCCATGTCGGCGATCTTGAACTGGATGGCCTGGTTGGCGCCGATCGGCTTCCCGAAGGCGTGCCGATCCTTCGCGTACTTCAGGGACTCGTCCACACAGCCCTGCGCGAGGCCCGTCGACAGCGCCGAGATGGCGATCCGCCCCTCGTCCAGGATGCGGAGGAACTGCGCGTACCCGCGGCCCTCCTCGCCCAGGAGGTTCTCCTTCGGGACGCGGACGTCGGAGAAGGAGAGCTCACGGGTGTCCGAGGCGTTCCAGCCGACCTTGGAGTACGGGGCGGCCACCGTGAAACCGGGCGTGCCGGACGGGACGATGATCGCGGAGATGCGCGGGGCGCCGTTCTCCTTGCGGCCGGTGACCGCCGTCACCGTCACCAGCTCCGTGATGTCCGTACCGGAGTTGGTGATGAAGCACTTGGACCCGTTGATCACCCACTCGCCGGCGGCCTCGTCCAGCACGGCCGTCGTCCGCGTCCCGCCGGCGTCCGAGCCGCCGTCCGGCTCCGTCAGGCCGAACGCGCCGAGCGCCTCGCCCGCGCACAGCTTCGGCAGCCACCGCCGCTTCTGCTCCTCGGTGCCGAAGCGGTAGACCGGCATGGCTCCGAGCGAGACACCCGCCTCCAGTGTGATCGCCACGGAGGAGTCGACCCGGGCCAGCTCCTCCAGGGCGATCCCGAGCGCGAGGTAGTCCCCGCCCATGCCGCCGTACTCCTCCGGGAAGGGCAGGCCGAACAGGCCCATGCGCCCCATCTCCCGCACGATCTCGTACGGGAACTCGTGGCGCTCGTAGAAGTCGCCGATCTTCGGGGCGATCACATCATGTGCGAACTCCTCGACGGTGCGGCGCAGTTCCTCGTGCTCGGCGGTCAGCCGGTGGTCAAGGGACATGGGTCGTTCACTCCTTGTGGGACAGCGCGCGGACGGTACGGGAAGGGCTCGGGCGGCCCAGCTGTTCGGCCATCCACACGCTTGTGGCGGTGAGTGCGCCGAGATCGACCCCGGTTTCGACACCGAGGCCGTCGAGCATCCACACGAGATCCTCGGTGGCGAGATTTCCGGTCGCGCTCTTCGCGTACGGGCAGCCGCCGAGGCCGCCGGCCGAGGCGTCCACCGTCGTCACACCGTGCTGGAGCGCGGCCAGGGTGTTGGAGAGCGCCTGGCCGTACGTGTCGTGGAAGTGCACCCCGATCGTGCCGGTGGGGACCCCCGCGCCGTTCAGCCCGGTCAGCAGCGCCGTCACATGGCCCGGGGTGGCCACGCCGATCGTGTCGCCGAGGGAGAGCTCGTCGCAGCCGAGGTCCATGAGCGACTTCGCGACCCGGACGACCTGCGCGACGGGCACGGCGCCCTCCCACGGGTCCCCGAAGCACATCGACAGATAGCCGCGCACATGCATCCCGGTGGCCTTCGCCCGGGCCACCACCGGCTCGAACATGGCGAGCGACTCGTCCACCGTGCGGTTGAGGTTGCGGGCGGCGAACGTCTCCGTCGCCGAACCGAACACGGCGATCCTGCGGGCACCGAGCGCGAGCGCCCGGTCCAGACCGCGCTCGTTCGGTACCAGGACGGGCAGGGCCACGTCCCCGATGTCCGCCACGTCCCCGAGCATCGGGAAGAGCTGCTCCGCGTCCCCCAGTTGGGGCACCCACTTCGGATGGACGAAGCTGGTCGCCTCGATCGTGGAGAGCCCGGCCTCCGCGAGACGGCGGACGAACTCCGCCTTCACCTCGGTCGGTACGACGGACTTCTCGTTCTGCAGTCCGTCGCGGGAGCCGACCTCATGGATGCGGACCCGGGCCGGCAGCCCCGGCGCGGGCACCGTCATGGGCAGTCCGGTGCCGGTCACGATTCCTCCTTCGGGGCCACCACGGCCAGGATCTGGTCCATGGCGACCGTGGCACCGGCGGTGACGTCCAGCTCGGTGACGGTCCCGGCGTGCGGGGCGGAGATGACGTGCTCCATCTTCATCGCCTCGACGACCAGCAGGCTCTGCCCGGCCACGACCTTGTCCCCGGCCGCCACCTTCACCACCGTGACGGTGCCGGGCATGGGCGCGGCGAGCGTGTCGGCGCCCGAACGGGAGGCGCCGCTCAGGGACGCCTCCACCGGGTCGTGGTCCTGGACGTGCCAGGCGTCCCCGTCCCGGCCGAGCCAGACTCCCTCCGGGGACGACGCCAGGCTGAACGTGTGGGTCCGGCCTTCGAGTTCGACGACGACGCGCCGCCCGGACGCCTCCACCAGCCGGGACCTCTCCGCGCCGGGCAGCGACGGCACCGGACCGCACGTGTCCGCCGGCTCCCCCCGGTCCCCGGCGTGGCCGAACGTCAGCGCCGCCGTGGCCCCCGCGCCCGTACGCAGACCCACGCGCACCGGGTCGTGGCCCGGGACGCGGAAGTGGTGGAAGGTTTCCGCCGGAGTGCCGCCCAGCCGCCAGCCGCTGGGCACCGAGAACGGATCGACCCAGCCGCCGGCGGGAGCGGGGGACGGCTGCCGCAGCAGCGCCGCCGCCGCGTACACCTCCTCCGGCACCCCGTCCGGCACCAGGCCGTCCGCCTCCCGCTCCACGAGGCCGGTGTCCAGATCACCCGAGACCACCGCCGGATGGGCCAGCAGCCGCCGCAGGAACCCGGCGTTCGTCGGGACGCCCAGCACCACCGTGTCCGCGAGCGCCGCCCGCAGCCGGCTCAGGGCCGTCGCCCGGTCGGGGCCGTACGCGATGACCTTCGACAGCATCGGGTCGTACGTGCTGCCGACCGGGACGCCCTCGCTGAGCCCCGAGTCCGTCCGCACCCCGCCGCCCCCCGGCTCGTGCAGCGCGAGCACCGTGCCGCCGGACGGCAGGAAGCCGCGCGCCGGGTCCTCCGCGCAGACCCGGGCCTCGACGGCGTGCCCGGTGAGCGTGATGTCCGCCTGCGCGTAGGGCAGCCGCTCGCCGGAGGCGACCCGGAGCTGCCACTCCACCAGGTCGAGCCCGGTGATCAGCTCGGTGACCGGGTGCTCGACCTGGAGACGGGTGTTCATCTCCATGAAGTAGTACGAGGAGGGGTCGTTGCCCGGGACGATGAACTCGACCGTGCCCGCGCCGACGTACCCGCACGAGCGGGCCGCCTGCACGGCCGCCTCACCCATCGCCGCGCGCGTCCGCTCGTCGAGCAGCACCGAGGGGGCCTCCTCGATGATCTTCTGGTGGCGGCGCTGGAGGGAGCACTCGCGCTCGCCGAGATGCACCACCGTGCCGTGGCCGTCGGCCATGACCTGGATCTCGATGTGGCGCGGCCGGTCGATCCACCGCTCCACCAGGAGCGTGTCGTCGCCGAACGAGGCGCGGGCCTCGCGCCGGGCCGCCGCGATCTCGTCGGCCAGCAGCGCCTCCTCCCGCACCAGCCGCATGCCCTTGCCGCCACCGCCCGCCGACGGCTTCAGCAGGACCGGCATCCCGATATCCCGCGCGGCCGCGCCCAGTTGGGCGTCGCTGAGCCCGCTCCCGGAGGAACCGGGCACCACCGGCACCCCGGCCGCCTCGACGGTCTCCTTGGCGCGGATCTTGTCGCCCATCAGTGAGATCGCCGCAGCGGGCGGGCCGATGAAGACCAGCCCCGCCTCCGCGCACGCCTGGGCGAAGCCCGCGTTCTCCGCGAGGAAGCCGTAACCCGGGTGGACGGCCTCCGCGCCCGTGCGGCGGGCCGCGTCCAGCAGCCGCTCCACCGACAGATAGCTCTCGGAGGCGGGCGCCGGCCCGATCCGGACCGCCGTATCCGCCTCCCGGACGTGCCGGGCGTCCGCGTCCGCGTCGCTGAAGACGGCGACCGACCGCACGCCGAGCTCGCGCAGGGTCCGGATGACCCGGACCGCGATCTCGCCACGGTTGGCGACCAGAACAGTGCTGAACATGGAAGTCCTCACATCACATCCGGAAGACGCCGAAACTGGGCTCGCCCAGCGGGGCGTTGGCACACGCGGTCAGGGCGAGCCCCAGCACCTGCCGGGTCTCCATGGGGTCGATCACGCCGTCGTCCCAGAGCCGGGCGGTGGCGTAGTAGGCGTTGCCCTGCTGCTCGTACTGCGCGCGGACCGGGTCCTTGAAGGCCTCTTCCTCCTCGGCCGGCCACTCCTCGCCGCGCCCCTCGATCTGGTCGCGCTTGACGGTGGCCAGCACCGAGGCGGCCTGCTCGCCGCCCATGACCGAGATCTTGGCGTTCGGCCACATCCACAGGAACCGCGGGCCGTAGGCCCGGCCGCACATGGAGTAGTTCCCCGCGCCGTACGACCCGCCGACCACGACGGTCAGCTTCGGCACCCGGGTGCACGCCACGGCCGTGACCATCTTGGCGCCGTGCTTGGCGATGCCCCCGGCCTCGTAGTCCCGGCCGACCATGAAGCCCGAGATGTTCTGGAGGAAGACCAGCGGGATGCCGCGCTGGTCGCACAGCTCGATGAAGTGGGCGCCCTTCTGGGCGGACTCCGAGAACAGGATGCCGTTGTTGGCGACGATGCCGACGGGGTGGCCGTGGATCCGGGCGAAGCCGGTGATCAGCGTCTGGCCGTACTCCGCCTTGAACTCCTGGAAGCGGGAGCCGTCCACCACCCGGGCGATGACCTCCCGCACGTCGTAGGGCGTACGCGAATCGACGGGCACCGCCCCGTACAGGCCCGCGGGGTCCGCCTTCGGCTCCTCGGCGGGCTCCACGGACCAGGGGAGCGGGCCGCGCTCCGGGAGGGTCGCGACGATGTTCCGCACGATCCGCAGCGCGTGCGCGTCGTCCTCCGCGAGGTGGTCGGTGACCCCGGACGTACGGGAGTGCACCTCGCCGCCGCCCAGCTCCTCCGCGGTGACTACCTCACCCGTGGCCGCCTTCACGAGCGGGGGGCCGCCCAGGAAGATCGTGCCCTGGTTCCGGACGATGACGGCCTCGTCGCTCATGGCCGGGACGTACGCTCCGCCCGCCGTGCACGAGCCGAGCACCGCCGCGATCTGCGGGATGCCGGCGCCCGACATCCGGGCCTGGTTGTAGAAGATCCGCCCGAAGTGGTCCCGGTCGGGGAACACCTCGTCCTGCATCGGGAGGAACGCGCCGCCCGAGTCCACCAGGTACAGGCACGGCAGCCGGTTCTCCAGAGCCACCTCCTGGGCGCGGAGGTGCTTCTTCACCGTCATCGGGTAGTAGGTGCCGCCCTTGACGGTCGCGTCGTTGGCGACGATCACGCACTCCCGGCCGCTGACCCGGCCGATCCCGGCGATCACCCCGGCGGCCGGCGCCGCGCCCCCGTACAGCCCCTCGGCCGCGAGCGGGGCCAGCTCCAGGAAGGGCGAACCCGGGTCGAGCAGCGTGTCCACCCGCTCCCGGGGCAGCAGCTTCCCGCGCGCCACATGCCGGGTGCGGGCCTTCTCACCCCCGCCGAGCCGTGCCGTGGCGAGCCGCGTGCGCAGCTCCTCGGCGAGCGCGTGATGCGCCGCCTCGTTGGCCTGCCAGGCCTCCGAGGCGGGATCGGCCGCGCTCACCAGGACCGGTGCCTGCTGCATCCTGTCGAGCCCCCTTGCCCGTACCGCAGTAGTTCGGACGATAGTTAATGAGCGTTAACGCATGGTGCTCAGGTTAACGAGCGCTAACCCGCCTGTCTAGAATGAATCCTCATGAGCACCAATGCCGCCGCCCGTGTCGCGGCTCCCACCCGCCGCGAGCAGATCCTCCGGGAGGCCGCCCGCCTCTTCGCCGAGCGCGGTTTCCACGGTGTCGGGGTCGACGAGATAGGGGCGGCGGTCGGTATCAGCGGCCCGGGCCTCTACCGGCACTTCCCCGGCAAGGACGCGATGCTCGCCGAGCTGCTCGTCGGCATCAGTGAGCGTCTGCTGGCAGGCGGGAAGCTGCGGGTCACGGAGGGGGGCGCCTCCCGCGACGGCTCCCCGGACGCGCTCCTCGACGCCCTCATCGAGGGCCACATCGACTTCGCCCTGGACGACCGCCCCCTGATCACCCTCCACGACCGCGAGCTGGACCGTCTGCGCGACACCGACCGCAGGCGTGTCCGCCAGCTCCAGCGGCAGTACGTGGAGGTCTGGGTCGAGGCCGTACGCGCCCTCTACCCGGCCCTCCCGGAGAACGAGGCCCGGGTCACCGTCCACGCGGTGTTCGGCCTGCTGAACTCCACCCCCCACCTGACCCGCCCCGAAGCACTCCCGGGCCGGGCGGCCACGGCCGCCCTGCTGCACCGGCTGGCGCGGGGGGCGTTCGAGGCGGCGGGCCGCGCGGCCTGACGCCCGCACTCCGGGCCGTGCGGATCAGGCGCCGGCGACCCCGCCGTCCCGGATCTCCTCCAGCGAGGTCCGCATGGCCTCCCGCGCCCGGGTGAACCAGTCCGCGAGCACGGCCATCTCCTGTGGCCCGTAGTCGGCCGCCAGTGTGCACAGGCGTGCGTAGAACGGACCGTAGACGGCGAGGATCCGCTCCCGGGCCTCGTCGTCCATCACCACGCGCACCCGGCGCCTGTCCCCGGGGTCGGGCGCGCGGCGCACGTAGCCGGCCTTCTCCAGCCGGTTGAGCACCCCGGTCACCGCCCCGGTGGTCAGCCGCGCCTGCTCGGCCAGGTCTCCGGCGGCCAGGGTCTTCCCGGCGATGGACGCCTCCATCAGGAAGCCCACGCAGGTCAGGTCGGTGGTGTTCAGGCCGAGCCGGTCGGCGATGTCCTGCTGCCCGGACTGTGCCAGTGCGATCAGCCGGTCCATCGCCCGCAGCATCTCGTCGTAGGCCACCTCGGGGCGCTCCTTGCCGTCCACCGAAATTCCCCTTAGTCTCTAAGTAACTTAGCTCGTGAGTTAATGGCGCCCGCGTGCTGTGCCGGTCGCTGAACTATCACACCCCGAGGAGCCGGCATGAGCGCGCATGGTGACCACGACCTGGGCCACACCGTGGCCGGCTGGACCGGTACGGCCATCGGGGTCCTGGGCAGCGCGGTGCTGGGGCTGGCCGCCGTCCTGACCTCCGCGGCGGTGCTGTGGCTCGGCGTAGCGGTCCTCGCCCTGGCGGCCCTGACCTGCTGGGCCCTGCACCTGGCGGGATGGGGCAAGCCCGGCGGGCCCCGGCCCGAGGGCGTGCGGGACTGGCGGACCCGTGACCCCGCCGCCCGCCACGGCCACCCCGGCTGCCTCGGCTGCCGCCTGGCGGGCCGTGGCGGGGCCGGGCCGGTGAGGACCCGCGACGCCGCCCCGCAGCGAGCCGACGGCCGCCTGCCCGCCGGCCGGACGGGGGCAGGAGCCGCCTAGTGCCGGGGCGCGCCACGGGGTGGCCGGATCCCGCCGTACGAGACACCAGGCACACAGCGCGCCGCCGACGGCACAATGGGTGCATGCCGATACCCAGCCGCGCCGCCCTCGTCGAGCACCTCGTCCGCACACGTATCGCGGGCGATGTCGCCACTCCCCGCGACAACAACCTCTCCCACTACCGCCAGCTCGCCAACGGCAACCGCCATTTCTGGCTGGGGCTGGAGCTCGGTGACCGGTGGACCGACGAGCAGGACGTCCTCGCCGTGATGGCCGAGAGATGCGGTGTCAACGACGACCCGGAGCACCGCCAGGGCCAGGACACCATCGACCCCGAGCTGACGGTCGACGCCCTCGACCGGATGGCCGCACGGCTGCGGAAGGCGGCGGCCGACGGGGAGCGGGTGCTGTTCGCCACCGGCCACCCGGGCGGGCTGCTCGATGTGCACCGGCAGACCGCGGACGCCCTGCGGGCCGCCGGATGCGAGATCGTACGGATCCCCGGCGGCCTGATGGCGGACGAGGGGATGGTCTTCCAGTTCGCCGACGTCGCGGTCCTGGAGCGCGGCGCGACCCTCTGGCACACGCACTCACCGGTCCCGATGGCCGCCATCCTGGACGGCCTGGAGCGCGAGGGCCGGCCGCTGCCCGACCTGGTCGTGGCGGACCACGGCTGGGCCGGGTGCGCGGGGCAGCGCGGGATCGACTCGATCGGTTACGCCGACTGCAACGACCCCGCGCTCTTCCTGGGCGAGGCGGAGGGCACGCTCCAGGTCACCGTGCCCCTCGACGACCACGTCACCGACCCGCGCTACTACGACCCGATGACCGACTACCTGCTGGACGCGGCCGGGCTGCTCCCCGCCGACGACCGGGGGTGACGACGGCGGGAGCGGGCCCGGCCGGCCGGCGGACGGCCGGACCCGGCCGGGCCCGGCCTCCTCGGCCCTCCGGCTCTCAGGCCGGGGTGGGGCGGCCCAGGGTGACGTCGATGCGCTGAGCGCCGTTGACGATGAACGACTCGACGGCGGGCAGCTCCGCGGCCGGGGACGCCAGGGAGAGGTCCGGGTACCGGGCGAACAGGGTGGTCAGCGCCACATCGGCTTCCAGGCGCGCCAGCGGGGCCCCGAGGCAGAAGTGGACGCCGTAGCCGAAGGCCAGGTGCTCCCGGCCGAACCGGTCGATGTCGAACCGGTCGGCGTCCGGGCCGTGCTGGGCCGGCTCCCGGCCCGCCGCGGCGTAGGACGCGAGGATGGCTTCCCCCTGGGCGATGCGCTGACCGTCCGGGAGGTCGATGTCCTCGACGGCGTAGCGCAGGGGCAGATGGGCCACGCTCGGCTCCCAGCGCAGGGTCTCCTCGACGACGTCGTTCCAGCGCTTCGCACCGGCCTCGGTGACCTGCCGGCGCTGCTCGGGGTGTTCCAGCAGGGCGCGGACGGCGTTGCCGATGAGGTTGACGGTCGTCTCGAAGCCGGCGCTGATGATGAGCAGCAGTGTGTCGGTCAGCTCGGCCTCGCTCAGACGTGTGCCGTCGTCGTCGCGGGTGGCGATCAGGACGCTGGTCAGGTCGTCCCCGGGGTCCTGCCGCTTGCTCGCGATGAGGCCGGTCAGCATCTGCTGGAGCTCGGCGAAGTTCGACGCGGCGTCCTCGATGGTCGTGTCGAAGACCTTCTCGACCAACTGGGCCATGCGCGGCCGGAGTTCCTCAGGGAGCCCGAACAGATGGCAGATGACCTGCATGGGCAACGGGTGGGCGTACGAGCCGCGCAGGTCCACCTTGCCGTCGGAGGAGCGTGCCATGTCGTCCAGCAGCTGATCGGCGATCCCCTGGACGACGGGCTTCAGAGCTTCGATGCGGCGGGCGGTGAAGGCGGGGGTGACGAGTTTGCGCAGGCGCCGGTGGTCCTGCCCCGCGGCGGTGAACATGTTGGAGACCGCCACCCAGGTGTAGACCCACATGTCCGGGGTGATCTCGCCGCGCTGCCAGGCGCTCCAGCACCGGGGGTCCTTGGTCACGCGGTCGTCGGTCAGGAGCTCCTTGAGGAGCGAGTGGCTGGTGACGGCCCAGGCGTCTATGTCGCCGGGGAGTACGACCCGGGTCGCCGGTCCGCGCTCGCGGAGGAGAGCGGACTCTCCGTGGATGTCCCGGCCGGCGGGGTCGAGGACGAGGGGCTGCTCCATGGGGTGACTCCAGTTTTCTGCGGCGTGATGGGACCGAAGCGGGCCGGGAGGTGTGCCAGTGCGCGGTGGAAGGGGCCGGGGCGCCATTGCAGGCTCTCGCGGGGCACCGCGAGTTCCAGGTCCCCGAGGTGGCTGGTGAGCCTCTCGATCGCGGTGATCGCGATGAGCAGGGCGGGCTGCTTGACGGGGCAGGCGTGCGGACCGGAGGACCAGGCGAGGTGTGCGCCGCCGTCGGTGCGCTCGCCGCCCTCGTGGCCGTCCGGGGTGGTGTTGGCCGCGTGGTACGAGATGAGCACGAGGCTGTCGGCGGGGATCCAGGTGCTGCCGATCTGCATGTTGCGCCGCGGGTAGTGCGCGCTGTAGTTCGCCATCGGCGGCTCGTGGCGCAGCACGTCGTTGATGGCGTCGCGGGCGGTGCGGGCACCGTTGGACAGGCTGCTGTAGTAGTCCGGGTTGGACAGCATGCGCGACAGCGCGTTCGAGATCAGGTTGGTGGTCGGCTCCTGCCCGGCGGCCATCGTGAGGATCACCTGGTGGGCGAGTTCCTCCGGCGCCAGACCGGCGGGGTGGTCCATGAACCAGCTCGTCAGGTCCTCGCCGCGCTGCTGCACCTTGAGCGCGATGAGCTCCTCCATGTACCGGCCGAAGTCCTCGTTCGCCTTGATCGCGGTCTCGGGTTCGGATTCGAACAGGCCGCCCATGGCCGCCACCAGGCGGGGGCCGTCCTCGGGCGGCATGCCGAACATCGCGTTGAACAGCACCAGCGGCAACGGGCGGGCGTACTGGCCGACGAGGTCGACCTCGCCCGTGCCGGCGAAGTCCCGGATCAGACCGTCCGCGATCTCCGCGACCTGGCGGCGCAGGTCGTGCGGCTCGATCCGGCTGAAGCTGTCGGTGATGACCGACCGGTAGCGGCGGTGCTCGGCGCCGTCGTTGAACAGGGCGTTGGGCCGCCACCCCATCATCGGCTTCACCGGTGAGTCGGCCGGGAGCCCGCTCTCCCAGACCCGCGGGTCCTTCGACCAGACCTCGGGGTCGTTGAGTACGGCGAGAGCGGCGTCGCGGTCGGTGACGAGATAGCCGCTGACGCCCGGGGACACCTCGACGGGGGCGACCGGCCCGAACGCGCGCAGGCGGGCGTAGACGCGCCCGGGGTCCGCGGCGAAGTCCGGTCCGTACAGGGGGACGGCCAGGGGCAGATAGGTGCTCATGAGGCTTCCAGGACGGGGTGGGCGGTGAGCAGATGGGTCACCAGAGCGATCAGCACGTCCACGGCCGACGTCGTCTCGCGGGCGTCGCAGACGACCAGCGGGGTGTGCGGCTCCAGGTCCAGGTGGTCGCGGAGCACCTCGGGCGGGTAGCCGGGCGAGTCGGGGAAGTTGTTGACGGCCACGGCGTAGGACAGACCCTGCTGCTCGATCATGTCGATGACGTCGAACGAGTCGTCGAGACGCCGGGTGTCCACCAGAACCACCGCGCCCAGGGCGCCGCGCGCGATGTCCTCCCAGAGCGGCTTGAACCTCTTCTGGCCGGGAGTGCCGAACAGGTAGAGGACGAGGTCACCGGGGAGCGTCCTGCGGCCGAAGTCGATGGCGACCGTGGTGGTGGCCTTGTCCCGCACACCGGCGAGATCGTCGGCCGCCGCTCCGGCCTGGGTCATGACCTCCTCGGTGTGCAGCGGCGCGGTCTCGGAGAGCGTGTTGATCAGCGTCGTCTTGCCGACGCCGAAGGGTCCGGTCACCACGATCTTCACCAGCGTCTGCTCGTCGCTGTCGAGGAAGGTGTTATCGGATACTGCGGAGTCCATCGAGCACCTTCTCTAGCAGCTGGGGGTCGTGCGCCTTCGCTTCGGGGATGGGGGCGCGGGCGTGCAGGTGCGAACTGTCGACGAGATCCGCGACGAGGACGCGGACCAGGCTCACCGGCAGCACGAGGCGTGCGGCGACCTCGACCAGCGCCAGCGGCCCGCCCCGGAGGAGCTCGACCAGCCGGCGCTGCGCGTGCGTCAGGTCGTCCGCGGCGGTGACGCCGGTGGACGACAGCAGGGTCAGACGGTCCAGCGTGTTGCGCGTCGGCTGGACGCTGTCGGTGGCGAGGAACGACGGCACGAGCCGCCGGCGGGGCGCCGGCGTCATCCCCGGGCCCGAGCAGGTGAGTTCATCACCTTGTCGCCGAGCTTCGAGACCTGCACCTGCATGGCGTGGGCGATGACGCCCATGTCCACGGTCGGCTGCGCGAAGACCGCCATGACCGTGTTGTCGCCCGCGGGGATCAGGAAGGCGAACCCGTAGTTCGTGCTCACCACCACCTGGTGCAGTACGGGGCTCTCCTCCTGCCCCGCCAGTTTCCTGACCAGCTCCTTGCATGCCCCCTGGACGGCCGACGCCATGGCGGAGGCGCCCTCCCCGGCCTCCCGGGTGAGGGCCTGGGTGGCGCCCTGGATCATCCCGTCTCCGGACAGGACCAAGGCGTGCACGACCCCCGGCACCTCCAGAAGCGGGGTGAGCACCCAGGACATGTCCCTGAGAAGGGGGCGCTTGGGAACGACGGTCATGGCTGCGTGCCTTCTTCCTGGTCGGTGTGCGCGTCCTCGAATCCGCGCATGGTGCCGGTCTGCCAGGCGCCCCACGTCTGGGCCGCCTGGTCAGGGCTGATCGCGGGAGCCGGGTCAGGGCCCTGCTGAGCGGGCCGGTCCGTGTCCTGAGCGGCCCGCTGGCGTCGCCGCCGCGGCAGTTCGATCGCGCCGGCGGGCCCGGCGGCCGGTGACGGCGCGGGGCTCTCCTGCCTGGGCGGCTCCGGCTTGCGCAGGGCGGGGGACATGGCCGACATGGGCTGGGCCACCTCATCCATCAGCATCAGCAGGTGATCGGGAATGAACGCCACGGCTCGGACGCCGCCGTACGACGAGGGCTTGTCCACCGTGACGGTGAATCCGAACTGCTGCACAAGACGGCCTATCGTGGCGAACCCCGCACGCGGCGGATCTCCCAGATGGGTCAGCAGGACGCCTTGCTGACTGGACAGCATGCGGGCGGCGAACTCACGCTCCTCGTCCGTCATGCCCACGCCGGGGTCGTCGATCACGACGCACGCCCCCGCCTGCACCTGATGCAGGCTCACGTCGACGGGACGCGTGCCCTGAGGAGTGTGGTGCACCGCGTTGGAGAGCAGCTCGGCGACGATCACGGCGAGCGGCTCCACCGCCCGGGCCACCACCCCGACCGGGTCGGAGAGCTGGCTGGTGATCTGGACGCGCTGGTAGCCCGCGATGCGGGACTGGGCTCCGGCAACGATGTCACCCAGGTGGGAGTCGTCCCGCGTCAGCCCCGGCCACGCCCCGCAGAGCACTCCGGTCGCCTGGATCTGCCGGAGATTCTCCTCGTTCGTGCGGTCCATCGACACCAGCCGCTTCGCGATCTCCGGATCGTCGAAGGTGAACTGCGCCTCCTCGATCATCTCCTGGAGGCGGTAGGACTTGGCCTGGATCTCGGCCGTGGTGGCCCGGAGCACGGCCTGGGCGCCGGCGTCGACCCGCTGTTCGGTGTCCACGATGACCTGCGCGACCTGATTCAGGGCCCGTTCCAGGAGGGCCCCGATCTCGGTGTGGGTGAGCGCCGGGTCCTTCGTTCCGGGGACCGGGACATGACGGTGTCTCAGGTGTGTGACGAGGGCCGGCAGCCGGGTGTCGACGAAGTGCGCCAGCTCCCCGACTGTCCGGCCGCTCTGCTGCTCGGCGTCGAGTCTGGCGTGCTCGGCGTCCCGCACCTCGGCGAGAAGAGCGGTCTCCATGGACTGGTAGCGGGTCTCCGAGGCGGCGGCCGCCGCCTGTGCGCTGGACCGCGCGTTGGCCTCCAGCGCCTGGTACTTGCCGGCCGCGGCCCGCGCTTCGTTACGAACCTCGGCGCGCAGTGCCGCGTTCGACCGGCGCATGCGGAGGTGGAGGAGCGCCAGGGTGAGGGCGACGGCCGTCATGGCCAGCGCCAGCACCCAGGGACCGGCCTCCGATATGTGCGTCATCACAAAGGTCCTCAGTGGATGGGGGATGCGCCTGCCCGCGCGCGGACAGGGCTAGTTGAGGCAACCCTGAGAAGGACATCGGTTCCTGGGCGCAGATGCAATAAATCCGCTGATCATGGCTGGAATTCGAGCCCTCGGATAATTTCAATCAGCACCGAGGTATTCAAAAATTGACATGAAAGGTAAAAAGGTAAATGGGCAGAATGTGGGTTCACCAGTTGGCCACACTCAACTGAAACATCACCATTTGACGGACTGTGCCGCACGGGGACGGCCGCGGCGCGCGGCCGCACATGCGGCGGAGCGGTGTGCGGTCCTCACGTCGGACGCTCTGCGCCGTGGCAGTGAGTAAGGTTGATCACCGGGTGGGGGCGGTGGACGGGCCGGAAGCTGCCGTGTCCGGGCGGATCTCGCCACCGAATACTCCGCAGGACCCACCTCTGGCTGATTCTGGCCCGTAGCAGACAGTGGCCCGAGCCGGCCGCGCCCGGCTCAGCCGCCGGAGCGCGCCGCCGAGCGCTGCGCGCGCCCCGGTGTCGGATCCAGGTACACCCGCCGGATCGACGGGTAGCGCTCCCGCAGCTGCTGCTCCGCCTCCTCGCACGCCCACTCGATCTGCGCGGCCGTCGACGCGTCCCGGAAGTCGATCTTCGCCGCGATCAGCATCTCCGACGGCCCCTGGATCAGCGTGGTCAGCTCCACCACCTCGACGATGTGCGGCACGGACAGCAGTTCCTCGCGTACCCCGGCCCGCATTCCGGCCGGCAGCGGCCGGCCGATCAGCAGCTGGGCGTTGGACCGGCAGAGCACCCACGCCACGTACACCAGCAGTACGCCGATGAGGACGGAGGCGATGCCGTCCCAGACCCCGGAGCCCGAGAGCTGCCCGCCGAGCAGGCCGCCGGCCGCCAGCAGCAGCCCGGCCAAGGCCGCCGAGTCCTCCATCACCACGGCCTTGACCGCGGTGTCGGGGGTCCGGCGCAGATAGCGCGGCGCGGGCATCCGGAGCCGGGCGGCCTCTCCGCGCACCTGCCGGACGCCCGTACGCAGCGAGAAGCCCTCCAGCAGGAAGGCGACCGCGAGCACGAGGTAGGAGACGAGCGGATCGCCGAGCTCCTCGCCCCGCAGCAGGGTGTGGATGCCGTCGTAGAGGGAGAACACCGCGCCGCCCACGAAGGTCGCGACGGCCGCGAGCATCGCCCAGATGTACCGCTCGGGGCCGTAGCCCAGCGGATGGTCCTCGTCGGCGGGCTTCTCGCTGCGCTTCAGCGCCGTGAGGAGCATGACCTCGGTGACGGTGTCGGCGACCGAGTGCGCGGCCTCCGAGAGCATCGCGCTCGAACCGCTGATCAGCCCCGCCACCAGCTTCGCCACCGCGATACCGAGATTGGCGACCGCCGCGACGACCACCGTGAACGTGGACTCGCCGCCACCGGCCTGCCCGTCGCTCCCGGAGCCGCGATCGGAGTCACTTCCGGCGTCACTCGTGGCGTCACTCATGAGGGGCAGTATGTCCGAATGCGCGACTTCAGCCCCTCGGGACGCGGACCAGGCCCTCCTGGATGACCGTGATGGCCAGTTTCCCGTCCGCCGTCCAGATCCTGGCCTGCCCGAGACCGCGCCCACCGGACGCGGAGGGCGACTCCTGGTCGTACAGCAGCCACTCGTCCGCCCGGAAGGGACGGTGGAACCACATCGCGTGGTCCAGGCTGGCGCCCACCACGTCACCCACCGACCAGCCGCCGCGCCCGTGGGCGAGCAGCACCGAGTCGAGCAGGGTCATGTCGGAGACGTACGTCGCCATGCAGACGTGCAGCAGCGGGTCGTCCGCCAGCTTGCCGTGCGTCCGGAACCAGACCTGGGAGCGCGGCTCGCGCGGCTCACCGGCGGTGGCGAACGGCGGGGCGTCCACGTACCGCAGGTCGACCGCGGCCCGGGCCTCCAGCAGCCGGTCCACCATGCGCGGGTCCGTGAAGCGGTGCGCGTACCGGGGCAGCATCTCGGCCGCGGTCGGCAGGGTCTCCGGGTCGGGGGCCGGGGGCATGACCGCCTGGTGGTCCATGCCCTCCTCGTGCACCTGGAACGACGCCGAGAGGTGGAAGATCGGCTTGCCGTGCTGGACGGCGACGACCCGGCGGGTGGTGAAGGACCGCCCGTCGCGGATCCGGTCCACGCTGTAGACGATCGGCGCGCCGGGGTCCCCGGGGCGCAGGAAGTACGCGTGGAGGGAGTGGGCTCCCCGGTCCTCGGGGACCGTGCGCCCGGCGGCGACCAGGGCCTGGGCCGCGACCTGGCCGCCGAAGACACGGGGCACGACCGCGGAACGGCTCATGCCCCGGAAGATGTCCTGCTCGATCTGCTCCAGGTCGAGCAGATCGAGCAGGGATTCAAGTGCTGCGCTCATGAAGGAGAAACGTAGCCGTTCTCAGAGGCCCATGGACTTGGCGATGATCGACTTCATGACCTCGCTGGTACCGCCGTAGATGCGGTTGACCCGGTTGTCCGTGTAGAGGCGGGCGATCGGGTACTCGTTCATGAAGCCGTAGCCGCCGTGCAGCTGGAGGCAGCGGTCGATCACGCGGTGCGCGACCTCGGTGCAGAACAGCTTCGCCGAGGCGGCCTCGGCGGGGGTGAGCTCACCGGCGTCCAGGGCCTCGATCGCGCGGTCGCAGACGGCCTCGGCCGCGTCGACCTCGGCCTTGCAGGCGGCCAGCTCGAACTTGGTGTTCTGGAAGGACGCGACGGTCTTGCCGAAGACGGTGCGGTCCTGCGTGTACTGCTGGGCGAACCGCACGGCGGCCTTCGCCTGCGCGTACGCGCCGACGGCGATGCCCAGGCGCTCCTGCGGGAGGTTCTGGCCGAGGTAGGAGAAGCCCTTGTTCTCCTCGCCCAGCAGGTCCTCGACGGGCACCTTGACGTCGACGAAGGCCAGCTCGGCGGTGTCGGAGACCTTCAGGCCCAGCTTGTCGAGCTTGCGGCCGACCGAGTAGCCCTCGGACTTGGTGTCGACGACGAGGAGCGAGATGCCGTGGCGGCGGTCGTCGGCCTTGGGGGCGTCCGTACGGGCGCAGACGATGACCTTGTCGGCGTGCACACCACCGGTGATGAAGGTCTTGGCGCCGTTGAGGACGTAGTACGTGCCGTCCTCGGAGAGCTTGGCGGTGGTCTTCATGCCGGCCAGGTCCGAACCGGTGCCCGGCTCGGTCATGGCTATCGCGTACATGGACTTGCCGGAGACGAAGTCCGGCAGCCAGCGCTTCTTCTGCTCCTCGGTGGCGTACGCCTTGAGGTACGGCAGGCAGAGCAGGACGTGCACCCCGGAGCCGCCGAAGGAGATGCCCGCGCGGGCGGTCTCCTCGTACAGGACCGCTTCGAACTTGAAGGACTCCACGCCCGCGCCGCCGTACTCCTCGGGCACCTCGATGCCGAAGATGCCCAGCTCGGCGAGTTTGTAGTAGAAGTCGCGGGGCGCCTGGCCGGCCGCGAACCACTCGTCGTAGACCGGGACGACCTCGGACTCGATGAAGGCGCGGACGGTCTCCCGGAACGCCTCGTGGTCCTCGTTGTAAACCGTACGGCGCACGGGATGCCTCCTGGTGTCAGCTTCAGCTTCGGTCGCAGTGGCTAAGCGCTTGCTCAGTCCTGGTCAAAAGTTACCCGGCGGTCACGGTGGCTGTCCAGGGTGATGCTGAGCACTGCCCGCTCCACCCGGCGCCCGGTCGCGGAGCGTGGCCACGACGAGCGCTGAGTACGTCTCGATGGCGGCGGGCGGCGGGCAGGCGCACAGTGAAATGAGGAGCCGACGAGGAGGCGAGCAGCCTCGTCGCATCAACCCTCTGTGAGGCAGTCATGGCTGACGTCGGGACCCAGGGCGGGAGTTCAACAACGGACAGGAACGCGGGGCGGACCGGACGTGGCACGACGACCATCGCCGACGGCGTCGTCGCCACCATCGCCGGAATAGCCATCCGCGAGACCGACGGCGTGCATTCGGTCGGCCGGGGGGCGTCGAAGGCCATAGGCGCGGTCACCGGACGCAGGTCCGGGTCCTCCGGGGCGGGGCGTGCCGTCAAGGTGGAAGTGGGCGAGAAGGAAGCCGCGATCGACGTCGACGTCGAGGTGGAGTACGGCGTCCAGATCCACAAGCTCGCAGACCGGATCAGGGCTCAGGTGACGGACGCCGTGGAGTCGATGACCGGGCTGGAGGTCGTCGAGATCAACATCTACGTCTTCGACGTCCACGTGCCGGACGAGGACGAGGACGAGGAGGACGAGGGCGACCGCTCGGGCCGGGCGCCCGCGCGCGTGCAGTGAGAACACCGCGTGCAGTGAGAACACCGCGTCCGGTGGGAGCACCGCGGGGCCGGCGTCCGCCCGGGACCCCGGTGGCGCGCGCCGCGGCCGCGTAGATCTCCGCCCGGCCGGAGATCCGCGCCGCTCCCGCCCCCCGTCCCGAGGTGCTCCCGGGCCTCGGCGACGTACCGCCGCCCGTCTGCCGGGACATCCCGTGCGGCGCTCCCGCAGCGCTGTCGCACCCCTCGCCCACCCGCCGCCTCCCGGGCCTCCGCCGCCATGCGCGCGCGGAGGCCTTCCGCCGTTCCGGGCGCGGCGGCCGGTCCGGGTTGACCTTGACACGGTGACAAGGGCTTCGATGCGGGGCGAGGAGGTGGTCACCATGACGATCACGCGACAGGACACGGATGCCATGCCGGCGCTCCGGGCGCTGGAGGACAAGAGCTCGTCGGTGCGGCTGCGGGCCGCTCTGGCGGTCGGCACGGCGCCGGACCCGCGCTTCGTCGGCACGCTCGTCGAGCGCTGCGCGGTCGAGCCCGAGTTCTTCGTCCGCGACATGCTGACCTGGGCGCTCACCCGCCACCCGGTGGCGCTGACGCTCCCCGGGCTGATCCGCGAAGTCGGCTCGGAGCGTTCGCAGGCGCGGAGCCAGGCACTGCACACCCTTTCCAAGATCGGGGACCGGCAGGCGTGGCCGGTGATCACACGGGCGCTGCTGGCCGACGCCGACGACGAGGTGGCGCGGAGCGCCTGGCGGGCCGCGGTCGTGCTGGTGCCGGAAGGCGAGGAGCCCGCCCTGGCCGAGGCGCTGGCCACGCAGCTCGGGCGCGGTGAGCGGGAGACGCAGCTGAGCCTCAGCCGGGCACTGGTCACGCTGGGGGAGGTCATCGAGCCGCCCGTGCGCGCGGCGACGGCGGCCCCGGAGCCGCACGTGCGCGCACACGCGCTCGCCACGCGACGGCTGCTGCGCGACCCCGACGCCGGATTCGGATACGCGATCGAGGAGGCGAAGCGCGCCGTGGCCCTCGGCGGGTCCGGACAGGGGACCATGGAGCATGCTGATCGGTGAGGTGGCGCGACGCTCCGGGGTCAGCGCCCGCATGCTCCGGCATTACGAGTCGCTCGGCCTGGTCCGGCCCGCCGGCCGGACGGGCTCCGGCTATCGGGAGTACTCCGGGGAGGACATCCGGCGGATCTTCCAGATCGAGAGCCTGCGGTCGCTGGGCCTTTCGCTCCGTGAGATCGGGCGCGCGCTCGACGATCCCGGCTTCACGCCCGCGGCGCTCGTCGACGACCTCATCGGCAGGACACGCGAACGCATCGCGGCCGAGACCGAGCTGCTCACACGGCTGCGCCGGATCGACGCCACGGACCCCGCGGGCTGGGAGGACGTCCTCCAGGTCGTCGCGCTGCTCCAGGCGCTCGGCTCGAAGAGCGCGGGCGTGCGCCAGAGCGCGGCGCTCTCCTCGGCCGACGAGGTCCCGGTGCCGGTGGAGGCCCTGGCCGAAGCGGCGCTGAGCGAGACGGAACCGAACGTGGCGGGAGCCCTTCGGTGGGCCCTGGCACGATCGGGCGAGGGCGCCCCGGCGCTGCTGGCGGAGGGCCTCGGCTCACCGGTGGCGGCGGTGCGGGAACGCGCCGTCCGGTCCCTCGCCGAGATGCCCGGAGCCGAGGCGACGGAGCGGCTGCGCCAGGCCCTCGCCGCTCCTGACGTCGTGGTCCGCGGGTACGCGGCACTGGCGCTCGGGGAGCGGGGGGTGACCGACGCGGTCCCGACGCTCGTCGACATGATCGTGGACGGGCGGAACGACACCGACGCGGCCGACGCGCTGAGCGCGCTGGCGGACGACACCGCCACGGCCGACCGGATCGCGACCCTGCTCGTCGGCCGCCTCGCCCACGAGGCCACCGAACCGCCCGGACGCGGACGGCTGACCCAGGCGCTCGCCGCCGTCCCCGGGGCGAAGGCGTCGGAGGCCCTTCTGGAGTTGTCGCACGACGAGGACCGTCCCGTCGCGCTGACCGCGACGTACCTTCTCCGGCTGCGCGACGCGCGACGAGGCGGCCGGCTCAGGCCTGAGCGGTCGGCCGGACGACGATCTCGTTGACGTCGACGTCGTCGGGCTGCTCGATCGCGAACCGGACGGCACGCGCGATCGCCGCCGGCGGGATCGCCGTCTCCTCCTTCGACTCGTTCAACCGCGCACGCAGATCCGCGTCCGGGACGGAGTCGACGAAGTCGGTGGCCACGAAACCCGGCGAGACCGCGGAGACCCGGATCGACGGCCCGGCCTCCTGTCGCAGGCCCTCGGCGAGGGTGCGCGCGGCGGCCTTGGACGCCGAGTAGACGGCCATGCCGGGAACCGTCCGGTAGGCGGCGGTCGACAGGGTGTGCACGAACTGGCCGTGCCCCTGGCTCCGGAAGACGGGGAGGGCCGCCGCGATGCCGTACAGCAGCCCCTTGACGTTCACGTCGATCATCGCGTCCCAGTCGTCCACCCGCAGGTCGTCGAGCGGTGACACCGGACCGATCCCCGCGTTGCCGACGAGGACGTCCAGCCGGCCGAAGCGTTCGCGGGCGAGCTCGACCAGGCGTGCCGGGTCCTCGCGGCGGGTGACGTCGACCGTGGTGAACACGGCCTCGCCCCCCTTCTCCCGCAGCTCGCCGGCCAGCGCCGCGAGCCGTTCCTCGCGGCGGGCGCCGAGCACCAGCTTCGCCCCGCCCGCTGCCAGCAGGCGCGCGGTGGCGGCGCCGATCCCGCTGCTCGCACCTGTGATCGCCACGACCTTGCCCTCGGTTCCAGACATGCCGAATCTCCGTTCAGGACGCTCTAGACTGTTAAGCGGACACGTGTCCAGTACGGGTTGCACGGTAGCGGACATGTGTCCGGATAAGCAATCGGTGTTCGCGCGCCCGGAATTCGGTGTTCGTACGCCCGGAATGAGGAAGAGGCCGATGACGGAGCCACGCCGCCGCGCCACGCGGTCGGACGCGCAGGACAACAGGGCGCGCATCATCGACACCGCGCGCACCGTGTTCACCGAGACCCCCGACGCGACCCTCCAGTCGATCGCGAAGGCCGTCGGCATCGGCCAGGGCACCATGTACCGGCACTTCCCCAACCGCGAGGCGCTGCTCGTCGCCGTCTACCGGGAGGACGTCGAGGCCCTCGTCGACGCCGCCCCGGCCCTGCTCGCCGAGCACGATCCGCTGGACGCGCTCCGCCTCTGGTTCGGCCGCCTCGCCGCCTACGGCCGGATCAAGCACGGGGCGTCCCTGGCCGTCGAGGCCGCCACCCGCGCCGACCTGGGGAACGAGTACTACGCGCCGGTCATCGCCGCACTGGACCGGCTGCTGAGCGCCTGCAAGGAGGCGGGGGAGCTGCGCCCCGACGTGGCCGCCGGCGAGGTCCTGCTGCTCGTGTCGTTCCTGTGGAAGGCCGACGGGGCCGACTGGCAGGAGCGTGGCGAACGCATGCTCGCCATCGTCATGGACGGCCTGCGCGCCGGGCGGCCCTAGCGCGGGACGGCACCGGGCCGGCGGCCGTCAGCGCCAGTGAGCCGCGCCGCTGGCGGTCGGAACCGCCGTTTCCATCTTCGACCGGATCTCCCGCATCACCGTCACGATCCGCTCCTCGTGCTCCGGCGTGAGGCGGGCCACGGGAACCGAGCAACTGACGGCGTCCTGCGGCGGGTTGTCGTACCGCAGGGCGAACCCGAAGCCGACGAGTCCGGACACGCCCTCCTCCCGGTCCACCGCGTGACCGCGCGCCCGGATCTCCGCGAGGTCGGCCAGCAGGGTGTCCCGGCCGGTGTGAGTGTTCGGCGTCAGTGCCTCGTACGGCCCCTCGGGCAGTTCCTCGTCCGGCCGTTCGGCCAGCAGTGCCTTGCCCAGCGCGCCCACGTGCGCCGGCAGCCGCCGTCCGACGCGGCTGATCGTCCGCAGGTACTCGTGCGACTCCCGGGTCGCCAGGTAGGCCACGTCGCGCCCGTCCAGCCGGCCCATGTGGATCGTCTCGCCCAGCGCCTCGGACGCCTCGTCGAGATACGGCCGCACCGCCCTCAGCCGTGGGTCCGAATCCAGGTAGCTGGTGCCGGTGAGCAGGGCGTGGATGCCGATGCCGTACAGCGAGCCGGTCAGGTCCGTGCGGACCCAGCCGCGTGAGATCAGCGTCTGGAGGAGCGCGTACATCGAGCTGCGCGGCACTTCCAGTTCGTCCGCCAGCTCCTGGAGCCGCGCCGGACGGTCGCCCCGTGCCGCCAGAACCTCCAGCAACTCGACCGTGCGTGCCGCGGACTTCACCTCGCGGACGCCGCCCGCCTCTCCCCTTGTGTCAGGCATGCGCCGATCGTAATGGGGCTCGGAGAAGGGTGATGCGCACCCATTGACGCCCTGAGGTTCACCTCCCTAATCTCCATTCTCATACATGGATGATGTCTACATGGGGAGATGGCATGAGTCTTGACACCGGCACGGATGCCGCGGATGCCGTGGCGCGACGGCTGCGGAACGGGATGGCGGACGGTGTGCTCTCCTTCCCGCTGACCAGCTTCCACCAGGACGGATCCCTCGACCCTGACGGCTACCGCGACTACGTGGCAGAACAGCTCGCCACCGCCCCCGGGGCCGTCTTCCCCGCCTGCGGCACCGGCGAGTTCTTCTCACTGGACGAGAACGAGTACCGGCAGGCCGTCACGATCACCGTCGAGGAGGCGGCCGGCCGCCTCCCCGTCGTCGCCGGCACCGGCTACGGCTGGGCGCAGGCCGCCCGGTTCGCCCGCATCGCCGAGGAAGCCGGGGCCGACGCGCTCCTCGTCCTGCCGCACTACCTCACCGCCGCCCCGCAGGACGGCCTGGTCGCCCAGCTCGAGCACATCGCCGCCCGCACCCGGCTCCCGCTCATCGCCTACCAGCGCGGCCAGGTCGCCTACACCGCCGACTCGCTCCGCCGCATCGCCCGCATCCCGGGCGTCATCGGCGTCAAGGACGGCCACAGCGACCTCGACCGCCTCCAGCGCCTGACCCTCGCCGCCCCCGACGGCTTCCTGTTCTTCAACGGCGCCGCCACCGCCGAGATCCAGGCCCGCGCCTACGCCACCGTCGGCGTCCCCGCCTACTCCTCCGCCGTCCACGCCTTCGCCCCCGAGATCGCGAACGCCTTCTTCGCCGCCCTGCGCGACGGCGACCACGGCACCGTCGACAAGCTGCTGCGCGACTTCTACGTCCCCCTCGTCGACCTCCGTGACCGCGTCCCCGGATACGCCGTGTCGCTGGTGAAGGCCGGCGCCCGGCTGCGCGGCCGGGCGGTCGGACCCGTGCGCGCCCCGCTCACCGACCCCTCGGCCGCGGACCTGGCCGAGCTCAGGGCCCTGCTCTCCACCGGACTCGACCTCGTAGGAGCGTCCCTGTGACCCGCGACCTCACCATCACGGACGTGACGCTGACCCCGATCCTGGTCGCCGACCCGCCGCTGCTGAACACCGCGGGCGTCCACCAGCCGTACACCCCGCGCCTGATCGTGGAGGTGGTCACGGCCGACGGGACCACCGGCCTCGGCGAGACCTACGGCGACACCAAGTACCTGGAGCTGGCCCGGCCCCTCGCCGAGCGGCTGATCGGCCACCGGGCCAGCGACCTCAACGGCCTGTTCGGCGCGGCCGACGAGGTCGCCGTCGACGCCGCCCGGGTCACCGGCCAGGCCGACGTCGGCGGGCTGCGCGGCGTCCAGACCGCCGACAAACTGCGCCTGTCCGTGGTCTCCGCCTTCGAGGTCGCCTGCCTCGACGCCCTCGGCAAGGCGCTCGGCCTGCCCGTGCACGCGCTGCTGGGCGGCAAGGTGCGCGACGCCGTCGAGTACAGCGCGTACCTCTTCTACAAGTACGCCGCCCACCCGGCGGGGTCCGGCGAGGAGGACGGGTGGGGTGCCGCCGTCGATCCCGCGGGAATCGTCGAGCAGGCCCGCACCTTCACCGAGCGGTACGGCTTCACCTCCTTCAAGCTCAAGGGCGGCGTCTTCCCCCCGGCCGAGGAGATCGCCGCGGTCAAGGCCCTCGCCGCAGCCTTCCCCGGCCACCCGCTGCGGCTGGACCCCAACGGCGCCTGGTCCGTGGAGACCTCCCTGAAGGTGGCCGAGGCGCTCCGGGACGTCCTGGAGTACCTGGAGGACCCGGCGACCGGCGTCCCCGCCATGGCCGAGGTCGCCGCGAAGTCCGGCGTGCCGCTCGCCACCAACATGTGCGTGACGACGTTCGACGAGATCGAGGAGGCGTTCACCCAGGGCGCCGTCCAGGTCGTCCTCTCCGACCACCACTACTGGGGCGGCCTGCGCAACACCCAGCAGCTCGCCGCCATCTGCCGCGCGTTCGGCGTCGGAGTCTCCATGCACTCCAACACCCACCTCGGCATCAGTCTCGCCGCCATGACCCATGTGGCCGCAACCGTCCCCGGCCTCCACCACGCCTGCGACTCCCACTACCCCTGGCAGTCCGAGGACGTCCTCACGGAGCGGCTCACCTTCGAGGGCGGGAAGGTCGCCGTCTCCGACGCACCCGGACTCGGAGTCGAACTCGACCGCGACAAGCTCGCGTTCCTCCACCAGCGGTGGCTCGACGACGACGGCACGTACAAGGACCGCGACGACGCGGCCGCGATGCGCGTCACCGACCCGCGGTGGGTCGCCCCGTCCGTGCCGCGCTGGTGACCGTTCCCCGCCTCCTCGCCCCCACCGCACCGACGGCGAGCGGCCGCCGCCGCGGGAGCGGCGGTGGTCCGGCCGCACGAAGGAGCGCCGCTCGTGTCCGCTGACCGGGTGGAGAGGTCTGCCGGGCCCTGTGGCGCGTCCGCCTCACCGGCGCCCCGTACCCCCTACGGTGGGCGCCGCCGTCACCGTGAGCCCGGAGCCCCGGCTGAGATGTGAGGCCGGCCCCGTCTCGATCGTGAACTCACCCGGTTCCACGGCCCATTCGCCCGTGCACGTGTACGAGGCGAGGACCGCCGCGTCCACCGGGAAGACGACCTCGGTGCTCGCCCCCGGCGCAAGCTCCACCCGGACGAAGCCCCGCAGTTCGCGTACCCGTGGCCACGACGTCCCGCCGAGCACCCGGCGCACGTACAGCTGGACGGTCTCCCGCACCGGCCGGGCGCCCGTGTTGGCGACGCGGACCGTGCAGCTCAGCGGTGCCCGCCCGTCGTCGAACCGGTCCACCGCCAGGGAGGACAAGGACAGCCGGGGCGTGCCGTACTCCACCGTCGTGTAGGAGAGCCCGTGGCCGAACGCGTGCCGAGCCGTGGCGGGCTGATCGACGTAACCCCTGTAGCCGTGGTCCTTCCCGTTGTAGAACACGGGGAGTTGGGCCGCCGAGCGAGGCACCGAGACCGGCAGCCGCCCCTGGGGTTCCGACCGGCCGGACAGCACGTCCGCGATCGCCCTTCCGCCCCACGGGCCCGGATACCAGGCGCTCAGCACCGCCGCCACCCTGCCGGTGAGGTCGGGCAGGGCGTGCGGACGGCCCTGGACCAGCACCACGACCACCGGGGTGCCCGTCGCGACGACCGCGTCCAGCAGCGCCGACTGACCTTGGGGCAGCGCGAGTTCGGCAAGGTCGACGCCCTCGCCGCACGTCATCTCCACCGGGTTCCCGGAGGCGACGACGGCCGCCCCGTTCGCGTCGAAACGCGTGTCCGACTCGCGCGCGCTCGATCCGCCGAGGACCAGCACCGCCACATCGGCGTCCGCGGCGAGCGCCACCGCCTCGGGCAGCCCCGACCGGTCGCCGCCGACGAGGCCGCAGCCCCGGGCGTACGTGACGTCCGTGCCGGCGGGCACCGCCCCCCGGAGGCCGGCGAGCACGCTGCTGCCCGTGCCGGGCCGTTGCGGCGCGGTGTAGTCGCCGATCTGCTGCGGCACGGAGTCGGCGTTCGGCCCGATGACCGCGACGGTCCCGATGCGGCGGCCGGCCAGCGGCAGCGTCACCCCGTCGTGTCCGAGGAGGGTCACGGACTCGCGGGCGATGCGCTCACTCACCTCCTCCACGCGCGCGGGGTCCGTCACCCGGGTGCCGGTGTACGGGCGCTCGAAGAGGCCGAGGCGGAACTTCAGCGCCAGCACGCGCCCGACCGCCGTGTCGAGCGTGGCCTCGTCGACCAGCCCGCGCCGGACCGCCTCGGCCAGCCGGGGGTAGCAGTCGTCCCACAGGCTCAGGTCGGTCCCGGCCCGCAGCGCCATCGCACCGGCCGCCACCGGGTCACCCGCCATCCGCACCAGCCGGTCGATCGCGAGCCCGTCGGCCATCACCAGGCCGTCGAAGCCCCACCGCTCCCGGAGGATCCCGGTCAGCAGGTGGCGGTTCGCCACGCACGGCACGCCGTCGAACTCGTTGTACGCCGCCATGACGCCCGCGGCTCCGGCCCGTACGCCCGCGAGAGCCGCCACGAGATGGACCTCGTGCAGTTCCCGCGCGCCCAGCTCCGTGGCCGCGCTGTTGCGGCCGCCGACCGTGGCCCCCTGCCCGGCGAAGTGCTTGAGGACCACGGCGGCGCGGTCCGGCCCGATACGCTCCCCGGCCGGCCCCTGCACACCCCGGACCAGCGCCTCGGTGAACCGGGCCGCCAGATACGGGTCCTCCCCGAAGCACTCCTCCGCACGGCCCCAGCGCGGATCCCGCACCAGATCGAGCGCGGAGACCAGCGCCACATGGCCGCCACGGGCCCGGAGCTGGGCGGCGGCGAGGGCCGCCGCCTCCTCGTACAGCTCCGGATTCCACGTGGCGCCGACCGCCAGGTTCACCGGCAGCACGGTCCCGTCGAGCGCCTGGATGCCGTGCGGCATCTCCTCGACCAGCAGCACCGGGATGCCGAGCCGGGTGTTCTCGACGACGTGCCGCTGCACGGCGTCGGAGACGCGCGCCCCGTCCGCCGCTCCGATCCCCGTCTCCGCCGTCACACCCGACCAGGGATCGGCGCGCTGGAGACCGTACAACGCGCCCATCCCGTCGTGGTCCGCCACCTCCGCACGGAACGCGTCCGTCAGCCGGTGGCCGGACGGGGTGCGCTCGTACGCGTCCCAGCCGTACATCCGCTGGTTGACCTGCCCCACCTTCTCGGTGAGCGTCATCCGCGACAGGAGATCGCGCACCCGGTCGGCGACGGATGCCTCCGGGTCGCGGAACAGTGGCTCGGACATGGGGTGACTCACCTCGGGAGTAGGGGCGGGGCGCGGGATCAGCGCAGTTCGAGCACGTGCACGCCGTACGGGGCGAGGGTCACGTCCCGTACCGGGTCCCCGCCGGCCAGCTCGCGCAGCTCCCCGTCCGCAGACGGGCGTACGGTCAGCTCCTCGCCCGCCTGGCTCACCAGCCACACGAAGCGCGCACCGTCCTCGCGGACCAGCGTGTCGGCGCTGACGTACGGGGTGTCGACCGTCACCGGGCGCGCCGCACCGGCGAGTTCGGCGAGCGCCGCGTACAGCCGGTGGGTCTGCTCGGGGTTGGCGCGGGCCGTACGGGCGGCCATGTGCTCCAGCGGATACGTGGCCAGGACGGTGCGGCCCGCGCCCGTCTCGTAGCGCAGGAGCGCGGGGCGGCCGTGGGCGTCGGTGGCGACCACCCGCGCGCCGTCCGGGACGACCGGCAGATAGGCGCGGCTGTCCTCGTTGCCCGCGACCGGGAAGGTCAGCACCTCACCGGCGGCTATCGAACCGAAGTCCTCGGTGAACGTCATCTCCAGGACGTCGTCCTCGATCGGCTCGGCGACCCCGTAGGAGAGCTGGAGCTCCACCCCGAACAGGCCGTCGAGGTCGTGGAACCACGGCCCCCGGGTCGTCGGGTACTCGCCCGAGCAGAACGACAGATAGACCGTGGCCCCTTCCCGCGCCCTGCGCTCCAGCTCGCGGCGGGTGCGGGTGGTCAGCTGGCGGGTGGACGGCAGCAGGTACAGCGAGGCGTCGTCCGGCAGCCCGTCCGCCTCGCGGGCGAACGCCACCGGCAGATCCGCGCCGCGCGCCGCCACGTAACCCTGGTGCAGCGAGGTGAAGATCAGCGGGCGGTCGGCCGGCCGGCTGTACGGGTAGCCGCGCTCCAGGAAGGCGGGCACGACGAGGGCCGCGTCCGCGTCGGTGCGGCGGCAGCGCGGGAAGTCGACCTGCTCCAGCACCTTCGCGAAGGCGGCCAGTTCACGCAGCGGCTCCTTCGGGCGACCGGCGCCGTCGGTGATGCCGAAGTGCATCTCGAAGGGGTGGTGGTCGTACGGCGACTGCTCCCACAGGTCGTCGTAGTCCGTGTTGTTCCAGGCCATCCAGCCGGTGGCCCCGCCCAGCAGCGAGTTGTGCAGCGTCTGCCGGTAGAAGATCCCGGCGTTCGCGGCCGAGACCGTGTCCGTGGAGAGCCCGAACTCCTCCAGGACGACCGGCTGACCGGTGACGGAGGCGAGCTCGCACTCGAACGCTGCCCGGTAGTGCTGGCGCGGCCGGTCGGTGTCGGAGCGGTAGACGTGCGGCCCGACGAAGTCGACGTACTCGGCGGTCTCCCGCAGCGAGAAGCCGTTGTCGCGGCCCGTCACCTCGATGCCCCAGGCACCGTCGCCGAGCGACACCGGCTGGGTCCCGCCCGCCGCGCGCACGGCGTCGCACATGAACTGCGCCCAGGCGGTGACGACATCGCTCGACGGCGGGTCCACCTGGTAGATCCGGCCGTAGCCCGGCATCTCGTTGGTGATCAGCCAGCCCGTGACCGCCGGGTGGTCCTTGAAGCGGCGGGTCATCTGCGAGACGAACCACGCCTGCCGGCCGACGAGCCACACGTCCTCGTACAGATCCCGGTCACCGCGCCACGCCGGGTCCCAGTTCTCGCCCGACATGTGGCCGACGATGAACGTGGGGACCGTGCCCATCCCCTGCTCGTGGTGGGCGTCCAGGAAGTCCCGGAAGCGGTCGCAGAGTTCCTCGTCGATCCGTCCGGGCTCCGGGTGGAAGTCGGGCCAGTAGAAGAACGACCGGGTCATGTTCAGACCGTGCTCCCGGAGCACGGCCAGCTCCTCCCGGACCGTCTTCGGCTCGTAGTTCCGCCACATCAGCGGACCGCCGGTGCGGGACCAGAAGTTGGCGCCGAGCCACGGGAGGACGGCGGGGTCGTGGGTGAGCTGGGCGCTGTGGCGTCGCATGGTGTTTCTGGTCCTCTTCGATGTGCGGGGGGTGCCGGGGTGGTGCGGCGGTTCAGGTCGGGGGTGTCAGCGGGCCGGTCGACTCCCGTACGACCAGCCGGGGGCGGCCGTCGAGCTCCGGTGGAGGTACGTCCTCCCCGCACCCGGCGAGCAGCGTGCGGGCGGCGGCCGCGCCGACGCGCTGCACCTGCTGGTCGACGGTGGTGAGCCGGGGGTGGACCCAGCGGCCGAGCGAGAGGTTGTCGTACCCGACCACCGACAGGTCGCCGGGCACCCGGAGCCCGGCGCGCTGCGCCGTGCCGATGCCGCAGACGGCCATGGAGTCGTTCGGGAACACGAGGGCCGTCGGCCGGGCGGGCAGGGCGAGCAGCTCCTCGGTGACGTCGACGGCGGCCTGCTCGGTGAAGTCGCTGTGCCGCACGGCGACGGGCGTCAGCTCCGCCTCGGCGAGGGCCTCCTCGAAGGCGTGCAACCGCAGCCGGGTGTGCAGCAGTTCGGCCGGCCCCGCGACGTAGGCGACGCGGCGGTGGCCGAGCTCCAGCAGATGGGCCACGGCCTCCTTCACGCCCGCGCCCTGCTGCCCGAGCCCCACCCGGGGCACGGGCGATCCGGCGTCGGGGGCGCCCAGCAGGACGGCGGGCAGCCCGAGGCCGCGCAGCAGGTCCGGGCGCGGGTCGTCGGCGCGGGCGTCGGTCAGCACCGCGCCGTCTATGCGGCCCTCCGCGACGAGCCGTTCGTACAGCGCGTTCTCCTGGGCCATGTCGGCGACCAGGTGGAGCAGCAGACCGTAGCCGCGCGGCGCGAGCTCGCCCTCCAGACCGGTGATCAGCTCGCTGAAGTGCGGGTCGGAGCCCAGCACATCGGTGGGCCGCCGGACGACGAGCGCGATCGTACGGGTACGGGCCCTGCGCAGCGCCGTCGCGGAGGCGCTGGGGGACCAGCCCAGTTCGGTGGCCGCGTCCAGGACCCGGCGGCGGGTGGCCTCCGAGATCCGGCCGGTGCCGTTGACGGCCTGGGAGACCGCGGCGGTGGACACACCCGCCGCGGCGGCCACCGCCTTGATGGTGGGGCGCACGGCGGTACGCCCTTCGAGAGGCCTGTTCACATCTTCACCGCTCCGCTGACGAGGGCCTGCTGCATCCGCTTCTGGAGCACGGTGTAGACCACCCAGACCGGGACCAGGGTCAGCACCGTGCCCGCCGTAAGGATGCCGTAGTCCGTACCCGTCAGGGACTTGAGCGTGGGCAGGGCGACCTGCACGGTCCGCAGGTCCGGGTCGGGGCCGATGATGACGAGCGAGTAGAGGTACTCGTTCCAGAAGGTCAGGAAGTTCAGCAGCAGGATGGTCGCGATCCCCGGCATGCACATCGGTGTGTAGACGTGCCGCAGGACGGCGAAGGTGGACGCGCCGTCCATGCGCGCCGCCTCCTCCATCTCACGCGGGATGGTCCGCATGAACTGCACCAGGATGACGACGGAGAGCGGCATCGCCGTGGCGGGCAGGAACAGCACCATGAACGCGCGGGTGTGGAACAGCCCGGTGGCGGCGGCCAGCAGGAACGTCGGGAAGAGCGCGGCGAACGTGGGGATCAGGAAGCCCAGCGAGAAGACCCGCTCGACCAGGGCCCCGAGCCGCCCCTCCGTACGGGCGATGGCGAAGGCGGCCGGTATCGCCAGCGCCAGGGTGAGCAGCAGCGCCAGCACGGTCACGAGCATCGAGTTGAGGATCGCCGGCCCGAGGTGCGCCGAGGAGAACGACTCGGTGAAGTTGGCCGTGGAGAGGGACGTGGGGAGGGAGAACGGGCTCCCGAAGATCTGGTCGTTCGTCTTGAACGCCGAGACCAGCAGGTAGTAGAGGGGGACGACCAGCAGCACCATGTACAGCCACGCGAAGATGTGCGCCGGCAGCCAGGACCTTCCGAACTTCATGGGACCAGCTCCGATCAGTAGTTCTGGCGGAAGACGCGGCGGATGGTCAGCAGCCCGGCCAGGCCGACCAGGAAGAGGACCACACCGACGGTCTGGCTGTAGCCGAGGTCTGCCGCGATGAACGCCTTCTGGTAGACGAGGAAGGACAGCGTCGTCGACGAGCTTCCCGGCCCGCCCTGGGTGAGCAGCAGGACGTTCTGGGCGGAGCCGAACAGCGTCCAGAGGAACTGGAGCATCGTCACGACGCCCACGAAGTCACGGATGACGGGGAAGTGGATGCGCCACATGGCGCGCCAGTGGCCGGCGCCGTCGAGCTGCGCGGCCTCACCGATCTCGTCCGGGACGCTGCCGAGCCTGGCCGCGAACAGCACGGCGGTGAACCCGATGCCGCTCCACACGTCGAGGAGGATGAGGGAGCCGAGCGCGGTGGAGGGGGAGGCGAGCCAGGCGTCGGTCAGCGAGCCGAGGCCGGCCTTGTCCAGGGCTCCGTTGAGCAGGCCGTCCGGGGAGAGGACCGCGTAGAACACCATCGCCTTGGCGGGGGTGGAGATCAGCCCGGGGATGAAGAGCAGATAGCGCAGGACGCGGTGGCCCGGCGGCTTCTGCGCGACGTAGTACCCGAGCATGTACGCCCCGATGATCATCAGGGGCACGGCCACGGCGAGCTGGACGGCGGTGTTGCGCACCGCGTCCCAGAAGACCGGGTCGTCCAGGACCGCGCCGATGTTGCCCGTGCCGGCGAAGGAGACCGGCTGGAGCATGCCGGGCCAGTGCAGGGCGGCGATGACGAAGATGGCGACCAGCGGGCCGACCATGAAGACGAGGTACCAGACCAGCGCGGGCACGGCGAGGATGACCCCGCCCTGCGTGCGGCGCTTCGTGGTGGGGGCGGACGGCGGGGGAGTGACCGGTCCGCGGACCGAGGCGCCGCCCGGGGCGGACGAGAGCATCGTCATGGGAGGACTCGCAAAGGCTCGGGCGCGCGGATCAGGCCGTGCGGTAGGCGGATTCCAGGGCGGAGCGCACGGAGGCCGCGCTCGTCCCCCGGGTGAAGGCAGTGCTGGTCGCGGTGATCAGCGGCTGGGTGGCGGTCGGGGGGACGTACAGGTCGGGGAGGAGCGCCTGGCCGACCCGGTCGCCGAGCTGCTGGGCCTCGGCCACCAGCGGGAAGTCCTTGCTGACGGTGTCGGTCACGAGCGCCATGTCCCGGCCGCTCTCGGTGATGAAGCGGGACACCACGTCGGGGCGGTACATGAAGCGGAGGAACTTCTCGACGGAGGACAGCTTCCTGACGCCGTTGGGGCTGATCCAGAAGCCGATGAGGGTGTAGGAGCGCAGGATGGTCGGCTTCTCGTGGGCGGCACCCGGTGCGAGCGGCCAGCCGCCGATCTCGGTGTGCCCGGCCGCCTTCGCGGGGACCTTCGCCAGCGCGGAGGACATCGCGGACTGGATGGCCGCCGCCTCCGTGTTGTACTGCGTGGTCATCGTGTCGGAGGTCAGCCCCTGCGCCTTGTCGGCGAAGACACCGGCGTCCCGCAGGGTCACGAAGTAGTCGATGCCCGCGCGGGCTCCCCGGCTGCCGCTGAAGTCGCCGGTCGTGTAGACCTGCCTGGCCTCCTCGGGGGTGAGGAAGGTCTGGATGATCTGCGCGAGCAGCTTCTGCCCCGTCCAGTCGTTGCCGCCGACGGTGACGGGCGCGATGCCCTTGGCCCGCAACTTCCGTGCGGCGCCGATGAGCTGGTCCCCGGTGGTGGGGACGGAGCCGACGCCGGCCCGGTCGAGCAGGTGGGTGTTGAAGGCGACGGGCCAGTTGGTGGCGAAGTACGGGAAGGCGCGGAGCCTGCCCTTGCCGTCGGTCCACTCACTCAGGGCGGCGGGCAGGACGCGGTCGCGCAGCCCCCAGTCGTCGAGGTAGCCCTTGACGTCGACGGTGGCGCCGACGTCGGTCCAGGCCAGCGTCTTGTCGTACAGGTTGACCATGACCACGTCCGGCTCCTTACGGGCCAGCCGGGAGGTCTCGTAGACCTGGGGGAGGTCGTCACCGTTGACGAGGTTCTTGACCCGGATGTCCGGGTTCTCCTTCTCGAAGGCCTCGACGACGGCGGTGTACGTGGCGGAGCCCGGCGCGGTGGTCCCGAGCTGGGTGTGGACGAGTAGGGAGCCGGGGTCGGAATCGGCCGAGGCGAGCGTGGAGCAGCCGGACATTGCGGGGAGCGCGGCAGCGGCGGTGAGGCCGGAACCAGCGGCAAGGAAACCGCGCCGACTCAGGGGTGAGCGCACAGCGGGATGTCTCCAACCAGGACGTTAACCAGGGTGGTTAATCGATGTACCAGCGGGTTGCGAGAAACTTAGGGGTGCGTGGCGGAACGGTCAACCCCCGGTTGCACATGCTGGAAGACCCGGCATTTCGGGCGGCGGCTGGATGACGGTGATCCCGGTTCGGGTATTGCTCCGAAGATCGTTCTGTTGGACGCTGAGGCATGCAGACTCTGCCGACCTTCGTCCTCGTCCACGGGGCCTTCGCGAATTCGTTCTCGTTCGCACCGCTGCAAGCCGAACTCGCCCTGCTGGGCCACCGCTCGGTCGCGGTCGACCTTCCCGGGCACGGATTCGAGGCGACCTTCCCCTCGCCCTACCAGGCCCCGCAGGACCTGGAGGCCCTCTCCGCCGAACCGGGGAGCATCAAGGGGGTCACGCTCGCGGACAACGTCGCCCGCGTGATCGAAGCCCTCGAACGGGCCAAGCGGAACGGCCCCACCGTCCTCGTCGCCCACAGCAGGGGCGGCATCACCGTCACCGCCGTCGCCAACGCCCGGCCCGAGCTGGTCGACCGCATCGTCTACGTCTCCGCCTGGTGCCCCGTCGATCTGGACGTGGCCGACTACTACACCCAGCCGGAGATGGCGGACGTCGACCCCGGGGCCCTGGCTCCCGCGCTCGTCGGAAACCCGGCGGAACTGGGCCTCCTGCGGGTCAATTTCCGCACCGCCGACCCGGTGGCGCTCGCCGCGTTGAGGCAGGCGTTCGCCGCCGACCTCACCGATGACGAGTTCCGGACCTTCCTGAACACCTTCCAGCCCGACGAGAACCTCGACGCCGGTACGTCCGCCGACCGGGCGCAGGCCGAGACCTGGGGCCGGATTCCCAGGACCTATGTGCGCCTGGCCGCCGATGCCAGCGTCCCGCCCGCCGTGCAGGACCGCATGATCCGCGAAGCGGACGCGCTCACCCCCGGCAACCCCTTCGACGTCCGGACGCTGGAGGGGAGCCACCTGCGCTGGCTCGTCCACCCGAAGCCCGCCGCCGAGCTGCTCGCGGACCTCGTGGCGCACTGACAGCCGTCGCGGGGCCCTCGCCGGTGGGGTGCGGGGCCTCTCACCCCCCGGCGGGCGAGCGCCCCACGGCGACCTGCGCGTCGACGGCCGCGAGCACCGAGCCGGCCGACTCCGCGACCGAGTGCCCCGTGCCCGTGTCGACGCGGTCCAGGCCCAGCCTGTCGACGGTGTCCAGCATGAGCTCCTGGTAGCGCGTGGTCCGGGCCAGGAACTGGTCCATCAGGTGCTGTTCCGCCGTGGTCGCGGTTTCGTAGTGACCGGCGCTGCGCACCCGGGCTCGTACCACCGCGTCGTCCGCGGTGAGCCACACCGCGGCCGTGCGCGGGACTTCCAGCTCCGCGACGGGCACGGGCCAGAGTGCCGACCCTTCGAGGACCAGGCCCGGCCCGGTGCTGTCCTCGGCGGCGCGGGCGGTGATCAGCTCCTCGACGCGGGGCCACAGCCGGTCGTAGTGGTCGAGGACGGACCGGATCAGCTCGTCGACCGTGAGGCTGCCGTAGTGCTCGGCGACATGCGGGGGCACCTCCCGATCCGGCGTCCGCCAGGGCCTCCCCGGGTGCCGGGCCAGCTCGTCCGTCGACAGGCACTCGAAGCCGAGTCCGTCCGCCACCGCCCGGGCCACGGTCGACTTCCCGACGTTCGACGTGCCCCCGATCAGCACCACTCGCACACCACGCATGCCGGCGACCCTACCGGGGCGGGGTGCGCCGCTCGGACGGGGAAGTGTCCGGCCCCGACGGTGCGTGGATCAGCCCTCTGCGGCGGCGCGGGAGCTCAGGATTCCCTCGACGCCGTGCAGGAAGGTTTCGGAGACCAGCTCCGGATCGAAGAGGCAGCCGGCGGCCATGGCGCCGTCCCGGAGCATGACGAGATGCCGGGCGGCCGGCTCGGCGGGTGCGTCGCCGGTCCGGCTCAGCAGGTCCGTGACGGTGTTCAGGAACCACTCCCGGTGTGCCAGGACGGCCTGGTGGATCGGGTGCGCGGGATCGGGATATTCGGCCACCGCGTTGAGGAAGGCGCAGCCGCGGAAGCCGGGGGACCGGATGCCCTCGGTGATGGACCCGGCCACGGCCCGGACCTTGTCGGCGGCTGCCCCGCTGTCCGTCTGTGCGGCGGCTGACCCGCTGTCCGTCTGCGCGGCGGCTGACCCGCTGTCCGTCTGTGCGGCGGCGATCTGCGCTCGGATTCCCTGGTCGGCCTGGTCGAGATAGGCGAGGACGAGCTCTTCCTTGCCCGCGAAGTGCCGGTACAGCGTCGCCCGGGTCACCTTCGCCTCCGCGGTGATCCGGTCGATGCCGACGGAGTGGATCCCCTCCGCGTAGAAGATCCTGATCGCTGTGCTGAGCAGCCGCGTCCGGGCCTCGGACGTGCTGCCGCCTTCTGGGCTCCGGCTCATGCGGCCAGGCTACCAAAACCCTGAGGTAGAACGTTCGGTCTTGACAGCCCCGGGCCAGAGGCCTGTAATTCGATGAGACCGAACGTTCTCCCTCACGTCTCATGTGTGGGTGGACGGCTCGGCTGTGTGCATCCCTGCGCCGTCACCGAAAGGCATTCCCGTGGACACTCTCGTCAGCACCGCGCCCCCCAGCGTTCCCGCGACCTTGCGCAAGCTGTACTTCGGGCGCTTCGCGTTCGCCGCGGTCTGGGCCGGCCTCCTGTTCGCGACCGCCGACACCCTGGGACCGCTCGGTGTGGCGCTCCTGCTGGTCTATCCCTTGTTCGACGTGGCGGCCGCGATCGTCGACGTACGGTCCGCCAGGGCGAACGGCGGTACGGCGCCGGCCCTCTACGTGAACATCGCGATCAGCTCACTGGCCGTCATCGGCCTGGCGCTCGCCGTCCCGTCCGGCATCCCGGACGTCCTGCGGGTCTGGGGAGCCTGGGCCGTGGTCTCCGGGCTCGTCCAACTCGTGGCGGGTGCTGTGCGCCGGGCGCTGGGCGGCCAGTGGCCGATGATCATCAGCGGCGCCATCTCCGTACTCGCCGGCACCTCGTTCATCACGCAGGCCGGCAGCGGCGATCCCACGCTGGTGAACCTCGCGGGCTACGCCTTCCTCGGAGGCGTGTTCTTCCTCGTCTCGGCACTCCGGCTGAAGCGCACCCGCGACCGGGCGTGACGGGGGCGTGCTCAGTGCGGCCGGGGTGCGTGGTCGCGCCCCGACCGCACCCCTGCCGGGATCAGGTCGCCGACGGCTTCCCGGCCGACGGCCTCTCGCGGAGGGCGTCGACGACCCCGCGCTCCAGGACAGCCGACTCGCTGAGCAGGGTGCCCTTCCCGCCCATGGTGGTCTCCCGGGTGAGGTAGGTGCGCTCGCCCAGGTACTCCAGGGTGGTCGGGTCGAAGATCCAGGCGGTGCGCCAGCCGGCCCGGGTGTCGTCGCGGGCCACGCCGATCCCGTGCCGCCCGGCCGCGTCCACCGCGTCGGGGTCCACGGTCACGCCGGGGATCTTCGCCGCAGCCTTGTAGAGGGCGGCCGCGGTCTTCGGCGGCATCACGGTCTCCCGCAGCAGCTCACCCATGATGTCGAAGGTGTCCTGCGCCTGGTTCCGGTCCTCGGCCGGGGTGTCCCGCGCGTCCTGGTCCCGGGCGATCTCGGTGCTGAGCCGCCGGAGCAGGACGTCGGGGTCGGTGGGCAGCGAGGCCAGCCACGTGTACGTCGGCCGGTCGAGGCCCGCCGGGTAGCCGACGGGGGTCTCGCCGTCCGGCACCCCGACGGTGATCGGGAGGTACGAGCCCTCCTCGTGGATCAGGCCGACATCGATCACCGGTCCCGCCTTCTGCGCCATCCAGACCTCACGCTCGTGGGGCTTGCCCAGCTTCGCCGGACCACCGAACTCGCCCTCGTTCCCGGCCTGAAGCGTCTTGACGTACACGAACTGGTCGCCCGTCACGGTCTGTTCGCCACTCCTCCCGGCGACCGACGCGATCCGGTCGAGCAGCACGGCCGCGCCGCCCGGGGCCGGTGCGTGGGAGCCGGTGCCCGCCGCGGACGGTGACGGTGCGCTGTCCTGGCCGGTCACGGCGAGCGTGGTCAGCAGCACCCCGCCCAGGGCCAGTCCGGCGGCGGGCAGCAGGACGGCGGGGCGCAGGAGGCGGGGACGGGGGCGTGCGGTGGCGCGGTCGCCGTCCTGGTCGATCAGACGCATCAGGGTGTCCTTGTGGTGGAGATGACGGCCCGGGGGCAGGTCCCGTTCGGCCGGGGCCGGCAACAGCCGGTCCAGTTCCTCGCGTTCGGCCTGCTCGGGGCCGGAGGTACGGTCGTTCATCGGGCTTCCTCCTGGATGGGCAGGGCCACGAACGGGGCCCTGCTCCCTACCTCTCCGCGGCCGGGGCGGGGTTCCCGGCCTTGTGGGACCGCCCCTCCGGAACGCGCCTCCCGCGCGGACCCGTCGGGCGCCCGGCCCAGCTCCTCGTCGGTGAGCCGGCGCAGCCGGGCACGGGCGCGGGACAGCCGCGACCGCACGGTGCCCACCGGGATGCCGAGCGCCTCGGCGGTCCCGGCGTAGTCCAGCCCCGACCAGACACAGAGGACCAGCACCTCGCGTTCCTGACGGCGGAGCCCGCCCAGCGCCCGCTGGACCGCGGCGAGCCGCCGTGCGTCGTCGACACGACCTGCCGTGGCGTCCGCGATGTCCGCCACCGGTTCCGGGGCGGGGCGGCGGGCCAGGAAGGCCAGGCGCCGCCCGATGCCGCGGTTCGCGTTGCGCGCCTTGTTCGTGGCGATCCCGAGCAGCCACGGCCGCAGCGAGTCGCCCTCCGGTTCGACGGCGTGACGGGTGCGCCAGGCCGCCAGGAAGGTCTCGGACAACACCTCCTCGGCCGTCGACCAGTCGCCCGTCAGCCGGTAGGCGTGGTTGTAGACCGCCCGCGCGTACTCCTCGTAGAGCGCGGCGAACGCCTCGCGGTCGCCCGCCCTGATCCGTGCACGCATGCGCTCCCGATCTCCCTGCTCATTACACCTCACACCACCTACCTCTCCGGCGGGACGGATGAGTTCCGGTGACCCGCGCCACACGGCGGTGCCACCCCGGCTGACGGACGGCCCGGCCCACGACGGCCGGTGACGCCACGGCCTTCCATCGCTGCTCGGCCGAAGAGTGGCGGCCTCGCCCCCGTTCGGTCCTATGCCCAGGAGCGAACGCCGCGGCAGACTCCGCTCGGCACAGCCCTCACCGGCGATACGACCCGCCGCACCGGGCCTGCGCGCAGCATCGGCTACCGCTGGTTCACCGACCCGGCCACCCGCGAGCTCTACGCGCCGGCGGACCACGCCTTCCTCTCCCCGGCAGCGAGAGCCACGAGAAACCCGCACGCGCTGCGCTGACTGCAACCCGGTCGTCGGGAAGTCACGGACACCCATATCGGACATACAGGGCTGCTCGCTGTCCGTAACTCCCCGATGACACCCCGGAGGCCGTGGGCCCGTACCGGGGTCAGGAGTCGAGTACGGCGGCTACACCTTCGATCTCCACGAGTTGATCTGCGTAGCCGAGCACGGTGACGCCGAGCAACGTACTCGGGACGTCGTGGTCGCCGAACGCGTCCCGGACCACCTTCCAGGCGGTCACCAGGTCTTCCTGCCGCGTGGAGGCCACCAGTACGCGCGTGCTGACCACGTCCTCCAGGCCGGCCCCGGCCGCCGCGAGCGCGGTCTTCATGTTCTCGAGGGCCTTCGCCGCCTGGCCGGCGTAGTCGCCGACGGCTGCCGTGGACCCGTCCTCGTTCAGCGGGCACGCCCCGGCGAGGAAGATCAGCCGCGCGTCGGCGGGTGCGGTGGCGGCGTAGGCGTACTCGGCCACGTCGGACAGGGCGGTGGAGCGGATGAGCGTGACTGCACGGGGCATGGCGTCCAAGTCCTTGCGGAGGGGCGGGAACGCGTATTACTAGCAGACCGCCGTCGGGGATTCCCCTCGATTTCCCCGCCCACCGCAGATGACTAGGCTGCGGGGATGGGTGACATGTACGCAGTCGACCTCGCTCTGAATCTCCGTGCCACGGTGCCGAGCGCGGTCGTGGACGAGCTGAGATGGCATCTCGGCACGGCCTCCGGGCCGGCGGAGGGGACGCCAGGCGCTCCTGCGGAAGAACCGGCCGGACCGGACGACGCGTTCCCCCTCCTCGCCGAGCGTGGAACGGCGTGGCGCATCGGGGGCCTGCTGGTGGGTGAGCTGCACCGGACGGACTGCGGCTGGGCTCTCATGGCCCGCCAGGAGGTGCACGCGGAGTGCCTGTTGGACCTGGACCCGCTTCTGGAGCAGTTGGCGCGGCACTCCAGCACCGAGGGGGTCATCGGGCAGATCCGCTTCTACGAGGACCATGTGCCGGAACTGCTGATCAGTGAGTCGGGAACGCTGGTGCGGATGGCTCTCAAGCCGGCCGAAGGGCCAGGAGCTGCCCGGCCGGTCGCGGTCGCGGGCGGTCCGGAATGATGCCGGTCGGCAACCACTCTCCGAGGCCGAACGGTCCGAGCTGGAGGATGCCGCCGCCGCATGGTCCTTGCAGCGGGCGGAGGACGGGGAGGTCATCGACATGGAGATCGCCGAAATGATCCTGAGCGATCTGGCCGTGCTCGTCCGCGGCGCCCGACTCCAAGGCCAAGGCGTCTACTGCTGGGTCGCGTAAAGATCCCTCCTCGCCGTCCCCTTGGTGACGGTGAGGAGGAGGACAGACCTGCGCCCGGCCGGACAGGGCCTGGTCCGATTAGACAAGCGGACTGTCCTACGAACACGATGAGCGCGCACAACCGCGGCTGTACGGGGGCGACCGCGCGCGGCGTGGAACAGCCCTCCGCTCAGGTCGCTCCGTCCCCACCTCGGAACTGGAGAGCTTCGCCATGAGCTTCGGCGATCCCAACAACCCTTACGGCCAGCAGCCTCCGCAAGGCCAGCCCGGCTACCCGCAGCAGGCGCCGCAGGGCGTGCCCCCGCAGTACGGCTATCCCCAGCAGGCGCCGCAGGACGCGCCCCCGCAGTACGGCTACCCGCAGCAGGCGCCGCAGGGCGTGCCCCCGCAGTACGGCTACCCGCAGCAGCCGTACGGGGCGTACCCGCCGCCCGGCATGCCGGGGGCAGGGCTGCCGCCGCTGGCCCACTGGGGGCAGCGCGTGGGCGGGTACCTGCTGGACGTGCTGATCATCGCCGGCCCGATGTACGCACTCGGCTTCATCGACCTCGCGAGCAGCGACGACCCGGCGACTGCCGAGCCAGGCATCTTCTTCGGGATCGGCGTGGTCTACGCCCTCGCCATGGCCGTCTACCAGCTCTACCTGGAGGGCAGGACCGGTCAGACGACCGGCAAGAAGGTCCTCGGCATCAGCCTGCACCGGGAAGCCGATGGCAGGCCACTCGGGTTCGGCATGGCGTTCCTCCGTAAGCTCGCGCATTTCCTGGACAGCTTCGCCTGCTACCTCGGCTGGCTGTGGCCGCTGTGGGACGAGAAGAATCAGACGTTCGCCGACAAGCTGTGCAAGACCGTCGTCATCAAGGTCAACAAGGGCTGAGCTGTCGCCCGGGGGCCATCGTCCGGGGCCGACCCGCCGCCGGGCCGACGGTCCCGCTCTGGCATGATCGCTGGTTTGCGCTGAGGACTGCCCGGCTGTCACGCGGCCGGGCAACAACGGGGAGAACGACAATGGCGATCACATGGATACGGACCGTTCCGGCGGCAGCTGCGGCCCTGGCGCTGGCCGTGGTGCTGACCGGCTGTGACGACTCGGCCCCGGCCAAGGGCGGGAACAGTCCCAGCCCCGACGCGACGAAGGACAAGACGTCCTTCCGCCTGGGGGAGCCCAGCCCGCTGCAGGACAGCATGCTGACGACGTCGGCGGACAGCAAGTACACGGTCACGCCCACGAAGGTGCAGATGGGGACGGCGGCCGACCTGGACAACTCCGGCCTGGACACAGCCGAGCTGCCCGGCCCCAGGGTTCCCGTGTACGTGTGGTCCACGCTCGCCCACAAGAGCGGCAAGACGGCCATGAAGATCGACGAGATGGACAACAGCCTGGTCATCAGGACGGACCGAGGGGACCGCACCAAGGCCCTCTTCGTCCTCATGGGCGACGCCACCTGGCCGAACTGCCCGGCCCCGGATTCCGAGAAGAAGCTGAACGTGGGGGAGTCGGCGAAGATCTGCACGGCGTTCCTGATCACCAGGGGCGAGAGGGCGGAGGCCGTCGAGCTCACCCAGGGCTTCAGCGGCGAAACGCTGGAGTGGCCGGTCAAGAGCTAGCGCTGGTGGCCGGGTAACCGGACTCGATCTCGATGGGGACGCCCGCGTCGTGGGCGATGCAGACCATGGCGCGGGGCGCGGGGGCGAGGGCGACGAGGCCCGGGGATCGGTACATGCGGCCTTCCTCGGTCCAGTACTCCTTGTGCCACTGGAGGGCGCTGCGGCCGGCTCACGTTCTGCGGCGTCGCCGTGCTCGCCGGCGGGGGCTTTCATGTGGATGCCCATGCTCGCCCTGACCGGCGAGCGACTGCCAGTCTGGCCATCGGCCTGGCCGCCATCAGCCCGGCCAGCCGAAAGGCTTCGACAAGGAAGCTGGCAGCCCGTCATGAAAGAGGGAGGCCAACTCAACGGCATTGCAGGGCGGTGGAGCCCATCGTCTATTGGGGTGTCAGGTCACCCGGTGCCGCTGAATGGCCAGGGGAAATCGTCTACGTCGGGAACTCGCCGCACCAATTGCCGGCGAGGAGAGTGGCGGGCAGGTATTCGGATTCGACCTCGACCGGGATGCCCTCGTTCCGGGCGAAACAGGCCATGGCGAGCGGAGCAAGGGCGACGAGACCTGAGATACGGGCTGCCCGTCCCTCCTCCGTCCAGTACTCCTTGTGCCACTCCAGAGCTGCGGTGAGGGCCCGGTCGAAGCCGGCGTGGTCCCCACGAACGATCCGGTGAAACATCTCCATCGGCGGATACATCAGCTTGCCTGCAGCTTCCGGATGAGTGGCGACTGCCGGGTCCGTACCGTCGACTGCGGCCACCAGCTTCGCGCTGAGGCCGTCACCACCGAGCCAGTAGGTTTGCAGCGCGTCGATCCAGGCGTACTCGAACTCGTCGAAATGCGCATTGTTGTCCCTGAGCAGGGACAGTGGCACCCGGCACAGGGCCGTGATCCTGTCCCGCTCCCGGCACACTACGGCCAGGTAGAAGGCGGTCAGCCAGGTACCCGGTGTCACGTACTGCTGCGGGCCAGTGGCCTGGAGTGTACGGTCCTTGTGCGCGATCCGGCACCGTACCTGCCCCTCGGTAGCGGTCGCGGCGGCGAACACGGCCGAACCGACCTGCATTGTGTCCACCCAGGCATCCCACGTGGGAAAGATCGACCCCTGCGGGTCCGTCAGGCAGCGCACCTTCGCCACCATGAGCGTGGTGTCCAAGGCTTCACCCAAGCCACTCGAATCGGCCTCCAGACCACTGATCCACCGCTCCGCGCTCTCCTTGAGCGAGGCGAGCGCTACTTCCGCGTTCTCTACGGGGAAGGGATGGCGGGGGATGCGCGAAGTCAAGGCGTCTCTCCTCAGAAGAGCTTGAAATATTTGAGTACGGCTCCAGCATACGTACCGGTGTTTTCAGAGGCCTGGACGAGGACGTAACGCAGTGTCTTGTCCTTGATGGCATCCTCGATCTCCCGGATGTACTTGGCTTCACCCGGTGATTCGAGTACACGATCCTTCATGTCGGCCACGATGGTGCGAACGTAATCGAGGCTTCCCTGCTTGACCATGAAAGTGCCGCCGCTGGGATGGCCATTGCTCTGGCGCCAGTCCAAGGTCCCGTTGGGGCTCTTGGCCTCGACGATCAGTAGGTTGCCGTCCTTGTCCCGCCAGAGCTGGTCGAACCTCTTCGAGCCGTTTGCGGTCTCCGGGAGGTCGGTCAGCTCGCGAGCTCCTTCGAACTCCACCTGCCTGAGCATGTGCCGGCGGGCAGCTTCCTCACCAAGGGCTTCACCGAGCTTACTGTTGTTCGCCGCGCCCTCGCCGAGCACGTTGAAGTTCTCCTGCGCGTGGGCCAGCCCGTATGCGTTGGCGAAGCTTGGGTCTTTCTCGAAGAGCTTCTCCCACTTGGTCAGTTCCATGCCGGCCATGCGCTTGGCCGCGGCCTTGTCCAGGTGCTTGAGGTCGTCGGGCCGGACCGTGGACGGGTCCCGTTCCAAGGTGTCGAGATGGAACCCGCCTGGGTGCGCGTGCGGAATCGAGGACTCGGCCATCCAGCCGCCGCCTGGCCTCTCGACCAGTTTCGGCAGGAGCTGACCATCGACCAGTTCCGCCGCACTGTTCCTGTAACCGGGCCCCCACTTGTCGTAGTGCTCGGCACGCCAGACGGGGTCTTCATTGGCCAGCCGGACGTGTTCACGGGTGATCGCCATGCTTTCGGCGGGCGTCCGGTCACTGGCTGGAACATTACGGGCGGCCTCGTACTCCGCGCGATGGGCTGCGCGTGTTGCCTCGTCAAGAGGCGCCGAGGGTGAGGGGCCAGGAGGGGCGGTGCCGCCCGCATGACCGGTGCCGCCCGCATGACCGGATCCATCCGTGTGGCCACCCCCCGTGCCGTCCGGGTGGGAGCCGCCCGCGGCGGATGGGCCGTCAGGTCGTCCGACCGGGGACAGATCGCCGGGACGGGAGCCTCGCGAGGTGTTGTCGAGGTCGTTGCGTGGCATGCCGCCCGGGGCTCCACCGCCGGGAGTGTGGTTGCCCTCGCGGCCCACGGGACTGGCGTCGAAGCCGTGGGTCGCGTTGTTCACTGTGTGGGACGGGCCGAAAGTGCCGCCTTCGCCGGCATGGGCGACGCCGCCCGCGTCGTCGCCCACCCGCGCCCCCGCCCCGACCAGCACCGGCTGTCGGACCGGGGTCTCCACGCGGGCATGGTCCGGGTTGTTCGCGTCCGTGTCGGTCCTGCCGGGTTCGGTGCGGGCGTCCTCGGCGCGCTGGACGAGGTTGCCGTTCTCGTCGTAGAGGTTGCCCTTGAGGTCCGCGTAGGCGGCGCCCTCGTCGAAGGGGTTCTTGACCGTGCCCTCCGGGAGGGCGATCACTCCCTCCGGGAGTTCGACCGTGCCGTCCGCGAGCCGGACCGCGCCCTCCGGGAGTGTCGCGCCCGCGGGGATGTCGATCGTGCCGTCGGGCAGGCGTACGGCGCCCTCGGGGAGGGTGAAGACGTTGTCGGGCAGGGGCGGGATCTCGATGGTGCCCAGGCCCTTGAGCCCGGTCATCGCGTCGCCGATCTTCGTCAGGCCGAAGCCCGCGCCCTTGAAGACGTACGTCATCGGGTCGACGAACCGGCCCACCTTGCCCGCCGCGGACAGGGCCTTGGCGGCCAGGGCCGCCTTGCCGCCGCCGGCGACCGCGCCGCCGGCGCCGCCGGTGAAGACGGTGGTGACGACGTTGAAGGTGACCGCCCCCGCGGCCCGGGAGGGGTTCTCGCCCCACTGGTCCCAGGCCACCAGCGCCTTGCCCGTCTCCTTCATCGCCGTACGGGAGTCACGCAGCCACGAGGGGAGGTCCTCGTCCTTCGCCATCCAGTAGGCCGGTCCTGCCACGGCGGTCACTATCAGCCCGGTTCCGAGCTGGGCCAGGCCCTTCCATGCCTGGCCGGCGGCCTCCCAGCCGCTGAAGCCCACGAGGGTGCCCAGGCCCTTGACCGTGCCCCACACCCCGTCGACGAAGAAACCCTTGGTGAAGTCCCAGGCGTGCTCCCAGACCTGCCAGCCCGGGGTGGACTCGACGAGCGGGTCGCCCCAGGGGAGGCCCTCGGCGTGCTTGAGGGTTTCGGCGTCGAAGCCGTACTGGTGCTTGCTGTCGGAGCCGTCGCTCTTCTTGAGGGGTACGGCGCAGACCAGGGCGGTGATCTTGTTGTGGCAGGTGATCTCCGCGTCCTGGAACGCGGCCAGGGTCTCGGCGATCTCGTCGCGGCGGCGGTTGTTCTCCTCGACCAGGTCGCCGTCCTCGCGCCACTTGTCGTCGGCGTTGATCTTCACGAGGAACGCGCCGGCGTCCCGCTTGATCTCCCTGAGCTTCTCGACCAGCGGGTGGACCTCGTCGGAGTAGGTGCTCAGAGCGCCGGCGATGGTCTTGAGGTCGGCCTTCAGCGTCTGCCCGCTGGTCTCGACCGGCTTCGTGGTCGCGAACAGCTGTTCCGCCTCGGGCGCCTGGTAGAAGGCCTGGAGGCCGCCGAAGCTGCTGTGGATGTCACTGGTCGCCGTCGCGATCGTCGACCCGGCCGAGGTCAGCTCGGTGACCTTCACATCCAGGGTCGCCAGATTTCCGGTGAAGACCGGGATGCCTTCCAGCGGGATCGGCTTGTCGTCGCTCACTTGTTCCCCCCGGGTGCGTCCTTCAGCAGGTCCAGCCGCACGGCCTTGGCCGCGTCCTGCGCGTGCTTCGCCGCGTCCAGGTCGCCCGCCGTGTACTCGTTGGTGGCCTTCGCCGCCCCCAGTACGGCGGCCTGGATGCGTTCCGACATGGACTTGAGGTAGCCCTGGCGCAGCTCCAGGTACTGGCTCAGCGCCGAGGCCACCGGCCCCAGCGTGGGCGTCGACAACGGGGCCGCCCCCACCGGCACCGGGCCCTGCACCGGTTGTGCGGCATCCGTGCCGGGCACGGCGGTCCCCGCAGCGGTGGCCGCCTCCGACATCGTCGTGACCAGAGCCGTCAGAGCCTTCTCCAGGTCACCCGCGTGCGTGCCGGTGACCTGCAACTGGCCCTGCACCCCCTGCGGCTTGATGTCCCACGCCGTCATGAACGCCCCCACCCCGCGTACCGATGTACTGCTACTGCACCTGCGTCACTGCCCGGATCGCCGGAGGAACGTTCCTTCCGGCGCCGGTGTGCCGTGGATCAGCCGATGTTGTCGACTGCGGCCTTCGCTCGCGCGAGCGTCTGCTGCGCGGTGCCGTCGTTCTTCTCCAGCGTCGTCTTCAGCAGGCGGATGATGTTCCTGACCTCCTGCGAAGCGCTGGCCCAGCGCAGTTCCTTGCCGTGGTACTCGTCGGCGACCCCGTCGGCCGCGAAGTCGTTCATCGCGGCCTTCACCTGCGCGTCCCGCGCCGTGATCACCTGCTCCAGCTGTGCGATCACGATCTGGATGTTGCCCTGTGCCTCCGTCGAGGCACCCGTGTCGTACGAACGACGGTCGCTGTCTGCGGCCACAACTCATCACTCCCCGTGAAGAATCCCCATGAAAAAACTACGCAAGCCACGTACCGCGTCTCCGCGCCGCGGAGACGGGCCGGTCAGCGGCCCGAGAAACGTGCCGCGTCGAAGTTCGCCGCCGCCATCTGCGACTTGGCGTTCTCGCCCTGCTCCTGGTCGCCCTCGCCGAACGCCGCGTCCATCCCCGACTGGCCACCGAGCAGCGCGGCCAGCGATCCGTTCAGCGCCGCGGTGATCTCGTCCGAGTGCGACTTGAAGGAGTCGAACGCCACCTTGCCGGCACCGTTGAACTTGCCCTCCAGCGGCTGCGCCGCCTGGATCAGCTGGCGGATCAGGGTGCCGAGATCCGTACTCGAACCCTGCGACAGCGAATTCAGGTTCGACAGAACCGACGACCCCATGTCGAACTTCATCAGTTTTCCCCCGCCAGATTGAGCGATCGCACGTATGTCCCATCTTTATCAACCAGGACATCGCTGATGCAATCAGCAATCAGGTCACTGTGACCATCCCAATACACTCCGGCGGAGACGCCGTCACGCACCCTTCAGATGCCGCGTCAGCCGCTCGAAGTCCTGCCAGCCCGACAGGTCCGAGGGATCGCCCTGAAGGGGGTAGTACATCGCGGGACGGGCCCTGGGGCCGAGCTGGACGGGGGACGCGGGCAGGGGAGTACGCCGGGCGCGGTCGCCCGGTATCTCGCGCACCTCGTCTGCGCCCAGCACGAAGGCCAGCGGGACGCCGGGCCCCTCGAAGCGGGGCGGCACCGCGAGATCGCGGCGGGCTTTGCGGAGTTGTACGAGCATCGACTGGAGCCGGTGGCGGGTGGCGAGCACCTCGGCGGCGCGGGGGAGCGCGTCCAGCGGCAACTCCTCGTCGGCTCCGTAACCGAACGCCAGCGTCACCTCCTCCTCCACCCCCGCCGTCGTGCGGGTGACGCGCACGGTGGCGAGCCCGGGGCGGTCGGGGCTGCCGACGACCACGGCCCAGGTCGGCCGGGGGGACCGTTCGAAGGCGACGTCCGTGAGGCGCTGCGGTGACCAGGGGAGGTTCGCGGGCTCCGCCGTGCCCCAGCCGGCAGGGGGCGCACCGGTGAGCTCGCGCCACACCGACTCCAGGCCGCCGCCGAGCACCAGGCGGTCGTCGGCGGGGTGGACCGAGCGGAACGTCACCGCCAGCTGCCGCTCGCCGGTGTCCGACACCTCCCCGTAGGACGCCGCGACCAGATTGTCCGGCTCGTCGGCGGTCGCACCCGGCCCCTCGACCGGCGCGAAGATTCCGTCCTGCCAGCGCAGCACGGCTCCGGACAACCCGTCGTAGTAGCCGTCCCGTTCGTCCTGGACGATCCAGCGGGAGGGCCACGTGCCCAGGAGGTGGCGTACGGCGGGGGAGAGCGTCGTGCCGGGCGGAGCGACGACCTGGAGTCCGAGGCCGGCTTCCGTGGCGGCCCGGTAGGCCTCCGCGAGCCAGGCCGTCAGAGCGACCACCGGACGGTCCTGGATGACGACGGCGACCTTCTCCGTGAGGACGTCGACGGCGGGGACCGCGGCTGCCGGCGTGGGGGCGACGCTCACACCGTCGGTGGGCACCACGGCCAGCGAACGGGCGGCCTCCGGGGGCCAGGCGGAGCCGCCGGCCAGGTGGGCGAGCCGGGCGGCGAACGTGCCCGCGATCTGCTCGGCCTCCGTGACACCGGTGGTGGCGCGGGCCTCCGTCCACCAGAACGGGAGTGGCGGCGCCGTGGCCCCGAGGAGACGTTCCGCCTCACCGGCCACCTGGACGAGCAGCGGGGCCTCCACGGAGACCAGGGGGCGGCCCTCACGGTCGCAGAGCTGCACGACGGCCCCGTCGCCGTGCGTGTCCACCAGCTTGTCGGGACCCCCGGAGAGCAGCCCCACGAGCACGCTCCACGGGTCGGGCATGCGTGTGGTGAGAGCGACGACGTCCTTGGTCATGTGGTCCGTTCGGTCCTTCGTTGCGTGGGTGCCGGGTGTCAGCCGGGCGTGTAGACGGTCTGGATCAGGCGGTTCGCGTAGCCCCTGCGGATCAGCACACCGCGTCCCGCCGGCTGCTGGGTGGCGTACACGCCCGGGAAGAGCTGGCCCTCGCTGCGGTCGCCCGCCATGAGGACGGCCGAGGCCCCCGACTCGCGCAGTCCCTGCACCAGCGGCTCGTACATCCCGCGGGACGCGCCCGCGACCCGGCGGGTCAGGACGAAGTGGAGGCCGATGTCCACCGCGGACGGGATGTACGGAAGGAACGCCGAGAGCGGCGACTGGCCGGCGGTCGTCAGCACGTCGTAGTCGTCGACGAGGACCACGATCCGCGGACCGCTGCCCCAGTTGCCGGGCTCCAGATCCTCTATGCGTGTGCTGTCGTCGGGCAGCCGCTTCTCCAGCTCGGTGGCGATCCCGGCCGAGAGACCGGCGCACAGCTTGGCGTTGTACGCGTATCCGCCCCTGAACTCCTCGGGGATGGCCCCGCGCAGACTGCGCCGCGGGTCCATGACGGCGAAGACCAGCTCGTCCTCGCCGTAACGGTCGATCAGGCCGGCGGCGACGGTCCTGAGGAGATTGGTCTTCCCGCACTCGCTGTCACCCATGACCAGCAGGTGCTGGTCGTGCTCGAACAGGTCCAGGAGGACAGGCTCCAGCGCCGTCTGGTCTACGCCGATCGGCACCCGGGCGGGTTCGGCGGCCGGTCCCGGCAGCAGGTGCGGTTCCAGGATCTGCGGCAGGACCCGGACCGGCTGGGCGACCTCTCCGCTCCAGGTGGCGCGGACCGTACGGGCCGCGCGCTCCAGGACCGCTCCGAGGTCGGCGGTGTCGGCGAGCCCGTCCGTCCGGGGCAACGCCGCCTGGGCGAAGAGCTTTCCGTCGGTGAGGACGCGGCCGGGCTCGTCGGAGGACAGGGTCCCCGAGAGCTTGCGGTCGATGCTGGACTCGCTCGGGTCGTTCAGTCGCAGTTCGAGGCGGGTGCCGAAGGTCGACTGGGTGGCGATGCGCACGTCGTTCCAGCGGAGCATGCCCGCGACGACATGGATCCCGTAGCCGCCGCCGCGCTTGAGGATGTCGACGACGGCGTCGTCGAGGTCGTCGAAGTCGTCCCGCAGCGCGCCGAACCCGTCGATGACGAGCACGATCTCGGCCGAGGCGAGCTGGGGCAGCCGGCCCGCCGCGTGCAGGGTGCGCAACTGCTCGACGGAGTCGATGCCGTACTCGCGGAAGAGGTCCTCGCGGGTGGCGAGCATGTTCCGCACCTCCTCGACCGTGCGTCCCGCGCGCTCGCGGTCCGCGCGGCCCGCGACGCCACCGACGTGAGGCAGACCGGAGAGCGCCTGGAGGCCGCCGCCGACCAGGTCGAGGCCGTAGACGCCGACCTCCTGCGGGGTGTGGGTCAGCGCCAGCGAGAGGACGAGCGTGCGCAGAAGCGTCGTCTTGCCGGACTGCGGGCCCCCGATGAAGGCGGCGTGGCCGCCCGCCACGGTGAGGTCCAGGAACCACTGGCCCTGCCACTGCTTCGTCGGGTCGTCGAGCAGGCCCAGCGGCACCTGGAGGGGACCCCGGCGCTTGGCGAGCTGCATACCGCGCGGGCCGGCGTCCAGAGGGCCCGCGACCTTGTCCAGGGCGATCGCGGCCGGGAGCGGCGGCAGCCAGATGCTGCGCACCGGTCCGGCGGCGCCCTCCAGCTGTTCCACGACGACGCCCAGCTCGGTGGGACCGGTCTCACGGCGCCGCGACGCAGGCTCCTGAGGGCCGGAATCGTCCGGTGCGGAGAGGGTGTTGAACGCCTCGTACTCGAGGGCGAGCGGCCCGGCCTCCTCCTCGTCGGCACGCTGGACGGGTCCCCGGTAGCCCCCCGACACATAGCTGGCCTTGAAGCGCGCGTAATGGCTGGTGTCGACCTTGAGGTAGCCGAAGCCCGGCAGCGGCGGCAGGTGGAACGCGTCCGTGGTGTCCAGGACCGTACGGGACTCGTCGGCGGAGAAGGTGCGCAGACCGAGCCGGTACGAGAGATAGGTGTCCAGGCCCTTGAGCTTGCCTCCCTCGATGCGCTGGCTCGAAAGCAGCAGGTGCACACCGATGGAGCGTCCGATGCGGCCGATGGACAGGAAGAGATCGATGAAGTCCGGTTTCGCGGTGAGGAGTTCGCCGAACTCGTCGATGACGACGAACAGGTGGGGCAGCGGGTCGAGGTCGGGCCGCTTCGCGGCGCGCAGGGCGGCGTAGTCTCCGATGTCGGCGACGTTGCCCGCGTCCTTGAGCGCCTGCTGGCGGCGCTTCACCTCACCGGCGAGGGAGGCGTGGACGCGCTCGACGAGGCCTGCCTGGTTCTCCAGGTTGGTGATGACGCCGGCGACGTGCGGCAGGTTCGCGAACGGCGCGAAGGTCGCACCGCCCTTGTAGTCGACGAGAACCAGGGCGAGGTCCTCCGGCGGGTGCGTGGCCACCAGGGCGAGGACCAGGGTGCGCAGCAGCTCCGACTTCCCGGACCCGGTGGCGCCGACGCACAGGCCGTGCGGGCCCATCCCGAGCTCGGAGGACTCCTTCAGGTCCAGGAGCACCGGTTCGTGGGAGTCGCTGATCCCGATGGGCACGCGCAGGAAGGCGCGTTCACCGCGCGGGGCCCAGAGGCGTGAGAGGTCGAGCCGTGCCACGTCGTCGATGCCGAGCAGGCCCGCGAAGTCGACGGGGCCGGACAGGGGCGCGTCGACGAGCGACTCCGCGGACAGGCGCAGCGGCGCCAGCATGCGGGCCAGGCCCTCCGCGAACGGGATGCCGACCTCGTCCACGGTGCCGTGGGCGCTGACCGGCTCCTGTTCCCTCAGGTCGTCGATGACCACGTCGGAGCCGTCGACGGTGATCCGGATACCTACGTGTCCCGGCTCCTGGACCCGCTGTTCGAGCAGGTGCAGGACGGTCACGCCCATCTCGCGCAGGCCGACGGCGTCATCGGGGCGCGGCAGGTCGACGGCGTCCTCACCGTGTCCGTCGGTGACGACGAGCAGGCGGTCCGTCATGGACAGGGCGTCCTTGCCGGCCAGGCCACGGCGCACCTCGGCGGCGTAGGAGGCGCGGCGGCGGAGCTCCGGGCCGAGCCGCCGGGCGAGCTGGGACGCGGAGGGGGCGATACGGCGGGCGGCCACCGGGCCGTCGAGCTGTTCGGTGTCCAGCAGATGAGGCAGCCACTTGGCCCACTCCCAGTCCGCGACCCGGTCGCCGGGCACCGCGAGCGCCATCGCCACGTCGTCGGGGGCGTGCGTCGCCGCGGCCTGTACGAGGAGTGCGCGGGCGACCCGGAGGCAGTCCTCGCGGGGGCCGATGACGCTGATGTTGCCCACCCGGTCGAGCGGGACGGTGAGAGGGAGTTCGGTGCCGGTGCGGAAGCGGGTCATCAGCGCCGACGCCTCGTTGAGCATGAAGAGGTCGGGCGGGGTGAGGACCGACGAGCCCTGATCGGCGATCCTCAGATCGCGTACGGGCATCTCGCCGGTGCCGAGCCGCACCCGGAGGAAGTCGGCGTCGACACGGCGCCGCTCCCACAGGCGGGCCGGGTCCCGCACGATGTCGTACAGGGCGTGCGGCGGCGGGTTGAGCACATCGGCGCGCTCGCGGCGTGCGCGTTCCTCGCCCGAGAGCTCCTCCCGCAGGTCCTCCACATAGGCGAGGTAGGCCTCGCGCTGGGCCCGGCGGGTGCGCTGGGCCTTGCCGCGCTGGGAGAAGAGCAGCGCGACGGAGCCGACGATGGTGACGAGGAGGATGATCGCGCCGAGACCGGCGAACTGGCTGTTGCGGACGACCGTCATCATCACGACCGAGGACATGACCCCGGCGACGGGCAGCAGCGACATCGCGATGTTGCCCGCCTTCCCCTCGGGGAGGTTGGGCGGGGCCTCGATGGTGCGCGCCTCGGGAGCGGCCGGAGGGCGGGTCGTCCTGGCCGGGCGGTGTATCAGTCGGGTACTCATGATCGTCCGTCACTCGCGGTCGGGCTCGGGCTCGGCATGGGTCAGCGACGCCTCTGCGAGAGCTGGAAGACGTCCGCGGCGAGGCGGGTGGCGGCTCGCCGCGTCGACCGGGCGAGCAGCTCGGTGCGGATGGCACCGCCGGCCGCCAGATGCCGGTCGTACGGGAGGACCTGGACGCCCGCTCCGGTGGACTCCAGTCTCTGCGCGGCCTTGCCGAGGTCGATCCCCGCGCGGGGCATCTGTTCGGTGAGTACGACGACCGTGCCCTCGATCACATGGCGGGGCAGCCCCTTCATCCACTCGAGCACGTTGTACGTACTCGTGACGCCCTCCAGGGTCGCGGGGGCGGCCAGCACCCGGGCCTGGGCGGCCGAGAGCGCGACCCGGGCGACCTCGGCGGGCAGCGTCTCGCAGTCGACTACGGTCACACCGAAGTAGCGTCGCAGGGAGACCATGACGCGTTCGTACGCCCTGGTGTCCAGCATCGCCCCGATCCGGCCCTGACTGCCGGGCAGGAGCCAGGCGTTGTCGGGGAGCTGGACGAGGTATCCGGTGACGTCGAGCAGGGACATCTGCGGTTCGACGATGTTCGCGAAGTCGCCGGTGGTCCAGCGCAGTGACCGGGAGCCGAGCCGCAGCGGCAGTGAGCCGAGCGCCGGATCGGCCTCGACGAGGAGGACCGGGTCCTGCCTGTAGTGGGCGTACGTGGTGCCGAGCAGTGCGGCGACCGTCGACTTGCCCGCGCCGCCCCGGATGGAGGTGACGGCGATCTGCCGGCCGGTCGTCACGGGCTGCTGGAGCCGCTCGGCGGTGCGGGTGATTTCGGCGACCTCGCGCGCGGCCGACGAGGAAACGATACGGCGCAAGGCGTGCACGGCACGCGACGCGAAGGGCTCCCCGTGGCGCGGCTTGCGTACCGCCCCGGTCAGGGCGTCGTCCACCACGGGCAGGGAGTCGGGGGTGTGGCGGTGCGGCGCGGCCCCGGGGGCGTACGGCGCGGGCTGCCCGGGCGGCCGGGGCGCACCGGGTCCGGGGCCGGCGTCCCGCGCCGGGCTGCCGGGCGCGGGGACGTCCGGCCCCCGTGAGGGGGCGCCGACTTCGTGCGCCGCAGCGGCGGGCCGCTGTCCGCCCTGCTGGGCAGCGCCTCCCAGATCCCGCAGCACATCGCCTTGCCAGTTGTCCGCGTTCGGCATCTCTGCCCTTCTTCTCCGCCGTGATGCCCCTGCCGGAGCGCCCGCGCGTTGACTCAGAACTTGTTGAGGAGCTGTCCGAACACACCGAACACGCCGACGGCGAGCGGGAAGAGCCCCACCATGCCGATGGATTCGATCAGGTCGGCCGTGCGCCGGAGCCGGACCCGCACATGGTCCGGCGGCTGCACCGCCAGTACGAGCAGGGGCAGTACCGCCGCCGCCACCAGCACCGCGATCGGTCCGGCGCCCCCACCGTGCTGCATCCACAGCATCACCAGGCGCACGACGAGGACGGCAGCGGCGGCGAAGAGCGCCACCACTTCCGCGACCAGAGGGAAGGCACGTGCTCGCGACAGGAGGACCACGGCGACGACCGAGGTCAGCACCACGGTCCACACCGTCTGTGTCCCGGCCCGGGTGATCAGCCAGCCGGCGCCGGCGGCGGAGACCGCGGTGGCCAGGGTCGCGAGGGCGAGGCCGCGGTGCGTGGCCGCGAGCGCGTTGCCCACCTCGTGGCGGCTGACGGAGACGCCGCCCGAGCGGCGGTCGTCGAGCGCGGTCAGTCCCGATGCCATCAGGGCCAGCCTGGGCAACAGGCCGAGGAGGACCACGGACAGGACCGCCATGACGGCACCGAGCCGGGCCGGGTCCCCCTGGACGGCGGCGACGCCCTCCCACACCACGGTGAGCGCGGCGGTCGCCACGGCGCCGATGAGCCCGCCGCGGCCGAGCGGCGAGAAGTAACCGAGCATCAGCGACGTGAGGATCACCGCTCCCGCGACAGCGGCGAGACGCAGAGTGCCCGGCCAGTCGTAGGCGTCGGCGGCGGTCCAGGCGGTGAGGGTGCCGATCGCGCCGGAGAGGAGCAGCAGCGCGGTCGCCAGCCCGCGGTTCCCCTGCCCCACCTTCGCGACGAGTACGCCGGCCGCCAGCAGGACGAACGTGGCGGTCGCGAGGGAGCCGGCCAGGGCGTCGAGCGGGAACTCGCGGCGGGCGAGCAGCGCGGCGATCACGGCGAAGACGACGGTGGCCACACCCCCGGTGGCCCGGCGGGCGGCGGGCCGCCAGCGCCATGCCCGCAGATCGAGGTCGTCGGCCACCTGGTCGGTGACGTCGTGCACCACGGGGGCGGGAGGCGCGGAGTGCGTCCTGACGAGCCGGAGCACCGCGCCGTCGGCTATCCCGGCGGACGCCAGTGTGCTGTCGTGCGGCAGTGCGGAACCGTCGGACGTCATCAACTGCCGTGTCAGCGGGCGTGAGGCGACCCGGTCGTCGAGCACCTGGAGGATATCCGGGAGCAATTGACCGATCGGGGTGTCCGAAGGAAGGACGATGTCGGCCCGGCGCCGCTCGCCGACCAGGGTCACCCGGCTCAGTTCCGTCCGGGAAGTTATCGCTGTGGTCACCACTTACGGGAACCTATCATCACGGCTTCGAGAGCTTTCGGGGATAAAGGTGCGTACCGGAATTCACTGTCATTTCTGTTCTCGATCCAGGTGAATCACCCGGTACTTCTCTGGATTTCGGTGAGAACGTCGCCGTCTCCTACCGGCCGGCGCGGTCGTACTGCTGGGCCTGGCGCTGCTGTTTCTGCTGCTCGGCCTTCTGCTCGTCCAACGTGTGCTGGAGGAAGGACCATCCGACGCACCCCGCGCACATCACGGCCGCGAGGGCGATTCCCGCGAACACCTTCCCGAGCCGCTCGTCCGCCGTGCGTCGCGCTCGTTGTGCGCCGAAGAGCAGCGCGTCGCGCATTCTGCGCCGGCGTACCCCCACCGACTCCAGTAGCTGGCTGTCGTAATCCCGTGCCATGCGTCGTCCGTCGCCTCAGTCGTCCGTAGCGTCAGTCGTGGTCGGTCCGAACATAAGGCACGGGCGGCCGGGTGCGTCCCAGGGGGCAGGCCTCACGCCGACGCGGGCCCGTGGTCCCGCAGGGCGAACCACAGCTCCGTGCGTACGTCCATGTCGTCCAGGTCCGCGTCCAGCAGCGCCGCGCACCGGGCGATGCGCTGGCGGACCGTGTTGCGGTGGACCTTGAGGGCCACCGCCGTGCGGTCCCAGCTGCCGTGGAGGCTCAGCCAGCAGCGCAGCGTCTCGGCCAGGGGCCCGGTGAGGGGGGCCAGGAGGGCGCGGGCGTGGGCCTCGGCGCGGTCGGGCGGGATCAGGGCGGCCAGGCCTCCGGTGCCGGGGCGGTGCGTGGTCAGCGGGGCGCGGGTCGCCTCGGCGTGGCCCAGGGCGCGGGCCGCCTGGGTGTCGGCGTCGGGCAGGTCGGTGACCGGGGCGGGGCCGGAGACGCCGAGGGTCCAGCCGGGCTGCGGGGGCACCGCCTCGTGGCGGCCGGGGAGCAGGACCCGTACGGTCTCGCGGTCCACGTCCGAGAGCGCGGAGCCCAGCGCGGCACCGAGTGCACCGGCGTTCAGCGGGCCGGCCGGGGTGCCGTCGGCGCGGCGGGCGTGGACCACCGTCCAGGAGTCGCCGTCGCCCAGCAGCGGGGCCACGTCCTGCGGGGCCGCGCCCAGCAGCAGCCGTACGAGCGCCGCCGAACGGCCCGCGGCGTCGGCGCCCTGGTGCGGGGCGGTGAGCAGGGAGAGCAGGACGACGGCGATGCCCGCGACGGTGTGGTCGCCGAAGTCGCGCCGGGGCGTCGCCAGGGTGAGGGCCAGCCCCTGCCCGCCGCCGAGCGCGTACGCGAAGAGGTGGGTGCCGCCCCGGGTGTCGGTCGCCGACGACGGGTTCGGCTTCCGGCCGGGAGCGGCGGCGGGCGGCGCGGCGCCGGGCGGGGAGCCCGGGGCCGGGCCCGTGGACGGTGAGGGCGCGGCGGGTGCCACCACCCGGGCCAGCCGGGCCAGTGCCGTCTGCACATCCGGTGCCGGACGCCCGCCCGCCGCGTGCAGCACACCGCCGTCCGCCGTGAGCAGCGCGACCCGGCCCTCCAGCTGCACGGCGAGCTGGCGCAGCACCGCGGGGACCGGGTCCGGTCGGGCGGCCGCCGTCGCCAGGGCCTGCTGCGCCCGGGTCACCCGGCGCAGCTCGCGGTGCCGGGCCTCCGCCATGAGCCGCCACACCGCCTGGGCGATCGCGGCGAAGCGGGTCTCGGGAGGAACCTCCAGCAGCGGCAGCCCGTGCCGGTCGCACGCCTCCACCAGGGCGGCCGGCACCGTGTCGTGCACCGGCGCCACCCCGAAGCCGAGCGCCGCCGCCCCCGCCTGCACCAGCCGGGCCACATAGGTGTCCGCGTCCGTGAGCTGCACCCCGGCGCTCAGCAGCAGCTCACCACCGAGCAGATACGGATACGGGTCGGCCATCTCCGAGGTGTGCACCCACAGCAGATCCGCGTGGTCCGGACCGGCGATCCGCCGCAGCCCGAGCTCCTCCCTGCCCAGCAGTTCGGAGAGGGCGATGGGCGGGGCGGGCGGCCCGGCGGGGGAGTCCGGCATGGATGGTCCATCCATTCAGCTTCGTGAGGATGGAGGAAACGTACACTTCAGCGTCGGCTTCCGGCCACCTACCGTCTTCAACACCACACCCCCTGAGCGGAACCGAGACGGAGGAAAGCCCATGGCTGTCGACTACGCGGTGATCGTGGTCTATCTGGCCGGCATGCTCGCCATGGGCTGGTGGGGCATGCGCCGCGCCAAGTCCAAGAGCGAGTTCCTGGTCGCCGGACGACGGCTCGGCCCCTGGATGTACTCCGGGACCATGGCCGCGATCGTCCTCGGCGGTGCCTCGACCATCGGCGGCGTCGGCCTCGGCTACCAGTACGGCCTCTCCGGCGCCTGGATGGTCTTCACGATCGGCCTCGGGCTGCTGGCCCTGTCCGTCTTCTTCTCCGCGCGCATCGCCCGGCTGAAGGTCTACACCGTCTCCGAGATGCTCGACCTGCGCTACGGCGGCCGGGCCGGGGTCATCTCCGGTGTCGTCATGTGGGCGTACACGCTGATGCTCGCGGTCACCTCGACCATCGCCTACGCCACCATCTTCGACGTCCTGTTCGACGTGAACCGGACCGTCGCGATCATCCTCGGCGGCACCATCGTCGTCGCGTACTCGACGCTCGGCGGCATGTGGTCGATCACGATCACCGACATGGTGCAGTTCGTCGTCAAGACGATCGGCGTCCTGCTGCTGCTCCTGCCGATCGCCGTCGTCAAGGCCGGCGGCTTCAGCGAGATGAAGGCGAAGCTGCCGACGGAGTACTTCGACCCGCTGGGCATAGGCGGCGAGACGATCTTCACGTACGTCCTGATCTACACCTTCGGCATGCTGATCGGCCAGGACATCTGGCAGCGCGTGTTCACCGCGCGCAGCGACCGCACGGCACGCTGGGGCGGCACCGTCGCCGGTACGTACTGTCTGGTCTACGCCGTCGCCGGTGCCGTCATCGGGACGGCGGCCAAGGTGATGTACCCGAAGCTGCCCAGCGCCGACGCCGCCTTCGCGACGATCGTGAAGGACGAACTGCCGGTCGGCGTCCGGTGACTGGTGCTGGCCGCCGCGCTCGCCGCGGTGATGTCCACCTCCTCCGGCGCCCTGATCGCCTGCGCGACCGTGGCCAACAACGACATCTGGTCGCGACTGCGGGGCGTGGTCGCCAAGGGAGGCGGCGAGGAGCGGGACGAGGTGAAGGGCAACCGGGCCTTCATCCTCATCATGGGCCTCGCCGTCATCGTGATCGCCATCGCGCTCAACGACGTCGTCGAGGCGCTGACCGTCGCCTACAACCTGCTGGTCGGCGGGCTGCTGGTGCCGATCCTCGGGGGCCTGCTCTGGCGCCGGGGCACCGCGGCGGGCGCGCTGGCGGCCGTGGCCGTCGGCGGTGTCGCGGTGATCGGGCTGATGGCCGCCTACGGAATCCTCGCCAACGAGCCGGTCTACTACGGGCTGATCGCGTCCCTCGCGGTGTACGTCGTCGTCTCGCTCGCCACGAAGCCGACCGACCCGGCCGTGCTGTCCGCCTGGCGTGAGCGCCTGGCGGGGCGGGGGACCGACGACGCGGCCACCCCGGACCCGGTCACCGTCTGACCGCCCGTCACCGACGCGGGGGCCGGAACGGGCCCCTGGCAGACTGAACACCGTATGAACGCCCACAAGGCGCGCATGGCACAACGAAAGGCACCCGCACCCATGAGCAGCAACGAATCGCCGCGCGGACCCGTCGACTCCTCCCGCGTCCCGCGGTACGCCGGACCCGCGACGTTCGCCCGGCTGCCCCGGCTCGACGAGGTCGGCTCCGCCGACGTCGCCGTGGTCGGCGTGCCCTTCGACAGCGGCGTCTCCTACCGCCCCGGCGCCCGCTTCGGCGGCAACGCGATCCGGGAGGCCTCGCGCCTCCTGCGCCCCTACAACCCGGCGCAGGACGCCTCCCCCTTCGCCCTCGCCCAGGTCGCCGACGCGGGTGACATCGCCGCCAACCCCTTCAACATCAACGAGGCCGTCGAGACCGTCGAGGCAGCCGCCGACGACCTGCTCTCCACCGGTGCCCGGCTGATGACGCTCGGCGGCGACCACACCATCGCGCTGCCCCTGCTGCGGTCCGTCGCCAAGAAGCACGGCCCCGTCGCCCTGCTCCACTTCGACGCCCACCTGGACACCTGGGACACCTACTTCGGCGCCGAGTACACCCACGGCACCCCGTTCCGCCGCGCCGTCGAGGAGGGCATCCTCGACACCGAGGCGCTCTCCCACGTCGGCACGCGCGGCCCGCTGTACGGCAAGCAGGACCTCACCGACGACGCCAAGATGGGCTTCGGCATCGTCACCTCCGCCGACGTCATGCGGCGCGGCGTCGACGAGATCGCCGACCAGCTGCGGCAGCGCATCGGCGACCGGCCGCTCTACATCTCCATCGACATCGACGTGCTCGACCCGGCACACGCCCCCGGCACCGGCACCCCGGAGGCCGGCGGCCTCACCTCGCGCGAGCTCCTGGAGATCCTCCGCGGGCTCTCCTCCTGCCACCTCGTCTCGGCGGACCTGGTCGAGGTCGCCCCGGCGTACGATCACGCCGAGATCACCTCCGTCGCCGCCTCGCACACGGCGTACGAGCTGACGACGATCATGTCCCGCCAGATCGCGGAGGGCCGCACCCAGTGAGTCACGACCACGACGACCGGCCGCAGCTCACCGCCGCGCAGGCCGAGGCGGCGCTGAACCCTCCGCCCGGACGCAACGGCGGCGACCTCGTCGTCGAGACCCTCCAGGGCCTCGGCGCCACCACCGTCTTCGGGCTGCCCGGCCAGCACGCGCTCGGCATGTTCGACGCGCTGCGCCGCTCCTCGCTCTCGTACGTCGGACTGCGCGTCGAGAACAACGCGGGCTTCGCCGCCGACGCCTACGGCCGGATCACCGGTGAGGTGGCGCCCCTGCTCCTCTCCACCGGTCCGGGGGCCCTGACCTCCCTGGCCGCGCTCCAGGAGGCGTCGGCCGCGTCGGCGCCCGTGCTGGCGATCTCCAGCCAGATCCCCACCGCCGGGCTCGGTGGCGGCCGCCACGGCTATCTGCACGAACTCCGCGACCAGAAGGCGTCCTTCCGCGACATCGTGAAGTCCGTGCACACCGTGCGCACGGCCTCACAGGTCCCCTCCGCGATCGCCGCGGCCTGGGAATCCGCGCTGACCGCCCCGCACGGCCCGGTCTGGGTCGAGATCCCGCAGGACGTGCTCCTCGCCGAGACCGTCCTGCCCGCCGTCAGCGCGCTCGACGCCACCCCGCGTGAGCTGTATCCGCGACCGGAGCTGACGCTCGCGGCCGCCCACCTGCTCTCGAACGCCGAGCGTCCGGCGGTCATCGCGGGCGGCGGAGTCGTACGCTCCGACGCCTCCGGCAAGCTGCGCGCGCTCGCGGAGAAGATCAACGCCCCGGTCGTCACCACCTTCGGAGGCAAGGGCGCCTTCCCCTGGGAGCACCCGCTCTCGCTCCGGTCCTGGCTGGAGGACCGGCACACCACGGACTTCCTGGAGTCCGCGGACGTGCTGCTGGTCGTCGGCTCCGGACTGGGCGAGCTCTCCTCGAACTACCACACGTTCGCCCCGCGCGGCCGGGTCATCCAGATCGAGGCCGACGCCGGGAAGCTGGAGTCCAACCACCCCGCGCTCGGTATCCACTCCGATGCCCGCGAGGCCCTCGCCGACCTCCTGGACGCCGTGGAGCCCCGCGAGGACGACACCGCGCCGGAGCGCGTCCGGGAGCTGCTGGAGAAGGTCCACGAGCGCATCGCGGCACAGGACCTCACGCTGGAGCAGCAGGTGCTGGCCTCGGTCCGCGAGGCGCTGCCCGACACCTCGCCCAGCTTCTGGGACATGACGATCCTCGCCTACTGGGCCTGGTCCGCCTTCGACGCCCGCCGTCCGAACACGATGCACTCGGCCCAGGGCGCGGGCGGCCTCGGCTACGGCTTCCCCGCCGCGATCGGCGCCGCCGCCGCCGACCCGACGAAGCCGGTGCTCGCGGTCTCCGGCGACGGCGGCGCGATGTACTCGATCGCCGAGCTCGCCACCGTGCGGCAGTACGACCTGCCCGTCACCTGGCTGATCGTCGACGACGGGGGCTACGGCATCCTGCGGGAGTACATGACGGGCGCCTTTGGCGAGGCCACGGCGACCGAACTCTCCCGCCCGGACTTCGTCGCCCTCGCCGAGTCCTTCGGCGTCCCCGCGGTCCGTACGACGCCGGAGACCCTGGCCGCCGACCTCGGCAAGGCCCTGGCCGCCCCGGGGCCCGCGGTCGTCGTGCTCCCCGCGCTGCTGAAGATGTTCGAGCCGACGCACCTCTGAGCCCGGCCCCCTCCGGTCCCGGCGCCGGGACCGGAGGGGGAGAGCGGCGTGGCGTCGGTCACCGGGGCCCGCCCGGAGGTCTTGCGGCGCGGGACCGGAGCGGGGGCGCGCCCGCCCGCCTGTGTCCCAGGCCATAGCCCGTTCTGTCCGTTCCGCGCATCATGTCCGGGTGCTCCGCAGGGGAGACCGACGAGACAGTGCGGAGGACGGTATGACTCACCAGAGGATGACCCGGTACGCCCGCGCCGCGCTCGGCGCCGCCCTGATCGGTGGCGCTCTCGCCCCGGCGGCCGTCGCGTCGCCCGCCGCCGCGGCTCCGGCACCCGCCGTCTCCTGCGAGTCGGACCGGGCCGGGCTCGCCGCGAAGATGTCCAAGGACATCACCGCGGCCCTCAAGGGGCACAGGTCCACCACCGCCCTGGCGGTGCAGGACCACCGGACGCACACGAGCTGCACACTGCGGCCCGCCCAGCAGGTGGACTCGGCGAGCGTGGTCAAGGTCACGGTCCTCGCCGCCCTGCTCTGGGACGCGCAGAAGACGGACCGGCGGCTCACCCCGCACGAGAGCAAGCTCTCCACAGCCATGATCACCGAGTCGGACAACGACGCGACCACTGAGCTGTGGGACAAGCTCGGCCCCGCGAAGGTCAAGGGATTCCTCAAGGCGGCGGGAATGACCCGTACGGCACTGGACGCCAAGGGCGCATGGGGGCTGACCCAGATCACCGCTCACGACGAACAGCGTCTGCTGACGTTGGTGACGGCCAGGAACAAGGTCCTCGACGACAGCTCGCGGACCTTCGTCCTGGACCGGATGCGCGAGGTCGTGCCGGAACAGCGCTGGGGCGTTCCGGCCGGTGCCCCCGGCGACGCGACGGTCCAGCTCAAGAACGGCTGGCTGGAGCGGTCCACCCACGGCTGGCGCGTGCACAGCGTCGGCGCGTTCAGCGGCAAGGGCCACGACTACGTGATCACCGTGCTCACGCAGGACAACAAGACGATGGAGGACGGCATCGACACGATTCAGGCCGTCTCCAAGGCCGTCCACAAGGACATCGGGCCCGCCACCCGCTGAGCGCCCCGCCGCCGCTGCCGCCCGAGTCCTAGGACCATCGGCCCCCGGATACGCCCATCGGCCGAGAATTGTTGCGGGAGGATGAAATCTTCGGCCGACCGCGTTGGAGTCTTGCGGTAGGCCCAGGCGGGGCGACGGGGCGACACAGGAGGCACGCGTGGGCGCGGAGAAACAGGGCGCGGAGACGCAGGACCCCGGGACACAGGACCCCGGGACACAGGGGTGGGGCCGGCGGCTGAGCGGATACGCCTGGCGCTACCGGCGCAACGTCGTGCTGGCGCTGGGCTCGTCGCTCGCGGGCATGGCCGTGATGGCGGTCGTCCCCCTCATCACCAAGGTGATCATCGACGACGTCGTCGGCAGCCACACCCGTTCCCTCGGCGTGTGGACGGGCCTGCTCATCGGGGCGGCCCTCCTCGTCTACATCTCCACCTTCGTCCGCCGCTACTACGGCGGGCGGCTCGCCCTGGACGTCCAGCACGACCTGCGGACCGAGATGTACGGCACCCTCACCCGGCTCGACGGGAAGCGGCAGGACGAGCTCTCCACCGGGCAGGTCGTCGGGCGGGCCACCAGCGACCTGCAACTGATCCAGAGCCTCCTCTTCATGCTCCCGATGACCATCGGGAACATCCTGCTCTTCCTCATCTCCCTGGTGATCATGGCGTGGCTCTCGCTGCCCCTGACCCTCGTCGCCCTCGCCGTCGCCCCCGCGCTGTGGTTCATCGCCCGCCGCTCCAAGGCGCGCCTCTTCCCGGCCACCTGGTACGCCCAGAGCCAGGCCGCCGCCGTCGCCGGAGTGGTCGACGGCGCCGTCTCGGGCGTCCGGGTCGTCAAGGGGTTCGGCCAGGAGGAGCAGGAGACCGGCAAGCTCCGCGAGGTCAGCCGCAGGCTCTTCGCGGGCCGTCTGCGCACCATCCGGCTGAACTCCCGCTACACCCCGGCGCTCCAGGCCGTCCCCGCGCTCGGCCAGGTCGCGATGCTGGCCCTCGGCGGCTGGCTCGCCACCCGGGGCGAGATCACGCTCGGCACGTTCGTCGCCTTCTCCACCTATCTCGCCCAGCTCGTCGGCCCGGTCCGGATGCTCGCCATGGTGCTGACCGTCGGCCAGCAGGCCCGCGCCGGCGTGGAGCGCGTCCTGGAGCTCATCGACACCGAGCCCTCCATGGAGGACGGCACCAAGACGCTTCCGGCCGACGCCCCCGCGAGCGTCGAGTTCGACGACGTCCGCTTCGGCTACTCCGACGACCGGCCGGTCCTGGACGGCTTCTCCCTCACCATCGAACCGGGCGAGACCGTCGCCGTCGTCGGAGCCTCCGGCAGCGGCAAGTCCACCGTCTCGCTCCTGCTGCCCCGCTTCTACGACGTGTCTCACGGAGCCGTCCTGGTCGGTGGCCACGACGTCCGTGAGCTGACCCAGGACTCGCTGCGGGCCGCCATCGGGCTCGTACCGGAGGACAGCTTCCTCTTCTCCGAGTCCGTCGGCGCCAACATCGCGTACGGATACCCGGGCGCCACCCAGGAGCAGATCGAACGCGCCGCGCGCGCCGCCCAGGCGCACGGCTTCATCTCCGAGCTGCCCGACGGGTACGACACCAAGGTCGGTGAGCACGGGCTCACCCTCTCCGGCGGACAGCGCCAGCGCGTCGCGCTCGCCCGCGCCATCCTCACCGACCCCCGCCTACTGCTCCTCGACGACGCCACCTCCGCCGTCGACGCCCGGGTCGAACACGAGATCCACGAGGTCCTGGCCCAGGTCATGGAGGGCCGCACGACCCTGCTGATAGCTCACCGCAGGTCCACGCTCGGCCTCGCCGACCGCATCGCCGTCCTCGACCAGGGGCGGCTCGCCGACATCGGCACGCACGCGGAACTGGAACGCCGCTCGGCGCTCTACCGCCGGCTGCTCACCGACCCGGACGAGATGGGCGGCACCTCACCCGGGCACCGACCGACGGTCACCGCCGAACCGGAGGACGACCGCGCGCTCCTGGAGGAGCTGGACGCGGAGTTCGACGCCGAGCGCGGCCTCACCCCCGGGCTGTGGATCCGCAAGGAGGAGCGGCGCGACGCCGCGGCCGCCGGTATGCCCGCCACCCCCGAGCTGCTCGCCCAGGTCGAGGCGCTGCCGCCCGCCACGGACGCCCCCGGCATCGACGAGGCGAGCGCGGTGCGACCGGAGAAGTCGTACGGCCTGCGCAGGCTGCTGCACGGCTTCGGGGCCCCGCTGCTGGTGAGCCTGGCCTTGGTCGCCGTCGACGCGGGCATGGGACTGCTGCTGCCGGTGCTGATCCGGCACGGCATCGACGACGGCGTCACGAAGATGGCGCTCGGCGCGGTCTGGGCGGCGGCCGGACTCGGTCTGCTGGCCGTCCTCGTGCAGTGGACGGCCCAGATCGGTGAGACCCGGATGACGGGCCGTACCGGCGAACGCGTGCTGTACTCGCTGCGCCTCAAGATCTTCGCCCAGCTCCAGCGGCTCGGCCTCGACTACTACGAGCGCGAGCTGACCGGCCGGATCATGACCCGGATGACCACGGATGTGGACGCGCTCTCCACCTTCCTGCAGACCGGCCTGGTCACCGCCTTCGTCTCCATGGTCACCTTCTTCGGCATCACGGTCGTGCTGCTCGTCCTCGACGTCCAGCTGGCCCTGGTCGTCTTCGCGACGCTGCCGCTGCTGATCGTCGGTACGTTCTTCTTCCGCCGCAAGAGCGTCAAGGCGTACGAGCTCGCCCGTGAGCGCGTCAGCGTCGTCAACGCCGACCTCCAGGAGTCCGTCTCCGGTCTGCGGATCGTCCAGGCGTTCCGGCGCGAGCGGGACGGCGCCGAGCGGTTCGCCGCGCGCAGCGACCACTACCGTCAGGCCAGGGTGCGCGGCCAGTGGCTGATCTCGGTCTACTTCCCGTTCGTCCAGCTGCTGGCCTCGGTCGCGGCGGCCGCCGTGCTGATCGTCGGCGCCGGCCGTGTCGACAACGGCACGCTGACCACGGGCGCGCTGGTGGCCTACCTCCTCTACATCGACCTGTTCTTCGCGCCCGTGCAGCAGCTGTCCCAGGTCTTCGACGGCTACCAGCAGGCCACCGTCTCCCTCGGCCGGATCCAGGAGCTCCTGCGCGAGCCGACCTCCACGGCCGACCACGACGAGCCGGTGGACGTGACGTCGCTGCGCGGCGAGATCGCCTTCGAGAACGTCTCGTTCGCCTACGCCGACGAGGAGGAGGCCCTCACCGGGATCGACCTGCGGATCCCCGCGGGCCAGACGGTCGCCTTCGTCGGTGAGACGGGGGCGGGCAAGTCCACGCTGGTCAAGCTCGTCGCCCGGTTCTACGACCCGACGAGCGGACGGGTCACGGCGGACGGCACGGATCTGCGGCAGCTCGACAGGACCGCGTACCGGCACCGGCTCGGGGTCGTGCCGCAGGAGGCCTACCTCTTCGAGGGGACGGTCCGGGACGCCATCGCCTACGGGCTCCCGGAGGCCACCGACGCCCAGGTGGAGGCGGCGGCGCGGGCCGTCGGCGCGCACGACATGATCGCCACCCTGGAGGACGGCTATCTGCACGAGGTCGCCGAACGGGGCCGCAATCTCTCGGCCGGCCAGCGCCAGCTGATCGCACTGGCCCGCGCCGAACTGGTCGACCCCGACATCCTGCTGCTCGACGAGGCGACGGCCTCCCTCGACCTGGCCAGTGAGGCGCAGGTCAACCAGGCCACCGACCGGCTGGCCGGACGGCGCACCACCCTGGTGGTGGCCCACCGGCTGACCACGGCGGCGCGCGCCGACCGGGTCGTGGTGATGGACCGGGGCAGGGTCGCCGAGGACGGCACGCACGCGGAGCTGCTGGCCAGGGAGGGCATGTACGCCCGGCTGTGGCGCACCTTCATAGGAGAGGGCATAGGGGAGGGCACCCCGGCCGGCGTATGACACCGCTTCCGCAACTGAACGCCGTCCTCCCGCGTCGTACACCCATGCGTACGCGTGTCTGACGGGGGTCGATGTGTTCGAGTGGTGGATGGGGTGGACCGTGTGGTGAGACAGCTGAGGTCATCGGGACGGACGGGGCCGGAGCGGCAGGGGGCGGCGACCGGCCTGCGCAGGACGGCGTCGCTCCTCCTCCTGCCGCTCCTCGGGGCCCTGGTCCTGGTGACGGGTCCCGTCGGGCAGGCCCCGGCGCAGGCCGCGTCGACCTGCTCCGGGCGGCTGGTCAAGACGGTGAAGTTCTCCACCGGTTCGCTGCGCGTCCACAAGAGCCGCGCCTACGCGTGCGCCGTCACCGTCGCCAAGAAGCCGGGCGCACGCCAGGCGATGCGGGTCTCGCTCCAGCCGCGCGGCGGCCGGGCGGTCGTCGACAGCGGCAGGTTCACCAAGCTGGCCGGGCCGGTCACGGTGCACGCGCTCAACCGCTGCGTCCGTGCCTCTGGTTCCATCGGGGGATCCTCCGGCTCCACCGGGTGGATCGGATGTTGACGCGCGAGTGGGTCTGGCGTGACGGGTGTTACCACCGCTAGGTTCACGGCGACTGTCGTGAATCAAGGGGAGGGTGCATGCGCAAGGCGCTCAGAGGCGTTCTGTCGCTCGCGGTGCTCATAGGCACAGTGAGTGCGACCGGAGCCTCGGCCGGTGCGGCCACCGCCGCGGAACCGGCCGCGAAGCAGAGCAGCGGCCTCAGCAGCAACGAGAGCAGCAGCGAGACCAGCAGCGAGGACATCAAGGACCGCATCCTGGCCATCCCGGGCATGAGTCTGATCGAGGAGAAGCCCTACCCCGGCTACCGCTTCTTCGTCCTGAACTACACCCAGCCGGTCGACCACAGGCATCCGTCCAAGGGCACGTTCCAGCAGCGCCTCACCCTGCTGCACAAGGACACGACCCGGCCCACGGTCTTCTTCACCAGCGGCTACAACGTCTCGACCAACCCCAGCCGCAGCGAGCCCACGCAGATCATCGACGGCAACCAGGTCTCCCTGGAGTACCGGTTCTTCACCCCGTCCCGCCCGGCCCCCGCCGACTGGTCGAAGCTCGACATCTGGCAGGCCGCCAGCGACCAGCACCGGGTCTTCAAGGCGCTGAAGAAGATCTACTCCGAGAACTGGCTCACCACCGGCGGCTCCAAGGGCGGCATGACCGCCACCTACTTCGAGCGCTTCTACCCGAAGGACATGGACGGCGTCGTCGCCTACGTCGCGCCCAACGACGTGGTGAACAAGGAGGATTCGGCGTACGACCGGTTCTTCGCCCGCGTCGGCACCAAGGAGTGCAGGGACCGGCTGAGCGGCGTCCAGCGCGAGGCCCTCGTCCGCCGCGAGCCGCTGGAGAAGAAGTTCGAGGCGTACGCCGCCGAGAACGGCCTGACCTTCGACACCGTGGGCACGCTCGACAAGGCGTACGAGGCCGTGGTCATGGACTACGTCTGGGCGTACTGGCAGTACAGCCTGCTCGCCGACTGCGACTCCATCCCGGCCGACGCCCCGAACGCCACCGACCAGGAGATCTGGGACTCCATCGACGGCATCTCGGGCTTCTCCGCCTACGCCGACCAGGGCCTGGAGACGTACACGCCCTACTACTACCAGGCGGGTACGCAGCTCGGTTCGCCCGACATCAAGCAGCCCTGGCTGGGGAACCTGAGCCGCTACGGCTACCAGCCGCCGCGCAACTTCGTGCCGCGCTCCATCCCGATGAAGTTCCAGCCCTCGGCCATGCGTGACGTGGACAGCTGGGTACGGAACAACGCCAGGAACATGCTGTACGTCTACGGCGAGAACGACCCGTGGGGAGCCGAGCCCTTCCGCCTGGGCCGCGGCGCCCGTGACAGCTACGTCTACACGGTGCCGGGCGGCAACCACGGCTCCAAGGTCGCCGGCCTCGTCGCCGACGAGAAGGCCAGGGCCACCGCCGCCATCCTGCGCTGGGCCGGGGTCGCGCCCGCGGCCGTCGAGGCCGATCCGGCGAAGGCGAAGCCCCTCGCGAAGTTCGACGCGCGCCTGGACGTGCGTGACGCCGAACTCCAGCGGGACCGGGGCACACTGCGGCCGTAGGGCCGCTCCGCGCCGAAGTGGGCTGGGCCCGCCGGATGTTCACATCCGGTGGGCGCAGCCCACCGGCATGTCCCCGCCCAACCGCACATACAGATCCGTGGTGCCGGGGCAGAGCCCGCGTCGCGCCACCGCCGAGCCGATCTCGAACTCCGGCGGGCGCTCGCCCGATCCGTCGCAGGCGGTCTCCCTGACCTCGCCCTCCCGGAAACCGTGGACACAGTCCCCGACGACCGTCAGCGGGCCGCCGCCCTGCCCGGGATCGCCGGGGTGCGGGGACTCCAGGTTGCGCATGCACGCGTACCCGCGGGGCGCGGCTGCGGGGCTTGCCGACGGGGCGGCGCCGCCGGGGGAGATGTGCAGGACGAAGTCGGTCGGCGGCGGGCAGGCCGGCCCGTCCGACGGCACGCCGGTGTGGCGGGCCAGCACCCGGGACCCCGCCCTCTCGCTGCCGCACGGCACCTCGCGGAACACCTGTCCCCGCGAGGCGCATTCGGCGGGACCCAGGAACTCCGACCCGTGGCCCGAGGGCGCCGCGCTGTTCCGGGACACGTCGGCGGGCGCCTCCGGCGCGCTGTCCACAGGCTGCCGGCAGGTGCTCAGGCAGAGCACCACGACGACGGGCAGGAGGGCGCGCGACGCCCGCGCGACTCGGCACTTCCCCATGGAACGACCCCCCGGTGCGTCCACACGGACGTGCACCCAGCGTGACCCGCCGAAGCGGGCACACGCCAGGTGCACGGGGTGTTTTTAGCTCGTTGGAGTGGTTGCGGCGAGGGTGCGGCTCAGCTCCGGTACGACAGCCCGTAGCCGACGGGGTACAGCGCCTGCGCGGGGGCGTCCGCCCGTTGCACGGGCACCGGCAGCCTGCCCTCCGGCCTGGCCCGCCCCGCGATCACACGAGCGGCGGCCCGCAGCTCGACGTCCGTCCAGGAGTACGCGGCGAGGCTCGCGGCGTAGCCCGTACCGGCCAGGTGGGCGATGTCGTACGGATTGCGGATCGCGAGGGTGATCACCGGGACGCCGGTCGCCGCGAGGGCGCTGACCAGGGTGCGCTGGGTGCTGGTCGCCGTGACGTTGTACGTGCCCACGATCACCGCGTCCTTGCCCTGGGCGGCGGCCACCGCCTCGGCGATCTTCGCCTGGGTCGGGGCCGTGCCCGTCGACAGCGCCGTCGCCGCGTACCCCAGCTCCTCGAAGGCCCCGGCGAGCGTCGTCGTCGGAGGGCCGGTCGTGCCGGAGGGGGAGGCCGGATCGGCCCCGACCACCAGGAGGTTCCTGTGGGACCGGCGGGAGAGGGGCAGCAGCGAACCGGTGTTGGCCAGCAGTGTCGTCGTCCGCTCGGCGATCCGGTCGGCGGCGGCGAGGTGCGAAGGGATGCCGACCGTGCGGTCGACGCCCCGCCGGGTGACGTACGGGTCGCGGAACAGGCCGAGCCGCGTCTTCAGCCGCAGGATGCGCAGGATCGATTCCTCGATGCGGGCCTCGCTGATCTCGCCGCTCTTCACCGCGTTCAGGACCGCGTTCCAGGCGATGTCGAGGTGCGGCGGGTTGAGCAGCTGGTCGACGCCGGCCAGGAGCGCGAGGACGGGGACGCGCTCGTCGCCGTACTTCGTGCGGACGCCCTCCATCCCCAGCGCGTCGGTGACCACGACTCCGTCGTAGCCGAGCTCCTCGCGCAGGATGCCGGTGAGGATGGGGCGGGACAGGGTCGCCGGGTCCTCCGACGGGTCCAGGGCGGGCACCACGATGTGGGCCGTCATGATCGAGTCGATGCCGGCGGCGACGGCCGCCCGGAACGGCGGGGCGTCGAGCTCGGCCCACTGCTCGCGGGTGTGCGAGATGACGGGCAGACCGGTGTGGCTGTCGGTGCTGGTGTCCCCGTGGCCCGGGAAGTGCTTGGCCGTGGAGGCGATCCCGGCGCTCTGATACCCCTTCACCTGCGCGGTGACCATCCCGGCGACCGACTCCGGGTCGGAGCCGAAGGAGCGTACGCCGATGACGGGGTTGGCCGGGTTGACGTTGACGTCCGCGTCCGGCGCGTAGTTCTGGTTGATGCCCAGCGCCGCCAGTTCGGTCCCCGCGATCCTGCCCGCCGCGCGCGCGTCGGAGCGCGAACCGCCCGCGCCCAGCGCCATCGCACCCGGCAGCAGCGTCGCGGGCTCGCCTACGCGGCACACGATGCCGTGCTCCTGGTCGGTGGAGACGAGGAGCGGCAGGGGGGTGGGGCCGGAGAGCCCGGCCCGCTGGATGCCGTTGGAGAGGGCGGCGATCTGCTGCGGGTCGCGGGTGTTGTGCGCCCACGCGAAGTAGATGATGCCGCCGACGTGGTACGTGGAGATCAGCTCGGCGGCGTCGCGGACCCCGATCTCGGCGAGGTTGGCGTCGATGTCCGCCTGGTCGGGGTCGGTCGCGGAGTGCCCGTACACCCGCATCACGAAGAGCTGGCCGACCTTCTCCTCCAGGCTCATCCGGGCGATGAGCCGCTTGAGACGGCTGTCCGTGGAGGTGCCCGTCGTGGCTGCCTGCGCGGCGCCGGGGAGAGCGGCGCCGGCCGTCGCGGCTGCGGCGGTCGCCGCGGTGGCGGTGAGGAGGGTGCGTCTGGAGGTGCGGTAGTGCACGTGAGCCCCTTCCGGTGCTGAAAGAAACTTCCAAGAAGGTACGGATATATGGAAAGTAACTACCAGTCAAGGGGGCGGTCCGAGAACGGGCATGACACGCGGGACAAGGGGTGGAGATGTCCGGAGACGGGTGCGGCTGCGGTGTCCTCAGTCCCCGGCCGGGCCCGACGGCGCCGCCTCGGCCGCTCCCGCCCTCGGCCCCGGCAGCTCGGCGCACCGCAACGACCGGGTGCTGAGCCCGACGAGAGCCCCGAGCGCCACGAACGCGGCGCTGACGGTGAAGACCGGCTGCGTCCCCCAGGCGGCGATGGCCGCTCCGCTGAGGGGATACGTCAGCGGAGCGAGGCCGAGCGAGGACAGGGCCGCCACCGAAGTGACCCGGCCGAGGTACGCGGGATCGGCGGCCGTCTGCAGGAGGGCCGCACACAGGGCCCCGCTGAGCCCGGCGGTCAGGCCGATGGTGACGCCGACCCCGACCGCGACGCCGAGGGAGGGGGCGAAGGCGAGCGCGCCGATGGCGACCGCCCCGAGGGCCAGGCACCCCTGTTGCACGAGCCCCGCGCGCGGGAGGCGGCCGCGGGTGGCCAGGAGGAGGGAGGCGACGGCTGCTCCAAGACCGAAGCCGCCCACGATCCAGCCGAGCCCGGCGGCGCCCCAGCCGTGCTCGTCCGCCAGGAGGGTGAGCCCGATGTTCAGCGGGCCGGCGAAGCCGAGGTCGCCTATCGCGATGACGAGCACCAGCGGAGCCAGGACCTGGTCACGCCGGATGTGCCGGAGTCCGTCGGCGAGGTCGTGCCAAGGGGTACCGCGTGCCCCGGTCTCCTCACCGCCGGTCCGCGGGAGGGGTGCGACCTTCAGGGCGATCAGCAGCGGCACGGACACCGCGAACATCGCGCCGGCGACCGCGAACGCGGAGGCCGGACCCCCGAGCGCCAGGGCCAGGCCGCCCAGCGGCGAACCCGCGATGGTGGCCGCACGGGTGGCGAGACCCCGGAGGCCCTGCACGCGGGCCAGTTGGTCCGGCCCGGTGATCCGCGGCGGCAGGGCGCCGACCGACGGCAGGAACAGGGAGTCCACCGCCCCGAAGACCAGACCCAGCAGCACCAGCAGCCACACGCCCGGGGTCGAGACGGCCAGGATGCCCGCCATGGCCAGGATCACCGCGCAGCGCGTCAGATCGCTGCCGATCATCACCCGGCGCGGCCCCAGCCGGTCGGCCAGTACGCCTCCCCCCAGCATGAGCACGACGCGCGGCAGGGATCCCGCGGCCAGGACCAGCCCCGCCTCGGCGGGGCCGCCGACGTGGATCGCCGCCCAGGAGAGGGCCAGGAAGTACACGTTGTCGCCCAGGAGCGAGAGCGTGAGCGCGCCGAGCCAGCGCAGCACGTTCGGGTCCCGGTGGGCGGGCGGCGATCCGGCCGGGGCCGATGTGGCGGCGGGCCCCGTCATGCCGTGCCGCCGGAGGAGCGGTAGGGGAAGCCGTACAGATGCAGGGCGACGTGCTCACGGCCCGTGGTGTCGCCGGCGGCCTCGGCGGCACGGCCGCGTTCGCCGTAACGCTGGACGAGCGCGGCGATCTCCTCGCCCAGCCCCGCCAGTTCCGCCGCTGTCAGCCGCGGTGTGTACTCGGAGCTGAACGCGGCGTCGGTCCACTCCTCGGGCCAGGCCGCCTGCTGGTCGAGATAGGCGGAGTAGCGCTCCGCACGGGTCGCGAGCAGGTGGCGTGTCACCTGTCCGACCACCGCCGCGCCCTCGGGATCTCCTGTGAAGTCGGAGCTGCGGAAGCTCCACCCCCGGTCCGAAGCGAGCTTCCACCAGCGCTCGCGGCCGTCCGTGCTCAGCTCCGGCGCCTCGACGAGGAAGCCGTGGGCCGCCATCCTGCGCAGGTGGTAGCTGACCAGCGCCACCGCCTCGTCCACCTGCTCCGCGAGCTGGGAGGCCGTGGCGGCCTCCGCCGTCCTCAGGTGCCGGTAGAGGGCGATCCGCAGGGGATGGGCGAAGACCTTCAACGCGTCGAGATCGGTGATGCTCGGCGTCTTCTTCTCCTTGGCCATGCTCCGAGCGTAGGTAGAAAAGAAAATATGCGCAATAAAAATTGCGCAATGACCGTTGCGCACCCCGGTGCGGACCGTCAGGCACCCCGCCCCGCCCTACCCCTCTTCCTGGAACGCTTCGGACGCCGCCTGCAGCACCGACACCGCCGCGATGATCGCGGGCCGCCGCGCCGCCTCCGTGCGCCACAGTGCGTACAGCCGCCTGACCGGTACGGGGTCCAGCCGCACGGCGACCACACCCGCCGGCAGTGGCCCCCGCCCCAGCCGGGGGATCATCGCCACGCCGAGCCCGGCCGCCACCAGGGCCAGCTGGGTGTGGTTCTCCTCCGCCCGGTGCCTGATGTCCGGCTCGTACCCCGCCGCCCGCAGGGTCCGTACGAGCCAGTCGTGGCACACCGTGCCGGGTGGCTGGCACACCCACCGCTCCCTGGCCAGCTCCTCCCGCCGCACCGCCTCCCGGCCGGCCAGCGGGTGGCCCTCCGGCACCAGCAGGTCGCACCGGTCGTCCCCGAGCACCGCCTGCGCCACACCCTCCGGCGCGGGCAGCGGGCTGATGTCCCAGTCGTGGGCGACCGCCAGATCGACCACGCCCTTCGCCACCAGGTCGACCGAGAGATGCGGGTCGACCTCGGTGAGCCGCGCGTCCAGTGCCGGGTACTCCCGTGCCAGCTCCGCCAGCACCCCGGGCAGCAGCCCGCGCGCCGCCGAGGCGAACGCGGCGATGGAGAGCCGTCCCGTCGGCTGTCCCCTGCGCTGCTCCAGCGTCGTCTCCGCCTGCTCCACGATCGCCAGCAACTGCTGGGCGGTGGAGGCGAGATGAAGCGCGTCCTCGGTGAGCGCCACCCCGCGCCCGCGCCGTTCGAGCAGGGTCGTACGGGTCTCCCGCTCCAGCTTGGTGATCTGCTGGGAGACCGCCGACGCGGTGTAGCCGAGAGCGGCGGCGGCCCCCGCGACCGAGCCGTGGACGGAGACGGCGTGCAGGGCGCGCAGCCGGGACAGGTCGAGCACCGGGACCTCCGGACGAGCGGGAAGCGTTAGCGGTCCTCAATCCAACCATGAAGAAATCCGCGCTGGTGCTACATGGTCCCGGCGTCGGATGCTCGGTCCATGCGTCCCCTCCACATCGCCCTGGCCGCGCTGGTCGCCGCCGTCTGGGGTGTGAACTTCGTCGTCGTCGAGCTGGGCCTCGCCCACTTCCCGCCCCTGCTCTTCTCCGCCCTGCGCTTCCTCGTCGCCGCGCTGCCCGCCGTGTTCCTCGTGGGCAGGCCCACGGTGGCGTGGAAGTACATCGTCGGGGTGGGCCTCGCCCTGGGGGTGGCCAAATTCGGGCTGCTCTTCATCGGGATGGACCGTGGGATGCCCGCCGGGCTCTCCTCCCTCGTCCTCCAGGTCCAGGCCGTCTTCACCGCGCTGTTCGCGGCCCTGGTCCTGGCCGAACGGCCCGGCAGGACACGCGTCCTGGGCATGGGCGTCGCGCTCGCCGGCATCGGTGTGGCCGCCGTCGACGAGGGGGCGTCCGGCCCCGTGCTCGCCTTCGTGCTGGTGATCCTGGCGGCGCTCTGCTGGGGTGTCTCCAACGTGATCACCCGCAGGGCGGCGCCGTCCGACTCCCTCAACTTCATGGTCTGGGTGTCGACGGTGCCCGTACTGCCGCTCCTCGCCCTGTCCCTGCTCTTCGAGGGCTGGGACCGTGACGCCGAGGCCCTCGCCGCGCTCGACTGGAGCGGCGTCGGCACCGTCGTCTACGTCGCCTGGATCTCCACCGTCTTCGGCTTCGCCGCCTGGGGCTTCCTGCTCCGCCACCACCCGGCCTCGTCCGTGGCCCCGTTCACCCTGCTCGTGCCCGTCTTCGGGATGTCCTCGGCCGCGCTCCTCCTCGGCGAGACGGTCAGCCCCCTGCGGTGGTGCGCGGCGGCGCTGCTGGTCGGGGGAGTGGCCCTGACCTCCCTGGCGAGGCCCCGCCGCGCCCCCGCGCCCCCGCTGCCGGTGACCGGGGCGGCGCGGGCCTGACCTACTGCTTCGGCGCGCCGAGCCGCAGGATGTGCTCGCGCCCCGCCGCCAGCAGTTCCGGCAGATCGGCGGCCCCGGCGTACCAGCGCTTCTCGTACTCCCAGCAGACCCAGCCGTCCTGGTCCAGCGTGTCCAGGCACGCCTTCAGGGGCAGCGTTCCCGCCCCGAGGGCGAGCGGCACGGTGTCCTCGGCGGAGGCGATGTCCTTCACCTGTACGTACCCCAGGTGCGGGGCCAGCACCGCATGGCTGGCCACGGGCTCCTCGCCGGCCAGCCAGGTGTGCATGACGTCCCAGATGGCGCCGATCTGTCCGTGCCCGACGGTGCCCACGACCCGGGCCACGTCCGCCCCGGCGCGGTGCGAGTCGTGGGTCTCCAGCAGGATGCGCACGCCCAGGTCGGCGGCGTGCGGCGCGGCGGCTCCCAGGCGCCGCGCGGCGATCGCGTCGGCCTGGGCGGGGTCCTGGTCCCCGCCGCCGGGGAACACCCGGACGTTGGCCGCGCCCAGGTCGCGCGCCAGCTCCACCAGCTCGGCGAGCGCGGCGATCACCGGTCCGTCCTCGCCCTCGGCGGCCACGCGCACATACCCGGCGACGGTGAGGATCTCGACCCCTCCGCGCTTGAACTCCTCCGCCACGGCGGCCCGTTCGAGCGAGGTCAGGCCGGGGTGGACCGGCTCCTCGGGATGGGCGCGCAGCTCCACCCCCTGGTAGCCGTTCCCGGCGGCGAGCCGCACCACGTCCGCCACGGGCATCCCCGGAACTCCGAGGGTCGAGAAAGCGAGCTTCACGGTGTGTCCTTTCATCGGCGCGGTCTGACCACTACCCGTGTTCACGGGGGAGATTCCTCACCCCGTCCGCGGCGGCGCCGTCGATCCGCGTTCCATGAGCTCCGCGGCGATCGTCGCCGTACCTCCCGCCGGAGGCGTCTCCTTGCCCATCGCCAGCCGGCCCGCCCGCGCCCCCGCCTCGAACAGCGGCAGGCGTACGGTCGTCAGGGCGGGCACGGCGTCGACGGAGAACGGCAGATCGTCGAAGCCGGCCACGGAGATGTCCTCGGGGATGCGGAGCCCGCGCTCCCTGACCGCCGCACAGGCGCCGAGTGCCACGGTGTCGTTGGCGGCGACGACGGCCGTCACGTCCGGTTCCCTGCGCAGGAGTTCGAGGGTGGCGTCGTAGCCGGAACTCCGGTCGTACGGGCCGTGGACGGTGACGCTCTCCTCGTCCCCGTACAGCCCGGCGGCCTTCATGGCCTCGCGGTGGCCCTCCAGCCGGTGCCGGGTCGTGGTGCGCTCCAGGGGACCGGCGACGTAGCCGATCCGTCGGTGGCCCAGGGCGATCAGATGCTCGGTGAGGCGCCTGGCGCCGCCCCGGTTGTCGAAGGTCAGTGCGGCGGCCACCGCGTCGGTGCCCGGCAGCGGGGGGCGGCCGCAGAAGACGATCCGGGTGCCCGCGTCCGCGAGCTTGGCCAGTTTCACCGCCATCGCGGCCTGGTGCGCCGGGTCCTCCAGCGCGCCGCCGGTCAGGACGACGGCCGCGGCGCGCTGCCGTTGCAGCAGGGTGAGGTAGGTGAGTTCGCGCCCGGGGGAGCCACCGGTGTTGCACACGACGGCGAGCTTCTCGCCGCCCGCGCGGCCGGTTCCGTCGCCCGGGCCGCCGATCTCGCTCTGCGCGGCTCCGGCCATGATGCCGAAGAACGGGTCGGCGATGTCGTTGACCAGGATGCCCACCAGGTCGGACGTGGCGGCGGCGAGTGAGCTGGCCGGGCCGTTCAGTACGTAGTCCAGATCGTCCACCGCACGCAGGACCCGCTCCCGGGTGGACGAGGCCACCGGGTAGTTGCCGTTCAGGACACGGGACACGGTGGCCGGGGACACCCGGGCGCGGGCCGCTACGTCCGCCAGGGTGACTGTCATCGCTCTCCTCGAGGAGTTGTGGAGCGGCCCCCCTTGTCCAGGCCACTGTCGGCAGGCTAGCGTCATACCGCATAGAAAGCGCTTGCTACGGCTGTATGGAGGAACTTTCGTGACACGCAGGACAGTGCGCATCGCCATGAACGGCGTCACGGGACGCATGGGATACCGGCAGCACCTGGTGCGCTCGATCCTCGCGATCCGCGAGCAGGGCGGCCTCGACCTCGGTGACGGCGAGGTGCTGTGGCCGGAACCGGTGCTCGTCGGCCGCCGCGCCCACGCGCTCGAAGCGCTCGCCGAGCAGCACGGCCTCACCGAATGGTCGACGGACCTGGACGCGGTGCTCGCCGACGAGTCGATCGACATCTACTTCGACGCCCAGGTCACCTCGGCCCGTGTCGAGGCGATCAAGAAGGCGATCGCGGCGGGCAAGCACATCTACACCGAGAAGCCCACCGCGACGGACGTCGAGGGCGCGCTCGACCTGGCCCGCCTCGCCCGCGACGCCGGCATCAAGCACGGAGTGGTCCAGGACAAGATCTTCCTCCCGGGCCTCCTCAAGCTGAAGCGCCTCATCGACGGCGGCTTCTTCGGCGAGATCCTCTCCGTGCGCGGCGAGTTCGGCTACTGGGTCTTCGAAGGCGACTGGCAGGAGGCCCAGCGCCCCTCCTGGAACTACCGCGCGGAGGACGGCGGCGGCATCGTCGTCGACATGTTCCCGCACTGGGAGTACGTCCTGCACGAGCTGTTCGGCCAGGTCACCAGCGTCTCGGCCCATGTGCAGACGCACATCCCGCAGCGCTGGGACGAGCAGGGCAAGCCCTACGCCGCCACCGCCGACGACGCCGCGTACGGCACCTTCCAGCTGGCGGGCGGCGCCGTCGCCCAGATCAACTCCTCCTGGGCGGTCCGCGTCAACCGCGACGAGCTCGTCGAGTTCCAGGTCGACGGCACCCACGGCTCCGCCGTCGCGGGCCTGCGCAACTGCCGCGTCCAGCACCGCTCGGCCACTCCCAAGCCGGTCTGGAACCCCGACCTCCCGGTCACCGAGCCCTTCCGCGACCAGTGGCAGGAGGTCCCCGACAACGGTGAGTTCGACAACGGCTTCAAGGCCCAGTGGGAGCTCTTCCTGCGCCACATCGTCCTCGACGAGCCCTACACCTGGGACCTGATGGCCGGCGCCCGGGGCGTCCAGCTCGCCGAGCTCGGCCTCAAGTCCTCGGCCGAGGGCCGCCGCTTCGACGTGCCGGAGCTGAGCCTGTGACCATCCATCTCCCGCAGGGGCCCTACGAGCCCCGGACCACCCCGCTCGACCTGGCACCGTCCGGGGCGCCCCTCGCCTCCCGTACGGTCTTCTCCGCCGCCCACGTCGTCGCCGACCCGTACGCCGACATCAGCCCCGACGACCCCGTCGCCGTCGACTGGGACGCCACCCTCGCCTTCCGCCGCCACCTCTGGTCGCACGGCCTGGGAGTCGCCGAGGCCATGGACACCGCGCAGCGCGGCATGGGCCTGGACTGGGCCGGCGCGGCGGAGCTGATCCGCCGCTCGGCCGCCGAGGCGAAGTCGGTGGGCGGCAGGATCGCCTGCGGCGTGGGCACCGACCAGCTCACCGGCCCCGCCACCCTGCCCGAGGTGCGCGCGGCGTACGAGGAGCAGCTCGCCCTGGTCGAGGAGAGCGGCGCCCAGGCCATCCTGATGGCCTCCCGCGCGCTCGCCGCCGCGGCGAACGGCCCCGAGGACTACCTGGAGACGTATGCCCACCTGCTGCGCCAGGCCACGGAGCCGGTCGTCCTGCACTGGCTCGGCCCCATGTTCGACCCGGCGCTGGAGGGCTACTGGGGCAGCCCGGACCTCGACACGGCCACGGACACCTTCCTGAAGGTCATCGCGGAGCACCCGGACAAGGTCGACGGCATCAAGATCTCGCTCCTGGACGCCGAGCGCGAGATCGACGTACGGCGCCGGCTCCCCAGCGGGGTGCGCTGCTACACCGGCGACGACTTCAACTACCCCGAGCTGATCGCGGGCGACGACCGGGGCTTCAGCCACGCCCTGCTCGGCATCTTCGACCCGCTCGGCCCGCTGGCCGCCCACGCGGTGCGGGTCCTGGACACCGGGGACACCGAGGGCTTCCGGGCGCTGCTGGACCCCACGGTCGAGCTGTCGCGCCATCTGTTCAAGGCCCCGACCCGCTTCTACAAGACCGGCGTGGTGTTCCTCGCCTGGCTCGCGGGCCACCAGGACCACTTCACGATGGTCGGAGGGCTGCAGTCCGCCCGCTCGCTGCCGCACCTGGCGAAGGCGTACGAACTGGCCGACCGTCTCGGCCTGTTCCCGGACCCCGAGCTGGCCGAGGCCCGCGTGCGCGCCCTGCTGACCGTCCACGGAGGAAGCCGATGACCAGCGAACTGTCCCGTCTCTCCATCAACCAGGAGACGGTCAGGCAGCTCTCCCTGCCGGAGCTCGTCGAGGGCTGCGCCAAGGCGGGCATCGGCCAGGTCGGCCTGTGGCGCGCCCCGGTGCAGGAGTACGGAGTCGAGCGTGCCGGGCAGCTGATGAGGGACGCGGGCCTCACCGTCACCAGCCTCTGCCGCGGCGGCTTCCTCACCGCCACCGACCCCGCCGAACGCGCCCGCGCCCTGGACGACAACCGTGCGGCGGTCGACGAGGCGGCGGGCGTGAACAGCGACACCCTCGTCCTGGTCTCCGGCGGTCTCCCCGACGGGGAGAAGGACCTGTACGCCGCCCGGGAGCGCATCGCCGACGCGCTGGCGGAGCTCGCCCCGTACGCCGCCGAGCGCAACGTCCGCCTCGCGATCGAGCCGCTCCACCCGATGTTCGCCTCGGACCGCTGCGTCGTCTCCACCCTGTCCCAGGCCCTGGACCTCGCCGAGCGTTTCCCGGCCGAGCAGGTGGGGGTGGTCGTGGACGCGTACCACATCTGGTGGGACGACCAGGTGCCCGCGCAGATCGCCCGGGCGGGCGCGGGCGGCCGGATCCACTCCTTCCAGCTGGCCGACTGGATCACTCCGCTTCCGGCGGGGGTTCTGGTGGGCCGGGGCCAACTGGGCGACGGGAGCGTCGACTTCCGCGCGATGCGCCGACAGGTCGAGGCGACCGGCTTCGACGGGCCGATCGAGGTCGAGATCTTCAACGAGGGGCTGTGGGCCCGTGACGGCGCCGAAGTGATCGCCGAAGTCGCCGCCCGGTACCTGGAACATGCCTGCTGAGAGCGGGTCGACGACTCGAAGGTAAAGAGATCGTCAAGGCGTGCAACCTTTACGCACCCTCCCCGGTCGTACTCTGCGTCGGGACTTCCGGGGAGGGGTCCGGGGGGATCGGGAAGCCCGACGGAGGGGGAAAGCGAGGGGGGTCCGGCCCATGGGCCGGGCCCCATTCCGCTTGCGTGAGCCGTCCGTGAGCCGTCCGGACGGTTCCGGGGACCGGATCAGGGTTTCACCCCTCGTCGTCCGGCCCGGGGAGGGAGGGTTCGGATGCCCTACGCCCGCCGACGTGAAGGTCCGTGGAATGCCGAGAGTCAAGGTCAGCGTGATCGTCCCCGTGTACAACACCGGGAAATACGTCGACGAGTGCGCCCCGTCGCTGCTCGGCCAGAGCCTTCCGGCCGACGAGTACGAGGTCATCTACGTGGACGACGGGTCCACGGACGACACCTTGGCACGGCTGGAGAAACTGGCCGCCGGGCACGGCCACGTCCACGTGCACACGCAGCCCAACTCCGGCTGGCCGGGCGCTCCGCGCAACCTCGGCATGAAGCACGCCAAGGGCGAGTACGTGCAGTTCGTCGACCACGACGACAAGCTCGGGCCCGAGGCCCTGGAGCGGCTCTACGAGCACGCGACGCGTAACCGGGCCGACGTGGTGATCGGCAAGATGTCGAGCACGATGGTGCGGCCCCGGCGGCTGTTCCGGCACACGCTGGACAGCTGCACGATCGAGAACGACGAGCTCATGCAGAGCATGTCACCGCACAAGATGTTCCGGCGGGCCTTCGTCGAGCAGCACGGGCTGCGCTTCCCCGAGGGCCCCTGGATCATGGAGGACCTGGCCTTCGTCACCGCCGCCTACCTGAAGGCGGAGCGGATCTCGGTCCTGGCCGACTACCCCTGCTACTACTGGTTGAAGCGGGACGACGGCGGGAACAACACCCGCCACCGGTTCAATCCGCGGCACGGGTTCTGGCCCAATCTCCGTACCGTCATCGGGCAGATCAAGGACGGCACCGGCCCTTCCGACGACGTCGACGCCTTGCAGAACCGTCTCCTCCACCGGCTGTACCACGTCGAGGTCCTCTCCAGGGCCCGCGAGCCCGAGATCCTGCGTGAGGACCCGGCCGAGCAGCGCCAGCGGTTCGACACGGCCCGCGCGGTGGCGCTGGAGGAGTTCCCGGCCGCGGTTCGGCGTGGGCTGCCCGCCGTGAGCGGGGTACGGGCCGAACTGCTGGAACGCGGCGACTTCGCCGGGGCGGTCGCGTTCGCGGAGCACGTCCGCACCGTGACGGCCCGCAGCGGGATCGGCGCACCGTACTGGCAGGACGGCTGCCTCGTCGCCGACGTCACGCTGGAACTGCTGCGCGGCGACGGTGAGCCGCTGGTCCTGACCGAGCGCGACGGGAAGTGGTGGCTCGACCCGGAGCTGCTGACCGGCGTACCGGGAACGGAGGACGGATGGGAGGTCCGCGACCCGCTCCGGATGGCGTACGCGGAGCTGGTCGTCAAGGACCGCGACCGGGAGGACTGGTGGTACCCGGACGGCGACCTGGAGGTCCGGCTCCAGCCCCTGGGGAAGGGCAGGTCCCGGCTCCTCGCCTCCGGACGGCTCCGCCTCGACCCGCAGGGACTGGCCGGCGGACGGCGGATCGAGCGCGGGATCTACGACGTGTGGGCGTTCGTCCACCTGCTGGGCATCGACCGGATGGTCCGGGTGACCGGCAAGGGCGTCCCGAGCGGCGGTCCGGCCGCGGGCCCGGCGCTGGCCGGCGGCCGGCTCGCCCTCCCGTACTGGACCACCGGTGTCGGCCAGCTCGCCCTCGACATGGACCAGCGCCTGCGCAGGTTCGGCCCCGACACGGCCGGTGCCGCCGCCGCGAACGCCGCGCGCGGCGGGCGGTCGCTCCCGCTGCCGTACGTGGTGGCGGGCCCCGGAGACCCGGCCCGCGTCAAGGTCACCGTGTCCGCCCTGACGGTCACCGCCGAAGTGGTCCCCGCGACCGACGGGCCGACGGCGCTGCTGCGCCTCCCCGCCCGTCTGAAGCTCCCCGACGGACGCCACCCGGTCACCCTGCCGAAGGCGGACGCGCCGGTCGCGTACGCCGTGGTCCGCGGCGGCACCCTGCTCCGGCTGGAGGGCCCGGCGTACGAGGCCGGCGCCGGACGCAGGATCCTCGACACGGTCGCCGACAACGGCCAGGTCCGGCGCGTGCGGCGACGGCTGGGCCGCTCGCGCTGAGCGGGGCGCCCGCGGTGGGGTGCCGCGGCCTTCCGGCCGGCTCGGTCGACGTGTACTCGACCCGGGAACTCACGGTCCGCTCGACCGGACCGTCGCGCTCCGGCGTGCGCGGGCTCCGGGTGGGCGTCCTGTGGCCGATGCCCTCGGTGTGGGGTCACACCACGCGGACATGGCTCGTCAGTCTTCCCTCCTCGTAGAGGTGGAAGACGAGCGAGGGCGGCGCGGCGTGGGTCTTCCAGGAGGAGTCCGGGCCCTGTTCCCAGGGCATGAGCGCGGACGACACGATGCCTGGGGCGCAGAGCAGCGGGCGGCCGGCGAAGGTGGTCGCCGCCGCCGTGTGCGCGTGGCCGCAGAGCACGGCGACCACCTGCGGGTGACGTGCCAGGACCTTCGCCAGGGCGTCCGGTCCGTGCAGCCCGATGCGGTCGATGTACGGCAGGCCGAGCGGCGCGGGCGGGTGGTGGAAGGCGACGAAGGCCGGACGGCCGGGGGCGGCGGCGAGCGTGTCGTCCAGCCACTCCAGCGTCTCCGGTTCCAGTAGGCCCTCCGGCCGGCCGGGCACCGACGAGTCGCACATCAGGACCCGGGCCCCGTCCGGTCCGACGGCCCGGACCTCGTTGACCGGAGCCGTGCCGCTCCCGCCGAGCAGCACCTGCCGGTACTCCGGGCGGGAGTCGTGGTTGCCGGGGCAGAGCAGCACGGGGCCGCGCTCGTACAGCGGGGCGAGGACATCGCGCGCCTGCCGGTACTCCGCCGCCCTGCCCCGGTCGGTGATGTCCCCGGTGACCAGCGTGGCGTCGACCGTGCCGGGCAGCCCGGTGAGGTGGGAGACGGCCCGGCGGGCGCGGTCGGCGGTCTCCTCGGTGCCGTCCAGGTGCAGGTCGCTGAGGTGGGCCAGGACCGTCACGTCCTGGCCTCCGTCCGGGCCGACGGGCCGGGCGCGGGTTCGTCCGCCTTCCGCCGGTCGGCCCGCCAGCGCGCCCAGGTGCCCAGGCACATGGCGAGGGAGATCGCGAGGAGGCCGTAGAGAGTGCCCTGCGACTGGTGGAGCCTCGGGTCGGCGAACTGCACGGCGTAGGTGATCAGCAGGTTCGTCCCGAACAGCATCGACACCGTGATCGGCTCGGTCCGTACGATGCCCTGCTGGAGCAGGTACAGCGAGATGATCACCCCGACGAGGCTGATCGCGAGGATCGCGCCCACGTTGTCGAGGGAGTACGCGCCGACGCTGTCGCGCACCAGCAGGATGACGAAGGTCGAGACGATCAGGGCCACGAACCGCGAGGCCATCATCTGCCGCACGGACATCCCCGCGTCGCCGAGCCGCTTCGTGTAGTAGGTCACGCCCGACAGGGAGACGGAGGTCAGGACGCACATCACGACCCCGAAGGCCAGCTCCCCGGCTGGTACGTCCCCGATGGCCGACCCGCCGCCGGACGCCATGACCAGCAGGTACGCCATCGCGGCCAGCATCGCGCCGGCCGCGGCCAGTTCGAGCGGGAGCGCCCGGGTGCCGGGCCGGAGCTTGAAGCCGAGCGCGATGGTGATGGCCGGCCCCAGTCCGATGATCACCGAGTTGGCCATGGCCGGCTCCAGGACGGTGAAGGCGTACAGCACCGCGATCCAGCAGACCGCGGTGGAGACGTTGAGCATCACCACGTCCGGCAGACTGCGCCTGACAGCGGCCCACAGGCCCCGCTTGTCCCGCAGGGTGAAGAAGTAGAAGGCCTGCGCCACCACGAAGGAGTTGAAGGCGATGAACTCCGGTGAGAGGTCCTGGACGAGTGCGCCCTCGAACACCGACTTGGTGGAGTTGATGACGCAGTAGCCCAGCACCAGCAACGTGCCGGCGGCCTGGGCCAGGCGGCGGCGGTCAGACGACATCGTAGAAGCCCTCCCCGTCGAGGTAGCGCGCCGTCATGTAATCGTGGACGACGACGCCTTCCACCTCGTGCAGGAGGTGTACGAGCATCGGGTAGGTGATGTCGTTCACCGTGCGGGACAACTCTTCGCCGGGCCGTACCTTCAACAGGACGTCGTGGAAGCTCTCCAGCGCCCGCAGCTCCGCCATCTTCGGGTAGTCGAGGAGCTTGCCCCCGTCGGGCGCGACCATGTTGACGCAGGTGGCGTGCCGGGCGACCTCGTAGTCGGTGTGCCGGAGGGCCTCGAACGCCTCGGGGTCCGTGTACGCCCGCACCGTCCACTCGAGCTGGCTCTCGCCGATCGCCGCACCGGTCAGCACCGGGAGCATGGCCCCGCAGACCCGGGCGCCGGTCTCGACCAGCCGGGGGCCCTCGGGGGTCAGCTTCAGCTCGGTGTGGGCCGGGCCGTTGCGGATGCCGAGCGCGTCCAGCACCGAGAAGGCGTACTCCGTCAGCAGATCCTGCTCCGGGCCGCGGCGCACCATCAGGGACGACCCGCCGAGCAGGTCGCGGACGCCGTTCACGCCGAGGTGCTGCGTCTTCCACACGTCGCACACGTAGTGCTCGCCGTCCAGGCTGACCGTGTTGACGTAGTACTCGGCCCCCACGAGGTACTCCTGGGCGACCACGGCGTCGTTGCGCAGCCCGAGCGCGCTCTCGGCGCCGACGAGCGCCTCGAAGGACGCCCTTACGGCGTCGCGGGTGCCGCAGAAGGACACCCCGTCGTTCAGCGCGCTGCGGACCGGCTTGAGGACGACGGTCCGCCCGGTGTCGCCGTACCAGTCCAGCAGCGCGTCCAGGTCGGTGGCCAGGATCTGGTCGGCGGCCGGGACCCCGGCGGCCTTGACGGTCTCCACCATGTGGAACTTGTCCCGGCGGGCGTTGCTGAGCGTGGTGCCGTTGGTCCGCAGCCCCAGCGCCTCACTGAGGACGTCGGCCAGCTCGACCCCGATCTCCGCACCGGGCAGCAGGGCTACGGGGGCGTACGGCGCGAGGGCGGCCAGGGTCCGGGCCGTGTCGCCGGTGTGCACGACGGTCGCGGAGAAGTCGTCGGGCCGGAAGGATGAGGCGAAGGCGGCCGGCGGCCGCTCCAGGCTCTGTACGTGCACGCAGTCGAATCCCTGGGCGCGGAACAGCGGTGCCAGATGGCTGGCGGTGGAGTAGGCGTCGACTATCGCGACGACCGGACGGGGGCCTTGAGGGGCGTTCACGCGAGACATTCCTTCACTGGTATGCGGGGGGAAACAGCCGGGGGGCGGGCGCCGGTGCGGGGGTCAGCCGCCCTCGGCCTTCACCAGCACACTGGCACTCTCGTCCTGCTGCCGAGGTGCGAACGCCTCGTCCGTGACGAACGCCCCACGGGAGACGGCCCGTTCGAGCCACCAGCCCGCGATCTGCGAGGTGACGATCGCGGTGAGCACCAGGGTGGTGAAGAACGAGGCGTTGACGATGCCCGCGTCGAAGGAGACCGTGGCCAGGACGATGCCGGGCCCGCCCCGGGCGTTCAGGGCGACCGCGAGATCGAGCGATTCGGGCTTCGGCCGTTTCGCGAGCCGGGCCCCGGCGTAGGCGCTGAGGGCCTTCGCCGCACAGGCCAGCAGGATGAAACCCGCGGTGAACCACAGGTCGAAGGAGTGCACCAGGTCCAGCTTGAGGCCAACCGTCGCGAAGTAGACGGGGACGAAGAAGCCGGCGGCGAACCCGCGTACCTGGCCCAGGGAGTCGCTCTGCGGGCTCCGCGCCGTCAGGCCGGAGAGCAGGCCCACGACGAACGCGCCGAACATGGGGGCGACGCCCAGGAACACGCAACTCGCCGACACCGCCAGGAGTACGGCCATCCGCACGGCGACCGTGTCCAGACGTCCGCCCGCCGTACCTCCGCCGGGCTGTTTCGGCGCGGTCCCTGCCCACGGCCGCCGGCGTATCACCACGGCCACCAGCGCCATCAGCCCGAAGAAGGCCACCGACGCCACCGAGTGGTAGGCGGCGGACGCGCCGGCCGAGGTGACGCCCAGGGCGTGGGCGAGACCGAAGCCGGGCTCCTTGCTGCCCGCGACCATGCCGAGCGCCACGGAGATGATGACGTTCAGGATCACGTCCTCGACCACCGCGACCGACAGCACGGTCCGGGCGAACCGGGTCCGGATGATGCCGAGATCGAGCATGATCCGGGAGATCACCGGGATGCTGGTCACGGCGATCGCGCAGGTCAGGATCAGGGTCAGCGCCGTCACGTCGTCCGCGGGCCCCAGGAGGCTCCCGATGTCGATCGCCCGCACGGCCAGCAGGCCGATCGCGAAGGGCACCGCCATCCCGGCCAGCGCGATCAGTGCGACGGACCGGCCGTCCCGCCGGGAGAAGACCGTACGCATCTCCGCGCCCGCCGTGAACATCAGCAGGAGCATCCCGAGCTGGTAGACCAGCGACGGACCGAAGGCCACCGGGCCCTCGGAGGGGAACAGCCAGGCCTCCGCCCGGGGCAGCAGCTGGCCCAGCACCGTCGGCCCCAGCAGCAGCCCACCGAGGATCTCCCCGATCACCGGAGGCTGCCGGAAGCGGGCGAAGAGCCGTCCCATGGCGTGCGCCGCCACCAGCAGCAGGGCGATGGCGGCCAGGACCCGGAACAGTTCAGTCTGTGACATGGAAGTCCAGACTCAGACGGGAGGCCACGGCGGAGGTGGAGTCCGTGTACTTGCCGTCGTAGCCGATGGGTTCGCCCTGCATCGACCAGAAGGCGAGCTTGCCGATGACCATCCCGGCATAGACCCGCACCGGGTGGGCGACCTTCATCTCCAGCGTCCACGGGAACATTGCCCCGCTGTGCCCGAGCGGGGCGGAGAACTGGATCCAGATGCCGAGGGTCGAGGTGGACCGGCAGGCGTACAGGGTGGCCGCGTAGTGCGGGCTGCCCATGGCCTCCATGGTGCCGCCGAGATAGAGGCGCCCGGGTTCGAGGATCATGCCCTCGGGGCCGATCGTCGCCTGCGCGGGCTTCGGCGGCTCGAAGCAGTCGATCACGTCCTGCTCATACCAGAGGATCTCCTCGGCGAGCCGGAAGCCGTAGCTGTTCGGCTCCAGGCGCTCCGGGGTGAAGTCGTCGATGTGGATCCGTCCGGCCCGCGTCTCGGCCAGGATCTCCGGCCCGCTCAGGATCACAGCCAGCTCCCCAGCAGCGCGTGGACGGCCGACCTGTAGGTGTCCAGGTCCGCGCTGTTGTCGATCACCGCGTCCGGAGTGATCAGGTCGATCTCGCGGGTCGAGCCGTCGGCACGGGACGGGTCCCCCCGGCCGGCCAGCCTGACCTGGCGCAGCTCCTCGTCGCAGGTGACGCGCAGGACGCGGAAGCCCTGTGCGCGCAGGGCCGGGGCGTCCACATGCGGGTCGCGCAGATCGTCGTTGACGACCAGACCGGTGGTGTCGGCCCCGGAGAGCCGGGAGGCGAAGTCCGCGGCGAGCGAGTCGGGGCGGATCCGCCGCATCGCCCCGGCGAGCGCCTCCATCAGGACCTGGTCCTGAGCGCCCTCCCGGAGGGGAGCACCGGCCCGCCGGTACACCTGTGCCTGGAGATCGTAAAGGGGCGCGGCGAGCTTGATCCGGGCGTGGGGCAGGCCCTTGTCAAGCGCGTACTCCTCGATGAGCGAGGCGCAGGTGGACTTGCCCGCACCGGCCAGGCCCACCACGGATATCCGGAGGCCAGGGCGGGTCTCGGCAGTCATCGCACGTCCTCCTTCGGCGCGGTGCGGCCCAGGACGGCGTCCGGGTCGACGTCGAGGGTGCCGCGCAGCCGCACCATGTCGACCGGGGCGAGGGGGGCGCGCAGCCCGGCCAGGCCCTGGTAGAACGCCGCGTAGTCGGGGACGAGATAGGTCTGCCAGGTGAAGAAGGTGGTGTCGGACTGGCGGTCCACGATCTTGTTCAGGTGGGCCCAGCGCTCGTTGTCGTCCGTCACGTGGCGTACGGTCAGCGGCTCCCCGGGGACGACCTCCGGCAGCAGCAGCGCGGCCAGCCGCTTCGGCCCGGCCGTGAACTCCGAGCCGAGCCAGGCCTCGAAGACGTCCGGGTCGATGAGGATCTTGTGCCCGGGGTCGTACGTGTCGACCAGCGGGTCGACCTCGTCGCGGACGAGCCGCTCCAGCCGCGGGTCCGCGCGGATCGTGCCGACCCCCACGTACGGGTAGTCGCGCCACGGGTGGACGATCACCTCCCCGTCCTCGACCGTGCAGAAGAGCTTGTCGCCCGTGAAGTACCGCCAGCCCGGCCGGCGCAGGGCCGAGAGCAGCGTGGTGGTCTTCCCCGCGCCCTTGGGCCCGGCGATGATCACCGCGTCGCCGTCCCGGTGCAGCCCGGAGGCGTGCAGCACCACGGTGCCCAGGCTCTCCTCGTGCCGGATGACGAGATCGCGTACGAAGTCGAGGACCTGCACCGTGGACCGCTCCGTGACGCGCACCAGGAAGGCGGTGTCCTTGGCGGTGTCGGCGGGGGCGTCCAGCAGGGTGTCCCGGTTGACGTACCGGTGCCGGCCGTCGGAGTCCACGCGGTGCGCGTCGAAGTTGAACTCGGCGGCGTTGCTGCGCCGGATGACGGACTGCGGCAGCTCCCACACCTCGGGGGCCACGTCCGTGTCCGGGTCGTAGGAGCGTACGTCGACCGAGAAGGTGACCTCGCAGGCCGGGGCCGGTCCGAGGAGGTGCCGGAAGAAGCGGCGGACGGGACCGAAGGCGTCCTCCGCGTCCTCGGCCACGTCGAACCGTACGGTCGTGTGGAGGAAGTTCAGGTAGACACTCATGCTCGGGTCGCTCTCTGTCGGGCGGCGCAGGCCGTGAGGGCGCGCAGCAGTTCGTCGGCGTGGGCGCGGAAGGACTGTGACCAGATGGGGTCGAGCAGCGGTGCCAGGCCGTCGACCCCCAGGGCGTAGGTGAGACCGAGAGACACCCGGGTGCCGGCGGTGTCCGGGGCCAGCGACCACTCGCCCGACAGGCTCTCCAGGTCGCCCGTGGTCTGTTCGAACCACAGCCGCAACCCGGGGCCCGTGGCCTCGCGCTGGGTCCAGGTCACCTCGCTGCCGTTGAGCAGCACGGTCCACTCGCTCGTGCGGAACGTCCGCTCCCGCGCGGCCAGGGGCCGTACGGACACCACGTGCCGGGCCCGGGACGTCACCAGGGAACCGTCCTTGACCAGCGTCCAGACCTGCTCCGGGGTCCGGTCCTGGATCAGCGTCTCCGCCTGAACCGTGGGCATGTGTACCTCGCTCTCGTGTGGGCGGTCCGAGGACCACGGGATGTCCGGTGACTGGGGCCTCTCGTCCGGATCAAGCCCGGCCTGATCCGGACGAAAGGTCCTAAGCGGCTTTCATGAGCGGGGCGAGGAACCCGATGTCGAGGCCCGCCGCGCGGGCGAGCTCCGCCCAGACCCGCAGGGTCCGCAGCATGTCCCGCTGCCCCTCGGCGACCAGCCGGTCGGGCAGCTCGCCCGGGAAGCCGTCCAGCAGCCGCTCCCACAGCACGTAGATCTCGTCCACGGCGCACGCTCCGCCGCCGAACTCCTCGTGCAGGCCGAAGACGGCGGCCAGTTCGGGGCCGCTCGCGTCGGCCACCTCACGCATCCCGTACTCCAGCGCCAGGGCCAGGCAGTGCCCGTCGTCCACGGGGGCCCGCCCCGCCAGACGCTGGTCGATGTCGAGCAGCTGCTCCAGGAAGCGGAGCTTCGCGGCCTGCTGCATCTGCGGCTGCTCGGTGCCCCCTTCGAGGTCCTCGACGTACGCCCGTCCCTCCGCCAGCATCAGCCAGGCGGCCTGCACCCAGGCCTCGACGGCCTGCGGCCCCGCCATGACGTGCCCGGCCCGCACTGAGGGGAAGGCGGTGAGCTCCTCGGCACCGCGTGTGTGCGACGCCCGGCCGCGGTTCTCGGTCATCTGCGAGTCACCCCTGTCTGCTGCTGTGTGTGCGGTCATCGCCCGGCCTCCTCACCGAGGTAGCCGATCCGCAGCCGGGCCGCGCCCGCCCGCAGGGCCCTCAGCAGGGTCGCGGCCGCGTGCGCGCCGAGCCCTGCCGGCTCGTCCAGAGCCACCGGGGCGCCGGTGAACGGCAGGTCCGTGGCTCCGTCCCCTGGGAGCACCACCCCGCCGCCCGTTCCCAGGGCGATCGCGGCACCGGGCAGGAAGCCGTGCACGCCGCCGGTGGGCTCCACCTCCACCGTGACGCCACCGCCCGTCCCGGTGGCGCGTACGGCGGCCAGGACCATGTCCGTGAACGGTGCGGCCAGCGGCTCACCGGCCATCGACGGGCCGAGGAAGGTGTGGACGTCCTTGCGGAGCTCCTCCAGACGCAGGGCGACGGAGCGGAGGTGGTCGTCGTCCCGGCCGCCTTCGGCCATCAGCCTCGTCCAGCGCAGCACATACCACTTACGGGTGGTGTAGACGTCTCCCTGGTGCGAGAGCAGCGCGTCCATCAGGTGCAGCAGCACGTTGTAGGCGTAGCCCACCCGGCCGCGTGTCTCGCCGGCCCGCTCGGCCAGCGTGGTGTGCACGACCTGCTCGACCGCGGTGTGCAGGGCGGCCCGGCACCAGATGCGGCTGAGGGAGGGCAGCGCCCCCAGATACGGAGCCGTGCCGTCCAGCGTGATGCCGTTGACGATGCGCTCCGTCTGCTTACGGCGTGGCTCGCGCTTCTTGTCCCAGGCGCGGAAGCCGGCCACGGTCCGCTCGGCCGGGAGGGCGGCGAGCCGGTCCAGTTCGCCGAGGTTCGAGGCGAGTTCGGCCTCGCTGAAGGACACGACCTCCAGGTGGTGGCCCTGCTCGAAGATCTTGGTGGATATCCGGGGGCCGTCGATGGCCTCCCGCTGGATCCGGATGAAGTCCAGGTCACTGGTGGGGTTGGCCAGTCCGTGCACGGGTGAACTCGTCAGCAGCAGCAGCCCGTCGCCGACCTGCTGACGCATCAGCCCGGACAGCCACTCCGGATCCAGGTCACGGTCGGCCAGGAAGGCGGTCACCTGGGAGTGACGGCGGGCCGTCAGCTCGTCGGGGGACAGGACATGGGGAAAGCGGGACGGCATTGCCCTCACCTCTCGTGTGTCGGTGCGAACGGGACGGTGCGGTAGAGGGTTTCGGCGGAGGGCCCCAGGCCCAGCCCGCCGAGCACCAGTGCGGCCGGGAAGGTGTTGTCGACGGGTTCCGCCGGGGTACCGGGCGCGATCCCCGGGCCGACCGCCGCGTGGACCGCGTGGAGCCTGCTGTCACCGGTGTTGACCACATGGGCCCCGGGTTTGGGGGCCCGCCGGACCACCGGGCCCTCACCCAGCAGCTCGGCGCTCGGCTGGTAGTCGTCCCTGAGGGCCACGTAGACCACCTCGCTGTCCGGCTGTGTGCCGGTGAGCGGCCGGCCGTCGGGGCCGAGGAAGGCGGTCACCACCGGATCGCCCGTCTCCGGGTCGGTGATCGAGGAGAGCACCGCACACGCCCGCGCCATGAGGTGGCGGAGCCGCACGGGATCGCCGGCGGCGGTCCCGGAGACCCACAGGGAGCCGTTGTTCGCCGGGTGGTAGAAGACCTGGGAACTGTCCACGTCCAGTCCGCCGCCGGCGGCGGACGCGGCCAGTCCCGCCCGCACGAGCTGGTCGTTGAGGTGCACCAGACGGTTGCTGCCGACCATGCCGTGGTCGGCCCCCAGGACCACGGTGTCCTCCTCGCGGGCCCCGTCGAGCACCTGCCCCAGGATGGCGTCCGACCACACGTAGCAGCGCCGGACGTACGACCATATGCGCTCGGCGATGTCGGGGCGGTGCGCCGCGCTGCGCTCGTCGCACCAGCCCAGGAACTCGTGGCCCACGTCGTCGGTCATCGGCAGGTAGACGACCACCAGGTCCGCGTCGTGCGTCTCCAGCACCGCATCGGCCGCGGCCCCGAACGAACGGGCGACGCATTCCACCGAGGAGAGGAAGAACTCCTCGGCGGAGCCGTCCCCGCCCTCGGCCAGCCGGGGCCCGAACGCCGCCCGGCGGTAGAGCGGCCCGACGCCCTCGCCCGCGAACGGGGGGCACTGCGCGAGGCGGTGCAGACTCTTCGCGTTGCGCCCGCCGGTCCGTGTCCGCCAGATCCCCGTGTGCACCACCACGAGCCGGCCGTCCACCCGGACGCACCGCACCCAGGTCCCGTTGTAGCGGTCCAGCCCGAACGGCCGCCACGGCGCTCCGGGCACGAGGAGCAGCTGCTCCTCGTGCCCGGTCACCCGCACCTGCTGCGACGCGTCCGGGCCCTCCTCGGCCCGGACCGCCACCTCGTACGGGCCGATGTCCCAGCGGTGTGTCTCCCGGCCGCGGTCCAGGACGAGCCGTGCGGGCCGGGTCAGCCGGTCGCTGTAGGCCTCCACCGCGCTGTCCACGTGCGGCCCGACCCGGCCGTCGGCGCCGAAGACCCAGGGAGCGTGGACGAGCGCGCTCGTCAGATCGTTCTCGGACATCGCCTCCCACACCGGCGGCGCGGCCGGGAAGCCCGGCGCGAATCCGCTGACATGGCTGGCGAGGCCGTCCCCGGCGCCCGGCACGGTGAATCCGGTGACCTGATGCTCGGCCGGCCAGGTGCCGGTGAACAGTGTGGCCAGGGACGGCGGGGTCTGGCAGTTGGGGCGGGCCGGCCGTGCCGCGGCGAAGACACCGCGCTGCCGCATCCGGGTCACGGACGGCAGCGCGCCCTCACGCTCCAGCCGGTCCACGACCCAGTGGGCCCCGGCGTCCCAGACCACCCAGTAGACGGTCATGCAACGCCCCACTCCCGCAGGAGCCGCGGCAGCTCGGTCACGGAGCCCAGCTCGGCGGAGGCCTGCCCCGTCAGCCCCTCCGCCCGCTGGTCCTCGTACTTGCCGGTGCGGACCTGGACGGTGCGGAAGCCGGCGGCCCGGCCGCCCGCGATGTCGGTCGTGGCGTCGTCACCGACCACGACGCACTCCGCGGCCGGCACGTCCAGGGAGCCGGCCGCGAGTGCGAAGAAGTCGGCAGAGGGTTTCCCCAGCACCCTGGCCTCGGCCCCGGAGGCGTACGTGACGGCCGCGACCACCGCACCGGTGTCCAGGTGGTCGCCGTCGGCCCGTTTGAAGTAGCGGCCGGTCTGCAGGGCGATCAGCCGGGCTCCGCCCCGTACGGCCCGGAAGGCCCCGTCCAGTGCGGCGTAGTCCAGCGTGTCCCGGCAGTCGCCGATCAGCACGTGGCTGTACGGCGGTTCCCCGGCCAGGGTGGGCAGCACCTCGCGCAGCTCCCGCGACACGAGCGGATAGGTGCGGGCACCGGCCGCCGTCAGCAGCCCGGCCGCCGCCACGACAGGGGTGAACAGCTCGTCGGACGCCACCGTCAGGCCGTATCCCTCCAGCTCCCGCCGGATCCGCTCCGCAGGTTTGGAGTCGGTGTTGGTCAGGAAACGCAGCCCCACCCCCAGGTCCCGCAGTGCGTCCACCGCCCGGGCCGCCCCGTCGATCACCGCACCCCGGGCGTAGAGCGTGCCCTCCAGGTCGAGCAGTACGCCACGCACGGGGGTGCCCGGCATCAGCCGGCCTTCCGGGCGAGCCGGGGACGGGCCGCGACGGCGTCCTTGAGGAAGGTGCGCTTGGAGTAGAAGCCGCGCCGGTCGTCGAGGCCGTGCTCGCGCAGGAACGCCTCCAGCCAGCTCACGATCTCGTCCATCTCGGCCAGCACCGCGGCCTCGTCGGGCGGGACGGCGACCCGGCTGCGCAGATACTCCAGTTCGCACTGGTTGAGCGTCACCTCGTGGTCCTCGACCAGACTGCAGTGGTCGAAGAAGACGCCGTAGACGTGTCCGGTGCGCACCGACTCGAAGTTGACGTCGTAGCGGACGCGGCGGAAGGACGGCAGGCGGACGGCCTCCACCTTCAGCTCCTCGCGGATGTACCGCTCGAAGCCGCCGTCGTCCGTCACGTCCAGCCCGTACGTGTGGCTCTCCCGGCGGTCGAAGGTGTCCTCGGCGTACCACTTCCGCTTGAGGAGGTGCTTTCCGTCGGTGGTGGGGATGAAGGAGGCGTAGCCGGCCTCGGCCTCGGTGGGGCCGGTCACCTCGAAGAGGTGGTTGAGGTAGTCCCACGCCTGGTACTCGTCCCGGTACTCCATGACGTAGCCGGGCAGCCCGCCCCCGAGCAGGTTGCCGTACAGCTCGACCGTCAGCGTCCAGATGTCCACCGGCGGGCTGAGCGTGTACTTGTACTCCAGCTCCTGGCCGTCGAAGCACTTGCGGTAGTACCGCTGGTGGTTGTTGAGGAGGAGGAACTGTCCGGCGTGCAGCCGGACCGCCTCCGGCAGCCACTCCAGCTCCTCGACGCCGGCCGTGGGCACCGGGTCGGGGGTGATCCGGATGAAGCAGGCGTCCTCCGCCAGGAAGCGGATCTGGCTGTGCACATGGGCCCGGTCGCCGTCCGCGGTGACGTAGAACAGCGGCACGAGCGGCCCGGTGTGTCCGCCGGTGACCTCGGACACCGCCGCACGCAGGGCGGCCCCCGGCAGCATGCCGGGGAAGAGCTCCTCGCCCCGGGCCTTCGTGGTGTGCCGGCGGGTCCCGTCGACCGTGCGGACGGCTGGTTCCAGCGGCCCGAGTGTGTCCCAGCGCAGGATCACCGTGTTGCTCGGGAAGGCATGCTCCACCGGGGCACCGAGCTCCACGACGACCACCGGGTCGGTGCCGGCGAGCGGGGCGGTGCCGTTGAGGAGGTGCAGCCCGCCGAGGACCAGCCACGACCGCCGGCGGGAGGGGCCGGCCGGCGGGGCGGCGGATGTGACGGTGTCGCTCATGCGCGTTCTCCCTTGCGGCCGGTCGTCGCGACCGTGCCATCACTGATCACTGCTTCGGCCCCCTCGATCCCGTCGGCGGTCACCGCGGGAATCCCGGCCTCGCGCAGCAGGATCGCCAGGTGCCCCAGGGCGGAGCCCTGGTCGAAGACGAACCCGGCCACGTGCTCGATGAGGACGGAGAGCACCGCGTACGGCCGTGCGGCGCTGATCACGGGCTTCTCGTCGTACGAGGTGACCAGGTCGAGGATCCGGCCCAGCCCCTCGTGCTCGGTGACGTCCTTGGACTTGTCGATGGACACGGCCGGACCGATGGAGAGACGCCGCAGTACGGCGTCGTCGTCGAGGCGCAGGAGCGGCCCCCGGGCGGTACCCGGTGAGATGCAGACCTCCCCGTGCGCGACCGTCACGTCGTCGTCGCCGAGGACCGAGTGGTCGACGAAGTACAGGACGCCCCCGTCGAAGACCCATTCCAGCGTCACGGGGCCGTGCACGGCGTGCATGGCCGCCGTGAACCGTGCGAGTTCGCCGAGGTGCGGGCGCAGGGCGGCGCCGGCGCCCGGCCAGTCCGGCCCGCCCGCCCCGCCGAGAGCCGCCGCCACGTCCTCGACGACGATCGCCTCGCCGCCCGCCGTTCCCCGGTTCAGGGCCATCAGGCCCTCCTCGGTGTACTCGACGACCAGCCCTCCCGCGGCCGTCCGCCGCGATATCACGCCGAGTTCGCCGCGGATGAAGTCCCGCACGATCACCGTGTGCAGGTCCGTGCCGTCCCCCGCGGCCCCGGTGGTCACGGCGAGCTGGCGCGGCACCTCCTCCTTGGGCACCACGATCTGCCGCAGGTTCTCCCCGAAGTCGAGGACGCATTCCCCGGTGCCGCCCGCGAGCATGTCGCGCACGGCCGCCGCGCCCTCGTGCCCGTGCAGGCCCAGGCCGTTGAAGCGCAGAACCCAGCCCGCGCCGGTGGACACCCCGTGCTCGTGGGCCAGCCGGTGCGCGGGCCCGCGCTTGGCGGTGTACCCGCTGTACACGGCGGCCACCGCGCCCAGACCGAAGCCGGCGGGGAGGTCGTCGGCGTAGAGCCGGTGCGCCTCGGTGACCGGCTCGGCGGAGCGGCGGGCCACCTCGCGGGACGCGGTGAGCGGGCGGACCTGCACGAGGTGAACGCCTTCGGTGTCGGCGGCCCACTCGACATCCACGTCGTGCCCGCGGCTCGCGCGCAGCCGGCGCACGAGGTCCACGACCTGACGGAGCATCTCGTGCTCGGCCGCGTCCCGGCCGGTCCCGGCGGCCAGGACGTCCGAGTCGGTACGCCGGGGCACGGCGACGCCGGCCACGAGCTCGTCGGCGAGCCCCTCGACGTACTCGACGGTGACACGGCCGGCGTCGCCGTCGAGGCCGGTGAACGCCACCCCGGCGAAGTCCGGGCGGACGAGCCGCTGCACGAGGACGGCGAGGCGTGGTGCGGGGGAGAACCGGCCCGCCCGGATGCGGGCCGCGACGGCCGGGGCCTCGTAGTGCGAGCGCCAGCACGCCTCGACGGCCTCGACGGCGGCGTCCACACCGGTGACCCCGAGGACGGACGTGTGGATCCCGGCGAGGCTGGAGCCCTCGGTGTCCTCGTCCAGCCCCGAGGAGCGGACGGCCAGTTCGGCCTCCGCGCCACCGGACGGCGGGAACATCTCGCCCAGCCGTGCGGCCAGCAGCTTCCTGGCCTGCTCGGGCATCCGGACCTCGGCACCGACCTTCTGGATCTTCGCCGCGGAGTCGGTGAAGAAGGCTCCGACCGTGGCCTTGAGATCGGTGAAGGCGTCGGCCAGTGCCGCGTTCTGTGCGTCGGTGAGCGCGTCGGTGAACTCACCCGCGGGTACACAGAAGGCGGCCGGCACCCGGAAGTCGTGGCTGGACGCGGCGAGCTGGGCGAACTTGGGCCCCACCTCGTCGGGGTCGAAGCTGGCGCCGAGCCCCGGGAAGCGCTGGCGGGCGAACTGCTTGTCGAAGTCGACGTGGATGTCGCTGGAGCGGGGGCCCGCCGATCCCTGGTACTTGCCGTCGTAGAGGACGATCTCGCCCTGCGGCCGCCACCACATCATCTGGCCGATGCTGATGCCGGGATACACCCGGACCCTGTTCATCGTGTACAGCTGCAGGGTCCACTGGCCGGTGTACCCGATGTCGCCCAGGCTCGCGGAGAGGTTGATGAAGAGGCCGAGCCTGGCGACCGAGGAGCGCGCCGCGAAGGTGGGCGCGTAGTGCTCGCTTCCCAACACCTCGATGGTGTGCGCGAGATAGAGCCTGCCGGGCTCCAGGACGTAACCGTCGTCGGAGATCTCGATCTCTTCGAAGTCGTTGGTCCGCCGGGCGTCCAGCGGCATGTTCGCGTAGGTGCGCAGCGTGGTGCCGAGACGGAAGTTGTAGCTGTTCGGATTCACCTGCTCCGGCGTGAACGGCTCGATCGTGATGCGGCCGTTCGTTCGTTCTCTCTCGATTTCCGGCCCGGTGAGAATCATGGATCGCCCCGTTCGCTCGTTCTCGTGGAAAAGGTGTACGGACCCTTGCGGCACACCCGCGGCGGCGGGAAGGACAGCCACCCGGCAGGAGGTGTCAGCCCCAGCCGGTGTCGTCGCCGAGAGGGCCGGCCGCATTCGCACGGACAGCGCCGTGGGCGGCGGGAGCAGGGGTAAGGGGCGTGCCCATGGGCGCTGTTGTGGGCCAGGACTTCATGTAGCTACCTTCGCTCGGGCGTAAGTTCCTGTTCACCCATCCACGTCGCAGTTTCCCGTGAGGGAGGGGGTGGGGATGAATCACCATGCCAGAGACCGCAGATGAATGAGCGGGAAGGGGGGATCAGCAAGCTGCATGGCAGCTTGCTGACACGCCTAGTGAAAGGGGGAGGGATGGGAATTGATGCAACGATGGACGAAGGCGGGGTGTCCGATGACATCCTGCGGACTGTGTATGAATATGCGCTTCTGAGTGCCACGGAAGATGTATTTTCGGCCAACTCCGCGAGCAGGCACACCGATGTGCCCCTTGCACATGTCAGCATGGCCGTTCGAGAACTTCACGACATGGGGCTGCTGCGTGGTGGTCAGGACGAAGGACTTCGGGCCGTGGCGCCGGAGGAGGCCGTGGCCTCCGTCGTAGGTCCCCTCGACCGTGAGATACGCACCCGTCGCGCGCTCGCGGAGGAGAGACGGGCGTCGATCATGTCCTTCCTGCCGGTGTTCCAGTCGAGCCAGTACTCCCAGGAGAGGGAGAGCAAGTTCGAGGTCCTGGAGGAGCTCGAACAGGTCCGCACGGTCATCGCCGATCTGGCCGTGCGGGCCCGCACCGAGATCCTCACGGCCCAGCCGGGCGGCCCCCGTGGCGAGGACACCCTCAAGGAGGCGGAGCCCCGCGATCGGGGAGTGCTGGACCGGGGCGTGCGGATGCGTATCCTCTACCAGCACACGGCCCGGTCCAGCCCGGCCACGGCCGCGTACATCGCCCATCTCTCGCAGCTGGGCGCGCACATACGGACCACCGACGACCACTTCAGCCGTCTCCTCGTCTTCGACGCGGAGACAGCGATCATCTCCCTGCCCAGGAACCCCCAGGGCGCAGTGGTGGTCCGCGAGCCGCACCTGGTGGCCTTCATCGTGGAGACCTACGAGCGGCTGTGGCTGGCGGCCGAACGCTGTGCCCCGGCCACCGGTGTCCGGAGCGAGGTCGCCGGCGACATCCGGCAGGCCATCGTCCGTCTCCTGGTCGAAGGGATGACGGACGCCTCCATCGCCAACCGCCTGGGCATGTCCGTCCGTACGTGCCGGCGTCACATCGCCGATGTCATGGAGGAACTGGGCGCGCAGAGCCGCTTCCAGGCCGGCTACCTGCTGACGGCGGCGGCCGGCCGGACCGGTGAGATCCCTGCCTGGGAGGAGTCGCGCCCGTGACCGGTGGGGCCGGCACGGGAGCGGACATGTCCGGGCGCCGCCCGGGCGGGAACGAAGAAGGAGAGACGAGTTGACGACGGATCGCAGGACCGGCGAGGACGGACCGACGGTGCACGGAGAGGTGCGCGACGGGTTCGAAGGGGTACGCGACGCCTTCGCACAGGTGGTACGGGAACAGCCGGAGCCCACGGGACAGCAGTTGGCGGTGTACCGGAACGGGGAGTGCCTGGTCGACCTCTGGGCCGGGCCGGAGACGCAGGGGTCCAGCCTCACGGGCGTGTTCTCGGTGAGCAAGGGGGCCGTCTACCTCGTCGTGGCGATGCTCGTGCAGGACGGCGTCCTCGACCTGGACCGCCCCGTGGCCTCCTACTGGCCCGAGTTCGGCCAGGCCGGCAAGGACCGGATCACGCTGCGCCAGCTGCTCGCCCACCAGGCGGGGGTGGTCGGCGCCGACGAGGTGTTCACCGTCGAGGAGCTGGCCGACGACCGGTTGATGGCCGGACGGCTCGCGGCCCAGGCCCCCTACTGGGAGCCCGGCACCGCCTTCGGCTACCACGGACTCGTCATAGGCGCCCTCACGGGTGAGGTCGTCCGCAGGGCCACCGGACGCAGCCAGCAGGACTGGTGGGAGCAGCGGGTGCGCTCCCCGTACGGTCTCGACTTCTACCTGGGGCTGCCGGAGGAGCTGGAACCCCGCTACCTGCCCGTGCTGCCCGCCGTGCCGGGGCCGGGAGAGACGGTGGAGGAGGAGAACCCGCTGCGGGACATCGCCTTCAGCACCGCGTACATGCCGGACCTGTCCGTCTTCCCGAACTTCCGGCTGACGAGGGCGCTCGGCCAGGGAGCGGCGGGAGGCGTCGCCTCCGCCCGGGGGATGGCCGGGGCCTACGCGGCGGCGATCGGTGTCCTGGACGACCGGCCGGCGCTTCTCTCCGCCGAGACCGTCGAGGCGTTCACCCAGGTCCACTCCGAGGGCATCGACCGGGTGGGCGGCGGGGAGAACAGCTTCGCCCTGGGGTTCCATCCCCTCGGCCGGCGGTACCCGGTCCTCGGTCCGGACGCCTTCGGGCACGGAGGCGCGGCCGGCGCCCAGGCGTTCGCGAGCCCGCGCCTCGGGATCGGATACGGATACGGCCGGAGCAGGTTCGCGCTCGGGGACAGCGCGGAGAAGGAGAACATCCTGCTGATCGACGAGGTGGTCAGGGCGATCGACCGCACCGCCGCGTAGGGTCGTTCGTTTGGGATCAGGCTGGAATCAGCGGCTCCGCTGCACTCACCGACAGTGCCGCGGAGCCGCTCACGGGGGGACGAGGACATGGAAGAAGAAGGCGCGGGAAGAGGGACGGCGGCCGGAGGGCTGTGCTTCCGGATCCTCGGACCACTGGAGGCAGCCGTCGGCGGGGAGAGGCTCCTGCTGTCCGGCGTGGTGCAGGAGCGGGTGCTGTCCATGCTGCTCCTGGAGGCCGGCCGGGTCGTGCCCATGCCCCGGCTCGTCGAGGCGGCCTGGGAGGAGGACCCGCCGGCGACCGCCTCCCACCAGGTCCGTAAGGCCGTCTCCGACCTGCGCCGCCGCCTCCCCGGCGACGGGATCGTCGTCACCGACAGCAGTGGCTACCGCATCGTCGTGCCCCCGGGGCAGTTGGACCTGCTGGAGTTCGACGCCCGGATCCGGGCCGTCGAACAGGACCTGCGCGACGACCGGCGGCAGGAGGCCGTCGCCGGACTCGAGGCCGCACTCGGGCTCTGGCGCGGGTCCGTCCTCTCCGGCCAGGGCGGCTCCGTCATCGAGGCGGCGGCCACCGCCCTGGAGGAACGCCGGCTGGTGGCCACGGAGGAGCTCTACGACCTGCGGCTGGCACTCGGCCTCAGCGGTGAACTCGTCGCCGGCCTGCGCATGCTGGTTTCCGCCCACCCGCTGCGCGAGCCCTTCCGCAGCCAGCTCATGCTCGCCCTCTACCGCACCGGGCGGAAGGCCGAGGCACTCAACGAGTACGGCCAGGTACGTGAGTTCCTCGCGGAGGAGCTGGGCGTCGATCCGGGCCCGCCGCTGACCATGCTCTACGAGGGGATCCTGCGCGACGAGCCCGGGCTGGTGCTGCCGAGGCAGGAGTCGGCGCCCGCCCCCGGCGAACACCCCGCCCCGCCCGTCCGGGTCTGCACCCTGCCCCAGCCGCTGGCCGACTTCACCGGCCGGGCCAGGGAACTCGCCGAACTCCTGAGCTGCGTTGACGCGGCCGACCGGCAGGACGGCTCCGACAGCAGGTCCGCCCGGGTCGTGGCCGTCGACGGCATGGGCGGATCCGGGAAGACCTCGCTCGCGGTGTGGGCCGCACACCGGCTCGCCGACCGGTTCCCCGACGGGCAGCTCCACGTGGACCTGCGCGGGTTCACCCCGGGCGAGCAGCCTCCGGTCCCGCCCGGCACCGCGCTGCACCACCTGCTGCGCTCGCTGGGCGTGGACGACGACCAGATCCCCAGCGACACGGAGGCCAGGGCCAACCTCTGGCGGGCCACGGTCGCCGGGCGACGGCTGCTGCTGCTCCTCGACAACGCCGCCCATGTGGACCAGGTGACTCCGCTGCTGGCCGCTTCCCCCGGCTGCCTGGTCCTGATCACCAGCCGCTCCCGCCTCCTGGACCTCGACGGGGTCAGCTGGGTCTCCGTCGGTCTGATGACACCGCAGGACAGCGCCGCCCTCGTCGCGGCGACCCTGGGGGCTGACAGGGTCGAGGCCGAGCCGGAGTCGGCGGCGGAACTGGCCGAGCTCTGCGGCCACCTGCCGCTGGCCCTGCGCATCGCCACCGCCCGGCTGCGCAACCGGTCCTCGTGGACCCTGCGCTACCTCGCCGAACGGCTCCGCGACGAGACCCGCAGGCTCGACGAACTGCGCTCCCCGCAGCGCAGCGTCTCCGCGACGCTGCACCTGTCGTACATGGCGCTGGACGAGCCCCAGCGTGCGGCCTTCCGCACCCTCGGACTCCACCCGAGCACCGGAGTCGACGTCCACTCGGCTGCCGCCCTGCTGGGCACCGGGCCCCATGACGCCGAGTCGACCCTGGAGGTCCTGCTGGACATGCGGCTGGTGCAGCAGCCGCAGGTGGGCATCTACACCCTGCACGACCTGGTACGCAGCTTCGCCCGCAGCCTCTGCGGCCCGGCGACCGCGCAGCAGGACGCGGCGGTGGTGGAGCGGCTGCTCGGCTACTACCTCACGGCGACGGACGTGGCCTGCCAGATCCTCTTCCCGGGACGCGAGCAGCGCGGCACCGGCATTCCGGCGTACGACGGCAGCATGCCGCCCTGCCAGGACGCCGAGTCCGCCCGTGCCTGGTTCGACCGTGAGCACAGCGGACTGCTGGCCGCCGTCTCGCTGGCGGAGCTGCACGGCCTGCCCCGCCACACCGTCTGCCTCACCCGTAACCTCAGCTTCCATCTGAACGCCCGCGGGCAGTTCGACGACCTGTGGAATATCTGCCGGAGCGCACTGGTGGCCGCCCGCGGTCTGGACGATCCCCAACTGCTCTGCGTCACCCTGTCGAACGTCGGGGTGGCCTGCTGGAAGGTGGGCAGATTCGCCGACGGCCTGGAGGCCGCGCAGGAGGCCCGGGACATCGCCGTGAGCCTCGGCGACCGGCACATCCAGGCACACAGCGAATCGACCATCGGACTCCTCGCCTCGATGCTCGGCCGGTACGAGGAGGCGCTGACCCTGCTGAGCGAGGCCGTCACCCGCTCCGCGAAGCTGGGCGCCAGCCGCTCCGAGGCGGAGGGGCTGTCCACGCTGAGCACGCTGTACGAGAAGTGGGGCCGGTACACGGAGGCAGCCGACACGGCCCGGCGGGCCCTGGAGATCAGCCGGTCCATCGGCTACCACGGCAACCTGGTCATGTCGCTGACGGATCTGGCCTTCGCCCAGGTGGGGCTGGGACAGCTGGAGGAGGCGGACGAGAACCTGGCGCAGGCGCGGCTGCTGAGCGAACTGCGTACGGCGCCGGGGGATGTGGGACTGGTGCTCGCGCTGTCCGCGAAGGTGGCGTACCTGCGAGGGAGGGCCGCCGACGCCGAGGGACTCGCTCTGCGTGCCCTGGAACTGGTCCGTACGGGGGCGACGCCGGTACGGCTGGCGGAGGTGGAGAACATCATCGGCCATCTGCGGTGCGCGCTGGGGGACCACGAGGCTGCCCTGGTCCTTCACCGCCACGCCCGTAAGGCGGCCGTGGACATGGGTTTCTGCTCGGAGGAGGCGTCCGCGCTGGCCGGTATCGCCCGGGCGGAGGAAGCTCTCGGCGACCGGGAGGCCGCCGGAGGGCACCGGGCCGAGGCCGACCGCCTCTACGCCTTCATGGGTGTCCGCAATCCGCAGACCGTGTTCGCCTGAGCCCGGGGCCTCGCCCCCGGGGGCCGGGACCCGGATCAGGGGGTCGACGGGGGAGTCGCGGGACCGGCGTTGGTGGCGAGTACCACGGTCGTCGCGGCCGCCCCGTCCTCGGGCAGTTCGTTGCCGACGGAGACCATGAGCGCCGGTACCGTCAGGACCAGGGCGACGAGCGCGCCGGCGATGCGTGCGGTCCGGGCCGGGGCGCCGTTCAGGTTCTCGTTCATCTCGAACTCCTCAGGAGGTCTGTGGGATGTGGCGAGCGGCCCGGTTCCCCGTCCCGCTCTCGACAGATCCCAAGGTGCCCGGAGCCGTTCCCGGGCGGTTACCGCTTCGTTCCCGGCCCGAGGGAAGCGACCAGGACCGGCGTCCCCGTGATCTCCACCGGGCTGGGACCGGTGGGCGTGAGCGCCACGTCCGTCCGCATCCCGCCGAACTGATGCCCGATCAGATCGAGCAGGCGGCGGACCGTTTCCCGTACGCCGGCCTGCTCCGATTCGCCCATGGGCTGCCGGGACTCCGGCCAGGTGATGTCCAGGAGGAGGTGCATGCCGCTCACGGACACCGTGTCGACCTGGCACACCGGCGCCGGGTCGTCACCGGCGGCGGGCCCGGGCACGGGGCCCCGGCCGAGGATCTCCCGCAGTTCGGCACGGTCCGGAAGCCATGGCGCCGTCCGCCCGGGACCGAGGGCCAGTCCCCGCAGGGCGTCCAGCACGGCGGGCTCGTCGGCGCCGCCGCTCACGACGAAGTCGATGCCGTGCCCGGCGTCCTCGCCTGCGGCCAGGTCCCGCAGGGTGCGTGCCGGGTCGTCGGTGGTCAGGGTCCGCTCCGGCGGTATCCCGCCCGGGGCCCCGCCGCCGGTGCGGCGCAGGGCCCAGGGCTCCAGCCCGGTGTCCGAGACCGCTTGGACCAGTCCGGCGTCGGGTGTAAGCAGCAGGACTCGGCAGGGCTTGTACATCAGGTTCGCCTCGTTCGTGATCCGGCCTGGCCGGAGGGGTCGTGGGGTGCTGTCGGGCGGGGGGCGTGCAGGTGCGCGGCGGCCAGCGCCGCGTAGACGGCTGCCCCGGAGGAGAGCACGGACTCGTCGAAGTCCGCGCGGGGGGAGTGGTTGTCGGGGGCGGTGAGGGGGTCGGCCCCGGGCGTGGTGGCGCCGAGGAACACCATGGCCCCGGGCACCTCGTCGACGACCCGGGAGAAGTCCTCGGAGCCGGTCATCGGCCGGGGCAGCGTCTCGTAGCCGTCCACCCCGAACAGTTCGCCGACGGTACGGGTCACGGTGTCCACCGCCGCCTCGTCGTTGACGGTCACGGGGTAGAGGGGCCGCCACCGCACGTCGGCCTCCACCCCGTGTGCCGCGGCCACCCCGTGGCAGACCTCGGCCAGGGCCTGTTCGGCGCGGGCCCGGGCCTCCGGGGAGAAGGTGCGGACCGTGGTCTCGAATACGGCGGTGTCCGGGATGATGTTGTTCTGCGTCCCGGCGTGGAAGGAACCCGTCGTCACCACGACGGGGTCGAAGACGTCGAACGCCCGGGTGACCCGGGTCTGCAGGGCGACGACCATCTCGCAGGCCACCGGCACGGGGTCCTTCGCCGAGTGCGGCATCGCCCCGTGACCGCCGGTCCCGCGGACCGTGACGGTCAGGTTGTCGACCGCGGCCATGGTCGGCCCGCCGCGGGCACTGAATCTGCCCGACGGCCGCCCGGAAGCGGTGACATGCAGGGCGTAGGCGGCTGTCGGCCGGCTCCCCGACGCGTCCAGGACACCTTCGTCGAGCATGTGGCGTGCCCCGTCGTATCCCTCTTCGCCGGGCTGGAACATCAGGACGACGTCACCGGCCAGCCGGTCCCGGTGGTGGGCGAGCAGCTGGGCGGCCCCGGCCAGCATCGCGGTGTGCAGATCGTGTCCGCACGCATGCATGGCGCCGTTGCCCGAGGCGAAGTCCAGCCCGGTGAGCTCGGTCACCGGCAGGGCGTCCATGTCGCCGCGGAGCAGCACCGTCGGGCCGGGCCGGGCGCCCCGCAGCACCGCGGTCACCGAACTGAGCCGCCGTCCGGTGGTGATCTCCAGTCCCAGCCCGTCCAGGGCGTCCAGCACGGCGTCCTGGGTGTACGGCAGGTCCAGGCCCACCTCGGGCCGGGCATGGAGGGTCCGCCGCAGCCGGACCAGGTCGTCCTGGAGGCTCCGCGCGTCGTCCAGCAGACCGTCGGTCGGGCGGCCGCTCATCGGGCCACCGCTTCCCGCAGCCCGTGCGTGCCGGCTCCGGCCACCTCGTCGCGGATCACGTCCGACAGCCTCCGCACGCCCTGCCGGACGGCACTTGTCGTCGGGTAGGAGTAGGAGAGCCGGAGGTTCCGCGCGCCGCCCCGGGTGTGGAATCCGGAACCCGGCACGTAGGCCACCCCGCCCTCGATCGCGCGGGGCATCATCGCGCGTGCGTCCAGCCGGCCCGGCAGCGTCAGCCAGACGAAGAACCCTCCCTCGGGGACCGTCCAGGACACACCGTCCGGCATGGTGACGGCCAGTTCGTCGAGCATGGCGTCACGGCGTCCGCGGTACAGGCTCCGGGCGGCGTCGAGATGGCCCTGCCAGGACCATTCGCCAAGGAACCGGCTCACCGCCCGCTGGGCCAGTCCCGAATGGGAGAGCATCGCGCTCTCCGCGGCGAGCACCAGCGTGTCGGCGAGAGCGCGCGGGGCACGGACCCAGCCCACGCGCAGCCCGGGAGCGAGGGTCTTGGAGAACGAGCCCAGATAGACCACCCCGTCCGGGGCGTCGGCGCACAGAGCCCGGTGCGGCTGCTCCCCGAAGTGCAGCAGCCCGTACGGGTTGTCCTCGACGATCAGGACACCGGCCCGCCGGCAGATCTCCAGGACCTCCCTCCTGCGGTCGGCGCCGAGCACCCGGCCGGTGGGGTTGTGGAAGGTCGGCACCGTGTAGAAGAACTTCGCCGGGCGCCCCTCGGCCGCGCAGAGGGCGAAGGCGTCGGCCAGCGCCTGGGGCACCACACCGTCCTGGTCCATGGCGACCTCGACCACCCGTGCCTGGCCCGCCGCGAAGGTGCTCAGCGCGGTGACGTACGTGGGGCCCTCCGTCACCACCGTGTCGCCCGGGTCCACGAGCACCCGGGTCACCAGATCGAGCGCCTGCTGCGATCCGACCGTGACCATGACCTCGTCCGGGGTCGCCGTGACGCCCTCGGCCGCCATGACCTCGCAGATCCGCTCGCGCAGCACCGGGTCCCCCTGCGCGGAGCCGTACTGGAGCGCACCCGGCCCGTCGGTTCCGAGCACGTCCCCGAGGACCGTGCGCAGCGCCTGGGCCGGCAGTGCTTCGGGGCTGGGCATCCCCCCGGCCAGCGAGACGACGTCCTCCCGGGCGGCCATGGAGAACAGGGCCCTGGTCTCCGAGGGCACCATGTGGCGGGCCCGCTCGGCGAGGAGCAGCGGTGGGGCCGTGACCGTGTCCAGGGGCGGGACCGGCTGGAACGAGAGCATGGTGTCTCCAGAAGGCGTGGCGTGGCGGATGACGTGAAGGGGTGGGGCGAGCGGTGCTCCGGGCGGTTCAGGCGGGTGTCAGCTCCGGCTGCGTCCCGGCCTCGTCCTTCGCCGCGCCGGCGGCGCGGGGGACGAAGCGGAACGCCGCCCAGAACCCGCAGGCCGCGAAGGGTACGAGCAGCGCGGCGAGGGTGAGGAAGGCGGTGGTGAGCGACTGCCGGGCGGCGACACCCAGCACCGGCATCAGGGCGGCGGTCCCGCCGCCGATCGCCAGCAGCCGCAGGGAGGCCATCTTCGCCTTGTCCAGCGGGCCGGCCTGCTGCTGAAGAAGCGTCAGGAGGAGGGTGATGGCGTTCAGGTTGGCGAAGCCGGCCAGGAAGAACCCTGCGTAGTGCAGTGCGGGCGTGGTGGTGAAGGCGAGCGCCACCGCGATCACCGCCTGGAGCGACACCCAGAGCGGGAGCAGTGCCAGACGCACGGTGTGCCGGGTGAAGAAGGTCGCCGCGATCATCCCGGCTCCCAATGTGCCCTCCAGAGCCGAGATGGCCCACGGCTGCCCGCCGTGCCAGGCGTCGACGAGGGGCACCACCAGGGTGGAGAGGCTGTAGGAGTACACGAAGTCGCCCGCGCACATCAGGACCATCCCGAAGACCACGGCCTCGTGGCGGTGCCGGCGGAAGAGGCCCGCCCAGTCGCGGAGCAGGTCGGGCAGCGCCGAGCGCAGGGTGCTTTCCCGGAGCCGTCCCGCGGACTCCCGGCGTGGGGCACGCAGCCTCGAGACCACCGTCGCCGCGACCAGGGAGACCGCCACGTCGACCAGAAGGGCCTGGGTGGCCGTACCGATCATCAGGACCAGGCCGAGTGCCGCCATCCCGATCAGGCTGCCCGCCTGGATCGCGATGCCGATCAGGCTGTTGAAGGCCACAGCACGTTCGCCCGCGATGTGGTGCGCGGTGAACTTGAAGAACGCCGTGCGCTGGACGTTGTCGAAGACCGCCAGGAACACGGCGGCCGTGCCGACCACGGTGACGACACTCCCCTCGCCCGTGGACAGGGCGACCACGATGACGCCCACGGTCAGAGCCCTCAGCAGGCTGCAGAGCACGTAGACGGTCCTGGAGTCGAAGGCGTCGACCACCGGCCCGGAGAAGGGGAGGACCGCCACCGCCCCCAGCCCCTGGAGGGCGAAGATCATGGCGAACGCCTGGGCGTCCCCGGTGTGGTGGAACAACGTCTGCCCGAGTGCCAGGGTGTACAGGCCCATACCGATGCTCGACACGAGCATCGAGCCGAGCATGGTGCGCGCTGTGGTGTCCCGCAGGATCATGACCCCACCACCCGGACCGTCGCCTTGCCGGTGTTGCCGCCGGCCAGCATCCCGAGGAAGGCGTCGACGATCCGGTCGAAGCCCTCCGTCACCGTGTGCCGGTCCGTGACCGCGCCGGAGGCGAGCGCGGGCAGCAGCAGCTGCTCCAACTCGTCCTGCTTGTCACGGTGGTTGCGTACGAGGAAGCCTTCCAGCCGGACGCTCCTCTCCACCAGGTCGAAGAGATTGCGTGGCGCGGGGGGCGGCTCCGCCGCGTCGTACTGGGAGATCGCGCCGCACCAGGCGATCCGCCCGAACTCACGCATCGCCCCGATCGCGGCCTCCAGGTGCTCGCCGCCCACGTTGTCGACGTACACGTCGATCCCGTCGGGCGCCGCCTTCGCCAGCTGTTCGGCGAGCCGGCCCTCGCGGTGGTCGAACGCCGCGTCGAAGCCCAGTTCCCCGGTGAGGAGGCGGACCTTCGCGGGGGAGCCGGTGCTGCCGACCACCCTGCCGGCACCCATCAGCCGCGCCAGCTGCCCCGCCGCACTGCCCACGCCGCCCGCCGCGGCGGAGATGTAGACCGTCTCCCCGGGGGCGAGCCGGGCGATGCGGCTGAGCGCCACATAGGCGGTGAGGCCGGTGCCGCCGAGGATGCCGAGGTAGGTCTCGGGCGGTACTCCGGGCGTCTGCGGCAGGACGCGTACGTCCTCGGGGCTCACCACGGCGTGGGTGCGCCAGCCCTGGCGGTGGAAGACCAGGTCGCCCTCTTCCAGTCCGGGGGTGCGGGAGTCGGTGACCCGGCCGATGGAGCGGCCCTCCAGCGGGGCCGACAGGTCCCACCCGGCGTCCATGTTCTCCCGCATGTACGGGTCCACGGAGAGGAGCTCGTTCTCGACGAGCGCGGTGCCGCGCCGCGGTACGGGCACCGGCTCCTCGGTGAAGACGAACTCGGCACCGGTCGGCCGGCCACGGGGGCGGCTGACCTGCTGAACGGATCGGGCGGTCTGAGACATCGGGAGGACTCCAGAACTGTGCGGGGAGGGACGGGGCGGATCGGGAGAAGAGATACGGGGGCGTCAGCTGAGCCGGCGGTCGATCACGGTCCGGATCTTTCCGCTGACCGGGTTCCGCTCCAGTCCGCCCTCCGGGTGGCATTCGACCACCAGGTCGAACAGCCGCAGGCCGTCGTCGTAGAGGTGATCACCGCTCAGCGCCGGGAAGGCGCCGGCGAGGAAGGACTTCAGCGCCTGGGGATCCAGCTCCTCACGCGACTCGGTGCGCAGTACCAGCGTCTCGGTGCCCTCCCTGGTGGTCAGCTCCGCCTGGAGCTGGGACACCTGGAACTCCTCCAGGGCGGTGGCGATCTCGCCGTAGTGCACGGTCGCCGACTTGAACTTCAGCAGGCCGTCGCTGCGCCCGAGGTACTCCAGCACCCGTCCGGACACCCCGCAGTCGCAGTCGCGTTCGGTCACCCGGCCCATGTCGCCGATGCGGTAGCGGATCAGCGGTCCCTCGAACTTCTGCATCGCGGTGATCAGCAGGTGTCCGGTCTCGCCGTCGGGCAGGGGGAAGCCGTCCTCGTCGACGACCTCGACGAGGTTGTAGTCGTCGTTGACGTGGTGCAGCGTGCCGCCGAGCCCCTCGCACTGGTAGCCGATCTGGGCACCGTCGTTGGCCGCCAGGATGCTCGTGATCGACCGGGTACCGAGCTCCTCCCGCAACCACGTCTTGTCGGACTCGGTCATCGGGGTGCCGCCGTAGACGACCTTCTCCAGACGCAGACCGGGATCCTTCCGCCTGGCCTCCCGGAGCAGGGGCAGCACCACGGCGGGCTGGCCCAGCAGGACGTTCACCGAGAAGTCGCGGACCAGCATCAGCATCAGGTCGGCGGTGACCTGCTGGCCGGCGGAGAAGGCCTCCACCGGCATCCGGGTCAGCTCGCTGGACGTCGTCAGCAGTCCGCCGTACAGACCCCCGCCGACCAGCGCGTTGAGGACCCGGTCCCCAGGGTGGATACCCAGCGCCCGCAGGAGCGGGATCGCCTCGCGGACCATGTTCTCCCAGTCGGTCCGCGAGTACACGATGTACCGCGGCTCCCCGCTGGACGCCCCGCTGCGGAGCACCTCGCCGCTGGGACGGGCACCGCTGGACATGCCGGTGGCGCGGGGCAGGGACGCGGCCTCCAGGGCCGCCTTCTCCAGGACGGGCAGAGAGGCCAGACCGGATACGCCGTCGACCCGCGGCAGGTCCCGGTAGTGGGCCGTGCGCCGGGCCATCCCGACGAGATAGCGAACCCTGGCGTCCATACGCGACGCCCGGCCGGGGTCGGCGCGGCGCGCGGCGTCCAGCGAGGTGCCGGCCAGATAGACGGAGGTGAACAGCTCCCGGAACCACGGCGCCCGGCAGTCGATGTCGGCCACGGGCGCCTGCGGGCCGTCCTGACCGGCCGTCAGCCTGACCCGCACCGACGGGACCCCGGGACGCCCGGCTCCCGCGTACAGCTCACCCGAGGCGGACACCGCTTCCTCGCTGAGCACCACCAGGTCGGGGACCACGACGACAGTGCCCTCCGCCTCGGCCCCGGCCGCGGCCACCCCGGCCGCGGGCAGCGGGAACCCCGGCTCGCGCAGCGCCTCGGTCACCGTGGTCCACAGGGCGGGCCGGGAGGTACGGACGAGAACGTCGTTGCCCACCGCCCAGGCCAGCAGCAGCCCCCGCAGCGTGTTTCCCGCCCTGTCGTCGTCGAGGACGACACGGCCCACCGGTGTCTGCTCCCAGACGTCGCCGGTGTCGGTGAGCGGACGCCAGGGGAACTGGCTCAGGCCACCGAGCGCCTCGTCGAGGGCGTGGGCCAGGGCGTCCGCGTCCAGCAGGCCGCCGACTTCGAGGAGGTCGGCCTCCTTCAGGGCAGCGGCCACCGGCGACGACGCGTCGTCGGCCAGTGCCCGCTGGACGTGCTCCACGGCCAGCACGAGGTCGGTCGGATAGTGGCGGACCGGGAGGCGGCTCATGCGGCGCTCCCCGCGAAGGCCGGCTCACGGGTCCGGGAGACGACGGTGATGCTGTCCGCGCATTCCCGCAGAAACCGGCCCAGTTCCGCGGCGTCGGTGTGCGAGGCCTCGATGAACACGGGGCACTCCCATTCCTGGTAGGTGATGTGCGCGGTCAGCGGACGGTCGGCCGGCAGCACGTACAGCCGGTCCACGTAGGGGTGGCCGACCAACCCCGGGGGCAGCGTGACCTCGGCGGTACCACCGGGGAGGTGGTGGCCCGGGAAGGCCAGCCAGCCGTGGTAGCGGCCGCTGGGCTCGTCCGACGGCGGGCGTTCCAGACCGAGGCGTACCGCGATCTCGTGGGACGGCAGGTGGACACCGGTCCGGCGTTCGTGCGCGGTGACCACACCCGCCCCGCCGACCCGGTTGGCGACCTCGAGGAAGACCAGTTCGTCGTCGGCCGTGTGGAACGCCTCCAGGTGGACACAGCCCTCCTCGATACCGAGGGCGATGGACACCTCCTGTGCCAGGCCGCGGTGCGCCTCGGTCAGCGGGATCTGGTGCGAGCCGAGCGGCAGACCGCCGGCGAACTCCACCGGCTTGTTGACGTACCGGCTGGCCGCCAGCTCCACGAACCTGCCGTCCTGCATCAGCCCGTCGATGTGCAGGACGTCGCCCTCGATGTGCTCCTCGATCTGGTAGTTCTCCGGGTCGGCCAGTTTCCGGTAGGCGCAGAGCGCCTCACGGGCGGTCTCCAGGACCATGACCCCGTCGCTGGACGCCCCGTTGCGGGGTTTGAGCACGGTCTTCCCGCTCCAGGGCAGTGGTCCGCACGGGGGAGGCGCGCTCACGAAACGCGGGTGGCGGATTCCTGATCCCGCCAGCGCCTCCTTCATCCGGACCTTGTCCCGGACGAGTTCGATACGGCTCTCCGACGGGCCGGGGAGCCCCAGGTGGCGGCGGACGCGTACCGCTTCCAGAATCCCGAACTCCGAGAGGGACAGCACCTTTTCGTAGCCGTCCGACGGCGTCACCCGGGCCGTCACCCCGGCCACCAGGTCTTCGTCCTCACCCATCGGGATCCGCGAGCAGCGGAGGTCACCGGGGATCTGCCGCAGTGACGCCGGCCGGCCGATGTAGGTCACCTCGTGCTGGTCGTGGTCGACACCGCGGTGGTAGGAGATCTTGCGGTAGGGCACTTGATGGATCACGAGAATCTTCATCCGGAGTACTCCAAGGCTGTGACGCCCCAGCTGAATCCCATGGCACTGGTGGCCAGCAGGATCAGGTCCCCCTCACGGAGCTTCTTCTCCTCCATGAGGCCGTCGAGGGCGATCAGGGTGTCGGCTCCGCCCATGTGGCCGAGCCGTCCGTAGTTGAAAACGCTGCGCTCGGCGGGGATGCCGAGAGTCGTCAGCAGACGCTCGTGCATCCCCTTGTCGCCTTGATTGATCAGGAACCACGCGACGTCACCGATGGTCCGTCCGGTCGCCGTCAGGGTCTCGTCGACCAGGCGGGTGAAGTTGTCCACGTAGGCGGAGGCGAGGCCCCGGCGGTGCGCGCCCCGCCGGATGACGACCCGGCCGTCACGCCACTCGCCCTGGTAGTAGTCGGCCCACCCGGGGTCGGTGCGCATCGCCGAGTGGAGGACCCGGAAAAGAGGGTTGTCATCCGCCAGCAGCACCGCCGCGCCCGCATCACCGAAATTGAAGAGCGCCTTGGAATCCGGGTCACCGTAGTCCACCATCCTGCTCAGCCGGTCCCCGAGGAGAACCAGCGTGTACGTCCCGGGCCTCTTGCCGGTGGACTCGGCCGCCAGCCGGATCGCCGTCAGGCCCGCGTTGCAGAAGTTCGTGAGCTCGTAGCAGTGGGCGTTCCTGATGCCGAGCTCGTCGGCCACCTTGGCGGCCGGCGACCAGAACGGGATGTCCCACTCGCCGGAGCCCGTGTAGATCACCTCGTGCACGGCGGAGCGTTCGGTCCCCAGCCGGTCCAGCAGCCGGGACGCGGCCCGGACCGCCAGCCCCGAGGCCGTCTCCCCGTCCGCGAGGACCGGGAACGACTCGGTGTGGGTGATGGCGGCCAGGTCCGCGACGGACACCCCGGAGACCTGGTGCATGTCCCGGATGTCGGCCGTCGCGGACGGGAAGCACACGTCGAAGTCGACTATGCCGCCCACGGGTCCCTCGCCTCGATGCTCACGCGGTGCACGGTGCGGTCGACGCCCGGCTCGACCGCGGTCGCCGCGTGGTACGTCAACTCGCACTTCCAGATCACCAGGTCCCGCGGGGTCCACCGGTGCTCGTAGACGTGCGCCGGGTCCTGGATCAGCCGGTTCAGGAGGGCGAAGAACTCCTCGTTCTCGTTCGCGTCGAAGCCGATCACCCGCTCCATGTACTCCGGCGCCCCGTACACGTACCGGCGGCCGGTCGTGGGGTCGGTCTTCACCAGCGGGTGCTGGACCGGCGGGTACTCCACCTCCACGAGCGCCTTGAACTCCGCGATGGACAGGCCCGCGTGCTTCTCGGAGATGCGCTGGCGCTTGGAGACGGTGTGGACCGCTGTACGCCCCTCGATCTTCTCCTTCCACTCCTGGGGCAGACGGTCGTAGACGTCGGCCGCGTTGGCGTAGAGGGTGTGGCCGCTGGTGCCGGGGACGTCGATGCCGTGCAGCATCGTGTAGGGCGGGGCGCCCTCTTGGTAGGAGGAGTCCTGGTGCCAGAAGTTGCCGACCCGGGCGACACCGATCGCCATGTCGTTCTTCTTGGCGTTGGAGGAGATCATGATCTCCTCGTGCTCCGGGTGGCGGTACTTGGCCATCAGGAAGGGCTTCGGCCGGCCGATACGGCTCGCCAGCTCGATCTGCTGCTCCGAGGTGATGTCCAGGGAGCGGATGACGACCAGCTCCCGCTCGTGCAGCAGCGTGCTCACCTTGTCCCAGAGCCCGGAGTCCTGGAGATCCTCGTAGGTGACTCCGGTCAGTTCGGCGCCGATGAACGGCGTGAGGTCGTTGATCCGGATGCCGGTGGCGGCGTCGGTCTCGGGCGCGGTCATGGTCATGGTGCTGTCGTCTCCTCGGATGGGAACGTGAGCGTGAAGGGGAACGCGAGGGCTCGGCGGAACGGGACGCCGTTCAGCTGGGGTCGTCCGCGAGGCACAGTGCGAGCGCCTCGACGAACCGGTCGATCTGCTCTTCCGTGCGGAACGGGGCGATGGTCACGCGGAAGCGCTCGCCGCCCTTCGGCACCGACGGGAAGTTGATGGGCTGAACGTAGACGGAGAACTCGTCCAGCAGCCGGCGCGATATCCGCTTCACGCGGTCACCGCCCGGAACCAGGACCGGGACGAGGTGCGTGGGGGCAGGCACATGGCCGATGCCCGCCTCGGTGAGCCGGCGGCGCATCAGCTCCGCCTTGGTGCGCAGCTCCTCCCGCATCGCGGCGCCCTCGGCGCTGCGGATGACGGCCAGGCTCGCCAGGGTGGCGTCCAGGGAGGCCCGGGGGATGGTCGTGGTGAAGATGAACCCCGGGGCGTGCGAGCGTACGTAGTCCAACGGGACGTCGGGACCGGCGACATACCCGCCGGTGGTGCCCACCGCCTTGCCGAACACGCCCTGGACGAAGGTGACCCGGTCCTCACGGATCGCCTCGCTGATACCGGCGCCCGTGGGTCCGGAGACCCCGATCGCATGGGTCTCGTCCAGGTAGGTCTGTGCGTTGTACCGCTCGGCCAGGTCGCAGATCTCACGGATCGGCGCGATGTCGCCGTCCATCGAGTACACGGACTCGAATACGATCAGCTTCGGTCGGTCCAACGGCTGCTGGGCGAGCGCCAGTTCGAGGTCGGTCAGGTCGTTGTGGGCGAAGATGTGCTTGGTGTTGCCCGAGGTCCGTACCCCCTCGATCAGGGAACGGTGGTTGAGGGCGTCCGAGAACACCATGGTCTCCGGCGCCGCCCGCAGCAGTGTGGCCAGCGTCTCCACGTTGGCGACGTAGCCGCTGGTGAAGATCAGCGCCCGCTCCTTGGCGTGCCAGCCGGCGAGGAGCGTCTCCAGTTCCACGTGCGCCTCGCTGGTGCCCGCGATGTTCCGCGAACCTCCGTTGCCCGTCCCATGGCGCAGGGTCGAGGTGAGCTGGGCGTTCATGACGTGCTGGTGCTGGCTCATGCCCAGGTAGTCGTTGGTGCACCACACCTGGATACGGCGCCCCTGGTGCAGGGCGTGTCCCCGGTCCTCCGCCAGGTAGGAGCAGGCGACGAAGTCGCGGTAGAGGCCTTCCGCCCTCAGCCGGTCGAGTCCGGCGCGGAGGCCGGCGTAGGTATCCGGGGCACGTGGCGGAGCAAGGGTGGAGATCACGGTGCTGCCCTCTCGGGTCGGTGACTCGGACTGGAATCACCATGGATCCCTCCGTTCCCGATCCGCTCCCCCTTCGTTCCCGCACCTCCTGGCCGCACCTCCTGGCCGCACATCCTGGGGCGGTCGAGGGGAAGCTGCGGACAGCACGGCGCGGCTATCGGGGCCTGGTCACGTCCGTACCTTCCCCATCACCCGTAATGCTTCCTGAACAGCGCGGCCCAGAGGAAGTCCTCACCGAAGCACGGGGAGCCAGCCGGCTCGTCCCGCATCCGGCGCAGTTCGACCTCCTCCATCCCCTCGAAGATCCAGCGCAGGGATTCGGGGGTGAAGGCGAGACCGCCCTGCAGCCCTCCCGGGCCGTACAGTTCGGAGTCCGGCAGCTCGGACCCCATCGCCCCGGAGGCGAAGCAGGTGAGGGCGAGAAGCCCGCCGGGGGCCAGGGACCGCTCCACGAGCCGGAGATAGCTGACGCGCCGGTGCGGCGGCAGGTGGTGGAAACAGCCCGAGTCGTTGATCAGGTCGTACGGGCCGGCCGGCGTGCCCTCGGCGAAGGCGTCGCCGCAGCGGAAGCGGATGTCCGCGCCCGCCTCCTCGGCCCGTTCCTCCGCCCAGGCGATGGCGCCGGGCGACAGGTCGACGGCGTCCACCTCGAAGCCGCGCGAGGCGAGCCAGAGGGCGTTACGCCCCGGACCGCACCCGAGATCGAGCGCGCGCCCCGGGACGACCAGCCCCCGATCCACGTACGAGACGAGGCTCTCGTCGGGCTTCGCCACGAAGAACGGCACCGGCTTCGACCGGTCCGCGTAGAACCCGTCCCACCAGTCACCCGCCTCGTCGGTCCATCGGTCGGCCCCAGGCGCGAACAGGCTGTCCATGAGCTTCAGTACGTCTTCGACGGAGCGCACGTTCCGGTGCATCCGGAACCCCCTTCCCGATGAGGGAATTCTAGGCCCGCCGTATGCATAAGGCCAGGTCGGAGCCTATGCGCGGGAGGTCCTGCTGCCGTCGGAACGCTGCGCCGGAAGTGCGGGGACCCCTCGGCCCGACTCCGGTGCGCCGTCCCCTCCACGTCCCCCTGGAAGGCCCGTACGGAGGCGATCCGGGCTCCGCCAGGACATGTTTCCCGGAGCCGGCAGGCCGCGGTCGCCGCGGGGCGACGCGGCTCACACCGTGAGCCTGACCGCCTCGATCCACGACTTGTTGTCATGGGTGCCGACGTAGGTGAATTCGAGCCCGTTCCCGGGATCGTCGCATGCCAGGCCGAGCCAGTCGTCGCTGTTGACGTAGGCGGACTGGCAGACGGCACCCTTGCCGGCGTCGACGCTGATCGTGAACCCCATCAGGTCCGGGGCGCCCTTCTTGGTGCCGCCCACGTAGTTGTCGATGCCGTCGGCGGCGTTCGACCACGGCTCGGGGAAGTGCCCCTCGCCCTTGGTCGACGCGGGGTCGGCGATGAAGGCGCCGCCGGATGTGCCGTTGGTTCCGGCCACGGCGATGTTGACGGCCGTGAGCGGCACTCCCTCGCCCGCCGCGCCCGCCGTCTCGCCGTCGCACACGGCGTCGGTCCAGCCCTTGTCCGCCGTGTACACCCGGTAGCAGATGTGCCGTCCGCCCGGGTCCTTCGCGGCCAGCTGCCGGACGGCGGTCGCAGCGGTCCTCTCCGGGGCCTTGGTCTCCTCCTCCTCGGAACCGCCGCCCCCCGCCCCCGCTCCGTCCGTCACCTGGGGCGCGGCCGGAGGGGCCGTCGCCTCGGCGGACGGTGCCTTCGGCGCGCCGGTGGACGGTGAGGGAGAGGGCGGCAGCGTGCTGACGCCGGCCTCCTGGAGCTTCTCGGTGGCGGCGCTGCGGACCTGGGGCTTGTAGGCGATCCACAGCGTCACGAACGTGACCGCCAGTGCCAGGAAGAGACCGAGGAAGGCCAACAGCCAGCCCGGCAGGAAACCCCTCTGCACATACGTGCCTTCCACGTCCAGCGGCGTCGCCCCCGACCGCTGCACGGCCAGGGTGTAGGGCCGCTGCTCCGCCGACCCGAACCAGATGATCTGCCGTGGCCTCAGCGTCGTCTTCACGAACGCCGCACGTCCCGGCTCGATCTGTACGTTGCCCGGGTGCACGTCGTACGACAGCTGATCGCCGTTGTCGCTGCCGTTCACCGAAGCCGTCAGCTTCGTGTTGCCCAGGTTGTCCACCGCCAGTCGCGGACGGCCACGGAAACGGCCCTTCACCGTCGGGGGTATCAACTCCGCCCGCATCTCCGTGAACGGAGTGACGGTGACGTTCCCCTCCGGAACCGTCGTCGCCTCCGGATGCTCCGTCGGTACGATCCGCACCGCGTACGGATTCGGCCCCGCTGTCGCGTCCGGCGTACGCGGCGGAGCGAACGTCAGATCCACCGTTCCCGTCGTCCCCGGGTACAACCGCAGCGACTGCGGTTCCACGGCGGTCCAGGGTGCGGGAGAGCCCACCGCCTCGAAGCGGTACTCCTCCACCACGTCACCGGTGTTACGAAGGCGCAGCCGCACGGTCGCACTGCCACCCGGGTCCACGGTCGTGGAGGCGGGCTCAAGGGAAGTCCAGAGGCTCACTCCCGGACGTTAAACGCGGCAAGGGTGCCGGGTCAGGAAGCCACGGGGCACGGCAGGTGCCCGAAGAGGCGGGTCCGGCTGCCCCCGCTCCCCGACCCGAGACCGGTGTGGCACATGCGGAACCCCGTCGTCCGACGAAGACCGGCGCCTGGGTGGTCACCACTTGTCGACGGCGCTGGCCCTGTCCCACCGGACGGGGCGCGATCGGATCGACCCGGCCGAGGAGTCGCGCCGGCACTCCCGGGTGTGGCCACCGGGCTGTCGGACCCACCCGATACCGTCGGATCCATGTCCACCATGCCGAACATGGCCGTCCTCGAAGGCGTCCTGGAGCGGATCACGTACGCGAACGAGGAGAACGGGTACACGGTCGCCCGCGTCGACACCGGTCGCGGGGCCGGGGACCTGCTCACCGTCGTCGGTTCGCTGCTCGGTGCGCAGCCCGGTGAGTCGCTGCGGATGGAGGGGCGTTGGAGCTCCCACTCGCAGTACGGCAAGCAGTTCACCGTCGAGAACTACACGACGATCCTGCCCGCCACCATCCAGGGCATCCGCCGCTACCTCGGCTCCGGCCTGATCAAGGGCATCGGGCCGGTCATGGCCGACCGCATCACCACCCACTTCGGCGTGGACACCCTGGACATCATCGAGCAGCAGCCGAAGCGGCTCGTCGAGGTGCCCGGGCTCGGGCCGAAGCGGACGAAGATGATCGCCGCGGCCTGGGAGGAGCAGAAGGCGATCAAGGAGGTCATGGTCTTCCTCCAGACCGTCGGTGTCTCCACCTCGATCGCCGTCCGCATCTACAAGAAGTACGAGGACGCCTCGATCTCCGTGGTGAAGAACCAGCCCTACCGGCTGGCCTCCGACGTCTGGGGCATCGGATTCCTCACCGCCGACCGCATCGCCCAGGCCGTCGGGATCCCGCACGACAGCCCGGAGCGGGTCAAGGCCGGGTTGCAGTACGCCCTGTCGCAGTCCACCGACCAGGGGCACTGCTTCCTCCCCGAGGAGCGGCTGATCGCCGACGGGGTGAAGCTGCTCCAGGTCGACACCGGGCTCGTCATCGACTGCCTGGCCGAGCTGGCGGAGGACCCCGAGGGTGTCGTGCGGGAGAAGGTGCCGGGTCCCGAGGACGGGCAGCCGGTCACCGCCGTGTATCTCGTCCCCTTCCACCGCGCCGAGATCTCCCTCGCGGCTCAGGTGCGGCGTCTGCTGCGTACGCCGGAGGACCGGATGCCGGCCTTCGGGGACGTCGACTGGGACAAGGCGCTGTCCTGGCTCTCCGGGCGTACGGGGGCGAAGCTGGCGCCCGAGCAGGAGGCGGCCGTGCGGCTCGCCCTCACCGAGAAGGTCGCCGTGCTGACGGGCGGCCCCGGCTGCGGAAAGTCGTTCACCGTCCGCTCCGTCGTCGAGCTGGCCCGCGCCAAGAACGCGAAGGTGGTGCTGGCCGCCCCCACCGGTCGGGCCGCCAAGCGGCTCTCGGAGCTGACCGGCGCCGAGGCGTCCACCGTGCACCGGCTCCTGGAGCTGAAGCCCGGAGGGGACGCGGCGTACGACCGTGACCGGCCGCTGGACGCCGACCTGGTCGTCGTCGACGAGGCCTCGATGCTCGATCTGCTGCTCGCCAACAAGCTGATCAAGGCGGTGGCACCCGGTGCCCATCTCCTGCTGGTCGGCGATGTGGACCAGCTGCCCTCGGTCGGTGCGGGGGAGGTGCTGCGGGATCTGCTCGCCGACGGCGGACCGGTCCCGGCGGTCCGGCTGACCACCATCTTCCGGCAGGCCCAGAAGTCCGGTGTCGTCACCAACGCCCACCGGATCAACTCCGGGGTGCCGCCGCTGACCCAGGGGCTGGACGACTTCTTCCTCTTCGTGGAGGACGAGACGGAGGACGCCGGGGTGCTCGCCGTGGATGTCGCGGCCCGGCGTGTCCCTGCGAAGTTCGGTCTGAACGCCCGCCGTGACGTGCAGGTTCTCGCCCCGATGCACCGCGGTCCGGCGGGCGCGGGACATCTCAACGGACTGCTCCAGCAGGCCATCACGCCGGGCCGTCCCGGTCTGCCCGAGAAGCGTTTCGGCGGCCGGGTCTTCCGGGTCGGCGACAAAGTGACGCAGATCAGAAACAATTACGACAAAGGTGAGAACGGCGTCTTCAACGGCACGGTCGGTGTGGTCACCGGTCTGGACACGGACGAGCAGAGGCTGACGGTTCTCACCGACGAGGACGAGGAGATCGCCTACGACTTCGACGAACTGGACGAACTGGCCCACGCCTACGCGATGACCATCCACCGGTCACAGGGCAGCGAGTACCCGGCGGTCGTCATCCCCGTCACCACCAGCGCCTGGATGATGCTCCAGCGGAACCTGCTGTACACCGCGGTGACCAGGGCCAAGAAGCTGGTCGTACTGGTCGGTTCCCGCAAGGCCATCGGCCAGGCCGTCCGCACTGTTTCCGCTGGCAGGCGCTGTACGGCGCTGGATTTCCGGCTTCGTGGCGGAACGGTCGAAGACTCCTCCGAAAAAATGATCGATCAAAACGGTGGGAAACATCACTGAGCCCTTCCGGAACCGGATCTCAGGGGGCAGGATGAGAAAGTTAGCGGCACTCAGTGCCGCCAGTAGGTCCAATGGACGACCCCGAGTGCACTCTCCTGAGCCAAATGGGGGAGGGTGGAGACAGTCAGGGCACCTCGAAGAAGAGGCACTACGTCGGTGAGGGATGACGTGAGCGAGAGCGACAACTCTGTAGTACTGCGGTACGGCGATGACGAGTACACCTACCCGGTGATCGACAGCACCGTCGGCGACAAGGGCTTCGATATCGGGAAGCTCCGGGCCAACACGGGCCTGGTCACGCTGGACAGCGGATACGGCAACACAGCCGCCTATAAATCCGCCATCACGTATCTCGACGGTGAGCAGGGCATCCTGCGGTACCGCGGCTACCCGATCGAGCAGCTCGCCGAGAGCTCGACGTTCCTCGAGGTCGCCTACACGCTGATCAACGGCGACCTTCCCAAGGTCGACGAGCTGTCGGCCTTCAAGAACGAGATCACCCAGCACACGCTGCTGCACGAGGACGTCAAGCGCTTCTTCGACGGCTTCCCGCGCGACGCCCACCCGATGGCCATGCTGTCCTCGGTCGTCAGCGCGCTGTCCACCTTCTACCAGGACAGCCACAACCCGTTCGACGAGGAGCAGCGCCACCTCTCGACGATCCGGCTGCTGGCCAAGCTCCCGACGATCGCGGCGTACGCGTACAAGAAGTCGATCGGTCACCCGTTCGTCTACCCGCGCAACGACCTCGGCTACGTCGAGAACTTCCTGCGGATGACGTTCTCCGTGCCGGCCCAGGAGTACGTGCCGGACCCGGTCGTCGTCTCGGCGCTCGAGAAGCTGCTCATCCTGCACGCGGACCACGAGCAGAACTGTTCGACCTCCACCGTGCGTCTGGTCGGCTCCTCGCAGGCGAACATGTTCGCCTCGATCTCCGCCGGCATCTCGGCCCTGTGGGGCCCGCTGCACGGTGGCGCCAACCAGTCGGTGCTGGAGATGCTCGAGGGCATCCAGGCCAACGGCGGCGACGTCGACTCGTTCATCCAGAAGGTGAAGAACAAGGAGGACGGCGTCCGCCTGATGGGCTTCGGCCACCGGGTGTACAAGTCCTTCGACCCGCGCGCCAAGATCATCAAGGCCGCCGCCCACGACGTGCTGTCGTCGCTCGGCAAGTCCGACGAGCTGCTCGACATCGCGCTCAAGCTGGAGGAGCACGCGCTCTCCGACGAGTACTTCATCTCGCGCAACCTCTACCCCAACGTGGACTTCTACACGGGCCTGATCTACCGCGCCATGGGCTTCCCGACCGAGATGTTCACCGTGCTGTTCGCGCTCGGCCGCCTCCCCGGCTGGATCGCCCAGTGGCACGAGATGATCAAGGAGCCGGGATCCCGCATCGGCCGCCCGCGCCAGATCTACACCGGCGAGGTCCTGCGCGACTTCGTCCCGGTCGAGGGCCGCTGATCCCCGGCCACCCGTCGGATCCGCCTCGCCGGAGCCGCTGACGTACCGGGCCTCCGTGGTCCACTGCCTTCGCCCCGCGTGCCGTGCTCGATCATCGAGCGCGGTGTACGGGGCGATTCGGCGTTCCGGGGGCGGCCGGGGATTTCCGGGCCGGACCTAGCATGTCGGCCATGACGAAAATGCAGGCCGGGCCCGCCGGCCGCGTGCTCCGGGCACTGCTCGGCACCTCCACCGGCACACCCGGGAGCGCCGAGCCGGCCCCGGAGGAAGCGGGCACCGCCCTCCGGGCCGTACAGCGGACGCACCCGGCGCGTACGGCCGCGGCCAAGGTCGCCGCCGCGGGCGGAGCCGACCGCGAAACCGCACTGCTGCTGCGCGAGCTGGCCGGGCGTCACCTCGGCGGTGACGCGGAGCGGTGGCGTGGCCTGCACGACGCACTCGTCGACCACCAGGGCACCCTGCCCGCACTGCTCGCCGATTCACCGGTGCCCGCGAAGCCCCCCGCCGAGGGCGCGGTCGTTCCGCCCGCGCCCCGGAGCGTCCACGCCACGCTCGGCCTGCTGCTGGAGCACGTCGAGCCGCGGCACGCCGCCGTCGCCCTGGCCGGCCTTCCCGAACGGGTGGCGGCGGAGCTGCTCGCCGGCGGTGCGCTTCCCGCGTCGTCCCTCGTCACCGCAGTCCTCGACCACGGCGACTCCCGCGTCCGCGCCGCCCTGGCCCGCCACCCGCGGCTCGACACCCGGGTCCTGGCCCGTCTGCTCGCCGTCGGCGACTCCGAGGTGGCGGCGGCCGTCTACCGCAACCCGCGTGCCACCCAGTCCTTGCGTCGCACCGTCGCGCACCGGCTCCCCGCCGAGCCGATGGACGACACACTGCGCGCGGAGCTGGTCTCACCACGCGACGACGTGCCGCGTACCTGGCTCGCGCCGCTGCTCGGCTCCGGCGATCCGCAGCTGGTGGCGCCGGCCCTGCGGTCCGCACCCCGGCGGGTCGCCCAGCAGTACGCGCTGCTGAGGGTCTGGGAGCGCACCGGACCGCACGCCGTACGGGCCCTGCTCGACGACCCCTCCGTGGCCCGTCACCTGGGCCGGGACGTCGTGACCACGGTCGGCACGGCCTTGTCGGACGCCGGCCGGGGCGGCGCGGACGTGGAGCCCGGTGGGGAAGGCCGCGGCGCGGACGCCGTGCGGCGGCTCCGGGAACAGTGCGAACCGTACGAGGACCCCGCGCGCCTGCCCGCGCTGCTGGCGACCACCAGGGGCACCAGCACCCTGCGCGACCTGCTCTCCGAGCCGTACGTCCACGACATCGACGCCCTGGCCCTGGCCCACGCGAAGAGCCCGTTCATGCCGAAGGCGTGCGAGGAACTGGCCCGCCACGAAGCGGCGAGCGACCCGCAGCGACTGGCGTTCCGCCTGAGCGTCCTCAACGAGCCGTGGCGGGCCGGCGGCCGCCGTGCCGGGAACACCGCCCTGCCGGGACAGCGGCTGGCCGAGGAGGTGCTCGACGACAGCGCGGCCCGCTGGGCGGAGGGCATGGCCGACGCCGGACTGCTGGACCCGGCCGAGCTGATACGCGGGGCGAGACCCGCCGTCCACGCGATGGCCGCCCTCGCCGCGCTCGCCGAGCGGGCCCTGCTGACGGACGAGGCCGTGGCCGCGCTCCGCGTACTGGCCGACACCCACCTGGGCGAGGACGCCCGGGCCTGGGGCGCCCTCGACGGCCTGCTGCCCGGGCACCGCGGATCCGTGGCGGAGCTGATCGCGGACGCGGGCAGGGCCGCCCAGGCCACCACCGGTGATGCCGCTGCCGCGTCAGGCGTCGGGGAGGAGCACACCTCGCCGGAAGCACATGACCGCGCACCGGTACCGGCGCTGTTGAGCCGCCGCGACCGGTCGTCGGCCCTGTCGGCCCTGGACCTGCTGTACTCCCTCGCTCCCGCCGGCGCACCGCCGCCCGACGACCCCGAGGTGCTGCGCGCGCTGGCCGTGTGCGAGTGGAGCGACGCCCCTGGGCTGAGCACCCCGCAATGGTTCGCCGAAGCCTGCGCCGCCCACGGCATCGCCCCGTCCGGGGAAGGATCCGTCCACGTCGCACCCACCCTCGCGGAGGTGCGGGCGCGGCTTCCGCAGACCCACGGGTCGAGCGCCCGCCTCACCGAACACGCCTACCTCCAGGGCGTCCTGCCCGCCGATGAACTGCTCGCCCTGCTGCCGGCCGGCCACCTGCTGCTGTTCCCCCACGACTGGCGGCGGCTCACGTTCGCCCACGCGTGGCGGGCCGCCCTCGCCCGCCGGCTGCGCGCCGACCTCGGAACCGACCCGGAGGCATGGCTGCACCTGGCCGCCACGGTGTCGGCGTCCGCCGCGTCCCGGCACACCGGCGCCTCGGAGGGGCCCACCTGGGCCGAGTTGCTGCGCCTGGCACGCTCCGGCGACGGGCCCTCCGCACAGCAGCCGTCGACCGGGGTCCCCGGTCCGCGGCAGGGCCCGTTCGCGGCCACGCCCCGACCGCGCACCCCCGACGAGGCGATCAAGCTGCTGGAACGGGGCAACCATCTGTGGACGTGGCCGGAAGGCACTCTGCTCTGCCTGGCCGACGCCGAGGTGACCGACGCCGTGCTGCCACGGCTGGGCCCCGACGGGCCCTGGCTCCTCGCCGCGTACCTGCTGCGCCACGACCGCACTCCGCGCCACGTCCTCGACCGGTTGCTCGCCGGTCGTGACCCCGACGCGCTCCGCGTGCTCGCCGCGCAGTGCCGCTGGCTCGACGACGGCGCGGCGGAGCGGCTCGCCGATCTCGACGACCCGGACATCGACCTCGTGCTCCTGCGGCATCTGACGCACCGGCCGACCGTCCACCGGATCGTGACCCGCTCCCGCCCTCGCCGGGGAGCCGGGCCCCCGTCGTTGGGGGCCCGCGCGCTGGCCGAGTGGCAGGCCGGGGGCGGAGCCCGACCGGCCGGGGGGCTGACCTGGCTGTGCTCCGCCGAACCCGGCCCGATCGAGGAGCTCCTCGTCCGGGAGGGTGCCCAACTGGGTCTCGGACATCAGCTGCTGGGATGCCTGCGACTGCTCGAACACGGCGGCGCCGACCGGCTGGCCGATGTCGCAGGCCGGGATGTGCTGGGGCGGGCGGCCACCACGCTGTGCGCGAAGGCTCTGGCGTCCGCCGACCCCGCCGCGGTGCTCCGCGCCCGGCTCGACCGTGAACTGGCCCCGGAGAAGGTCCTCGTGAAACTGCGGCGAGCCCGTCACGCCGCCCAGGCGCGCGGCGTCGTCGAGGCGCTCCCGCCCGGCGAGCCCGTCGACTGGGCGGCGCTCGAAGCCGCCCACGAACAGGACCCGGTGCCGTACTGGCGTGATCTGATCAATCTGCCCCTGGTCCCCGAGGACGTACGGATGCGGCACGCGGCGCTGCTGCCGGAGCCGGGACCCGACGGGCTGCCGGCAGGCGGGCGGCTGACCCGGGAGCGGGCCCGGCACGGGCTGGGCGACCAGTACCACCACACGCCGGCCACTCAGCTGGACGGGCTGCTCACCGCAGGTCTGCTGAGCGGGGCGGACCTGCTGGGTCCGGCGACCCCGGCCGTGCGGATGCTCGCCTATCTGAACGCGGCCGGCCGCCGCACGGACGCACCGCCCGAGGCCGCTGCCGCGCGGGCCGAGCTCGCCGTTCTCGTACGGTCCCGGCTCGGTACGGACGGGGCGGCCTGGGCGCGAGTGGCGAGGAGGCTGACCGGGGGCTGCGCGGAGTGGGAACCCCTGTCGACGGTGACGGCACTGCTGGACCGATGAGCGCGGTCCTGTGGGAGGGCCGTGGGTCCGAGGGAAGTCGGCGCCGGTCCCCGCAGGGACTCCTGCGGCGCTTCACACCCTGAAGCCGCGGAACGCGAGAAGCGCCCCGTCTGCCGATCCCCCCACGGGTCGACGGACGGGGCGCTTCCCATATCCCGGAGCGGATTCCCCCCACGGGATCCGGCCGGGCGTCTGCGCGGGAGCCTGAACTCCCTTTGTTTTCCGGTGGTGCGTATTCAGTTCGGTCCTGCTGTGCGACTGCCGGGGTACGTACGCACGGGAGGGCCGCTCAAAGCTCCCCGGTGCACGTGCCCCGGCCAAACGCTTGCCCGGAGCGTCCCCCAAGACACTCCGTCGGACGTCCCCCAAGACATCCTTGGCATCGCACTCTTAGACTCACCAACCCATCAGATGGTTACCCTCAAATCGGTGTGATCTAAGTCTCTTTGTAGAAATTGTGTGAAGGGGCGCGGCCGCAGGCATGCCGTCACGACGGAGGCCGCCGGTGACGTCTGCTTCCGTTCTCGCGAACATGGCTCTGACCAGCCAGGACGTGATGAACGGCAGAGTGGCCGCATGGCGGCCGCAAGCCTTGAAGCGGTTGCTTCTGATACCGCACAGAGTACGCCTCAAGGGGCGGATGATGGCAGGGGCCACCTTGAGATCTCCATGAACCGGCGCGAGGCCGTCCGGGGGCTCCTCGGCGCGGGCCGCGCGGGGCGCCGATCCTCAGGCGCGGCCCACGAGCTCGTAGCCCGCCTCGTCGACGGCCGCGCGTACGGCGTCGTCGGTGAGCGGCGCCGCGGAGGCGACGGTCACCCGGCCGGTGGCGGCCTCCGCCTTCACGGAGGTGACCCCCTCGATCCCGGAGACCTCCTCGGTGACCGCTCCTTCGCAGTGGCCGCAGGTCATGCCCTTCACCTCGTACACCGTGGTGACGCCGCCCGCCTGGGCGCCGGCCGCTGCGTCGTGGCGGGAACCGGTGGACGAGCAGCAGGAGCCGGCGGTCCGGGGCGTGTCGGTCTCGGCGGTCATGACGTTCTCCTCTTCGCAGGCACAGATGTGTGACGGATGAGGCGCCGGGGGAGCCCGGTGCGCCTACCCGCCCCCAAAGTATACCCCTAGGGGGTATTTAGCTGCCCTGGGGTCACTCCATCGGGTGTGTCGTACGCCAGGGGCGCCGCGTGGGGCCTCGGGTAGGGCGGCCGGGAGCGGGACAGGATCGAGGCCGAGGCGTAGATTCGCCGGATCGCGGGGGCGGCGCGGTCCTGGGGAACCGGACGGCGCGAGCCGGACCATGGGAGGCGGGGCGGATGCGGGCAGTGGTGTTCGAGGAGTTCGGGCAGGAGGCCCGGGTCCGGGAGCTCCCGGACCCCGTACCTTCGGCGGGGGGCGTCGTGGTCCGGGTCGAGGCCACGGGGCTGTGCCGGAGCGACTGGCACGGCTGGATGGGGCACGACCCGGACATCGCCCTCCCGCACGTGCCCGGACATGAACTGGCCGGCGTGGTCGAGGGGGTGGGGCCCGGCGTGCACAACTGGCACCCCGGCGACCGGGTCACCGTGCCCTTCGTCTGTGCCTGCGGCCGGTGCTCCGCCTGCGCGGCGGGCGCCCAGCAGGTCTGTGAGCGGCAGACCCAGCCGGGCTTCACCCACTGGGGATCCTTCGCCGAGTACGTGGCACTGGAGCAGGCCGACGTCAATCTGGTCGCGGTGCCCGAGGGGCTGTCGCCCGCCACGGCGGCCGGGCTCGGCTGCCGGTTCGCCACCGCCTTCCGGGCGGTCGTGGGACAGGGCCGGGTGGCGCCGGGGGAGTGGGTCGCCGTGCACGGCTGCGGCGGGGTCGGGCTGTCGGCCGTGATGATCGCGGTGGCGTGCGGGGCCGGGGTCGTCGCCGTCGACGTCTCGGGGCAGGCCCTGGAGCTGGCGCGGTCCTTCGGCGCGTCCGCCTGCGTGGACGCCTCGGCGTATCCCGCCGGTGCCGACGAGGCCGTACGCGAACTGACCGGCGGCGGTGCGCACCTGTCGCTCGACGCGCTGGGGTCCCCGGTCACCTGTGCCGCCTCGGTGCGGAGCCTGCGCCGGCAGGGCCGTCATGTCCAGGTCGGGCTGCTGCCGCCGGCGGCCGGCGACCCCGTCGTGCCCATGGCGCGGGTGATCGCGCTGGAGCTGGAGATCCTCGGCAGTCACGGCATGGCCGCCCACGACTACCCGCCGATGATGGACATGGTCCGGGCCGGCACCCTGCGGCCGGATCTGCTGGTGACCTCCACCATCGCGCTGGACGCCGCCCCGGCGGCCCTCGCCGCGATGGGCACCGCCCCGGGGGCGGGTGTCACGATCATCGAACCGGCGCGGGGAGCCTGAGCGTTCGTACCCCGTCGGCTCAACGCCCCCGGTTGCTGGGCCGGGACGCGATCCACGCCAGGACGGTGTCCACGTACCAGTAGGGCTTCCCGTTCCGCACGTCGTCGGGAGGCGGTAGGAGCCCGTGCTTGCGGTACGAGCGGATCGTGTCCGGCTGGACCCTGATGTGTGCCGCGATGTCCTTGTACGACCAGAGCGTTCTGTCCGCCATGAATGACACCTCTCTGTACGTCCGTGAGCCTCTGCTCCGGTGAACGAGGGCGGACCGGCCCGGGCAGGGGGCGTCGCGAGTCCGTGACAGGGGCCCAGCGGAACGCGGACATACGTGACAGGGAGGTGACTGCTGTGGCGGGTGGGGGCAAAGAGGCTGAGGGGAAGGCTCAGGCGGACGGCCGCGCGGGCCCGCAGATGCGGAGGAACTCCCGGGTGCGGCGCGCGATGGGCAGTGGCTTGTCGGGCGGGCAGGGGTACATGTCCTGCTCGACGATGGCGAACAGGTCGGTGCCCAGGGCGCGCGCGGCGTCCAGCACGGGCTCCAGCGCGGGCACCCCGCCCGGCGGCTCGCACATCACGCCGCGCGCCACGGCAGGTCCGAACGGCACCTCGTTCGCCACGACGTCCGCGAGCACCTCCGGGTCGACCTGCTTGAGGTGCAGATAGCCGATCCGCTCGCCGTAGGTCCTGATGAGCTTCACGCTGTCCCCGCCGCAGTACGCGTAATGGCCGGTGTCGAGGCAGAGCGAGACCAGCTCGGGGTCCGTGGCGTCGAGGAAGCGGTTGACGTTCTCCTCGCTGTCGATGTGCGTATCGGCGTGCGGGTGCACCACGATCCGCAGCCCGTAGCGGTCCCGGACCTCGCGGGCCAGGCGCTCCGTCTGGGCGGTGAGGTCGCGCCACTGCGCGGCGGTGAGCGTACGGTCCTCCAGCACCTCACCCGACTTGTCGTCCCGCCAGAACGACGGGATGACCACCAGGTGTCCGGCGCCCATCGCCCGGGTGAGTGCCGCGATGCCCGCGACATGCTCCCAGGTCCGGTCCCAGACCGCCGGACCGTGGTGCAATCCCGTGAAGACGGTGCCCGCGGAGACGGCGAGATTCCGGCGCGCCGTCTCGTCGGCGAGCCGGGCGGGATCGGTCGGCAGATAGCCGTAGGGGCCGAGCTCGATCCACTCGTAACCCGCTTCGGAGACCTCGTCGAGGAATCGCTCCCAGGGCACCTGCTGCGGATCGTCGGGGAACCACACTCCCCACGAATCGGGTGCCGAACCGATGCGGATGCGGGCCGGAGGGGGTACGGAGGAGGTCATATCGCCCACCCTCCAGTCCTCGGGAGGGAGTGTCAAGAGTTCGTCCGAATGTCCGGACAAAGTGTTGACAGGGTTCCGGGCGAGGGCTAGACCTGGGAGCGGCCGTCCGGCCGTGGCCGCCTCCCGGGAGGACGTACCGGGCCGGAGCGACGGGTCGAAGGGATGCGTATGCCTGAGCCGTACGACGTGATCACCATGGGGCGGATCGGGGTGGACATCTACCCGCTCCAGACCGGTGTACCGCTGGCCCGGGTCGAGACCTTCGGGAAGTTCCTCGGCGGCTCCCCGTCCAACGTGGCGGTGGCGGCCGCCCGGCTGGGACGGCGCACGGCTGTGATCACCCGGACCGGCCGGGACGCGTTCGGCGACTATCTCCACCAGGCGCTGGGGGAGTTCGGGGTCGACGACCGCTGGGTGAGCGCCGTCGCGGAGTACCCGACCCCGGTCACCTTCTGCGAGATCTTCCCGCCGGACCACTTCCCGCTCTACTTCTACCGGCAGCCCAAGGCACCCGACCTGGAGATCCACAGCGGCGAGCTCGACCTGGACGCGGTCCGGGCCGCCCGCGTCTTCTGGATGACCGGCACCGGCCTCTGCGCCGAACCCAGCCGCACCGCGACCCTCACCGCGCTCCGCGCCCGCGGCGCGACGGCTCCGTCGGACGCTCCGGGCCGCCCCCGTGCCACCGTCTTCGACCTCGACTGGCGCCCCATGTTCTGGGGCGAGGAGGACGACGGGAACGACGGAGCCGCCCGCGCCCACTACCGCGAGGCACTCGCCCACGCCACGGTCGCCGTCGGCAACCTCGACGAGTGCGAGATCGCCACCGGAGAACGCGAACCGCACGCGGCCGCCCGCGCCCTGCTCGACGCCGGGCCCGAACTCGCCGTCGTCAAACAGGGGCCCGAGGGCGTCCTCGCCGTCCACCGCGACGGCACCACCGCCGAGATCCCGCCGCTGCCCGTCGACGTCGTCAACGGTCTCGGCGCCGGGGACGCCTTCGGCGGAGCCCTCTGCCACGGCCTCCTGGCCGGCTGGGACACGGCGCACATCATGCGCTACGCCAACGCGGCCGGGGCCATCGTCGCCTCCCGCCTCGCCTGTTCGTCCGCGATGCCGTTCCCGCACGAGGTCGAACAGGCCCTCACCGAGGGCACGGCCCGCGCGGCCGCGGAAGCGGGGGACACCACGGGAGCCACGGGAGCCACGGGAGCTTCGGGAGCCACCCCATGACCCCGCCCGCCGCGGCCGGCGTCGCCGATCTCGTCCGGCTCCGGGCCCACCGTCCCGAAGCCGTCGCCGAGGCCGCCGCCGCCCGCCGCAGACGCCCCCTCCTCGGCCCCACCGGACGCCTGATGATCATCGCGGCGGACCATCCGGCCCGTGGCGCCCTCGCCGTCGGCGACGACGACCTGGCCATGGCCGACCGCTTCGACCTCCTCGAACGCCTCTGCCTCGCCCTCGCCCGCCCCGGCGTCGACGGAGTGCTCGCGGGCGCGGACGTCCTGGAGGACCTGCTCCTCCTCGGCGCGCTGGAGAGCAAGGTCGTCCTCGGCTCCATGAACCGCGGCGGGCTCGCGGGAGCGGCCTTCGAGCTCGACGACCGCTTCACCGGCCACCGCCCGGCCGACCTCTCCCGCCACGGCTACGACGCGGGCAAACTCCTGCTGCGGATCGACCACGACGACCCGGGCTCCCTGGACACGCTGCACACCGCCGCCCGCGCCGTGGACGAGATGGCCGCCCTCCGGCTGCCGGTCTTCATCGAGCCGTTCCTCTGCCACCGCACCCCCGCCGGGCTCCGCACCGACCTGGGCGCCACCGCCGTCACGACCTCGATCGCCATCGCCTCGGGCCTGGGCGGGACATCCGCCTACACCTGGCTCAAGGTCCCCGTCACCGACGACCCCGACGACATGGAGCGGGTGATGCGGGCCTCGACCCTCCCCGCCGTGCTGCTCGGCGGCGAGGTCACCGGGGAACCCGACACCGCGTACGAGAAATGGCGCGGCGCGCTGCGCCTGCCGACCGTCCAGGGGCTGGTGGTCGGGCGCTCGCTGCTCTACCCCGCCGACGGGGACGTGGCGGGGGCGGTCGACACGGCCGTGGGGCTGCTGTGAACGCACCCGGCCGCGGGTGCCCGTGAACGGGCGGGACGACGGGTAGGGATGGAGCCATGACGACGACCGACGAGCAGCAGAGGTACCACCTCAGGGCCGGCCAAGGAGCACGCGGCCCCTACGCCCTCGACATCGACCCGGAGCGCGCCGGGTGGGAACGGTCGGGTCTGCGCGTCCTGGAGCTCGAACCAGGAGGTGTTCATACCCTGGTAACCGGGGAGAGCGAATGGATCATCCTGCCGTTGTCCGGTGGCTGTACGGTGCGGACAGCAGGTGAGATCTTTGAACTGCTGGGCAGGAAAGACGTGTTCAGCGCGGCGACCGACTTCGCCTATGTCCCACGCGACGCCCGCGCCCAGATCGCCTCCGGCGCAGGAGGCCGCTTCGCCCTGGCAGGAGCGAAGTGCGAGCGACGACTCCCCGCTCGCTACGGCCCCGCGCCGGAGGTACCGGTCGAGCTCCGCGGCGCCGGAACCTGCTCGCGCCAGGTGAACAACTTCGCCGCGGCCGACACCTTCGACTGCGACCGGCTCATCGCCGTCGAGGTCCTCACCCCCGGCGGGAACTGGTCCTCGTACCCCCCGCACAAGCACGACGAGCACCACCCCGGCACCGAGTCGGTACTGGAGGAGATCTACTACTTCGAGGTCGAGGGCGACGGCCTCGGCTACCACCGGGTGTCGCCGTCCCGCCCCGGAGGCACGGACGTCCTCGCCGAAGTCGCCACGGGGGACGCCGTCCTCATCCCCGACGGCTGGCACGGCCCGTCCATCGCCCCGCCCGGCCGCACCCTCTACTACCTGAACGTGATGGCGGGACCGGGCGAGAAGCGCGAGTGGCTGATCAGCGACCACCCGGACCACCGCTGGATCCGCGACACCTGGCCCGCACAGCCCGTCGACCCACGGCTGCCGCTCCACGGCACGGAGGGCGCCCGGTGACCACACCTCGCAGCACCCCCCGAGCCGCCTCGAAGCCCACCCGCAGGCTCACCACCGCCCAGGCGCTCGTCGCCTTCCTCGCCCGCCAGTACACCGAGCGCGACGGCAGGCGCCACCGACTGATCAACGCCACCTGGGGCATCTTCGGCCACGGCAACGTCGCGGGCGTCGGACAGGCACTCGTCGAGGCCGGCCCCGCGATGCCGTACCTCCAGGGCCGCAGCGAACAGGCCATGGTGCACGCCGCCGTCGGATACGCCCGCCAGTCGGGAAGGCTCTCCGCCCACGCCGTCACCACCTCCATCGGCCCCGGCGCCACCAACCTCGTCACCGGCGCGGCGCTCGCCACCGTCAACCACCTGCCCGTGCTGCTCCTGCCCGGCGACACCTTCGCGACGCGCCCCGCCGACCCCGTGCTCCAGCAGCTCGAAGTGCCCCACACCGGCGACGTGTCGGTCAACGACTGCCTGCGCCCCGTCTCCCGCTACTTCGACCGGATCACCCGCCCCGAGGCGCTGATCCCGGCCGCCCTGGGGGCCATGCGCACCCTCGCCGACCCGGCGGAGACGGGCGCCGTCACGCTCGCGCTGCCGCAGGACGTGCAGGCGGAGGCGTACGACTGGCCTGCGGAGTTCTTCGCGACGCGCGTCTGGAACGTACGCAGGCCCGCCCCCGACCCGTACGAACTCGAACAGGCCGTCCGGGCGGTGCGCGCCGCACGGCGCCCCCTGATCGTCGCGGGCGGCGGCGTCCACCACAGCGCCGCCGAGGAGACCCTCGCCGCGTTCGCCGCAGCCACCCGCATCCCCGTCGCCTCCACCCAGGCCGGCAAGGGCTCCCTGCGCCACGACCACCCCGCCGACGTGGGCGGCATCGGCCACACCGGCACCGCCACGGCGGACGCGCTCGCCCGCGAGGCCGACCTGGTGATCGGGATCGGCACCCGCTACACCGACTTCACGACCGCGTCCGGCACCCTCTTCGCCGACCCGGCCGTCCGCTTCCTCAACCTCAACATCACCGGCTTCGACGCACACAAGCTCGCCGCCCTCCCCCTCGTCGGGGACGCCCGCACCGCGCTCGAAGCCCTCGGCGAGGCCCTCGGCGCACGCGGACACCGCGTGGCCCCCGCCTACGAGAGCGAGTACACCGAGGCCAAGGACCGCTGGGAGCAGCGTGTCGACGCGGCCTTCGCCGCCGGCGACCCGGACGCCCGCCCCACCCAGGCCCAGGTCCTCGGGCTGCTGGACGAGCTGGTCACCGAGGACGACATCCTGATCAACGCGGCGGGCTCCCTCCCCGGGGACCTCCACAAGCTGTGGCGGGCCCGCTCCCCGCACCAGTACCACGTCGAATACGGCTACTCCTGCATGGGATACGAGATCCCCGCCGCCCTCGGCGTCCAGCTCGCGGCGCCCGGCCGGCCCGTCTGGGCGCTCGTCGGCGACGGCACGTATCTGATGAACCCCACCGAGATCGTCACCGCCGTGCAGGAGGGCCTGCCCGTCAAGCTGGTCATCCTCCAGAACCACGGTTACGCCTCCATCGGCGGCCTCTCCGAGTCCGTGGGCGGCGAACGCTTCGGCACCGCCTACCGGCACCGCGCCGAGGACGGGGCGTTCACCGGCACCGCGCTGCCCGTCGACCTCGCCGCCAACGCGGCCTCGCTGGGCATGCACGTGCTGCGCGCCGGGTCGGTGGGGGAGCTGCGCCGGGCCCTCGCCGAGGCGCGCGGCGCGGACCGTCCCACTTGTGTCTACGTCGAGACCGAAACGGCAGACACAGTGTCGGGCCCTCCCCCGGCGCAGGCGTGGTGGGATGTTCCGGTAGCCGAAACCGCGACCCGCCCGTCGGCGGTCGAGGCCAGGAAAGAGTACGACCGGCAGATCGCAGCCCGACGCCGCCACCTGTGAAGGAGACCCCGTCATGAAGACCGTCAACCACTGGATCAGTGGCAAGACCGTCGAGGGCACGTCGGGCGATCACGGTCCGGTCACCGACCCGGCGACCGGCGCCGTCACGACCCGGGTGGCGCTCGCCTCCATCGAGGAGGTCGACGCCGCGGTGTCCGCGGCGAGGACCGCGTACGAGACATGGGGCACCTCCTCGCTCTCGGCCCGTACCGCCGTCCTGTTCCGCTACCGCGCCCTGCTGGACTCCCACCGCGACGAGATCGCCGCGCTGATCACCGCCGAGCACGGCAAGGTGCACTCCGACGCGCTGGGCGAGGTCGCCCGCGGTCTGGAGATCGTCGAGCTGGCCTGCGGCATCACCACCCAGCTCAAGGGCGAGCTGTCGACCCAGGTGTCCAGCCGGGTCGACGTCTCCTCCATCCGGCAGCCGCTCGGCGTCGTCGCGGGCATCACCCCGTTCAACTTCCCGGCCATGGTGCCGATGTGGATGTTCCCGCTGGCGATCGCGTGCGGGAACACCTTCGTCCTCAAGCCCAGCGAGAAGGACCCGTCGGCCGCCAACCTGCTGGCCGAGCTCGCCGCCGAGGCGGGCCTGCCCGACGGCGTGCTGAACGTCCTGCACGGTGACAAGGTCGCCGTGGACGGGCTCCTCGCCCACCCCGACGTCGCCGCCGTCTCCTTCGTCGGCTCCACCCCCATCGCCCGGTACATCCACGCCACCGCCTCCGCCAACGGCAAGCGCGTCCAGGCCCTCGGCGGCGCGAAGAACCACATGCTGGTCCTCCCGGACGCCGACCTGGACGCCGCGGCCGACGCCGCCGTCTCGGCCGCGTACGGCTCGGCGGGCGAGCGCTGCATGGCCATCTCCGCGGTCGTCGCGGTGAACTCCGTCGCCGACGAGCTGGTCGCGAAGATCCGCGAGCGCGCCGAGAAGATCAAGATCGGCCCCGGCACCGACCCCACCTCCGAGATGGGCCCGCTGATCACCGCCGCCCACCGCGACAAGGTCGCCTCCTACGTCACGGGCGCCGCCGCACAGGGCGCCGACGTCGTACTCGACGGCACCGGCCACACGGTCGAGGGCTTCGAGGACGGCCACTGGATCGGCCTGTCCCTCCTGGACAACGTCTCCACGGACTCCGACGCCTACCGCGACGAGATCTTCGGCCCCGTCCTGTGCGTCCTGCGCGTCGAGACGTACGAGGACGGCGTCGCCCTCATGAACGCCTCGCCCTTCGGCAACGGCACCGCGATCTTCACCCGCGACGGCGGGGCGGCCCGCCGCTTCCAGCTGGAGATCGAGGCCGGCATGGTCGGCGTCAACGTCCCGATCCCGGTGCCCGTCGGCTACCACTCCTTCGGCGGCTGGAAGGACTCCCTCTTCGGCGACCACCACATCTACGGCAACGACGGGGTGCACTTCTACACCCGGGGCAAGGTCGTCACCACCCGCTGGCCCGACCCGGCCGACGCCCCGGCGGGCGTCGACCTCGGCTTCCCGCGCAACCACTGACACGGCATCACGCGGGAACTCGCCGAATGGAAGACTGACCGCATGGTGACGGCACCGCAGCTTCCGTTCGGCGAGACCCTGAGGGCGCGGCTGGGCTCGCCCGCCCATCCGGTCGGCCTGGAGAGCAGCCCGCGTTCGCAGGTCTGGCGCATCGAGCTGTCCGGGCGCCCGGCGGTGCTGAAACAACTGGTGGCGGGCCCCGGGGCCGACGAGCGGTACGCCCGCGAAGTGGCCGCCCTGACCATCGCCGGCCGGGCCTCCGGCACCCCGGTCGTGCCGGCGCTCCTCGGGACCGATCCGGCCGAGCGGGTACTCGTCCTCGAACACCTCGACGAGAGCCGTCCGCCCGCCGACTGGATCGTCGACTACGCGGCCGCCCTCGCGAGGCTGCACAGCACCGCCCGACCGGGCGACGCGGGAGCCCTGCCCCGCTGGCAGGGCCCGACCGGTGCCGACGTCACGTCGTTCCTCACCCTGGCCGAGACCCTCGGGGTCGCCGCGCCGTCAGGCGTACGGGACGAGCTCCACGCCCTCGTGGAGCGCCTGGGCCGGGCGGAAGGGACCGCGCTCCTCCACGGCGACCCGTGCCCCGGCAACGACCTGCACACCCCGGACGGGGTCAGGTTCATCGACTTCGAGCAGGCGTCCCTGGGCAGCGGCCTGATGGAACTCGCCTACCTCCGCATCGGGTTCCCGACCTGCTGGTGCGTCACGAGGGCGTCCGGCCCCCTGCTGGAACGGGCGGAGGCCGCCTACCGCACGGCCTGGCACGCCGAGACCGGCACCCCACTCCCGGACACCGGCCTCGCCGACGCCTGCGCGGGCTGGCTGATCCGGGGCGACGCCCTGGTCCAGCGGGCCCACCGAGGCACCACCGACCACCTGGCCCGCCTCCCGGACGAGGACTGGACCTGGGGCACCGCGACCGCCCGCCAACGCCTCGCCCACCGGCTCGGGGTGGTCGCCGGCATGACCACGGACGACGAAGACCTGCGGCATCTCGGGGCTCTCGCGGCGGACCTGCGCCGCGCGGTCCTCGACCGCTGGCCGACGCTGCGCCCGGTACCGGAGCGGCGCCCGTAGGCATCCGGAAACCCGCGCCAACGCCGCCCGGCAGATCAGCGCGACACCGGGTGAATTTCGTCGTCCGCGTCAACAGGCGTGTCCGCAGTGCTGTTCGCAGCCAGGGAGCGGATGCGAGGTATCGGTGAGGGGAGTAGCCAGAGCAGCGACAGGGCTCCGCCGACAGCGGCGATGAGGAGGGTCGTCCTCAGGCCGACGAAGGTGGCGAGGAGCCCTCCCACGATGGCGCCGACCGGCCGTATGCCGTAGTTGATCGTGCTGTACGCACCGGCCACGCGGCTGCGCATTCCGTCGGGGATCACGGAAGCCTGGAGGGAGTTGAGGTTGACGTCGAACATCATGACTCCGAAACCGGACAGGAACTGGGCCGCGGCCAACGCTCCGGCACGGAGCCAGAGCGGGCCGCCCGCGGCGGCGGCAATGGCGATCGGTGCAGGGAACAGCACCGCGCCGACGACGATGCTGCGCCCCACGCCGAACCGTCGCGAGATCCTCGGCGCGGACACCGCGCCGAGGAGGGAACCGGTCGCACCGAGCCCGAACGCGAGGCCGATGGCACCCGCCGACAATCCGAGGCTCCGGTTGGCGAACAGCACGATCAGTCCACTGCCGGCGACAAAGGTGAAGAAGTTGACGGTCGCCGCGCATCCGAGAGACGCCCGTAGCACCGGGTGACGGACGACGAACGACATCCCCTCCCGGGCACGTCGCAACAGTGAGGTCGCCGCCGCGTCGCCGGATGCGGCGGGCGATTCGTCGAGCGGGACCCGACCGACCAGGAGCGCTGACACCAGGAAGGTCAGGGCATCCACGACGATGGTGACGGGAGCGGTCAGCACCTGGACCAGAGCGCCACCGATGGCCGGGCCGGCGACATGCGACGCCGACCGGCTGGCGCTGAGCTTGCTGTTCGCGTCGACATAGGACGCCTGCGGCACGAGGCGCACGAAGAAGGGCGGATAGGCGGTGTTGAACAGCACCCCTGCCGCGCCCATCAGCAGCGCCACCGCGTACAGCTGCCCCAGCGTCACCGCCCCCAACAGGTAGGCGGCCGGGACGCTGAGCAGTACTGCGGCGCGCACCAGGTCGGCAAGGACCATCAGACGACGCTTGTGGGCCCGGTGGTCGACCCATGCCCCCAGAAAGATGGCCAGCAGGTTCGGGGTCCAGATCAGTGCGGTCAGCCACGCGACCTGGTTGGCCGAGGCGTTCAGGGTGCTGATGGCGATCAGGGGCAAGGCCAGTTCGGTGATCCTGTCGCCTAACTGTGAGGCCGACTGACCGGCCCAGAAGCGGCGGAACCGTTGATCCCGCCACAGTGATATCGCGGCGGTCGGGTCAGGGCTGCTCACGATGTCTCCCCGATCTGCTCCTCGGTGCCTTCCGGCAGCACGTAGCGCATCAGCCGGACCCCGCGGGCTTCCGCGGGCCGCTCGGCCGGTTCGCGGGTCACGTACGGCGCGAGAACGCGCTCGATCCCGTCCTCGATGGCGGCGAGTTCCTCAGCCGTAACGACGACGCGGGTGTCGGCCAGCCCGGCCACCCTGCGCCACGCCGGATCGAGTGCGGGCTCGACCTCGGCTGCCCACTGGCTCGGGAGGTCCGCATGGCGCAGGAACATCTGCTGCGACAGCACCCGCGCGGCTGCTCTGCCTTCTTCGTCGGCAGGGTCCTGCGGTGCCTCGAAGCGGAAGCCGCGTGCCACGGCCTCCCACCGTCGCTGGCGCCGGTCCGTGCCCGGCTCGCTGTCGCGGACCAGGCCGAAGCCGGCCAGGTGACGCAGATGCCAACTGGTCACCGACGGGGTCGCTCCCACGTCGGGCGCGAGCTGCGTCGCGGTCGCCGGCCCGTGCCGGTGGAGGTGGTCAAGGATCGCCAGCCGCACCGGATGTGCCAGAGCCCGCATGGCTTGGGGGTCAGTGATCTCGATATCGCCGAGGCGGTTATGGGAGGACATGGCGTGAGAGTCTCCTCTCATGATTTATGAGAGTCAACTCTCACGTCTACGTAGGTGAACCCGGGCTGTCACCGCCGCCGCGTCCCCCGCAGACGTGCTCGACCGGCCGTCGCTGCCCGGGCGCACCAGGGCGGGGCCCACAGTCACTGAAAGCTGAGGCGGTGCGGGTGGGCGGGATCGACCGGGCAGGTGTGCACGCGCATCAGGCCACGGCCGAGGTAGACGTCGGTCGGGTTGGTCGCGTGCGGGTCGTGGCCGGGGTCGCGGTCCTCGATCGGCAGCCAGCTGCGTGAGGCTCCGTCGCACTCCCACATGTCCACGGTGAGCAGGGGCGGCATCGCCGCTCCGCACACCCCGCAGTCGACCGGGGCGGGGTCGGTCAGATGCCAGGAGGCGAAGCCTCCGACCTTCCAGCCGGGTGCGATCGACAGATCGCTCATGTAGTTGATCTCCTCAGGCTCCGCAGCTTGGGCCACGGCCATCGCCTCTGCGTACTCCTCATATGTCGCGTAACTTCCCGGAGAGGAGAATTCGTCCTCGTCGTCCTCGCCGAGGAGCCCTTCCTCCCACGCGTCGATCTCCCCCTGGAGTTCTTCGTCCAGCAGTCCGAGATATTCGTGCTCCACGACCTGTTCCGGGTGGACGACGCACGTGGTCGGCACGCATTCGGCGCGGCCGGCCACCGGGGGCTCGGGCTGTGGCGTGAGTACGGAGCCGACGTCGGCCGAGCGCCGCCACTTCAGTACGACGTCGATGGTGCGGTCGACTCCGTGCACCTCGAAGGGGCACCAGAAGACCTGGAGCAGATCGTGCCCCTCCGGCCCCACGAGGTCTGGAACGTCTCGTGCGTACAACTGGGCAACGGCCAGCATCGGCAACGCGTCGTCGTCATGAAGGTCAGGGTCGTGGTTGCCCTCGCTCATGCCGCTGAGCAGGCGCCGCTCGTCCTCGGTGTACTCCCGTCCCCGGGCGCCCTCCTGGATCCGGCGGCACAGCCGCACGTCGGAGAGAAGGTGGCCCGTGCCCTTCGGGTGTACAGCCGTGCACACCGGCCACGGTTCGTCGGTCGGCCACAGCAGGGGGCCTGCCACCGAACTTTCGTGTGCCTCTGGTGAGCCATGACGTGGGTGCAAGCGGGTGGTTGTGCGCCGGTGGGCCGCGAGGGCGGGGAAGGCGGCTTCCACGTCGAGGGGGCGAGGTGGGGTGGTACGGGTCATGGGTGGCGCCGCCGCTCCGGAAAGGGCTCAGGCAAAATAGTTCTCCGCATCTTCCATGTCACTACTCATGAGGCTCATCATTGCCTCGTATTTTTCGCGCCCGAGATAATAGGCCCCCGTGTGATGAGAGAGGAAGAACCGCCCGTTCACGTCGATGAGCAGGGTGGAACCGTCATAGGTGTCATAGCCCACCGGGAACAGCTGGACGTCGAGGTCCCCGGCGAGCTCGGAGATTTCCTCTGGATCTCCCTTGAAGACCAGATGCGGCGTGAAAATGGCGAAATTCTCCGGTGCGGTGTCGATGACGGCTCGAAGAAACGCATGCTCCCGGATGAAGGCGAGGGCAGGACCGGAAGGTTCGATCTCCACACCGTAGGGCCGATACCGCTCGACGACGGTCGCCACCGCTTCGGATGCCTCCTTCTCGACATCGCGCCCCGGGTACCACCCGGCCTCGGCCAGCCAGGCGTCTACTTCTTCGATTGCAGAAAGAATGGGCACGCTGCCCTCCCTCACCTACCTGTGTGCTGTGACGGATTCCAGGACAACCGCCGTGCCTGCCACGGACCGGTCCTCGTGCATGGTGATCACCTGGCCGGGCTCAAGGTGCTGCCACTGCGAGGGATCGAGCGGGGCGAGCCGCACCGAGGCTTGTCCGCCCGGTTCCAGGAACGGCACGAACTCCACCCAGAGCCGGGCGATGTCGAGGGCCGGGCCGCCGGCCGGGGACCGGTTCCCGATGTCCCACATCGGCCGCAGGACGCCGGCCCCGGGGATGGCCGTCTTCCGACGCGCCTCGGCAGCAGGGCGGAGGGTGAGGTTGGCTCGGATTGTGCCGTTGCGCGCCTCGTAGCAGCGCCAGTTGCACCAGGCCGCGCTTCTGTCGAGTCGCATCTGTTCAGCCGCGGTGGCCAAGGTTTCCCAGAAGCCGGGCGAAAGCGGTTGGACGTCACCGAGCTCTTCCAGTAGATCGAGGGCTACTTCCCACTCATCATGAGTGAGGTACTCCCAGACGTCGTTCACCGTGATGTCGTTCTCGGTGGCGACCTTCTCGGGGACCAGCAGAGAAGCGGCTTCCAGCATCGCGGGGACGTCCATGTGTTGAGTCTGGACCACTGTCCCTGTCAGACGGGCCTGCTGGTGCTCTGCTTGTTGGCCTCGCGGACCTTGACGAGCAGCTCCGTCCGTCGCTGCCGGAGCACGGCGGTCAGTTGACGTGTCGTGGACAGGTTGCACCGCCCCAGATCCACCAGGGGCTGTGGCATCGGGCCGACGAGTGACGGGATGTCGAGACGCAGAGAAGGCAGCTTCACGCCCGCAGCGTCCAACGCATCCCTCAGATCCTCCCTGGCCGCCTCGGCTTCCTCGATCCGCGCTGCGGCGGCCCGGCGTTCTTCCGTGTTCACGTGCGGCACTCCTCGATGGGTCGGTCTCCGGCTGTTCCACCACAGAGCATCGGTCCGTATCGCTACGATCACCAGGAGTAGTCATTTTCGTGGTGTCAAGTGAAAACGGGTGACCGCTGTGCCCGCACCGAAGAAGCTGGACCCGACACAGTCGCTGGAAGCGCTGTACGGCTCGATGCTCCGCAAGCTCCGCCTCAAAGCGGGCTGGACGCAGCGGGAACTGGGAAACATGATCCCGATCGCCCACAGCCGCATCGCGCAGTTCGAACTGGGCAACGAGACGCCCGTATTCGAAATCGCCGAGGCCCTTGACCGGCTGCTCAAGGCTGACGGTGACCTGATGGACCTGTGGCAGCACGTGGTGCGGACGCCGATCCCCAACTGGGCCATCCGGTACGTCAATCTGGAGCCGAAGGCGACCAAGATCCGTAAATACCAGGCTCAGACGGTGCCCGGACTTCTGCAGACCGAGGACTATGCGAGGGCCTTGCTCGGCGGATCGCGACCCAGTGTGGGGGCATCCCTGGACAAGTTGCTCGCGGCTCGGCTGGCCCGCCAGGAACTCCTCGGGGCAGAGGGGGCGCCCACGCTGTGGGCCATTCTCGATGAAGCGGTGCTGCGCCGCCCGGTCGGGACGGTTGCCATCATGAAGCGGCAGCTTGAGCGCTTGATCGAGGTGACCGAGCTGCATAGCGTGGTGCTGCAAGTGCTTGAGCTCGACCAGGGGGATCACCCGCTGCTGGGCGGCTCCACCACAGTCCTGTCTTTCGCCTCTCGGCCTGATGTGGCGTACATCGAGAGCGCATACTCGGGCGAGCTGGTGGAGCAGGCCGGGGCAGTGGCCGAATTCTCCCTGGCGTTGGACCACTTGCATGCCATCGCACTTTCACCTCAGGCGTCTCTCGACCTGATCCGTGCCACCGTTGAGGAGAAGTACTGTGACCCCGGACTTCCGAGCCGCTCCCGACGCCGTCGCCTGGCGCAAGTCCAGCTACAGCAACGGGCAGGGCGGCGACTGCGTGGAAGTCGCTGACGGATTCCCCGGCGGGCTGCCCGTCCGGGACAGCAAGGTGCCCGACGGCCCGATGCTTGTGTTCGGGGCCGATGCGTGGTCCGCGTTCATCGGGGGCGTCGGCGCAGGCGCGTAGGGAAATCCAGGTGCTGTGATGTGGCGGTGTCCCGCATTCTGGGCGCATGAACGACCTGGTCCAGCAACCCCGTTACGAGATCCGCGCGCAGCACACCGACTCCACCGTCACCGTGTACCAGGCCTACCGGCCGGCCATCGGACTGCCCGCCGCCCGTGACGGGCGCTTCCCGTCCGCCTGGAAGCGCGACCGCATGACGTGGATCAAGCCGAGCTTCCTCTGGATGATGTATCGCTGCGGCTGGGGCACCAAGGAGGGCCAGGAGACCGTGCTCGCCGTCGAGATCACCCGCGACGGCTTCGCCTGGGCGCTGGAGAACGCCGAACTCTCGCACTACGTACGCGGGGTGCACGAGGACCAGGGCGCGTGGAAGCGGGCGCTGCGGTCCGCCCCCGCACGCGTCCAGTGGGACCCGGAGCGCGATCTGGATCTGAACCCGCTTCCGTACCGGTCCCTCCAGCTCGGGCTCTCCGGGGAAGCCGCCCGGCGGTACGCCGACGAGTGGACCGTGTCGGTCCGCGATGTCACACCCCTGGCCCGCGAGGTGCACGCGGCCGTTCGGGCGGGGGAGCGGGAGAGGGCCGCCGCCCTGCTGCCCGTGGAGACGCCGCTCGACCTCAGCGCTCCTCGTCCGGTTCCCGCCGCACCGTGAGCACCATGACTTTCGGCAGTGCCGGTCGGGCCCCGGATTCCGTACCGTCGGGCCGGTGAACCTGAATCCGAACCTGATTCCGCGCGGGAACCCGAGCGGGGCACGGGCGGCGGCCGTCCTGGTGCCTGCGGCCGTGACCGTGTTCGGCGGGCTGAGCCTGGTGAGTCCCTGGTGGGCCGTGCCGACCGTCGTCGCCGCGTTCCTTGCGGGGCGCGGCCCCGGGCGTACCGGAGCGGTTGTCTGCTCGCTGGCCGCCGTGCTCGCCGCAGGGGTCGTGGCCGTCTCGTTGGTGCCGTCCCTGCTCGCGTTCGGTACCCGGTTCGTCGGGGTGACGGTCCTGGGCGTCCTGTTGCCCTGGTTCGCGGGGCGGTTCTGGCGGCAGTACCAGGAGCTGGCCCGGGCAGGGTGGGAGAAGGCCGAACGGCTCGGGCGGGAGCGGCAGCTGGTCGGCGAGCAGGCCCGGCTGGCGGAGCGGGCCCGCATCGCGCAGGACATGCACGACGTGCTCGGCCACGACCTCAGTCTGATCGCCCTGTCGGCGGGCGCTCTCCAGCTCGCCCCCGGGCTCGACGAGCAGCAGCGGCGGGCAGCCAAGGACATCAGGGCGCGGGCGGCCACGGCGGTCGAGCGCCTGGGCGAAGTGGTCGGCGTGCTGAGTGACCACGCGGAACCGCCCCCGTTGCGGCCGCACGGGCGGGAGCTGACCGAACTGGTCGGCGATGCCGCCGAGTCCGGGCTGAGGGTCGAACTGCGGGTGGACGGGGAGGCGGACGGGCTTCCTCCCGTCGTCGCACGGGCCGTGCACCGGGTCGTGCAGGAGGCACTGACCAATGTGGCCAGGCACGCGCCCCGCGCGGCGACCACCGTCCAGGTCAGGCACGCGGAGAACGAGACCGAGGTGGCCGTGGTCAACGGCGCCGCGAAGGCCCCGGCCGGACGGCCACCCGGCCGGGGTGGCCGGGGGCTCATCGGGCTCGACGAGCGGGTCCGGCTGGCCGGCGGCACCTTCGAGCACGGGCCCCGGGACGACGGCGGCTTCGCCGTGACCGCCCGGTTGCCGCGCCGTCTCCCGGCGCGTCTGCCGGACCGTCGCACACCTGGGCCCCCGGCCGGGGCGCCGACGGAGTTCCGCAGGACACGGCGGCGTGCGCGCCGCACCCTTGCCGCCGCGCTCCTGGTCCCGCTGGGCGCGGGCGCGGTGCTGGGCGCGGCGGTGACGGGGTGGGACATGGTGGCGGCGGCCCGGTCGACTCTCGATCCGGGTGACTACGCCCGGCTCCGGGTGGGGCAGGATCGTGCGGAGGTGCGGCGGGTGCTGCCGGACCGGCAGTCGGTCCACCGGCCCTCCGGTGGCGAGCGCCCCGAGGGACGAGGAGTGACGTGCGAGTACTACGCGATGACGGCCGACCGCTTCGACAGCCGGTCCGGGGACGCCTATCGGCTCTGCTTCCGGGACGACACGCTGGTCTCGCTCGACGCCCTGGCCGGGTGAGCGCGCGGTGACCAGGGTGCTGATCGCCGACGACGAGCCGATGATCCGGGCCGGTGTCCGGGCCGTGCTGTCCACCGACCCGGACATCGAGATCGTCGCCGAGGCCGGTGACGGACACGAGGCGGTGGAGCTCGTACGGCTCCACCGCCCCGACGTGGCCGTGCTCGACGTACGGATGCCGAGGACCGACGGCATCGACGCCGCGGCGGAGATCAGCCGGACCGTCCCCGCCACCGGCGTCATCATGCTCACGACGTTCGGCGAGGACGACTACATCCTCCGGGCGCTCGGCTGCGGGGCCTCCGGCTTCCTGATCAAGTCGGGTGAGCCCGAGGAACTGCTCGCCGGCGTAAGGGCGGTGGCCGACGGCGCCGCCTATCTGTCACCGAAGGTCGCCGCGCGCGTGGTCGCGCACCTGGCGTCCGGCGGAGCCGGTGCCGAGGCCGGGCGCCGGGCCGCCGCCCGGGAGAAGGTCGCCGGGCTGACCCCCAGGGAACGTGAGGTGCTGTCGTTCCTCGGCAGCGGACTGTCCAACGGGCAGATCGCCCGGCGGCTCCACGTGGTGGAGGGGACCGTCAAGGCGCATGTCAGCTCCGTCCTGTCCCGCCTCGGCGTGGAGAACCGGGCCGCCGCCGCCGTCGTGGCCCATGAGGCGGGTGTCGTGCCCGCGCACACGACGGAGAACGGCTGAAGCGACGCGCTCCACCGGCTGTTGCGCCACGATCAGGAGCGCGGCCACCACGGCCGCGCCCAGCAGCGAACCCGCCAGCACGTCATGCGGGTAGTGGACCCCTGTCAGGACTCGCAGCAGCGCCGCCGCCACGGCCAGTGGCACGGTCACGGCGGCCAGCCGGGGCCGCCGGAGTGCGAGCCCCGTCGCCAGTGCGGCGGCCAGTGTGGCGTGGTTGCTGGGGAACGACCAGTCGCCGGCCTCCGGGCACGCGGCCACCGCCTCGGCCCCGGGCACGGCCCGGCAGGGGCGTTCCTCGTCGACCACCAGCTTCAGCGCCTCGCTGACGGCGTACGCCACCACGGTCCCGGCGCCGGTCAGGACGGTTCCGGCGGCCAGGCGCGGGTCCCTGCGGCGTACGGCCGTCCAGCCGAGCAGAAGCAGCAACAGGCCCAGGGCGACCAGCGTGAGCTCGGTGACCGGCTCCAGGAGATGAGCGAGCCGGCCGGGCGCCTCCGCGACCGCCCCCGTCAACGACCGGTACGCGGACACGGAGACACCCTGGGTCACCTCGGTGGGCTCGGCCCGGCCGAGCCCGCCCGGTGACAGGAGCGCGACGGCACCGGCGGCCGACGCCAGAAGGGCTGCCGCGCGGAGCAGGCGGGCGGCCGGGGAATGTGGGTTCGTCATGCCGCCGAACGTACGAGCGGCAGCGGCCCGGGCACCCGGGCCGAACGGCAGGGCACGTATGCGACGTTCGTCAGGGGTGGGCCCCGGGGCTCAGGCCGGGCCGGGCGCGTCCGTACCGCCGAACTCCCAGGTCAGCATGGCGAACACCCCGTCGTCGGCCGCCCCCGCCGAGCGGTAGGTGGCGAGCGCCGCCCCGTTGTCGCGCTCCACCCCGACCCACATGTCGTAACAGCCGCGCTTCCGGGCCTCCGCCGCCAGGGCCTCCGTCAGCGCCCGGCCGATGCCGCGACGGCGGTACGCCTCGCCGACGGACAGCTCGTACAGGCACATCTCCGTGCCCTTGTCCGGGTGCAGCATCTCGATGCCCGACACGAATCCGGCGGGGGCACCGTCGACGTACGCGATCAGCATCAGATGACCTTCCACCGCCAGGAAGCGGGCCGCCCACGCGGGGCGGGGCTCGGCGTCGTGGAGATGCGCGGCGGCGAGGACCTCGGCGATGGTGGTGGCGGGGCGGATGTGCACGTGTGGGCCTTTCGCGCGTGTGGTGTACCGCATGCGGAGTACGGGTGGGATGTGCCGTACCTCTCAGGGATGCAGGAAAGCTCCCCCTGGGGGCATCCTGGTGCACCGGGCGCTCCGTTTAGGGTCGAGTCATGAAGAAACCGACTTCCCGGTGGCGGCACCGGCTGCCCCGTACCCCAGGCCGGTGGGCCGCGGTGGTCGCCGCGCTCGCCGTGCTCGTGGGGGCCGGTACCTGGACCGCCGTCGCCGACGACAGCCCCCCGACCGTGCACCGGCAGGACCGGATGATGAAGATGAACGGGGTGTCGGTCGACACGTCGTACTTCACGTCCGGGGGCACCCGGCCACGGCCCGCCGTCCTCATCGGGCACGGCTTCGGCGGCAGCAAGAACGACGTGCGCGCCCAGGCCGAGAAGCTCGCCGCCGACGGATACGCCGTCATGACGTGGTCCGCCCGCGGATTCGGGAGGACGACCGGCGAGATCACGCTCAACGCCCCCGACGGTGAGGTCAAGGACGTCTCCGGTCTCATCGACTGGCTGGCCGGCCGGCCCGAGGTGCAGCTCGACGCGGAGGGCGACCCGCGCGTCGGTGTCACCGGCGCCTCGTACGGTGGTGCCGTGTCGCTGCTGGCCGCCGGGCACGACGACCGGGTCGACGCCATCGCACCGGTGATCAGCTACTGGAACCTCGCCGACGCGCTCTTCCCGGACGGGGTCTTCAAGAAGCTCTGGGGCGGGATCTTCGTCAGCTCCGGCGGCGGCTGCGAGAAGTTCCAGAAACAGCTGTGCGAGATGTACGAGCGGGTCGCGGTCAGCGGCAAGCCGGACGCCGCCGCACGGAGACTCCTGACGGAACGTTCCCCCGAGGCCGTGGCCGACCGGATCGACGTACCCGCGCTCATCATGCAGGGCCAGAGCGACTCGCTCTTCCCGCTCGGCCAGGCCGACGCCATGGCCGAGGCCATCAAGGCCAACGGCGCGCCCGTGTCCGTCGACTGGATCGCGGGCGGACACGACGGAGGGGACGACGAGGGCGACCGCCTCCAGGGCCGGGTCGGTGACTGGTTCGACCGTTACCTGAAGGACGACAAGGGCGCCGACACCGGCCCCGGGTTCCGCGTGACCCGGACCGGAGGAGTCGACTCCACCGACGGTGCCGCCCTGAAGCGCGGTGCGAGCAGTGCCGCCTACCCCGGACTGAACAGCGGCGGGCGGAAGATCCCCCTCACCGGCGCCGGTCAGCGGCCCGCGACGGGTGGGGGAGCGGCCGGTGGGCAGGACACGCAGACCTTCCGGAACCCCGCCGGCGCCAACCCGCCCTCCATCTCCGCCGTCCCCGGCGTCGGAGGCGGGCTCTCCCAGCTGTCCTCGCTCGGCGTCAGCTTCTCCCTCGACTTCCCCGGGCAGTACGCCCGCTTCGACTCCGCCCCGCTGGACAGCGCCGTACACGTCACCGGATCGCCGACCGTCCGCGTCAACGTGAAGGCGGACCAGGGCGACGCCGTGCTGTTCGGCAAGGTCTACGACGTCTCGCCGGACGGGAAACAGCAGGTCCTGCCCTCCCAGCTCGTCTCCCCCTACCGGATCACCCCCGAGGAGCAGGGCAAGCCGGTCGAGCTGACCCTGCCCGCCGTCGACCACGAGGTCGAGGCCGGGCACAGCCTCCGCCTCGTCCTCTCCGCGACCGACCTCGCCTACGCCTCACCCGCCGAGCCCGCGACGTACACCGCCTCCCTCGACGGACCCCTGACCGTCCCCACGGCACCCGCCGTGAAGACCGCCGCGGCCGCGCTGCCCTGGTGGACCTGGGGACTTCCGGCGGCCGGGCTCCTCATCGCCGCCGCCATCCTGCTCACCGCACGCCGGCGCACCGCCACCCCCGCCCCCGACCCGGCGCTGGCCGGCGTACCGCTCCAGATCACGGACCTGTCGAAGAAGTACGCGAAGTCCTCGGACCGGTACGCCGTCCGCGACCTCGGCTTCCGGGTCGAGAAGGGGCAGGTCCTCGGCCTCCTCGGACCGAACGGCGCGGGCAAGACCACCACCCTGCGCATGCTGATGGGGCTCATCACCCCCGACGCCGGTGAGATCCGCGTGTTCGGGCACGCGATCCGCCCCGGGGCACCCGTGCTGTCCCGCGTCGGCTCCTTCGTCGAGGGCGCCGGCTTCCTCCCGCACCTGTCCGGCCGCTCCAACCTGGAGCTGTACTGGCAGGCCACCGGGCGGCCCGCCGAGGACGCCCACATCGACGAGGCCCTGGAGATCGCCGGACTCGGCGACGCCCTGGCCCGCGCCGTGCGCACGTACTCGCAGGGCATGCGGCAGCGGCTCGCCATCGCCCAGGCCATGCTCGGCATGCCGGACCTCCTCATCCTCGATGAACCGACCAACGGTCTCGACCCGCCCCAGATCCGCGAGATGCGGGACGTGATGATCCGGTACGCCGCCGGGGGCCGGACCGTGATCGTCTCCAGCCACCTCCTCTCCGAGGTCGAACAGTCCTGCACCCACCTGGTGGTCATGGACCGGGGGCAGCTCGTCCAGGCCGGTCCGGTCGCCGAGATCACCGGCTCCGGCGACATGGTGCTCGTCACCACGGGCGCCGAGGTCGCCGAACCGCTCGTGGACAAGGTGGCCGCCCTGCCGGGCATCGGCTCCGCCGTCCGCCTGGACGACGGTCATGGCCTGCTGGTCCGCCTCGACGGCGCCACGGCCGCGCAGCTGGTCTCCGAACTGGTCCGTCTCGACGTGCCGGTGACGGGTGTCGGGCCGCACCGCCGCCTGGAGGACGCGTTCCTCACCCTCATCTCCCAAGGATCCGCATGAGCTCCGCAACAGAGATCCAGGCCCTCGCCGAAGCACCCGGCTACCACGCCCGTCGCACCCTGCCGCTGCGCGTGGAGGCGATGAGGCAGCTGCGAAGGCGGCGGACCCTGCTCATGTTCGGGGTGCTGGGGGCTCTGCCGTTCATCCTGATCATCGCCTTCGCGGTCGGCGGCACCCCCGGCGGCGGCGAGGGCGGCGGCGGAGGAGGCGGTTCACGGATCAACCTCATGGACGTGGCGACGGAGTCCGCGGCGAACTTCGCTGCGACCTGCCTCTTCGTCTCCGCCGGCTTCCTGCTCGTGGTGCCGGTCGCACTGTTCTGCGGGGACACGGTCGCCTCCGAGGCCAGTTGGTCCTCGCTGCGCTACCTGCTCGCGGCGCCCGTGCCCCGGGCCAGGCTGCTGTGGAGCAAGCTCGTCGTGGCGCTCGGCTTCAGCCTCGCCGCGATGGTGCTGCTGCCGCTCGTCGCACTGGGCGCGGGAGCCGCCGCGTACGGCTGGGGGCCGCTCAAGCTGCCCACCGGGGGCGCGCTCACCACATCGGACACCGTGCCGCGTCTCGCACTCGTCGTCGCCTTCATCTTCGTCTCCCAACTCGTCACCGCCGGACTGGCGTTCTGGCTTTCCACGAGGACGGACGCGCCGCTGGGCGCGGTGGGCGGCGCGGTCGGACTGACCATCGTCGGCAATGTCCTGGACGCGGTCACCGCGCTCGGTACCTGGCGTGAATTCCTGCCCGCGCACTGGCAGTTCGCCTGGGCCGACGCTCTCCAGCCCGACCTCGCATGGGGCGGGATGGTGAAGGGCGCGGCCGTGTCGGTGACCTACGCCCTGATCCTGTTCGCCTTCGCCTTCCGCGGGTTCAGCCGCAAGGACATCGTGTCCTGACCTCGATGCCCCGCCACCCGGACGCCCGCCGTTGCACCATCGAGACGGTTCCGCAACGCTTCCGACGACTCCGCCCGGCCGCCTCGCACGTCACATTGGCGAATGTCTACGACGTGGGGGGTACGGATGGACCGCAGGGCAAGGACGTACAGGGGAGCGCTCGCACTGCTCCTGGGCGGGATCCTGGTGACCGGCTGCGGCGGGTCGGGCACGAGCAACGACTCCGCCACCGCCGACCGCGGAGTCGCCGGCAGCGGCGGACCGGCCGGGGGCAAGCGGGCGCCCTCCGCCGCAGCGGGGCCGCAGGAGGACGGGGCGGGGCAGGCGGAGGACGGGGCGGCGCGCGGGAGCGTGGCGCCCGACTACCTGTCGACCTTCGCACTCGACGTGGACACCGCCAGCTACGGATACGCGCGCCGCACCCTGGGCGACGGACAGCTTCCGGCAGCCGGCACGGTGCGCCCGGAGGAGTTCGTCAACAGCTTCCGCCAGGGCTACGAGCGACCGGACGGCAACGGCTTCTCGGTGAACGTCGACGGCGCGCGGACCGACGCCGCCGACTGGTCGCTCGTACGGGTCGGGCTGGCGACGAAGACCGCCCCGGAGTCGGGCGAGCGCCCGCCCGCCGCGCTGACCTTCGTCGTCGACATCTCCGGATCGATGTCCGAACCGGGCCGCCTCGACCTCGCGAAGACCTCACTGGGCATCCTCGCCGACGAACTGCGCGACGACGACTCCGTCTCCCTGGTCACCTTCAGCGACGAGGCCGAGACCCGGCTGCCGATGACCCGCCTCCAGGGCAACCGCACCAAGATCCGCGACGCCATCACCGCGATGGAACCCGCCGACTCCACGAATGTGGCGGCCGGCGTCGAGCGCGGCTACGACGAGGCGGTCGAAGGCCACCGCAAGGGCGCCAACAACCGCGTCGTCCTGCTCTCCGACGCCCTCGCCAACACCGGTGAGACGGACGCCGACGCGATCCTGGAACGCGTCGGGGACGCGCGTAAGGAGTACGGCATCACCCTCTTCGGCGTCGGGGTCGGCAGCGACTACGGCGACGAGCTGATGGAGCGCCTCACCAACAAGGGCGACGGCAACACCACCTACATCGCCGACGAGACCCAGGCCAGGAAGGTCTTCGTCGACCAGCTGCCCGCCCACGTCGAACTCCGGGCGCGCGACGCGAAGGCCCAGGTGGCGTTCGACCGTAAGACGGTCAAGCAGTTCGAGCTCATCGGCTACGAGAACCGCGAGGTCGCCGACGACGACTTCCGGGACGACAGCGTCGACGGCGGCGAGGTGGGCCCCGGCCACACGGTGACCGCGCTCTACGCCGTCCGCCTCCGTGAGGGCGCCTCCGGCCACGTGGCGACAGCGACCGTGCGCTGGCTGGACCCGAAGACACGCGAGGCGCACGAGGAGACCGGGTCCGTCGGGACGGGCGCGATCGACGGCGAGCTGTGGGACGACGCCGGCGCACGGCTCCAGGTGACCGCGGTGGCCGCCTACTTCGCGGACGCCCTGCGCGGCGGTGACCTCCAGGGGGCGCCCACACTCGGCGAACTCGCCGGGCGCGCGCGGGAGCTGGCGTCCTCCACTGAGGACAGCTCGGTGGAGAAGCTCGCGACGGCGATCGAGCAGGCCGACCGGATCAGGAACGGCGGCGGCGACGAACCGCCGGGCGGAGAGGGTGAAGGCGAACTTGGTTGATCCGGGGCCCCGTCGGCCCGGCGGGGGATCGCCCCCCGCCGGGCCCGCCGCTGTCGACGTACGTCCGCCCCGGCTGTCACGGACGGCCGGGGCGGACACCGGTCAGGTGGGGCGGACACAGGTCAGGCCAGGTGGAACACCTCGGCCAACGGCACCATGGCCTCGTCGGCGGCCTCCGACTGTTCGAAGAACTCGCCCATCTCCCGCTGCCACCGCGCGTTGACCTCCGTCGCGGCCATGGCCTCCCGGGCCGCGTCGAAGTCCTCCGTCTCCAGATAGCCGACCAGCAGGCCGTCCTCGCGCAGGAAGAGCGAGTAGTTGTGCCAGCCCGCCTCCGACAGCGCGGCGAGCATGTCCGGCCACACCGCGGCATGGCGCTCGCGGTACTCGTCCTTGCGGTCCTCACGGACCTTCAGCAGAAAGCAGACGCGCTGCATGGAGCCGGCCCCTCCCGTCAGAAGTTGAACGTGTCGATGTTCTCGGAGTCGAAGACGGTCGGCTCGCCGAGGATGACCTCGCCGTCCTTGCCGATCGTGTACTCGCCGAGCTTGCCCGCCTCGAACTTCTCGCCCTCGGCACCGGTGATCTGCCCCGACGCCAGCGCCGCGGCCGCGTACGAGCCGAGATAGCCGAGCTCCTCCGGGTTCCAGAGCGAGAACTGCTCGACGGTGCCGTCCTTGACGTACTTGCGCATCTGGTTCGGCGTGCCGAGCCCGTTGAGCACGACCTTGCCCTTGTACGAGGAGTCGCTCAGGTAGCGTGCCGCGGCGGCGATGCCGACCGTGGTGGGGGAGATGATGCCCTTGAGGTCGGGGTAGGCCTGCATGAGGCCCTGCGTCTGCTGGAAGGACTTCTGGTCCGCGTCGTCCCCGTAGGCGACCTTGACCAGTTCCATGTTCTTGTACTTGGGGAGCTTCAGCTCCTCCTTCATGTACTCGATCCAGGTGTTCTGGTTCGTCGCGTTCTGCGTGGCCGACAGGATCGCGACCTTGCCCTTGTAGCCGATCTGCTCGCCGAGGTGCTGGACCAGGCTGCGGCCGATCTCCTCCGAGCTGGCCTGGTTGATGAAGAGCTGGCGGCAGTCCTTCGCGGTGTCCGAGTCATAGGCGACGACCTTGATGTCCTTCTTCATGGCCTGCTTGAGCGGTCCGCAGACGGCGTTCGGGTCGTTCGCCGCGATGAGGATGGCGTCCTGGCGCTGCTGGATCAGGGTGTTGATGTAGGAGACCTGCGAGGAGGCGTTCGCGTCGGACGGGCCGACCTCCTTGCCCGTGCCGCCGTACTCCTTCGCCGCCGCGATGCCCGCCTCGTCGACGATCTTCTCGTACGGGTTGTTGATCTGCTTGGGCAGGAAACCGAGCTTCAGCCCCTTCTTCAGCGGAGCGTCCGGGTCGGCCTTCGCGGAGCCGGCGGCCTTCGCGCTCCCGCTCTCCTTGCTGTCCTTCGTGGTGCCGGAACAGGCGGTGAGGGCGAGGGCCAGGGAGACGGCGGTGGCTGCGGTCGCGACGGCGCGGCGCCCAGCGGCATTGCGGAGCATCATGGCGGCGTGTGCCTTTCGGAGAGGTACGGGGAAGGGGCGTTATGACGACTGGGGTGCGGGGGCGTTCGCGGCCCGCCTGTGCCGGCGCTCGACGACCGCGGCGATGATCCGCGGGGTCAGTACGGACGCCACGAGGAGCAGCCCGGTCACGATGACCTGCACCTCGTTGGCGATGTCGTTGAGCGTGAGCAGGTTCTTCAGGAGGCCGATCAGCAGGACACCGGCGACGGCGCCGAAGAGCGTCCCCTTGCCGCCGTCGAAGTCGATGCCGCCGAGCAGGACCGACGCGATGACGAGCATCTCGAAGCCGAGTCCGTTGTCCGCGCGGGCACTTCCGTAGCGCAGGGTGAAGATGATGCCGGCGAAGGCGGAGAACAGGCCGGTCACCACGAAGAGCAGCAGCTTGATCCGCTTGACCCGGATACCCGCGAAGTACGCGGCCTCCTCCTGGGCGCCGATCGCGAAGAGCGAGCGGCCGAGTCCGGTGGCGTGCAGGACCACCGCCGTGATCGCGGCCAGGACGATGAAGAGCAGCACGGGATAGGTGAGGAAGGTGCCGGGGACGGTCGTGGTGTCGACGGCCCAGTCCGCGTAGACCTGCGGGAAGTCCGTCACCGCGTCGCTGCCGAGCGCCACCGAGGCCAGACCGCGGTAGAGCGCCAGGGTGCCGATGGTGACGGCCAGGGACGGCAGGCCCACCTTGGTGACCAGCCAGCCGTTGAGGAGACCTCCCGCGACACCCACCAGGAGCACCACGGGAATGATCATCTCGAAGGCCCAGCCGGCTTCCCACAGCGCGCCGGTCAGCGCGCTGCCCAGGCCCAGCATGGAGGCCACCGACAGGTCGACCTGTCCGGCGACGACCAGGAGGGTCATCGGCAGGGCGATGATGGCGACTTCGGCGATGTCGTTGAAGGCGAACGCGAGGTTCTCGGTCGAACCGAAGCCCTCCGTGGACCCAAGTCCGACGACGAGGACCGCCACCAGCAGGACACCGACCGCGGTGTCCCAGCGCAGCGCCAGGCCGCGCACGAGAGAGGGTTTCGTACCGGCCCGCGGCGTGGGAGCCGTCTTCGTGTCAGGCGCCGTGGTCATGACGGGCGTTCCTCTTCCTCAGTGCGGCGGTCATCCGCAGGTTCACGATCCGGTCGACGCTGATGGCCAGCAGGAGGAGCGCACCGGTGATGGCGCCCTGCCAGAACGAGTCCACCTTCAGCACGACCAGGACGCTGCCGATGGTGGTGAGCAGCAGGGCGCCGAGGGCGGCGCCCCAGACGGTGCCGGTGCCGCCGGTGATCGCGACACCGCCGACGACGACCGCGCTGACGACGGTCAGCTCCCAGCCGTGGGCGTTGTCCGCGACGACGGTGCCGAAGCGGGCCAGCCACAGGGCCCCGGCGAAGCCGGCGACGGCCCCGGAGAAGGCGTAGGCGGCGAGCACCCGGCGGCGGATCGGGATGCCGGCGAGACGCGCGGCTTCGGGGCTCGACCCGATGGCGTACAGCTCGCGCCCGGAGCGGTAGCCGCGCAGGAAGTACGCCGTCGCCGCGAGCAGGACGACCGCGATCAGCGGCAGGTACGGGATGCCCAGCACGCTGCCGCTGCCGAGGCCCAGGACGGCCTCGGGCACGTCGGCGGCGCTGATCTGCTCGCCCTGCGCCCACCAGTAGTCGACGCCCTGGATGATGTAGAGCATGCCCAGGGTCACGACGAGCGCCGGGACCCTGCCGAAGCTGACGAGGGCGCCGGAGACCAGGCCGCAGACGACGCCGATGGCGATACCGAGCAGCATCACGGTCAGCACACCGTGGTCGCTCCCCGCGACGAACTTGCCGCAGGCGAAGGCTGACAGGCCGACGACGGAGCCGACGGACAGGTCGATGTTCCGGGTGATCACGACGGCGGACTGGCCGACCGCGAGCAGCACCAGGATCGACGCGTTGAGCAGCAGGTCCTTGACGCCCTGGTCGGACAGGAAGCGCGGGTTGGCCAGGTAGGTGCCGAGGATCAGCAGGGCCAGCGCACCGGCGATGGAGATCTCGCGCGCCCGGAAGACCGCGTCCACGAGCGAGGAAGCACTCCGCTCCGGAGCCTTGGCGGTGTCCGGGGGACTCTCGATGGTGGTGGTCATGCCGCTGCCCTCTCGTTGCGTCCGGTGGCCGCGGCCATGACCGACTCCTCGGTCGCGTTCTCGCGCGGGATCTCGGCGACGAGCCGGCCCTCGTGCATCACGAGCACCCGGTCCGCCATGCCGATGACCTCGGGAAGGTCGGAGGAGATCATCAGTACGGCGAGGCCGTCGGCCGCGAGCGCGGACAGCAGCCGGTGGACCTCCGCCTTGGTCCCGACGTCGATCCCGCGGGTCGGCTCGTCGACGATCAGCACGGCGGGGCCGGTCGCCAGCCACTTCGCCAGGACGACCTTCTGCTGGTTGCCGCCGGAGAGCACACCCACGGTGTCGGCCAGCCGGTTGTACTTGAGCTGGAGGCGCACCGCCCAGTCGGCGGCCCGGTCGTGCTCCAGGGCCCGGCTGACGAGCCCGCGCTTGCGGACCTCGTGCAGGCCGGTGAGGCCGATGTTGCGCTCGATCGACATATCCATGACCAGCCCGCGCTGGCGCCGGTCCTCGGGTACGAGCGCGAGCCCGGCGTCCATGGCGGCGGTCGGCGAACCGGGGCGCAGCACCGTGCCGGCCACCTTCACCTCGCCGGCGTCGGCGCGGTCGACACCGAACACCGCCTGGGCGACCTCCGTGCGCCCGGCGCCGACGAGTCCGGCGAGCGCGACGATCTCGCCGCGGCGGACGTCGAAGGACACGTCGCGGAAGACGCCCTCGCGGGTCAGCCGGTGCACGGACAGGGCGACTTCGCCGACCTCGGCGGCCTGCTTGGGGTAGAGGTCGTCGAGGTCGCGGCCGACCATCCTGCGCACCAGGTCGTCCTCGGTGAGCCCCTCCAGCGGCTCGGAGGAGATCCACCGGCCGTCGCGCAGGGTCGTGACGCGCTGGCACAGCTCGAAGATCTCGTCCAGGCGGTGCGAGATGAACAGCACCGCCGCGCCCTCGGAGCGCAGCGTACGGACGACGGAGAAGAGCCTGGCGGTCTCGCTGCCGGTCAGGGCGGCCGTCGGTTCGTCCATGATCAGGACGCGGGCGTCGAAGGAGAGCGCCTTGGCGATCTCGACGATCTGCTGGTCGGCGATCGACAGTCCGCGCGCCGGCCGGTCGGGCGCCAGGTCGACCCCGAGCCTCCGCATCAGTCCGGCGGTGGTCTCGTGCACGGCCTTGCGGTCGATCCTGCCCATCGACCGCCGGGGCTGACGGCCCATGAAGATGTTCTCGGCGATGGACAGGTCGGGGAAGAGCGTCGGTTCCTGGTAGATGACGGCGATGCCGGCGTCACGCGCGTCCGCCGGGCCGTGGAAGACGACGGGCTCGCCGTCGAGGAGGACCTCGCCGCTGTCCGGGCGGTGCACTCCGGCGAGGGCCTTGATCAGGGTCGACTTGCCTGCGCCGTTCTCACCCGCGAGTGCGTGGGCCTCGCCGGGGAACAACTGCAGGGACACGTCCTGCAGTGCCCGTACGGCGCCGAAGGACTTGCTCACGCCCTTCAGGGCCAGGACCGGGGCCGGGTCGGGGGCGGACTGGTTCATGGGAGCTCCTCAGCGGAGGGACTGTTCCGCTCCACCCGCCGTGAAAGGTTTCAATGAGGTTGCTCGGAAGCTAAACGGGGATTGCGGGCGCAGTCAATGGGTTGATGGCGAGAAGTTCCAGGAAGAGGGGCGATGTGCGACCTGAATGGGGGGAATGGGTGGGCGCCCTTGACAGTCTTTGGGGCGGCCCACTATCTTCCAGGCGCTTGAATCGATTCACATAACGGTCGCGCATCGCTCCACTTACAAGTGCGCTGCGTCCGGGTGGTCCGGCCCGAGCAGGACGACGAGCCCCGCCCTGCCGGGCACCGGCGCCGGGACCTGGCGCCAGCCCGCGCGGCGGTAGAAGCGCAGGGTCGCCTCGGCGCGTGCGGACGTGAGCAGCCAGCACCGTCCGTCCGGGGCCGCCCCGGTGACCGCCCCCAGCAGCGCCGCGCCCAGCCCGGCGCCGCGCGCGGCCGGAGCGACGGCCAGCTCGTCGACCTCCAGGCCCCCGCACAGCCAGGCCGCGGCACGGCCGGGCCCGAGCGCCTCGGCGACGCGCCCGTAGCTGCGGTCGGAGGGGAAGACCCCGGGAGTGGTCCAGGCGGTGGCGAAGCCGCCGACGGCGTCCCCGTCCAGGGCCAGTGCGGCGGTGAACCCGGGGCGCCCGGCGTCGGAGGCGAGCCGCTCGGCGTACCGCGCGCCCGCCGACGGGTCCTCGTTCCACGGCGGCGCCGAGAACACGGCCGCGTACACCTGCCGGATCCCGTCGGCATACGCGGGCAGGCTCCCGCCCCCGACCAGCTGGACCCGCATGACCGCACCTCTCCCCGCCCCGGACCTTCCCGAAAGGATAGGACTCGCCCGAATGGCGCGGGGGCGCCCCCGGGGTTCCGGAGGGCGCCCCCGCGCCGCGAAGGCGACGAGTGGTCAGGAACCGTCGCCCGCACCCGTGTACGTCGAGGTGAACGTCCAGTCGCCCGAGCCCACTTCGTACACCGCCTCGCCGTTCTCCGTGCGCAGCAGCCGTGCCCCGGCCGTGGCGGCGGGGCGTCCGGAGCTGACCGGGACATGGACCTCGGCCGTCGAACCCGCCGGCACGGTCAGCCGCAGCCGGTACCGCTCGCCGTCACGCCGCCAGGACGTCGAAGCCTTGCCGTACGGCGTCGTGTAGGACCCCGAGGCGGACGTGAGGGCACCCACGACCGCCGGGTCCACCAGCAGCCTGCGGTAGCCCACCGACCCCTCGGCCTGCTCGATGCCGGCGACCCGGCCGGTGAACCAGGAGTCGATCGCGCCCAGCATGAAGTGGTTCTGCGACTGCCCCGGGCCGCCGTCCCAGCTCTCGCCGAGCGTGGTGTTGCCCGCGAGCACCTGGTATCCGTAACTCGGGCTCGTCGTCCGCGTGGCGATCTCGTGCACCACGTCGTCACGGCCGGACTCCGACAGCACCCGGAAGGCCGCCGGGAGCGAGATCTCGCCGAGGACCAGATGGTGGTCCGCCGCCTCGACGCTGCCGACGAGATGACCGAGCAGCCGTTCCCGCTCGCCCGCCGGGTAGGCACCCATGTCCAGGGCGAGGGCCTCGGCCCCGTGCCCGCCGCCGCCGAAGGTGCCGGACCCGGTGTCGTAGTACGCGTCGGAGAGCGCCTTCGCGCTCGCGTCCGCCTTCGCCCGGTACCGTGCCGCCGCCTCCTCGTCGCCCAGGACGCCGGAGATCCGGCTGAGCGCGTCGACGACCCGCCAGTAGCCGTACGTGCCGGCCACCGCGCGAGGGAACGTGCGGTCCGGGGTGAACCAGTCGCCCAGGCCGTAGTCGAGGATGCCGTCCTTCACCTGCCCCTCCAGGAACGCGGCGTAGGCCTCCATCCTCGGGTAGTACTCGGACAGCGTGTCCTTGTCGCCGTACGTCGTGTACATCTGCCACGGGACGAGGACGACCGCGCCGCCCCAGTTGGAGTCGTTGCGGTAACTGCCGGGGAGGCTGGTGTACTCCGGGACCGTGCTCGGGACCAGGCCGTCCTCGGTCTGCGCGTCGCCCATGTCACGCATGATCTTGCGCAGATAGGCCTGCATGTCGAAGTTGCCGGCCAGCGCCGGGAAGACGAGCTGGTTCTGCTCCAGCCAGCCGAGCTTCTCGCGGCTCGGGCAGTCGGTGAGGACGCTCATCATGTTGCCCTCGATCGACCGGCGGATGATCGAGTGGATACCGTTGATCAGCTCGTCCGAGCTGGTGAAGTCCCCGGCCGAGGTGTTGTCCGCCCGGAGGACCTTCCCGCGCACCGAGACGGTCGCACCCTCGGGCAGCCCTCTCAGCTCCAGGTAGCGGAAGCCGTGGTAGCTGAAGGACGGGTGCCAGGTCTCCGGCTTCGTGCCGCCCGTCGTGTAGCTGTCCCACAGGGGGCCGCCCACATTGCTGATCGACTGGAAGGCGTGGCCGTCCTTCAGCGACTCGGCGGGATAGATCCGCACCGCGGTGCCCCTGGGCGCCCGTACCGTGATCTCCGGCCAGCCCGCGATGTTCCGCCCCAGGTCGAAGACCCGGCTCCCCGCCGCACCCTCGACCTCCTTCCCCTTCAGGGTCTCGACCACCCGGACCGGCTCGGTCTCCCGCGCGCTGAGGACGGCGGGCCGCTCCGCCGTGCCGGGAGCGGCCACCTCGGTGGCGCGCTGCCACCCCGCGCGCGAGCCGCGCGGGTCGTCCCGGTGCGGGATCTCGCGGCGCGCGTCGTAGTCCTCACCGCCGTACCAGTTGGACGACGTCGTCGCGCCCAGTGCGGTGCGCCAGTCGTCGCCGCTGCGGATCGTGCGCACCGAGCCGTCGGCCAGGGTGATCTCCAGCCGGGCGATCAGCTTCGGGTCGCTGATGTTGCCGTACAGCTTGCGGTAGCGGTCGGCGGTGGAGACCACGTTCGCCATGCCGTTCCCGAGGGCCACAGCGAGTGTGTTGGCCCCCTTGCCGAGCTGCTTCGTCACGTCGTACGTGGCGTACTGCACCCGGTCTCGGTAGTCGGTGTTCGCCGGTTCGAGCACCGCGTCGCCCACCGGTTCGCCGTTGAGCGTCGTCTCGTGGACGCCGAGGCCGGACACGTACAGCCTGGCGCCTCGCACCTTCTGCTCCAGCGCGAAGTCCTTCGCGAAAACCGGAAGTCCGGCGGGCAGATAGGGCTTCGGAGGGTGCTGCCCGGTCACCTCGGCGATCCGGGTGAAGCCCGAGTCCGGGGCGTTGGACGCGGAGACCGTGTAGTCGGCCGGGAAGTTCGGCACCTTGCCGTCCTCGGTCAGGACGTCGGCGCGCGGGTACAGGGCCACCTCGTCGAACGTCTGCGCGGACTTCATGTCGAGGGTGAGCACGACAGGCTGCCCGGAGACGTCGGGACCGGTGTGCGCGGCGCTCGCGTACCCGGCGGCCGTCTGGAGGGCGCTGTTGGGCAGTCCGTCCACGGCGAGGGCGGGCTCCCAGGTCTTGCGGAGGGTGTCCGTCTCGGAGGCGGTGACCGCCGAGCCCTTCGCGAGCCCGGAGACGCCCGTCACCGAGTCCCGTACGTCGATCTCACCGAGCTGCAGCCGCCACGCCTTCTCCGGGAAGGAGCCGGCGAGCGGCAGCCCGAGCTCCGTCACGTCCAGGCGGACGTAACGCGCGGTGGTGCGCGGCACCTCGACCACCACGGGGGTGATGGTGCGCTCGCTCAGCGCCCAGTCCTCGTGGGTGATCCAGTCGGCGCCCTTCCAGTCCTCCTGCCGCGTCAGGCCCGTCTCGAAGACGGCCGCCTCGCTCCATCCCGAGTCACGCCCGGAGCCGCCGGACCAGAGCATCACCCGCCAGTGGACACGGGTGCGCGAGCCGAGCTTCTCACCGGCGTACGTCGCCTCCGGCACGGCGGACTCGACCTTGCCGGAGTCCCACAGGTCCGCCCGCCCCCGCCGCAGCCCGTCCAGGGAGGTGGCCGCCTGGATCCGGTAGGCGGTCTGGACGGTCGACCGGGCGCGGGCCGTGGTGCGCCAGCTCAGCGACGGGGTCGTGTCGTCGATGCCGAGTGCCTGGGAGAGATGCTGGGTGCGCAGCCCGGTCGCGGAGAGGGCGGCCGGGGCGACCGCGTCGGCTGTGACGGCCGTCGGCAGGACCGTCACCAGGGCGGTGAGCCCACTGGCGGCGAGCAGCGCGGGGCGGCGCCGGGCGCGGGAGGGGAGAGGTCTGGATCTGGGCACGCGGGTGCTCCTTGCACGTAGGGGAGAGGCGGATCAGACGCGGGGGAGCGCGGCCGTCGCGCGGCGGTACGGGTGGAGGGCGACAGGGCCGAGGAGACCCGACGGGATGGGCTTGTTCCGCTCGTTGGAAAGGGTGTTGGAGACCTTCACGGAGAGCGTGTTGCGGCCCGGCCGCAGCAGCCCGGTGACCTCGGCGGTGTAGGGGCTCCACAGCAGCGGCGGCAGTTCCGTGCCGTTGAGCGTGACCGCCGCGACCTCCCGTACGGTCCCGAGGGCGAGCCGGAACCCCCGGTCCCGCAGCGCCGCCCGGTCCAGGGTGAACGCGGTGGTGTACGTGCCGCTGCCGGAGAACAGCGGTTCCAGATCCGTCCAGCTGCCGAGCGGCCGGGTGACCCGCTCCGCGCCTTCGAGGGCCAGCAGCAGCGTCCAGTCGCCGTCCAGCGGGACCGGGGTGAGCGGATCGGTGACCACGACGGTGCCGCGGTAGCCGTGTGAGCCGTCGGTGCCCGCCACGGCGTACCGGCCGGGCGCTTCGGCGACGGCGGTGACCCGCAGCTCACGGCCGTGCCGGGTGACGGCCTCGACGGGCAGTGCCGCCTCGGTGAGGTGAGGGCCGGGAGGGGCCCCGTGGCGCAGCACGACGGCCAGGGTCTCGTACGGCGCGAGGCGCAGCGGCACCCGTACGCCGGGCTCGTCCTTCCCTCGCCGGTCCGTGCGGTACACGGGCGCCGGGCGGACGGTTCCGGTTGCCGGGTCCCAGAGCTCCGGCACCCCGGCGGCCGGCAGCGCGGCCACGGTCTCGACCGTCTCTCCGCTCTCGTTGTTGACGAGGAAGGCGGTGTCCTTGCCGCGCACGGTGCGCAGGACCCGCAGGGCCGGTGCGGCCGGTTCCAGGACGGCCGCGGCCACTCCGGCGGTGTGCGCGACGGCCCCGAGCCCTTCGGTGCCCGCCACGCGAACGGCCTCCCCCTTCCCGTGGCGGCGACGGCTCGGCACACCGTCGCCGAACAGACCGCCGAACGCCCGCTGGAGGGAGCGGTCCTGGCCGTTCGCGTCCTCCCGGGGCAGCTCGCCCACGGCGACGACGGTGCCGCCGGCGCGGACGAACCCGGCCAGCGTCCGTACGGTCGCCGAGTCGAGCGCGGGGGTCACGGGAAGGACGGCCAGGTCGTAGCGGGCCGCCCCGATCACCAGCCGGCCGTCGCGCACGGAGCCGTGCGCCAGCAGCCCGCGGTCACCCGAGAGCGCCCCCTCGTGCACGAGGTCGAAGTCCACCTGGGCCTGCTCCAGTGCCTCGGCGGCCGCGTTGAACGCGCCGTCGACCTCACCCTGCCGCTCGGTGCCCGTCCACTGCTCGGCCGCCCGCTGCGGCTGCACGAGTGCCGTACGGGCCGCCGAGGTCCCCCGGGCGAGCTCCATCACCCGCCCGATCCAGTCGGAGATGGGCTCCATCGCCCACCACCACGGCGAACGCGGCCCGAACGGCGGCGGGAAGAACACCCGGGTCTCGTCCGTCCACAGGGCGTGCAGCACGGTGAGGTTGACGCCCCGGGTGGCGTGCGCGCCCAGCAGGGCGCGTACGAAGTCCGGGGCGACGGCCCAGCCCATGTTCCCGAAGGCCTCCATCAGCACCCGCTCGCGGCCCATCTGATGGCCGGAGGAGGCCGGGTTGCGGGGCGTCATCGTCGAACCGCCCGCCTCGTACTCCGCGGTGATGACGTCCCCGCCGGGGATCTGGGCCCACTGGTTGACCTTGTGCAGGTCCCCGGTCGACCAGATCCGCTTGGAGGGCGAGGTCTCGTCGTACAGCGGATTGGTGATCAGGACGGTCTTCCGCTTCTCGTACCAGCGGGCCTGCTTCTCGAACGCCGCGGCGAAGCGGTCGGAGACCGCCTGCCAGAAACGCCCGCGCTCGATGCGGCCGCCGCGGCCCAGATCGTCGAAGGCACAGGCGTACGCGAGCCCCGGCTCGGTGCCCACGGCTCGCAGGGCGTCCTCCAGGGCGGGCGACCACGGGAGCCGTCTGAAGTGGGCCTCGGCGGAGGCGAAGAACGGCTCGTCGTCCCAGAAGCCGGGGACGACCGTGCCGAAGTACCGGCCGAAACGGCGGTGGTACTCACCCGGCACGATGTCCAGCAGCAGCTCGACCGGCTCGTCGGCGAGAAGGTCGACGTAACTGCGGCTGTAGCCCTGGCTGTCGTCGATGAGCGGCGCCCCGCCGAAGACGTCGATCTGCCAGCGGCCCTCGGGGACCTGCCAGCCGTCGCCCGCACGGAGCTCGGACGTCAGCTCGGTCAGCGAGCCGGTGCCGGTGGCGCCGAGCGGGCGGGCGACGGCCGCGACGGGCCGACCCGCGATCGAGGGGCGGGCCGAGAAGTCGCCCGGCGAGGCCGGGTCGGTGAAGTCCTGCTCGTACAGCGGGGCGCCGGACCCGTCGGTGACGGTCAGGCCGTCCCAGAGCGAGCGCTGGGTGCCGGTGGCGCGGACGCCGGTGCTGCCGGTGGCGTACGCGGAGTCGGTGACGGTGCCCTTGTCCTTGCCGTCGAGGGTGACGGAGAGGGCGGAACCGGACACCTTCACCACGAGGGTGTGGAACTTGGTGCTGTTGAAGCCGTCGGTGCGCGCGGACCTGCTGAGTTCGGTCGCTTCGCCGCCGGCCAGCCGGGAGACGGTGACCACACCGGTCCCGTCGAACTCGACGGCGTATCCGTCCGAACCGTCCGCGTTCGCCCGGACGACGAGGGCGGCGGAGGAGTGATCGCCCTTGGCGCTCGCGGTGACCGTGACGTCGGTCCAGTCGCTGCCGGCCCGCAGCACGGCGGAACCGCCGAGAACCGCCCCGTCCGCCACCAGGCGGCCGGTGTCCGTGCCGAGGCCGGTGGTGCTGCCGAGGTCCGTGCGGACGGGGCCCTCGACGACGGTGGTGGAGCGCCACAGGGCCTTGAGCCGCAGGTCGGGGCGGGGCTCGTAGGTGCGTGAGCCGACCGTGCCGCCCTTGACGATGTACTCGCCGGCCCGGCCGCTGGGGAAGTGGTCGTCGTTGAAGATCCAGACCCGCATGCCGGTGCGCTCGGCGACCCGCAGTACGTGCTCGACGATGTCGAACCAGCCCTCGGTGAAGAACTCGGGCCGCATCTCGGCGTTGTCGAAGGGGAAGACGATCACCTCGAACATCCCCTTGGAGCGGAGATCGGCGAGCTGGGTGTCGACCAGTTCGGGGGTGACCGTGCCGTTCCAGTACCAGTAGACGGCGGGGCGGCTGTCGCGCGGCGGGTCGGTGAAGCGTGCGGGGGAGTAGCCGGAGGCAGCGGCCGCCGCTGGGGTCTGACCCGGTGCGGCGGACGCGAGGGCGGGCGGCCCGCCGACGGCGAGGGCCGTGCCCGCCGCCCCGGCTGCGGCTACGAACGTGCGTCTGGACAGCGGGAATTCGGGCATGCGGGTGCTCCATGTTCCGTGTGCGAGGGGTGCGGGAAGTGGGGGAGGCGGGCTCAGAGTGCGGCCACCTGGGCCGCGGTGAGGGCGCGGTTGTGCAGCCGGAAGTCCGCGACCGCGCCGTGCAGGGCGGGGTGCGTGGAGTTCTGCGAACGGCCCAGATAGTTGCGGGTGGAGGCGCCGAGCAGCAGCGGGCTCTGGGTCATCGCCGGATTGCGGCCCGCCTCGGCCCCGTCGACGTACAGCACCGCGGTGCCTGCGCCGATGGTCAGCGCGACGTGGATCCAGCGGCCGGTGGGCAGCGGTCCTGCCGCGTCGACGACGTCCTCGCCCTCCATGCCGGAGATCTTCAGCGCGGCGCGGGCCTTCCCGGCGCCGGTGCGCGGGGTGAGGAAGAGGTAGGTGCCCTTGTGGTACCCGAGATCGAAGACCCGGGCCGAGTCGGCGAGGCTGTCCAGGCGGACGCGCACGCTCACCGTGAGTGCGTCGAGCCCGGAGGGCACGGACGGGGGCAGGACGACGTGGCCCCCGGCACCGTCCAGCGAGACGGCGCCGCGGCCGTCCGGCCCCTGGGCGGTCCAGGTGGCGCCGGCCGCGAGCCGCGCGGGCGGGAAGGAACCCGTGCGGTCGGCGGACGTGGTGCCCACGCCCTCGTCCAGGGTGTGGCGCACGACCTCGTGCGGGCGGGACGGACCGGGCGGGACGGCCCAGTACACCGAGTAGTTCTGGTGATGGACGCGGTGGAAGGGCAGCAGGCGTATGCGCTGTCCGTCGGCGAGCACGGTGAACTCCCCGGCTCCGCCGGGCCGCCCGGTGGCCGGTCGCAGCGAGCCGGGCCGGACGAGGGGGATGGTCGCGGGCGCGGTGTCACCGTGTGCGCCCGCCAGCACGTGCGGCCCGTAGGAGACCGACTGGACCTGCGGGTTGTCCGGTGCGGGACGCCAGACGGGCACGCGCGGCAGGTGGAGCTCCACCGTGTCGCCGCGCTTCCAGGTGCGGTTGATCGTGAAGTAGGTGCCCGGCTCGGCGGGATCCCCGCCCGCCGGGCGCCCGTTGACACGTACGGAGGCCGTCCTGCCGTGCCCGTCGGCCAGCCAGCCCGGTATCCGCAGCCGCAGCGCGAATCTGCCGCCGCCCCCGGTGACCGTGAGCCGGGTGAGGTCACCTGCCGGGTCGGGCGTGGTCAGACGCAGCGACACGTCCTGCTCGCGCCAGTGCACCTCGGAGGGGATGTAGAGGTTGACGTGGAGCGACGGGCCCGACGCGCTGCCGTCCGCCGACCGGAAGTAGACGGAGTCGGCGAACTTCGTGTGGGTCTCCAGGCCCGTGCCGTGGTCGCAGGAGAAGTTGTCGTAGTCGCTGCTGTAACTGCCGGGTGCGGAACCGAGACCGCCCTTGGGCTGTCTGCGCGACCCCGCCCACAGGCCCGTGTAGTACGTGACGAAGCCGTGCGCGGAGTCCGGGTCCTGCTCGGCCAGGAGCTGGTTGATCAGGGTCCACTCGTAGTGGTCCATGTAGGCGGCGGTGTCCGGGTCGTGCAGGAACAGCTGCCGCCCGAGCTTCAGCATGTTGTAGCTGTTGCAGTTCTCGCAGGTGTCCTCCGACAGCCTGCTGACGATCTCGCCGGGCGGCCCGAAGAGCTCCTGGTTGGAGTTGCCGCCGATGGCGTACGAGTGGTCGGCGACGACGGTTTTCCAGAAGTAGGTGGCGATGTCGCGGTAGCGGCGCTCTCCCGTCGCCTCGTAACTCCGGGACGCGCCGACGATTTTGGCGATCTCGGTGTTGGCGTGCCGGCCCGCCAGCTCGTCCCGGCCCGCGGCGAGCGGCCCGTACAGCTCCTCGTGGTCGAAGCGCCGGGCGGTCACCAGGTGGGCCGGGTCGCCGGTCGCCAGGAAGAGGTTGGTCAGCACCTCGTTCATGCCGCCGAACTCGACCTTCAGGAGCGCCTGCATCCGGTCGTACGGGAGGGCCCCGGTCCGGCCGTCGATCCAGCCGGCCATGGCACGCAGCACGTCCAGGGCCTGGGCGTCCTCGCAGAGGAGGTACTGGTCGAGCAGGCCCGCCATCACCTTGTGCAGCGTGTAGTACGGGGCCCACGGCTTCCCGCCCGCTTCGAGCTGGTCGAAGACCTCCTCGGGGAAGGCGGAGAGATAGCCGGGCCGGTATCCGGCGGCGGGCGCGGCGGCCTGGCACTCGGCGAGCGCGGCCACGATGTGGCGGGCCTTGGCGGCGTAGGCCTCCTCGCCGGTATGGGCGTGGGCCTGCGCCAGGGCGGACAGCAGATGCCCGGTGGTGTGCCCGCGCAGCTGGACGTCCGGCGCCTCCCAGCCCCCGCAGGGCTCGGCATCCGAGGCGAGCCCCACGGTGAGGCGGAACGTGTGCAGCAGCCGGTCCGGATCGACGAAGAGCAGATAGGCGCAGGTCCGCCGCATGTTCTCGCGGAACGGACTGTCGAGCAGACGGACGTCGCCGAGAGGCAGAGGGGCGAGCGCCGGAGGGGCGGCGGCCACTTCGGAGACGGCATTGGGCGGCGCCCCGGAGGCGGCTCCCGCGGTGCCGCCCGACAGCGCCAGGACCGCGGTGGTCGCCGCTGTCGCGGTCAGCACCTGGCGGCGGGACGGGGTCGGTGGGCGGTACGGCTGCGGGGGAGGCGAGGCAGTCAAGGACCGGGCTCCTTCCGGCGGGGAGCGGCAGCCGGAAGCCGAGGCCGGTCGGCTGCGAACGAGGGTTCCCCAGAGGTGAGTTGAATCGTTTTACGGCGTCCGGTGGCAAGCTAGGCGCTGCCGTGGTGAGCGTCAAGACTTCACACCGAACGTGGGTGACCGGGCGTCACGTGCTGGTTAGTCCCTTTATTCGCGTGTTGTTGGTCGGGCACGCGTCCGCATCGGGGTGTCAGCAGGAGAAGGGACCGTGCGCGCCTCTTGTGGTCGGAGGTAGTGGTCACATATGTTCCAGCGTGGAATATTGAATCGTTTAAAACCTCTATCCACTCCTGCGTCGCTGACATGCGTGCGGGAAGGGCCGACCAGCAGGGTGGCGAGATGCGGAACGGACCGGGGCGCGGCGAGACGGTCGCGAGCGAGGCGGCGGCGGACGCGGGGGCGGGTGGCGGTGCGGACGCCGGGACCGGCCCGCAGACCAGCCTCCGCCGACGGGCCGTCCTCGGGATGGCCGCGGCGGCGGGCGCGCTCGCCGCGCTTCCCCTCTCCGAGGTCGCGGCGGTGGCCGCGCCCGCGTCGTCGTCCGGTCCCGCCGCCAAGGGCGCCTTCGCCCGTCGCTTCGCCGAACCCGCCCCCGCCGTGCGCCCCAAGTTCCGCTGGTGGTGGCCGGACGCCCTCGTCGACGCCGACGAGATCGAGCGCGAGATCGACCAGATCGCGGCCGCCGGATTCGGCGGGGTCGAGATCGCCGCCGTCACCCACAGCCTTTCCGAGCCCATCGACCCGGTGCGGCACGGCTGGGGCACCCGCGCCTGGACCGACGCCGTCGAGACCGCGCTGAAGCGGGCCCGCAAGCGTGACATCGTCGTCGACCTCACCCTCGGCCCGGCCTGGCCCGCCGCCGTCCCCGGCATCACGCCCGACAGCCCGGGCGCGGTCAAGGAACTGGCCCACGGAGTCACGGTCCTCCCGGCCGGCACCGCGCTCTCCGGGCCGCTGCCCGAGCCCGTCACCGCACCGAGCCCGGGCGTCACCGTCCGGGCGCTCCACCGCGTCCTGGCCGTCCGGGTCACCGCCGGCACCTCGCCCACCGCCACCCCCGTGCGGCTCGACCTCGACACCGTCACCGACCTCACCTCCCGGGTGCCGGCGGCCGGAACCCTGGAGTGGACGGCCCCCGGCGACGGGACCTGGGTCCTCATCGCCTGCTGGGAGCGAGGGTCCGGCCAGCGCCCCGAGGGCCCCGCGCACACCACGCCGCTCAGCTACGTCGTCGACCACTTCAGTGCGGCCGGCACCCGCGCGGTCATCGACCACTGGGAGGAGCACATCCTCAACTCCCGTATGCGCGCGCTGCTGCGGGAGAACGGCGGCGCGCTCTTCGAGGACTCCATAGAGATGGAGACCCATGCCACGCTCTGGACCCCCGGCATCGCGGCCGAGTTCGAACGCCGCATGGGCTACGCCCTCGCCCCGTACCTTCCCGCACTCCTCCAGACGAAGGAGAAGTACGTCTTCGCCTTCGACGCCGTCACCGACAAGGCGATCCGGCGGGACTTCATGGAGGTCGTCACCGAGCTGTACGTCGAGAACCATCTGCGGCCGGTGCAGAAGTGGGCCCACGGCCTCGGACTGCAACTGCGCATCCAGCCCTACGGCCTCCAGACCGACGCCATGTACAAGGCGGCCCTCCTCGACATCTCCGAGGGCGAGTCGCTCGGCTTCAAGAACCTCGACGACTTCCGCACCCTGGCCGGCGGCCGGGACATGGGCGGCAAGCTCATCCTCTCCAACGAGGCCGGGGGCACCGCGGGCGGCGCCTACGCCACCACCTGGGACGCCACGCTCAAGAAGCTCGTCACCCAGTACGCCGCCGGCGTCAACCAGGCCGTCTTCCACGGCTTCGCCTACGCCTGGGCACCCGGTGCCGCCTGGCCCGGCTTCGCCGCCTTCTCCCCTTACAACGGGGGTACGGGCTACGGCGAGGCGTGGGGCCCGCGCCAACCCACCTGGGGACACGTCCCCGACGTCGCCGGCTACTTGAGCCGCACCCAGCAGGTGCTCCAGACCGGGGTCAACAAGGTCGACGTCGGCGTCCTGTGGCAGAAGGGCTACGCGGGCTCCGGACTCGGCGCGTCCTGGTTCACCGCCGACGGAATCCCCGTGGGCTGGACCCACCTCTTCCTCAGCCCACGCCTCCTGAGCCTTCCGGGCGCGGTGGTGAGGAACGGCAGGCTCGCCCCCGAAGGACCGGCATACAAGGCCCTGCTCGTCGACGGCGACGTCATGATCGGCCGTGAGCACACCCTCCAGACGGACGTGGCGGAGAAACTGCTCGGCTACGCCCGGGAGGGCCTGCCGATCATCGTCATCGGCGACTGGAGCGACGGTCATGTGCCTGGCATGGCCCGCCCCGGCGACGACGACCGCCTCCTCGCCCTGATCCGGAAGCTGCTCGCTCAGCCGACCGTCAGCAACGTCCCCGACCGCCCCGACGTCCCGCAGGGCATCGCCGCGCTCGGACTCACCCGCGACGTCGAGTACGCCGAGTCCTCGATGCTGCTCCACAACCACCGTGCCGACAGCGACGCCGACTACTACTTCTTCGCCAACGACGCCGTCAGCAAGAAGAATTCGACCGGCACCCGCATCAGCCACGACGTCACCCTCACCACCCGCCACCGCGACGTCGTCCCCTACCGACTCGACGCGTGGACCGGCACCATCGAGCCGCTGGCGGTGTACACGCGCCTCCCCGACGGGCGACTGCGGCTGCGCGTCACCCTGGAACCCGGCGCCACCACGATCATCGCGACCGCCCGCCCGGGCCGTTGGGCCACCGGCCCGGCCCCGCAGTGGCACGCCACCGGGTCCGACGCGGCCGAGGTGCGCCGCGCCGGGAACGGCAGGATCGAGATCAGGGACACCCGCCCGGGGATCCGCACGACGACGCTCGGCGACGGCCGTACGCTCCGGGCACGCATCGAGGACGTGGCCGAACCGGTCCCGCTGACCCGCTGGACGCTGACGGCCGAGGACTGGACCCCGGGCGCGACCCCGTCCACCACGCGCAGGACCCGCCGCACGGTCGAGCTGGACGGGCTCCTGCCCTGGTCCGAGATCCCGGAGCTCGCCGATTCCTCCGGCATCGGCCGCTACCGCGCCACCGTCCGCCTCGGCGGGCCCTGGACAGGCGGCCACGGAGCGACGCTGGAGCTGGGCGAGGTCTTCGACACCTACCGGGTCACGGTCAACGGGCGCCATCTGCCGCCCGCCGACCAGCTGACCACCACCGTCGACGTGGGCCCGTATCTGCGCGGCGGCACCAACACGATCGAGGTGGAGGTCGCCACGACCCTCCTCAACCGGCTGCGGGTGTCGAACGCACCCGTGTTCGGAGTGGCGCAACGGCAGAAGTACGGCCTGCTGGGGCCGGTACGGCTGGTGCCGTACGGGAGGGCGGTGGTCCGTCCCTGAAGCAGGGCCGCCGGGCCTCAGCCGGCCGGCCGTCGTCCGTTCCTGGACAGGGCCCCGGGCCTCAGCCGGCCGACCGTGGTCCGTCCCTGGACAGGGCCCCCGGGGGCCTCAGCCGGCCGGCCGGACCAGGTGTGTGGTGAACCAGCCCTCGGCCAGCTCCGCGACCCGGTCCAGGGCGCCCGGCTCCTCGAACAGGTGCGTGGCGCCCGGCACGATCTCCAGCCGGTTCTCGCAGTGCAGCGCCGCCTGAGCCTGCCGGTTGAGGCCGATCACCGTGGGGTCGGCGCCGCCCACCACCAGCAGGGTGGGCGCGCGTACCGCGGAAAGATCCGCTCCGGCCAGGTCGGGGCGCCCGCCGCGGGAGACCACGGCGCCGACGCCCGAGTCCGTCGCGGCGGCCGCCCGCAGTGCGGCGGCCGCGCCCGTACTCGCCCCGAAGGAGCCGACCGGGAGGGACACGCGGCGGCGGAGCCAGCTGGTGGTGTCCGCCAGCCGCCCGGCCAGCAGTCCGATGTCGAAGACGTTGGCACGGTAGACCTCCTCCCCGGGCGTGAGCAGGTCGAAGAGCAGGGTGCCCAGGCCGGCGCGGTTCAGCGCCGTGGCCACGGCGCGGTTGCGCGGGCTGTGACGGCTGCTGCCCGAGCCGTGCGCGAACACCACGACCGCTCCCGCGTCCGAGGGCAGCACGAGGTCCCCGGAGAGCGGGACCCCGCCCGCGTCCACCTCGACCTCCTCGGCCGTGGCGGCACCCCCGAAAGCCCCTGCCAACAGGGAGACGACCTCCTCGTCGGAGGTCTGGGAGAAGTCCCGGTACCACTCACCCACGGCGGAGAAGAGGTGCGGTGTGGAGAGGCAGACGACCTCGTCGACGTCCTCGCGCAGCCTGTCGGCGACATCCGGGGACGCGACCGGCACGGCCAGTACGACATGGGCGGCGCCCTGCGCCCGCACCACCTGGCAGGCCGCCCGCGCGGTCGCTCCGGTGGCGACCCCGTCGTCCACCACGACCACCGCGCGCCCCTCCAGCGGCAGCCGCGGCCGGCCCTCCCGGTACGTCCGCGCCCGCCGCACGAGCTCCGCCTCCTCGGCGCGCTCGACCGACCGGAGGTCCTTCTCCCGGACACCGGCATGGCGGACGATCTCGTCGCTGATGACCCGCACCCCGCCCTCGCCGATCGCTCCGAACCCCAGCTCCGGGTGGTAGGGGACCCCGAGTTTGCGGACCACGATCACATCGAGCGGAGCGCCGAGGGCCCGCGCCACCTCGTACGCCACCGGGACGCCGCCGCGCGGCAGCCCCAGGACGACGGGATCGCGACGCTCCAGGTGCCGCAGCGCCACGGCGAGCCGCCGCCCGGCGTCCGCGCGGTCGGTGAACAGCACGGTGGTTCACCTCCAACAAGGGCGCACCCTTCCACCTCCGAGAGCACCGCATCCGCCCGGGTTCGGCAAGTCGGGGACGACCGGCGTACGGAGCGAATCGGGGCGGTGCACTCCGGCCGTGACGGCTCAGCCTTCCGAGCGCGGCCGGTCCGGGGGCGTACGAGAGGGTGGGTTGACGCAGAATTGACGGTGGCTGACGTGCCGTTCGAAGATTTTCACTTTGTTGTCCGAGCATTTCACCCGGAGTGCGAGGGATTCCGGGGGCGGCGCGCAAGGATGGAAACCGTACCCCGCGTACCGTATCCATTCATGGGAGTCGCGCATGCCCCGCCCTGTCGACCATCTTCCCGTAATAGACCGTGCGGACGTCACCGTCGCACTTGTCGAGATGATTTCCACCAGCGGACCGGAAGAACAGCGATCCCTGGCCGAGGCCAAAACCGCCCACTGGCATGCCGGTGAATTCCCCGAGGGCCTCGCCTCACTGAGTTGCTACGTGAGCAGTGACGGGACATCGGTCCTGATCTACGAGCAATGGGCGCAGATTCCCTCGGGTGACGAGGCCCGTTCGCCCGGCTCCGTGCCCTTCCGCCTCTACAGGGTCGTCCGGGGCGGTGCTGTGTCGGACGAATCTCCCGCGCCCAGCTGCTTTCCCGCCGCGATCTTCCCCATGCCCGACGAGGAAGCCTCTCGCGCATGGATCGACGGACTGCTGGAGGCTGAGGAGGAGGTCGAGGGAAAGGACCGCGACTATCCGGGAGCCATCGCGGCCAACTTCCATGTCAGCCTGGACGGAAAAGGCGTTCTCGTGCTGTCCGAGTGGGAATCCGAGAAGGAGGCCGCCGAGCATATAGAGGAAGTGATCCTGCCCCTTCTGCGACAGGCCGGAGGGGGTGACGCGGGCGCCCTGTACGCACACTTCCGCACGGTGCAGAAGCCGGTGCGGGAGCCGGCGCGCGAACCCGCGCGCGAACCCGCGCGGAGGGCCGCGCAGGGGCCCGTCGCCTGAGCGGAAGGGCCTGCGCCGGCGCGGTGCGGGCTGCCCCTCACGCCCGCGCACCGTTCCTGCGCGTCCTCACGACCAACGGGGGATCTCATGCACTTCGCCGTTCTCGGCCCGGTCGAGGTCCGTGGGGAGAACGGGCCCTGCGCTCCGACCTCTCCCATGGCCCGCCAGGTACTGCTACTGCTCCTGGCCCACGCCAACCGGGTGGTTCCGCTCGAAAAGCTGGTCGAGGAGCTCTGGGGCGACTCGCCGCCACGGCTCGCCCGTAAGACCGTGCAGACGTACATCTACCAGGTGCGCAAGGCGCTGCGGGAAGGGGAGAGGACCGGCGACAGGCCACGGGTCGCGACAGAGCCGCGCGGATACCGGATCCGAGTGGAGAAGGGGGAGTTCGACCTCTGGCGGTTCCAGGAGCTCTGCCGGCAGGGGCAGGCCGCCCAGATGAAGGGTGACGCCTTCACGACGTCCGCGGCCTGCGACGAGGCACTCTCCCTGTGGAGGGGGCAGCCGTTCTCGGGGGTCTCGGTGGGCACCGTCCTCGCGGCGCACCAGGCGCGGTGGGAAGACCTGCGCATGGGGACGCTGGAGCACCGCATCGAGGCCGACATGACCCTGGGGCGCCATCGCGAACTCCTCAGTGAACTCAAGGGACTCGCGGTCGACTTCCCGCTCAACGAGGTGATCTGCGGCCAGCTGATGAGGGCGGCGTGGCACTCGGGGCAGCGCCAGGTCGCCCTGGACGCGTTCAGCCGACTTCGGGTGGCGATGGTCGACGAGCTGGGCCTCGAACCCTCGGCCACCGTCAAGGAGGTCCAACAGGACATCCTCCAGGACGGTTTGGGGCCCACCACGCGACCACTCACCCCTGCGCCCGCTCCCGCCGAGGAGTCGTGCCCGGCCACCTCCCCCGCCGAACTCCCCGCGAAAATGGCGGACTGCGTGGCGCAGGAGCACGAGGTGGCCGCCATCCTGGCCGCCCTCGGCGAGGACGAGGACCAGAGGTCGGCCGTGCCCGTCGCCCTGGTCACAGGAGGCACCGGCACCGGCAAGACCGTCACGGCGGTGCAGGCCGCACACCACATGCGGCCCGCCTATCCCGGCGGACAGCTGTTCACCACGCTGCACCACCCGGACGGCACGCCTGTTCCCACCAGGAACGCCCTGGCCTCCCTGCTCCTGTCTTCGGGTCACTCGGAGCACGGGCTGCCCGACTCGACCGAGGACATGGCACGGCTGTTCCGCAGCTGGACGTCGACGCAGCGGATGCTGGTCGTCCTCGACGACGCACACTCCCGCGAGCAGGTGCTTCCGCTGCTCCCGAGCAGTCCTGGCTGCGCGGTGATCGTCTCGTCCCGGCGGCATCTCGAGGGCCTGCCCGGCAAGGTCACCGGGGTGAGCCTGTCGGGCATGACCGGTGACGAGGGCGTGGCTCTGCTCGGAGGCCTCATCGGCACCCGGCGGGTCGCGCGCGAACTCCACGCCGCCCGCGAGCTCGTCCAGCTCTACCACGGTCTGCCCCTGGCCGTCCGCGCGCTGGGGCGGCGCCTGTCGGCGTGGCCGCAGCTGCCCTTGGCCGACCTGCTGCGGCGCGCCCTGCGCGACCCGGGGCGGCTCGCGGTGCTCGAGGGTCCCCAGGACGACGGCCTGCACCGGCTCAGGTCGGCCCACCTGCGCCTCCCCAGGGACGAGCAGCAGTTGCTGCACCTCCTGTGCCGACTGCCCCAGCCGCTGGGTGAACACGTCCTGCTGCGAGCCGTCGAGGCGTCGGGGCAGTCAGTGGTGTCGCTGCGCCGACGGCTGGAGTCCCTCGCCGACGCACACTTCATCCAGTTCCATCACCTGGGCGGCCGGACGCACTTCAGGGTGCCCGAGCTGACCCGGCTGGTCGTGCTCTCCGGGGACGGAGCTGGCGCGTCCGCGCTCCGCGCTCCCGCACGCGGTCTCCCGGAGCAGGCGCCCGGACCGCGTCCGATGACGCCCAGTCAGGCGGACCGGAGAGAAAATGAACCGTGCGGTTCATTCCAGTAGTCGAGCTCGTTGCCTTTTTCGTGCTGGGTCATTAGGTTTAACTCACCGGTTCATCTCATGCCGGCTCATCCGACCGCGTGCGAAGCGTGGCGTTCCGCTCCATCCCGGGGAGATCCGTGAAGAACATCGTCATCCAGGGCGGTACCGACGGCATGGGCCGCGCCCTCGCCCGCACCTACCTGAACCGGGGCGACGCCGTCCTCGTCATCGGCAGGAGCGAGGCGAAGGGGCAGGCGTTCCTCGCCGAGGCGAACGCCGCGGGAGCAGGCTCCCGGGCCGCTTTCCTCCAGGCCGACCTGAGCCTCGTGAGCGAGAACGACCGGGTCGTCGAGGAGATCGGCGAACGGTTCCCCGTGGTGGACGCGCTGGTCCTGTGCGCCCGGCACTACCTGTCGCCGCGCCGGGACACCGCGGAGGGCATCGAGAGCAGTCTCGCGCTCTTCTATCTGAGCCGGTACCTGCTCAGCCACGGACTGCGCGGACACCTGGAGAAGGCGGACCGGCCTGTGATCGTCAATGTCGCGGGCCCCGGCAGCCCCATGGGTGAGATCCACTGGGACGATCTGCAGCTGAAGCGGAACTACCACGGCCTGGACGCGCAGATGCAGGGCGGAAAGGCCAACGACCTGCTGGGCGTCTCCTTCGCCAGCCTGTACGACGGTGGCAGGACGCGCTACGTCCTGTTCAACCCGGGCAGTGTCTCCACCAGCTTCTCCGGCGAGTACGACGCGGCGACGAAGGGGCACATCGAGGGGATGAAGCGGATGGCCAAGTCCGTCGAGGCCGGTATCGCGCCCATCGTGACCTGTCTGGACTCCCCTCCGGCGGAGCCGCTGAGCGCCTTCGTGGAGGGACGCCGGATGAGCCTGGACCACCCTTCCTTCCGCCTGGCGGACGCCCTCCGGCTCGACGAGCTGACCCGAGAACTGCTAGGCCGCTGACCATGCCGGAGCGCCCGTCCGCAGCGTCCGTGCCGCCGGCGCCGTACCCGTCGGCCGCGGAGGAAGGCGTCCAGGGCCGGGCCGTCGAGCTGAGCGGCTACGGGGTTCCGCTGTCCGGGCTCATCGCGCTCCCCGGGCGGACGGCGCCCCGGGCCGTGGTGGTCGCCCTGCACGGCGGAGGCATGCGGGCCGGATACTTCCACGGACGGGCTGACCCCGGCGCCTCGCTGCTCACCCTCGCCGCCCGCCACGGGTACGCGGCACTCGCCCTCGACCGGCCCGGCTACGGCCGATCGGCGGAAAGGGTGCCCCACGGCATGGGGCTCGCCGAGCAGGCCGCCGTGGTCCGGGGGGCGTTGGCCGGGTACCGGCGCTCCCACCCGTGCGGGGCCGGCTTCTTCCTGGTGGGACATTCACTGGGCGGCAAGGTGGCGCTCACCACCGCGGCGGGCTGGCGGAAGGGCGGGCTGCTGGGGGTCGACGTCTCCGGCATCAGTGATCGCTGGGCGGTCAGCCCCACCCGGCTGACCGGCCCGGGCGCGCGCGGCACCCACGGTCTGCACTGGGGCCCGCTCGCCCTCTACCCGCCCCGGACCTTCGAACTGGCGGCGCCGTTGATCGCTCCTCTGCCGCGACGGGAGGCGGAAGAGGCACCGTACTGGCCGTCCACCTTCGCAGCGATCGCGCCGCGGATCCGTGTCCCCGTACGCTTCACCTTCGCCGAGCACGAGCGGTGGTGGCGGTGCGACGCGCGGACGGTACGGGAGATGACCGCACGGCTGGCGTCGCCGCTGGTGCGCACGGAACGGCTGGAAGGCGCGGGACACAACATCAGTCTGGGTAACGCCGCCCGCACCTATCACCACCGCGTCCTCGACTTCCTGGCCATGTGCCACCGTCCTCCGCGGGCGGCTCCGGCATGAGCCGAACGGCAGTCCTGCGGAGGATGACGGCGTCGCTACGGGTCCGCAACTTCCGGCTCTTCACTCTGGGCCAGCTCGCCTCGGTCACGGGCACGTGGATGATGTTCACCGCGCAGGACTGGCTCGTGCTGCGGATGAGCGACGACTCGGCCGGAGCGCTCGGCCTGGTGACCGCCGCCCAGTTCACGCCCGTACTGCTCCTCACCCTGCTGGGCGGCCGGCTGGCGGACCGCTACGACAAGCGCAAGCTGCTGATCGCCGCGAACGGACTGCTCGCGCTGCTGGCCCTGGCGCTGGCGGCCGTGGTCCTCTCCGGGCAGCCGCGGCTGTGGCACATCGTCGTCTGCGCGCTGGGCATCGGTGTGGTGAACGCGGTGGAGATACCCGCACGGATGGCGTTCGTCAGTGAGATGGTGGGCTCCGACCTGCTGCCGAACGCCTCCGCGCTGAGCGCGGCGTACTTCAACTCCGCGCGCGTACTGGGACCGGCGGCAGCCGGGATCCTCATCCACGTGTGGGGCGTGCCGACGGTGGTGCTGCTCAACGCGGTCAGCTACCTCGGCACCCTGGTGGCACTCCTGCGCATGCGGCCCTCGGAGCTCCACCGCTCAGGGGCCCGGCCGGCCCGCGGCGGGGTGGCGGCCGGGCTCCGGTACATCCGGGGCAGGCCCGACCTCCTGCTGCCGCTGCTGCTGGTGGCGGTGATCGGGCTGGTCGGGTTCAACTTCCAGGTGACGCTGCCGCTGCTCGCGAAGACGGTGTTCGGGACCGGGTCCGCCACGTTCGGGCTGCTGACCGCGGCCATGGCCGCGGGATCCCTGGTGGCGGCGCTGATGACCACGCTGCGCCGCGGCAGACCGAGTGAACGCACGGTGCTGCTCGGCGCCGGTGCCTTCGCCCTGTGCGAACTCTGCTCGGCGCTGGCTCCCAGCCTCCCGGTGGCGCTGGTCGCGCTGGGCTTCACGGGCCTCGCGATGATGGTGTTCGCGCAAGCGGCCAACCACCGCCTGCAGCTCGGCACCGCCCCCTCCTACCGCGGCCGGGTGATGGCCCTCTACACCCTGGTCCACCAAGGCACCACGCCCCTCGGCGCACTCCTGACGGGCCGGCTCGTGGAACGGTCAGGAGCACGCACCGGACTGGGTGTGGCCGGGGCGGTGTGCCTGGTCGCCGTCCTCGTCGCGTGGGGGGTCTCCATCGCCGTGCGCGCCGGGAGACGCGAGCGGCCGAAGGAGACCACCGCCGAAGCGCCGCAAGGCGTCACCGCGGCCGATCCGTACGACGGACTGCCGACCGGCACCGCCTCCGGTCCCGAGGTCAGGGACAGCGCATGGCGACCGAGGAAGGAGCGAGCCTTTCGGAGAGGCTGAAGCCCACTCCCCGGACGGTGAGCACCCACTGGCTCGAACCGAGCTTACGACGCAGGCTGTTGACGTGCGTGTCGATGGTGCGACTGCGCGTCACGTCGGTGTCGTGCCAGATCTGCTGCAACAACTGCCGACGGGGGAAGATCGTCCCGGGCTGGGAGGCCAGCAGTTGCAGGAGGTCGAACTCCTTGCGGGTGAGCGGGACGAGACATCCGTGCAGCCGCACCTCGCGGGTCTCCCGCTCGATGACGAGCGGCCCCACCCGCGTACGGGGCGCGGTCCGGGGGCGAGGCCTCGCCCGGCGCATCACCGCGGCCATGCGGGCGAGCAGCTCACGCACTCCGTACGGCTCCGTCACATAGTCGTCCGCTCCCGCCTGGAGCCCCAGGACACGGTCGAGTTCGGTGCTGCGCCCGGTGACGGCGAGGATGGGGATGTCGCTCTGTGCGGCGATGGTGCGGCAGACCTGCAGGCCGTCCACGTCCGGCAGGGCGAGGTCCAGCAGGATGAGGTCGACGCTGTGGTGCTCCTCCAGGGCGGCGGCGCCCGTCGTGACCGGTCTGACCGTGTGGCCGTGCCAGCTCAGTTCGTCGGCGAGGGACTGCGCCGCCCGCGTGTCCCCGCACACCACCAGAATGGTCCAGGATTCCACGGCCGTCAGGTCGCGCCGCCCCAGGGGCGGCCTCGGAGTGCGCGGTGGGGGTTGCGGGGCGGGGTGGGCCCGGCACAGCAGATCGAGGTCGTGCGACATGTTCTTCTCCTGTGACTTCACTTGATGGGTATGGGCAGGCCAATCGCTGTCGGACGCTCCGGGAGGATCCGGAGCGGGGACCGATGCTCGCAGCGCGCCGTTGCGCACGCCATCGGTTGCGGCACGTCGCAGCGTGCCATGCGGGAAGTGGCCAGGAGCCGCGAATAGCACCAAGGTTGACCCCGGTTTTCGGCCGGAGGAGTTTCACCAGGATTCGACCGTTTGCTCCTCCCTGGTGCGGATCGCCGCGGTGACCAGCAGGCCGTCGCGCACCAGCCAGTGTCCCCGCAGGACGGACAGCCGCCCCGCCCCGATACGGGACCGCGGCACGTGGGCGTGGAAGGCACCCGTCCCCGCGCCGGCCCCGGAACCCGTGGCACCGCGGGCGCCTACAGCACTTCCGCGGAGGCCGGGGGCGATCGTCACCTCGATGTCCTGGAGACCGAGCCCGGTGCCGGTCAGGGGGAACCAGGTCTTGTAGACGGCCTCCTTGGCGCTGAACAGCAGCCGGTCCCAGTGCACTTCGGGATGCAGGCCGAAGAGCCGGGCCAGCCGTCCACCCTCGTGCGGGGACATGACCTTGCGGAGCACCCCCGCGGGCAGCGCGGCGTGCGGTTCGGCATCGATGCCGAGAGAGGCCAGGTCCCGGTCCTCGGCCACCGCGGCCGCCCGGTAGCCCTCGCAGTGGGTGATGCTGCCGACGACGCCGCGGGGCCACAACGGTTCCCCGTGGGGCCCCGGCAGCAGTGGATGGCGGGCGGTACGGCCCAGTGAGGCGAGGGCCTGCCGGGCACAGTGCCGTCCCGTACGGAACGACCTGCGCCGTCTCTCCACCGCACCCGCCATGTGGCGCAGCTCCTCGGGGAGGAGGTCCGCGTCCGCCACGTCGCCGAAGGTGTGGGCCGCTGCGACGCAGGCGGGCAGCAGCTCGTCGATCACCGGATGCCGTGCAGCAGGTGGTAGCGCTTGAAGCCGATGGGCCGCACCCCCGGGATGCCGCCGCTGGCCCGCTTGGTCGCTTCCCGGGTCGTGCTGCCGAGGAAGGCCGTGTGGGCCTCGTCCGAGGTCCACTCCGCGTAGTTGAGGACGCGGCTGGCGTCGGTGCTCACATGGAAGTTCGCGGAGATCATGCCTTCGGTACGGTCGGCCGGCATGCCCTCGATCGCGTCGGACAGCGAGTCGATGACCCGGTCCTGGCGTTCCGCCCCGTCGACGTCGAAGGTGGCGACGACCACGCAGGCCGGCGGCCCGTCGTTGCCCGCCGGTCGTACGCTCCTGCGCAGCCGGTACTCCACCGCCGGCCATTGCGCGGCTCCCTCCAGCGAGCGGACGAAGGGATGGTAGGAATCCCCGTCGTCGCACTGGACGTAGGTCAGCACGGTGTCCTCGCCCGTGCTGAGGTAGCAGCTGAAGGAGAGGACCGACGAGGGGCGCCCCGGGCGGCTCCACTGCTCGGCCAGATGTGCGGCCGTCTCCAGCCCGCTCGCCCTGCCGGGCACGTACACCTGCGCGACGAACACCGAGGTGGCGTCGGTCCTGCGCAGGTCGGGCATCGCGAGAGAGATCTGACGAGGCATGTCGGCTCCGTTCAACGCGAGTAGGGGTGCTGGCGTCGTGCCCGGCGCAGGGCCTCTCCCCACCAGGCGAGTTGGTCGAGCATCGTCTTGGCCGCGCCCTCGGCGGCCGCGGCGTCGCGGGGTCCTCCGTGATCAGCGAACTCCTGCCAGGGGTTGTGGAAGCTGACACCGTCGCGCACCGTGACCGCGTGCAGTTCGGCGAAGACCTGGCGCAGGTGCTCCACCGCCCGCAGCCCGCCCGCCATGCCGCCGTAGGACACGAACCCGACGGGCTTGGCCGCCCATTCCGAGAGGAACCAGTCGAGGAGGTTCTTCAGCGCCGCGGGGAAGGTGTGGTTGTACTCGGGCGTCACCACCACGAAGGCGTCCGCCGCCGCGAGCCTGGCGGACAGCCCGTCCCGCGACGCGGCGGCCTCCGGCGGCAGCGCGGACGGCATGGACAGCGGCAGACAGTGGTCGGCCGGATCGATCACATCGATCTCGAAGTCGTCCCGCGTCCTGGTCCGCAGGGCGAACCAGTCGGCCACGGCGGGCGCGAACCTGCCGTCGCGGACGCTCCCGACGACGACTGCCAGTCTGAGCGGTTGCTCTTGCACGGGTCGGCCTTTCCTAGGAAGGGGTGGCGGGACGGGTGGGCACGGCCGCATCGCGGCGGAGCCCGGTGAGCGCGATGAGGAACCCCACTGTTCCCACCGCGGTGAGCAGGGACAACGCGGCGGAGTAGCCGTCGTACACCGTCATCAGCAGCGCGACCAGCGGCAGCGTCAGCACACCGCCGAGCTGTACTCCGGTCTGGTAGAGCGGGACGGCGCGGGCCCGGTCGGCGGCTTCGACCGTCGACGTGGCCTGCATGTTCAGTGCGGCGAACGAGAGGACGAACCCGGCTTCGACCAGGAGGAGCATGGGCAGCACCGCGGTCCAGTAGCCGCCGTCCGCGATCCTCCACAGGCACAGCCCGCAGCCGATGACCGGAGCGAGGGCCCCCGCCGCTGTAAGCCTGGCCGTACCGAACCTGCCGACGAGCCGGCCGGCGAAGGGAACGGCCACGGCCAGTGGCACGCAGGCGGGCAGCAGCGCGAGGGCGCACTGCCAGGGGGACCAGCCCCACCGCTCCTGCAGGAGGAAGGTGACCAGGAGCAGCATCCCGGCGTAGGTCCCGTTGAGGGTCGCGGCGCCCAGCCCCGAGCGTACGAGCCATCCGTCGCGGAGGAGCGGCGCGAGTCCGCGCGACGGCACCCGCGCCGGGTCCGGGTCCCGCGGAATCAACCGCATCGCGAGGAAGAACAGCAGGAGGGCGACGGGGGCGGGAAAGAGGAAGGTCCAGCGCCAGCTGGATTCCAGGGCCACCGCCGAGAGCAGCACCCCGACGGTGAATCCGACCGCGCCGAACAGGGAGTACACCGAGACCGCCCGACGCCGCCCGGGCCCCTCCTGGAAGGTGGTGCTGATGATGGCCAGCCCGGTGGGCGCGGTGAGCGCCGCGCAGAACCCCTTGACCACCCGGGTCGCGATCAGCGGTCCTTCACTTTCCGCGAACCCGCCCGCCACCGAGGCCGCCGCGAAGACCAGCATGGCCCCGAGGTACGCACGCCTTCTTCCGAAACGTGCGTTGACCCGGGGGCCGAGCGTGAGCAGCGCGGCGAACCCGAGCGCGAAGCCGCTCATCAGCCACTGCACCGACAGGAGGGAGAGACCGAGGTCGGCGCCGATGGAAGGGAGTGCGACGAGGACGACGGAGACCTCGACGGCGTCCAGCACCATGTTCCCGGAGAGGACGAACAGCAGGGTCCACCAGCGGGCGCCCCAACTCCCCGGATCGGCGTCCGCGTCCGGCGGGGTGCTCGTGTGCTTCGGATTCATTTCCCCGCCACTTCAGCCGGTTTCCCGGCGCCAGGCCCGTGGGTTCGCGAAGGCCGGTGTCCGCTCCGGTCGGCGCCAGCGGGCGCCGGCAGGGGACGGGCCGTGCACGGTCGCGGTGTCGCGTACGGCCGCGGTGCGGACGAGCAGCACAGCGGTGAGCGCGGCCAGCTCCTCGGCGTCGGGGTGCCCCCGCTCCACCCGCAGGAGTTCTTGTCGCGGCGGTCCTGCCGGTCCGGTCGGTCCAGTCATCCTCGGGCTCCTGTTCACTGTGGGGGGTTGCCGTGTTTGCGGCGCGGCAGCTCGGAGTCCTTGCTGCGCAGCATGGCGAGCGAGTTGATGAGCACGGACCGGGTGTCCCGGGGGTCGATGACGTCGTCGACCAACCCGCGCTCCGCCGAGTAGTACGGGTGCGCCAGCTCCTGCCTGTAGGCGTCGATCTTCCGGCGGCGCACTGCCTCCGGGTCGGCGGCCGCCGCGATCTCCTTCCGGAAGACCACGTTCGCCGCACCCTCCGCGCCCATGACGGCGATCTCGTTGCCCGGCCAGGCGAGCGCGAGGTCGGCGCCGATCGAGCGGGAGTCCATCACGATGTACGCGCCGCCGTACGCCTTGCGGAGCACCACCGAGATCCGTGGCACGGTCGCGTTGCAGTAGGCGTACAGCAGCTTGGCGCCCCGCCGGATGATCCCCTCGTGCTCCTGCTCCACTCCGGGGAGGAAACCGGGGACGTCGACGAGAGTGACGAGCGGGATGTTGAACGCGTCGCAGAACTGGACGAACCTCGCCCCCTTCTCGGAGGCCCTGATGTCCAGCACCCCCGCCATCGCGGCCGGCTGGTTCGCGACGATGCCCACCACCTGGCCGTCCAGCCTGGCGAGGGCGCACACCAGGTTGGGGGCCCAGGTGGAATGGACCTCCATGTGCTCGCCGTCGTCGACGAGTTCCTCGATGACCGCCCGGATGTCGTACGACCGGCTCCCGTCGGCGGGGACGAGGTCGATCAGGGCGTCGCAGCGACGGTCTGCCGGGTCCGTGGTGGCGGCGGGTGGGGGCAGTTCGCGGTTGTTGGACGGCAGCAGCGACAGCAGGTAGCGCACTTCCGCCAGGCAGGTCTCCTCGTCGTCGTAGGCGAAGTGGGCCACCCCGGAGACGCCGCTGTGGACGTCGGCGCCGCCGAGGCCGTCCTGCGAGATGTCCTCGCCGGTCACCGTCTTGACCACGTCAGGGCCTGTGATGAACATCTGCGAGATGCCACGGACCGCGAAGACGAAGTCGGTGAGGGCCGGCGAGTAGGCGGCGCCTCCCGCGCACGGCCCCAGCATCACACTGATCTGCGGGACCATCCCCGAAGCCCGGGTGTTCCTGCGGAAGATGCCTCCGTACCCGGCCAGGGCGGACACGCCTTCCTGGATCCGGGCGCCCGCCCCGTCGTTGAGCGAGACGAGCGGTGCGCCCACGGAGACGGCCATGTCCATCAGTTTGTGGATCTTCTCCGCGTGGGCCTCGCCGAGCGCACCCCCGAAGATGCGGAAGTCGTGGGCGTAGACGAAGACCGTCCGGCCCTCGACCGTTCCCCATCCGGTCACCACACCGTCGGTGTACGGCCGCTTGTGCTCCAGTCCGAAGCCGGTCGCCCGGTGCCTGCGCAGGGTTTCGACCTCGGTGAAGCTGCCCTTGTCGAGAAGCAGTGCGATGCGCTCGCGCGCCGTGAGTTTGCCCTTGGCGTGCTGTCGTTCGGTGGCCTGCGGGCCGGGGCCGTCCCAGGCCTGTCCCTTGAGCTCCGACAGCCTGTCCAGCAGGGCGGATGCCCCGGTGGCCTGCGGTACGTCGTCCAAGATCCTCACGCTCCCGTCCTGTCGTCACGTACGTCCTTCACCAGGCCAGCCGCTGTCCGGCCGGCGTGCCGTCCTCACCGACGAAGGTGGCGGTCGGCCCGTCCGCGCCAAGGGTCGCCATCCGTACGGGAAGGCGGGCTCCCTGCTCCGTGGTGAGGTGTCCGCGGTGGCCGTTGATGTCGGTGGCGACGAACCCGGGGGACACCGCGTTCACCAGGATTCCCTCGTCGCGCAGCTCGTTCGCGTACGTCACGGTGATGGCGTTCAGGGCGGCCTTGGAGGTGTTGTAGTCGAGCACCGCGGGGAAGACGCCCGGCGGGAAGACACCCGACGGGTCCTCCCGTGCCGCGGCGTGGGTGAGGGAGCCCAGGACGCTGCTGACGTTCACGATGCGTCCGGCCTCCGAGCGGCGCAGCAGCGGGATCATCGCGTTCGTCACCGCGATGGTGCCGAAGACGTTCGTCTCGAACGTGCTGCGCACGTCCTGCACCGCCGTCTCGCTGGGGGCACCCACGGGGGCGCCGGTGCCGGCGTTGTTGACCAGCACGTCCAGGCGGCCCGATTCCTCGCCGATGTGCTTGGCGGCAAGGGTCACGGAGGTCTCGTCCGTGACGTCGAGCCTGACGAAGCGGACGTCGAGGTCCTCGGCGCGCAGGTCCCTCTCGGCGGCGCGCCCGCGTTCGTCGTCGCGGGCGCCCAGGTAGACGCGCATGCCGAGCGCGCCGAGTTGTCCGGCGACGGCCCGACCGATGCCTTTGTTGGCACCGGTCACGAGTGCCACGCGGGTGCCGGACGGGATGTGCGGAGCGGGCTGGGTGGTCACAGGTCTCCTTCGGTCGGGAACCGGGCCCGGTGCCTCGCGGACCCCGCGGTGTGGGTACGGGCCAGGGCCCGGATACGGGTGCACCGAGGACGGCTCATCCGAGGAGCGTCCCGCCGCTCGCGTCGATGAAGGCGCCGGTGATCCAGCGCGACTCGTCGGTGGCGATGAAGGTCACCACGTCCGCGACGTCCCCGGCCTCGCCCACGCGCTTGAAGGCGGAACTCTGCGCCATCTGCTCCACGATCTCGGGGATGTCGAAGACCGCTCCGCCGTTGTCGGTGATTCCCGGTGCCACGCTGTTGACGGTGATGCCGCGCGGGGCGAGGTGTTTGGCCATGTGCAGGGTGATCTGCTCCAGGGCACCCTTGGTCATCGAGTACGCGACCTGCTCCGGCACGGCGCAGCGGGTGAGACCGGACGAGATGTTGATGATCCTGCCGCCGTCCGGCATGTTCCTGACCGCCCGCTGAACGAGGAGGAACGGAGCCTTCGCGTTCACCGCGTAGTAACGGTCGAGCTGCTCGGCGGTGACGTCCTCGGGGAGTATGCCGTCCACTCCGGTGACGGCCGCGTTGTTGACGAGGATGTCGAGGGTGGTCTCCCCCGTCCTCTCCTTCAGGCCCTGCTCCAGGCCGAGGAAGAGCTCGTGGACGTCGCCGGCGACGCCGAGTTCGGCGCGTACGGGGAAGGCGCGGCCGCCTTCCCGTTCGATCTGGGCGACCGTCTCGTCGGCCGCCGCCTCGTTGCTCGCGTAGTGCACCGCGACCAGGGCGCCTTCGCGCGCCAGCCGTACGGCGGTGGCCCGCCCGATGCCCCGGCTGGAGCCGGTGACCAGTGCGTTCTTGCCCGTGAGCCTGCTCATGGTGGAGCTCTCCTGCGGTGAGGGGGTGGACCGGCTCCGGCGCTCGGCCGGAGGGCGGTAGGGGGTGTCCAGGCCGCTGATCGTGCGGGCGAGGTGCCGGCGGACGGGGGCGAGGTCCAGGAGCTCCCGGAAGACGTCCCGTGCCCCGTCGACCTCCTGACCGCCGAAGAGCAGCAGCGACTGGGCCTGGATGTTGGTCAGCGTGCGGGCGCCCGCCGCATGGCGTTCGCGGTGGTAGTCGTCCAGTACGTGGTCGTCGGCGGCGCCCGACACCCGTGCGGCGAGCCGGGGGCCCAGGGCGGCCGCGTCCTGCAGTCCCAGGTTGAGCGCCTGTCCGCCGACGGGCATCTGCGCGTGGGCCGCGTCGCCTGCCAGCAGGACGCGGCCTTGGCGGTAACGGGTGGCCTGGCGCCGCGTGTCGTCGAATCTGTCGAGCCAGCGCGGCTCCCCGCTGCCGATGTCCTCGCCCGTCACCTGTGCCCATGCCGCCACGACCTCGGCGAATCCGGGCCTGCCCGTGCCGGGGGTCGCGGCTCGTGCGTGCACCATCAGCCGGGTGGTGCCGTCGCCGCGGCGGTAGGAGGTCGCGGTTCCCCGGGGGTACCGGCGCAGTCGCCGGTCGGGGACGTCGATGCCCGCCACGTCGGCGCGGAGCATCTCCCGGGTGGCGGAGTCGCCCGCGAAGTCGAAGCCGGCGAGCTGCCGTACCGTGCTCCGGGTACCGTCGCACCCGACGACGTAGCGTGCCGTGAGGCGCCGGGGCCGCTCGTCCGGCCCCACCGTCTCCAGCTCCACCCCGTCGGACTGCCGCACCAGCGCGGTGACGCGGTGCCCGCGGCGCACCACGGCGCCCCGTTCCGCGGCCCAGTCCTGCAGTACGGGTTCGAGCCGGCTCTGCAGGTACTCGGCCTGTCCGGCGTACGGATGCTCCGGGTCCGCCTCCCGCAGATCGAGTGGAATGCCCCCGAAGTGGCCGCGCCCGCCGTCCGGGACGGTGCCCATCCGGTCGAGGATGCCGCGGGCGGCGAAGATCTCTCGCGTACGGGCGTGCAGTATCGACGCCTTGGACTCGGCGGTCGGGGCGCTGAGCTGCTCCAGCACGATCACTCCGGCGCCGCTGCCGGCCAGATCGCCGGCCAGCAGGAGCCCCACCGGGCCTGCGCCCACGACGAGCACGTCCGCGTCGCGCGTGGTGCCCACGGGTCAGCGCCGTGCTTCGGCGAAGGCCTTGGCGTGCCCCAGAGTGGCCCGGCTGTTGGTCCCGAGCGCCTCGCGCAGGAACGCGCGAGCCTCCGCCACTCCGGCGGCGGGACCGAGGACCTTCGCGATGTTCTCGACGTCGACCGTCACCGTGTGCTGGGAAGTGGCGGTGGTGACACCGTCGTCACCCTCGCTGAACTGCCAGTAGCCGGTGTGCAGTTTCATCAGCGCCGGCAGCGTCGTCTGCTTGTAGGCGATCCGGTGGTCGGGGAAGCAGACCCGTACCGATTCCGTGGTGTGGGTCGAGCCGTCCTTGGCGACGGTGTCCATCCGGAGGGTCTGGACGCCCGGAGTGCTCTCGGTCAGTGTGACGTCGTGCACGTGCGGGAGCCGCTCGGTCCACAGCTGGGCCTCGTTGATGAACGCGAAGACGTCCTTGGCCGATCCGTCGATCCGCACGGTGTCCTCGAAGGACAGCGTCAGGTCGGCGGAGAGCGAGGCGAGCTCCAGGTTCTCCTTCAGTGCGGGCAGTTCTGCCCTGCTGTTGCGGTCCACGGCCCGGTCGATCCAGGCGAGCCCTTCGGGATCGTCATCGATCGCCCGATAGGTGTGCAGGAGCCGCACCCGGGTCTGCTCGGGGCCCTGCGGTTCGATGATCCAGGTGCCGCTCATCCGCGCCACCGGCGGCGCGGACACCTCCTGCCAGAAGGTGATGCGGCGGCCCTCGGGGTCGAGCTCACGGCGTGAGGTCCAGTGCTTCGCCTCGCCGTTGGCGGTGGCCCAGATCCGGATGCGCTCCTCGTTGCCGTTCTTCTCCGCGTAGTCCACGTACACGGACGGGGGGAAGAGCCTGGGCCAGTTCTCCACCTCGGCGAGGAGACGGTAGACGTCCTCGGCGGGTGCTCGGACGGTGATCTCGTGCTCGACTTCGCGGGCTTCCTGCTCGGTCATGGTCAACTCCCTGCTGTGTGGTGGCTGGTTGCCCGGCCGGATCAGAAGTTGCCCAGACCGCCGCACACGTTCAGTGCCTGCGCGGTGATCGGGGCGGCGGGGTCGGAGGCCAGATAGCCGACGAGGCCCGCGACCTCCTCGGGCGTGGAGTAGCGGCCGAGCGGGATCTTGGCCGTGAACTTCTCCATGATCTGCTCCTCGCTCGCGTCGTACGCGGCGGCATAACCCGCCCGGACCCGCTGTGCCATGGGGGTTTCCACATAGCCGGGGCAGACGGCGTTGACGGTGATGCCGGTCGGCGCGAGCTCGTTGCCGAGCGCCTTGGTGAAGCCGACGACTCCGTGCTTCGAGGCGGAGTACGGCGCGCCCAGTACGACTCCCTGCTTTCCGGCCGTGGAAGCGATGTTGATGATCCGTCCTCGGTCCTTCTTCCGCATGCCGCCCGCCGTCAGGACTTCACGGGTGAGGTAGAAGACGCTGTTGAGGTTGGTGTTGATCACGTCCAGCCACAGCTCGTCCGCGATGTCGGCGGTCACGCCGCCGCCGCTGCGGCCGGCGTTGTTGACCAGGACGTCGATGGCCCCGAAACGGGCCACGGCGCTCTCCACGAGGTGCCTGACGTCCTCCTTCGAGCCCACGTCGGCGACGGTTCCGTCCACGGACAGTCCCTCGCTCTGGAGCTGCTTGACGGTCCTGGTCACGGACTCCTGCGTGCGCGCGCACAGGTAGACCCGGTGTCCCTGCTGTGCCAGCAGGCGGCTGACGGCCAGACCGATTCCACTGGTCGCTCCGGTCACGAGGGCGACCCTGCTCACGTCGTTCGTCATGCTCTTCGTCTCCTGGGTGGATCGGCGGGTGTGCGTGGGGAACTCGGAGCTCGTCACTCGGGCCCCGGGCCTCAGGCGGACTGCTCGACCGGCAGGTGTGAGTTGACGAGATCGATCAGCGCGCGGGGCGTGACCGCCTCGCCGAACGCCTCCTCGTCCAGGCTGATGTCGTACGCCCGCTCGATGCGGCTGGCCGTTTCGAGCAGTGCGAGGGACTCGTAGCCCAGCGCGTCGAAGGAGGTGTCGAGGATGTCGCCGTCGAGGGCGGCACTCTCGTCCGCTCCTGCTCCGTCGCGCAGGATCTGCTTGAGCGCGTCCACGGTGAAGACGGTCTGTTCGGGCATGGCTGTTCCTGCTCTCCGAGAGGGGTGGGTGTGTACAGGAGGTGTCGTGGCGGTATCCGTCTCCGCGCTCCGGCTCTCCTTCGTCAGCCGTGCGGTGCGCCGACGACGACCGCCGAGTTGAAGCCGCCGTATCCGCGGGCGATCACGAGCGCGTACCGCACGGTCGCCTCGCGTGGGGCGCCGGTCACCAGGTCGATGTCGTACCGGCCCGAGGGCGAGGTGTGCACGGTGGGCGGAATCACCGCGTCCCGGATGCTGAGGCAGGCGGTCGCCACGTCCAGCGGCGCCGACCCCGAGTAGAGCCGCCCGGTCATGGTCTTGGGAGCCGTCACCGGCACCCCTCGCGGGCCGAACACCTTGGAGATCGCCTCGGCCTCCACCCGGTCGAGGCCGGGCAGGCCGGCGGCGTCCGCGAAGACCACGTCCACCTCCTCCGCGGTGACGGCGGCGTCCGCCAGCGCCTGATCGATCACCGTCTGCACGGCGGGGGCCCGCCCGCTGTCCCGCGGCGGGTCGAAGGTGGCGGCGTGGCCCGCGATCCGGCCGTAGATCCGCCGAGCGTCCCGGGCGCGGGCGTGGCTCTCCTCCTCCAGGACGAGCAGGGCTCCACCCTCGCCGGCCACGTGCCCGGCCGCGGAGTCGTCGAAGGGCAGGTAGGCGCGCTCGGGTACGTCGCCGTGGCTGAGCCGGTCGCTCGCGAGCTGGGCCACCCACCCCCAGGGGCAGATGGACGCGTCGACGGCGCCGGAGACGATCAGCGGTGTGCCCTTGCGGATCTGCCGCCGGGCCTGGGCGAGTGCGTCGAGGCCGCCCGCCTGGTCGCTGACGACGACACCGCTCGGCCCCCGCATGCCGTTGCGGATGGATATCTGGCCGCTGTTGACCGCGTAGAACCAGGCGAAGGACTGGTAGGCGCTCACGTACTTGCCGCCCTTGCTCCACAGCGCCCTGAGTTCGTTCTGGCCGAACTCGAATCCGCCGGAGTGGCTGGCGGTGATCACACCCATGTCGTACTCGGGGAGATCGCCGGGCACGACGCCCGCGTCGTCCAGCGCCCATCCGGCGGCCACCAGGGCGAGTTGTGTCATCCGGTCGGTCTGGGGCAGGAGCCGCCCCGGCAGATGGTCCTCGGCGACGAAGCCGTCGATCTCGCCCGCGAGCCGGGCCGGGTAGGAGGAGGCGTCGAAGCGTGACACCGGGCCGATGCCGCTGCGGCCCGCGAGGGTGGCGGACCAGTACTCCTCCAGGCCCAGCCCGTTGGGCGCGGCGATTCCCAGGCCCGTCACCACTGTGCTGACGTTCATCGCTGACTCCTGTCGGGCCGGGCGAGCACCACCGCGCTCTGGAACCCGCCGAATCCGCTGCCGACCGACAGCACGGTGTCGGTCCGCTGCTCGCGGGCGACCAGCGGCGTGTAGTCGAGGTCGCACTCCGGGTCCGCGGTGTGCAGATTGGCCGTGGGCGGCACCGCGTGATGCTCCATGGCCAGCGCGGAGGCGGCCAGCTCGATGGAGCCGACCGCGCCGAGCGAGTGGCCGATCATGGACTTGATGGAGCTGATGGGCACCCGGTACGCGGCCTCGCCCAGGCTCCGCTTGAACGCCGCCGTCTCGTGCCGGTCGTTCTGCTTGGTCCCGGATCCGTGCGCGTTGATGTAGTCGATGTCCTCGGCGTTCACCCGTGCCTCCGCCATGGCCACCCGGATGGCCTCGGCCATCTCCGCGCCGTCGGGGCGCAGGCCGGTCATGTGGAAGGCGTTGGAACGGGTCGCGTAGCCGGCGATCTCGGCGTACACATGGGCGCCCCGGCGCCGGGCGCTCTCCAGTTCCTCCAGTACGAACACGGCGGACCCCTCACCGAGGACGAAGCCGTTGCGGCTCGCGTCGAAGGGCCGCGAGGCGTGCTCGGGGTCGTCGTTGCGGGGCGTCGTGGCCTTGATCGCGTCGAAGCAGGCGACCGTGATCGGGGAGATCGGTGCTTCGGCGGCGCCGGCGATCATGACGTCGGCGGAGCCCTCCCTGATGATGTCCGCCGCGTGGCCGACCGCGTCGAGCCCGGAGGTGCAGCCGGTGGAGACCACGGTGACCGGCCCCTCGGCGCCGACGGACCAGGCCACCTCGGCGGCGAACGAGCTGGGGACCATGTAGCTGTAGAGGTGCGGTACGGCGTAGGCGTGGTCGACGAGTTCGAGGCGGCCGCCGTCGCTGACGGTGCGGTACTCCTCGTCCAGGCCCATCGTCGCGCCGACCGCGGTGCCGAGGGAGACTCCCGTACGGGCCGGGTCGACGGCGGCGAACTCAAGCCCGCTGTCCACCGCGGCCTCGCGGGCGGTCGTCACGGCGAACTGTGCCGCGCGGTCCATCCGGCGGATCTCCTGCGGGCGCAGCCCGAGTGCCTCCGCGTCGAAGTCCACCTCGGCGGCGATCTGGGAGCGGAACGCCGAGGAGTCGAAGAGGGAGATCCGGCGGGTGGCCGTCCGGCCGTCGGTGAGCAGCTGCCAGAAGCCCTTGGTTCCGGAGCCGCCGGGGGCGGTGACACCGATACCGGTGATGACGACCCGCCGGCCCCGCTGCGCGCTCACCTTCCGTTCCAATGGTAGAACCGCTGGGCCATGGCGTCGGCCGGCGAGCGCCAGGTGGCCGGGTCGTAGGCCTCGATGAACGGCTTCAGGTCCTCACTGACCTTGATGAACCGCGGGTGGGCCTTGGCCTCCTCGATCCGCGACCCGCCGTTCTCCCCGTCGAAGTCCTGGAGGTGGAAGTACAGGCCGCGGTAGGAGAACAGCTCCCGGCGTCGGGTCCCCATCAGGTGCGGCATTTCCGTGTCGTCGAACTCCGAGAAGATCCGGGCGACTTCGTCCGCCGATTCGATGTTCATCCGCGCGACGATCAGAGTGCTTGGCATCGTTCCTTCTCTCTGCACACGTGTGCTCTGCGCACCTGCGTGCGGCGTGTGTCGGGCGCTGCGTGGCGTGGGTGCCGTGTCGCGTCGCGGCGTCCGGTGGGTGCGGCTACCGCGTCCCGCTGCCGGCGGAACCTCGTCCGGACCGCGTCACGTGGGCCCGGGGTCTCCCGTGCTCCCGGAATCTCACCTGGCCGGTCCGAACCAGCGTTCCAACGCCATCGGCAGATCGTGGTGGCTGCCGGGCGCGATCCAGGCGACGTGCCCGTCGGGCCTGATCAGGACCGCGTGCGCCCGGCCCGCCGGTCCGTCCCCTGCTTCGCTCCGGCGGGTGGCCGTCACGACGTCGACCCGGTCCGTCCAGCCGACGGCACGTCGCCGCAGGTGCTGGTTGCCGGCCAGGTCGAGGAGCACGCCCCGGCCTGCCCTGAGCAGTTCCGCGCTGGTGGTGGGGGTGCCGTCCCGCAGAAGCTCCCAGGTGGGCATCCGCCGGCCGAGCAGCGGGTTGACCCCCTTGCCGACGTCGTAACGGATGTCCAGTCCCGCCGCCTTGGCCGCGAGGGTGCGGCTCACCTCCTCGTGCAGGGCGAGTTCGGCGAGCATGTCGCGGAGCGGCTGCACGTCCTCACTGCCCAGGAGCAGCAGGCTCTGGGCGCGTGTGTTGGCGAGCAGGCGCCGTCCGACCTCGTGGCGCTCGCTGTGGTACGTGTCCAGCAGCGCGGGAGGTGCGGTGGAGCGCAGCACCGCGGCCAGCTTCCAGCCGAGGTTCACCGAGTCCTGGACGCTGGTGTTCATTCCCTGGCCACCGGCCGGCAGATGGATGTGCGCGGAGTCGCCCGAGAGCAGGACCCGCCCCCTGCGGTATTCGGTGACCTGCCGGCTGGCGTCGCCGAAGGCGCTGACCCAGACCGGCTCGGCGTGCGAGATGTCGATTCCGGTGAGCCGCTTCCACACGTCCGCGACCTCGGCGAAGGCGGGCGGGCCGGTACGACGCTGCGGCGGTGCGCCGCGCTCGCTGACGATGATGCGGTGCACGCCGTCGCCGAGCCGTCCCACCATCACCATGCCGTCGGTCACCCGGTCGGCCACCATGCGCGGCTCCAGGTCGACACCGCGTACGTCCGCGAGGAAGAGCTCGGTGGTGGCGGCGGTGCCCGGGAAGTCGAACCCGCCGGCCTTGCGCACGCCGCTGCGGCCTCCGTCGCACCCGACCAGGTAGGCGGCGCTCAGGGTGTGCTCGTGGCCCGAGTCGCGCACCCGGACGTCGACCCGGTCCCCGTGGTCCGTGAGCCCGGCGAATTCGTGGCCCCGGCGGATGTCGGCCCCGAGTTCACGCGCCCATGCTTCCAGGACGCTCTCGGTGACGGACTGCGGCACCGATCTGGCCGCCAGTTCCCCTCCGCCCAGGACCTCGAAGTCCAGCGGAATGCCGCCGAAGTGTCCCTGGCCGCTCTTCTCGATGTCGCCGAAGCGGGACAGAAGTCCCCGCTGGTCGAACACCTCCATGGTGCGCGGGGTGAACCCGATGCCGCGGGACTCGCCTGTGCTCCGTGCCAGTTTCTCCAGGACCACCACGTCGATCCCGGCCAGGCGCAGTTCCCCGGCGAGCATGAGCCCGGCCGGTCCAGCTCCTACGACTACGACTGATGCGTCCATGTGCCGCTCCTCTCGTCCGTTCCCGGGCCGGCCGTGCATCCAGGGCGAATGTCGCGGGGCCGCACTCAGCGGTCCTTGTGGCCCAGCACCAGCACGTCGTCGACGGTGTCCTCGGGGCCGACGGTCTCGGGGCGGAACCCGGCTTCCTTCATCAGGGCATGGCACTCGGCCACCGAGTACTCGCCGCCGCCGGCGGACCAGACGAGCATGCTGAGACTGGCCAGCGTGGCGTAGAGCGGCGGTCGGCTGTTGCTGACCATGGGGTCGTAGACGAGTACCGCCCCGCCGGGGCGCACCGCGTCGTAGGCGGTGCGGAGCAGTGCCGCACGGTCCTTCGGGCCCCAGTTGTGGAGCACGTGTCCGAGAACGATCACATCGGCTCCGGGCAGCGGGTCGCTGAAGAAGTCCCCGCCGTGGAATGCGATCCCGTCTCCGCCGCCGAGCGCCTTCATGTGTGTGCCGAAGGCCTCCGCCAGCGGCGGCAGGTCGAACACGGCCCCCTTCAGGTGCGGGTGGGCGCCGGTCAGGTGATGGGCGAGGTTGCCCCGCGCGCCGCCGACGTCGACGAAGGACTCGTACGGGCTCCAGTCGAGTGCACCCACCCGTTCCAGGATCGGGGTGTTGAGCATGTCCATGCTCTCCAGGAAGGAGTCCGTGGCCTCCGTGTCCTGGTAGAGGGTGTGGTACGGATTGCCCTCCCGCGCGGCGGCGTTGCGGGGAAGCCCGGTACGCAGCGACTCCCCGAGACCGTCCCACGCCGGGTTCAGTTCGCGGTCGCAGAACTTCAGATATCCGCCGACGTAGCCGGGGCGACCGCTCACCAGGAAGGCCTCCGCGGCGGCGGAGTTACGGAAGGTGCCGTCCTCCGCGGCCTCCAGCAGGCCGATTCCCGCCAGGGCGAGAAGGAAGTCGGAGGCTCCCGGCAGCCGGAACCTCAGCCGGTCGGCCAGTTCCTCCGCGGTGGCCGACCCGCCGGACAGAACGGTGAAGAGGTCCGCCTCCGTCGCGGTCAGCAGGATCTTCGTGTGCCAGTAGCCGCTCAGAATTCCCATGACCTGGCCGATGGAGGGCTCTTCCACAACAGGGGGGTGCTGCGCAGTCATACGCGGAATCTCCTCGGGAGCTGAATGGAAGGGGCGGCAGCCCGGCCTTTCCGGGCCGTGCTTCCGTGCTCACCGAGCGTCGCAGCAACGGACCAACGATCGGCCAAGGCCCGTTCAAGGGAGCCCCGGCGGAGGGTGTCGCGGCCGGCTCCCGCTGCTTGTCGAGAGCCTCTTGGGCCCCTGGCGCGTTGACCGTTCCTTGAACACCGGCTGCCACACTCGGCCCCCTTTCCCCACGCCGAGCGTTCTGTGCGCCGGTTCGTCGGGGCTGTCCGTCGCCGGAGTGAGGCCCGCACGCAGCGGTGGAAGGTTTCTTCGCCGATTCCACGGTGCAGAACGGGTTCTTCGACGTCTTCAGAAGGCGGGATGGATCGGGGTCTCGTCCTTCTTCGTACTCAGCGGATTCGTCCTCGCCCGGACGGCCCGCCCCACCGACACCCCGCGCGGGTTCTGGCAGCGAAGAGTCGCGAAGGTGTACCCGAATCACCTGGTCACAGCAGTCGTGGCGCTGGGTGTCACGGATCGGGCCCAGGTATCTGTGGGGCTCGGCGGCGTCGGTCGTACTGGTCGTCGCCGCGGTCCCGCTGATCGCGCGGAATCTGCCCGCCGGGCCCGTCGCGGCGATGCCCGACGGGGTGACGGACGTCCATCAGTTCAGGTTCGTCTACGTCCTGCCGGCCACCCGGATGCTGGAGTTCCTCCTCGGGATCCTCACCGCGCGGCTCGTGCGCGAGGGCCTCATGCCGCGTCTGCGGGTGCTGCCCGTTGCCGCTCCGGTCGTCGGCAGCTACTGGCTCGCCTGCCACGCGCCGTACCTGTACAGCCTGGTGGCTCTGCCCGTGATACCGCTCGCCCTGCTGGTCGCAGCGGTGACCCAGGCCGACCTGAAGGCCCAGGAGCGTGGCGCCCCGTCCGCCGGCCGCCTGCCGATCTGGCTCGGCGAGGTCTCCTTCGGCTTCTCCATGGTGCACGGCCTCGTCCTGGTGTACGGGCATCGCCTGCTCGGAGCGGACAGGAGCCGGTCGACCCCGGTGGCCGCGGCGGTGGTCCTGGGTGCGTTCGCCGTCTCGCTGCTGTGCGCGTGGAAGCTCCACACGCTGGTGGAGCGTCCCGTCGTCAGGAGGGTCGCCGTGCGCCGGCGAAGGCTCGCCGCCCGGTCGGCGGTGCGGGTGCGCGTCCTGGATCCGGCCGCGGCCGCCGTGGACGGGGCCACGGGCACTCGACCGCCTGCCCGGCCGCGGTACCGGTCGGCGAGTGCGCCGGCGCACACGACTGAGGACCGCCCTCGCAGGGGCGGCACTCGGGGTCGTGCCGTACGTTCTGCCGGGACCCGGCGCCGGTCCTGCGGAAGGCCCGCCGGACCGGCGCCCTGCTCTCCCGGCCCGCCCGGGCTCCGTCAAGCCCGTCAGCCCGCTCGGCCTGCGGTCTCCTTCGCCGGTGCTTCCCCTGTCGGCGTTTCCCCCGCCGGTGCGGCCGGCGCCTCCGGGCGGCCGGGAAGCAGCGGGGTGGCGAGGAGGATGACCACGGAGACCGCGGTCACGAACCAGTACACCCCGTGGAAGCCGCTGACAGCGTCGGCGGTGGAGCCCTTGTCCGCGTTCATGGTCGCCAGGATGAGGGCGACCCCCGCGACGCCCAAGGCGCCGCCGAGCTGGTTGAGGTTGTACAGCACCGAGCTGCCCTGGGGGACCTTCTCCGGGGGGAGCGTGCGGTAGAGCGCGCCCATGGTGGGGGCGCCGACCGCGCCGAGACCGAGGCCGATGGCGAACGCGCCGAGTGCCGAGAGGAGTTCGGTGGTGTCGGCGCCGATCTGAGTGAGGGCGACCCCGCCGAGACCGGCGATGACCGCGCCGCCCGCTGCGAGGTTCCTGGCCCCCATGCGGTCGCTGAGCCGTCCGGCGAGGGGCATGGCCAGCGCCGAGCCGAGCCCCAGCGGGGCGACCAGCAGCCCGGCCGCGCGCGCGTCGTGTCCGTGCAGCAGCTGGTAGTAGAGCGGCAGCGCGAACAGGCCCGCGTAGGTGGCGAGTCCGACAAGGCCCTGGACCGTCACGCTCGCGGCGAAGCTGCGGCTGCTGAAGAGACGGACGTCGATCAGGGGCGGGGTCCGCCGGGCCCGCAGCGCGTGCAGCACGTACGCGACGAGCAGCACCAGCCCGAGACCGAGCGGCACGAGCACGGTGGGCGTACCGAAGGTGGCGTGCTCTCCCGCCTGGGTGAGGCCGAGCACCATGGCGGCGAATCCAGGGGCCATCAGGGCGAAGCCGAGCACGTCGAGGCCGGTGCCGGACTGCTGCGCGGCCTTCGGGTCCGCCGGGATGACACGGGTGGCCAGGAAGAAGGCGACGACGCCGATGGGCAGGTTGATGAAGAACATCCAGCGCCAGTCCAGGGCTTCGAGGACCACGCCGCCCAGTACGGGACCGAGCACCGGGCCCAGGGAGAGCACGACGCCCATCATTCCCATGACGCGTCCGGCCCGGCTGGGGCCTGCCGCGCGGGCGAGGATCACCAGCACGAGCGGATCGAGCACACCGGATCCGAGGCCCTGCAGGACGCGGAAGACGATCAGGCTCTCCACGTTCCAGGCGAGCGCGGAGGCCAGGGAACCGGCGAGGAAGAGCACGAGGCCGAAGAGCCACAGCTTCTTGACTCCGAACCGGCCGATCGCCCAGCTGGTGACGGGGATGGTGACGGTGAGGGTCAGCAGATAGGCGGTGGAGGCCCAGCTGATCGCCGTCAGAGAAGTGTTGAACTCCTCGGAGAGGGTGTCGGCGGCCACGGCCACCATCGTGCTGTCGAGGATTCCCATGATCCCGCCCAGCAGGACCACACCGATCAGCCGTAACAGCCTGGGATCCAGGCGGTCGTCCTGAGCTTGAGACATAGACGCTACTCCAGTACGAACGTGACGGAAGCTCTTTTGAACCAGGTGGTTCAAGCTAGCGGCCTCGCTCGGCGTTGTGCAACCGCGCAGCCCAACAACTTGTACTAATCGGTTCATCTAGAAGGCTTCGGCGGTAGGATGAGTTGGTGACTGAAGCCAGAACGTCCGAGGCGCCCCGGCGCAACGCATCGCGCGGGCGCATCGACAAGCGACGAGCGATCCTCGACGCGGCCTTCCGCGTCTTCGCACGGGAGGGCTACGGACAGTCCTGCGTGCAGGAGATCGCGGCTGAGGCAGGTGTCGCGAAGCCCACCATCTACAACCACATGCACGACAAGGAGTCCCTGTTCCGTGAGGCGATGGAGACGGTGGCCGTACGCACGGCCGACCGCAACCTCGCCGCGCTGGACCCCTTGCGGGAGCCCTCGGGCGATGTCGGGAACGCGCTGACGGAGACGGGCCGGCTGCTGCTGCGGTGCCACTGCGCCGACGAGTCCTGGGCCCTGCGGCGACTCCTGTACGCCGAGGCCGCCAGGTTCCCCGACCTGCTGGAGTCCGTGCAGCGCCAGGGGGGTCGGCGTCTCGTGGAGACCCTGGCCGACCGCCTCGCCCGGCTGGCCCTGGCGGGCAGGCTGCGCACCCAGGATCCGGACGTGGCGGCCGAGCAGTTCCTCGCGCTGCTCACCGGTCCGGCGGAGGCCCGGTCCGTGCTGGGCACCCGCCCCCTGCCCGAGGGCGAACTGGACGACGTGGTCGAAGCGGCGGTGCGTACGTTCCTCCACGCGTACTCCCCGGCGGCATCCACCCCCGCGGTCCGGTTCAGCGATGCCGACGGCGCGGGTGCGGCAGGGGGGCGCGGATGACCGCCACCCGGACGACCGGAGCGAGCAGGGGCCCCGGGCCGGAGGGTGCCCGCCGCCCGGTCGCCCTCGGGTGCACGGTCCGTCGAGACGGCACTGACCGGATCGAAGCCCCCGCCGGTGGTTTTCCTTCGACGGCTCCGGGTCGGTCCCGTGGTGACGTCTCCCGTGTGTGCGAGGTGGCCGAAAACAATTGAACCGGGTTTCCCATTCATGAAATCCCGATGACAGCATGAAATCTTGGCGAGCCGGTCAGGCGCTTTCGTTCATATCCGTATCAACTCGACTCCACCGCACCTCGAAATAAACTTGTTGACAGACGGGCCCGCCGTTTTGGTAACGTTTCTGCGTTCTTGCTGTAGATGCCATGGGAACTGCAATGGGGGAAGTCGTGACCGAGGTTGCCGAAACAGGGAAGAGCTTATCGGGAATACCTCGGAGCGGATCCGAAAAGACTCCTCACATCCCACCCTCGCCGCCTTCCCCCAGCGTTCACCTGCCGCTCCGGGAGGATTCATGCAGGTCGACAACGGTCTCCGGGGCGCCCATCCGTATGGTTTTCGCAGCCAACCATGCGTTGGTTCGGGATTCGGTCGCCGGAATACTTCACGCGCAAGAGGATATTCTTCTCCTGGGGGCCACGCTGCACAGGGTGGAGGCGTTGCAACTGGTTGCCGATCAAAGTCCCCATGTCATCGTTCTGGAGCCCTCCGAAATACTGAACGATTCGGTCAGCACGATCAGGTCCCTGCGCCGCGCCCACCCTCGTTCGGCCCTGTTGGTCATTCCGCCCTACCGGGCGGGTGACCGGACGGCTCTGCTGGAGGCCGGAGCGCACGTCGTTCTCGCCAGGGACGCCGGTGCGGGCGCGCTGCTGGCCGCCGCGCGCTACCTCGCCACTCCGGCGAAGAGCGACGCCGCCAGGGAGAGCCCGATCGCGCTCTCCCCGCGTGAGTTGCAGGTGGTGCGCTGTGCGGCCGCCGCCATGACCAACCAGCAGATCGCCAGCAGGCTGGGCATCACCCTGGGAACGGTGAAACGGCACCTGCACTCCGCGTTCCGGAAATTGGGAGCCGTCTCCCGGCTCGACGCCGTACGCAAGGCACTGACGGCGGGGCTGCTGAGTGCCCCCGTTCCCGCCCCCGCCCCCGTCGCCCTGAAGCACGGGGCGAGGGCCGAGGGCACGCCGCCCGGGCACCGCGACACCGCGAGCGCCGCGTAGGGGGCACGACGGCGTAAGGCGTGGCCAGGGATGCTCTACGAGATGGCGCGGAGCCGGCCGTGCGGCGGCAGGGAGCGGAGCCGGGCGACCGCCTGGGCCGTCCCCTCGTCCGCGGGGAGGAGGACGACCAGTTGCTGTGCGTCCGAGGAGAGGTCGAGCGTCTCGCGGAGCAGCCGGAGTTCCTCCCCGGACGGGTGGTTGAGGCGCAGCACCCCGCGTCGCGGAACCACATGGCCGTTCAGGCGGCCCGTGAAGTCGGGGCCGGCGACGGGGGCGAGTTCCGCGGTGAACCACTCGGTGTTCTCGACGGACGGGGCGAACCACAGGTCGAAGGCCTGCTCGTCCGCGACGTCGTCCCAGTCGGCGAAGAACATCCGGGCGCGGGGGTCGGTGAAGACGTAGCGGGTGAGGTTCGGGGAGTCGGAGTCGAGCAGCCCGGTCCCGCTCGTCACCGCCTCGTACGCACCTGTGCGGGCCAGGACGTCGCCCAGCCGGTTGGTCACCACGGCGATGCCCGGTTCGAGGAGGCGCAACGTCTCCAGGACCGGCGGACGGACCTCGCGGGGCGCCGGTGAGGGCCGGGTGTGGGCGGTGCACTCCCCGCCGGTGATCTTCACGAGGTAGCGCAGATGGCTGCGCTCCGCGGTGTCGAGACCGAGCGCGTCGGCGACCGCGTTCACCACCGCGACCGACGGGTTGCGGTCGCGGCCCTGCTCCAGACGGGTCAGGTACTCCACGCTGATACCGGCCCGCCCCGCGAGGTCCGAACGCCGCAGCCCCGGTGCCCTGCGGCGTCCGTGGTCCGGCAGCCCCAGCGACTGCGGCTGGATGCTGTCACGCTTGGCCCGGATGAAATCTCCCAACGGCGTCCCCATGGTCCGAGGATAGGGCGGCGCGCACGGACGGCAGAGGCTCCAGGGTGGCCCTGCGGGGGCCAGCCTGGGCACGGTCTGGTTGCGGCCGCAGAGCCGCCGGATCGTGGTGGGCATGGACAACGACACGTACAGACTGGTGATTCTCGTCGGCAGCGTCCGCGAAGGACGGTTCGGACCGGTCGTGGCCTCCTGGGTCGCCGAACAGGCGGTGAATCACGGGGGGTTCGATGTGAAGACCGTCGATCTGGCCGATATCGACATTCCCTTGGAGCTGCCGGCGGCCTCGCCGAAGTACGCCGGGGACGATTACCCCCGTCCGGCCGGGATGGCGGCCCTGACGTCGGCCCTGGAGGGCGCTGACGCGTTCGTCGTGGTGTCGCCGGAGTACAACCACAGTTATCCGGCATCGCTGAAGGCGGCGATCGACTGGCACTTCACCCAGTGGGCGGCCAAGCCCGTGGCCTTCGTCAGCTACGGCGGGGCGGCGGGGGGCCGGCACGCGGTGCTGCACCTGGAGAACGTGCTGACCGAACTGCACGCCGTGACGATCCGGGACGGTCTCGCCTTCCCGGACTACTACACGGCGTGGGAGGACGGCCGCCCCCTCGGCCCCGAGGTCCCCGGATACGCCAAAACGCTGTTCGAGCAGCTGGCCTGGTGGGCGGGCGCCCTGCGGACGGCGCGGGAGGCGAACCCCTACCCCGCGTGACGGCGGAAACCCCGTGACAGCCGAACAGCGCCGGGCCGTCCCCCTCGTGACCGGGGGCCGGCCCGGCACTCACGCGTTCGTCACGCCGCCCCGCGGGCGACACGCCCGGTGCGGACTTCACGACGTGACCACTGTCATGTCACGAACGTGTCCTGAAGACGATCAAGAGGCAACTCGGGCAGCCGGGCCTGCCGTCTGGGAAGACAGAAAGCCACACGGGTGAACAGACGCCCGGCCAACTCGCCCGCTCCCCACGAGCGACAGCCCCACGCAGAGGACAGAGACCAGCATGCGCACTCGGAAGATCTCGGTACTGACCATGACCGCAGTGGCCCTCGGCCTGGCGCTGACGGCATGCGACAACGACGGTGGCGCCGACGCGTCCTCCTCTGTGAGCAGCTCGTCGGCGGCGGCCACGAGCACCCAGCAGTCCGACTCCGTGGAGGGCAAGTCGTCCGGCACGCCCGCCGAGTCCGACACGAAGTGCACGGATCAGATCGACTACGCGGGCGACTCCCGCTCGAACGCCGAGATCAACTCGATCGGTGAGGACACGGGCACCTGCCCGCCGGTGCGGAAGTCCGATGAGGCGTCGGGCATGCCGAAGGAGCCCGACACGAAGTGCACGGATCAGATCGACTACGCGGGCGACTCCCGCTCGAACGCCGAGATCAACTCGATCGGTGAGGACACGGGCACCTGCCCGCCGGTGCGGAAGTAATCGCCGGCCGTCCCTGGAAGAAGGAGCCCCGGGGCCTGCCGGCGGCGACGAACGCAATCAAGCCGCGAGCCGGGGCGGCGTGAGCGCGCCATCCGGGCGAGCGCGCGTCACGGCCGGCGCACCCGAACCTGCCTCCGAGCTCTCGAAGTCCCCCGACCCGGTGACAGCCGTAAGCGCCGGACCGCCCGCACAGCCACCTGGGGCCGGTCCGGCGCTTACGCGCGCTCTACGGCCCACTCCCTAGAGTGCGTCCGACCAGTGAAAAGGCCCTCCGGGTCGGAGGGCCTCACAGTGGTGCGCGTGGTGCGCCCCCGGCAGGACTCGAACCTGCGGCCAAGCGCTTAGAAGAGAGTGCTCCACTTTCCGCAGTTCAGGGCTCTGACCTGCGAAGTAGCGATGGAATCCGGTTTCCCGGCCCACTTCGTCTCCGTGTATTCACCGGACGACATCATTCCGCCCGCCCATCACTGGTTTGGGCGCCGCAGGAAATAGGCAGCCATCGGAGGCAGCATGAGCCTTGCCCGTTACGCTGGTACGCACCACTTCAGGACGGAGAGTGCTCTGCGCATGGGACCGAAGACAGCGAAGGTCTACGAGACGCTTCGAGCGCGACTCGCTTCGGGTGATTACGCCCCCGGCGACAAGCTGCCTTCGGAGCGCGCCCTTGTCGAGGAACTCGGCATCGGGCGGACCGCGCTGCGGCAGGTACTGGCGCGGTTGGTAGGCGAGGGGGCGCTTGAGGTGCGCGACCGCAGCTCCTACCGCGTTCCGGGTGACAGCAGCGTCACCGTCAAGGCTCCCGACGGGCTAGAGGCTTGGCGCATTCACGGCGAGCGGCGCGTCTACGACAACCGCTGGGTCAAGTTGGAGCTTTGGGACGTAGAGCCGCCTGGCGTGGAGCGTTTCGAGCATCACGTGGTGAAGCTCCAGCACGTCGCCATCACGGCAGTGGTGGACGACCGGGACCGGGTGTTGATGTTGTGGCGGTACCGCTTCGTGCCCGGCCAGTGGGGCTGGGAACTTCCCGGCGGGATCGTCGACAAGGGAGAAGAGGCCGGCGCCGCAGCACTCCGTGAGGTAGTCGAGGAGACCGGGTGGCGCCCGAAGTCGCTGGAACACGTCGTCACCTACCAGCCCATGGTTGGAATGGTCGACTCGCCCCACGAGATCTTCGTGGGGCACGGGGCCGAGCAGGTGGGTCCGCCCACCGATGTTGAGGAAGCGGGGCTTGTCGAGTGGGTGCCGCTCGCTGACATTCCAGCCCTGATGGCTCGCGGTGAGCTCATGGGCTCGGGCACTCTCGTGGCGCTACTCCACATCCTGGCCACCCGCGGGAAGCGCGGAGCTACAGCCGAGCGCTGAGCTGCTCGATGCGGCGCCGATACCGTACGGATCCCGTGCGATTGGCGAGCAGTCGTGCCTGCCGCAGGTGCGAGTTGGCTTCGTCGTATTCGGCCCGGGCGAGGTGCGCTTGAGCGAGATCGCTGTAGAGACCAGCCTGCGCGCGGATGAAAGTCGAATCCATGACTTCCAGAGCGCCGTAAAGGCTGGTCAGTGCCTCATCGTCGCCGAGCAAGGCAAGCACGTTGCCGCGCCACCGGGTGAGGTGGGAGGCGTTGAGGAAGATGCTCAGCATGTCCGGGTCGCGGTCCTCCGGAGTTGCAGGAATGATCGCCTCGGCTGCCTCAAGGGCTCGTCGGCAGTCGTCGGGCATGCCGGCGTGGGCGCAGAGCTCTGCTTCGGTGGCATGCAGCCATGCTCGGAGGCGAGGGGATCCGGCGTCGGCCAGGGTGCGCTGCGCATCGCGGACCAGCTCTACTCCCAGGGCTGGCCTGCCGGCCGCGCACAGCACGTACGCCTGCTCAGCCATTGCGTGGGCCAGGTACATCGGTGCTTCCGCATCGCGAGCTGCCCGCTTGGCGAGTTCGTAGTGTCGCCAGGCGCGTTCAATAGCCCCCGAGTCGATGGCCTGCCAGGCCGCCAGAGTCGAGGCGCCGGCCAAGGCGAGCGCTACGGGGCGCCGCGCAGTGGGAAGTACGGCGAAGTTCAGAGTGTCTTCCAGCGCCGCAAGGTGCCCCTGCATCTGGTCAACGAGACCCGCTGAACCCATTTGCCGGTCCATGGTGCGCAGCAATTCGGTCTGATCGTTGAACGTCTTGACTACGGACTCGCTGACGCTGCCCGCCGCATCGATCCGGTTCAGAAGTTCGTCATATCCGTCCGCTGTGGCGGGCGTGCTAATGGTCTTCGGCGGGCTGCTCCTCAGCTCTGTATCGGTGATGCCGAGGAGTCGTCTGAGGATGGTTGCGTAGCGGTCTGAGATGGCTCGCTTGCCGTTCTCCCACTCGGAAACGTAGACGCGCAGACTCCCCGTGGATGCGACATCGGTGACGTGCCTCCGCGCGTACTGCTCGATCTCCCGGACCAGTCGTTCCTGAGACCAGCTCCGCGCTGTTCGCGCAGTTCGTAGTCCTGTGCTCACAGGTCACCACCCGGCGGTCAGTCGTTTCGCGGACCGTTCCAGCATGCCTCACATCGCCGCAGGTCAAACAGCCCTTAACAGGCCCACTGTTAAGGGCTGTTGGCTACCGAAGGTGTGCTCATTACCGGTCTCCTAGAGGTGCACCAAGGCGAGCGAGCGTCACACGAACTGGTGAGGCCGCTTGACTCTGGTGCGCACCAGATGCAATCTATTGGTGCGCACCAGATGGAGCGGGGCTTCCCCGCTCACCCGGTGCGCACTGAGGGGCCCTTCTTTGGGCTGCTCGAAGCGCACGAACAGCGGGACCCCGCCGGACTTGCTTACACGCAGTTCGAGTGGCAGGGGAGACGTAAAAGTCCGGCGTCTTCACGGAGTGATCGGTGTCATCGGCTAAGCCGTCGGTCGGCCCTCGGGAGAGTCCCCGGGGGATCGGATCGCGGAGATCCCGGTGGTTGGGCTGCACCCGGTCCATGACACCCGTGAGGGAGGGAGATCCACTCAGCGAGTAGCGACTGAGGGACCGCAGTAACCACGCGCCGACCAAGCGAAGGAGCGTAAGGCGCGCACGGAACTGCGGCACGACAGTGACGGGCTTCCCGTCACTCGTCATGCGGGCAGGGCATCGGCCGTTGCGTCGGTGGCCTGCCCGCTTGATGAGGCGCACCACCACCTGAAACACAGCACGGCCCCGGGATGCACCCCGGGGCCGCTGTTGAGCCGCCACACCTTCACAGGGAGAGAACGACTCATGAAGACCATCGTTGCTGGTCGCGAGCCTGTTACCGCGACCGAGTTCATTGAGCTGGCTCTGGGGATCGACTTGGAGCTGTTCACCGGTTCGGCCACGGAGTCCGCGATGGAGCGGGCCGCCAGGTTGGACGTCGCCTACGAGGTCCTCGCGGACCTGTGGGAGAGCGACCCGGAGACCGCGGCTTATGCCGCGAGCCTGCTGCGGACGCTGCCCCTGAAGACGCCGATGAACGGCCGACGCCCGCGCCGTACGGTCCGGCGCCCGGCCAAGGCGACCGCAGTTGCGGCGGTGGCCGCATGATTCGCATCGTCACCAAGGCCCGGTTGTCCCGTATGGCGGCCGAGGCGAAGCAGGCCCACAGTCGTGCGATCGAGGTGCAGGCGAAGGCGGATGCCGTCTCCTCCACGTACTTCCGTACGGTCGCCGAGCTGACTGGCCGCGCTGTCCAGGCAGAGGAAGCCAAGGCTGCCTACGCCGACGTTGTCACCGCCCTGCGGGCCGAGCTGGATGCCGCCCAGGCGCCGGGGGAGGTTGTGCTGCTGGTTCGGTACGGGCAGCCGCACAGCATCCACCGCAGTGTTCACGCGGCCAAGGCGCGTGCGGTCGCTGAGGGTGCTGTCCCGGACGGATGGCAGCCGTGTTCAGGCGCGCCGGCCGCAGCGGACCCGTGGGCCACGATCACGTTCATCTTCGACGCGGCGACGGATGCGTTTCTGTGTCGGGTGACGCCGGTTCTGCCGGTGCCGGGGGGTGCGGGATGAACAGTGTTCAGATCCGTTCAGCGGAGAAGGCGTTGTCCGTCGGGACGTGGTTGATCGTGGGCGGGGCGATGCTCTTCTCCATTCTCACGGTGACGCCGCTCATGGAGCGGCACACACCCGAGGGATGGAAGTGGACCGCCCCGATCCTCCCCCTGGTCGTGGACGCCGCGGTCGTCATCGTCGTCCGGCTCGATGCCGTCCTGGCCCGCCTCGGGGGGCACGGAGGCCGGTGGCCGATCGCGCTGCGATGGATGACCGGCGGCATGACCCTCGCGTTGAACGTGGCGGACTCCGCTTTGAAGAAAGAGCTGGTAGGCGTGGCCGTGCACGCGGTCGCCCCGCTCCTGCTCATCGTCACCGCGGAGACCGGTCTCGCCTACCGGCAGGCCATCACCGCCGCTCTGACCGCGCAGGAAGCACGGCAGAAAGCCGAGCAGGCCGAGCGCGACCAGGCCGCCGCGCAACGCCGCGAGGCGGCCGAGCGGCGAGAGCGGGAGGAGCGCGAGCACACCGCCCAGTTGGTGCGGGAGCAGCGTGAGCACGAAGCGCTGCTGGCCCGTGAACAGACTGCGCGGGAGGAGGCGGCGCGGCGTGAGGAGCGTGCCCGGGTGGAGGCTCGGGAGCGTGCCGAGCGGGAGCTTCGTGAACGCCGTGAACGCGAGCGTGAACAGCAGCAGGTAGAGCGTGAACGCCTCGAACGGGAGGCCGCCCAACGCCGTGCTGGGGAGCGTCGTGAGCGCGAGGAGCGTGAACGCCGTGAACAGGCCGAGCAGCAGGAGCGGGCCGAGCGTGAACGCGCCGCGCTCCTGGCGGCAGGCCCGCCCAAGAAGAAGCTGCTCGAACCCCAGGCCCTGGAGACCGTGCAGGCCGCTTTCACTGCGGGGCTCCCGGTGAGGGCTGCGGCTGAGCTCACCGGCTGGTCGATCGGCTGGGTCTCTGCCCGCTACCAGGAGCTGCGCGACCACTCGACACCCCGGGCGCTTGAAGGCGCGCGCCAGTGAGCACGGTGCCGGTCTACCGGTGGCGCCTGGCACCGCCCGGCTACGCGACCGTCCGACAGCTTCGGGCGATGGAGTTGCGTCCGGGCGGGCAGGACGTCGCGGCTGTGCTTGAGCGCCCGCGGAAGCGTCGGGGCCCGCTGGTTGCCTACCTCTACCGCATCGACCGGGCCAAGCCCGTCCGGCCGATGACACCGGCCCGGTGGGCGGCACTGGCCAAGGCGAACGCGGCCCGGCAGGTCTGCCCGAACTGCCACCAGGACGCCGGGTATCGCATCCCGGCATCGCTCGGCATGTGCGTGACCTGCGCCTACCCCGAAGAACAGTGCGCCGCCTGACCTACGGCAGCCCCGTCCCCTTCTCTTCGATTTGGAGTGCCGGCATGGCCGAGTACCACTTCGTCATCTCCGCCCAGAAGCCCCTGCCGGGTGGCGGGTTCGCCATGGGCGACTGGTCCAGCCGCATCACCCCGGAACCGGGCTGGAGTCGCCAGGACACCTTCGAGGTGATCCGGACCGAGTTCGCCAAACGCTACCCGGAGCTCGGGCGGGCCTGCGTCACGTTCTTCTCGCTCGAACCCAACCAGCTCTGACCTCGCACCATCTCGCTGCGCGGCGGCCCGAACCTCTGCTTGGACGGCCGGGTCCGGGCCACCGCCTCCTCCACAAAGGGAGTGCGCTCAGCATGACCGATGTCAGCACAGAACCGGTAGCAGCCCCCGCTGCCACCCCCACCCTTGGCCCTTCCCGTAAGGGGTGCTCAGCATCCCGAGCACACCCTACCGGGCCCCCCGCCGCCCCCGGCGCCGCGGGGGCCGCCGCGCAGCGAGATGGTGCGAGGTCAGAGCTGGTTGGGTTCGAGCGAGAAGAACGTGACGCAGGCCCGCCCGAGCTCCGGGTAGCGTTTGGCGAACTCGGTCCGGATCACCTCGAAGGTGTCCTGGCGACTCCAGCCCGGTTCCGGGGTGATGCGGCTGGACCAGTCGCCCATGGCGAACCCGCCACCCGGCAGGGGCTTCTGGGCGGAGATGACGAAGTGGTACTCGGCCATGCCGGCACTCCAAATCGAAGAGAAGGGGACGGGGCTGCCGTAGGTCAGGCGGCGCACTGTTCTTCGGGGTAGGCGCAGGTCACGCACATGCCGAGCGATGCCGGGATGCGATACCCGGCGTCCTGGTGGCAGTTCGGGCAGACCTGCCGGGCCGCGTTCGCCTTGGCCAGTGCCGCCCACCGGGCCGGTGTCATCGGCCGGACGGGCTTGGCCCGGTCGATGCGGTAGAGGTAGGCAACCAGCGGGCAGGACGTCGCGGCTGTGCTTGAGCGCCCGCGGAAGCGCCGGGGCCCCCGCCCACGGGGGGCCCCGCGGCGCCGGGGGCGGCGGGGCCCGCCCCCCCGGGGGCCCCCGGGGGGGGCGCGGGGGGGGCCGCGGGCGGCTGGCCGGTAGTGCCGCTCGCGGTAACCGGAGCGAACTCCACGATCGGCCTGGGCGCCGCCCGTGCCAGTGGTGCTGGGCGTTGTGCCGGCGCGGGCGGCGCGGCGGGCATCCGCCACCGACCGTCGTGCCTGAGCGGTGCTGGTCCGGGCTGCATTCCGGGTCGGAGACTGCGCGCGGGCCGTATCGCGCAGGGCACTGACCTGCGCGACATGCCTGCCCAGAGCCCCACGGCCCGCCGTCTTCCCGGCCGCTCCTCGGCCAGCGCCCGTGTGGTTGCCGGTGCCGGTCCGGCCGCCGGTTGAACCTGCCTCGCGGAGATCGGCTTTGGTACCGCTCCGGGACCGAGACGGGGCGCCTGTGGAGCGGGAGGCCGTGGTGCGGCCCTGTGAGGGGACGCCCCGGCCGGTGCGGCCGGCGGACGCCTTCCGTACGGTCGGGGCCGCCGTCTTGCCCGCCGTGCGGCGGGGCTTTTTTCGGCGGGGGGGGGGGCCCCCCCCCCCGCCGAAAAAAGCCCCGCCGCACGGCGGGCAAGACGGCGGCCCCGGAGGCGGCGAGCGCCGCACCGACCGGCCCGCCGACCAGCGCACTGGCGGCGACCAGGCCGATCGTGGAGCACACCGCGGGCGGCTGGCCGGTAGTGCCGCTCGCGGTAACCGGAGCGAACTCCACGATCGGCCTGGTCGCCGCCAGTGCGCTGGTCGGCGGGCCGGTCGGTGCGGCGCTCGCCGCCTCCGGGGCCGCCGTCGTCGGCGTCGCCGGTGCCGCACGCCGCCGCAACAAGACCCGCCGCACGGCGGGCAAGACGGCGGCCCCGACCGTACGGAAGGCGTCCGCCGGCCGCACCGGCCGGGGCGTCCCCTCACAGGGCCGCACCACGGCCTCCCGCTCCACAGGCGCCCCGTCTCGGTCCCGGAGCGGTACCAAAGCCGATCTCCGCGAGGCAGGTTCAACCGGCGGCCGGACCGGCACCGGCAACCACACGGGCGCTGGCCGAGGAGCGGCCGGGAAGACGGCGGGCCGTGGGGCTCTGGGCAGGCATGTCGCGCAGGTCAGTGCCCTGCGCGATACGGCCCGCGCGCAGTCTCCGACCCGGAATGCAGCCCGGACCAGCACCGCTCAGGCACGACGGTCGGTGGCGGATGCCCGCCGCGCCGCCCGCGCCGGCACAACGCCCAGCACCACTGGCACGGGCGGCAGGTCCGGCACCTCGGGCGGGTCCGGCAAGACCCGGTCGTCGGGGCTGCTCGGCCGGGCCGGTAAGGCCACGCTCGGCAAGGCCCGTTCTGTTCGTGACGCCGCGATCCGTAAGGGCCGTACGGCGCGGGATGAGCGGGCTGCGGGTCGGCTGGAGTCGAGTCGGGACCGGATTCGTAAGGCCGGTGTCCGCAGGGCCGCCCGCGCGGCGTTGCGCAGGTCGGCTCTCCGGAAGCAGGGCCGTCGCCTTATGGCGGCGCTGCTGGCGGCCCCGTTGGGTGTGCTCGGGATGCTGAGCACCCCGCTCGGTAAGCGGCTCGGCTGGGCCTGGCTGCAGCAGCCCGGACGCCGCCTCTACCAGCACCTCATGCGCTCGGCCGAGGAGCGTAAAGCCGCCCGCGACGCCGCCATACGCGAGCGTCTCGCGGCCGAGGAGAAAGCCCTCGACGACGCCGCGGCCGGTGATGGCCCGGAGATCGGCGACACCGTTCAGCGCCCGTTCCACCTGCTCCCCGCACAGCCCAACACGCCTGTGGAGGTTGTCAGCATGTCCGGTTTCAAGTTCGAAGAGGCCGCCGCCGAGATGGAGAACGCGGCCCGCACCTACGAGCCCGAGAACAGCATGGAGATCCTCTCCATGGTCGAAAACCTCCCCCACGCCCTCACCTCCGTCGCGAACACGTTCCGGATCCTCGCTGAGCGGTCCGACAGTGAGTTCCCGCTGGAGAAGGACATCGCCGGGGCGTTCGACGAGATCTACGGCGCCCTGATGCGGGCCGTGGACGCGTCCGCCGACCTGGGAGACCTGTTCCGCCGGGTCCACGACCACGACATCGCCCGCCACGAGGACCCCCGCAACGGGCCCGAGGCCGAGAAGGGCTGGAACGTCTGACATGACCACCAACACCACCACCAACAAGCAGTCCGGTGGTCCGGTGTGGGACTGGGCTGCTGGTCACGGACCCGTGACCGGCGCCCTGTCCGCCACCACCGGAGCCTTCGCCCTCGCCACCACCGGCGCCGCCACCGGCATGCCCCCCGGCTGGGCCCTCGCCGTCGGCGCCACCGGCGCGATCGGCCACACCATCAGCAGCCTGCGCGACCGCCTCTCCGCCCGCACCATCGGCATGCGGTCCGCATCCTGGCTCGTCGGTGCCGGATGGACCACCTGGGCCATGACCACCGGGCCCCTGACCTGGGCCGCGCTCGGCTCCCTCGCCGCCATCGGCGTCGGCATCGGGACCACCGCCCACTCCACGCTCCTCCACGAGGAAGCCCGGGAGCTGGAAGCCCTGGCAGCCACCGAACGCCAGGTCGCCGCCGAGCTGTCCGCCGGGCGCCGGGCGATCGCCGCGGAATGGGTGGACCGCGTTCAGCGGGTCTGCGGGATCACGCTGCGGGTGCTGGCGGTGGAGATGTGGCCGACCGGCACCGGGTTCACCATCGACGCCGAACTCCCCGCCGGCGGCACGACGTACGGGCGGATCGCTCAGGAGTCGGCCAAGCTCAGCGCCGATGCCCGCCTCCCGCACGGCTGCACCGCCACCGCCGGACCCGGCATCGACCAAGGCCGCGTCCTGATCGACGTCACCACCAAGAACGTGCTGGAACAGGAAGTCTTCTACCCCTCCGACTACAGCCGCCTGTCCATCCACACCGGCATCCCCTGGGGGCTGCGCACCAACGCGGACGAGATCAAGGCGTACCTGCGCGAGCAGTGCGCCTTGGTCGTGGGGCCGACGGGGTCGGGGAAGACGAACATGGTCCACACGATCCTGGCCGGGTTCGCCCGTGCCGAGGACGTGCTGACCTGGGTCATCGACCTGAACGCCGGATCGGCCGGCCTGCCCTGGGCCCGCCCCGCCTTCGACACCCACGGCCACCCCGTGGACGGGGTCCACCCCGGTGTCGACTGGCTGGCCGCCTCCCACCAGGAGGCGCTGGTGATGCTGAACGCGGCGGTGCGGATCGCGAAGCACCGCAAGACCGCCTACCAGGACCTCATGGCACAGGCGAACACGGACCTGCTCCCGATCAGCGCCCAGATCCCGCAGATCATGCTGGTCGTGGACGAGGGTGCGGAGATCCTCTCCAGCAACGACCGGGAGCTGAAGAAGCTCGCCGCCCTGATCCTGGAAGTCATCCGGATCGCCCGCGCCATGGGCATCCGCACTGTTCTGACCGCGCTCGGTGCCACCAGCAGCGTGGTCGGCAACCTCATGATCCGCCGGGAAGCCAAGGTGCGGGTGGCGCTCACCGGGGGTGAGAAGGAGGGCATGGACCTGGGCAAGCAGTTCCCCGGCTCCCGTGGCCTCAAGCCCGAGCAGGCCCCGTACAAGGGATCGGGATTCATGGGCACTCCCGAGAGCGAAGTCGGGCTGTTCAAGTCGTGGCGGATCCTGCCCAACCAGATCCGCGACATCGTCACCGCCACTTCGAGCATCCACCCCGCCCTCGACAAGCCGTCGACCAAGGCGGCCGGGGGCGCCTACGCCGGTCGGTGGGCCCCCGAGCGGACCGCGTGGATGCGCGACCACACCACCACCCCGGGTGCTGCGGGGCCGGCCGCGCAGTCGGCAGCCAACAGTGGGGCGGGATTGAACCTGTCCGCGCTCCGCGACCAGCAGCCCGCACCGGCGGCCGATGAGGACGCGGCGGTACGGGCGTTCATGGAGCAGATCGACCAGCAATTCGGCACCGCCCCCGAACCCCGACAGGACCCGGAGCGTCCCGCCGCACCGGGGCTGAACCTCTCCGCCCTGCGGCCGGAGAACAACGCCGCCCGGCAAGCCGCGCTCCGGATCCTCATGGACGCCGGCCCCGAGGGCACCGGCGCTTCCGCGATCGCCCGCGCGCTCGCCGACGAGCACGGCACCTCGCGGCAGACGGTCGTCGGCTGGCTCAAGGAATGGGCCGAGGAAGGAGAAGCGGCCCGCGTCGGAGAGGGCACCAAAACCCGCTACGTCCACCGCCGCTACACCTGAGCCCGCCCCTCGCTTGTCGCCTGACACCCACCCCGCCCGAGAACCCGCCCACACGGGCCTGTGAGGGCCGAAAACAGGTTGTGACCTGCAAGGCGACAAGCGACAAGACAAGACAAGCGACAAGCCACACGACAAGCCGGACGACAAGCGACACGACAACCACGGGGGACCACACCTTGACATCAAGGTGTGGTCCCCCGCGCTGCTGAAGGAGCCCCGTCGTGCATGAGACCGCGTACGAGATCACCACCCTCACCCCCCAGCAGCCCACCCAACACCCCACGATGCTGCCCCACGAGATCCCCCCGGGAGTCCAGATGGTCACCCTCCCCGGCGGCATCCGAACCCTCGCCTACACCCCACAGCAGGCCCCGCCCACGCCGCCGGTCCCGGTCGCACAGCCGATCCCGACATGGGCCAAGACCACCGCCCTGCTCACACCGACGATCGGCGGAGGCGTCGCCGCCGCCGGAATCGGCATCTCCTACGCAGCCCCGGGACTGATCGCCATGAGCCAAGCCCTCTGGGCCGCCGTCGCCCTCATCGCCGCCGCAGCCATCGGCGCGCCGCTCCTCCTCCGGCTCGGCCGTAGCGCGGCCGGCACCGGGCGGGGCACGACGCACATCACGCAGAACATCACCGCGTCCGGGATGTTCGGCAAGGCCAACGGCACCATCAACCACCACTAACCCCGGGAGCTGGTCGTGCCGCTCCTGGACTGGCGGGACGCCCGCCACTTCGACGCCTCCCGAGACCTGCCGTGCGTGCTCTGCGGCAAACCCACCCCCATGCGCAGCCACGACCGCGAACCGGTCCACAAGGTGTGCGCCGAGGACTGGTGCGACCAACACCCCACGTCCAACCGCTTCCACAACTGACGAAAGCGGCCCCCGACCTCACGCCAATGAAACCGGGGCCGCCCTCGTCCAGCCGCTCTCACGAGAACTGGAGAGATCCAGCATGACTCAACCTGTCCCGATCCGGCGAGCCCCGGGCCACCGGCCCCGCTTGCTCGATCTCTTCTGCTGCGCCGGCGGCGCGGCCATGGGCTACCACCGCGCCGGGTTCGAGGTGACCGGGATCGACATCGCCGACCGCCCGAACTACCCCTTCACCTTTCACCGCGCCGACGCCCTCGAATACCTCGCCGCGCTCATCGCCTCGGGCGAGATCGAGCAGTACGCGGGAGTACACACCTCCCCGCCCTGCCAGGCCGGATGCTCCCTGACCGTAGGCACCAACGCCTCACGCGGCTGGGGCCGCACCCACGTCCAGCTCATCCCCGAACTCCGCACCCTGCTCGACGCAACGGGCCTCCCGTACGTCATCGAGCAGCCCACAGGGAAGGCCCCCGTCCGGCGGGACGTCTGGCTGTGCGGAGAGATGTTCGGTCTCGGTGTCCTGCGCCACCGCAACTTCGAGCTGGGCGGCTGGAGCATGCCGCAGCCGGCACACCCGAAGCACCGGGGCTACGTACGCGGCCACCGGCACGGCGTCTACCGCGAGGGCCCGTACGTCGCCCCGTACGGCGCCGGCGGCGGCAAGGCCACCGTGCCGGAGATGCAGCAGGCCATGGGCATCACATGGACCGACGTCCGCGAGGAACTCACCGAAGCCATCCCGCCTGCCTACACCGAGCTGATCGGACGCACGTTCCTCAGCCGCACCCGGACCGGAGAGGTCGCAGCATGAGCACCCACCGCCTGACCGCCGCCCTGGACGCGGCCGAACGTGGCTGGCACGTCTTCCCGCTCCGGCCCGCTGACAAGCGCCCCGCGCTCCATGGTGAAGCCGTCTGCCCCCTGATCGGGGACTGCGCGGGTGGTCACCGCAAGTGGGAGGACCGGGCCACCATCGACCCGGACCGCATCCGCCGAGCCTGGGCCGACAGGCCGTTCAACATCGGCATCGCCACCGGCCCCTCCGGGCTGGTCGTCGTCGACCTCGACATGCCCAAGCAGAAGAGCAGTACGGACACGCCTTGCGGCGTGACGACCTTTGGAGCGCTCTGCGAGCGCGCCGGCCAGGCCGTCCCGGCCACGTACCGGGTGCGGACCGCGAGCGGTGGAGAGCACCTGTACTTCACCGCCCCGGACAGCATCCGGCTCGGCAACACCGCCGGGTTCCTCGCTCCCTCGATCGACACCCGGGCGTGGGGCGGGTACGTCGTCGCCCCCGGCAGCACCGTCAACGGTCGAGCGTACGAGGTGATCGACCACGCCCCGGTGGCTGCGATGCCCGGGTGGCTGTTGGACGCTCTCAAGCCCGTGGAGCGCCCCACCGGGCCCCCGTTGCTGTCCGCGCCGAGGAGGGGCAACCGGGCTGCCGAGACGGCGCTGGAGCGGGAGACCGCCCTCGTGGCCGCCACCGCCGAGGGCGGCCGTGAAGCGCAACTCTTCGAGAGCGCCCGGAAGGTGGCCCGCTTCGTCGCATGGGGCGACCTCACGCGGCACGAGGTGGAAGAGGCATTTCAGAGGGCGGGCGAGACCGCCGGACTCCCGGCATCCCAGTGCCGCTCGACTCTGCGCAGCGTTCTGAACTGGTCCCTGCGCACCTGCCGGCCACGGGAGACGACATGAGCACCCGGCCGAATCCCCCTCTGAAATGCCTGCCCTCCACCCCCACCGGCCCCTACCTCGCCGAACCGGCCCCGGCCGCCACCGGCGGTGGGGCGGCGAAGGGCGTCGCCGAAGGCGTCCCTACTGCTGCTCTCCCTGACCAGCAGACCGGAGACGGCCGCTACGCCCTCGCCTGGCTCACCATCAGCGCCCCCCGCGGCGCGGTCCCGACCGCCACGAGCATCTGCGCGTGCGGCCGCAACCGGTTCGCCGCCGGCCACCGCAAAGCCCTCGCCTTGATCGAAGACCACACCCGCCACCGCGACTTCTGCCCGCTCCGCACCCACCAGGAAGGCGCCGCCGTATGAACGCGACACCACCCGCAGCAAATCTCGACGGCGCCGCCGTGCTCAACGACGTGGAGACCTTCCACCGCAGGTTCAACGTCTTCCCCACCGAGGCCGCCTACGTCGCCGTCACGCTGTGGGACGCTCACGCTCACCTGGTGGAGTGCTTCGAGACCACACCCCGGATCGCGTTCCTCTCCCCGGAGCCGGGGTCGGGGAAGTCCCGGGCGCTGGAGATCGTGGAACTTCTCACCCCACGGCCGGTCAGCACGGTCTCGGCATCCGCGAACGCCCTGTACCGGCTCGTCGACTCTGCTGCCGGGCTGCCCACGGTGCTCTTCGACGAGGTGGACACCATCTTCGGCCCGAAGGCCGGCGCGGACGAAGCCTTGCGCGGGTTCCTGAACGCCGGGTACCGGCGCATCGGCGGTGCCCTGCGGTGCGTCGGGGAAGGCTCCAACCAGAACGCGCAGGTCTTCGGCTCCTACTGCGCGGTCGCCATGGCCGGGCTCGGCTCCCTGCCCGACACGGTGCTGACCCGCTCGGTCATCGTCCGCATGCGCAAGCGCGCCCCGAACGAGCGGGTGGAGCCCTACCGGCAGCGCATCCACGAGAAGCAGGGCCACGAACTGCGCGACCAGCTCGCGGCGTGGGCCGACACCGTCCGCGACCAGGTCGCCGACGCCTGGCCCGAGATGCCCGACGGAGTCACCGACCGGCCCGCCGACGTCTGGGAGCCCCTCCTCGCCGTCGCCGACGCCGCCGGGGGCGACTGGCCCGCACGGGCCCGCACCGCGTGCCTGGAACTGATCAGCGCCGCCCACGACAACGACGAAGCCTCCCTCGGAGTACGGCTGCTGACCGACCTCCGCGACCGGGTCTTCTGCGGCGCGGACCGCGTGCCGACCGCCGTCGTCCTGGAAGGCCTGCTGGCCATGGATGACGCCCCCTGGGGAGATCTGGACGACAAGCCGATCAACTCCCGCACCCTGGCCCGGCTCCTCGCCCAGTACGTCACCCCCGCCAACAAGCCCATCAAGCCGCGCGGCATCCGTACCCCGTCCGGCTTCCCCAAGGGCTACTACGCGGAAGACCTCACCGACGCCTGGACCCGGTACTGCCCTCCACCCCCGGAGGAATCCGCCACGTCCGCCACATCCGCCACACCGCAGGTCAGCGGGGGTGAATCCGTGGCGGATAGCGCCACAGCCATCCGCCACATGTCTACGGAAACCGCCACACCGCTCTTTCCGGTCGCGGGCTGAACCCCAGCGCCACTAGGTGCCGCCACACCACGTGTGTGGCGGCACCTATCCGCCACAGAATCGCTATCCGCCACAAATGCAGGGCTCTGACCTGCGGTGTGGCGGCGTGGCGGACGTGGCGGATCCACCAGGACAAGAGGCACGGCCGAGGAGGCACGCCCAATGCCCAGCAAGACCGGATCTTCCAAGATGCTCACCCTCCCCGAAGTCTGCGAAGAGCTGCACGTCTCGCGGTCCACGTTCTACGACTGGCGCCAGAAGGGCCGCGCCCCCCGCTGCATCAAGCTGCCGAACGGCGACCTGCGCGTACGGCGGAGCGACTTGGACAACTGGCTCGACGATCATGAGGACGCTGCTTGATGGAGACGACGTACAACGTCAAGGTCTGGAAGACCGCGACGTACAAAGGTTCGCGGGGCACCACGTACACCGTGCGGTGGACCCTCGACGGCAACGAGCAGCGAGCCCCGTTCGCGACACGAGCGCTCGCGGACGCCTTCCGCTCCGAGCTGGTCAGCGCGACCCGGCGCGGCGAGGCGTTCAGCCTGAGCACCGGGCGCCCCGTCTCGCACCAGTCGGGCGCGACGGCTGTGAACTGGTACGACTTCGCGGTCCAGTTCGCGGACGTCCAGTGGAACCGTACGGCTGGCAATAGCCGGAAGAACACGGCCAAGGCGCTTACGGCGACCACCATCGCGATGCTGCGAACGCCGCCAGCAGGCTTCAAGCCGGTCGACGTCCGGACGGCACTTCGTGAGTTCGCCTTCAACACCAAGCGGCGCGAGGAGGCGCCGCAGGAAGTATCCGTCATCCTCAGGTGGGTGGAACGGAACACGCTGTCCATGGCGGCCTGGGAGGACCCGGCCAAGGTGGACGACGTGTTGCGCGCCTTCGATGTCCTGCTGGACGGAACCCGGGCCGCGGCCAGCTCCGTCAAGCGCAATCGGCGCGTCCTCAACGTCGCCATGGAGCACGCGGTGAAGCGCAAGGTCCTGCGGACGAACCCCCTGCCGAAGGGCCGGGGGACCGCCCCGAAGACTTCGTCCGCCGTGGACAAGCGGGCGATCCTGAACACCGGCCAGGCGGCCCGGCTGCTGGGGTGGGTACGCGGTCGCACCCGCGGTGGCCCCCGACTGCATGCCTTCTTCGCGGTGCTCTACTACGCCGGCCCGCGTCCCGAGGAAGCGGTGGCGATGCGTGTGCAGGACGTGCAACTGCCGGAGGTGGACGATGAGGATCAGTGGTGCGAGCTGCTGTTCCACACGGCTCAGCCGGAGGTCGGCAAGAACTGGACCGACACGGGGGCCATCCACGAGGAGCGGGGGCTGAAAGGGCGGGCAGCAGACGACACGCGTGTCGTCCCCGGGCATCCGTCGCTCACGAGAATTCTGCGCGAGCACATCAGGGCCGAAGAGCTGAAGCCGGGCGACTTGCTGTTCCAGGGGGAGGGCGGCGAACTGCTCGCAGGTTCCGTCATCCGCCGGGCCTGGCGATCGGCCCGCGCCGCGATTTTCACACCTGATGAGTTCGGCTCCCCGCTGGGGAAGCGGGTGTATGACCTGAGGCACACCCGGTTGACGAAGTGGCTGAACGACGGCATTCCGCCGGCACAGGTCGCGGAGTGGGCGGGGAACAGCGTGCCGGTCCTGCTGGCCATCTACGCCCGCTGCGTGTCCGGTCAGCTCTCGGAGCTCAAGAAGCGGATGGAAGCCGGGGAAGACCTGCCAGATCTGCCCGACGCAGGCTGATGAGGAGTGCGGAGAACTTCTCCGTGGATTCTCCGTAGCTACCCGCAGAAACCCGGTGACAGTCGGACAGTGCCGGACCGTCCTCGTGGTCACATGGGGCCGGTCCGGCGCTTACGTTCCTGCTACGCACCGCTCGGTAATGTGCCCCTGACCAGCGAAGAGGCCCTCCGGGTCGGAGGGCCTCACAGTGGTGCGCGTGGTGCGCCCCCGGCAGGACTCGAACCTGCGGCCAAGCGCTTAGAAGGCGCCTGCTCTATCCACTGAGCTACGGGGGCCGGCTGTCCCGGAGGGCGCTGGTTCAAGCCATCCGTGACCTTGCGGGGACAAGGATAGGGCTCAGATCACCTCGTCCCGGTTGCTTCACCTGCGTGGCACGATGTGGAGGTTCGGTGAAGCGAACCGATAATCGCAGGTGGGTGCGATTCATGCATCGCTTTTCGCGCCTCACGCCCCGGGTGTTGTGCACTCGTTATGCCTGCGCCCCACTCGTCCCCTCTGTCCCCCGGGGTGGATCCGCCGCGCAGAGAGGCCTATACGCTTCAAAAAGGCGTCAAAATTGGGCATTCTTCACATGTGGTAACCATGGATGTACGGCCCCAGCTCATCGACGCACTTTCCGCCCTGCGCGACCGTGTCGCTGCCGTGCGTCTTCCACTTCCCCTGCCGGGGGCCCCACGCGCCCGGCAGACGCGGACCGAACTGCTCGCCCAGCTCGACGACTACCTCGTACCCCGTCTCAAGGATCCCGAGGCACCCCTGCTCGCGGTGATCGGGGGATCCACCGGAGCCGGCAAGTCCACGCTCGTCAACTCGCTGGTGGGGTGCCGGGTCAGTGAGGCCGGGGTGCTGCGCCCGACCACCCGCACCCCCGTACTCGTCTGCCACCCGGACGACCACCACTGGTTCGCCGGAGTGCGGGTGCTGCCGCAGCTGACCCGGGTGTGGCTGCCGCCGGGACAGATCCCGGACCCGGACGGGCTCGACCACCTCGGGGGCGAGGGCGACCGGGACGACACCGTCCTGCGCGTGGAGACAGCGGCGACCCTGCCCCGGGGGCTCGCGCTCCTGGACGCCCCCGACATCGACTCCCTCGTCGTCCGGAACCGGGTCCTGGCCGCCGAACTCATCTGCGCGGCCGACGTGTGGGTCATGGTGACCACCGCGTCGCGGTACGCGGACGCCGTGCCGTGGCATCTGCTGCGTACCGCCAAGGAGTACGACGCCTCCCTGGTCACCGTCCTGGACCGGGTGCCGCACCAGGTGATCGCCGAGGTGTCCCGGCAGTACGCCGCCCTGCTGACCCGGGCCGGCCTCGGCGACGTGCCCCGCTTCACCATCCCGGAACTCCCCGAGTCCGCGGGCGGCGGCAGCGGGCTGCTGCCCACCACCGCCGTCGCACCCCTGCGCGCCTGGCTCACGCACCGGGCGCAGGACCCGGCGGCCCGTCAGCAGGCCGTCGGACGTACGGCGTCCGGGGTCATCGACTCGCTCAACGTACGGATGCCCGAGCTGGCCGGGGCCGTCGCCGCGCAGTACGCCGCCGCCGTGAAGCTCACCGGCGTCGTCGAGGAGGCGTACGGGAAGGAGCTGTCGCGCGTGCGGCGGAGGCTCCGCGACGGCGCGGTGCTCGCCGGCGGCGCCCGCACCCGGTGGCGCGGATACCCGCTCTACAGCACCGCGGGGGAGCTGCTGGACGCACTCGTGGAGAGCCTGATCGCTCTGCTCCAGTGCGCCGTGGCGGCTTCCGACGAGCAGATTCGTACGGTCTGGCAGCGGGAGCCCGCCGCCGGCATCTTCAGGTTCGAGGACGCCGGCCGGGAGGCCGGCGGATGGGGACCCGCCGAGGACATCCAGGGCCGGATCGCCATGGCCGTACGGCGCTGGCGGCGCGTCCTGGAGGAGCTGGCCGAGGAGGAGGCGCGGCTGCTCGAACGCAATGCCGCGCCCGACGCCGAGACGGTGGCCGCGCTGCTGGCCGCCGCCCTGCTCGGCGGCCGCCGCGCCCGGGGCGCCGGGGAGCAGCTCGCCGAACGGATCGGCGCCCAGGGGGCGCTGCGCCTCCGCGACAAGGGCGGGGCGTTGCTCACCGCCTGCCTGGACCAGGTCATGCACGGTGAGCGCGACCGGCGCCTCGCCCCGCTGGACGCGCTCGACGTCGCCCCCGAGCCGCAGGCCGAACTCATCGCCGCGCTGTCCGTACTGCAGAAGGAGAGGTGGCAGCGATGACTGCCGTCACTGACCAGGACCGGGACCGACAGGGACCGGGGCACGAAGGAGCGGAAGACACCGGGCGGGACGACGACAGGCGCTGGGACGACGGGCTCATCGCGCGCCGGGCCGCCGAGGCCGCGCATGAGAGTGCCGAGGCGGCGCGGGCTCCCGAGGACGACGAGCCGGGGCCCCAGGTCGAGGCGTACGGACTGCCCGGCAGCCCGCTGCGGCCCCGGCTGGACGCACTGCGCGAGCTGGTCGGGCTCTCCCGCGCGCGGCTCGACGGGGACACCCTCGCCGAGGCGGGCCGGGTGCTCGACGAGGCGTCGGCCCGCCAGCGGCTCTCCTCCAGGCACACGGTCGTCGCCATCGCGGGGGCCACCGGCAGCGGCAAGTCCACACTCTTCAACGCGCTCGCGGGCGTCCAGATCTCCGACACCGGGCTGCGCCGGCCGACGACCTCGGCCCCGATCGCCTGCAGCTGGACCGACGGCGCCGCCGGACTGCTCGACCGGCTGGCCATCCCGGGCCGGCTCCGGCGCAGGCCGGTGCAGGGCGGCACGCCCACCGACGAGGCGCTGCAGGGGCTCGTCCTGGTGGACCTGCCCGACCACGACTCGGCGGCGACCGGCCACCGTGAGCAGGTGGACCGGGTGCTGGCCCTGGTCGACGCGGTGATCTGGGTCGTCGACCCGGAGAAGTACGCCGACGCGGCTCTGCACGAACGCTATCTGCGGCCCCTAGCCGGGCACGCCGAGATCTCCTTCGTCGTGCTCAACCAGATCGACCGGCTGCCCGGGGAGGCCGCCGACCTGGTTCTCGACGACCTGCGCCGGCTGCTCGACGAGGACGGCATGCCGGTGGGGGAGCACGGCGAGCCGGGCGCCACCGTCATGTCCCTGTCCGCGCTCACCGGGGCCGGGGTGGGTGACCTGCGCGAGGTGCTCGGCAGGTTCGTCCAGGCCCGTACGGCGGCGGCGCGCAGGCTCTCCGCCGACGTGGACGCGGCCGCCGCGCGGCTCCGGCCGGTGTACGTCGCCGACGGGCGGCCGGGGCTCGGCGAGCGGGCCCGCGAGGACTTCACCGACCGGCTCTCGGAAGCCGTCGGCGCGGCGGCGGCGGGCCAGGCGGCGGAGCGCGAGTGGCGGAGGAACGCGGGGAGGGCCTGCGGGACGCCCTGGCTCCGGCTGTGGCGCTGGTACGAGTCCACCCGGCAGCTGGGCGGCGGCCTGGACCTGATGGCGCAGGCTCTCGCACCGCCGGAGGAGGAGCTCACCGCCCGGCAGCGGGTGGAGCAGGCCGTACGGAAGCTGGCGGACGACGCGGTGGACGGGCTGCCCGTGCCGTGGGCGCAGGCCGTGCGCGAGACGGCGGTGAACGGGGCGAAGGGGCTGCCGGAGGCGCTGGACGAGCTCTCACGGAACGCACAGGCGGGAGCCGGTGGCCGAGGCCGCGGCGGCAACGCGGACACGGGATCCGCTCCCGTGGGCCCGGGCGTACCGGGCGAGCGGGGGCCGGGCGGGGTGGGGACGGCGGCGGGGCAGGGGAAGCGTGACTCCGGTAGCCCGGGTTCCGTCTCCGGTTCCGTGGGCAGGGCGACCGGGTCCGCCACCGGGGCCCTGGGCGGCCGCGTCGCCAGGCCGCCCCGGCCGGCGTGGTGGCCCGCGGCGGTGCTCGCGCAGGCCTCGATGACGCTGCTCCAGATCTTCGGCGGGCTGTGGCTGCTCGGCCAGATCGTGGGTGTGCTCGAACCCGGCCTGCTCACCCCGGCCCTGCTCATGCTGGCCGGTGTGGTCGGCGGGCCGCTCGTCGAGTGGTCGTGCGCGGCGGCGGCGCGCGGGCCCGCGCGCCGGTACGGGCAGGAGGCGGAACGGCGGCTCCGCGAGGCCGCCGCCGGGTGCGGCAGGGCGAGGGTCCTCGACCCGGTGGCGGCGGAGCTGGCGCGCTACCGCGAGGTGCGGGAGCGGTATGTGGCGGTGACGGAGTTGTCCACAACCGGCGGGTAATCCACAGGCCTCGGCGGGATTCCCGCTTTCCGTCCAGCATGGTTCGCAGCGGATCGGACGGACACGTCGGATCGCACGTCATCGCACCGCGACGGTGCAGGGCGGACAGCGGGCCGGAAAGCGGACGCGAGCGGCGGGAATCGGGGGATCGGAAATGAACGAGACGTTGGTGACACTGGTGGGAAACGCCGCGACAGCGGTGGACTTCCGGGAGACGGCGGCCGGGCCGACGGCGCGATTCCGTCTGGCTGTGACGCCCCGGCGGTGGGACCGGGAGCAGCAGACCTGGGCGGACGGCCCTACCAGCTTCTACACGGTGTGGGCGCGGCGGACGCTCGCGGCGAATCTGTCCGGCTCGGTCTCGGTCGGAGAGCCGCTCGTCGTGCATGGCCGACTGAAGGTGCGCGAGGAGGAGAGGGACGGGGTCTGGAAGACCTCCGTGGACATCGAGGCCGTGGCGGTGGGGCACGACCTGACCAGAGGCACGGCGGCGTTCCGGCGGGTCGCCAGAGCCGACCCCGCGCTGACGGCGCCTACGCATCGTCAGAAACCAGCCACGGAAATGGCATCGGTGTCCTGAAGGGGAGGGGGCGCGCCGAACAGGGCTATAACGATTACGAGTCGGAATGCTTATCTGACGGCATGACGGGGGATTCCCCTCCGCTCGCTCCTTACGATTCCCCAGTACTCATGCGGCACTTGGGTTTGCTGGCGAGGCACCTCCCACACGCGCATCAAGGCGTGAAGGTCTCGCCCGGAGGGGAATTCTGTGATTTCTGTGTCTTCAGCCTTCACTTCGTCGTCGACGGAGGGCGCACCGGTGAGCCGGAGCAGGGGCCGCGGTCTCGCCAGGGCAGCCGCCGCGATGCTGGCCACCGGGCTGGTCGCCGCGGGAACGATCGTCGGAGCGACGGCCGCCACGGCCGCGCCCGCGGACGAGTCGGATCAGCACCAGGGTGGTGCGGTCGCCGTACTGGACGGTCTCAAGACCTACGGCACCGCCCAGCTCAACACCGGTGAGGGCAAGAAGCCCCAGGAGCTGCCCGCCGGCCTGTTCGAGATGAAGGTCGACGGCGGCGGCACGATCCAGACGTACTGCATCGACTTCCACACGCCCACCAAGGACGGCGCGAAGTACCTGGAGACCCCCTGGGACCAGTCCTCGCTCGGCGCCAACGCGGACGCCGGCAAGGTGCGCTGGATCCTTCAGCACTCCTACCCGCAGGTCAACGACTTCGCGGCGCTCGCCGAGAAGGCCGGTACCGGCCCGCTCGACGAGAAGACCGCCGCCGCCGGCACCCAGGTCGCCATCTGGCGCTTCTCGGACAAGGCCGACGTGACGGCCGAGGACGCGAATGCCGAGAAGCTCGCCGACTGGCTGGAGGCGAACGCCCAGAACGTCGCGGAGCCCAAGGCGTCCGTGGGGCTTTCTCCGGCCGCGGTCTCCGGCAAGGCCGGTGAGAAGCTGGGCCCGATCACCGTCCACACCGACGCCGGCCAGGTCGCGGTGGCACCGCCCGCCGACGCCGCCGCCAGCGGGGTACAGGTCACCGACAAGGCCGGCAAGCCCGTCACCGAGGCCGCCGACGGATCCGACCTCTACTTCTCCGTCCCCGAAGACGCCACCGACGGCTCCGCCTCGCTGACCGTCCAGGCCACCACGTCCGTGCCCGTCGGCCGGGTCTTCGCCGGACTCACCAAGAGCCAGACCATGATCCTCGCCGGTTCCAGCGAGTCGACCGTCTCCGCGACGGCGACCGCCACCTGGGCCGAGAAGGGTGCCGTCCCGGCGGTGACCGCGCAGAAGAACTGCGCCAAGGGCGGCGTCGACATCACCGCGAGCAACACCGGTGACGAGGCGTTCACCTTCGAGCTGGCCGGTACCGAGCACACCATCCCGGCCGGTGAGACCCGCACGGTGACCGTCCCGGTCGGCGAGGACGAGGCCTACGACTTCACGATCACCGGCCCCGGCGGCTTCAGCAAGAACTTCAAGGGTGTCCTGGACTGCGAGACCGCCGGCACCCCCGCCCCGGGTGACGACACCACGACCCAGACCGGTTCCGAGCCGACGCCCGCGCCCGCCGCGAGCGCCCCGGACACCGAGGGTGACCTCGCCGCGACCGGTGGTTCCAGCGCCACCCCCGTCATCGCGGGTGTCGCCATCGCCCTCGTCGTCCTCGGCGGCGGCGCGGTCTTCCTGCTCCGCCGGAAGAAGCCGCGGACCAGCGGTGAGTGACTGAGCACAGGCGCAGCGGGAATGCGCCGGTGAAGGGCCTGGTACGGACCTCCGTACCAGGCCCTTCGTGTTTCCCGGGCCCCTCCGGACGGGCCGCCCGGAGGGGCCGGGCCCGTACCGGGACCCGGACGGGTTTCCGTCCGGGTGCGGACGTCAGGCAAGATGGGTGTATCTGCCCACACCTCTATTGCTGCCGGACGGTTTCTCTTGGCTGAGTACATCTACACCATGCGCAAGACGCGCAAGGCGCACGGCGACAAGGTGATTCTCGATGACGTCAACCTGAACTTCCTGCCCGGCGCGAAGATCGGTGTCGTGGGACCCAACGGTGCCGGTAAGTCCACGGTGCTGAAGATCATGGCGGGCCTGGAGCAGCCGTCCAACGGTGACGCCTTCCTGTCGCCCGGATTCAGCGTCGGCATCCTCATGCAGGAGCCGAAGCTCGACGAGAACAAGTCCGTCCTGGAGAACGTCCAGGACGGCGCCGCCGAGATCATGGGCAAGCTCAAGCGCTTCAACGAGGTCGCCGAGCTCATGGCGACGGACTACTCCGACGCGCTCATGGACGAGATGGGCAAGCTCCAGGAGGACCTGGACCACGCCAACGCCTGGGACCTCGACGCCCAGCTGGAGCAGGCCATGGACGCCCTGGGCTGCCCGCCCGGCGACTGGCCCGTCAACAACCTCTCCGGCGGCGAGAAGCGCCGTGTGGCGCTCTGCAAGCTCCTGATCGAGGCCCCGGACCTGCTCCTCCTCGACGAGCCCACCAACCACCTCGACGCCGAGTCGGTGAACTGGCTGGAGCAGCACCTCTCGAAGTACGCGGGCGCCGTCGTCGCCGTGACGCACGACCGGTACTTCCTGAACAACGTCGCCGAGTGGATCCTCGAGCTCGACCGCGGCCGCGCCCTGCCCTACGAGGGCAACTACTCCACGTACCTCGACAAGAAGGCCACCCGCCTCAAGGTCGAGGGCCGCAAGGACGAGAAGCGCGCCAAGCGGCTCAAGGAAGAGCTGGAGTGGGTCCGCTCCAACGCCAAGGGCCGGCAGACCAAGTCCAAGGCACGTCTCGCGCGTTACGAGGAGATGGCGGCCGAGGCGGACAAGATGCGGAAGCTGGACTTCGAGGAGATCCAGATCCCGCCGGGCCCGCGGCTCGGTTCCATCGTCGTCGAGGTCGAGAACCTCTCCAAGGCCTTCGGCGACAAGGTCCTCATCGACGACCTGTCCTTCACGCTCCCGCGCAACGGCATCGTCGGCGTCATCGGTCCGAACGGCGCGGGCAAGACCACGCTGTTCAAGATGATCCAGGGCCTGGAGACGCCGGACTCCGGCGCCATCAAGGTCGGCGACACGGTCAAGATCTCGTACGTCGACCAGTCCCGCGCCAACATCGACCCGAAGAAGACCCTCTGGGCCGTCGTGTCGGACGAGCTGGACTACATCAACGTCGGCCAGGTCGAGATGCCCTCGCGGGCCTACGTCTCGGCGTTCGGCTTCAAGGGCCCGGACCAGCAGAAGCCGGCCGGTGTCCTCTCCGGTGGTGAGCGCAACCGCCTGAACCTGGCGCTGACGCTCAAGGAGGGCGGCAACCTGCTGCTCCTCGACGAGCCCACCAACGACCTCGACGTCGAGACCCTGTCCTCGCTCGAGAACGCGCTGCTGGAGTTCCCCGGGGCAGCGGTGGTCATCTCCCACGACCGCTGGTTCCTGGACCGCGTCGCCACGCACATCCTGGCGTACGAGGGCGACTCCAAGTGGTACTGGTTCGAGGGCAACTTCGAGTCGTACGAGAAGAACAAGGTCGAGCGTCTCGGTGCGGACGCGGCCCGCCCGCACCGTGCCACCTACAAGAAGCTCACGCGAGGCTGATCGACTTGGCCCGTCACATCTACAGCTGCCCGCTGCGCTGGTCGGACATGGATGCCTTCGGCCACGTGAACAACGTGGTCTTCCTCCGCTACCTGGAGGAGGCGCGCATCGACTTCATGTTCCGGCTGGCGCCGGGGGACGGCTCGCCGTCCTTCGCCGGCGGGTCCGTCGTGGCCCGGCACGAGATCGACTACGTGCGCCCGCTGGTCCACCGGCACGCCCCGGTGACCATCGAGTCCTGGGTCACGAAGATCACCGCGGCGTCGCTGACGATCGCCTACGAGGTCAAGGACCCCGAGCAGGTGTACGTACGGGCGTCGACGGTCGTCGTGCCGTACAACCTGGCCGAGGAGCGGCCCCGGCGGATCACCGCCGAGGAGAAGTTCTTCCTGCAGGAGTACCTCGACCAGGAGCCCGCCGTCGCATGACAGTGCCTGTGCGGTCGGCGCGGTTCGCCGACGCGAGGGAGGCGGCCGATCTCGCCGCCTTCCTCGGCCGTCTCCTGCACTACGACCGGGCCGCCGCCGTCCGTCTCCAGGCGGGCGGCGGCGCGCTGGCCGTCTTCGGCCGGCCTCCGTCGTTCGAGGTCCTCGCGATCCGGACGGCCCGGCTGGCCGGGGCGCACGACTTCGATGTCACGGTCTCGGCCGGTGAACTCCTCGAAGCCCTCGACACGGACGGGGCCGACGGCACCGCCCTGCCGGCCCCCGTCACCGGCCCGCCGTGGGCCGGACTGCTGCCGCCGCGGAGCGGCTGGCAGGAGCGCCCCGGGCTGCCGGGCCCCGTCGACCTGCGTACCCGGCTCACCGACGCCGTGGCCGAGTTCCGGTCCCGTGACGCGGCGCTGCCCGAGGACCGGCGCACCCGGGCGGAACGCGACCTGATCGGCCACGACATCTGGTCGCGGACGGTCGGGGACACCGAGCTCCCGCTGCGCGCCGTCCACGCCGCCCAGTCCCTCGGCTTCCTCCGCCCGGCGCCCGACTTCCCCGTCGCGCTGCTCACGGCGGGATCCTGGCTGCGGCTGCGTACACCGTTCGGCTCGATCGCGCTGCGCGGCGCGGGCGGCGGCCTCGGCACGCTGGCCGTGACCGTCGGCACCGTCTGAGGCCTACTCCTTCGGGGCGTCGGGCCACACCCCGATGTGGTCCCGCTCCAGCTCCAGCATCACCCGGTGCTCCATCCCCAGCGCCTCCGTGTAGTCGGCCGGCAGCTGGAGCCGCCCCGCCCGGTCGAGCATCGCGTACTCCCGGGCCACCTGGGACTCCTGCCCGGTCGCCGCGTCCACCTCGGTGCGCCGCAGCACCTCGGAGGACGTACGGCCGTCGCGTATCGCGACCGTGCGGCGCACCTCGCTCGCCACCGCCTGGTCGTGGGTGACGATGACGATCGTCGTGCCGAGCTCCTCGTTGGCACGCCGGAACGCGGCGAACACCTGCTCGCCCGTCGCGGAGTCCAGCTCACCGGTCGGCTCGTCGGCGAGCAGCACCGACGGGTTGTTGGCCAGGGCCACCGCGATCGCCACCCGCTGCTGCTGGCCCCCGGACATCTGGGCGGGGCGGCGGTCGCGGCAGTCCGCGATCTCCAGCATCTCCAGCAACGACTCGGCCCGCGCGGCCCGTTCGCGGTTCCGGCCGCCGCCACGCAGCTGCATGGGGAGCGTGATGTTCTGTACGGCGGTCAGGTACGACAGCAGATTGCGGGAGGTCTGCTGCCACACGAACCCGACGACGTCGCGGCGGTAGCGCAGCCGCTCCTTCGGCCCCATCCCCAGGAGGTCGCAGCCCGCGACCTTCGCCGACCCGGCCGTGGGGACGTCCAGGCCCGCCAGGATGTTCATCAGGGTCGACTTCCCGCTGCCCGAGGCGCCGACCAGGGCCATCAACTCGCCCTCGGTGACCAGCAGATCGAGTCCCTGGAGCGCCTGCACCTCCACGCCGTCCGTGGAGAAGATGCGCACCAGCCGGTCGCAGGCGATCAGGGCGTCGTGCCCGTACGAAGGCCGGTCACGGCGGGCAGCGGCCCGTTGTTCGAGTTCCGCCAGGGTGGTCTCTGTCGACGATGTCACCGGGTGTCTCCTGCCCTGAGTTCCTTGATCGATCCACGGCGGCTCGCCCACCACGCCTGGACTCCGGCCACGGCCGCGGCGAGGAGGACCACCCCGGCCGCCGGGAGCGCCAGCGACAGCAGGTCGGCCCGCAGCGAAGCGGTGTGAGGCGTCGAGGGGTCGCCACCGGCCAGTGCCAGCGCGCCCAGATCGACGCCCGGTGCCAGCAGGGCGATGGTCGCCCAGCCGACGAGGAGGCCGCCGAACGCGGCCAGCAGCGCCTGCGGCATCGCCTCGAACGCGAGCAGCCGCCGCCCCTGCCGCGTCGTCAGCCCCATGGTGCGCAGCCGGGCCAGGAGCGTGGTGCGCTCCGGGGCGGTCTGCAGCAGGGAGAGGCCCACGGCGAGCAGCGCGTATCCGGCGCCGGCCGCGACCGCGGCCCCGTAGATCCGTTCGGCGCCCGACTGCATCGGGGTGTCCACGAACCTCTCGCGTTCCGCCGACCGCAGCCGCACGCCGTACTCCGGGCCCTCGTCGCGCGCGGCGGCCGTCAGCCGGCGCCCGTCGAGCGAGGAACCGGTGACCAGCAGGGTCGTGGGGTCCGGCTGGGCGAGCTCCTTAGCGTCCACGACCAGGAACTCGGAGCCGGTCACGGCGGAGGTGCGCGTCAGCACCCCGGCGACCCGCACCCTGATGTCACCCGCCTGCGACCGGATGGTGTGCGGCCGCTCACCGAGCCGCTCGGCGAGGGCGGGTGAGACGAGCGCGGGAAGCACCTCGTCCTGCCCCGGCCCGCTCCTCAGCGCGGACACGGGGAAGGCCGGGAGCCCGGTGGTGCGGGCAAGGCGCGCGTACGACTCCGGTTCGACGCCCATCAGCGTCGCGCGCTTCGTGTCCGACCTGACGTCCAGGCCGGCCGCCAGCGGGGTGCCGTACTCGATGCGCAGGGGGGCGACGTCCTCGACGCCGTCCACCGCCCGCACCTCACGGACGAAGCTTTCGGAGAGCGGGGAGAGCCCGCCCTCCGCGCTGATCCTGGCGTCCGCGCCGACGACCCGCAGCGACGCCTCGTCACGGGCGTCCGCGACCCCCGCGAGCACCGAGCCGCCGAACGCGGCGGTGGTCAGCGCGATCAGCAGGGCCAGCAGGGGCAGCGTGCCGCTCGACGACGCCCTGCCCGCGCGGGCCAGCGACAGGAAGCCGACCGCTCCGCGCAGCCGCGCCACCGGGCGGGCCGCGAGGCGCAGCGGCAGGGGATACAGCCGTACGAGTACGAGCGCGGCGATCAGCCCCACCAGGACGGGCGCGGCACTCACCAGCAGATCGGCGCCCGAGCCCGTCGAGGTGCCACGGCGGCGCAGCGCGGCGACGGCGCCGACCGCCAGGACGAGCAGGGTCAGTTCCGCCACCGTACGACGGCGGGTGGGCCTGGCGTCCACCATGTCTTCGCGGGCGCCGTGCAGCAGCGGCCTGCGGTGGTGCAGGGCCGTGCGGAGCGGCAGCACCAGGCAGACGAGCAGCGCGACGGCCGCCGCGCCCGTCACCGCGGGCAGCAACCGGGCCTCGGGGACGAGGAGGACGGCCGGCAGCAGCCCGAGAGCGGCAGCGGGCACCACGGCCACCGCCGTCTCGGCGAGCAGCCGTCCACCGATGCCCCGCAGCGACCCGCCCCGGGAGCGCAGCAGGGCCAGTTCGTGGTGGCGGCGCGCACCGATCAGCGCGCCCGTCATCAGCAGGACGACGGCGGCCACCGCGCCGATCCCCACGGCGGCCACCGTGACCACGGGCCCGATGGCGGCACGCATCGCCGTGTACGCGTCGAGGATCGCGTCCAGGTCCGTGGTGAGCGTCGCGTTGGGCCCCACCAGGGCACGCAGCTTCAGCAGCGCCGGGCCGTTCTCCAGCCCGGCGACGGCGTCGCGGAGCCGGGGGACGTCGGCCGCGGTGAGTCCGGAGGGGTCGGGAGCGAGACGCCAGTACAGCTCGGGCTCGCCCATCGTGTCGAGCAGCGCCGGCCCGGTGCCGGGCGCCAGGAGCAGCGTCCCCGTCCAGTAGAGGACCGGTGTCGGGGAGCCGGGGTCCTGCATCAGGGACGGGGCTCGGTAGAGGGGATCGACCGCCCAGTAGCCGCTCTTCGGGTGCAGCGGGGTCACGATGCCCGTGACGCGTACGGTCAGCGGCTTCCCGCCCTGGGTGGGCACCATGAGCGTGGAGCCCGGCTTCATCCTCAGTTCTCGCGCGGTCTCCTCGGTGACGGCCGCCTCCACCTCACCGGTGGCGGCGGTCACCTCGCCGCGGGCGGTGGGCCAGCGCCCGGCGGCCAGCTCGCTGTGCTCGCCGAGCGCCGACGGGACGGCGTAGTGCAGCTGGGGAGGCATCGCGTTGGGGCGGGGCAGCCAGGCCTCCTCCGCGACGACCGGCTTCGTGGTGTGCACCCCGTAGGAGGAGAGCGGCAGATCGGCCCGCACGGGGTCGGGAAGCGTCTTCACCAGCGCGCGGTCGATCCCGGCCAGGGACTCCTCCCGCATGGCCTGCTCCCGCACCGGACGCGGCGCGGCGAGCGAGGGCGGCGGAGTGGCCACTTCGAGCACACTCTGCCCGGGCGCCGCCGTCGTGACGTCATGGCGCAGCGCCTTCGTCTCGTACGCGTCCACGGAACGCGGGAACGCGGCGGCGAGGAAGGCGGTCAGGAACACCAGGACCGCGAGGGCGGCGGAGATACCGGGGGCGGTGCGCAGCCGCGTACGCACCCAGGGGGCGCAGGCGGCCGGGGTCTTGGCGGCGTTCATGTCAGTTGTCCCCCTGGTGGCGCAGCGACACCGCGGGATCGGCGCGGCGCAGTGTGATCGCGGCGACGGTCAGCAGCGGCACCGCGGCGACCGAGGCGAGCAGGACCGCGACCTGTCCGGCCGGCAGCAGCACCAGTACGTCCGGCACGGGCCTCGCGGCCTGCCCGGTCAGCACGACGAGCGGTACGACGGCCCTGGTGAGCACCGCCCCGAGGGCGAGCCCGATCAGCAGGGCGAGGGCGATCAGGACGCCCTGTTCGGCGGCCGCGGTCCGGGCCAGTCGGCGACGGGGTGCGCCCAGCGCGCGCAACACGGCGAACTCCGCGGCCCGTTCGCGCTGCGAGCCCACAAGGCCGACGGCGAATCCGACCGCCGCCAGCGCGGCCGCCACCACGGCGACGGCCAGCAGCGCGGACTGCGGTCCCGCGCCCAGCGGGTCGTCCGCCAGCTCCCGCGCCACCTCGTCACGCACCCGCACCTGCGCCGGATCGGTGCCGGGCAGCGCGCGCAGCTCCGCCGCCACCTTCGGGCCGTCGCCGGGTGCGGCGCTCAGCCACCACTCGGTGGGCGCCAGAGTGGCACCCGCCCGGTGGGCGAGCACCTCCGACACCGCCTTCAGGTCCAGCAGCAGGCCGCCGCCCGGTTTCGCGGACGACTCCTCCGAGGCGCCCTCGGGCACACCGGCGGACGCCCCGGGGCCGGTGGTCGGGAGCTGCCGCACCGACTTCACCAGCTTCACCCGGACCGTGTTGCCCGCGAGCGTGAGGTCGATCTCCTGCCCCGGCTCTGCCCCCGCGTACTTCATGTACGCGTCGGTGGCCACCGCCTTCAGCGCGGGGGCCGCGGGGCGGGACGCGGTGATCCGCAGCGTGCCGACCGCGGCGCCGCTGCCCCAGAACGAGTCGTCGGGCAGGGTGGCTCCGGTGCCGTACCGGAACGACGGGGCGGTGCCCGATCCGGCCACCTCCTCGACGGCCTCGCCGGGACGGGTCTCACTCCCTTCGGACACCGTCGTCCCGGCCTTCCAGCGCACTCCTTCAGCAGCCGGCGCCGGCTCCTCATGCCCGTCCGTCGTGTGGGCCCGGAGCCTCGCCACGTCGACCAGCCGCTTCTCGGGGCGGACGGCGGGCACCTCCCCGTCCAGTTCGAAGCCGGTCACCGCCAGCTCACCGGCGGCGGACACGGGGAACGACACACCGTGCGCGCGGCCGTCGACGGGCACGGTCCCCGCACCGATCCGGTACCCGACGCCGTAACGGTCCTCCAGCAGCACGCTCACCAGCGCCGTCGAGGACGACGGGGACCTCCCGCCGGGCGCCGAGGTGTCACGGATCCGCAGATCGAACAGAACCCGCTCGCTGCCCTCGGGCAGGACCACCCCGGTCCGCGCGGTCCTCGGCGGCGCGATCGCGTCGAACAGCTCCTGCGGAGACGCGCCGGACAGGTCCTCGCGCATCAGCATCCGCTCGTCCGCGTGCGCCGTGTCCAGGGCGAGGACCTCGGCCGTCCGGCCCCCGGAGAGATCGGCCGTCGTACGGAACGCCGGAGCCGCCTCCCGTACGCCCGGAAGATCCGTGTACGCGGCGGCCTTCGCGGGGTCGCCCGACAGCGTGCCCACCATCCGCACCGACGCGCCCGACCTGAAGTCCGCCTGGTCGCTCTGCGAACGGTCCCAGGACGCGCTCTGGCCGATGGCCAGCATGCCCATCGCCACCGACAGGACCAGCAGCAGCACCGGGCCCGCGCCCCGGAGCGGCCGGCGGCTGAACTGCCAGCCCGCCAGGGCCGCGGACAACCCCCGCCCACCCGCCGCACGCCGCTCCGCGAGCCGGGCCGCGGGCGGCAGCAGACGCAGAGTCAGGACGGTGCCCGCCAGCAGCGCCAGCGCGGGGGCGGCGACCAGCAGCGGATCGATGCCCAGGTCACCCTCCCGGTCGCCGCTGAGCGCACCGCTCCCGGACGCCCCGGTCTGGCGGTCCAACTGCCAGTACGCCACCCCGGCGATCAGCAGCAGCCCGATGTCGGCGCCCGCGCGCACCGGCGTGGGCAGCGTCGCGGCCCGGGCGCCACGGCGGCCCCCGCCCGCCGCGAGGGCGGGCGCGACCACCGCGAGCGCGCACGCCAGCGCGACGGCGCCCGCCACCAGCCAGACCGTGCCGTCCACCCCGCCGTCCAGCCGCAGCCCGATCCTGCCGAGCTCGCTCCGGGCCGCGAGCAGCCGGGTCAGCGGACCGGCGAGCAGCGGAGCGACGACCGCGGCGGGCACCGCGAGCAGCAGTGCCTCGATCGCGGCCAGTGAGGCGATCCGGCCCCTGGACCCGCCCCGGGCCCGCAGCAGTTCGGTCTCGCCGCCACGCTCGCTGCTCAGCAGCCTGGCCACGAGCAGCAGGGCGTATCCGGCGAGCAGGACCAGCTGCACGGCGACGATCATGATCGTGGAGCGGGACACCAGCAGCGCCCGGTCGATCTGGTCGATGACGACAGGCAGCGAGGTCCGTACCGTGGCACCGTCGCCGAAGACCGGGGAGGCTGACAGGGCCCTGGGCCCGTCCGTCGACGCCCGGCGCAGTGCGTCGGTCCGGCCGGTCGTCACCTCACGGAAGTCGGCGGCGGCCAGCCAGGACACCGGACCTGCGCTGACCCGGCCGGAAGCCAGGACGGCGGGGTCGGCCAGCAGGGGGCCGTAGGTGGTGAAGACGACCTTGCGGGCGCCGCGCCCGCCGAGCGGGTCCAGCTGCCAGTACGGGTCGTCCAGGTCGGACGCCTCGTACAGGCCGGTGACCTCGACCGGCAGAGCCGTCTCCTCCAGCCGGTCGGTGAGGGTGAGGCGGGAACCCGGCTTCAGCTTCAGTGCCTCGGCTGCGGCTCGCGGCAGGGCGACCTGCACGCGTTCCGTCGCGTCACCCGCCCCGGCGCCCGGCAGGCGTCCCGCGGTGAGACGGATCCGGCTGCGGTCGAGCGAGGCGAGATGCGTCAGATCGGGCTCGTCGCGCCGGGCGGCGGGCGCCTGGAGACCGTCCGGCAGCGCGTACGACCCCGAACTCTCCAGCTTCCGCACGGTCACCGGAAGCCCGTCGAAGGTCTCGCGGGCGGCCCGGCGCACCGCGGTGTCGGCCTCGCCCCGCTGCTCGCGGTCCACATCGGCGGAGACGAGGAGCGAGGCCTGCGCGGCGGCACGGTGGGTGAGCGTGTGCCGCAGAGCGGCGTCGCCCATGGAACCCGAGAACGCCGTGAGCGCGGCCAGCACGCAGGTGGTGAGCAGCACGGCCAGGACGGCGGCGGCGAGGAGGAGCCGGTGCGCGCGCACCCGCAGAAGGACGAACCCCGTCACCTGATCCCCCGAACCCTCAGCAGCCGCACGCCTCGCACGCCCCCCGGCGTGTACCGGATGCTTTCAGAGGGCACCGGCTCCTGGAAACCGCTTGTGGGTGCACCTTGATGCGATCGTGACCGTTATGCGGCTCCGGAGAACCGGATTCCGCACATGGCTCAGCCCGCGGTGTTGACCATCGAGGCGGCCGCGTAGGTGAGGTACTCCCACAACTGCCGCTCCTGCTCAGGGGGGAGGCCGAGCTCGTCGAGGGCCACCCGCATGTGGCCGAGCCAGGCGTCGTGCGCCGCCCGGTCCACCTGGAACGGGGCGTGCCGCATCCGCAGCCGGGGGTGCCCCCGCTCGTCGCTGTAGGTGCGCGGTCCACCCCAGTACTGCATGAGGAACAGCGTGAACCGTTCCTCGGCGGGGCCCAGATCCGCCTCCGGGTACATCGGTCGCAGCAGCGGGTCGTCCGCGACGCCCTGGTAGAAGCGGTGGACCAGGCGCCGGAAGGTCTCCTCGCCGCCGACCTGCTCGTAGAAGGTCTGCTCCTGAAGCGTGTCGCGCGGAATCTCTGTCACCCGTCCATCGTCGCAGACACGGCGGCCGAGGTCAGGAGTCCTAGGACTCCTGCCCCCGGCCGGCTCCGGTTCAGTCGCGGCGGACCGTGATCGTCGTCCAGGCCCCCACGTGCACCTGGTCACCGTCCTGGAGCGGGACGGGGACATAGGGCTGGATCGGCTCCTCGGCGCCGTTCAGCGTGGTGCCGTTGGTGGAGTTCTGGTCGACGACGGCCCAGGTGCCGTCCGGCTGCTGCACCAGCACGGCGTGCTGGTGCGAGACGCCCGGGTCCTCCGGCGGCACGGCGAGATCGATGTCGGGGGACTCACCGGTGCTGTGCCGGCGGCGGCCGATGGTGATCTGGTTGCCGGTGAGCGGAAGGTGCTGCTCCGGGGAGTAAGCGGGCAGGTTGAGCCCGGTCGCCTCGGGGCCGCTGCGCTGCATCATCGCCAGGAAGTAGTCACGGTCCGGGCCGATGACGGCCTTCCAGCTGACCGTTCCCTGGTCCAGGCCGCCCTGGGCGGGGCTCTGACCGGGGAACGGCTGCTGGGGGGAATGAGGCGCCCGAGGCGCATGGGGCGTCTGCGGGCCCTGCTGGAAGGCCTGCGGGTGCTGCTGCTGCGAGGGCGGCGGCAGCATCCAGTCGTCGTCGCCACCGGGCTGCGGCGCCTGCGGCCGCTGAGGCGCGGGCGGCGCGGACTGCTGCTGGAACGACGGCGGGGGAGGCGGCCCCTGCCGCTGCGGCTCGAACGGCGACGGCGGGCCACCCTGCTGACCGGGGCCCTGCTGACCGGGGCCCTGCGGGTTCTGGCCCTGCTGGCCGCCGTGCGGGCCGGGCCCCTGCTGGCCCGGGACCTGCTGGCCGGGGCCCTGGCCCGGCCGGCCCTGGGGGTCGAACGGCGAAGGAGAGCCCTGCTGGCCGGGCCCCTGCGAGCCCGGCCCCTGCGAGCCCGGCCCCTGCGAGCCCGGCCCCTGCGAGCCGGGACCCTGCTGCCCTCGCGACTCGAACGGGGACGGCGACTGCTGCTGGAACGACGGCGGAGGCGGCGGCCCCTGCTGGAAGGAGGGCGGGGGCGGCGGCGGACCCGGGCGGCTGCCCTGGTCCGGAGAGAGCGGCTCGGCCGGCCGGTTCATCTGCGAAGGCCGGGAACCCTGGTATTCGAACGGGTCCCGCTGCTGCTGCGGCGGACCCTGCTGCGCCTGGAAGCCCGGCGGCAGATTCAGGCCCGGCGCCGGGCCGCCCACGCCGCCCTGCGGGGCCAGCGGGGTGTACGACGTCGCCGTGTTCGTGAGGAAGTTCCAGCGGCACTCCTCGCAGTACGGCGCCATCGCCTCACGCGGGGTGCGGCACTGCGGGCAGAGCTCGGCCTGGGCGGTCGGCTCCCCGGTGCCGGACACCGGAGGGTAGCCGTAGCCGGGTGCGGGCGGCGGGGGAGGCGGCGGCGGGACCGCGCCCGTGGGCGCGCCCGTCCCGGCCATGCGGTGTCCGCAGACCTCGCACCAGTCCTCGGAACCCGACTGGTGTCCGTTCGGGCAGGTCGGCATGTCGGCGCTTCCCCCTCTCCTCGTCCGGCCCGGAGGCCGCCATGCTGTTCGGTGCACCGTCCGGTCGGCCGGGGCGGCTCTCCGTACGGTCGGTTCACTGTCGTCCGCGTCGCTATTTCTTGACGCGAACCGTCTTGGTCGAGCGCGTTTCGAGAGTCATCTCGTCCGCTTCCGCGACCCTCGCTTTCAGTCGCACAGTACCGGTCGCCGCGTCGACGACGTCGACCACCTTCGAAAGCAGTTTCGCAGTATCCGCGTTTCCGGAGCCCGACGCGAGCTGCACCGCACGGCCCAGTTTGGCCGTCGCTCCGTCGAAGTCTCCCGATTTACGCGCATCAAGTCCCTGCTGGATGACTTGTGCCAGTTCCGCCTGTCCTGTGTAGTGCGCCACCTGGGGGTTGATCGAGGTGGACGCGACCATGTCGTCCGTCCAGACGGCCCGTACGAGACCCTGGGAGAGGGTCTGCGGGGCGCCGCCGCCGGACGGGGGCGGCAGGATCAGCGAGACCCTGGCCGCCAGCATCTCCTGGCCGATCCCGGCCTCCGGGACCCTGACGCACACGTGGTAGTCCCGGGACTCGTCGCCCCAGGAGCCCGTCGGGTAGTCGCCCGCGCGCGGCCCCGCCTCGGTGCGGCGGCCGCTCAGATCGGCGACCGTGGGAGCCACCTGCTTGACGAAGACGATCTCCACACCGACGGGCGTCCAGAGCCGCAGCGCCACGTCCGCGACCTCCTTGCCCATCGCGTTCTCCATCATCTGTGTGAAGTCCGCGGCCAGGCCCGCCGGATCGGCGACGATGTCCGCCGTGCCGAGCAGGGCGGAGGCGATCGCTGTGACCTCTTTCACCTCCCAGTCGGTGCCGACCCCCCTCGCGTCACACGTGAACCGGCCCGCGCAGGAATCCAGAGCGGCCCGCAGATCCTCCGGGGACTCGTGCTCGTTGCGCCCGTCGGTGAGGAGGATGCCGTGCCGGATGTCCACCTCGGCCGCCCCGAGCAGCCGGTCGGCCAGCCGCAGCCAGGTCCCGATCGCGGTGCCCCCGCCCGCGCTCAGCCGCCGCAGGGCCTCCTTCGCCTGGGCCTTGGTCCGCGCGTCGGCGGTCGCCAGCTGCCCGTTGCCCGGGTACACGTCCTTGGCCACGTGCGTCCCCGCGACCACGGCGAACCGCGTGCCGTCCCGCAGGGTGTCGATGGCCGCCGCCGTCGCGTCGCGCGCGTTGCGCATCTTCGTCGGCGGGTAGTCCATCGAGCCCGAACAGTCGACCATGAGCACCACGGCGGCGGCCGGCGCCCGCCCCGGGAGGCGGCCCGACGCCGGAACACCGTCGGTCAGCGGCACCCCGCCCGTGGTCCCCCCGCCCGTGGACGTGACGGTGACGATCGCGTTGACCTCGCGGCCGCCCTCGGGCAGGTATTCGTTCTGGTACACCTCGACGGAGAACTGCGGCACGCTGGACTTGGAGAAGTTGGCCATCTGATCGGCTCCTCGATGCTCCACATGTGTCGGACGAAGACAGGTGGGCGGACAGAGTTCAGGGCGTAGGACACGGGCACGTGGCGCGGGACGAGAAGGGCGCGGGGACAGGCGGGACGCCGGCCGGCGGCCGGCGGACCGCGAGCGGCTCAGGCCGATCCTGCCCCTCGCGCCGCCACGGCGAACGGCAGCAGCGCCACTGTTACGTTGTCGTGGCCCCCGCCGTCGAGGGCGTGACCGACCAGCACCTGGGCGCCGTGCAGCGGCCGTGTGTACGCGTCGGCGGGCACGGCCGCGGCCATCTCCGCCGCCGCCTCCGCGTAGTTCCACAGTCCGTCGGTGCAGACCACCACCAGGCCGGGCCGGTCGGGCTTGAACGACGCGGTGTGCGGCTCCAGTTCGTACGCGTCGGCGCCGAGCCAGCCGGTGATGGCGTGGGCCCGCTCGTCGGCGTACGCCTCCGCCTCGTTCATCAGGCCGGTCGCCACCATCTGCGCCGCCCAGGAGTCGTCCTCCGTGAGCCGGGCCGGCGGGTGGGAGCGGTCCTCGGGGACCCAGTAGACCCGGCTGTCGCCGACCCAGCCGACGACCAGCAGACCGCCCGCCATGATCGCGCCGACCAGGGTGCAGGCCGGGGCGTTCTGATGACGGTGCTGATCGTGCTCCAACGCCTGACCGGGGTCCTGGGCCAGGGCGTTGACGGCCTCGGACGCGGCCAGGATCGCGTCGTGCATCGCCTGCTGCGCGTGCGTACCGCGCGGCAGCGACTCCAGCAGCGACTCGTTGGCGGCGCTCGCCGCCGCGGCCGACGCCTCGTCGGGGCGGCTCGCCGACGAGACCCCGTCGCACACGATGGCGACGACGGCCGGTGAACCGTCCGGCAGCGCGGTGGAGGACACCGCGAACGCGTCCTCGTTGCGGTGGTGGCGCAGCCCCCGGTCGCTGACCGCGGCTACCGAGCCGAGCTCCTGCTCCATGTGGTCGCGCTCGCGGGGCTGGGCATGGCCGCAGTTCTCGCAGTAGCCGTCGGTGTCCACACGGCCCGAGCGGCAGGCCACACAGACCTTGGCACCGGACGCCGCCCCAGCGGCGGTGGCGTGCTCCGCGGTACGCGGGTCGGGGGCGGCCAGTTCGAAGTCGCCGGCGGCGTCGGCCCGGGCGGCGGCTTCCGGGGCGTCCGGCTCGTCGAAGCGGACCGCCGCACCCTCGGCCGCGGACAGGGGCTTGCCGCCCGAGTCCACACCCGGGAGATCGGCCGGGCGGTGCGTGGGCGCCGGTACGTCCGAGCTGTCCGTCCCGGAGACGGAGGGCCATTCCACCGGACCGCCGGCGGCAGGCGCTCCCGCGCTCCGCCCGGGCACGGTGATGGCGACCGTCGGACGGTCGGCGGGCGGTGCCGGCACGGCCGAGAGGTCGTACCCGCACGCACCGCAGAACAGGTCGCCCGGCTCCAGCGGTTCCTCGCAGCTGGGGCACCCCGGCAAGGAGGCCCGCTGGTGGCTCTGTGACATCTTCACACCCAGGTCCGGGGGCGGAAACGGTTGGCCCGCTCCACCAGTTCGATCCTCTCGTCGCCCCGCTGCGCGAGCCGGGCGAGCATCCGGTACGAGCGTTCGAGGCCGAACCTGAGGCCCCGCTCGTCCAGCTCGCTGCCGAGCACCGTCCCCGGCCCCGCGGCTGCGGGGGAGGGCTGCGCCGACGGCTGAGCCGTGGGACTACCGGAGAGTACCCAGTCGAGCGCCGTACCGAGTACCTCGGTCGACAACTGTTCCCGTCTCACCGCGTCCAGGCCGTAGCCCCGCAGCGCGGTCACCTGGTCCGCCGCGGCCGAGAGATCGTCGATCAGCGGCTCGTGCGGGGCCCGCTCGCGGAGCCGGGCCCGCACCGCGGCGACCCGGGCCGCCGTGTAGTGGATCGACGACTCGGGCACGGACTCCAGGGTGCGCACCGCGGCGGGCCGGTCACCGGCGGCGATCTGCACCCGGGCCAGACCGAACGCCGAGCTGACGAAGCTCGGGTCCGTCGCCCACACCAGGCGGTAGTACTCCGCGGCGTTGTCCAGCTGCCCCAGCACCTCCGCGCAGACACCCAGCGCGAGCTTCGGCGCGGGCTCGCCCGGGAAGGCGTCGTAGACCGCGTCGAAGGACAGCGCGGCGTTCTCGTTGTCACCGGTCACCAGCGAGGTGATCCCGCGGTACCAGACCACCCGCCAGTCGTCCGGGTGCTGGGCCTCCACCGCCGTCAGCGCCCGCACGGCGGAGTCGAGTTCGCTCATCTCCAGGCGGGCACGGAGCTCCCGCAGCCGGGTCTCCAGCGAGGCGGCGGGCACGGAGTGCAGGGCGGAGACCAGCTCCGCGGGCGCCGACGCCATCACCCCGGCGAGGAACCCGGCGTTGGGGTCGTTCGGGTCGACCCGGGGCACGGGCAGGGCCAGCGAGGTCGCCCGCGCGTCGAACGGGGCGAGCCGGGGCCCGGCACCCGGGTGCGGCACCGGGAGCGCGCCCGGGCCCTGGACCGCCGAGCGAGGTGCCGGAACGGCCGCCTGGGGCTGCGGGTACGCCACAGCGCCGCTTCCGGTACCGCCCCGGACATGGGTGTCGGGCGCGTACAGCGGAGCGGCACCGGGCGGCGCGCCCCCCGGTGCGGGGGCGACGGCGGGGGCGGCCGTCAGCGACGGGGCGGGGAGCGTGGTGGCGGGGACGGCCGCCGCCCGCCGGCGTCCGAAGCGCCCCGCGCCGCCGGACGGGCCCGTCCGGGCGCCGAGCCGCGACACATCGCCGGCCGGCTCCGCGAACAACGCCGTGTCCGTCACGCGCGTCTCCGCACCGAACAGGGTCGAGAGCGCCGGGCGCGGTCGCCCCGTCTGCAGGGCGACCACCTCCCGCAGCACACCCGTCAGCTGTTCCGCCATCTCCTGGGCCGAGGAGAACCGGCGGGCCGGATCCGGGTCCGTGGCCCGCACGAGCAGCCGGTAGAACGACTCGTACCTCCGGAACACCTCGATGTTGTCCGGGTCGGGAAGCGAGTCCACGAAGACGTTCGTGTACCCCTGGAAGTCGAAGGTCAGCACCGCGAGGGTCCGCGCGACCGTGTAGAGGTCGGAGGCGACGGACGGGCCGGCCTCGGCCACCTCGGGCGCCTGGTAGCCGACGGTGCCGTAGATGGCCGACTCGTCGTCGTCCATCCTGCGCACCGCGCCCATGTCGATGAGCTTGAGCTGGTCCTCGGTCTGGATCGCGTTGTCGACCTTGAAATCGCAGTACAGCACGTTGCGGCTGTGCAGATGGCCGAGCGCCTCCAGCGCCTCGATGCCGTACGCGCAGGCCTGCTCCACCGGCAGCGGGTCCCGCCTGCCGGCCGGTGTGCGGCGCTCGTTGGCGATCTCCTTGAGCGACTTCCCGCCGACGTACTCCATGACGATGTAGCCGTCCAGCGAACCGGTGCGCTGGTCGAGGTGTTCCACGAAGTTGTAGATGCGGACGATGTTGGAGTGCTCGATCTCCGCGAGGAAGCGCCGCTCGGAGATGGCCGCCGCCATGGCGTCCTGGTCCCCGGTGTCCAACAGGCCCTTGAGGACCACCCAGCGGTCGGAGACCGCCCTGTCCACCGCGAGATAGACCCAGCCGAGCCCGCCGTGCGCCAGGCAGCCCGCCACCTCGTACTGCCCGTGCACGATGTCGCCGCCGCGCAGCTTGGGCACGAAGGAGTACGGGTGACCGCACTTGGTGCAGAACCCTTCGGTGCGGCCCGGCCGCTCCCCACGGGACCGGCCCACCGGCGCGCCGCAGTCGGAGCGCGAGCAGAATCGCTTCCGCTCGGGGACCTCGGGGTTCTCCATCACCGCAGTGTGCGGGTCCGGCCGAGGCACGTCGGGCACGAGCACCAGGCCCGCGCCCAGCCTGCCGCGCCCGGAGGAGGAGCCCGTCGAGACGCCCGAGGAACGCACCGACACCGAGCGGGACGTGGAGCCTCCGGAGAGGGAGCGGGACAGCCGCCCGGACACCGAGCGCCGGGAGGTCGACGAGCGGGACGAGGAGCGCGCGGACGCCTGCGAACCGGTCCGCTGCGAGGTGCTGCTGCTTCCCCTGCCGCCCGCCGCCCTGCCGCCGCCCGCGATGCCGGTGGGCGGTGAACTCACCATGCCCGTCGGCGACACGACAGGTGCGAGGCCGCAGGTGTCGCAGTACAGCTCGCCGCCGCCCATGTCCTCGTAGCTGCCCTCGCACGTGGGGCGCTGGCACTCCGTACTCATGATGTCTCCCCCTGTCCGTCGTACTCGCCCCGACGGCGCGGTGTCAGCAGATCGGTGGCGGCCCGCTGGTAGCGCAGCACCGCCTGTTCGGCGACGCGCAGATCGCACGGGGCGCTCCACAGCATCCGGCGGGCCGCGTCGTACCGCTCGATGAGGAGCGGGTCCTCGGCCAGGCCGTGCCGGGCCACCTTCGCCTTGTACGCGTCGAGCCTGCCGCGCAGCTCCGCCCGGACCGCGAGCGGCGCCGTGACGGAGGTCAGCGACTCCCGGGCGCGCAGCAGTTCGTCCTCCGCCTCCCGCTCCAGCGAGTCCAGCAGCGGCGAGAGCCGGTTCCACTGGGCGTGCCTGCGGTATTCGGAGGCGGCGGCCAGCCGCTCCTGCAGCGCGGTCGGAGGGCCGCTGACGGCGGGCACCTCCGAGGCGGCGATCTTCGCCAGCACCTCGCCGCGCGCGGACCGGGCCTCCGAGAGCGTACGGTCCGCGCGGGACAGGACGTCACGCAGCTGGACCAGGCGCTGTTCGGCGTCCTGCCGGACCGCGAGCACCGCCTCGATCTCTCGTCGTACGTCCTCCAGGGCGCGGGCCGCCCGGTCGTAGCGCGTGGTGTCGGGACGTCCTCCGCCGGGTGCGGCGCTGCCGGGGCCCGGCAGCCAGAACGCCAGCGGATCGGAGATCACCTGCACCCGCAGCGTGGTCAGTTCCTCGGTGATCGACTCCAGGTCGTCCCCGGCGGGATGCTCCCCCGGTCGCACCCCGACGGAGTGCGCCAGCGAGCGCGTGCGGCGCAGCTCCGCGGCGAGCAGGTCTATCCGGGCGGGCAGCGCCGACCACACGGAGTCCGCGGCGACGACCATGTCCAGCGAACCGGCGTACAGGTCGTTCATCCGGGCGACCAGTTCCTCCAGCGTGAACCGCTCGGAGAGCCTGGCCGGCCCGCCGCCGGAGTGCCCCGGGCCGACCGCTCCCGGGTTCGCGACGGTCACGCTGTCACCGCGCAGGATGTCGGTGAGGGCCGCCAGGTCGTCCTTGCTCGGGTAGCGGCGCCCGGCCCGGATCTCCCGTGCCCGGGCGAGCGCCCCCGCGTAGGCGTCGAAGTACCCCCACAGCAGCGTGATCGACTGCTCGGTCGCGGCCCAGCGTCCCTTGGTGACGCCGGTCAGATCGGCGCCCTCCAGGAGCCGGCGGCCGGCGTGGTCCTGCAGGGCGAGGAGCGAGGTCTCGATGGCCTCGTGCTCCGCACCGAGCCGGGCCAGCGCACGGTCCGCCTCGTCCCGGTCCATGACCGGGCCGGGGGGCCTCCCCGCGAAACCGGGGAAGGATCCCGCCACGCCCATCGATCACCTCTCCGTTCCGTCCGCCGGACCCCCGAGGGCCCGGACAGGGTCAGTTGCTGCGGTACTTGGGCGCCGGAGGGCCCTCGATGCCGGGCAGGCCCTCCGCCAGCCAGGTGCGGTACGACTTCATCCAGGCGCTGTCCGCACCGCCCTGGCGGTACTCGGCCAGCACCTGGTTGACCCGGGCCACCAGGTCGTCGGCGCCGAGCTTCGCGGCAACGCCGTAGTACTCGGTGGTGAACGGCTTGTCGCCCTTGAGCTCCACCGCGGGGTCCTGGGCCGCCTGGCCGGCCGCCAGCGCGTTGTCCGTGACCACCGCGTCGACCTCGCCGAGCTGCAACCGCACCAGGCAGTCGAGCTGGTTGGGGACGGTCAGCTGGTCCTCGTCCAGCTCGGTGTCGTCGTGCTCGTCCTCGAAGACCGCGCCGAAGGAGTTCTCGTTCAGCGCGTCGTACGCCGTCGAGCCCTCCGCCGTGCAGACCCGCTTGCCCTTGAGCGACTCGTCGTAGCCGGTGATCGTCGACGTCCTGGGCGCCAGGACCTGCTGACCGGCCTGGAAGTAGGCCGTGGAGAAGGCGACCTGCTCGGCGCGCTTGCAGTTGATCGTCATCGTGCGTACGACGACGTCGACCTTGTCGTTCTCCAGCGCGGAGATGCGCTGGTTGGTGGGAATGGCACGGAAGATCACCGCGTCGCGGTCACCGAGGATGTTCGCCGCGATGGCCCGCACCAGGTCGATGTCGAAGCCTTCGAGAGTGCCGGACTCGGCCTCCGGGTTCCGGTAGCCCCACCGGAAGCTGTTCTGGTCGACGCCGGCGATCAGCTTGCCGCGCTTCCTGATCTTCTCGATGCTCGGGCCGTCGGCGCTCGACGCCGGGAGGCTCGCCTCCGGGTCCTTGCACTCCTCGGCCTTCGCGGGCACCACGGAGGCGGCTCCCTGCCCCGTGTACGGCCCGACCAGCGTCCCCTCGCCGTGCGCCAGCGGCAGCAGGGTGAGCGAGGCCGTGACGGCACAGGCCACCGCCATGCCCGTCACACCGCCCCAGCCGCGCAGTCTGCCGCGTGCGGCCCAGCCCTTCGGCCTGGTCATCGCTCGTCCCCTCACCGGTACTCCGAGAGCCTGCGGTTGACCCCGACGATCGCCGCGACCGCACCCAGCACGGCCAGGACGGCGGCCCCGGCCGGAAGCCCGCCGAGCGCCCCGCGGCCGTCCTGGGCCGCCGCGTCGAACTGGTCCTGCTCATGTGCGAGGGCCGTCTCCAGTGCGCCGTCGACCTTCTCGAAGGACTCACCCGTGGAGTCCCTCGGGCCGATGATCTGCAGCAGCGCACTGTCGTAGTCGCCCTGGTCGTCCGTCGCCCTGGCCTTCTTGTGGCGGTCCTGCCACTCGGACACACTGTTGATGGCGGCCTCCACCGGCTCACTCCCCCCGGAGTCGTCGCCGGCGAGCTTCTCCGCGCTCTCGAGCTGTGTGCCGAGTGCCTTCATGCCTGTGCTGTAGTCGGTCTCGTACTTGTCCTGCGTGCCGTCCGGGGTCAGGACCGCGCCCCGGGCGACCAGCGTGAGGTTCTCGTTGGCCCGTGCCTTCAGCGAGTTGATCCTGGCCTTGTTGAGGACGTCGAGTGACTGCTGCCCGTTCACCATCGCGTTATGCAGTTCCGCCCTGGCCACCGAGTGCCCCACGGCCAGCCACAGCAGCACCACCGTGGCCGCGGCCGTCGCGGCGAGCAGCCCGTGGTTGAAGACGCGGTTCGTCCTGCGGTAGTTGCGCCGCTGCATCCACACCAGCGCGGCCAGCGCCACGATCCCGGCGGCCAGCGACAGGAAGGGCCACCGCCGCGCGTCGGCAGAGTCGGTGGAGAGCCGGCCGGTCTCCGCCGCGTACAGCCGCTCGGCCGCCGGGAGGATCTCGTTCGTCATCTTCTGGTTGGCGTACCGGAGGTAGGCGCCGCCGAGCGGCAGCCCCTGCCGGTTGTTGGCCCTGGCCCGCTCGATCAGCCCCGTGTACTCGGGGAGGAGCTCGCCCAGCGTGGTGATCTCCCGGTGCGACGACGTCGAGGCGTCGGTGCTCGCCGCGGCCTTCACCAGCAGCCGGGAGGCCTCCTTGACGTCCGCGTCGTACCGCGCGAGCACGTCCTTGGGCTCCTGCGCCCCCGCCAGGAAGCCGCTCGCGGCCATCGTGTCCGCGTCGGCGAGCGAACGGTAGATGCTCGCGGCGGCCGCGCTCAGCGGCTGACTGCGCTTCACCACGTCGTCGGCCGACGACGCCCGTCCGGAGATCTCCGTGACGGTGACCGCCCCGAACACCACGACCAGCAGGGCCAGTACGGCGCCGTAGATCTGTAGCCTGCCCGGCTCGGTCGTCGCCGCGGCGCGCAGCCGGCCGACGGCCACGGACGGGACACCACGGCGCTGCGCGGGTACGGTCACGGGCGCGGACGGCACATCCGGCTCGGGCTCCCGCAGTGCGGCCCCGCTCGGCGGGTATGTCACTTGACCTCCCCCTCGGTCATGACGACGGCCCGGGCCCCCGGCCGACAGGGGGACGACTCGTCCTGGCCAGAAGTATGGCCCCAGGGGCCGCAGTCCGCCAGGAATGCCCGGATCCCGCCCCGTCCCCCGTATTCGATCAGGACGAGCGCGAGCGATCAAGGCAATCGGACGTGCGGGCCCCCGAGCAGACTGATCTCCCTGCGATGAACACGTCCGGGACAGCCCATCGGTTCCCGTACGCGAGGGCGCCCCGCGCGGCACGGCCACGGGACGCCCGACGCCTCCGGCCCTCTCAGGCGTACCGCGTCCGCAGCCTGTCGTACGCCGCGGGGGCGGCCCCGGCGCGGTCGAGCCCCAGCAGCGCGGCGCCCAGCACCGGCGGAGCGGAGACGACCCGGACCACGGCCTTCGGCGCACGCACGGCGAGGAGTTCGGCGATGCGGTCGTCCAGAGCGGGGTGGCGGGCCGCCAGCACGCTGCCGCCCAGCACCACCGGCACCTCTTCCTCCAGCAGGCCGAGCCGGGCCAGCGAGACGGCGGCCATCGCCACCACCTCGTCGCCGAGCCGGTCCACCAGGTCGCGTGCGATCCGGTCGCCGGCCGCACCGGTGGAGAACAGCACCGGTGTCAGCTCGTGCCGGCGGGCGTACGGGATGTGCCCCAGGTGCAGTGCCTCGATCAGGGAGTACATCGAGTCGAGCCCGAAGTGCCCGGGCAGGGTGCGCGCCAGGTCGGTCGGCTCGCCGCGGCCGTCCTCGGCCCTCGCCGCGAACCACAGCGCCTCCTCGGCCAGCCCCGAACCGCCGCCCCAGTCACCGGATATACGGCCGATCGCGGGGAAGCGGGCGGTCGCTCCGTCCAGCCGCATGCCGACGCAGTTGATCCCCGCACCGCACACCACGGCAACGCCGCGGGGCTCGTCGACCCCCGCGCGCAGAATCGCGAAGGTGTCGTTGCGCACCTCCACGGTGCCGCCCCAGCCGCGGTCTTCCAGCGCCTCGGCCAACTCCTTCTCCTCGACCGGGAGGTCCGCGTTGGCGAGGCAGGCGGACACATGGCCGACGCCGTCGGCCCCCGCCTGCGCGAGGGCGGCCCGGACCGCCTCCGCCAGCCCGTCCACGGCCGTGCCGATCCCGACGACCGGTGGCTGGAAGCCACCCCCGCGCCCGGTACCGAGGACCGTCCCGTCGGCGCCGATCACGGCCACGTCGGTCTTGCTGTTGCCCGCGTCGATCGCGAGCACATGTGCGGTCAGGCCCACGCCAGGTGCTCCCTGTTGTGCGCGATCAGCTTGTCGGTGAGCGCCTCGGCGTACTCGAACTGGCCGATGAGCGGGTGGGCCATCAGCGCCTTGAACACCCGGTCGCGGCCGCCGCGCAGCGCGGCGTCCAGGGCCAGGTCCTCGTACGCGGTGACGTGCCCGATCAGCCCGGCGTACAGCGGGTCCAGGGAGGGCACCGCGAGCGGTGTCGTGCCGGTGCCGTCGACCCGGGCCTGGACCTCGATCACCGCGTCGTCCGGCAGGAACGGCAGCGTCCCCTTGTTGTACGTGTTGACCACCTGCACCGCGGAACCGCCACCGCCGAGCAGCGCGGACGCCAGGTCGACGGCCGCCTCCGAGTAGAAGGCGCCGCCCCGCTTGCCCAGCAGCGCGGGCTTCTCGTCCAGGGCCGGGTCGCCGTACATCTCCAGGAGCTCCTTCTCCATCGCGGCGACCTCGGCCGCGCGGGACGGCTTCGTGCCGAGCTCCCGGACGACCTCGTCGTGCGCGTAGAAGTACCTCAGGTAGTACGACGGGACCACGCCGAGGCGGTCGACGATCTGCCGGGGCATGCGCAGGTCACCGGCGATCGTGTCACCGTGTTCCGCGAGGAGCTTGGGCAGGACGTCCTCGCCGTCCGGGCCGCCGAGGCGCACCCCGAGCTCCCACGTCAGGTGGTTGAGCCCGACGTGGTCGAGGTGGACCTCGCCCGGCGTCACGTCGAGCAGCGCGGCGAACTTCCGCTGGAAGCCGATCGCCACGTTGCACAGGCCGACGGCCTTGTGCCCGGCCTGGAGCAGGGCCCGGGTGACGATCCCCACCGGGTTGGTGAAGTCGATGATCCAGGCGTCGGGGTTGGTGCGGCGTACCCGCTCGGCGATGTCGAGGACGACCGGGACGGTGCGCAGCGCCTTGGCGAGACCGCCCGCCCCGGTGGTCTCCTGGCCGACGCAGCCGCATTCGAGCGGCCACGTCTCGTCCTGGTTGCGGGCGGCCTGCCCGCCGACGCGGAGCTGGAGCAGCACCGCGTCGGCACCGGCGACGCCGGCGTCGAGGTCCGAGGTGGTGACGATCCGCCCCGGGTGGCCCTGCTTGGCGAAGATCCGCCGCGCCAGGCCGCCGACCAGCTCCAGCCGGCCGGCCGCCGGGTCGATGAGCACGAGCTCCTCGACCGGCAGGGTGTCCCGCAGCCGCGCGAAACCGTCGATCAGTTCGGGGGTGTAGGTGGACCCGCCGCCAACTACTGCGAGCTTCATGCTTCTCAGCCCTTTACTCCGGTGAGGGTGACGCCTTCGACGAAGGCCTTCTGTGCGAAGAAGAACACGATGATGACCGGCGCCATGACCAGCAGGGTCGCGGCCATCGTCAGGTTCCAGTTGACCGCGTGAGCGCTCTTGAAGGACTCCAGGCCGTAGCTCAGGGTCCAGGCGCCCGGGTTCTGCGCGGCGTAGATCTGCGGTCCGAAGTAGTCGTTCCAGCAGTAGAAGAACTGGAAGAGCGCGATGGCCGCGATGCCCGGCTTGGCCATGGGTACGACGATCTTGAGCAGCGTGCGGAACTCACCGCATCCGTCGACCTTCGCCGACTCGATGTACTCCTGCGGAATGGTGAGCAGGAACTGCCGCAGCAGGAAGATCGAGTAGGCGTCGCCGAACGCCATGGGGATGATCAGCGGCCACAGCGAGCCCGAGAGGTGGAACTGCTGGGCCCACACCAGGTACATCGGGATGATGATGACCTGCGGCGGCAGCATCATCGTGGAGATGACGAGGATCATCGCCGTACGCCGGCCACGGAAGCGGAACTTGGCCAGCGCGTAGGCGACCGGCACCGACGAGCACACCGTGAACACCGTGCCCACCAGCGCGTACATCAGCGAGTTGCGCCACCAGCTCAGGAAGCCCGGGGTGTGGAAGACGGTCGAGTAGTTCGACCAGTTCCAGGAGTCCGGCCACAGGTCGCCGCTCATCGCCTGGTCGTCGCTCATCACCGAGGTGAGGAGGACGAAGACGAACGGCAGGACGAAGAACAGGGCGAGCGCGACGGCCACGGAGTGGACCGCGATCCAGTTCAGGACGCGCTTGCGGCGGTGCCGGGCGGCGTCGGTTCCGCTCGGGCGGCTCACCACGGCGGTGTCCGGCCTGGTCAGGGTGGGGGTGGTCATCTCAGTCCTCCGCCGGGATGAGGCCGACGCTCTTGCGCATCAGCAGAAGGGTGACGGCCATGGCGATGGCGAAGAGCACGAGCGAGAGGACGCACGCCGCACCGGTGTTGAAGTTCTGGAAGCCCATCGAGTAGACGAGCTGCGGCACCGTCAGGGTGGAGTGGTCCGGGTAGCCGGGCTGGATCACGGTGCCGGGGCCGATGGAGACACCGGAGGCGAGCTTCCCCGCGACGAGGGCCTGCGTGTAGTACTGCATCGTCTGCACGACGCCCGTGACGACGGCGAACAGCACGATCGGAGTGATGGCGGGCCAGGTGACGTAGCGGAACTTCGTCCAGGATCCCGCGCCGTCCAGGTCGGCGGCCTCGTACTGCTCCTTCGGCACGTCCAGCAGCGAGGCCATGAAGATGACCATCAGGTCGCCGATGCCCCACAGGGAGAGCAGCACCAGCGAGGGCTTCGACCAGTTCGGGTCGTTGAACCAGCTCGGGCCGTGCAGGCCGAGCCAGGAGAGGATCTCGTTGACCGGTCCGGTGGACGGGTTGAGGAGGAAGACGAAGGCGACGGTGGCCGCGACCGGCGGTGCCAGGTACGGGATGTAGAAGGCCGTGCGGAACAGCCCGACCCCCGTCTTGATCTTCGTGATCAGCAGACCGATCCCGAGACCGAACACCACGCGCAGCGCGACCATCACGACGACCAGCCACAGCGTGTTCCACAGGGCCGGGCCGAACAGCGGCATCTGTTCCAGCACGTACCTCCAGTTGCGCAGCCCGACGAAGGTCGGCGCCTTGATCTGGTTGTAGTGCATGAACGAGAAGTAGACGGTCGCGATCAGCGGATAGCCGAAGAAGACCGAGAAGCCGACCAGCCAGGGTGAGAGGAACCCGAGGGTGCGCAGCCGCTCACGGTTCCGCTTGCGGCGCAGGGGGGAGTTGCGGGGAGCCGGTTCGGCCCCCCGCCCGGCGGACTTCGCCGGGGTGGAGAGGGAAAGTGCCATGACTCGGCTCCTCAGTTTTCCGACTGGAGGTTGTCGGCGTCGATCTGCTCGTCGAGTTCCTTCAAGGCCCGGTGCAGGTCCTTGGTCCGGCCCGCTTCGACGGACTGCGAGAAGTCGCCGAACGAGGTGATGTACTGACCGCCGTTGTTCGAGGGTGGGACCCCCTGGCTGTGCGGGTTCTGCGCGATCTTGATGAAGGCGCGGAAGGCCGGGTCGGCGTCCAGGTCGGGCGACTTGAGCGCCTCGAAGGTGGACGGCACGTTGTGGATCGCGTTGGCGAAGCGGACGACCGCCTCGGTGTCGGTCGTCAGGTACTTCACCAGCTCCCACGCCGCGTTCTGGTGCCGGCTGCTGTGGGCGATGCCGGCGACCGTGCCCGTCAGGTAGCCGCGCCCGTAGGTGTCGGCCTGGTCGTCGGGGACCGGCAGCGGGGCGACCCCCCAGTCGAACTCCGCCTTCGCCTCGTCGAGCATCAGGCCGCGCCACTCGCCGTCCAGGTGCATGGCGAGCTTGCCGGTCAGGAAGCCGTTCTGGGACGACATCTCGTCACCGAAGGTGGCGCGCAGCCGCTCCATGGCGTCGTAACCGCCCTGCGCGTCGGAGATCCCGCGCATGGTGGTGAAGAACTGCTCGGTCCTCGGCTCGTCGGCGAGCTTCGCCTTGCCCGCGCCGTCGAAGTACTCGGGGCCCCACTGCGCGAACATCCGGTCGGGGGAGTTCTGGTAGAGCTGGAAGTTCGGCATGAAGCCGGCGCGTTCGAGCGAGCCGTCCTTCTTCTTCCGCGTCAGCTTGACCGCGTCGGCCTTCATCTCGGACATGGTGCGCGGAGGCCGGCTGATGCCCGCCTCCTCGAAGGCGTCCTTGTTGTAGTACATGCCGAACGCGTCGGCGAGCAGGGGCGCCGCGCACTGCACGCCCTCGTACCGCGTGTAGTCCAGCAGGGTCTTCGGGAAGACCTTCGCCTTGTCGATCCCGCTCTTCTCCAGGAAGGGGTCGAGATCCGCCCACATGCCGGAGGAGCAGTACTGGCCGACGTTGTTGGTGGTGAACGAGGTGACGACGTCGGGTGCGTCGCCGCCGCCGGCCCGCAGCGCCTGGTTGATCGTCTCGTCGCTGACGTTGCCGGTGGGGACGACGTCGATGTTGGGGTGGAGCTTCTCGAACCGGGCGATGTTCTCGTTGATCGCCTTGACCTCGCCGGGCGCCGACCAGCCGTGCCAGAACTTCAGCGTGACCGGGTCCGTGGGGTCGTCGGTGTTGCTGCCGGTGCTCGGATTCGCGCAGCCGGACAGCAGCAACGCGGCTGCGCCGAGCGCCAGGGGCACACGGGTACGAATGCGCCGGAGCGCCATGGCGGACTTCCTTTGCAGCGGGACTTCGCGGAAGGGAGGGATGGAGCGCGGGGGTGACCGGGGAGCGAGGGCTCACCGGGCATGGGGGTGCCGTACGGACCACCGGATACGGGCGGTACGGCGGGTCGTCGGGAGGGGTCAGGCGGTATCGAAGGTGCTGTCGCGCGCCTGGGCGAGGGCGGTCCGCAGCGCGCCGGTCAGGATCGGGTCGCCGTCTATGTCGCTGATGCGGAGCAGCGGCCTGGGCAGTGCCAGACCGGTCATCTCGGCCTCGACCCGCTCGCGCAGGTCCTCCCCGCCGGCCTCGGCCACGGAGCCGGAGAGCACGACCAGCTCCGGATCGACCACGGCGACCACGGACGCGAGGCCGGTGGCCAGTCTGCGGGCGACCTCGGCGGACACGGCCTCGTCGGCGAGGGCTTCGGTCAGCGGTCTGCCGCCGGCCAGGTCGCGTACGGCGGGGGAGGAGACCTGGCTCTGGAAGCCGCCCCCCGCGTCGGGCCCCGCCCAGTCGGCGGCGCCGCCCCGGGCGAGCGGGGCGCCGGGCAGCGGCATGTAGCCGATCTCCCCCGCGCCTCCTGTCGCGCCGCGCAGGAGGGTGCCGCCCAGCACGATCGCCGCGCCGACACCCTCGTCGACCCAGGCGAGCACGAAATGGTCGTGGTCCTGCGCGGCGCCCTCGTACTGCTCGGCGACGGCGGCGAGATTCACGTCGTTCTCGATGACGACCGGCCTGCCGACCACCTCGGCGAGGTCGGCGAGCAGGGTGCGGGAGTGCCAGCCGGGCAGATGGGGCGCGTAGCGCAGCTGCCCGGTGTGCGGGTCGATCGCGCCCGGCGTGCCCACCACCACGGCGGCGAGGTCCTCGTGGCCGAGACCCGTCGGACGCAGGGCCCCGTCCACCGCCTCGGCGACGAGCTGGGCGGTGCGGTGCCGTACGTCCTGCGCGACGGCCTCGGCCTCCACGCGGCAGGAACCGACCACCGTGCCGGTGATGTCGGCGACCACGGCGTCTATGCCGGTGGGACCGACGGAGAGGGCCGCGACATGGGCGGAGACCGGGTTGATCTCGTAGAGCACGGCGTTCGGTCCGGGGCGCCCGCTCTGGCTGCCCGTCGAGCGGACCAGGCCCGCCTCCTCCAGGCGCGCCAGCAGCTGGGAGGCGGTGGGCTTGGAGAGCCCGGTCAGCTCGCCGATGCGTGTGCGGGTGAGGGGGCCCTGGGTGACGAGGAGATCGAGCGCCGCCCGGTCGTTCATGGCACGCAGAACGCTGGGGGTGCCTGGTGTGGTTCCGGCCATGAGCGACGCGCCTGCCTCTGTTAGGAAACTTTCCTATCGGTGAGAGGAAGGTATGGCGGCGTCACCGGGGCGTCAATGGGAAGCGCCCCCGAGGCAACCAAAGCGTTACCTGCGGGGGCGCTGTGCGCACCGGACGTCCGTAGCCGGTTACTTCGTGAGGTTGGCGGGTGGTATCGGGGTCGCCGCCAGGGACTGCGGGGACGTCGCCGACGCGTAGGCCGAGGGGGCCGCCACGGCCGCCGTCGGGTCGGCGGCGGCCTCCCCGTCCGTCTGGAGCGGGATGGTGCCGATCATCATGATCCCGGCGGCGTCCAGGGCCTGCTTGATGCGCCAGCGCAGCTCGCGCTCGACGCCCAGCGACTTGCCGGGCATGGTCTTCGCCGTGACCCGCAGGGTCATGGAGTCGAGCAGCACCGCGTCCAGGCCGAGCACCTCCACCGGGCCCCACAGCCGCTCCGACCAGGGCTCTTCCTTGGTCATGGTCTCGCCGGCGCCGGCGATCGCCTTGCGGACCGACTCCAGGTCCTCCGTCGGGCGGACCGTGACGTCGATACCGGCCGTGGACCAGCCCTGGCTGAGGTTGCCGATCCGCTTCACCTCGCCGTTGCGCACGTACCAGATCTCGCCGTTGTCGCCGCGCAGCTTGGTGACCCGCAGACCGACCTCGATCACCTCACCGGAGGCGACACCCGCGTCGATCTGGTCGCCCACGCCGTACTGGTCCTCAAGGATCATGAAGACGCCGGAGAGGAAGTCGGTGACGAGGTTGCGCGCACCGAAGCCCAGTGCCACACCGGCGACCCCCGCGGAGGCCAGCAGGGGGGCCAGATTGATCTGGAAGGCGCCCAGGATCATCAGGGCCGCGGTGCCGAGGATCAGGAACGACGTCACCGAGCGGAGCACGGAGCCGATGGCCTCGGAGCGCTGGCGGCGGCGTTCCGCGTTGACCAGCAGACCGCCGAGGGCCGTGCCCTCCACCGCCTGGGCGCTGCGGTTCATCCGGTCGATGAGGTTGGTCAGGGCGCGCCGGATCAGATAGCGCAGCACGATCGCGATGGCCGCGATGAGGATGATCCGGAGGCCGGTGTTCAGCCAGGTGGACCAGTTCTCCTCGACCCAGCCTGCGGCGTTCCCGGCCCGCTCGGCGGCTTCGTCCAGCGAGCCGGCGGCCCCGGGTGACGGGGCCGCGGCCAGGAGGGCGGACAGGGACACGACGGGGACCTCCATACGGGGCGACAGCAGACCAACCACAGTAACGAAGGCGGGGGGCCGGTTCGTTGCCGTCGGGGAGGGAGAGACACGTCTCACCCGTGGTTACGGGGGGTGTGGCCGATCCCACAGGAGACCCGCGGCCCCGTTCACACACCTGTTCCGGTGCCCCCGGGGCGTGCGTACGGCCGGGCGGTGAGAAAAATCCCTCCGGCCCGTTACCCGCACGTGGTGGCGCTCGGACCAGGCATGAGGAGAGACTGAGATCGGATCGTCCCGGCGCGAGCCACGCGTCGCCGGCGTACAAGGAGGCATCCACCGTGCCGCACGTCCTGGTTCTCAACGCTTCGTACGAGCCGCTCGGCGTCGTACCTCTCCGCCGCGCGCTCGTCCTCGTCCTCGAGAACAAGGCCATCTGCCTCGAGGAGTCCGGCGCCTTCATGCACAGTGCCACCCGTGCCGTACCGGCGCCCAGCGTGGTCCGCCTCAAGCGGTTCGTGCGGGTCCCGTACCGGGGCCCCGTCCCGCTCACGCGCCGGGCGCTCTTCGCGAGGGACGGTGGCCGCTGCATGTACTGCGGGGCCGCCGCGACCAGCGTCGACCACGTCATCCCGCGCAGCCGCGGCGGGCAGCACGCCTGGGACAACGTGGTGGCGGCCTGCCGCCGCTGCAACCACGTCAAGGCGGACCGCCACCTGCCGGAGCTCGGCTGGCGGCTCCGACACCAGCCGGCGCCGCCCAGCGGTCTCGCCTGGCGGATCATCGGGACGGGGCACCGGGACCCGCGCTGGCTGCCCTATCTCCAGCCGTTCGGCGCGGACGACGTGATGGCCCGGATCGACGGCGTCTCCGCCTGAGGAACCGGGCCGTCGACGTGTCGGAGGCCGCCGCGTCACCCGGCCGGGCGAGCGAGGCGACGGTCCGGCGTGCGGGCGCGGCGACGGTCCGGCGTGCGGGCGCGGCCCGGGAACGGCTCCGGGACCCCCCCTGCCGCGGGTGGAAGCGCGGCCGAGTGGCTGAAAACGGCCCATACCTGACGCGCCGGGGAACGAAGTGTGACCCACGGCACGTTGGAATCGTTGTCATAACGCCTATGTCACGTCCACGTCTGCTCCCGCGCCCGCTGGGTAGGTCTGCTGTGTCCTGTTGTCCACGGCCAGGAGGCCAACATGCCCGCTTCTGCGCAGCTTCTGCTCTCCGCCCTCTCCAAACAGGTGCCTAGCCCCATGGGTTCCGATCCGCTGGCAGGCAAGACGTCCCCGAACTTCACCGCCCCTCCGATGATCAGTGAGCTGCCGCTCGCCGATGTCTCCCACCTGACCGGCGAGCCCGCTTCCGCCGACAGCGCCCCGCTCCTCAGCGAACCCCCGCTCACCAGCGAGCCCCCGCTCGCCGACGCCACACCCCTCACGAGCGAGCCACCGCTCGCCGCCGTCGCCCCTCTGACCAGCGAGCCGACAGCACCCGGCACCGCAGGGGGCATGGAGTCCCCAGGAGTCTGAATGGGCTTGTCCCGGCTCGCCGCACTGCACGGCGTCGCCACCTCCTTCTCCCCGTCCGCGGATGTCACGGTGTCCGTCCCCGACGACACGGTCACGGCCGTGCTCGCCGCCCTGGGCGTCGACGCCGACACTCCCGCGGAGGTACGGAGATCACTCGCCGCAGCCGAATCGGCAGCGGCCTCCCGACTGCTCCCGCCGACGCTGGTGGCCTGGTCGGGAGAGCCGCTGCCGGCCGCGCTCACCGCGCTGCCGTCCGGCACCCTCCTGACGGTCGACCCCGAACCGGGCACCACCGACGCGGGCTCGCCCCTGCGCATGCGGGTGCTGCCCGCCCCCGCCCCCGACGGGAACACGCCGAGGACACCCGCCTGGTGGACCGAGCCGCCCCTCGGCGTCCACCGGCTGACCGTCCGTACGGCGGACCGCCGCTACGCCACCGCCACGCTCGTCGTCGCTCCGGACCGCGTACCCCAGCCGCCCGCCGGCACGCACGGCTTTCTCGTCCAGCTGTACTCGATGCTGTCCGCCCGTTCCTGGGGCATGGGCGACCTGTCGGACCTGGCCGACCTCGCCGCCTGGGCGGGGCGGACCCTGGGGAGCGGGTTCGTCCAGGTCAACCCGCTGCACGCCGCCGTGCCGGGCAGCCCCACCGACCCGTCCCCGTACCGCCCCTCCTCCCGTCGCTTCCCCGACCCCGTCCATCTGCACATCGAGTCGGTCCCGGAGTACGGCCACGTCGCCGAGCCCGGCAGGGCGGCTCTGGACGACCTGCGTCAGCAGGCCGCGGCCCTCCGCGAGGCCGTGCTGAACAAGGGCGCGCTGATCGACCGGGACGCCGTCTGGGCGCTGAAGAAGCAGGCCCTGGAGATCGTCCACGAGGTCCCGCTGACCCCCGGCCGCCGCGCCGCCTACTGCGACTTCCTGGCCGGCCAGGGACAGGCCCTGGAGGACCACGCGCTCTGGTGCGCCCTGGCCGAGGTGCACGGCCCCCTCTGGCGCGCCTGGCCCGAAGGGCTGCGGGACCCCCGCTCCCCCCAGAGCGCCCGCGCCCGCACCGAGCTGCTGGACCGGGTCGACTTCCACTGCCGGCTCGCCTGGCTCACCGACACCCAGCTCGCCACGGCCCAGAGCGCCGCGCGGGAGTCCGGGATGGCGGTCGGGATCGTCCACGACCTCGCCGTCGGCGTCCACCCCGACGGCGCCGACACCTGGGCCCAGCAGGACGCCTTCGCGCACGGCATGTCCGTCGGCGCGCCCCCCGACGCCTTCAACGCCCACGGCCAGGACTGGGGGCTGCCCCCCTGGCGGCCCGACGCCCTCGCGGCGTCGGGCTACGCCCCGTACCGCAACCTCCTGCGCGGCCTCCTCGCGCACGCCGGAGCGCTCCGCATCGACCACGTGATGGGCCTCTTCCGGCTCTGGTGGGTGCCCGAGGGGCGCCCGCCCACCGAGGGCACCTACGTCAGCCAGGACGCCGAGGCGATGCTCGCCGTCCTCGTCCTGGAGGCGCACCGGGCCGGTGCCGTCGTCATAGGGGAGGACCTCGGCACCGTCGAGCCCGGCGTGCGCGAGGCGCTCGCCCGGCGCGGGGTGCTCGGCACCTCCGTGCTCTGGTTCGAGCGCGACTGGGACGGCACGGGGCGGCCGCTGGCCCCCGAGAAGTGGCGCGAGGACTGCGTGGCCACGGCGACCACCCACGATCTGCCGTCCACCGCCGCCCGCCTGACCGGTGATCACGTGACGCTCCGCCACCGGCTGGGGCTGCTCACGCGGAGCCTGGAGCAGGAGCTGGCCGAGGACGCCGCCGACACCGCCGAGTGGCTGGCCTACCTGGCCCGGCTCCGCCTGCTGCCCGAGGGCGACGGCGACGAGGAGGCGGCCGTCCGCGCCGTCCACCGCTTCCTGCTGCGCACCCCCGCCAGGATGGCCGGGGTCTGGCTCCCGGACACCGTGGGCGACCGCCGGCCCCAGAATCTCCCCGGGACCTGGGACCAGTACCCCAACTGGCGCCTGCCCATCGCCGATGCGGATGGCCACCCCGTCACCCTGGAGGAGATCACGGCGTCGCCCCGGCTGCACCGGCTCATGGCCGTGCTGACGGATGGCCACGAGTCCCGTACGGCACCCCCGGGCGCGCGCCCCTCGTAGGCGTTCGCTACGTTTGCACCGTGGACAAGAAGAACGCTATGCGCGCCGGCGCCGTCGCGGCCGGTACGACGCTGATGATGCTGCTCATGTCGTCCCCGGCGCTCGCGCTGACCCGCGACGACGGTGACGACCCGGGCCCGGGGCTGAACGTGCTGGAGACCCTCGGTCTCTACGTCGCGCTCCCGATCGTCCTGTTCCTGGTGATCGCGGGACTCGTCATGGTCCTCGACAAGTCCAAGAAGCAGGCCTAGGGCCGCTCGTTCGGGTCATGCCTGGATCAGCCTGATCCGGACGGACGACCCGAGCTCTTCCGAGTGCGCCGCCGGTACGACGTACCGCGCGGCGCATCGGCATGTCCGGGCGACGGGTAGGTTTCGGCCATGACCGAGTGGGACGTCAAGAAGCTCCGCATCCTGCGCACCCTGCGCGACCGGGGCACGGTGACCGCCACGGCCGAAGCCCTTCTCATGACTCCGTCGGCCGTCTCGCAGCAGCTCACCAATCTCGCCAGGCAGCTCGGTGTTCCGCTGCTGGAGGCGCAGGGCCGCCGCGTCCGGCTCACCGACGCCGCCCATCTCGTGCTGCGCCACGCCGAGGCCGTCTTCGCCCAGCTGGAGCGGGCCGACGCCGAGCTGACCGGTTATCTGCGGGGAGAGGCGGGCCAGGTGCGGGTCGGCGCCTTCTCGACCGCCGTTCCCGCCCTCGTCGTACCGGCCGTGCGCCTGCTGGAGGCCGGGGACCGGCCCGGGCCCCAGGTGCGCGTGCGGGAGGCGGAGGCGGCCCAGGCCTACGAGCTGCTGTCGGCCGGCGAGGTGGACCTGGCGCTCTCCCTGGCGGCGCACGCCCCGACGGCCCGGGACCCCCGCTTCACCCTGCTGCCGCTCCTGGCCGACCCGCTGGACGTGGCGCTGCCCGCCGGTCACCGTCTCGCCGGGGCGCCCGCACTGCGGCTGGCGGACCTGTCGCGGGAGGCCTGGATCTTCGGTGGGTCCGGCCCGTGGTCGGAGATCACCACCGCCGCGTGCGAGGCCGCGGGTTTCGTCCCCGAGCAGGCCCACAGCGCCGCCGGGTGGACGGCGATCCTCGCCATGGTCCGGGCGGGCATGGGAGTCGCTCTGGTCCCCCGGATGGTGTCGGCCTCCGAGCGGCCGCGCGACGGCGTGGTGATGCGGGTCCTGGAGGAGGACCGGCCGTACCGCCATGTCGTCGCGGCGGTGCGGCAGGGGGCGGAGCGCGGTCCGGCGGTCGCACGGGTGCTGACGGCGCTCCAGCGGGCCGCTGAGGAGAGCATTCAGCAGAACGTCCGGCAGAACGTCGAGCAGCACGGTCGACAGAACGCCGAGCAGAACGCCGAGCAGAACGTTCAGTAGAACTGAAGGAACTGTACGAAAACTTTCGATGGACCTGATCGGTGTCCCGGCAGCACAGTAGGGACATGCCCAGCGACGAGATCCAGACGGAGCCCCATTCCACCGACCCGCACGCCAACGACGCGGCCCCCTACGGCGGCGGTGACCCCTACGCCGACTACCGGACCGGCGACTTCCCCTTCACCGAGCTGGTCGACCTCGCGGACCGCCGCCTCGGCGCGGGAGTGATCGCCGCCAACGACGAGTTCTTCGCCGAGCGCGAGAACCTCCTGATCCGCGAGCCCGCCGTCTTCGACCCCGAGCGCTTCGGCCACAAGGGCAAGATCATGGACGGCTGGGAGACGCGCCGCCGCCGCGGCGTGGACGCGGACCACCCCTTCCCCGCCCCCGAGGACCACGACTGGGCGATCGTCCGGCTGGGCACCCCCGGGATCATCCGCGGCATCGTCGTCGACACCGCGCACTTCCGCGGCAACTACCCGCAGCGCGTCTCCGTCCAGGCGACGGCCCTCGAAGGCGCCCCCGGGCCGGAGGAGCTCCTCGCGGACGACGTGAAGTGGGAGGAGCTCGTCCCGCCGACCCCCGTACGCGGCCACGCCGCCAACGGCTTCGAGGTCACCGGCGGCCGCCGCTACACCCACCTGCGGATCTGCCAGCACCCCGACGGCGGCATCGCCCGCCTCCGCGTCCACGGCGAGGTCGTCCCCGACCCGGCCTGGCTCGCGGCGCTGGGCACGGTCGACCTGATCTCCATCCTGAACGGCGGCATGTACGAGGACGCCTCGGACCGCTTCTACTCCTCGCCCGCCCAGATCATCCTGCCCGGCACCTCCCGCAAGATGGACGACGGCTGGGAGAACCGCCGCCGCCGGGTCCGCGACACGAACGACTGGGTGCGCTTCAGGCTGCCCGCGCAGGGCGCGGTGCGCGCCGTCGAGATCGACACCGCCTACCTCAAGGGGAACGCGGCCGGCTGGATCGGCCTCCAGGGCCGCGACGGCGAGAGCGGCGAATGGTTCGAGATCCTCCCGCGCACCCGGCTCCAGCCCGACACCCTGCACCGCTTCGTCCTCGACACCGAGGCCGTGGTCACCCACGTACGCCTGGACGCCTACCCCGACGGGGGCGTGGCCAGGATGCGCCTCCACGGCTCGCCGACGGAGGAGGGCGCGGCCGAACTGGCCCGCCGTTACGAGCGGTCCAGGGGCTGACCCCCGGGCCGCCCACCACTCCCGCCCGGCGGACGGATGCGCGTTCAGCGCCCGTCCGCCGGGCGGTTTCCATCGTTCCGTCCCGGGGACCGCCGGCGGGACGGCCACTGTTCCACCCTCGGGCAGAACCTCGGAATCCATGGCGTGAAGACGCGGTGAAGGGGCATACGGGTTCTCGCGCTACGCTGCCGAGCAGCGCATAAAACGGGGCTGAAGCAGAGGGAGTCATCTCGGTGACCGAACAAGACATATCGGCCAGGCTCGTCGAGCTGCTGTCGGCGCAGCAGGAGTCGCTCGGCGCGGTCTGGGTGGAGAGCGTCTCGCGTACCCTGCGCGGACGCATCTCGCTCGCGGAGCTCGACCGCGAACTCCGCGAGCTCTACGACGCCCTGGTGGCGGGCCTGCGCACCGGCGGGTTCGACTGGCAGGGAGACGCCTTCGCGGAGACGCGGGCGCTCCTCGCGGAGCTCTCCCGCGCACGGGCCCGCCAGGGCTTCACCCCGACCGAGACCGCCACCAGCGTGCTGACGGCCAAGGACGTCCTCGCGCCCACGGAGGACACCCCGGCGGCGGACATCCGGGCCTACCTCCAGCTGAGCAAACTGATCGACGCGCTCGGTCTGTTCACGCTCGAGGTGTACGCCAAGACACGTGAGGAGATCATCAGCGCCCAGGCCGAGCAGCTGATGGAACTCTCGACCCCCGTGGTGAAGCTGTGGGACGGCGTGGTCGCCGTCCCGCTGGTGGGCACCCTCGACTCGGCCCGGACCCAGGTGGTGATGGAGAAGCTTCTCCAGGCCCTCGTCGACACCGGTTCGGACCAGGCGATCATCGACATCACCGGTGTGCCCGCCGTGGACACCGAGGTCGCCCAGCACCTGCTCAAGACGGTGGTGGCCGCCCGGCTGATGGGCGCCGAGTGCATCATCTCCGGGATCCGCCCCCAGATCGCCCAGACGATCGTGGCCCTCGGTATCCAGTTCGGCGACATCGTCACCAAGTCGTCGCTGGCCGACGCCCTCAAGCACGCGTTGCGCGGCAGCAACGCGGAGGCCGCACAGCCCGGTGGCCTGGCGTGACCGAACGCGTGCCCGTACTCAAGATCGGTGACGTGCTGCTCGTCTCCATCCAGGTCGAACTGGAGGACCAGGTCGTCCTGGAGCTCCAGGACGACCTGGCGGCCCGCATCGTCGAATCCGGGGCCACCGGGGTGGTCATCGACATCACCGCCGTCGAGATCGTCGACTCGTTCGTGGGCCGCATGCTGGCGACGACGGCGGCCATCTCCCGCATGCTCGACGCGCAGACCGTCGTCGTGGGCATGCGGCCGGCCGTCGCCATCACGCTGGTGGAGCTCGGGCTGTCGCTCGGAGGGGTTCGTACGGCCCTCACACTGGAGAAAGGGCTGGACATCCTGGCCCGGCGGGACAGCACCCGCCCGGCGCAGCGATGACCGGGCTCGCGCCCGTCCCCGACGCCGGTCACGAGACCGTCCCGATCAGCTCCAACGACGACGTGGTGCGGGCGCGTCAGCTGGTGCGCACGCTCGCCCAGCGCTGCAAGCTCTCGCTGGTCGACCAGACCAAGCTCGTCACCGCCGCGAGCGAGCTCGCGCGGAACACCCTGGTCTACGGAGGCGGAGGAGTCATGCGCGTCGGACTGGTCCGTCGTGACAGCCGGGTCGGCGTGACCGCGGTGTTCGAGGACTCCGGCCCTGGCATCCCCGACGTCGACCAGGCGCTGACCGATGGGTGGACCTCCGGGGGCGGTCTCGGGCTCGGGCTGAGCGGAGCGCGCCGTCTGGTCGACGACTTCACCCTGGACACCGAGGTCGGCAGCGGAACCCAGGTCGCGGTGACGAAGTGGGCTCGCTGATCCCGCCGGTCCTGGACGCGGAGGACGTCGTCTGGCTCCGCGACCAGGAGGCGCTCCCCGCCGCGGCCAGGGTCGCGGCGGTCTCGCTGGCCAGGCGCATCGGTTTCGACGAGCCGCGGTGTGCGGAGGTCGCCCTGGCCGTGAGCGAGGCCGCGACCAATCTGCGCAAGTACGCCGTCGACGGGGCGTTCCTGCTGCGCGCGGTCCGGACCCCGAGCGACGCGGGGCTCGAGTTCGTCACGACGGATGACGGGCCGGGGATGGCGGACGTCGCGTACTCGCTCGCCGACGGGACGTCCACCTCCGGCACCCTCGGCATAGGCCTGGGCGCCATCTCCCGCCTCGCCGACTCCTTCGACCTGCACTCCCTGCCAGGGCGGGGCACCGTTCTGACCGCGCGCTTCTGGACGCGGGAGGCGGCGCGCCGTGCCGCCGTATCCGGGAGCCCCGTGGTGGAAGGCCTGACGAGGGCGATCACCGGGGAGGACGTGTGCGGGGACGCCTGGGCCGCCCGCAGGGCCGGTGTCCCCGCGGCCGGTACGGGTGACCGGCGGCCGGCCCGGGGGCTCTCCCCGGCCGTGCCTGCGGAGGACCCTCTGGGGTGGGCGCAGCTGACCGGCTTCCGGCGGACGCCGGACAGTTCGCGGCACCCGGTCGCGGCGCCCTCGGACGGCCGGGGCGACTCCGGCGCGGACGGACCGGCCCTGCTGGTGCTCCTCTGCGACGGACTGGGTCACGGGCCGCTGGCCGGCCGGGCCGCGCAGGCGGCGGTGGCCGCCTTCCGAGACTCGGACGCCCAGCAGCCCGACGCGATCCTCATGGACATCCACAAGGCGCTGCGCGGGGGCAGAGGGGGCGCCGTCGCCGTCGTACGCATCGAACCGCGCGAGCGGAACGTGTACTTCTGCGGTGTCGGGAACGTCAGCACCTTCGTCGTGGACCCCGCCACCGGCACCCGCCGTTCCCTGGCGTCGGCCCCCGGCATCGTGGGCCACCACATGCCGACCCTGCGGTCCGTGCGGCAGCGGCTGCCCCGGGACGGGGCCGTGATCATGCACTCCGACGGCCTCACCGAACGCTGGCAGGCGACGGCGCTGCCCGGTTTCCTGGAGCACGCGCCGCTGGTGGCCGCCGCACAGCTCCTGCGTGAGGCGGGCGTACGACGTGACGACGCGGGCGTCGTCGTGGCGAAAGGACCTTGGTGAACACCTCCGCGGCCCCGGGGGCCGACCCCCTCGTCTCGTTCTCCCTCATGACGGAGCAGGACGTGTTCGTGCTGCGCCGCAGCGGCAAGTCGGCCGCCGAAGCGCTCGGGGTGGACAACCAGGACCAGATCCGTCTGGCGACCGCGCTGAGCGAGCTGGGCAGGGACCTGCTGGGCTCCTCCGGGCTGACCGTCAGTTTCGGTGTGGTCGGCGCGCCGTCCGCCGTCCTGCGGGTCGCCCTGTCCTGGCAGGACGGCGAGGGGCCCGGCGAAGAGGCCATGCGGGCGGCGGCCCGGCTCGTCCCGATCCGCCACACCCCGTCGGAGCGGACGGTGGCGATCGAGCAGCAGCTCGCCGGGGGAGCCCGGACGGCCGAGGCTGTCCAGCGGGCGAGGGAGGCCCTGCTGGCGCACAAGGGCACCAGCATGCTGGAGGACACCCGCGCGCAGACCAGCGACCTGATCGCCGCGCTGGAGGAGTCCAGGGCGCAGCGCGAGGAGCTCCGCCGGCTGAACGAGGAGCTGGAGGAGACCAACCGGGGGGTGGTGGCGCTCTACTCCGAGCTCTCGGAGGAGCTGGAGGAGACCAACCGCGGCGTCGTGGCCCTCTACGCCGAACTCGAGGACAAATCCCGTCAGCTGCGCGAGGCGAGTGAGGCCAAGACCCGGTTCTGGGCCAACGTCAGCCATGAACTCCGTACGCCGGTCAACTCCGTCGTCGGCCTGGCCCGGATGCTGCTCGAATTCGACGTGGAGCGCCTCGACGAGGAGCAGCGGCGGCAGATCTCCCTCATCTCCGCCTCGGGAGCCACCCTGCTCGCCCTCGTCGACGAGCTCCTGGACGTCGCCAAGGCGGAGTCCGGACGCCTGGAGCCCAACTGGGCGGTGGTGAACCTGCGCGTGGCGCTCGGCCAGCTGCGGGGCACACTGCGCGGCTACGGGACTCCGGGCGCTCCCGAACTGATCGTGGCCGAGTCCGATGCGCGGATCGTCAGCGACGAGGTCATGCTCGCCCGCATCCTGCGCAACCTGCTGTCCAACGCGTTGAAGTTCACACCGGCCGGGACCGTACGCCTCGACGTCACGCGGGAGGAGGACGCCGAGGGCGCCCACGTCGTCTTCACCGTGTCGGACACCGGCATCGGCATCCCCGAGGAGGAGCAGCAGCAGATCTTCGAGGAGTTCTACCAGGTGCGTGGCCCGCACCAGCGCGGGCGCTCCGGCACCGGCCTCGGCCTGCCCTACGCGCGGCGGCTCACCGAACTCCTCGGCGGCCGCCTCTCGCTGACCAGCAGCCCGGGATCCGGGACCGTGGTCACCGTCCGGCTGCCCGCCGACGGGCCGGCCCCCGCCGGGCACGGGGACCGGGGGACGACGGCACCGCTGGTGACGGCCCTCGTCACCGTGGACGACGACGACGCCTTCCGCGCCACGATCCGCCCGCTCCTGGACCAGCTCGCCGGACGGGTGGTCGAGGTGGGCGAGGGCGGCCTGGCGAGCTCCGCCGTGCGCCACGAGCGTCCGAACGCCGTCCTGCTCGACCTGCACCTGCCCGACCTCGACGGCTACGCCGTACTGGCACAGCTCGCCGCGGACCCCGGCCTGTGCGACGTCCCGGTCGTCATCCTCACCTCCACGCCCGCCGAGGACCTGGACCGGGACCGGCTCACGCACGCACGTGCGGTTCTGGAGAAGGCGACGCTGACCCTGCCCAAGCTGGTCGCGGCCTTCTCGGAACACGTCACGCCCGCCCTGCCGGAAGAGGACCGGAAGGACGACACCGCATGAGTACGCACCTGTCCCAGGACAGCGCCGCCGCGAAGGTGCTGGTACTCGACGACAACGACACGAACCGCTACATCGTCAGCAGCTGGCTCCGCCGGGCCGGCCACACGGTGGTGGAGGCCTCCGACGGGACGGAGGGCCTGGCCCTGCTCGCCACCGCCCCCGACGGCGAACTGCCCGAACTGGCCGTCGTCGACGTGAAGCTGCCCGACATGAGCGGCTTCGAGGTGTGCGAGCACATCAAGGCCGACCCGCGGACCGCCTCGCTGCCGGTCATCCACGTCTCCGCCACGGCCATCGAGCTGAGCGACCGCACCCAGGGGCTCCACCGCGGTGCCGACGCCTACCTCACCGAACCGATCGCACCGGACGAGCTGCTGGCCACGGTCACCGCGGCGCTGCGCTACGCCCGCGCCCGCCGCCGCGCGGAGCTGCTGGCCACCCGCGTGGCCGCTCTGAACAGCAGCACCCTGGCCGTCTACGCGGCCAAGGACGGGGAGACGTTCGTCGCCGCGGCCGCGGCCGGTGCGGCCGTGCTGATGGGGTCGCCCGCCGTCGCCGTGGGACTCAGCCCCGACAACCGGACGCTCCACCTCGCCACGGTCCCGGAGGGCGGCGGAGCGGCAAGCCCCCGCCCCGGGGGCGCGGAGCCGTCGGTCTCCGGCGTCCGGGAGGAGTCACGGCTGCTGGACGTCCTGACCGAGAGGGCGCTCGGCGACCGGACCGGGACGGAGACGGTGCTCCTGTCCGGCACCGACTGGCGAGCGCTCACCGGCCACGAGGGGGGCGGCCGGGCGGACGTCTTCCCCGCTGGGGTCGCCCTGACTCTCGCCCGTACGAAGCGGGGCCGGCCCGCCGTCGCCTTCGCCGTGGCCGCAACGGCCCTGGCAGGTACCGACGACATCGAGCTCCTGTCGCAGCTGGCGCAGGCCTGCGCGCTGGCCCTGGAAGCCCTGCGCACCCGCAGCGAGGAGCACGCGCTGGTCCTCACCCTCCAGCGCAGCTTCCTGCCGGACAGGCTCCCCGAGGTGCCCGGTGTGGACATGGCCGTACGCTACGAACCCGCCGCCGACGACGCGGAGATCGGCGGCGACTTCTACGAGGCCATCCAGACCCCGGCCGGTCTGCTGCTCGCCATCGGGGACGTGGCCGGGCACTCGCTCAAGGCCGCCATGATCATGGGCGAGATCCGGCACGCCCTGCGGGCCTACGCCATCGAGGGGCACACCCCGCAGTCCCTCCTGACGAACCTGGACGCCCTCCTGGTGCGGCTGCGGCCGTCCATGACGGTCACCGTCTGCCTCGTACTCGTGGAACCCGGCGAACGGCGGATCCAGGTGGCCAACGCCGGCCACATACCGCCCCTGCTGCGTCACCCGGACGGTTCCACCCGCTACCTGAGCGAGCACGGGCCGCTCCTCGGGCTCAACCTGCCGCACCCGCCGGTCGTGAGCCACGACGTGCCGGAGGGCTCCACACTCCTGCTGCTGACCGACGGCCTCGTCGAGGTTCCCCGGGAAAACCTCGACGAGAGCCTGGAGGCCCTGAGCAGCACCTTCTCCCGGGCACCGGCAGAGGTCGAGGAGCTGTGCGACCACCTGCTGTCGATGTTCGGCAAGGGCAAGACGGACGACATCGCCCTGCTCGCCGCCTGCCTCCGCTGAGCCCCTGGCAGCACCACGAAGGGGGCGCCTCCCGACGGAGACGCCCCCTCGCCGTGCGGGTCCCGCTACGCGGTGGCCGCCGCCGCGTCCGCTGCCTGCGCCTTCAGCGCACGCTCCACGCCCGCGCGCGACTCCGACATCAGCCGGCGCAGCGCGGCACTCGGCTGAGCCGAGTCCAGCCAGGCGTCGGTCGCGTCCAGGGTCTCCTGCGAGACCTGGAGGGCCGGGTAGAGGCCGACCGCGATCTGCTGGGCCATCTCGTGGCTGCGCGAGTCCCAGACGTCCTTGACCGCCGTGAAGTACCGCTCGGTGTACGGAGCGAGCAGCTCACGCTGGTCGGTCTGCACGAAGCCGCCGATGACCGACTCCTGCAAGGAGTTCGGCAGCTTGTCCGACTCGACGACCGACGCCCACGCCTCGGCCTTGGCCTCCTCGGAGGGCTGGGCCGCGCGTGCGGACGCCGCGTGGCGCTCGCCCGCCGCCGTCTTGTCGCGCTCGTACTCTGCGGCGATCTCCTCCTCGTCGATGAGGCCCGTCGCGGCGAGGCGCTGCACGAACGCCCAGCGCAGCTCCGTGTCGACGGCCAGGCCCTCGATCTCCTGGGTGCCGTCCAGCAGCGACTGCAGCACGTCCAGGTGGAGCGGGCTGCGCGCCGTCGCGGCGAAGGCACGGGCCCACGCCAGCTGGTGGTCACTGGCCGGCTCCGCCGCGCGCAGGTGCGCGAGCGTCGCCTCGGTCCACTGGTTCAGACCCGCCTCGCGCCACTCCGGGGCGGCGTAGAGGTCCAGGGCCAGCTTCACCTGGCGGTGCAGCGACTGCACGACGCCGATGTCCGTCTCCTTGCTGATCCCGGAGAGGACCAGTGCCAGGTAGTCGCGCGTCGCCAGCTCGCCGTCGCGCGTCATGTCCCAGGCCGAGGCCCAGCTCAGGGCGCGGGGCAGGGACTCGGTGAAGTCACCCAGGTGCGCCGTGACGACCCGCAGCGACTCCTCGTCGAGGCGGACCTTCGCGTACGACAGATCGTCGTCGTTGAGCAGGACGACGGCCGGACGCGCCGTGCCGGCCGGGAAGGGCACGGTGGTGCGCTCACCGTCGACGTCCAGCTCGATCCGGTCCGTGCGTACCAGCTTCCCGGCGGCGTCGAGGTCGTAGCAGCCGATGGCGATCCGGTGCGGGCGCAGCGTCGGCTCGCCCTTGGCCCCGGCGGGGAGCGCGGGGGCCTCCTGGAGCACGGTGAACGAGGTGACGTGGCCGTTCTCGTCGGTCTCGATCTCCGGGCGCAGGATGTTGATGCCGGCCGTCTCCAGCCACGCCTTCGACCAGGTCCTCAGGTCACGGCCCGAGGTCTCCTCCAGCGCGCCCAGCAGGTCGGACAGGCGCGTGTTCCCGAACGCGTGCGCCTTGAAGTACGCCTGCACGCCCTTGAAGAACGCGTCCTTTCCGACGTACGCGACGAGCTGCTTCAGGACCGAGGCGCCCTTCGCGTACGTGATCCCGTCGAAGTTCACCAGGACGTCGTCGAGGTCCTGGATGTCCGCCATGATCGGGTGCGTCGACGGCAGCTGGTCCTGCCGGTACGCCCATGTCTTCATGGAGTTGGCGAACGTGGTCCAGGAGTGCGGCCACCTGGAGCCCTCGGCGTCCGCCTGGCACGCGATGGAGGTGTACGTGGCGAACGACTCGTTCAGCCAGAGGTCGTTCCACCACTCCATGGTGACCAGGTCGCCGAACCACATGTGGGCCAGCTCGTGGAGGATGGTCTCGGCGCGCGTCTCGTAGGCCGCGTCCGTGACCTTCGAGCGGAACACGTACTGGTCGCGGATGGTGACCGCGCCCGCGTTCTCCATCGCCCCGGCGTTGAACTCGGGGACGAAGAGCTGGTCGTACTTGGCGAACGGGTACGCGTAGTCGAACTTCTCCTGGAACCACTCGAAGCCCTGCCGCGTGACCGCGAAGATCTCGTCCGCGTCCAGGTACTCGGCGAGCGACGGCCGGCAGTAGATGCCCAGCGGCACGGACTGGCCGTCCTTCTCGTAGCTGCTGTGCACCGCGTGGTACGGACCGGCGATCAGGGCCGTGATGTACGTGGAGATGCGCGGAGTCGGCTCGAAGGACCAGACGTCGCCCTCGGGTTCAGGGGTCGGCGAGTTGGAGATCACGGTCCAGCCGGACGGCGCCTTCACGGTGAACCGGAAGGTGGCCTTCAGGTCGGGCTGCTCGAAGCTCGCGAACACCCGGCGGGCGTCCGGGACCTCGAACTGGGTGTACAGGTAGGCCTGCTCGTCGACGGGGTCGACGAACCGGTGCAGCCCCTCGCCGGTGTTCGTGTACGAGCAGTCGGCGACGACCTTCAGCTCGTTGGCGCCGGCCCGGAGATGCTTCAGCGTGATCCGGGAGTCCCGGAAGACGGCGGCGATGTCCAGGTCCTTGCCGTTCAGCACGATGTCGTGCACCGCGGGGGCGACCAGATCGATGAAGGTCTCCGCACCCGCTTCGGCGGAGTCGAAGCGCACGGTGGTGACGGACCGGTAGGTGCCGCCCTCCTGCGCGCCGGAGAGGTCGAGGTCGATCTCGTACGCGTCCACGGTCAGCAGGCGCGCCCGCTCCTGTGCCTCTTCGCGGGTCAGATTCGTGCCAGGCACGCGGTCATCTCCTTGATATGCGACGTTTTTGGCCATCCTTCCACGTGGGGCGGGCCCAGCGCGATGTCCGTTTTCCGCCGGACCGGTTGAGTCGATCGGGCCATCCTCGGATCATGACCACTTACGAGGCACGACCCGTCGGGCCGGACGTTCTGAAGGAGCTCCGCACGGCCGACGACGCCGGACGTCCCCGCGTCCCGTACACGGCGACGGAGGGCGGTGAACCCCTCCGCTGCTGCCTGCGTGGCGCACGGGCCGGGGAGAGGATCGCCCTCGTGTCGTACGCGCCGCTGCGGCGCTGGGCCGCGGAGACCCGGGCGCACCCGGGTGCGTACGACGAGCAGGGCCCCGTCTTCATCCACGCCGAGGAGTGCGACGGCCCGGCGGCGGACCGGACCGGCTACCCGTTCTCGCGGGCGGGCGCGCTGCGCACGGTCCGGCGCTACGACGCGGACGGCAGGATCGTCGGAGGCCGGCTGCTGGAGATCCCGGCCGACGAGGAGCGGGGCTTCGACGAGGCGCTGGCGGAGGCCTTCGCCGACCCCGAGGTGGTGCTGGCGCACGTGCGGGCCGTGGAGTACGGGTGCTTCCACTTCGAGGTGCGGGCCGGCTGACGGCGGGACCCGGGGACCGGACTCTTCCGGCAGAACGGTGCGATGGCGATCACCGTGGATCCGCCGCACGAGCTGCCCGGCACATCGCCGAAGGGGTGGCCGCCGGACTCCGGTGGCCACCCCTTCGCCGTACGACGGCTCAGCCCTTGAGCTCCGCCGCCACCAGCTCCGCGATCTGGACCGCGTTGAGCGCGGCGCCCTTGCGCAGGTTGTCGTTGGAGACGAACAGCGCGAGACCGTGCTCGACGGTCTCGTCGGCGCGGATACGGCCCACGTAGGAGGCGTCCTTGCCGGCCGCCTGGAGCGGGGTCGGGATCTCGGAGAGCTCGACGCCCTCGGCGTCCTTCAGCAGCTCGTAGGCGCGCTCGACGCTGATCGGACGGGCGAAACGGGCGTTGATCTGGAGGGAGTGGCCGGAGAAGACCGGGACCCGGACGCAGGTGCCGGAGACCTTGAGCTCCGGGATCTCCAGGATCTTGCGGGACTCGTTGCGGAGCTTCTGCTCCTCGTCGGTCTCGAAGGAACCGTCGTCGACGATCGAGCCGGCCAGCGGCAGCACGTTGAAGGCGATCGGGCGCTTGTAGACGGCAGGCTCGGGGAAGTCGACCGCGTCGCCGTCGTGCGTCAGCTTGTCCGCGTCCGCGACGACCTTGGACGCCTGGCCGTGCAGCTCGGCGACACCGGCGACACCGGAACCGGACACCGCCTGGTAGGTCGCCACGGTCAGCGCGTCGAGCTGCGCCTCCTGGTGCAGGGGGCGCAGCACCGGCATGGCGGCCATCGTGGTGCAGTTCGGGTTGGCGATGATGCCCTTGGGGCGGTTCCTGATCGCGTGCGCGTTGACCTCGGAGACCACCAGCGGGACCTCGGGGTCCTTACGCCAGGCGGAGGAGTTGTCGATCACGACGGCACCCTGGGAGGCGACCTTCTCGGCCAGCGCCTTCGAGGTCGCGCCGCCGGCGGAGAACAGCACGATGTCGAGCCCGGTGTAGTCGGCCGTGGAGGCGTCCTCGACCGTGATGTCCGTGCCCTCGTAAGCGATGGTGGAGCCCGCGGAACGCGCGGACGCGAAGAGCCGCAGCTCGGCGACGGGGAACTTCCGCTCGGCCAGGATCCTGCGCATGACTGTGCCGACCTGACCGGTGGCGCCGACGATTCCGACCTTCACTGGAACTCCCTCACAGATGCGAACGGGCACGATTGCCGGTCCATGATGCGTATGTCCCTGGCTTCCTTGTCCAATCCATTGTCCGGCAGGCGGACGGGACGCGCACAGAGCTGTGGGGCGGGAGCCCTTGCGAGCCCCCGCCCCACAGTCCGCGCGTGTCGTGCGGATCACACGTCCGCGGTGGTTACGGCGCGACCTTCTCGATCACGACGCTGCCGGTGCCCGCCGCGGTCCCGCGGGCGTTCACCAGCTGGACCTCGCCGAAGAACTGCCGGCCCTCGGGAGCCGCTCCGGCGACCACGACCTCGGCCCCGACCTGGGCGGACGCACCGTTGGCCAGGTTCACGGCCTTGGACTCGTCGACCTTGATCTCACCGAGCGACGGTGCGTAGTACACGTCGCGGTAGTCGTACTCGGTGGTCCCGGCCGGGACCGAGTAGCCGTCGATGACGACGGTGTAGGTGCCGGCCGCCGGGTTCACCAGGCTGACCGACTCCTCGGAGCCCGCCGTCGTCGAGGCGCCGACCTCGGTGGCGCCCCGGTAGACGTACAGGTCGATGTCGGCGTTGGCGTCCGAGGTGTTGCCGATCGCGACGTCCAGCTTCTCGACGCCCTCACCGATGGTGACCGTCCTGGTGTACTCGCCGCCGGTGGAGATCGACGGGCGCTCGACGTCGGCCGAGCCCAGCGAGCCGCCCTTGAGGGAGCCCTCCAGGTCGCCCGCGTTGTTGGTGACCGTCCAGTCCACCGCGGCCGGGGTGCCGATCTTCGCCTCGGCGATGGTCTGCACCGCCGGGTCGAAGGAGGCGCCCAGCAGCGAGACGTCCAGCTTGTACGGGTTGTCCAGCAGCGGCGACGTGCGGCGGGACTCGACCTCGATCTCCCAGACGCCGGGCTGCGGGTCCTTGTAGGAGCGCGTGTCCGGGCGGCAGGTGTTGGCCGGGTTCTCGTAGTTCGGGTAGCAGTAGACCGTGGAGCTGTCCTCCACCGCGACCCCGTAGGGGTGGATGGAGATGAACCGCGTCTGGCTGCCCGAGCGCAGGGCGCTCAGCGCGACCTCGAGGGTCTCGGCGCCCTCCGGGACGTTCAGGAAGTACGACGTGGTGCCGTTGCGCTGCACCGAGCCGGACGTCGAGAACGAGTAACCCGGCTTCACCAGGTCCTTGGCGACGACCACCGTGGAGAGGATCTGCTGGTCCACGCCGATGGTCTTCGCGTCGTCCACCACCAGGATCCCGCTGTGGACGCCCGCCGTGCGGGGCTTGGCCTGGACCTTGACGGTCACCGGCTTGCCGAGCGGCAGCGAGACGGTGCTCGGGCCGGTCAGCGAGAAGGTGCCGTCGTTGTTCTTCCAGGACAGCTTGTGCTTCACGGCCTTGTCCGGACCCGTGGTGCGGGTGACGGTGACGTCGTACGACTTCTTCTGGCCGGCCTTCAGGCCGCCCTCACGGTCGTACAGGCCGGTGCCGAAGCCCGGGGTCTTCAGCGCGAAGTCGATCGCGGTGTCGACCGGGGCCTTCACGGTGTACTCGTGCGCCGCGGCGCCCTTCTTCTCGATCTGCTTCCAGGCACCGACGATGTTGATCAGACCGGAGCCCTGGGCGTGCGCGGGCACACCCTTGATGTGGGTGGCGGTGCTGGTCAGCGCGGTCCGCAGATCGGCAGGCGGCAGCTCGATGTGCTTCTGCTTCGCGGCGGACAGCAGCAGCGCCGTCGCACCGGCGGCCTGCGGCGAGGACATCGAGGTGCCCTGCAGCATGGAGTAACCGGCGGGGAGGGAGTAGCCCGCCTCCTTGACCGGACCGCCCGGGATCCAGGTCTGGGTGGTGTTGATGGACGCGCCGGGGGCCGTCAGGATCGGCGCGAAGCCGCCGTCCTCACGCGGACCGCGCGAGGAGAAGGGCAGCATGTCGTACTTCTTGGTGACGTTCGAGCCGTAGTTGGCGGCCCAGGTCTCCTTGGAGATGGACGCGCCGACCGAGATGACGTGGTCGGCGAGGCCGGGGTCACCGATGGTGTTGACGCCCGGACCGTCGTTGCCGGCCGAGATGACCAGCTGGACGCCGTAGATGTCGATGAGCCGCTTGTAGAGCTCGGCGCGGGCGTTGTTGCCGTCGTTGAGGGGCGGCAGGCCGCCGATCGACATGTTCACGACGTCGACGCCGCGGTTGACGACGAGGTCGATCATGCCCTCGGTCAGCGCGATGTTGGTGCAGCCGCCGGACCAGGTGCAGGCGCGCGAGGAGACGACCTTGGCGCCGGGCGCCGCGCCGTTCATCTTGCCGCCGAACAGGCCGTTGGCCGCGGTGATGCCCGCGACGTGCGTGCCGTGCTCGCTCTGGATGACCCCGATGCTGACGTAGTCGGCCGTGTTGCCGGCCGCGTCCAGGACGACGTCCTTGCGGGTCTCGACGACGAACGGGATGCGCTCGACGACGTCGGTCCGCGGGTCGTCCTCACCGAAGTAGGAGACCTGGTGCTTGTCCTTGTACGGCTTCAGGACGGTGTCGTCGCCGAAGTCCGCGTTGCCGTTCAGGTCGACCCGCGTGGTGCCGGTGACCGGGTCGTACAGCACGCCCCACTGGTCGGTGGTGTCACCGTCGCGGTTGAGGTCGCCCGCCATGTCGCCGCCACGGGTGGCGGACTCCTTGAAGACGCGGAAGGCGTACGAGCCCTTCGGCGCGGAGTACGTCGTGCCGCCGTTCGTGAACGTCGGGCCGCTCACCGCCTGGTCCATCCGCAGCCAGGTGCCGTCGGCGTCGCTGACGGGGTCGGTGGCCGTGACCCAGTCGACGATCTTGCGCTCGCCGGTGGTGGTCTTCTGCAGCGCGGGGTGACCGAGGTCGACACCGGAGTCCAGGACACCGATGGTGATCCCGCGGCCGTCCGCCTTCGGGTGCTGCTCGACGAAGTCGACCGCGCCCGTCTCGAAGGACGGGTTGTACGGGTTCTTCGCCGGGGTCTTCCTGTTCGGCGCCGCGTAACCGCCCGTGGTCTTCTGCTGCTTCGCCCCGGCGGCCCGGTCGCCCGTGGGCGTCGGGTCGTCCAGCTTGATCTCCTGCTTGAGATCGATGCCCTGGACCGAGGACAGCTTCTGCGCCGCCTTGATGGTGGCCTCGGCGGTCGCGGTCGGCACCGTCGCCCGGACGTAGCCGAGCTTGTCGTACGTCTGCCCCAGCACGGACCCCTTGACGGCGTCCAACTGGTCGGCGACCTTCTCGGTCGCACCGGGGGTGGTGGCGACCATCATCGTGATGTTCTTCTCGCCCTTGGCCTCGGCCTTCGCCAGCACATCGGCGTCGGCCTCGCCCAGCTTGTCGCCGTTCGCACTCGCGGCGGCGGGCTTCACGGGGGAAGCCACCGGGTCGTCGGCGGCGAAGACCGGGGCCGCGCCGGTGGCGGCCAGCGCGGCCGCCAGACCGGCCGCGGCCGCGATGCGTGCCGCGCGTCTCGCCCCGGGTATGGAGCTGGGGGATTCCTTGGTCATCAGCATCCCTGTTTTGTGAAAGAAAGAGAGAGTCCGGAATTCGGTACCCGATGACCGCTCAGCCTTTCGTAAATGACAGGGGTTTGTGGAGAGTTGGCGGGGACGAGAAAGTGACATGGCGTAGATCCGCCACCGGGGCCATTGCGCCACGCGCCGGGGCTCACCGGGGCAGGACCACCACGTACGCGGCCGGTTCACGGTCCTCGGCCGCCATCAGCGCCGTACGCAGCACCACCGACAGCTGATCCGTCGAGTCGCGCAGCTGCGTCGGGGTCACCCGCACCACCGTCACCCCGAGCCGCTCCAGGTGTTCCCGTTCGGCGGCGAAGGCGACGTGCTCCTCCCGGGGCGAGCGGGTGCCCAGTTCCAGCGCGACCGCCTGCTCCGGCCAGTACGCGTCCACCCCTCCCAGGAAGCCGCCGCCCGGCAGCGACAGCTCCACGTTCCACAGCGGCTGGGGCAGGCCGTGGGTGCGCACCATCTCGTACAGCCGGCCCTCCGCCATCGCGCGGCCCTCGACGAGCAGCGCGTCCACCGCGTCCGCCACGTGCGCGCGCCCCAGCAGCTTGGCGTCGTTCAGCTCCCGTACGACCGAGGCCGGTTCGCAGTGCCCGCCACGCACCGCCTCCGTCAGGATGCGGCGCACCGTCGAGGCGTCCGCGAGCGAGGCCACGGCGTCGGCGAGCGCCCGCTCCACGGGAGCCAGCGGCACCCCGAGCCGGCGCTGCGGCCGGGGCAGGACCGCGGCCCTGGTGACCTGGACGAAGCGGGTGGAGCGCAGCCGCCTGGTGCGCGGCACCAGCACGTCGATCCGGTGCAGGGCGATCACCGGGGGAGCGGACGTGAAGCCGTACAGGGCCAGCGCCGCCAGGCCCGTGACCATGGCCTCCCCGTAGCCGGGCCCCGACCGGTCGGGAACGGTCCGGCGGGCGCCCGCCGGAGGCCGCCCCGCGTACAGGAGGGCGCCGCGCACCCGGTCGTCGTTCGTGGGCGGTGCCGGGTGCAGCAGGTACACGCCGGGGAGCAGCTGCTGCCACGGGCCGCCGGGCAGGCACTGGGCCGCGGTCTGCGCGGCGGTGACGCCCTGGGAACGCAGCTGCGCGGCGGACCGCACGCGGTGGGTCACTTCGTGGACGGGGCGCTGGGAGAGCGGGGTGTTCCGGTTCATGCCCGGGACGTTCCCGCAGGCTCGCGGTGGGATAACCCGTGTTACACGTCCGTCGACATTCCAGGACAACGCCGTCCTAAAGCACGGCAGTTCGAATGCCGAAAAGGGTGGTCGCGACGGGGATTGTGCGGCGCACGCCCCACACACGTGTGCGGGGCGCGCGCCGGAATCTCACGCCGCCGCGTCGCGCTCCTGGCCCCGCAGCGCCCGTGCCAGGTCGTCCCGCGCCTCCAGGACCAGCCGCCGGAGCGCCGGTGCCGCGTCCGGGTGCGAGGTCAGCCACGCGTCGGTCGCGGTGAGGGTCGCCGGGTCGTCCTGCAGCCCGGGGAACAGGCCCTTGACCACGTCCATGCCGATCTGGATGGAACGCTCGGCCCAGACCCGCTCGATCGCCTCGAAGTAGGACGCCGTGTAGGGCGCCAGCAGCTCCCGCTGCGACGGCTGCCCGAAGCCCGCGATCGTCGCGCCGACGAGCGCGTTGGACAGCTTGTCCGACTCCACGACCGTCGCCCACGCCTGCGCCTTGACCGCCGCCGAGGGGCGCGAGGCCAGGCACCGCACGTGGTGCCGCTTGCCGGACGCAGTGTCGTCCCGGGCGAGCTCGGCGTCCACGGCCGCCTCGTCGGCCTTGCCGTGCGCGGCCAGCGGGGACAGGAACGCCCACCGCAGCTCCTGGTCGACGTCCAGGCCGTCGATCACGGCCGAGCCGTCGAGCAGTTCGCCCAGCAGCCGGAAGTCCGCGTCCGAAGCCGCGACGGCGGCGAAGAACCGCGCCCACGTCAGCTGGTGCTCGCTGCCCGGCTCCGCCCGCCGCAGCTCCGCCAGCGCGCCCTCGGCCAGCGCCCGGCCGCCCTCCTCGCGCCAGGCCGGCGCGGCGTAGTGCACCAGCGCCGACTGCGCCCAGGCGTGCAGCATCTGGAGGACACCGATGTCGCTCTCACGGCCCGCGTGCGCCAGCACCAGCGCGACGAAGTCCCGGGCCGGCAGCAGCGCGTCCCGCGTCAGGTTCCACAGGGCCGACCAGCACAGCGCCCGGGCCAGGGGATCGGTGATGTCACCGAGGTGCTCGCGCAGGGTGGTCAGGGACCCCTCGTCGAGGCGGACCTTGCAGTAGGTGAGGTCGTCGTCGTTGACCAGGACCAGGTCGGGCCTCTCGCTCCCGGCCAGCTCCGCGACCACGGTCCGCTCGCCGGCGACATCGGTCTCGGCGCGGGCGTACCGCACCAGTTCACCGTCCGGGGTCAGCCGGTACAGGCCCACCGCGACCCGGTGAGGGCGCAGCCCCGGGTGGGAGGCGGCGGCCTCCTGGGTCACGGAGAGCTCCGCGATCCTGCCCTCCCCGTCGTACGTCACCGTCGGCGTCAGGGAGTTGACCCCCGCCGTCTGCAGCCACGCCTGCGACCAGACCGTCATGTCGCGCCCGGACGTCTCGGCCAGCACCGAGAGCAGATCGCCCAGCTGCGTGTTGCCGTACGCGTGCTGCTTGAAGTAGCGGCGCGCGCCTTCCAGGAACGCGTCCCGTCCGACGTAGGCCACGAGCTGCTTGAGCACCGAGGCGCCCTTGGCGTACGTGATCCCGTCGAAGTTCAGCTTGGCGTCCTCCAGGTCACGGATGTCGGCCGTGATCGGGTGCGTGGACGGCAGCTGGTCGGCCCGGTAGGCCCAGGCCTTGCGGTTGTTGGCGAAGGTGATCCAGCCGTTGGCGAAACGGGTCGCCTCGACCATCGAGAACGTCCCCATGAAGTCGGCGAAGGACTCCTTCAGCCACAGGTCGTCCCACCACTGCATGGTGACCAGGTCGCCGAACCACATGTGCGCCATCTCGTGCAGGATGACGTTGGCGCGGCGCTCGTAGGAGGCCGAGGTGACCTTTCCGCGGTAGATGTACTCCTCGCGGAAGGTGACGAGGCCCGGGTTCTCCATCGCGCCGAGGTTGTACTCCGGCACGAACGCCTGGTCGTACTTCCCGAAGGGGTACGGGTAGTCGAAGTTGTCGTGGAAGAAGTCCAGGCCCTGCTTGGTGATCCGGAAGACGTCGTCGGCGTCGAAGTGGCGCGCGAGACCCTTGCGGCACATCGCGCCGAGCGGGATCTCCAGCTTCGTACCTCCCCCGGAGCCTCCGGCCTGGGAGGTGCCCCCGTCGAACGTACGGGTGTAGAGGTCGCTCACGTAGTGGTAGGGCCCCGCGACGACCACCGTGATGTACGTCGAGATCGGCAGCGTCTCGGCGAACCGGTGGACCTCACCCTCCTGCGACTCCTCCGCGCCGTTGCTCCAGACCCGCCAGCCCTCCGGCGCCGTCACCTCGAAGCGGTAGGGCGCCTTGAGATCGGGCTGCTCGAAGTTGGCGAAGACCCGGCGCGCGTCGGCCGGCTCGTACTGCGTGTAGAGGTAGACCTCGCCGTCCTCCGGATCGACGAAGCGGTGCATGCCCTCGCCGGTCCGGCTGTACGCGCAACGCGCGTCGACGACCAGGACGTTCTCGCCCTCGGCGAGGTCCTCCAGAGCGATACGGGCGCCGTCGAAGACGGCCGCGGGGTCCAGATCCTTGCCGTTCAGCGTCACCGCGTCCACGGCCGGGGCGATCAGATCGGCGAAGGTCGAGGCTCCGGCACGGCCGGCGCGGAAGCGGATCGTGGTCTGCGAGCGGAAGGTGCGCGGACCGGCCTCGTCGCCCCCGTCGGGCTCACCGACGGCGGAGCGGAGGTCGAGGGCGACCTCGTAACCGTCGACGGTCAGCAGCTCGGCCCTCTCGCGGGCCTCGTCGCGGGACAGGTTCTCACCGGGCACGGAGCACTCCTTTGTGTCTCGATCGAAGACCTTTGATCCTCCCATGCGGCCCTCGGCGCCCGCGCGCGGGAATGGCGGGAGGGCCCCGTGGTGTTCCGGCTCACAGGTGCAGACCCGACCTCATGAGGAGAGACATGCCCGAGAACAGCACGGCCGCCGGCAAGGTCCCGGCCGACTTCTGGTTCGACCCGCTCTGCCCCTGGGCCTGGATGACCTCCCGCTGGATGCTGGAGGTCGAGAAGGTCCGCGACGTCGAGGTGCGCTGGCATGTGATGAGCCTGGCCGTGCTCAACGAGCCCCGGCTCGACGAGCTGCCCGAGGAGTACCAGGACATGATGCGCACCCAGGCCTGGGCGCCGGTCCGCGTCGTCGTCGCCGCCCAGCAGAAGCACGGCGACGAGATCGTCGGCCCGCTGTACACGGCCCTCGGCACCCGCATCCACAACAACGGCGAGGGCCCCACCCGCGAGGCGATCGCGGGCGCGCTCGCCGACGTCGGCCTGCCGGCCGAGCTCCTGGAGTACGCCGACTCCGACGCGTACGACAAGGAGCTGCGCGCCTCCCACCAGGAGGGCATCGACAAGGTCGGCCAGGACGTCGGCACCCCGGTCATCGCCGTGCCCGGCGCCGACGGTGAGCAGATCGCCTTCTTCGGCCCGGTCGTCACCCCCGCCCCGAAGGGCGAGGAGGCCGCGAAGCTCTGGGACGGCACCCTGCTGGTGGCCTCGATCCCCGGCTTCTACGAGATCAAGCGGACCCGCACGCAGGGCCCGGTCTTCGACTGACCGTTCCTGTCCCGGGTGCATGAGTGGGTCCTGGACCCATGTGTTCCGGGCGCATCCCGAACGGTGCCGGATGCGCCGGGTTGCCGCTTTCGCGTCCCGTTCGGCGGCACGCCTCCGAGGGCGTGGTCCGTCGCGGGTGGGCGGGTTCCCTCACGCTCTCGTGCGCCTGGTGAGGCCTGGACGGTCCGATGCCCCACACGATCACGCCGGTCGTGTGGGGGCGGTGCCGTCCGACGCCTGATCGGGTGTCCGGGAGCGCGTCGCCCGATCCCGACACCGGCGGCATCATGACGGGACATTCCGCGACGGGGCTCGACCAGCGTCTTCCGCGTGATCGGCGTGGTGTCGACGCCGATCACGCCCCGGGGCGGGCCGCCTCCACGGCAGTGTCCGCACGATCGGGCGTTGCCAGGACGCGGTCGGATACCGACGGCCCCGCTCCACATCCAGGTGGATGCGGCAGGCGACAGCCCGGTTGGCTTCGACGCGGTCGGCCCACTCGACACCACGGTGCGCGAACGCCACCGCCTCACTCCCGTACACCCAAATGACAGCAGCTCGCCACCCCGTCCGCCGGTGCGGGCTCCCCGTTCCGGGCCCGCACCGGGCGGGTCAGCCGGCGCGGCGGATACGGACCGGGCCGCGGGCGTCGTCCGGATCGACGGGGCGGCCGCCCTGGGTGATCTCCACCTCGCCGGCCGTGACCAGCCGCCGGGCGGCGCGGCGGGCCGGCTCCATGAGGGCGCGCCAGCCGTCCCCGTCCCCTTCGTACACCGCCCGCGCGGCATCGGAGGGGCAGATCGTCGCGGTCGGACCACGGCGCTCGAGCAGCTCCAGGATGGCCTGCTCCAAGCGCCGGTCCGTCCGCCGTCCGGTGTCCGCCACCCTGCCAGTCTGGCACCGTCCCCGGAGGGACGCAGGACCCCGGCTCCCGGGTATTGCCGACCGCGCGAACCGTCCTTCATGATCTGCCCATGCCAGCTGCCGGTTCGGATCACCCCGCGGCCCCGCTCCTGCCGCGCACCGTGCGGATCGGCTACGGCCTCGGCTCCCTGTGCACCGGCACCTTCGCCACCGTGCCCGGCCTGATCCTGCTCTACTACCTCACCAACGTCCTCGCCGTGCCCGCCGCCGTCGCGGGCGCCGCCGTCTTCCTGCCCAAGGCCTGGGACGTCCTCATCAATCCGCTGGTAGGCGCTCTCTCCGACCGCAGTCGGCTGCGCGGGGGGCCGCGCAGGCCGTTCCTGCTGATCGGCGCCTGCACCCTGCCGCCGCTCTTCGCGCTGATCTTCGCCGCGCCGCCGCTGCGGGGTGCCCCGGCAGCCGGTTACGTCGCCGTGCTGTTCCTGCTCGCCGCCACCGCGTACGCCGTCTTCCAGGTGCCGTACGTGACGATGCCCGCCGAGATGACCGAGGACCCGCACGAACGCGGCCGCGTCCTCGGCTGGCGCGTGGGGTTCCTCGGCGTCGCCATCCTGCTCTCCGGGGCGCTGGCCCCCGCGATCGCGCACGCCGACGGCGACACGCCCGAGAGCTACCGGCTCATGGGCCTCGTCGTCGCCGTGCTGCTCGCCCTCGGCATGTTCGGGGCGTGGGCCGCCACCCGCCGCGCCCCCGCGGTCGCCCGCAGCGAGGCCGAACCCACCCTCCGGGCCCAGCTCGCCGCCGCCCGCTCCAGCGCGCCGTTCCTCCACCTGGCCGGGATGTGGACGCTCCAGGCGCTCGCGATCGGCGTGATGCTCGCCGGCGTCCAGTACTTCGCGACGTACACCCTCGGCTCGGCGTCCGCGATCACCCCGCTGTTCGCCTGCCTGATCGGCCCGCTGGTCCTCTTCATGCCGCTGTGGAACCGGCTGGCCCGCCGCAGGGGCGTGACGTGCGCCCAGTGGTGCGCGTCGCTGCTCTACACGGCGGGGGCGGTGCTCCTCGCCTTCACCGGCGTCGCGGGCCCCGCCGTCGGCTACGCGGCGGTCGTCCTCGTCGGGATCGCCTACGCCGGGCTGCAGTTGCTGCCCCTGACGATGCTGGCGGACACCCTGGCCGCCGACGCCGTGACCACCGGCAGACGCAGGGCGGCGACCTTCACGGGACTGTGGACGGCGGCCGAGACCCTCGCCTTCGCCCTGGGCGCCGGGGTGTTCGCCCTCGTCCTGGCCGTCACCGGCTTCCGTTCCTCCGACGCCGCGCACCAGGTGGACCAGCCGGAGGCGGCACTGACCGGGATCACCGCCGGGATGAGCGTGTTGCCCGCCGTGCTCGCCGCCGCGAGCCTCCTGCTGCTGCACCGCTACGGCGCGGCCCCCGCCGCGTCCCGCCCCCTCCAGGAAGAGCCCGCCCGTGCCGACTGATCCCGCCCTGCCCGACGGCCGCCCCGCCGCCGAGGTGCTCGCCGAGCTGCGCGCCCTGCGCCGGGCGGACGCGCCCACCCGTGGGGGCCGCACCTTCGCCTACGTCTACGACGCGGGCCTCGACGGCCTCGACGAACTGGCCGCCGAGGCGTACACCGCGTTCGCGACGGTCAACGGACTCGACCCCACGGTCTTCCCGAGCGTGGCCCGTCTGGAGAACGACGTGGTCGGCGCGGTCGCCGCCCTGCTCGGCGCCCCCGGCGCCCAGGGGACGTTCACCAGCGGCGGCACGGAGAGCATCCTGCTCGCCGTCAAGACCGCCCGCGACCACGCCCGGACGGTACGCGGGATCACCGGACCCGAGCTGGTGCTGCCGTCCACCGCCCACGCCGCGTTCCACAAGGCCGCCGCCTACCTGGGGCTGGCGCCGGTCGTCGTACCCGTCGACCCCGTCACCTTCCGCGCCGACGCGACCGCCATGGCCGCCGCCCTGACCGACCGCACCGCGCTGGTCGTCGCCTCCGCGCCCTCGTACGCCCACGGGGTCGTCGACCCGGTCGCCGAGATCGCCGCGGCGGCCGCCGCACGCGGGGTGCTCTGCCACGTCGACGCCTGCATCGGCGGCTGGATCCTGCCCTATCTGCGGCGGGCCGGGCGCGAGGTGGAGCCCTTCGACCTCTCCGTGCCCGGCGTCACCTCGCTCTCGGTCGACCTGCACAAGTACGCGTACGCCGACAAGGGCGCCTCCGTGGTCCTCCACCGCGACGCCGAGCTCCGCCGCCACCAGTACTTCGCGCACGCCGGCTGGCCCGGTTACCCGGTCGTCAACCCGACCGTGCAGGGCACCAAGTCCGCCGGGCTGCTGGCGCAGGCCTGGGCGGTCCTCCGACACGTGGGCGAGGAGGGCTACACCGCGCTCGCGGGCCGGGTCGCCGAGGCGTCGGACCGGCTGCTCGCGGGGCTGCGGGCGAGCGAGGGTGTACAGGTGCTCGGTGAACCCGCCGCCGGGCTCGTCGCGTTCACCGTCGCCCGGGACAGCGGCGGCGTCCCCGATCTGAGCCTGCTCCTCCATCTCGCCGACGAGATGCGCGAGCTCGGCTGGTACCTCCAGCCGCAGCTCTCCTTCGACGGCCTCCCGCCCAACCTCCACCTCACCCTCACCCCGGCGACGGTCGGCCAGGTCGACGCCCTGCTCGACGACCTCGGGGCCGCCCTGGCGAAGGCCCGCGCCCTGGAACCGGTGACGGTGGATCCGGGACTCGCCGGACTCGCGGCCGGGCTGGACCCGCAGGCGCTCGGACCGGACGAGGTCGCGGCCGTGCTCGCCTTCGCCGGTCTCGGCGAGGGCGCGGGGCTGCCCGGCCGGATGGCACCCGTACTCGTCCTGCTGGACGCGCTGCCGGGGCCCCTCAAGGAACGGCTGCTCTCGGAGTTCATCGGCTCCGTCTTCCACATCTGACAGCCCGCGCCCGGCATGGGAGAACCCCCGCGAGTCACGTCCTCGCGGGGGTTCTCCGTTGATCCGCCTGCCGGGTGAAGGTTGAGAAGACGATCACGAGGCAGGACGCTCGGGTGTCTCCGTCAGGTCAGGGAGCGAGCAGCAGCACGTCCGCGCGCTCCTTGGCCGCGGCGTAGCGCTTCGCCACGTCCTGCCAGTTGACGACGCGCCACATGGCCTCGATGAAGTCCACCTTCTGGTTCTTGTACTGCAGGTAGAAGGCGTGCTCCCAGGCGTCGAACACCAGGACCGGGACCGAGCCCTGACCGACGTTGCCCTGGTGGTCGTAGACCTGCTCGACGATCAGCTTGCCGCTGACCGGCTCGTACGCCAGGACGCCCCAGCCGGAGCCCTGCGTGGTGGCCGCGGCCTTCGTCAGCTGGGACTTGAAGCCGGCGTACGAACCGAAGGAGTCCGCGATCGCGTCGGCCAGGTCACCCACACCGTCCGCCGCGAGGGGCTCGCCTCCGCCGTCACCGGTCATGTTGTGCCAGTAGATCGAGTGCAGGATGTGGCCGGACAGATGGAAGGCGAGGTTCTTCTGGAGGCCGTTGACGGCACCCCAGGCCTCCTTGTCGCGGGCCTCTTCCAGCTGCTCCAGGGTGTCGTTCGCACCCTTGACGTACGCGGCGTGGTGCTTGTCGTGATGGAGCTCGATGATCTGCGGATTGATGACCGGTTCGAGCGCCGCGTAGTCGTACGGGAGTTCCGGAAGCGTGTACGTGGCCATGGGTTCGAACCCTCCAACTGCTACCTGGTGGCTATTGCAAGTCCTTCGCAATTGCAGGCTAGCAGGAGGAAGGCCCCGAGGTGATCAGTCGTTCGTCCTAGGCCTCTCGTCCGGATCGAGCCGGCCCGATCCGGACGAGAGGCCTCAGGGCCGGAGGGCGTCGCGCGCGACCGCCGCCAGATCGGGGAAGTCCGTCACGACGGCGTCCACGCCCCGGCCGAAGTGGAAGGCGTACTCGGCGAACGCGTCACCGAAGTCGTTCGGCGCGGTGCCCTTCCGGTACTCGGCCGGGAGGTACTGGTTCTCTGCGCGGAAGGTGTAGGCCCCCACCTTCAGCCCGGCGGCGTGGGCGTCCTCCAGCAGGGTGAGCGGGGGGACCAGCGAGGACTTGTCAGGGCCGATCCATCCGGCGTACGAGGCGATCTCGCGCAGCCCCGCCGGCGTCCTCATCTCCTCGTAGGTCACCGGGTGGCCGTACGGTCCGCCGCTCGTCCCCAGCGCCTGCCACAGCGGGAGACCGAGGCGTGCGGCGGCCACCTCGCGAAGGCTGGACGGCTCGAAGGACTGGACGACGCAGTCGCGTGCGGTGAGCCGGTCGCGGCGCACCAGCCTGATGAGTTCCGGCTCCAGGGGCAGGCCGACCGAGCGGAAGTACGTCGGGTGCTTGGTCTCCGGGAAGACCGCGATCCGGCGGCCGTGCTCCTTCGACAGGGCGCGGGCCAGGTCGACGACCTCCTGGAAGGTCATGATCTGCTCGCGGCCGTCGAAGACGGTGTTGCGGTTGCGGACCAGAGGGAGCCGCTCCACCGCCCGCAGCGTCTTCAGCTCGGCGAGAGTGAAGTCCTCGGTGAACCAGCCGGTGACGGCGCGGCCGTCCACCGTCTTCGTGGTGCGGCGTCCGGCGAACTCGGGGTGCCGGGCCACGTCCGTGGTGCCGGAGATCTCGTTCTCGTGACGCACCACCAGGACGTGGTCCTTCGTGGGGACCAGGTCGGGCTCGATCCAGTCGGCCCCGGCCCGGACCGCGAAGGTGTAGGCGGACGCGGTGTGTTCGGGCCGCCACCCGGCGGCGCCCCGGTGACCGATGACGAGCGGGCCTCTCCTGCCGCCCTGCCGGTCGGCGGCGGAGGCCGCGGGGGGCACGGCGGCGGCGGAGACGGCAGCTGTCGCCAGGAGGATCGATCGGCGGCGCGGGTGCTGGAAAGCCATGCGGGCTCCTCGGTGGGCGCGGAGCGACCACCGAAGCCACACGGGGTCACGCCGGGGCGGACGGAACCTTGCTGTCTCATGTACGGCCACGCGTACGGTACTCGGCAGGTGACGGAGGAGGAAGGCATGGAGTTACGACCGGGGCTGCCCGGGGAGGCCGCGGCGCTCACCGGGCTGGCCCTGCGGTCCAAGGCCCACTGGGGCTACGACGAGGCGTTCATGGCCGCCTGCCGCGACGAACTGACCGTCCGCCCGGGCGACACGGCCGGCGGGCGCGCGGTGGTCGCGGAGGAGGACGGCCGCGTGCTGGGCTTCACCACCCTGGCCGGGGAACCGCCCGAGGGCGCACTCGCCATGATGTTCGTCGAGCCTGACACCATCGGCCGGGGCGTGGGCCGGCTCCTGTTCGACCACACCACGGCGCGCGCCCGCCGCATGGGCTTCGTACGGCTCACCATCGACGCCGACCCGAACGCCGAGCCCTTCTACACGGCCATGGGCGCGGTGCGGATCGGCGCCACCCCTTCCGGCTCGATCCCGGGGCGCGAACTGCCGCTGCTGGAGCTGGATCTCAGGTGACGGTCACCTGCGGCGGCGCCGCCCCCGCGCGGTCCCGCCGCAGCCCCGGCGCCAGGGCCAGCGTCACCACGACGGAAGCCGCCGCCATCACCGTGATCGCCGTCGCGGGCGAGGACCGCTGGGCGATGGCGCCCGCGAGTGCGGCCGCCACGCCCTGCATCGCGAGCATCCCGGAGGAGTGCAGGCCGAGGGCCTGGCCCGTCATCGCGTCCGGGGTCAGCGCCATCAGACGCTCCTGGAACACCAGACTCGCCGAGAAGGCGGTGGAGGCGACCGTCGTCAGGAGCAGGGCCAGGGGCAGCGCCGGGCGGAGCACGAACAGCAGATAGGGCGCGGCCAGCAGCAGGAGCAGCGGTGTGCCCAGCCGTCCACGCCACCGTGCGGGCACGAACCGTCCCGTCACCGTGTCCCCGGCCAGCATCCCCAGGGCCGCGAAGGCGAAGAGCAGCCCCGCCCGGTCCGGCCGGTAGGGCACGAAGAGCGATTCGCAGCCGACGACCAGCCCGTTGGGCAGCCAGAGCGAGAGGTACACCCGCCGTCGGGGGGCCGAGGACCACAGCAGCGCGTTGGTCCGCCAGGTCCCGCCCACCGACGGCCGCCCGGCCGCCCGTGGCGCACGGCGCGCGAGACCGAACCGGGCGGCTGCGGCACCGGCCACGTACAGGGCCGCCGCCACGAGCAGTGTGCCGCGCGGGGACACCAGGGCGACCAGGACGCCACCGGCCGCGTAGCCGCAGACCTGCATGGAGCCGGCGCACATGTTGAGCACCGAACGCCCCAGCAGGAAGGCGTCCTTGGGCAGCACCTCGTTGAGCAGTCCGTACCGCACCCCGCCGATCACGGCCGCGACGGCCCCCTCGCCCAGGACGACGGCGAACACCAGCGGCAGCGGCAGCCCGGGGACCGCGAGGACGGCGGTGCCGACACCGAAGGCGAGCGCCGCGCCGCTCAGCGCTCCGCGCGGCGGGAGCCGGTCGGCCGCCGACATCAGCAGGGTCGCGCCGATCAACTGGGCGAGTGAGGCGCCGAACATGGAGAGCGCGGAGAGCAGCGGCGACCCGGTCGTGGTGAACACGAGGACGCCCAGAGCCAGCCCGCTCGTCGTCGAGGCGGCGGCCTGAAGCGCGCTCGTCGCGAAGAGGGGCCCGAACTGCGGCACACGGAACACTTCCCGGTAGGTGAGCATGCCGGGGAGTCTCGGCCGCGGTCCCGCACAGCCGTTACTGTTTCGCGCGGAGGCGAAACCATGGGCTGGTGGCAGGTCAACGCGGACACCCTGGCCGCCGGGCGCTTCGTCGTGTCGGAGCTGTCCGAGACCACGGCGACGCTCCAGAGCCTGGAGCGCGGAGTGGCCGCCAATCCGGCCGAACGCGCGTGGTTCGACACCCACAGGCCCGCCTACCGGGAGCTTCTCGCGGGAGACCCGGTCACCGCGCGGCTCGTGCGCACCGGCCTCGGCGGCCACTGGAACGCGGACTTCCTCACGCCCACACCCACCGACGGGGCCACCTTCGCCGAGGACCTGGCCAGGGTGCGCGAGACGCCCCCCGACGGTGCCCGCGCCGACCTGGAGGTGTCCGGGGGAGGGCCGCTCCCGGCTGAACTCCACCGTCCCGACCTGCCGCAACGGGCCGCCGGCCTGCTGGAATGGGTATGGGAGCGGATCGTGCTCCCGGACTGGCCGCGCCGCAGGCGGGTCATCGAGGCGGACATCGTGGCGCGCGCGGGACAGCTGAGCCAGGGCGGCTGGGCGGCCGCGCTGGACACGCTGAACCCCGGCATGCGCTGGCTGGGCGGCAGCCGCCTCCAGGTCAACCCCCGCGCCTACCCGCCCCGTGAACTCGTCGGCGTACAGCTGGTGTTCGTCCCCGTCACGCCACGCCAGGGCTGGGTCTCCTGGGACGCCGCCGAGCGACGGTACGCGGTCGTGTACGCCTGTTCCGGCACGCTGTCCGAGGCGGACCGGCCCGCCGTCCCCGACAGCCTCGGCCGACTGCTCGGGCCCGCGCGGGCCGGTGTCCTCATGCTGCTCGACCGCCCCAGGAGCACCACGGAACTGGTGGCGCTGACCGGTCAGGGGCTGGGATCGGTGGGCCGCCACCTGAAGGTGCTGCTGGACGCGGGCCTGACCGGACGCCGCAGGTCGGGCCGCTCGGTGCTCTACTTCCGCACGGAGGCGGGTGAGGTGCTCCTGCGGGCCGGGGCGGTCTGAGGCGCGTCGCGGTGGGCCGGGCCCGTGCGCTCAGCTCCCGGCCGGCGCGCGCCGCTCCGCCCGCTTCTGCCGCACGAGGCCGGTCACGATCAGCACCGCGGTGAGCACGCCGGTCGCCAGCAGCTGGTCGCGTGTGTCGGGCTGGCGCAGCATCAGGACGAAGATGCCGGCCATGGCCACCAGCGCCACGATCGTCAGGACCGGGAAGAGCCACATCCGGACGACGAGCCGGTCCGGTGCCTCGCGCTCCGTCCGCCTGCGCAGGATCAGCTGGGAGACCGCGATGAAGATCCAGACGACCAGGATCACCGCGCCGATCATGTTCAGGAGCCACGGGAAGACGTCGTCGGGGCGCCAGTAGCTGAGCAGCACGCACAGGAAGCCGAAGACCGACGAGGCGAGCACGGCGTTGCGGGGGACACCCGAGGAGATCCTGCCGAGCACCTTCGGGCCCTGGCCGCGGGCGACCAGGGAGCAGGCCATGCGCGAGGAGCCGTAGATGTTCGCGTTCATCGCGGAGAGCAGGGCGACCAGGATGACCACGTTCATGATCTCCGCGGCGCCGCCGATGCCGAGGTGGTCGAGCATCGCGTAGAACGGGCCGACCTCGGCGACCGTGGGGTCGTCCCACGGCACGAGGGTCACGATGACCGCCATCGAGCCGATGTAGAAGACCGCGATGCGCCACATCGCCGTACGCACCGCCTTGGCGACGCCCCGCACCGGGTTCTCGGACTCGGCGGCGGCGATGGTGACCGTCTCCAGACCGCCGTAGGCGAAGACGGACGCGAGCAGACCGATGATGAGGCCCTCCGAGCCGTGCGGCATGAAGCCGCCGTCCCCGGTGAGGTTCGAGGTGCCGGGGGAGTCCGTGCCGGGCAGCACGCCCAGGATCGCGAGGACGCCCAGCACGAGGAAGAGCGTGATCGCGATGACCTTGAGCGCGGCGAACCAGAACTCGAACTCACCGAAGTTCTTCACGGCGGCGAGGTTCGTGCCGAGGAAGATCACCATGAACAGGGCGACCCAGGCCCACTCCGGCGTACCGGGCAGCCAGCCCGTGACGATCTGCGCGGCGCCGATCCCCTCCAGCCCGACGGCGACACAGAGCAGCACCCAGAACGACCAACCGGCGGTGAAGCCCGCCCACGGCCCGATCGCCCGCTCCGCGTGGACCGAGAAGGAGCCGGACGCGGGATTGGCCGCGGACATCTCTCCGAGCATCCGCATCACGAACATGACCAGCAGTCCGGAGACGCCGTACGCGATGACGATCGAGGGGCCGGCCGCGGCGATACCGGCGCCCGAGCCGACGAACAGTCCGGCCCCGATCACACCGCCCAGGGCGATCATCGACAGATGGCGCTGCTTGAGGCCGTGGGTGAGCGCGGAGTCGGCGGTGGGGGCTGCGGCGTCCGTGGGGGGCGGCGCGGAGGTCCGGGACATGGACAGGCTCAGTTCACTGGTCGGGACGGGGTCGGTCCACAGTCTGGCCACCCGCCCCGCTCACGGGGAACATCTGTCCGCTATACGGTCACCGGGCTCACACAAGGTGCTCACCTGCCTACGCCTTCGCCCGCAGCTCCCGGGCTCCCGCCACGAGCAGCACCAGGGCGGTGGCCCCCGCCGACCACAGCACCTGCGGACGCGCGGCGTCATCGGTGAGCATCAGCAGCAGGACGGCCAGCAGACCGGCCAGGGTCACCCACGTCAGACAGGGGAAGCACCACATCCGCAGGGCCAGGGCGTCCGGCGCCTCGCGTTCGAGCCGGCGCCGAAGCCGCAGCTGGGAGGCGGCGATCAGGCCCCAGACGAACAGCAGGACCGCCCCGACCGAGTTGAGCATGTAGAGGAAGACGGTGTCCGGCCACTCGAGATTGAGCAGTACGGAGACGAAGCCGAAGGCCACCGAGGCCAGCACCGCCCGACGGGGCACCCCGCCCCCGCCGCCCTGCCCGCCGGAGACCTTCAGCAGCCCGCGCGGCGCCTCGCCGCGCTCGGCCAGCGAGAAGATCATCCGGGACGAGCCGTAAAGATTGGCGTTGAGCGCCGAGAGCAGCGCCACGAACACCACGATGTTCATGATCTGCCCGGCCGACGGCACCCCGATGGAGTCCAGGACCTTCACATACGGGCTGAGCCCGGCCTGCTGCGCGGTCCACGGCAGCACCGCCACGATCACCAGCATCGAGCCGACGTAGAAGAAGAGGATGCGCACCACCGCGCTGCGCACCGCACGCCCCACGGCGCGCGCCGGATCGTCGGTCTCGGCCGCCGCGATCGTCACGACCTCCAGGCCGCCGAAGGCGAACACCACCGTCAGCACACCGGAGACGACGCCGTCCCAGCCGTTCGGCAGGAAGCCGCCCCGGCCGGTCAGGTTGGTCAGGCCCACCGGGTCCGTGTCCGGGAGGACGCCGAAGACGGCCAGCAGGCCGAGGACCAGGAAGGCCACGATCGCGGCCACCTTCAGTGCGGCGAACCAGAACTCGAACTCGCCGAAGTTCTTCACGGCCGTCAGGTTGGCCACGGTGAACACCAGCATGAACAGCAGCACCCAGAGCCACTGGTCCACGGCGGGCACCCAGGCATGGGCGATCTGCGCGGCCGCCGTCGCCTCCACGGCGAGCACCACCACGAGCATGAACCAGTAGAGCCAGCCCACACTGAAGCCGGCCCAGCGGCCCAGCGCGCGCTCCGCGTGGACGGAGAAGGAACCCGACGCGGGCATCGCGGCCGACATCTCGCCGAGCATCCGCATCACCAGCATCGCGAGCACGCCCGCGATCAGGTAGGAGACGACGACGGCGGGCCCGGCGACCGCGATCCCGGCGCCCGACCCGACGAAGAGACCGGCGCCGATCACCCCGCCGAGACCGAGCATCGTCAGATGCCGTTGCTTCAGGCCGTGGGCCAGGGGCTCGGACCGTACCGGGGGCTGCGTGGGGGGCGCGTCGTGCATGAGCTGCGGATCACTCTCGGATCATTTATGGGGAACCTACAGTCTCACGGGACGGCCCCCCTTCCCGAACGGAAGCCCGGGCACACCCCCACCTCCGTGACCAGCATCACGCCGAGGGGTCATTGCGTGACGCTCTTTGTCTGAACCCGACTAACCCCTCAACCACCGCTTTGTGGGCGGCTGATGGTGATCCAGGGATGTGCCGTCGGCTAACGTCGGCTCCAGTCCTGCCTGCCGACCTCACCCGCGGAGTCCCGATGAGCACTGCTGCCGCCCCCGTCCGTTCCGGAGCGGTCCTCGCCGACCTGCTGCCCGCAGCCCGGCACCGCTACGCCGTGGACACGGCGCTGGTCGTCGGCGGCGCCGCCCTCACCGGCATCGCGGCCCAGATCGCCGTGCCCGTCCCCGGCTCCCCGGTCCCCGTCACCGGCCAGACCTTCGCCGCACTGCTCATCGGCACCGCGCTCGGCGCCCGCCGCGGCTTCCTCTCCCTCGCCCTGTACGCGGTCGTGGGCATGGCCGGCATGCCGTGGTTCTCCGAGGGCACCTCGGGACCGGGCGGCGCGTCGTTCGGCTACGTCCTCGGCATGCTGCTCGCCGCCACGGTCGTCGGCGGCCTGGCCCGCCGGGGCGGTGACCGTTCCGTCCTGCGCACCGCGGGCACCATGGCGGCCGGTTCCCTGATCATCTACGCGGTCGGCGTCCCCTACCTGGCGCTCTCCACCGACATGTCGATGAGCGCCGCGGTCGCGGCCGGCCTCGTGCCGTTCCTGGTCGGCGACGCGCTCAAGGCCGCGCTGGCCATGGGCGCGCTGCCCGCCTCATGGAAGCTCATCGGGCGCCGCGGCTGAGCCGAAACGGTTCTAGTACGCACCACCGAAGAGGCTCGCCGGGTCGTATCGCGACACCAGACCGGCGAGCCTCTCGCGTGTCCGGGGCTCGTGGACGTCCTGGTACGTCTCCGCGCGGTCCCCGCCGCCGAAGGCGAAGCTCAGCGCACGGCCCAGGGCGTACGGCGCGGTCTCCCCGGCCACCCGCGCGTACAGCGCCCGTACCGCCTCCAGGTCCGTACCGTCCAGCGGTGACAGCAGCCGCAGCAGGAAGCCCGCGTCCCGGTGGGGCACCGCGCTGTCCCGGGCGGGCCGCTCGGCCAGGGCGCCGCCCAGGTGGTTGAGCTGGACCACCGTCATCATCGGGGCCTTCGGCCCCGTCAGCTCCAGCACCCGCGCCGCGGCCCCGGCGTCCAGGTCGCGGAGCATCAGGCCCTCGCCGTGGTACGCGTGCGGGAAGGGCGGATCGCTGTGGATGGTGTGGCTCTCGGTGTACGGCATCTCCCGCAGCGAGTCGGAGAGCGCCGGCCCGATCGCCCGCAGCGGCGCCACCAGGGCCTCGCCGTCGGCCGCCGTGCCGGTGTACGCGACCCGTACCGAGACCACGTACCGCCCCCGCAGGGGTTCCGGCAGCTGCTCCATGTCGGGGTAGCGCATCGCCGCGACCGAGGAGGTGCAGGTGTCCGGCACGGTCCGGGTCCACTCCAGATAGCGCCGCAGCACCTCCGGGGCGGCGTCCCCGTCGAAGGCCAGGGAGCCGCCGTACAGCCGCTCGACGGCCACCAGACCGATCTCCAGCCCCGTCACGACACCCAGCCGGTGCCCGCCGCCCCGCAGCCCCCAGAAGAGCTCGGGCTCACCGTCCGGGGTGACATGGCGCAGGACACCGTCGGCGGTCACCACGTCCAGTGAGCGGACATGGTCGGCGGCGTAGCCGAACTCCCGGGCCAGGATGGACAGCCCGCCGCCCAGGGTGTACGAGACGGCGCCCACCCCGGGCGCGGAGCCGTTCAGCGGGGCGAGCCCGTGCGGGACCGCGGCCGCGATGACCTCGCCCCAGGTCGCGCCCGCGCCGACGCGGGCCGCGCGGTGCTCCGGGTCGATGTCCACGGTGTTCATCCGGCGGGTGCCGATCAGCACTCCGCCCTCCACCGGGCCCGGCAGTCCGTGCCCGGTCGCGTGGACGGCGACGGGCAGACCGCGTGCGGCTGCGTCGCGCACCGCGGCCAGGACGTCGGCGGCGTCCGCAGCCTCCACCAGGAGGTCGGGGCGGATGGCGAAGGCGGTCTGGAAACTCTCGATCGCGGGGGTGGCGGTCATGACGAAGGCTCTCCGTTCGCTCGCGGGGATCGCGGGGCGAGGGAGAGCCTTCCGGGTATACCTGACAGTCGCCGTCAGGTATGCGTACCGATCACTCGACCGGCGCCGCCGCCTTCGCCTTCCGGCTGCGGGCGTCGCGCACCAGCGAGATCCCCACGACCAGGGCCGCGACCAGCAGCGAGAGCAGCACCTGCTCGCGCCCGGCGTCGTCCGTCAGCATGTAGACGAGGACGAAGGAGATCATCGCGATGGTCGCCCAGGTCAGATACGGGAAGAGCCACATCCGTACGACGAGCTTCTCGGGCGACTCGCGCAGGATGATGCCGCGCATCCGGAGCTGGGTGAAGCAGATCACCAGCCACACGAACAGGGCGACCGCGCCGGAGGAGTTCAGCAGGAACGCGAACACCGTGTCGGGCCACTGGTAGTTGAAGAACACGGCGACGAAGCCGAACACCACGGACGACAGGATCGCCGCCTGCGGCACACCCCGCTTGTTGACCCGGGAGAACGCCTTGGGCGCGTCCCCCCGCTGCCCCAGCGAGAAGGCCATGCGCGAGGCCGTGTAGAGGCCGGAGTTGAGACAGGACAGCACGGCGGTCAGCACGATGACGTCCATGACCTGGCCGGCGTGCGGGATGCCGATGGCGTTCAGCGCCGCGACGTACGAACCGTCCTCGACGATCGAGGGGTCGTTCCACGGCAGCAGGGTGAGGACGACGAAGATCGAGCCCAGGTAGAAGATGGCGATACGCCAGATCACGCTGTTGGTGGCCTTGGAGACGGCGCGCCGCGGGTCCTCGGACTCACCGGCCGCCAGCGTCACGATCTCGCTGCCCATGAAGGAGAAGACGACCATCAGCACACCCGTGAGGATGGCCCCCGGCCCCTCGGGGAAGAACCCGCCGGTGTCCGTGAGGTGGGAGAGGCCCGACCCCGCGTCGTCCGAGCCCGGCAGGATGCCGAAGACGGCGAGCAGACCGACGACGACGAACGCGCCGATCGCCACGACCTTGATCCCGGCGAACCAGAACTCGAACTCGCCGTACGAGCCGACGGAGACCAGGTTGGTCGCCGTCAGCACCACCATGACGATCAGGGCCCACGCCCACTGCGGTACGCCGGGGACCCAGCTCTCCAGGATCTTGGCACCCGCCGTGGCCTCGACGGCGAGCACCACGACCCAGAAGAACCAGTACAGCCAGCCGATGGAGAAGCCGGCCCAGCGGCCCAGGGCCTGGTCCGCGTAGGCGGAGAAGGAGCCGGAGCTCGGCCGGGCGACGGCCATCTCGCCGAGCATCCGCATGACGAAGACGACCATCAGGCCGACCAGCGCGTACGACAGGAGAATGGCCGGCCCGGCGGCGGCGATGCCGGCTCCGGAGCCGACGAAGAGGCCTGCTCCGATCACGCCGCCGATGGCGATCATCGAGAGATGACGGTTCTTGAGACCGGCCTGGAGCCCGTCCGGGGAATCCGGCTTACCCGGCTCGCCGGGCTGTTGGCCCGGTCCAGCCAGAGTCGTCTGCGACGTCATGGATCGAATCCTTACGTTTTCTGATCACGTGTGTCGGTGTTGCCTTCGGCGGGGGTGGTGCGAAGGCAAGGCCACGCATTCAAGCCCGACCGGCACCGAAATCGGAACCCCCCAGTCCGTTTCCTTGACCCGATCGTTGCCCGTGTGGCCTTGCGCACAGCCCCGGTGTGAACCGGAGCCGTGGAAAGCCCGGTGGGTCCCGACCCCGCTGACGATTACCCCGCCCCGTCCGTGCCACACTTCGCACCATGCGCGTGTACCTCGGCTCCGACCATGCCGGCTTCGAACTGAAGAACCACCTCGTCGAGTGGCTCACGGCCCACGGCCACGAGGCTGTCGACTGCGGTCCTCACATCTACGACGCCCAGGACGACTACCCGCCGTTCTGCCTCCGTGCCGCCGAGCGGACGGCCGCGGACAAGGACAGCCTCGGGATCGTCATCGGCGGCTCCGGCAACGGCGAGCAGATCGCCGCGAACAAGGTCAAGGGCGTCCGCGCCGCGCTCGCCTGGAGCGAGCAGACCGCCGCGCTCGGCCGTGAGCACAACGACGCCAACGTGGTGGCCATCGGCGGCCGGATGCACACGGTGGAGGAGTCCACCAGGTTCGTCGAGATCTTCCTGGCCACCCCGTACTCGGGTGAGGAGCGTCACACCCGCCGCATCGAGATGCTCTCGGCGTACGAGAGCACCGGCGAGCTTCCCCCGATCCCGGCCCACCACCCGCAGCAGGGCTGAACAGCCCCGCACCCGCCTCCCCTGTGCCGCCGGGCCCGTACCCGGCGGCACAGGCGCGTCACCAGGAGAACGCCGTGCCCGAGGGGCATACGATCCACCGCCTCGCCGCGGACCACCACGAGCGGTTCGCGGGCCGCCCGGTGCGGGTGAGCAGCCCCCAGGGCAAGTTCTCCGACAGTGCGGCCCTGCTGGACGGCAGGACGCTCACCGGCGTCGACGCGCACGGCAAGCACCTCTTCCTCGGCTTCGAGGGATCGGTGTGGGTCCACATCCACCTCGGCCTCTTCGGCAAGCTCGGCTTCGGCACGGCCCCGGCGCCGCCCCCCACCGACACGGTCCGGCTGCGCCTGCTCAACGACGCCCACCACGCCGATCTGCGCGGGCCCACCACGTGCGCCCTGATCACCGGCCCCGAGAAGCGCGCGATACACGACCGGCTCGGCCCGGACCCGCTGCGCGCCGACGAGGACGGCGAGCGGGCCTGGCAGCGGATCTCCCGCAGCCGCGTGACGGTCGCCGCCCTGCTGATGGACCAGAAGGTCGTCGCGGGCGTCGGCAACGTCTACCGCGCGGAGGTCCTCTTCCGGCACGGCATCGACCCGTACCGCCCGGGCAAGGACCTCACTCGTGGTGAGTGGGACGCGCTCTGGGCCGACCTGGGCGCCCTGATGCGCGAGGGCGTGCGGAACAACCGCATCGACACGGTCCGCCCCGAGCATCTGCCGGAGGCGATGGGCAGGCCCCCGCGGGTCGACGACCACGGCGGCGAGGTGTACGTCTACCGCCGGGCCAGGCAGGCCTGCCACATCTGCGGCACCGAGGTCCGCACGGCGGACCTGGCCGCCCGCAACCTCTTCTGGTGCCCCGCCTGCCAGCCGTCCGCAGCGGGCCGGTAGGCAGGCCGGAGACCGTCCGGGATCAGAATCCGTGCGGGCACCACGGCTGCACGTCCGAGGAGAACGCCAGGGCGGCCTCCGCCAGCGCGCCCACCCGGAGTTCCCGCACCTGCCCGGCCGCCGCGAGCGTCGTCAGCGACTCGCCGCCCAGGTAGACCGCTCCCAGCTGGTTCACGGAAAGGGCCAGTTCGGGCTCTTCGTCCGTCCGCCGGCAGGTGGCCGCGCCCTTCGCGTCGGCGGTCAGGCGCCAACGCCCCGCGTTCCAGGGGCAGAAGGTGTCCTCCACCTCCAGCACCACGTCGACGGGGGCCCGGTAGCGCCGGGCCTCCAGCGCCGCACCCAGCTCGACCAGCCGCACGTACAGCCCGTCCCGCTGCCGCACCTCGCAGCGCCGGACGTCGGAGACCAGCCGGAGCACGGCGTCGTCCGCGGGCCGGTTGTGGCACTCGACCGCCGTCGTCAGGTCGATCCCGAACAGGAAGCGCCACAGCGCCGCGTAGGAGGCGGGGTCCAGTGCCCCCAGGTCACGCACCGCCACCGTGCCCCGGGGGCCCGCGTCGTCCCAGGCGGGCCGCAGGTGGAAGGTCGCGTACCCCGTCACCTCGCCGTCCCGTTCCGCGAGGACGCACTGCAGCGGGGAACCGCCCTTCCGGCCGCTCTCCGGGTCGTTGACGGGCACCCGCTCCCAGCCGGGCCTGCGCAGGGGAGTGCCGGGCCGGGCCGCGGCCAGTTGCGCGTAGACCGCCTCGCAGGCGTCGAGAGCCTGTACCGGGGACGACCGGCGCACCCGCACCCCGTCCGTGCCCGGGGGCAGCGTGAGGGAGACCCGGGAGGTGTCGATCCGGAGGTTCGTCTCGACCGTGGCCGCGCCGTAGCCGAACCGGCCGTAGATGCCGGGCTCCGAAGCCAGCAGCACCGCGAGCGGCTCGCCCCACGAGCGGACGTCGTCCAGCTGGCGCCGCATCATCGCCGTCAGCAGCCCCTGCCTGCGGTGCGTCGAGGAGACGCTCACCCCCGTGACCCCGGCGGCCGGAACCGCGGCCCCACCGGGCACGGTCAGCCGGAAGCTGTACGAACCGGCCGTCCCCACGCAGTCCGCGCCGTCCCAGTGGGCGAGCGCACGCTGCGGCTCGGCCAGGGCGGCGTACATCTCGCGGCTCTCGGGGGAGAAGGGAACCCCGCCGAAAGCCAACTCGAGACTGGCGAACCAGTTCTCCGATTCCGCCGCCGACAGCACCCGCAATTCCGTAGTCATGACCCCTGCTTACCAGGGCCGGGAGGCGTGGGCGAACCGGTTTCGAACACATTGTCACCGGGTCCCCCTGCACCGGAGGCCGTCGGGTGGATAAGGTCCCGGCAATGGCCCGTCGCAGAGGAGCAGACACCTACCCCGCCCGGTGGCGAAGATCAGCGCACCGGGCGCGCATCGCGCTGCGCAGGTCCGGAGTCGACTACTTCCGCGGGGACGGCTCCGACTGGATAGCCCTGGCCGGCCTGCTGATCATCATTCCGGTGATCACCTGCACCACGCTGCTCAACCCGGTCTGGTGCTCACCTACCGCCCTGGCGCTGCCGATCGTCGCCGGCGGTCTGCTGCTCCGGCCGGCCAGTCTGCTGAGTCTCTACGCGACCGCCGCCGCGGCCCTGATCGTGGAGTCCGTCGCCCTCGGCCCCTACGCGGAGGGGCCCGCCCGGGTCACACCGGGCACCGTCCTGGTTGTCGCGGCCTGCGGCTTCTTCGGGCTCGTCCTCGCCCAGTTCCGGGCCAGGGTCGGGGTGCCGTGGCGACGGGGCGGCACGATGCTCTTCGACCTGCGCGAGCGGATCCGGGTCCAGAGCGCCCTGCCGCGGCTGCCCGAGGGCTGGCACCGCGAGATGGCGCTCCGCCCGGCGGGAGGCCAGTCCTTCTCCGGCGACTTCGTCGTCGCCGCCCGTACCAACGGCGGCCGCACCCTGGAAGTGGTGCTGACCGATGTCTCCGGCAAGGGCATGGACGCGGGTTCCCGCGCCCTGCTGCTGTCGGGAGCCTTCGGCGGCCTCCTGGGCTCCCTGCCGCCGCACGGCTTCCTGCCCGCCGCCAACGGCTATCTGCTGCGCCAGGACTGGGACGAGGGTTTCGCCACCTCCATCCATCTCGTCCTGGACCTGGACTCCGGCGACTACGAACTCCTCTCGGCCGGTCATCCCCCCGCACTGCAGCTGCACGCGGGCAGCGGCCGGTGGGAGGAGAAGGCCGCGGAGGGGCCGCTGCTCGGTGTGTACGACGGTGCGCAGTTCGACGCCGTGAAGGGGTCGCTGGCGCCCGGGGACGTCCTGATGCTCTTCACGGACGGCCTGGTGGAAGCGTCCGACCGGGACATCGCCGAGGGCATCGACCGGCTGACCGGCGAGGCCGACCGCTACGTCGCCACGGGCTTCGAGGGTGCGGCCTGGCATCTGATCGAGGCCTGCGCGAAGGACGTCAACGACGACCGCGCGCTCCTGTTGCTGTCCCGTCGGGGCTGAATCCGGCCGAACCGGTCGAAACCGTAAGGGCGTCAAGCTGAAGGCTCGGCCGTCACCCGAACGTGAAGTCGCTCCGGGTGCGTCATTCCGGGTACGCCGTCCCGGGTGCGGGGACGCGGCCTCGCACCCGGGGCATCCGCACGTCAGACCGGTACCGCCTCTTTCTCGGCGTCCTGGTCCCGCGCACGTCCTCCGGGAAGGATCCGGGCGAGCCAGTGCGAACGGCCGGCCGCCAGGGGCGACAGGACCGCGAGCAGGAGCACGTATCCGGCGATGAACGGGGAGAGCCGTTCGTCCAGGCCCGCGCCCGCCGCCATCGTGGCGAGGATCAGCGCGAATTCACCTCGCGCCAGCAGGGTGGTGGAGATGTTCGCCGTGGCCTTCGGACCGAACGCGTAGATCTTCGCCGTGGCCATCCCCGCGAAGACGTTCATCGCCACGGTCATCGCGACGGCCGCGAGCACCGGCCACACCACGCTCGGCAGATCGCCCGGGTTGATGGACAGCCCGAAGGCGAAGAAGAAGATCGCGCCGAACGCGTCCCGCAGCGGGTGCACCAGCTTCAGGATGCGGGGGCCCGAGGTGGTGCTGCCCAGCATCAGGCCGACCATGAACGCGCCGATCGCGTCGGCGACCCCGAACCACTCGGAGATCCCGGCGACGAAGACGGCGACGCCGAGGAAGGAGATGACGAGGAGTTCGTCGTCCCTGGTGTTCATCAGCTTGCCGATGAGCTTCGTGCCGAACCGGGCCACCAGGGCGAGCAGCAGCAGGAATCCGAACGCCTTGCCGCCGTCGAGAACCGCCGCGCCGAGGCTGTCCGCGCCGGACAGGATCGGCTGCAGGGCGGCGAGGTAGAGGGCGAGAAAGACGTCCTCGACGACGATGATGCCGAGGATCGGCCGGGTCTCGGGACTGCCGATCCGGCCGAGGTCCACCAGGACCTTCGTGACGATGGCCGACGAGGAGATGCCGAGCACGCCCGCGAGGACCAGTGCCTCCGAGGTGCCCCAGCCCAGCGCGAAGCCGAAACCGAGTCCCGCGCCGACGTTCAGGGCGAGGTAGGTGCCGCCGGCGAGCGCCATCTTGCGCCCGCCCTTCTTCAGATCGTCCAGGTGGAACTCGAGGCCGAGGTAGAAGAGCAGCAGCACGAGTCCGAGCGCGGAGAGCATCTCCAGGTCGTGCGGGTCGTCGAGCAGGACGACCCCGGGTGTGTGCGGGCCGAGCAGGATCCCGGCCAGGATGAACAGGGGGATGGTCGGCAGTCCGATGCGGCCGCCGACGCGGGCGAGGACGGCGGCGGCGAGGAACGCGCCCCCCATGGCGATGAGCGTGTCTGCGTGTCCGATGAGCCCGTCTCCTTCGTTCGGTCAAGAGTGCGTCAAGGAATCGTCAGTAATTAGTTTACCGAACGATTCGGAGTGCATCGGTGGACCTCCGGAACGGCCCGGTGCCGTCGTACAGTCGGCCCATGCCGATTCCGTATCTGACCCTGTCCCAGGTGGAGGCGGTCGCCCGCGAGGCCCATCGCCGGCAGACCGACAAGGCGGGGCGCCCGTACGTGGAGCATCTGGCCGCGGTGGCCGAGGGCGTACGGATCCGGGGCGGCAGCGAGGAGCAGATCGCCGCCGCCTGGCTGCACGACGCGGTCGAGGACGGGGTGCTCTCCCGGCAGTGGCTGGACGAGGCCCCGCTTCCCCGGCGGGTGAAAGAAATGGTCCTCGCCGTCACCAAGCGGGACGGCGAGGACCTCTTCGCGTACACCGGGCGGATTCTCGCCACGCCCGGTGCGCTGCTGATCAAGGAGTCGGATCTGGCTCACAACGCGGACCCGGAGCGGCTCGCGGTGCTGGAGCCGGTCACCTGTACCCGGCTGAGCGAGAAATATGCGCAGGTGCGCGGCCTGTTGGGGCTCGACGGGGGCCTCGGGCCCGCTGAACGGCGGGATCAAGCCAACCCGGCGGCCGGCTGACGCACCGATGGGACCGGCCCCCGGTGCAAGGGGCCGATCCGGACAGGCTCAGCGCTTGGCGGGGCTCCGGCGGAACGCCCAGTTCATGTCCGGCTCGGTCGCGAAGCGGAGCGCGCGCCGGACCGGCGGGGTGCACAGCAGGGTCACGGCGACGGCCGCGACGAGAGAGACGAGGACGAGCCCCAAGGGCCCCGAGAGCCACTCGTTGCGTTCGAACAGGTTGTAGTAGTCCGCCCCCCGCACCAGGAAACCGTGCAGCAGGTAGCCGCAGATCGTTCCGGCGCCCAGCACGGTGAACCACATGTGGCGGCGCGGTACCCAGGCGAGGAACGCGACCGTCATGACCAGGGCGCATCCGAACATCGCCAGGAACATCACGGCCCCCGACCACCACGGAAAGTCCATCTCCTGGGCGCTGTTGCTGCGGTAGAACCAGCCGAGCTGCATACGCGGCGCGGCCCAGTAGGCGAAGACCAGGGCCCCGGCGAACAGCGGGAGGGCCAGCAGGCGCACTTCGCGTCGCCGGATCATCTGGAAGTGCTCCGGCTTCATCAGCAGGCCGAGCACGAAGAACGGAAGCAGCTGGCAGACGCGCTGCAGGTCCAGATCGTCACCGATGCCGGGCGTCACCGAGGCCAGGACGGCGATGGCGAGGGCGACCGGGAGCGGATGGCGCAGCGACTGCCACACCGGTGTGGTCACCCGCCAGATGAACAGGGCGATCAGGAACCAGGTGAGGAAGAACGGGTCGAGCAGGGTGATGGACGCGTCGGCCTCGCCGCCGGCGTACCGCTTGAAGAGCGAGTACGCGGTCTCGAAGAGCACATAGGGCACCACGACCCCGGTGACGAGGCGCTTCACCTTGGGCGGGCTCATGTCGAACGACCGTGAGAAGTACCCGGAGACAAGGATGAACGCCGGCATGTGGAACGTGTACACGACCATGTACAGCGCCCGAGCGGTGCGGCTGCCGTCCATCACCGGTTCCCACGCGTGAGCCACGGCGACGAGCACGATCGCGAGGTACTTCACATTGTCGAAGTACGCGTCACGACGCTTGGCCGGGGCGGGTGGGCCGGTGCGGGCAGGAGAAGTCCTGGCTGCCGAGGAGGGGGCCTCCGGGGCCGTCAGGATCTGCTCGTGTCTCGGCTCCGACTCCCGGTTCTCCGGGGTGATCGGGGCCCTCTGGATTTCGCTCGGAGCTTTGGACATCTCATGCACCCTAGACCGCTCGATCGGTATGCGTAAAACCCTGATAGAGATAGCGCGTCTTCCCAGCTATTCGAATGCGAAACCACCGATAACCGCCCGTTACGTAGTGATTCATCCACCTTAAATAGGGCATATCGGCGGGTGGTTGGCGAGAGTGAATTTCGTCGCATGGAGTCCCGGCGAAACGCTGTGAATGAAGTGTGGGGATATGGCAACGATCACACCGCTCGATATTCGAACTGCCCTGCGCACAGCGGGCGCACAGTTTTTCCGTGCGCCGTGCGCCGCCCCGGCGGAGCGCCGCGTGCGCCGGATCGAACCGGCGGTGCTCCCGGGTGCGCGCGGGCGCGAGGATGGCGCGATCCGGTCATCTCTCTCCATCACCCGGCAGCAGCCACAGGGGAGTTGGTGGCACGATGGACGCGACGGAGGTGTGCTGGCCGCATGCCACCGGGCCGGCAAGGCGGACCGACCAAGGGTGTGATCAGTCGTGGCCATTTCACTGTCTGTGGTGCTTCTGCTGGGGATCGTCCTGGTGGTGCTGATCCGCGGTGGATCCATCAAGGGGGGCCCGGCGGTCGTCGCCGTGCTCTTCGGCTTCTTCCTGGCCTCGACGGGCATGGCGCCGTCGATCAACAGATTCATGAACTCGATAGCCGACACGATCAACCAGATCAGCTTCTGACGCCCGCGCGTCCCGGCGCGGGCGTGCGTGTGCGAGTCCGTCCCGGTCGTGCGGGGCCGGCCGTGCGCCCGTCCATGCCCGCCGCGCGGCACAGGGGTGAACCCCTCCGCCGACCGGAAGGACAGACATGCCCGCCTATGCCATAGCCCACCTGCGCGAGGCCGCGCCGCACCCGGAGATCGCCGAGTACATCGAACGGATCCCCGCCACCTTCGAGGCGTACGGCGGGCGCTTCCTCGTGCACGCCACGCCGCACGAGACGAGGGAAGGCGACTGGCCCGGGCACGTCGTGGTGATCGGATTTCCCGGGATCGCCGAGGCCCGCGCCTGGTGGGACTCGCCCGCGTACCAGGAGATCGCGCCGCTGCGCTCACGGCACATCGAGGGCGACATCATCCTGGTCGAGGGTGTCCCCGAGGGCTACGACCCGGCACCCGCCGCCAAGGCGATGCGCGAGGCCCTGGCCGGCGAGTAGCGCGCAACGAGGAAGGGCCGGTCCGGAGGATCTCTCCTCGGGACCGGCCCTTCCGTATGGAGCGGGCGACGGGAATCGAACCCGCGTAGCTAGTTTGGAAGATCCCGTACGCGGATGGCGCCTGACCTGCGGATGTCCTGACCTGCGGATGAGCTGGTCATTCTCTGCGCCTGGCTGTGAGTCCCCGTGAGTCCCCGTCGCGTCGGGCACGTCACGGGCACGATCACAGCAGCTTCGCGATCCACGGTGCGACGGCGGTAACCAGAGTGGCTACGGCTGACAGCAAGGTGGCGAGGCTCGTGATGGAAAGCCGGTTCGGTGTGTTGTGTCGATCGACAGACGTGGGGTAGTGTCCGTCCACAAGACCCGCAAACGTATGGCATAAGCAAGACGGTTGCGGTGATCGATCCTTGTTTCCCACGGGGATCCCTTTCGTGCGTCGTCGGGCACAACATTCTCTTGGCGGAGAGTGCCCGAGCGACGCTATTGGTGTTTGCTGTGCAAGTGCGTCGGATCCTAGCGTAGTTGAGGCGACAGCGGTTGCCACTCCCCTCAACCCACCACTCACCCGGCTCCCATCCCGTCCGCCTTCGACCCACACTCTGTGGAGCGGGCGTGGTTCAGGGCGTCAAGGTGGAGCGCGCCACTGTACGAACGACCTTGACGCCCTGGGCCGCGACTGCTCGGCTTTGCCTGGGTCGAAGGTGGTCGGGATGGGAGCCTCCACGACGCTCACCACGCTCCGGCCGGCACTCGCGAACGGTGCCATCGCCATCCCGGTGCCGTAGCGCCCCCGCCGGAGGCATGTCTTGAAGCCGCGGGCTTGGTTCTCGTCTCATGCCCTTGGGCCTATCCACTGCGGGCGCGCGTCGGCGGCGGCAGCGCCGAGCGGGCCGGAGGCAGGAGCGCGGGCGCAGCCAGAGCCGGGAAGCGCGCCCGGCGGAGCGGAGCGCAGCCGGGTGCCTTGATGAGGTAGAGAAACCTGTAACAGCTCCGTGTGCGTCGGGCTGTCAGGTGCTCGGCTGGGGACGGATCGCGTCTGCGATGGCCTGCATGGAATCGGTGATCGCTTCGGCATGTGCTTGGGCGAAAGCCTGGTGCTTACGGTCCTTGTTGGCGTAGCCGATGGCCGTGCTCCCGACTGCGTGGGCAGCTTGGATGTCCGTCAATGAGTCGCCGATCAAGGCGCACAGAGTGACGTCGACACCGAGGAGTTCGGCTGCCGTGATGAGCGGATGCGGATTCGGCTTCATGAGCTCCGGCTGATCTCCAGGGCGCCCGATCACCTTAAGTACGTGCGCAGTCAGGCCATGCCTATCAAGGAACACCCGGACGCACTCGGCGGAATTGTTGCTTACCACCGCGATCTTTCGCCCCGAATCCCGAACGGCCTCAAGCGCAGCCACTGCCCCCGGAGTGGGGTCCCCCGCTACTCCTACCGCTTCAACCTCGGCCGCGGTGAGAGCACGCTCGACCTCCAACCCGATGGCCGTATCGACTTCGTGTGTGAGGCGTAGGACCTCAATAGGGTCATCGATGCCGGACAGTTTCCCGCTGAGCGTTGGCTCGCTGCTGGCTGCGAGCTCGGCCAAGTCTCTTGCCACTCGTCCCGCAGGGAGGCCGGCGAACACGTCACAGATCGGCCCGTCGAAATCGAACAGCACTGCCGTAGTGGCCGCGAATGCTGCGCTCAGCCTGTCAGTGTCCATCGAGGTCGTACCCCCTCGCGATGGTCTCCCACACGCTGTCGAACCACATGCGGGCCTGTTGTACCTGCTGTGTCCCGCTGGATGACTCGTTGTCGTTGACGGAGTAGTGGAAGAGGACGGTGTCCTTTCCGACCAGGTCGAAAATCTCGATGGCCTCACCTTGGGCCACGACCTTGTTGGCCTTGATCGGGTAGTACCCGAAGAACGCGTCTTCTTGATTGACCACATACAGCTTAAAGAACTGCGTTCCGCTGTGGACTCGCACGTCAACGCGCGTTTCGGGCACCAAGCCCAAGTGGCTGAGCTCGGACATCGAGTCACGGATACTGCGGGCGTAACCGACCATGATGTCGTGCATCCGGGCGCGCAGGCGTTCGTCATCACCGCAGTCTTCGCGGCGGACCGGGGCGGCCTGCGGGACAGCCATGTCAGGGACGAGTATGCGAACTGTGATGCTCGTTGGAGTCAGCCTGCCAACTCGGATCTTGTCCATCGGCTCTTGCAGTGCGCCATGCAGGGTCTCGCTGGAGAAGCCAGCAAAGTCGATCGTTACCGCGCTGCTGGAGAACGCCTGCTCGACGTAGGGCCGCAGTCCCGCCGGCCGTTCCGTCCGGTTACGAACGAACACGCCGCTTCCCTTGCGCGACACCACCAAGCCCTCATCTTCGAGGTCCCTCAATGCGCGCTGGATGGTGGCTCGAGCGAAGCCGTACATCTCCGTCAGGGCCTTGTGGGACGGCAGCTTTTCGCCCGGACCGATCCTGCGAGTTCGAATAGCTGCCCCAAGGCTGCTCGCTACCTGCTCGTAGGGCGGTCGGTCGTCGTCGGGGTCGAGGGGCTCGGGGGCAAACGTCATGCACTCAATGTAGCGGCTGGCTGCCAATGTCAGCCAGGACAGCCAGGTGTTGACATGGCTAGCCAAGCTGCATACGTTAGTCACGTAGCCATCAAGGCTAGCCAAGTCAGTCACATCGCTGGGAGATCGAAAATGCCGTCGTTCAAGATCGATGTTTCGACCGCTGTCGTGTTCGTTGCGACGCCTCCGACTCCGAAGCTCGTGAGCAAGCAGACCGGTGAGGTCGCGATGGACCGGGAGACCGGTGCCCCGCTCGCGACGGTGGGCCTGCTGATCTCGGATGAAGGGGAGGGCAACCTCTACCAGGTGACCGTGCCGAGCACGGGTGTCCCGGAGAACCTGGCCCCGGGGACGCCGGTCACGGTGATCGGGCTCAAGGCCCGGGACTGGGAGAACACGTTCAACGGTCAGACCCGGCACGGGATCAGCTTTCGCGCGGTGGCCATCACGGCGGGTGCCTGATCATGTCGGACCTGACCACGGTGATCGAGGTGGCGGGGGCCTTATCGGCTGCCGGCGGTCTCGGCTATACGAAGGTTCGCGCTCCTCGCGTGTTCTGGTCGCTGGTCGGCCTGCCGGTCGCCCGGGTCCGCTTCGCCGCCACGTACCGCTCCACGATGGATGCCTGCGGGCTGACGGTCCAGCCGTCTCGCCTGCGGGCGTTCATGGTCCGCAACGTGGCCCGCCGCCAGGATGTACAGCCGGTCCCGCCGAAGGTTCGCCGGGTCCGCGGCTCCTCCACCGGCATGCGGGTCACCCTCCGACTCCCGGCCGGCCTGGAACCCGCCGACGTCGCCGCCGCCTCCGAGCGTCTCCGGCACGCCTGGGGCGTCCACTCCGTGCACGTCGCGGAGATCAAGCCCGGCTTCGTCGAACTCCGCATGACCGGCTATGACGTGCTGCGTCGGGTGAAGATGCCGCGCCGCCTGCCCCGCAAGGTCACCTCGGGCCCGCTGGTGGTGCCGGTGGCCCTGCGGGAGGACGGAACCGCGTACGTCCGCGACTACACGAAGATCCCGCACAGCCTGACCCTGGGCGCGAACCAGTCGGGCAAGTCGATGTATCAGCGCAACCTGATCACCGGCCTCGCCAAGCTCCCGGTCGGCCTGGTCGGGATCGACTGCAAGCGCGGTGTCGAACAACGCGGATACGCACCCCGCCTCTCCGCCCTCGCCATCACCCCGGACGAAGCGTCACAGCTCCTGGAAGTCCTGGTCCGGGAAATGGAAGACCGCTTCGACACCCTGAGCGCCCACGGGGTCTCTGACCTCTGGGACCTGCCCGCGAAGGTTCGGCCGGTGCCTCTGGTGGTGCTGGTGGACGAGGTGGCCGAACTGTTCCTGACCGCGGTCAAGAGGGACGAGGAACGCCGAGACCGCATGGTCATGCACCTGGTGCGCCTCGCGCAGATGGCCCGTGCAGTCGGGATCTACCTGGAGATCTGCGGTCAGCGCTTCGGCTCCGAACTCGGCAAGGGCGCCACCATGCTCCGCGCCCAGCTCACCGGCCGTGTGGTGCACCGCGTCAACGACAAGCAGACCGCAGACATGGGCCTCGGCGACATCGCCCCCGATGCCGTCTATGCCGTGACCACGATTCCGCCGGATCGCCCCGGTGTGGCCGTGGCCGGCGACTCCTCCGGCGGCTGGTCCCGCATCCGCACCCCCGAACTGAGCGCCGCTGACGCCGTGGCTACCTGTCACGAATACGCGCACCTGACTCCCGACGTCCCTGCTCTGGCCCCGTTCCGCCCGGTCGTTCGCACCAAGCCGGCTCCGGCTTCGCCGCTGGCCAGCCCGCGGCCGGTCACCGAGTAACACCCGCACTTCCCCGGTTGGCGTGACCGTCTCGCGCCAGGTCCCTACCCCGCCCATGCCCGGAACCGGAAGGACCCCACGTCATGGCCACACGGACCACCAAGCCCAAGCCCTCCACCTCGACCGAGCTGGCCGCCTGCCAGCCCTGCGGCGGGACCGGAAACGTCCCCACCACGGTTCGGGTCGGTCGCAAGCGTCGCCCGGTCGGCCAGCAGGACGGGCTCTGCCTCAACTGCCTCGGCTCCGGCACTGCCCCCGACGCCTGACCCCCCTGCCCCGGGTGCTGGGCGGTGACCACCACATCCCGCCCGGCCCCGGCCCACCCCCGAAAGGAGGTGACCTGATGTCCCGCAAGATCCGCCTCGACGCCGTACTCGTTCAAGCCGTCATTGCCGGTGCGCTGTCGTTCTCCCACCTGCATGACCTTGCCGAAGCAGCCGGACAGGACGGCTGGAAAGCCTGGGCCTACCCGATCAGCGTGGACCTGCTCCTCGTCGCCGCCTGGCGCCGCATGCGCACCCACGCCGACAACCGCGCCGCCTGGATCTGGTTCGTCATCGCCCTCACCGCATCACTGGGCGCGAACATCGCCACCGCCGGACTCCTCGACCTCGACAACGTCCCCGCCTGGCTCCGCATCCTCGTCGCCGGCTGGCCCGCCCTCGCATTCCTCGGCGGCACCCTCCTCGCCCACACCCCTGCGACACCCGAGCCCACAGCCCCGGCGTCTGCACCGCTGACTGGTCCAGACCCCGAACCGGCCCCGGACGTCACGGTGGAGCGGGCCCCCGAACTCCCGCCGGCCTCTGCTCCGGCTGCTGCCTCGGCTCCGGCGAAAGCGCCGCCGAGTGTGGCTGTTCCGCCGGCCCTGCTCGACCACGCCCGGAAGGTCGCTGACACGCATCACGCGACGACCGGTGCCCGGATCGACTCGGCCACCCTCCGCGCCCGCCTCGGCGTCCCCGCCCCACTCGCCGACGCCATCACCGCCCAACTCGCCTAACACGAAAGGAACTCAGCAGATGGCCCGGCTCAACTTCAACCGCCCCGCCGACTACGTCGCCGCCGCCCGGGAGATGGCCGACGCCGGCCGCCCGACCCTCGCCCGCCTGCTCGCCGAGGAAGCGGCCGACCGGACCGACAACCCGGCCGACGCCACCCGAATCCTCAACGAGTTCCCCGGCAACAGCCTCCGCCAGGAGGACTGACCATGCCGCGCCCGAACCGCTTCACCAACGTCATCCGCATAGGCCCCGTGCAGGTCGGCACGCATTACGACGGCCGCGGCCGGACCAAGCACACCGCCGCCTGCACGGCTCCCGGCTGCAACTTCTCCGCCGACTACCACGGCCGCGCCGCCGCCGAACTCGCCGCCAAAACCCACCGCTGCAACCCCTGACCGGAGGTGACCCCGTGCGCTACCCCGAAGACCAGTTCAACGCCGGACACATCCCGGCTGACCTGCTCGGACAGCTCCCGCCCGGCACCGACCCCGCCCGCGTCGTCATCGTCCGGGCAGCACCCCGCAACTACACCGGGCCCATCCTGCTCGCGCTCACGATCACCGGCGGAATCGCGCTGATCGTCCTCATGATCGCGGTCACCCTGCACGTGTTCGCCGCCGCGACGGTCGCTGTTCTCTCGGCCACCGGCGGCGTGGGCCTCACGCTCAAGCGCTCCTCGCACCGCAGCAAGTAGCCCCCGGGGCGGCCTCAACCGCCAAGTTTCCGCCGCCCCGGGCGCCCAACCCAATCCAGATCCAAAGGACCCGAAAGGGAGATCCCATCATGCCCCAGCACGCCCGCCCCCGGCCGATCTGCGCCCACTGCGACGGCTTCCCCCAGGTCGCCATCACCACGGGCCAGACCACCCCTGACGGCCACCGCGAGACCGTCACCGCCACCTGCCACCCCTGCAACGGCACCGGCCACACCGCCCCCGCCCGCGCCTACGCCCGTACCGGGGCGTGATCTCCATGGCCCTCCTGGACTGGAGCGACAAGAAGCACTTCGACCCCACCGGCGACAAGCCCTGCGTGCTCTGCGACAAGCCCACCCCGCTGCGCTCCGACCGCGGAAAGCCGGTCCACAAGGTGTGCGCCGAGGAGTGGATCGACAACCACCCGCCCAAGGAGAACCGATGACCGCTGACCGGCCTCGCGTCCTGGATCTGTTCTCCTGCGCCGGCGGCGCCGCCATGGGCTACCACCGCGCCGGCTTCGACGTCGACGGCGTCGACATCGCCTACCGCCCCAACTACCCCTTCGCCTTCCACCAGGGAGACGCTCTGGACCGCCTCACCCACCTCATCGCCACCGGTGAGATCGGGCGGTACGCCCTCGTGCACGCCTCCCCGCCCTGCCAGGCACAGTGCACCCTGACCGTGGGCACCAACCACTCCCAGGGCTGGGGAAGAGCGCACCTCGACCTGGTTGCCCCTACCAGGGCACTGCTGGAGCTGACCGGTCTGCCGTATGTGATCGAGCAGCCCAACGGCCGCGCCACCATCCGTAAAGACCTGAGCCTGTGCGGGGAGATGTTCGGTCTCGGGGTCCTGCGGCACCGCAACTTCGAACTCGGCGGCTGGATGGCCTCCCGACCCGTCCACCCCGCTCACCGGGGCTACGTGCGGGGCCACCGCCACGGCGTTTACCGGGAAGGGCCCTACGTCGCCCCGTACGGCTCCGGCGGCGGCAAAGCCACCGTGCCCGAAATGCAGACCGCCATGGGCATCACCTGGACCGATGTCCGCGAGGAACTCACCGAAGCGATCCCCCCGGCCTACACCCAATGGATCGGAACCGCGTTCCTCACCTGCCGGCAAGAGGTCCTCGCGTGAACGACACCGCCACCGCGGCGGGCCTGGACCCGACCACCCTCGCCGACGTGCTGAGGGTGGCCGGGTCCACCGGCTTCGACCGCTGGAACGAACAGATCCGCCGCACCGGTGGATGCGCTCAGCCCATCCACCTCACCGGCGCCACCAAGACCACCGACCGGGCCACCGGCACCCTCCTGCACCACTACACGACCGACACCGAGCCCGGCGGCCTGTTACGCATCGCCTGCGGCAACCGCCGCGCCTCCCGCTGCCCCGCCTGCGCCTGGACCTACGCCGGCGACACCTACCACCTCATCCGAGCCGGCCTCACCGGCGACCCCGACAAGGGAACCCCGACCACGATCCGGGATCACCCCAGGGTCTTCGCCACGCTCACGGCCCCGTCGTTCGGCCCGGTCCACAACCGGCCCGGCAACCGGCCCTGCCGCTGCGGGACCCGGCACGCGGAGGACGCACCCGAACTCGGAACCCCGCTCGCCTCGGACACCTACGACTACGCGGGGGCGGTGCTGTGGAACAACCACGCCTCCGACCTCTGGCGCTACTTCACGATCTACCTCCGCCGCGAAATCGCCCGCCGAGCCGGCCTCACCCAGAAAGCCGCCCGCGAACAGTCCCGGCTGTCCTTCGGGAAGGTCGCCGAGTACCAAAAGCGCGGTGCGGTCCACTTCCATGCCGTGATCCGCTTCGACGGACCCGACGGCCCGGACTCGCCGCCCCCGGCCTGGGCCACCCTCGATCTCCTCGACGACGCCATTCGCGCGACTGCCGCCCGGGTCGAAGTTACCGTGCCACCCAACCCGACCGCCGGAATCGTCAACGAATGGGTGCTGCGCTGGGGAACACAGATTGACGTCCAGCCCATCGGCGCGTTCGGCAACGGCGAAGACCTCACCGAACAGGCCGTGGCCTCCTACGTCGCGAAGTACGCGACCAAAGCGGCTGAGACGACCGGCACCGTCGATCACCGCATCGGCAACAAGGAAGCCCTGATCCTCCTTGACGTGCCGGAACACCCGCGCCGGCTGATCGAAGCTTGCCTGGATCTCCACCACGCCTACCCGGACCGCAAGCTTCGGGACTGGGCCCACATGCTCGGCTTCCGCGGCCACTTCTCCACGAAGTCTCGCCGGTACTCCACCACCCTCGGGGCGCTCCGCCAGGTCCGCGCCGATTACCGGGCCGCACAGCAACGGGAAGCCCTCGGCCTGCCTGCCCCGGACGACCGCCCGGAAGCAACCACGCTCACGCTCGCGCACTGGGCCTACGCCGGCCATGGCCACACCCCCGGCGAATCCTGGCTCGCCGCCAACATCCACCGCGACATCCAACACAACCGCGACACCGCCCGCGAACACCGCGCCGAACTCGAAGCGCTCGACACCACAGGGGAGTGGTGAGCATGGAACGACTGCTCAGCGTTGACCAGGTCGCCGAACTCCTCGGAACCACCGTCCGGTTCCCGCGGCGGTTGATCGAGGAACGAAGGATCACCTTCGTCAAGGTCGGTCGACACGTCCGCATCCCCGAAACCGCCGTATCGGCCTACATCGCAGCCCACACGGTGCAGCCGGCGACTGCACGCCGGTCCACTCTGAGGAGGGCTGCCTAATGGCGAGCAGGAAACGTTCGTTCGGTCGGGTGCGGAAGCTGCCTTCCGGGCGGTACCAAGCTCGCTACCTCGGGGCTGACGGCATCGACCGCCCGGCCCCGGAGACCTTCCGCACAAAGCGCGATGCGGATGACTGGCTTGCCGAGCGGCAAGCGGAGCTGAGGTCGGGTGACTGGGCTGACCCAGACGCTGGGCAGATCGACTTCGGCTCGTACGCGGCCACGTGGATTGCTGAGCGGGGCATTGGTGCCTCCACCGCAGACCTGTACCGCTCGCTCCTGCGGAATCATCTGGCACCCACCTTCGGCGGAGTCGCCGTTGCCGACATCTCATCGGCCAGAGTTCGAGCCTGGCGGGTGGCTCGACTGGAGAGCGGCGTGGGCTCGTCAACTGTGGCGAAGTCGTACGCCCTCCTTCGGGCGGTACTCATGACGGCCGTGGACGACCGGTTGATTCGTCGCAACCCGTGCCGGGTCAAGGGGGCGAGCACGTCGCCAACCCCTGAGAGGCCCACCGCGACGGTTCAGGAGGTCTACGAGCTGGCCGGAGCTATCCAGCCTCGATACCGGGCTCTCGTGCTCCTAGCGGCCTTCTCAGGGCTTCGCTGGGGTGAGCTGGTCGGCCTGCGCCGCCGGGACTTGGATTTGGGCGCCGGCACCCTGCGCGTTCGCCGGAACATCGCCGAACTGCACAACGGTGAGCGCTTGGTGAAGGAGCCCAAGAGCGCCGCCGGTAAGCGCACCGTGGCCATCCCGGCTGTGATCCACGAGGAGCTGACTGCGCACCTGGCGGTCTATTCCGAGCATGGAGCCGATGGCCGTGTCTTCGTCGGAGCCAAGGGCGCAACACCTCGGCGGAACCACTTCAACCGGCTGTGGCGCAACGCGTGCGGTCAGGTGGGGATCAAGGGCCTGCACTTTCATGATCTTCGGCACACTGGCAACACGCTCGCTGCGGCGACCGGTGCCAGCACTCGCGAGCTGATGACGAGAATGGGTCACAGTACGGCGCGCGCGGCACTGATCTACCAGCACGCGACGGCTGAGCGGGAACGGCTGATCGGCAATGCCGTGAGTGCTGCGGTCGAGCAGGCTCGGAAGCAAGATCCCGCACCGAACGGGCACGCAGCGGGCACGTAGGGCGAAACGAAGATCTCAAAGACATCAGGGCCAGGCGGAGGGATAATCCTCTGACCTGGCCCTGAGCTGTTGGAGCGGGCGACGGGAATCGAACCCGCGTAGCTAGTTTGGAAGACTAGGGCTCTACCATTGAGCTACGCCCGCAAGCACCGCGGCGCCGGTCCGGAAAGCCCGGCGGAACTCGGTACGTGGAGCATCGTAGCGGGTCGGGGAAGGTGCGCGCACACCCGTATCGGTGCGCCCCCGTGACTCCCCCCGAGGACGCTTGCGCGAAGCGGTCTGCGCGGCGCCCTTCTGCATGTACCCTACGTGTCGCACCGACGGGGTGTGGCGCAGCTTGGTAGCGCGTCCGCTTTGGGAGCGGAAGGTCGTCGGTTCGAATCCGGCCACCCCGACCACCAGCAAGATCGCATTGTGGGAGTCCTCCCCCTTGCCGTTACTATGCAAATTGCGTGCCCGTGTGTCTGATGTACCGGGCTCGATCCGCGAAGCCGCCTCTCGGCGGCCCAGCAGAACCCCAAGAAGTCAGCCACCAAGGAGACCGAACCGTGAAGAGCGCCGTGGAGACCCTGAACCCGACTCGGGTTCGGCTCAGCATCGAGGTGCCCTTCGAGGAGCTCAAGGACAGCCTCGACGCGGCGTACAAGAAGATCAACCAGCAGGTCACGGTGAAGGGCTTCCGTAAGGGCAAGATCCCCAACCGCGTCATCGACCAGCGGTTCGGCCGTGGTGCTGTGCTGGAGGAGGCCGTCAACGACGCCCTTCCGAAGTTCTACACCGAGGCTGTCAACGAGGGTGAGCTCAACGTTCTGGGCCAGCCCGAGGTTGACATCACCGAACTCAAGGATGGCGAGCTGCTGGCCTTCACCGCCGAGGTGGATGTCCGTCCCGAGATCGAGATTCCGGACTACTCCGGCATCGAGGTCACCGTGGACGCACTCGAAGTCAGCGACGAGGACGTCGACAAGGCCGTGGAGCAGCTCCGTGAGCGCTTCGCCTCGACCAACCCGGTCGAGCGTGCCGCGGCCGAGGGCGACGTCGTCACGATCGACCTCGAGGCCAAGGTCGACGGAGAGGTCCTCGAGGACGGCGTGGCCGCCGGTGTCTCGTACACCATCGGTTCCGGCGAGCTCCTCGAAGGCATCGACGAGGCCGTGACCGGCCTGGAGGCCGGTGGCGAGGCCACCTTCACCTCCGAGCTGAAGGGCGGCTCCGCCGAGGGCAAGGAAGCGGAGGTCACCGTCAAGGTCACCGCCGTCGCCTCCCGCGAACTGCCCGAGCTGGACGACGACTTCGCGCAGATGGCGAGCGAGTTCGACACGCTCGCCGAGCTCCGCGAGGACAGCCGCAAGCGCCTCGAGAGCACCAAGCAGTACGACCAGGCCACCCAGGCCCAGGAGCGCGTCCTCGAGGAGCTGCTGAAGCTGGCCGAGGTCCCGATCCCCGAGAAGCTTCTCGCGGACGAGGTCCAGACCCGCAAGCACAACCTGGAGCACCACCAGCTCGGCCAGATGGGTCTCGACCTGGAGAAGTACCTCGAGATCCAGGGCAAGACCCTGGAGGAGTTCGAGAACGAGACCTCCGAGCAGGCCATCAAGGGCATCAAGACCCAGTTCATCCTTGACGAGCTCGTCAACAAGGAGAAGCTGAACGTCAACCAGGAGGAGCTCACCGAGCACCTCATGCGGCGCGCGCAGTCCTCCGGTATGAGCCCCGACCAGTTCGCCCAGGCCGTCGTCGAAGGCGGCCAGGTGCCGATGCTCGTCGGCGAGGTCGCCCGCGGCAAGGCGCTCGCCGTCGTGGTCGAGGCCGCCAAGGTCGTCGACACCAACGGTGAGGTCGTCGAGCTCGAGGACGATGAGGACGAGGCCACCGAGACGGTCGAGGCCGCCGAGGAGACCACCGAGTCGGCCGACGAGAAGAAGGACGAGAAGAACGAGGCCTGAGCCCCGCTCCGATCGTTGATCTGATCCGCACGACGGGCCCCGGACGCATGAGTCCGGGGCCCGTCGTCTTATCGGCCCGCGCCCGGGGGAACCGCCCCGGAACCCTTGTGCGGACTGCTCACCTTGCGCTCCCAGCGAACAGTTGGGGAAGCGGGATGGCGTTGTCCCACCTGCGCGTTAGGGTCCATGAAGAGGAAGGGTCGGGTAGTCCCGGCCCACCCGGTACGAAGACGCTGAGACGGCCGGAGCCGTCAGAGACGAGCAGGTGGATACGTGACGAATCTGATGCCCTACGCCGCCGGAGAGCCGTCCCTCGGTGGAGGCCTCGGTGACCAGGTCTACAGCCGACTGCTCGGCGAGCGCATCATCTTCCTCGGTCAGCAGGTCGACGATGACATCGCCAACAAGATCACCGCACAGCTTCTGCTCCTTGCCGCGGAACCCGACAAGGACATCTACCTCTACATCAACAGCCCCGGCGGTTCGGTGACGGCCGGCATGGCGGTCTACGACACCATGCAGTACATCCCGAACGACGTGGTCACCATCGGCATGGGCATGGCGGCCTCCATGGGCCAGTTCCTGCTCACCGGTGGCACGGCGGGCAAGCGCTTCGCGCTCCCGAACACCGACATCCTCATGCACCAGGGTTCGGCCGGCATCGGCGGTACCGCCTCGGACATCAAGATCCAGGCGCAGTACCTGCTCCGTACGAAGACGCGGATGGCCGAGATCACCGCGCACCACTCCGGTCAGACCGTGGAGACGATCATCCGCGACGGCGACCGCGACCGCTGGTACACCGCCGAGGAGGCCAAGGACTACGGCCTCATCGACGAGATCATCTCGGTCGCGTCGGGCATCCCGGGCGGCGGCGGCACCGGAGCCTGATCCGGGCGTGCACCACCCCGCACCCTCTCGTACGCCGAGACCTCCAGCCCACAGATACGCCACCAGGATGGTGAACACCCACATGAACAACCTCTCCGGCGCCTCCGCGAGCGGCCTCTACACCGGCCCGCAGGTGGACAACCGCTACGTCGTCCCGCGCTTCGTGGAGCGCACCTCGCAGGGTGTGCGTGAGTACGACCCGTACGCGAAGCTCTTCGAGGAGCGCGTGATCTTCCTCGGGGTGCAGATCGACGACGCCTCGGCCAACGACGTCATGGCGCAGCTGCTGTGCCTGGAGTCGATGGACCCGGACCGCGACATCTCGATCTACATCAACAGCCCCGGCGGCTCGTTCACCGCGCTCACCGCGATCTACGACACGATGCAGTTCGTGAAGCCGGACATCCAGACGGTCTGCATGGGCCAGGCGGCCTCCGCCGCCGCCGTCCTGCTGGCCGCGGGCACCCCGGGCAAGCGCATGGCGCTCCCGCACGCCCGTGTGCTGATCCACCAGCCGTCCTCGCAGACCGGCCGTGAGCAGCTCTCCGACCTGGAGATCGCGGCCAACGAGATCCTGCGGATGCGCACCCAGCTCGAGGAGATGCTGGCGAAGCACTCCACCACCCCGCTGGAGAAGATCAGCGAGGACATCGAGCGCGACAAGATCCTTACCGCTGACGACGCACTCGCGTACGGTCTGGTGGACCAGATTGTCTCCACCCGTAAGACCACCGCAGGCGCGTCCGTCTGACGTCGGTCTTTCCCCTTGGCACATTCCGTCCGCACGGCCCCGGCCGTGTGAACCGTGCCAAGGGGGGCCCGAACGGGGGGCCAGGCAAGGTACCGTCGGATAGAGGCACCAGGAGCCGCTGAACCAGGCTGCTCCCAGGCGAAGGGGAAGCACCTCGTGGCACGCATCGGTGATGGCGGCGACCTGCTCAAGTGCTCGTTCTGCGGAAAGAGCCAGAAGCAGGTGAAGAAGCTCATCGCGGGACCCGGTGTGTACATCTGCGACGAGTGCATCGATCTCTGCAACGAGATCATCGAGGAGGAGCTCGCAGAGACCTCCGAGGTGCGGTGGGAGGAGCTCCCCAAGCCGCGCGAGATCTACGAGTTCCTCGAGGGGTACGTCGTCGGGCAGGAGCCCGCGAAGAAGGCCCTCTCGGTCGCTGTGTACAACCACTACAAGCGGGTCCAGGCCGGGGAGAACGGCGGCGGCGCGAATCGTGACGACGCGATCGAGCTCGCCAAGTCCAACATCCTGCTGCTGGGCCCCACGGGCTCGGGCAAGACGCTCCTCGCGCAGACACTGGCCCGCATGCTCAACGTCCCGTTCGCCATCGCGGACGCGACGGCACTGACGGAGGCCGGTTATGTCGGCGAGGACGTCGAGAACATCCTGCTGAAGCTGATCCAGGCCGCTGACTACGACGTCAAGAAGGCCGAGACCGGCATCATCTACATCGACGAGATCGACAAGGTCGCCCGCAAGAGCGAGAACCCGTCGATCACGCGCGACGTATCCGGCGAGGGCGTCCAGCAGGCCCTGCTGAAGATCCTGGAGGGGACCACCGCCTCCGTGCCGCCGCAGGGCGGACGGAAGCACCCGCACCAGGAGTTCATCCAGATCGACACGACGAACGTCCTGTTCATCGTGGGCGGCGCCTTCTCGGGCCTGGAGAAGATCATCGAGTCGCGGGCCGGCGCCAAGGGCATCGGTTTCGGCGCGACGATCCGCTCCAAGCTGGAGATCCAGGCGAGCGACCAGTTCCAGGAGGTCATGCCGGAGGACCTGGTGAAGTTCGGGATGATCCCCGAGTTCATCGGCCGTCTCCCCGTGCTGACCTCGGTCCACAACCTGGACCGCGAGGCACTGCTCCAGATCCTGGTCGAGCCGCGCAACGCGCTGGTGAAGCAGTACCAGCGCCTGTTCGAACTCGACGGTGTGGAGCTGGAGTTCGAGCGCGAGGCGCTGGAGGCCATCGCCGACCAGGCGATCCTGCGCCAGACGGGCGCGCGAGGTCTGCGGGCCATCATGGAGGAAGTCCTCCAGTCCGTGATGTACGACGTGCCGTCCCGCAAGGACGTGGCCCGCGTGGTCATCACCCCGGACGTCGTCCGCAACAACGTCAATCCGACGCTGGTCCCGCGCGAACCGCGCACGATCGGCAAGAACGACGGCGGCCGCCACGAGAAGTCCGCGTAGCGGCGGCACACCACACGACGCCGAAGGGGCGCCCGGCCGTTGGCCGGGCGCCCCTTCGCGCTGCGCGGGATCAGACCTTGGTGCGGGAGGTGTTGTAGAGCTTGGCGGCGAGGGTCGCCACCTCGTCCTGCGACATGGACTTGTTGGTCATGGCCGCGCCGATGTCGACGCCGATGACCGCGCCGACGGTGCTGTAGTCGGACCAGATGCAGACGGGCATGACCATTTCCTTGGGGCCGTTCGCCACGCTGCCGTCGGCCTCGTCGTTGATGACCTTCATGTCCTGGCACTTCATCAGCGCGCCCTCGAAGCCGTCCGGCGTGACTTCCTTCGGGCTGCCCACCAGGGAGGTCTTGGCATCGTCGCTCTCGGCCATTCCCATCTTGGCCTGCGTGAACATGCCGTCGAGCGCCTTCGCGGGGTCGGAGACGTCGCCCCAGTAGCCGAAGAGCATCAGCATCTTGGTCGTGAGCGGATTCTTCTCGAGGTCGCCGCTCGCGTACTGGGCCTCGGCCTTGTGGGGGTCCTTGATGCCCAGGGCCGCGGTCTCGGTCTTCTCCTTGCTCGTCAGAGAGTCCGAGGACGAACCCTCGTCGCCCTTCTTGTACGTGTCCACCGAGGCGGCCGGCGTGAGCTTGTACCCCTTGGTGGAGTCCGCCACGTCGCCGCTGCCGCCGCCCGACGTCAGGAAGTACACCCCGCCCGCGACGACCGCCAGCGCCACCACGGCCGCGCCGATGATCAGGCCCGTCTTCTTCTTCGGGGCGCCCGGCTGCGGAGGCATGCCGGGGTACGCCTGCTGGCCGCCGTACGGGGGAGTGGGCGGCTGCTGGCCGTACGGACCCGGCTGCTGGCCCTGCGGGTAGCCGTAGCCCTGCGGGGGCTGCTGCTGCGGCGGGACGCCCTGGGGGGCCTGCTGCGGGTAGCCGTAGCCGGGCTGGCCCTGCGGAGGCCCCTGCGGCGGGGGGCCGCCGTACGGGCCGGGCTGCTGCCCGTACGGGCCCGGCTGCTGACCGTACGGTCCGGGCTGGCCCTGCGGCGGCTGCCCGCCGTACGGGCCCGGCTGGTTGTAGCTCATTGCGCTGTCCCCTCCAGAATGCTTATGCGTTCCGAACATCCTGACGGAAGCGGCGCTCACATAGGGCATCCGGACGTACACCGTTACTGAACAAACCGGTTTCAGTGCATGACTGTGACGCCCCTAAACTGTCTGGCGTGACCGAGAACGCAGCGCAGCAGCCAGCCAGCACCCCCGAACTGCCGACCCAGTACGCGCCGGCCGATGTAGAGGGGAAGCTGTACGAGCGCTGGGTAGAACGCGGTTACTTCGAGGCCGACGAGCACAGTGAGAAGCCGCCGTACTCCATCGTCATCCCGCCGCCCAACGTCACCGGATCCCTGCACCTGGGCCACGCCTTCGAGCACACGCTGATCGACGCCCTCGTCCGCCGCAAGCGGATGCAGGGGTTCGAGGCGCTCTACCAGCCCGGCATGGACCACGCCGGCATCGCCACCCAGAACGTCGTCGAGCGCGAGCTCGGCAAGGAGGGCAAGTCCCGCCACGACCTGGGCCGCGAGGCCTTCGTCGAGCGCGTCTGGCAGTGGAAGAACGAGTCCGGCGGCCAGATCTCCGGCCAGATGCGCCGCCTCGGCGAGGGCGTCGCCTGGTCCCGTGAGCGCTTCACGATGGACGAGGGACTGTCCAAGGCCGTCCAGACCGTCTTCAAGCAGATGTACGACGACGAGCTGATCTACCGGGCCGAGCGCATCATCAACTGGTGCCCGCGCTGTCTGACCGCGATCTCGGACATCGAGGTCGAGTACCAGGAGGACGACGGCGAGCTCGTCTCCATGAAGTACGGAGAGGGCGACGAGACCATCGTCGTCGCCACGACCCGCGCCGAGACGATGCTCGGTGACACCGCCGTCGCCGTCCACCCCGACGACGAGCGCTACAAGCACCTGGTCGGCAAGCAGATCAAGCTGCCGCTGACCGACCGCACGATCCCGGTCGTCGCCGACACCCACGTCGACCCCGAGTTCGGTACCGGCGCCGTCAAGGTGACCCCGGCGCACGACCCGAACGACTTCGAGATCGGCAAGCGCCACGACCTGCCGTTCCTCACGGTCCTCGACGAGCGCGCCGTCATCACCGTCCCCGGCCCCTTCCAGGGCCTGGACCGCCTGGAGGCCCGCTCGGCCATCGTCGCCGCCCTGCGCGCCGACGGCCGGATCGTCGCCGAGAAGCGCCCGTACGTCCACTCCGTCGGCCACTGCTCGCGCTGCAAGACCACCATCGAGCCGCGCCTCTCGCTCCAGTGGTGGGTCAAGGTCGCCCCGCTCGCCAAGGCGGCCGGTGACGCCGTCCGCGACGGCAAGGTCAAGATCCACCCGCAGGAGATGGAGAAGCGGTACTTCGACTGGGTCGACAACCTCCACGACTGGACGATCTCGCGCCAGCTCTGGTGGGGCCACCGCATCCCCGTCTGGTACGGCCCCAACGGCGAGGTCGTCTGCGTCGGTCCGGACGACGAGGCGCCCACCGGCGAGGGCTGGACCCAGGACAGCGATGTCCTGGACACCTGGTTCTCCTCCGGCCTGTGGCCGTTCTCCACGCTCGGCTGGCCCGAACAGACCGACAGCCTCGCGAAGTTCTACCCGAACTCCGTCCTGGTCACGGGCTACGACATCCTCTTCTTCTGGGTCGCCCGGATGATGATGTTCGGCCTGTACGTCAACGACGGTGTCCCGCCGTTCGGCACCATCGTCCTGCACGGCATGGTCCGCGACGAGCACGGCAAGAAGATGTCGAAGTCCTTCGGCAACGTGGTCAACCCGCTGGACTGGATGGACAAGTACGGCTCCGACGCCCTGCGCTTCACCCTCGCGCGCGGCGCCAACCCGGGCACCGACGTGCCGATCGGCGAGGAGTGGGTCCAGGGCTCGGCGAAGTTCTCCAACAAGATCTGGAACGCCACCCGCTTCGCCCTGATGAACGGCGCCACGATCGAGGGTGAACTGCCCCCGGTCGAGGAGATGTCGGTCACCGACCGCTGGATCCTGTCCCGTCTCAACAAGACGGTCGCCGACGTCGACGCCTTCTACGACGACTACCAGTTCGCCAGGATCAGCGAGTCGCTGCGCCACTTCGCCTGGGACGAGGTCTTCGACTGGTACGTCGAGCTCTCCAAGACCACCTTCTTCGCGGGCGGCCGCCCGGCCGAGGTCTCGGGCCGGGTCCTCGGCGAGGTCCTCGACGTGATGCTGCGGCTGCTGCACCCGATCGTCCCGTTCGTCACGGAGGCGCTGTGGACCGCGCTCACCGGGCGCGAGTCGATCGTCATCGCCGAGTGGCCGGGCGACTCCGGCTTCCGCGACGACGCGGCCGAGAAGGAGATCGAGCTCGTCCAGCAGGTCGTCACCGAGGTCCGCCGCTTCCGCAACGACCAGGGCCTCCAGCCCGGCCAGAAGGTCCCGGCCGAGCTGACCCTGACCGGTACGGCGCTCGCCCCGCACGAGGCGGCCGTCCGCCAGCTGCTGCGACTCCAGCCCGCAGGCGAAGGCTTCCAGGCCACCGCGTCCCTCCCGGTCGCCGGGGCCACCGTCGCCCTGGACCTGTCGGGCACGATCGACGTCGCGGCCGAGCGCAAGCGCCTCACCAAGGACCTGGAGGCGGCGCAGAAGGAGAAGTCCCAGGCCACCGGGAAGCTCGGCAACGAGGCCTTCCTCGCCAAGGCCCCCGACAACGTGGTCGACAAGATCCGCGGCCGGCTCGCCAAGGCCGAGGCCGACATCGAGAGGATCACCGCCCAGCTGGCGAACCTGCCGAAGGGCTGATGACCTTGGACCGGAGCCCCCGCGCCCCCGACCGACCGGGAGCGCGGGGGCTTCGCCGTGCCCGGGGAAGAGCGCCGCAGCGGGCGCTGCGCGCGATGTCCGCGGCCATCCGTAGACTGGCCCTGTGAGTGAGCCCCGCCCTTCAGACCGGCACGACGCGTCCGACCCCGACGACGCCTTCGCGGAGATCGTCGACGAAGAGACCCAGCGCGACCCCGACCTGGCGGTGATCGAGGCCGGGAGCCGGACGCTGCGCACCCAGTCGGGTCCGCCGCAGGGCGAGGCCGTCCCCGACCGCCCCGCCGACCCCGAGACCGACCGGGCGCTGCGCGAGGTGGAGCAGGAGCTCGCCGGACGCTGGGGCGAGACCAAGCTCGAACCCTCGGTGACCCGCATCGCGGCCCTGATGGACGTGCTGGGCGAGCCCCAGCGCGCCTACCCCTCGATCCACATCACGGGGACCAACGGCAAGACCAGCACGGCCCGCATGATCGAGGCCCTGCTCAACGCCTTCGAGCTCCGCACCGGCCGCTACACCTCTCCGCACGTCCAGTCGATCACCGAGCGCATCAGCCTGGACGGCGCCCCGATCGACGCGGAACGCTTCATCGAGACGTACAACGACATCAAGCCGTACGTCGAGATGGTCGACGCCCAGCAGCCCTACCGGCTGTCGTTCTTCGAGGTGCTGACGGGCATGGCGTACGCGGCCTTCGCCGACGCGCCGGTCGATGTCGCGGTCGTCGAGGTCGGCATGGGCGGGACCTGGGACGCGACGAACGTCATCGACGCCTCGGTAGCGGTCATCACCCCCATCTCGCTGGACCACACCGACCGCCTCGGCTCCACCCCGGCGGAGATCGCGGGTGAGAAGGCCGGCGTCATCAAGCAGGACGCGACGGTGATCCTGGCCCAGCAGCCGGTCGACGCCGCGCAGGTCATGCTGAAGAAGGCCGTCGAGGTGGACGCCACTGTCGCCCGCGAGGGCATGGAGTTCGGCATCGTCTCCCGCGAGATCGCGGTCGGCGGCCAGCTGCTGACCCTGCGGGGCCTGGGCGGCGAGTACGACAACATCTTCCTGCCGCTCTACGGGGCGCACCAGGCGCACAATGCGGCGGTGGCGCTCGCCGCCGTCGAGGCGTTCTTCGGTATCGGCGCGGAGCAGGCCCGCAGTCTCGACGTCGAAGCGGTCCGCAAGGCCTTCCTCTCGGTGCTCTCGCCGGGCCGTCTCGAGGTCGTCCGGTCCAGCCCCACCGTCGTCCTGGACGCGGCGCACAACCCGGCCGGCGCACTCGCCGCCGCCGAGGGGATCTCCGAGGCGTTCAGCTTCTCCCGGCTCATCGGGGTGGTCGGGGCGAGTGACGGCAAGGACGTGCGGGGGCTCCTCGAAGCCTTCGAGCCGATCTTCGCCGAGGTCGTCGTCACCCAGAACTCCAGCCCGCGCGCTCTGGACGCGGACGCCCTGGCCGCGGTCGCGGTCGAGGTGTTCGGCAACGAGCGCGTCCAGGTCGAACCGCGCTTGGACGACGCGCTGGAGGCGGCCATCACCCTCGCCGAGGAAGAGGCCGAATACGCGGGCGCCGGAGTCCTGGTGACCGGATCCGTGATCACGGTCGGCGAGGCCCGGCTGCTCCTGGGAAGGCGCTGACCTGTGCGTACGCTCTGCGCATCGACGCTGATCGGTGAATTCTTCGTCATCGGCTTCGCCGGACTCGTGGCGATGAAGTCCGACGACATGTCCATGGCCATGGTCTGGACGGTCTGCGGCATCGGCATGCTGCTGTCGGTCCTGCTCTGCGGTGTGATCACCCGTCCCGGTGGTGTGCAGCTGGGCTGGGCGCTCCAGATCCTGCTGGTGCTGAGCGGCTTCTTCGTCCCGATGATGTTCATCCTCGGGGTGATCTTCGGCGCCCTGTGGTGGGCCTCGGTGCACTACGGCCGCAGGATCGACGAGGCCAAGGCGCGATGGGCGGCCCAGGCGGAGGCGCAGGAGAGCACGGAGACTCCGGCAGAGGCCCAAGGATGACGCAGAGTAAACCCGGCCGCAGGGCCGTTCGCGTACCCCTGTAATCTCGCCCTCACCCGCACCGGAAGTCCCCAAGGAGCCGTACATGACTCAGCGCACCCTCGTCCTTCTCAAGCCCGACGCCGTGCGGCGTGGGCTGATCGGCGAGATCGTCGGCCGCATCGAACGCAAGGCCGGCTGGACGATCACCGCGCTGGAGCTGCGCACGCTCGACCAGGAGACCCTGGAGCAGCACTACGGCGAGCACAAGGGCCGTCCGTTCTACGAGCCGCTCGTCGAGTTCATGGCCTCCGGCCCCGTCGTCGCTCTGGTGGCCGAAGGTGAGCGGGTGATCGAGGGTGTCCGCGCCCTCGCCGGCCCCACCGACCCGATCGCCGCCGCGCCCGGGTCGATCCGTGGTGACTTCGGCACGATCACCCGGGAGAACCTCATCCACGCCTCGGACTCCGAGGAGTCCGCAGAGCGAGAACTCAAGCTCTTCTTTCCCGGACTTTCCTGACTTCGGCTCCGCCAATCAGCGCTCATGACCTGGGGCGACCGAAGTAATTCGGTCGCCCTTCGGCATAGGGTCACGTATCGCGGGAACGCATCCCCCCGACGTATCGTCACCATGGGTGGAACGGGCAGCCGTTCCGCTCGCCATGGCGAAGGACCCTCGCGCTGTGTCCGTGCATACGGCACTACGATGGAAGCTTCCACGCCCGCAGCGCCAACCCTCGCCTACTCAAAACAAGCCATTCTTCGCTTCTTGGGAAGGCCCGACGCATCCTCATGGGGAACAAGGGGAACTCAATGTCGTTCATCGGCCGTGACATGGCTATCGACCTCGGGACTGCCAACACGCTGGTGTACGTCAGGGGGCGCGGCATCGTTCTGAACGAGCCGTCCGTCGTGGCCATCAACACCAACACCGGCGGAATCCTGGCGGTCGGCGCCGAGGCAAAGAAGATGATCGGCCGCACACCGGGCAACATCGTCGCCGTGCGGCCCCTGAAGGACGGCGTCATCGCCGACTTCGAGATCACGGAGCGCATGCTCCGCTACTTCATCCTCAAGATCCACAAGCGCCGCTACCTGGCCCGCCCGCGGGTCGTCGTCTGCGTACCCTCCGGCATCACAGGGGTCGAGCGACGCGCCGTCATCGAGGCGTCGACGCAGGCCGGCGCGCGCCAGGTGCACATCATCGAGGAGCCCATGGCCGCGGCCATCGGCTCCGGGCTGCCGGTCCACGAGGCCACCGGCAACATGGTCGTCGACATCGGTGGCGGCACCACCGAGGTCGCGGTGATCTCGCTCGGCGGAATCGTCACTGCCCAGTCCATCCGGGTCGCCGGGGACGAGCTGGACAACGCGATCATCCAGCACGTCAAGAAGGAGTACTCCCTCCTCCTCGGTGAGCGCACCGCCGAACAGATCAAGATCACGATCGGCTCGGCCTTCGAGATGGAGAAGGACGAGCACACCGAGATCCGCGGACGCGACCTGGTCTCGGGGCTGCCCAAGACCGTCGTCATCTCCGCGACCGAGGTCCGCAAGGCCATCGAGGAACCGGTCAACGCGATCGTCGACGCCGTGAAGACGACGCTCGACAAGTGCCCGCCGGAGCTCTCGGGCGACGTCATGGACCGTGGGATCGTCCTCACCGGAGGCGGTGCGCTCCTGCGCGGGCTCGACGAGCGGCTCCGCCACGAGACGGGCATGCCGATCCACATCGCCGAGGACCCGCTGGACTCCGTGGCTCTCGGATCCGGCAAGTGTGTCGAGGAGTTCGAGGCACTCCAGCAGGTGCTGGACGCCCAGCCCCGACGGTAGAACACGATGTTCCGCCGTACGGGCACTGCCGCCCCGTACGGCGGAACGTTGGTATACAGGCACGAACATTCCGACGAGGAAGGCACGGCCGCCGCACGTGAGGGACACACGAGAGAGCCGGCTGCTCCTGGTGCTGCTGATCGCCATCGCATTCGCCCTGATCACGGTGGATATCCGCGGTGGCGAGGCGTCGCCGGTGGACGGAGCACGGCAGGCAGCCGCCACGGTCTTCGGGCCGGTCGAGAACGGCGTCTCGGCGGCGGTGGACCCGGTGGGCAACGCCATCGGCGCCGTACGGGACTCCGGTGACCGGCACGACCGGATCGCGGCCCTGGAGCACGAGAACGCCGCGCTGAAGACGAAGCTCGGCAGCGACGACCGCAACACCAGCAAGGTCCGCCAGCTCGACGGCATGCTGAAGACCGCCGGGGCCGGCCAGTACGGCATCAAGGCGGCCCAGGTCATCGCCATAGGAGCGGCCCAGGGCTTCTCCTGGACCATCACCATCGACGCCGGGGCGAACGACGGCATCGGGCGCGACATGACCGTACTCAACGGCGAAGGACTCGTCGGCCGGGTCACCACCGTCGGCCCGAACACCGCGACCGTCCTGCTGGCCAACGACCCCGACTTCACCGTCGGCACCCGGATGGAGAAGACCGACGAGCTCGGCTTCGCCACCGGTCAGGGATCCAGGCCGCTGTCGGTCCAGTTCCTCAACGGCAAGGCCGACGTGAAGAAGGGCGACCGGCTGGTCACCTTCGGGTCCAGCAAGGACAAGCCCTTCGTCCCCGGCGTGCCGGTCGGCGAGGTGGTCCGCGTCGACCCGTCCGGCGGGGACCTCACCCGGAACGTCTTCGTCCGCCCGTTCGTCGGCTTCACCAAGCTCGACGTCGTGGGCATCGTCGTCCAGGCGCCCCGCGAGGACCCCCGCGACATGGTCCTGCCGAAGCAGCCCAAGAAGCCGGAGAAGCCCAAGCCCACCCCGACCGTCACCGTCACCGTCCAGCCGAACGGCGACCTCGTCGACGGCAGCGGAAAGGTCGTCGGGAACGTCAACGAGAAACCCGACGCCTCCGCATCCCCGGGTGCCTCCCCGGACGCCTCCGGTGACACCGGCACGGCCGCCGGTGACGCGGCGAACGACCAGGAATAGAGCTGACCCCATGCGCTTGAACAGAATCCTGCTCGCCGTCGCCCTGGTCGTCGTCGCCCTCGTCATCCAGGTCTCCGTCCTCGCCCGGCTCCAGCTCCCCGGGGCCACCCCCGACCTGCTGCTCCTCGTGGTCCTCGGACTCGCCTTCGTGTACGGACCGGTCAGCGGAGCCCTCATCGGCTTCGGCGCGGGCCTCCTCGCGGACCTGGCGCCGCCCGCCGACCACGCCGCCGGGCGCTACGCCCTGGTGCTCTGCGTCATCGGCTACCTCGCAGGAATGGCCCGCCCGGAGAAGGGCCAGCTCAAGTCGGCGTTCGCCCCGATGGCCTTCGTCGTCGCCGCGGCGCTCGGATCGACCCTGCTGTACGCCGGTGTCGGCGCGCTCGTCGGCGACACGGCGGCCCGTCATGTGGGCCTGGGCAGTCTGCTCTTCACCGCCGTGGTGTACGACCTGCTGCTGGCGCCGTTCACCGTCCCGCTGATCATGGCGCTCGCCAGACGTACCGAGAACGATCCGGTCGCCGACAGCTCCGGCAGCGGTGACGTCGCCGCGGGCTGGCTGGCCACCGGCACCGGGCTGCGGATCGGCAGCCAGCGGAACGGGATGCGGCTGCGTGCGGCCCGCAGCCGCGCCGCACGCGCAGGAAGGATCAAGGGGGTCAAGCGACTGTGAGGCCGTCTTCTTCCGGGGGCGACCCCCGTACCCCCGGCCGACCCACCAGCCCCGGGGGCACCTCGTGACCAACATCCCGGAGACGGGCCGGACCCAGCGGGTCCAGATCCGCCTCGTCGTCATCCAGGTCCTCGTCTTCTCACTGCTCCTGACGCTCGGCGGCCGGCTCTGGTACCTCCAGATCCGCAACGGGCAGGAATACACCGACGAGGCCAAGAACAACCACGTCCAGCAGGTCGTGCAGCCCGCGGTCCGCGGTGCCATCCTCGACGCCCGCGGTGTGCCGCTCGCCGACAACGAGACCCGACTCGTCGTCTCCGCGAGCCGCACCGAGCTGATGAAGATGAAGGACGACGGTGCCGGCGTCCTCACCCGGCTGGCCGGCGTCCTCGACATGAAGCCCAAGGAAGTCCAGGACAAGGTCCGGCTCTGCGACGCCAAGACCCCGCAGCCCTGCTGGAACGGCTCGCCCTACCAGCCGATCCCGGTCACCGACGAGGCCACCACCCAGCAGGCCCTCACGATCCGTGAGCGCGCCGAGGACTTCCCCGGCATCACGGCCGAACCCACCGCCGTACGCCGCTACGCCGCACCCGGCAAGGCCAACACCGCCCAGGTCCTCGGCTACCTCTCGCCCGTCACCGACGAAGAGGTCACCAAGGCGCAGGACAGCGACTCGCCCTACCTCCGCTCCGACCAGGTCGGCCGCTCCGGCCTCGAGCGCACGTACGACAAGGAGCTGCGCGGCAAGGCCGGTGTCACCCGTTACGAGGTCGACAACCTCGGCCGTGTCATCGGGCAGGCGCAGAACGACGAGGCCGAGCCCGGTTCCAGCGTCGTCACGTCCATCGACGCCCGGGTCCAGGCCGTCGCCGAGTACGAGCTCAACAAGGCGATGGAGACGGCCCGCAAGGAGATGGACCGCAACACGAACGAGCTGTACAAGGCCGACTCCGGCGCGGTCGTCGTCATGGAGGCCAAGACCGGGCGCATCGTCTCCATGGCCTCCCTGCCGACGTACGACCCCAACGCCTGGATCGGCGGCATCTCGGCCAAGGACTACGCCAAGCTCACCGGCAAGAAGTCCAACTTCCCGCTGCTGAACCGCGCGATCCAGGGCACCGCCGCCCCCGGCTCGATCTTCAAGGTCATCTCCTCGACCGCCGCGGTCAACGCCGGATACGACTTCGACGGCAACTACCCGTGCCCGAGCTCGTACTCGATCGGCGGGCAGGTCTTCAAGAACTTCGAGTCCCAGGGCTACGGCAGCATCAACCTCGGCCGCGCCCTCGAGGTCTCCTGCGACACCGTCTACTACGGCCTGGCGCACAAGGAGTGGGCGAAGGACGGCGGCAACAAGCCGAAGAAGAACCCGGCGGACTGGTTCTACAAGACCGCCCACCAGTTCGGGCTCGGCAAGGAGACCGGCATCGACCTCCCCAACGAGGTCGCCGGCCGTGTTCCCGACCGCCAGTGGAAGCAGGACTTCTACGACGCCAACAAGGCGTCCTGGTGCAAGCAGGGCAAGAAGAACGGCACGTACGTAGAGAAGATCGCGTACGAAGGGTGCATCGAGGGCAACAAGATGCGCGCCGGTGACTCCGTCAACTACTCGATCGGCCAGGGTGACACGCTCGTCACCCCGATCCAGATGGCGACGATCTACGCCGCGATCTCCAACGGCGGCACCCTGTACGACCCGACCGTCGGCAAGGCCATCGTCAGCGGCGACGGCAAGGACGTCCAGGAGATCGCGCCCCAGGCCCACGGCAAACTGCCCTTCACGGGAGACACGCGCGACAAGATAGACGAAGCCCTCGCGGGAGTCGCGACCCGGGGAAGCGCCGCCTGGCGGTTCGGCGGATGGCCCCAGGACAAGATCCCGATGCACGCCAAGACGGGCACGGCCGAGGTCTACGGCAAGCAGACGACCTCCTGGTTCGCCACGTACACCAAGGACTACTCGATCGTCATGACGATCTCCCAGGGTGGTACGGGCTCGGGCGCTTCCGGCCCCGCCGTGCGCAACATCTACAACGCGCTCTACGGGCTCGACGCGAGCGGCAAGCAGGACCTCAAGAAGGCGCTGCTGCCCGCTCCCCAGAAGACCCTGCCGAAGATCAAGCCGGACGGCCAGATCGAGTCGCCCAAGATCAAGCCGTACACCCCCGCGCCCGTCGACGACGGCACCCAGGCCCTCGCGGGCGCCCTGCCCGCGACCGTGGGGAGGCGTGACTGATGGCAGGTTTCTCCGTCTCGCGCTACGGCCCCGAGGAACGCTCCGTCTGGGCCAGGCTCACCGCCCGCGACTCCGTCGTGCGGCGGCTGGACTGGCCCCTGCTCGGATCGGCCGTCGCGCTGTCCTTCGTCGGCTCGCTGCTGGTCTGGTCGGCGACCCGTAACCGTGAGACCCTCACGCACGGCGATCCCTACTACTTCCTCTTCCGGCACGGGCTCAACACCGGCATCGGCCTCGCGCTGATGATCGGCACGATCTGGCTCGGGCACCGCACCCTGCGGGGAGCGGTGCCGGTCCTCTACGGGCTGTCGGTCCTGCTCGTCCTCGCGGTCCTCACCCCGCTGGGCGCGACCGTCAACGGCGCGCACGCCTGGATCCTGCTTCCCGGCGGCTTCTCCCTCCAGCCCTCCGAGTTCACCAAGATCACGATCATCCTGGGCATGGCGATGCTGCTCGCCGCCCGGGTCGACGCGGGCGACCAGCTGCACCCCGACCACCGGACCGTCGCCAAGGCCCTCGGCCTGGCCCTGGTCCCGATGGCCGTCGTCATGCTGATGCCCGACCTCGGCTCCGTGATGGTCATGGCCGTCATCGTGCTCGGCGTGCTCCTCGCCTCCGGCGCGTCGAACCGCTGGGTCTTCGGGCTCCTCGGCGCGGGTACGGCGGGGGCGCTGGCCGTCTGGCAGCTCGGGGTCCTGGACGACTACCAGATCGCCCGCTTCGCGGCCTTCGCCAACCCGGCACTGGACCCGGCCGGCGTCGGCTACAACACCAACCAGGCCCGCATCGCGATCGGCTCCGGCGGACTCACCGGCACGGGGCTCTTCAACGGCTCCCAGACGACGGGCCAGTTCGTCCCCGAACAGCAGACCGACTTCGTCTTCACCGTCGCGGGCGAGGAGCTCGGCTTCCTCGGAGCCGGGCTGATCATCGTCCTGCTCGGTGTCGTCCTGTGGCGTGCCTGCCGTATCGCCCGCGGGACGACCGAGCTGTACGGGACGATCGTGGCCGCCGGCATCATCGCCTGGTTCGCCTTCCAGTCCTTCGAGAACATCGGAATGACACTCGGGATCATGCCGGTGGCAGGGCTCCCGCTCCCGTTCGTGTCCTACGGGGGCTCGTCGATGTTCGCCGTCTGGGTGGCCGTCGGACTGCTCCAGTCGATCAAGGTGCAACGGCCGATGTCGGCCTGAGCGCCCGGGCCGCCCGGCACATGCCGGACGGCCCGGGCTCCGCCCTGCATATCCCGGGGTATCGCGGATAGGTTCGTCATATGGCGGACTCGAAGCGTGAGATCGAGCGGAAGTACGAAGCGACCCCCGAGACCAGGCTGCCCGACCTGACACGTGCGGCCGGGGTCTCCGCGGTCGTCCACCGGGGCCTGAGCGAACTGGACGCCGTCTACTACGACACCGAGGACCTCCGGCTGGCCTCGGACTCCCTCACGCTGCGCCGCAGAACGGGCGGGGACGACGCCGGGTGGCACCTCAAGCTCCCCGTCTCCGCCGGCGTCCGTGACGAGATCAGGGCCCCGCTCACCGACACCCTGCCGCCCGCCCTCGGCGAGCTGCTCCGCTCCCGGGTGCGGCACGCGGCGGTGACCCCGGTCGTCCGGATCCTCTCCGCCCGGGACGTCCACCACCTCCTCGGCGAGGACGGAGCCCTGCTCGCCGAGCTGAGCATCGACGAGGTCCTCGCGGAGCGGCTCACCGAGGACGGGCACGGCACCACGTCGGCGTGGACCGAGCTGGAGGTCGAGCTGGCCGACGACGTCGACCCGGCCCTCCTCGACGCCGTCGAGCGGCGGCTGCGCAAGGCCGGCATCAGGCCCTCGGCCGCGCCGTCCAAGCTGGCCAGGGCGCTGGCCGAGACCGCCCCGGGGAAGCCGGCGCAGGCGAGGGCGAAGGCGAAGGCGAAGGAGCCTTCCCCGCGCACCGCGGGCGACCACGTGCTCGCCTACGTACGCCGCCAGGTCACGGCCCTCGTCGAGCTCGACCCCGCCGTCCGCCGCGACCTGCCCGACAGCGTGCACCGCATGCGGGTCGCCACCCGCCGGCTCCGCAGCGCCTTCCGGACGTACGGCAAGGTGCTCGACCGGACCGTCACCGATCCCCTCCGCGACGAGCTGAAGTGGCTCGCCGCCGAGCTCGGGGTCGACCGCGACCAGGAAGTCCTCGGCGAACGGCTCGGCTCCGACGTCGCCGCGCTGCCCGACACCCTCCTCCTGGGCCCCGTGAGCGCCCGGCTGACACTCACCTCCGTCGCCAGGCGCACCGGTTCACGGCGACGGGTCGCCTCCGTGCTCGACGCGGAGCGCTACCTGGCCCTGCTGGACTCCCTCGACGGCCTCCTCGCCGACCCGCCCCTGCTCCCCGGGGCCGCACGGCCGGCGGGTGACGCCCTGCCCCGCGCCGTGCTCAAGGACTACGAACGTCTCGCCGCCCGTGTCGGGCGCGCGCTGGACCAGCACCCGGGCGTGGAACGCGACGTGGCCATGCACGAAGCGCGCAAGGCCGCCAAACGTGTCCGGTACGCCGCCGAGGCCGCCCGGCCCGCGCTGGGCAAGCCGGCCAAGAAGTTCGCCGGACGGATGAAGTCCGTGCAGTCGGTCCTCGGTGACCACCAGGACAGCGTCGTGGCCCGGGAGGCCCTGCGCACCCTGGCGGTCCAGGCCCACGGCGCGGGGGAGTCCGCGTTCACCTGGGGCCTGCTGTACGGGCGGGAGGAGGCCGCGGCTGCGGCACGGGAGCGCGAACTGCCCGAGGTCTGGGCTGCGGCGTCGCGGCCGGAGCTGCGCGCGGCGTTGAAAGGCTGAGCACCGGGTTACGCTTGGTGGTCACCCCTGCCAGCTACGAAGGTCCTCAGATGTCTGCCGAGTCGGTCTTCCCACAGCTCGAAGCTCTGCTCCCGCATGTGCAGAAGCCCATTCAGTACGTCGGCGGTGAGCTGAACTCCACCGTCAAACCGTGGGACGAGTGCGACGTCCGCTGGGCACTCATGTACCCGGACGCCTACGAGGTCGGACTCCCCAACCAGGGCGTCATGATCCTCTACGAGGTGCTCAACGAGCGCGAGGGCGTCCTCGCCGAGCGCACGTACAGCGTGTGGCCCGACCTCGAGGAGCTGATGCGCGAGCACAAGGTGCCCCAGTTCACCGTGGACAGCCACCGCCCCGTCGGCGCGTTCGACGTGTTCGGCCTCAGCTTCTCCACCGAGCTCGGGTACACCAACATGCTCACGGCCCTCGACCTCGCGGGCATCCCGCTGGAGTCCAGGGACCGCACCGTCGACCACCCGATCGTGCTGGCGGGCGGCCACGCCGCGTTCAACCCCGAGCCGATCGCGGACTTCATCGACTGCGCGGTCATCGGAGACGGTGAGCAGGCGGTCCTGGAGATCACCGAGATCATCCGCGCCTGGAAGGCCGAGGGCCGGCCCGGCGGCCGCGAGGAGGTTCTCTTCCGCCTCGCGAGGACGGGCGGCGTCTACGTCCCCGGCTTCTACGACGTCGAATACCTCCCCGACGGCCGCATCGGCCGCGTCGTGCCCAACAAGTCCGGTGTGCCGTGGCGGGTGTCCAAGCACACCGTCATGGACCTCGACGAATGGCCGTACCCCAAGCAGCCGCTCGTTCCCCTCGCCGAGACCGTCCACGAGCGGATGTCCGTGGAGATCTTCCGCGGCTGCACCCGCGGCTGCCGTTTCTGCCAGGCCGGCATGATCACGCGCCCCGTGCGGGAGCGAAGCATCACCGGCATCGGCGAGATGGTGGAGAAGGGGCTCAAGGCCACCGGGTTCGAGGAGGTCGGCCTCCTGTCGCTCTCCTCCGCGGACCACTCCGAGATCGGTGACATCGCCAAGGGCCTCGCCGACCGCTACACGGACGACAAGATCGGCCTCTCGCTGCCGTCCACCCGCGTCGACGCGTTCAACGTGGACCTGGCCAACGAGCTGACCCGCAACGGCCGCAGGTCCGGCCTCACCTTCGCCCCCGAGGGCGGCTCCGAGCGCATGCGCAAGGTCATCAACAAGATGGTCTCGGAGGAGGACCTGATCCGTACGGTCGCCACCGCGTACGGCAACGGCTGGCGCCAGGTGAAGCTGTACTTCATGTGCGGCCTGCCCACCGAGACCGACGAGGACGTCCTCCAGATCGGTGACATGGCGGTCAACGTGATCGCCAAGGGCCGCGAGGTCTCCGGGCAGAACGACATCCGCTGCACGGTCTCCATCGGCGGATTCGTGCCCAAGCCGCACACCCCCTTCCAGTGGGCCCCGCAGCTCAGCGCCGAGGACACCGACGCCCGGCTGAAGAAGCTCCGGGACAAGATCCGCGACGACAAGAAGTACGGCCGCTCCATCGGCTTCCGCTACCACGACGGCAAGCCCGGCATCGTCGAGGGACTGCTCTCCCGCGGTGACCGCCGGGTCGGCGCCGTCATCCGCGAGGTCTACGAGTCCGGCGGCCGCTTCGACGGCTGGCGCGAGCACTTCAGCTACGACCTCTGGATGAGGAGCGCGGAGAAGGCGCTCCCCGTCTTCGGGGTCGACGTCGACTGGTACACCACCCGTGAGCGGACGTACGAGGAGGTCCTGCCCTGGGACCACCTGGACTCCGGTCTCGACAAGGACTGGCTCTGGGAGGACTGGCAGGACTCCCTCGACGAGACCGAGGTCGAGGACTGCCGCTGGACGCCCTGCTTCGACTGCGGCGTGTGCCCGCAGCTCGACCTGGACATCCAGATCGGCCCCACCGGCAAGAAGCTCCTGCCGCTGACGGTGGTGAAGTAACACCGCGCCCTCGTACGGGTGACAGCCGTTCCCGCCCCGCCTGGCCCCTGCCCGGCGGGGCGGACCGCTGTCGGGGCGGTGAGCTCCCCTTCCGGGCCGCCCTTCGAGCCACGGCGAACGGCGTAACGGTGTCCGGAACCGCTCACCAAGATCAATAACCTGACGTCCGGCGCGTGCGTGCGCGCCGGCCCGACGGAGTAGGTCTGACGGAGAAGGCGAGCGGCCCCCAGTGAAACTCTCGATGTTGCAGCCCATGGCCGGACTCACGGCGGCCACCGCGCTGCTGACGGTGCTCACCGCCGTCCCCGCCGGCGCCGACGGCGCATGGCACAGGACCGGCGGCGACGTCCGCAGCGGTGTCAGCGGCCTCGCGTACGAGGGCCCCGCCGGGGACGGGACCGGGGTGAACGCGCTCGTCGTGCACGACAACAAGGGCTCCGGGCAGCAGCGGATCTCCCGGATCACCCACCGGGCGGACTCGGACGACGTCTCACCGGTGACCTGGGACGGGCCGGAGCCCGTCGACCTCGAAGCCATCGAGGGCATTCCGGGAATGCCCGGGGAGTATCTGGCGCTCACCGCCCGCGGCATCGTCTACCGGCTGAAGGTCACGGGGTCGACGGCGAAGGTCGTCGACCACTCGCCGCTCCCGTCGATCGGTGCCGGCGACGACTTCGAGAGCTTCGCGCTGGTCGCACGGAACGGGAAGCTCGCCGCCCTGTGGGCCGACCGGGGAGCGGGCGACGGCCGCCCCGCCACGCTGTACGCGGCGCCCCTCACCTTCGCCTCCTGGGGGCAGCCCCTGTTCGGCACCGTGACACGCCGGGCCTACCGTGCGGCCCATCCGGCCGACGCCGGCACCCGCCACATCTCCGACATCACGGTGACCGGCTCGGGCCGGATCATCGTGAGTTCGGCCGCGGACGCGGGTGACGACGGCCCGTTCGACTCGGCGGTGAGCGAAGCGGGCAGGGTCGGCGTCTCGGCCGACGGCAAGGTGCGGGTCACGCTCGCGACCGCTCCGGCCGTACTCGGCACCTTCCCCCGCTACAAGATCGAGGCGGTGGAGTGCCTGCCCGCGTCCGCCGACGCGCTCCTCGGCACCGACGACGAGAACCTCGGCGGGTCCGTGCGCGCCGTGGCTCTCTGCTGACTTCCTCCCCGCCGGGAAACCCTGGGGCGGGTCCTGGCGTCCCTGACGTCATGGACCTCGACAAGCACCGCACACCCGCGCCGTACGAAGGCGGAGAAGGCTGCCTGACGACCCTCGTCAGGATTCCGGTCAGGATCCTGGTGCTGGTCCTGGTCCTGCCGGTCCGCATGCTCTGGGACCTTCTCGTCGCGGGAGGCCGTCTCGCGGAGCGGGTGATGCTGCGCCCCCTCGGACGGGCGGTGGAGTGGCTGTACGACCAGGTGCTCGTCCCGGCCGGGAGGGCGCTCGCCTGGCTGACCGTGGCCCTTCTCGTACGGCCCTGGGTGGGCCTGTGGCGCCACGTCGTCGTCCCGCTCGTGCGGTACGGGGTCGTCGTCCCGCTGGTGTGGCTCCACGGAGCCGTGCTCACCCCGGCGGGACACGGGCTGCGGTGGGTGTACGGCAAACTGCTCGTCCCGGCGGTAACCGGACTCGTCACCCTTCTTCTGGTGTGGCCCGCCGTCGGCGTATGGCGGTACGTCCTGAAGCCGCTCGGCCTCGCGGTGGACCGGCTCGTGGTGCACCTGGTCGTGCTGCCGCTCGTGTGGTTCCACCGGCACGTGCTGACCCCGGTGGGACACGGCATCGCCTGGACGCTCCTGATGGCCGGAAAGGGGATCGCCGCCACCGGCCGGGGGCTGTGGACCGCGGTCGTGTGGCTGGCCACGACCCTGCTCGTGCTGCCGCTCGCATGGGCGTACCGCCGTGTCCTCGCGCCGGTGGGCCGGGAGATCGCCGCGGCCTTCGGCGTCGCCTGGCGGATCGCCGGGTTCATCTCCCGCGCCGTCGGCCGCGCCCTGGCCTGGCTGGCATGGCACCTGGTCGGTGCGCCGGTGACCTGGGTATACCGCGCGGTGTGCACACCGGTGGGGCACTTCCTGCGCGACGTGGCCTGGGCGCCCGTCAAGCGGGTCGCGCTGGAGGCGGGACGCGCGGCCCGCGGCGCACTCGCCTCGGCCCGGGAGACCCTCCGCGCGGCCCGCAGGGACGCGTGGCGCGCGCTGGTGGGACCACCGCAGGTCACGGACGCGCGGGAACTCGAAGGGTCCGCTGCGCGTACCCTGGGTAGGACAACGACTGTCCCCAGCGCGGCGCCCGCACCCGAGATCTCCCCGCTTGCCGACGAAACCGTCAAGCGGGGGTGAGCCGGAGCGGCACCCCGGGGCACCCCGTACTTCGTGGGCGGCTCGCCACCGCGGCCGCCCCGCACCGAGGAGAAGAACCACTGGGCAAGCGACAGCCCGAAGGCCCGCCGCCCGCACCGGCGGTGCAGCGCATCCGACTGCGCTACACCAAGCGGGGCCGCCTCCGGTTCACCAGTCACAGAGACTTCCAGCGTGCCTTCGAGCGGGCGCTGCGCCGCTCCGAGGTGCCGATGGCCTACTCGGCCGGCTTCACCCCGCACCCGAAGGTGTCGTACGCCAACGCCGCCCCCACGGGCACGGGCAGCGAGGCCGAATTCCTGGAGATCGCCCTCACCGAGGCGCGGGATCCGGACACTCTGCGCAAGCTGCTCGACGCGTCGATGCCCGAGGGCCTCGACGTCATCGACGCGGTGGAGGCCCGTACCTCGGGGCTCGCGGACCGGCTCACCGCCTCCGTATGGGAGATGCGGCTGGACGGGGTCACCGTTCAGGACGCCGAAAAGGCCGTCGCCGCCTTCCTGGGCGCGGAGACCGTGGAGGTCCAGCGCCGCGCGAAGAACGGCATGCGGACCTTCGACGCCCGTGCGGCGGTCGCCGGTCTGGAGGCTCTTGATCCACAGCCTGATAGGTCCGGGGACAGGCCCTGTGCGATACTGCGCCTGGTAGTGCGGCACGTGACACCTGCCGTGCGACCCGACGACGTCCTGTCCGGTCTCCGAGCTGTGGCCGACCTGGCGCCGCCGGTCCCCGCAGCGGTGACCAGGCTGGCGCAGGGGCTCTTCGACGAGGAGTCCGGCACGGTGACCGACCCGCTCGCGCCCGACCGCGAGGCAGCCCCGGCCGTTTCCACGGCCGATCCGGCAGCCGCCGCGACGGCGCCGGATGGTGCAGGTTCCGCGTAAGGCGGTCGTCGTAGCGCAGCCCTTGGACTCGGGAGCCACCTGGGTCGGGCCGCGCACCGCCCCATAAGACTTTCGCCAGGCCGTGCGCAGCACGTACGGAACCGGCGAGCCAGACATCAGTTCCCGTGCGGCGCCCGCGCCCCGGACGGCGGTATCGCGCACATCACGCGAATCGCGTCGGACCGGAACAAGGCGTGGCGCCCGGGAGCGCGACGGGAGAACCGCCCGCATGCACGAGCCGAACGAACCCGGTAACACCGGAAACCCCGCGAACGCGGAGGACAACAACGCCCCCGGGGACAAGCTGCCGCCGCGCCGCAGGCGCCGCGCGGCTTCCCGCCCCGCCGGCCCGCCGTCGGGCGCGCCCGGCGCGTCCGCCCCCGAGGACGTCACGCCGGCCATACCGGCCGCTTCCGCCGAACAGGCCGAGCCCGCCGCCGAGGCCGCGCCGCCCGCGCGTGCCCGCCGTCGTGCGGTCCGTAAGGCGACCGCTCCGGCGGGTGCGCCGCAGGGCGCCGCCGAGGTCGTCGAGCCGGTCGCCGAGGCCGCCGCCGAGACGACGGCCGCCGCCCCCGAGACCCCGGCAGTGAGCGCCGAGCCCGCCGCCGAGGCCGCGCCGCCCGCGCGTGCCCGTCGTCGTGCGGTCCGTAAGGCGACCGCTCCGGCGGGTGCGCCGCAGGGCGCCGTCGAGCCGGTCGCCGAGCCCGCCGCCGAGACCACGGCCGCCGCCGAGGCCACGGCCGAGGAGGAGGCCGAAGAGGCCCCCGTCGTGGAGGCCCCCCGTGGCCGTCGCCGCGCCACCCGCAAGGCCACCGCTCCGGCCGGCGCCCCCCAGTCGGCCGAGCCCGCCGCGCAGGACATCGCGGCCGAGCCGGTGAAGGCCCCCGAGCCCGTCGCCGAGGCCCCCGCGGAGCCGGCCGAGCCCGCCGCGCCGCGAGGCCGTACCCGCCGTCGTGCGTCGGCCCCGGCCGGTGCGCCGCAGGGCGCCCGGACCGCCGAGCCCCCGGCCGCGATCGTGGCCGAGCCGGCTGCCGAGGCCGCCGCCGAACCCGCCCGCGCCGAGGAGACCGCCGAGGCGTCCGCCGCCGAGGCCGCGCCGCCCGCCCGCGCCCGCCGCCGTGCCTCCCGCAAGGCGTCCGCTCCGGCCGGATCCCCGCAGCCCGTCGAGGAGGTCGCCGAGGCGGCCGCCGAGAAGGGCGAGGACCTCCCCGCCGCAGTGGCCGAGGAGCTGGCCTCCGAGGCCGAGCAGGTCGAGGAGGCCGCGCCGCGCGGCCGCCAGCGCCGCCGCGCCACCGCCGCCGCCGGCCGCCCCGAGTTCACCGCGAAGACCGAGGAGCCCGCCCGCAAGGGACGCCGCGCGACGCGCCCGGCCGTGGCCGTCTTCCAGGCCCCGGTCTTCGCCGAGCCGATGTTCCAGACCCCGGAGACCGCGGCGGCCGCCGCTGCCGCCGCGGGTTCCACCCCGGCCTACGACGAGAGCGACGAGGCCGAGGAGCAGAAGAGCGCGGACCGCGCGCCGCGTAAGGCCGAGAGCAGGCAGCCCGCCGAGGCCGCCGCACCCGCCGAGGCCGCCGAGTCCGCGTCTCAGGGCGGTTCGCGCCGCCGTCGCCGCCGTCGTGGCGAGGCCGTCGAGACCGAGCCGGCCGCGACCCCGGTGACGCTTCCGGCCGAGCAGGCGGCTCCGGCCGCCGCCCCGGCCGAGGACGAGCACGAGGCCGAGCCCGAGACGGACGCCGAGCACGAGGGCGACGACACGGACGAGTACGGGGACCGCCCCTCGCGCCGTCGCCGCCGTGGTGGCCGACGCCGCCGTCGCGGTGAGGCCAACGACGCGGACGACGCGGAGCAGCAGGACGACGCCGCCGCGGACCGTTCCGAGGACGAGCAGCAGGCACACGACGACGAGGACGAGGAGGAGCACGAGTCCTCCTCCGGTTCCAGCAGCAGCCGTCGCCGCCGCCGTCGTCGCCGCCGCAGCGGGGACGCCGCCGGCGAGGACACGGGCACGGGCGCCGACGACCCGGAGCGCACGGTCGTCAAGGTCCGCGAGCCCCGTAAGAAGGAGGCCGAGCGCGAGCCCGGCACCGGCTTCGACGAGGTCCAGTCCATCAAGGGCTCGACCCGCATGGAGGCCAAGAAGCAGCGCCGCCGCGAGGGGCGCGAGCAGGGCCGCCGCCGCGTCCCGATCATCACCGAGGCCGAGTTCCTGGCCCGCCGTGAGGCAGTCGAGCGCGTCATGGTCGTCCGCCAGAGCGGCGAGCGCACCCAGATCGGCGTCCTCGAGGACAACGTGCTCGTCGAGCACTACGTCAACAAGGAGCAGGCCACCAGCTACGTCGGCAACGTCTACCTGGGCAAGGTGCAGAACGTCCTGCCGTCCATGGAGGCCGCCTTCGTCGACATCGGCAAGGGCCGCAACGCCGTCCTCTACGCGGGCGAGGTCAACTTCGAGGCGCTCGGCATGGCCCACGGGCCGCGCCGCATCGAGACCGCGCTCAAGTCCGGCCAGTCCGTCCTCGTCCAGGTGACGAAGGACCCGATCGGCCACAAGGGCGCCCGCCTGACCAGCCAGGTCTCGCTGCCCGGCCGGTACCTGGTCTACGTGCCCGAGGGCTCGATGACCGGCATCAGCCGCAAGCTGCCCGACACCGAGCGCGCCCGGCTGAAGACCATCCTCAAGAAGATCGTTCCCGAGGACGCGGGCGTCATCGTGCGCACCGCCGCCGAGGGCGCGAGCGAGGACGAGCTGCGCCGCGACGTCGAGCGGCTGCAGGGCCAGTGGGAAGAGATCCAGAAGAAGTCGAAGAGCACCAGCAGCTCCAACGCGCCGACGCTGCTCTACGGCGAGCCGGACATGACCGTCCGGGTCGTCCGCGACATCTTCAACGAGGACTTCTCGAAGGTGATCGTCAGCGGTGACGACGCCTGGGACACCATCCACGGCTACGTCTCGCACGTGGCACCGGACCTGACGGACCGCCTTTCGCGCTGGACCTCCGAGGTCGACGTCTTCGCGACGTACCGCATCGACGAGCAGCTGATGAAGGCGCTGGACCGCAAGGTCTATCTGCCGAGCGGCGGCTCGCTGGTGATCGACAAGACCGAGGCGATGGTCGTCGTCGACGTCAACACCGGCAAGTTCACCGGCCAGGGCGGAAACCTCGAGGAGACCGTCACCAAGAACAACCTGGAGGCGGCCGAGGAGATCGTCCGCCAGCTGCGGCTGCGCGACCTCGGCGGCATCGTCGTCGTCGACTTCATCGACATGGTGCTGGAGTCCAACCGGGACCTGGTGCTGCGGCGGCTCCTGGAGTGCCTGGGCCGCGACCGTACGAAGCACCAGGTCGCCGAGGTCACGTCGCTGGGTCTGGTCCAGATGACCCGTAAGCGGGTGGGCCAGGGTCTGCTGGAGTCCTTCTCCGAGACCTGCGTCCACTGCAACGGGCGCGGCGTGATCGTCCACATGGAGCAGCCCACGGCCGCCGGCGGCGGCGGTGGCAAGCGGTCCAAGAAGCGCGGCCGCGGCGGCGCGGGACACGACCACGAGCACGGCCATGACCACGAGCACGAGCACGAGCAGTCGGCCGAGACCGAGACCGAGGCCGAGGTGGCCGCCGAGGTCGCCGCCCCCGTGGCGCTCCCCGAGCCGGAGTTCGTCGCCGACGAGGAGCTGTACAGCAGCCCGGCCGAGGCCGAGGCGGCGGCGTCGCGCGGCCGTGGGCGCCGGCGTGCGACCCGTAAGGTCACGGCTCCGGCCGGCGCGCCCGCCCCGGTGGCCGAGTCCGCCCCGGCGGCTCCGGCGGCCGAGGAGGAGCAGCAGCCCGAGCCGGTGGCCGAGGCCCCGGCGGAGGCTCCCGCCGCCCCTGAGGCAGAGGCCGCACCTCCGGCGCGTACGCGTCGCAGGGCGACCCGGAAGGCGACCGCCCCGGCGGGCTCGCCCCAGCAGGCCGACGTGACGCCGCCGGTCCATCCGGCCGAGCCCGCGGCGGAGCCCGTCGCGGTCGAGGACCCGGTCGTCGAGGCCGCCGCGGCACCGGCGCCCGCCCCCTCGGAGAAGACGGCGGAGCCTGAGGCTCCGGCGGCTGACGAGGAGTCCGCTCCGGCCGCTCCGCCGCGCGCCCGTCGCCGGGTGACCCGCAAGGTCACCACTCCGGCGGGGCCGCCGGCCGGCGCCGAGGAGGCAGCGGCCGTCGTGGTCGCGGGTCCCGATTCCGACGCGTCCGACGCCTCCGGCGCCGAAGCGGCGGAATCGGAGGCGCCGGTCAAGAAGACCGCGGCGCGGAAGACCGCGAAGAAGGCCACGGCGAAGAAGGCGGCCACCAAGAAGACGGCCGCCAAGACGGTCGCGAAGAAGACCGCGGCGAAGAAGACGACGACGAAGAAGGCAGCGGCGAAGAAGACCGTCGCCGCCGAGCAGTCGTCGCCTTCCGTGACGGCCTCGACCGACCTCTAGGGGACCGGCCGGGAGTGACAGCGTCTGTGGGCCCCGCCTCGACCGAGGCGGGGCCCACAGACGCGTGCGGGGCGGGTCGTGGGCTCCCGACCCGCCCCGTGGTGGGGGAGGGCGCACAACCGCCCCGCACGCCCGCCTGGGCGGGGGTGGCGCGAGGCTCGCGGGAGCCCTCCCGGCGGCTCCGCTGCCGGGCAGGGGCCGGTTTGACCGGCAAGGCGGCTGTCCGTAGTCTTAACGCTCGGTGTGTTTCCGTACGCACCTCCCCCTGAGCACATCCCTTCCGGCTTCGGCGCGCGCATCGCGCACCTGCCGGGAGAGGCCGCTCATCCTTCCGGATCGTCCCGGGCCCCGGCCCGTGCGAGCGGCTGGCATCAGGGGATCCGTTCCGAGTGAGAGAGAGATCCGCGTGTACGCCATCGTGCGCAGCGGTGGTCGCCAGCACAAGGTTGCTGTCGGCGACATCGTTGAGGTTGACAAGATTTCCACCGCCAAGGTTGGCGACACGGTCGAGCTCTCGACCCTGCTCGTTGTCGACGGCGACGCCGTGACCAGCGACCCCTGGGTCCTGGACGGCATCAAGGTCCAGGCCGAGATCGTGGACCACCACAAGGGCGCGAAGATCGACATCCTTCGCTACAAGAACAAGACGGGTTACCGCCGTCGCCAGGGTCACCGCCAGCAGTACACGGCGATCAAGGTCACCGGTATCCCCGCGGCTGCGAAGTAAGGGACTGAGGAGACATGGCACACAAGAAGGGCGCATCGTCCACTCGGAACGGGCGCGATTCCAATGCTCAGCGGCTCGGCGTGAAGCGCTTCGGCGGTCAGGCCGTGAACGCCGGTGAGATCCTGGTCCGCCAGCGCGGCACCCACTTCCACCCGGGCACGGGCGTCGGCCGTGGCGGCGACGACACGCTGTTCGCGCTGACCGCCGGTGCGGTGGAGTTCGGTACGCACCGTGGCCGCAAGGTCGTGAACATCGTTCCCGTCGCTGCCTGAGTCAGGCAACGGCTGAACGACACAGCACCTTCCGAGGGCGGATCTCAGCTTTCCCGGTAACCGGGGAAGCGGGTCCGCCCTCGGCGCGTTACGTCAAGAGACATTCCCGTATTTTTCCGTAGTACCTGGAGGCACCCACCATGACCACCTTCGTGGACCGCGTCGAGCTGCATGCCGCCGCGGGTAACGGAGGCCACGGCGTGGCCTCCGTACACCGTGAGAAGTTCAAGCCGCTCGGCGGTCCCGACGGGGGCAACGGCGGGCGCGGCGGCGATGTGATCCTCGTCGTCGAGCAGTCCGTGACCACGCTGCTGGACTACCACCACCACCCCCACCGCAAGGCCACGAACGGCCAGCCCGGCGCCGGTGACAACCGCTCCGGCAAGGACGGCCAGGACCTCGTGCTGCCGGTGCCGGACGGCACCGTCGTCCTCGACAAGGCCGGCAACGTCCTCGCCGACCTGGTCGGCCAGGGGACCACCTTCGTCGCGGGCCAGGGCGGCCGCGGCGGCCTCGGCAACGCCGCGCTGGCCTCCGCCCGCCGCAAGGCGCCCGGCTTCGCGCTGCTCGGAGAGCCGGGGGAGAGCCGGGACATCGTCCTGGAGCTCAAGACCGTCGCCGACGTCGCGCTGGTGGGCTACCCGAGCGCCGGCAAGTCCTCGCTGATCTCGGTGCTCTCCGCGGCCAAGCCGAAGATCGCGGACTACCCGTTCACGACCCTCGTCCCCAACCTGGGCGTCGTCACCGCCGGCTCGACCGTCTACACCATCGCCGACGTCCCGGGGCTCATTCCGGGCGCCAGCCAGGGCAAGGGCCTCGGCCTGGAGTTCCTGCGGCACGTCGAGCGCTGCTCCGTCCTGGTGCACGTCCTGGACACCGCGACCCTGGAGTCGGACCGCGACCCGGTCTCCGACCTCGACATGATCGAGGAGGAGCTGCGGCTGTACGGCGGCCTCGAGAACCGCCCGCGCATCGTCGCCCTCAACAAGGTCGACATCCCGGACGGCCAGGACCTCGCCGACATGATCCGCCCCGACCTGGAGGAGCGCGGCTACCGCGTCTTCGAGGTCTCGGCCATCGCGCACAAGGGCCTCAACGAGCTCTCGTACGCCCTCGCCGGGATCATCGCCGAGGCGCGGGCCAGCAAGCCGAAGGAGGAGTCGACGCGGGTCGTCATCCGCCCCAAGGCGGTCGACGACGCCGGCTTCACCGTGACGGTGGAGGACGACGGCATCTACCGCGTGCGCGGCGAGAAGCCCGAGCGCTGGATCCGGCAGACCGACTTCAACAACGACGAGGCCGTCGGCTACCTCGCGGACCGGCTCAACCGGCTCGGCGTCGAGGACGAGCTGCGCAAGGCGGGCGCCCGGGCCGGCGACGGCGTGGCCATCGGTGCCGAGGACAACGCGGTCGTCTTCGACTGGGAGCCGACCATGGCCGCCGGGGCCGAGATGCTGGGCCGCCGTGGTGAGGACCACCGCATGGAGGCTCCGCGCCCCGCCGCGCAGCGCCGCCGCGAGCGCGAGTCCGAGCGCGACGTCGCGCAGCGCGAGTACGAGGGGTTCGAGCCCTTCAGCGACTGACCGCACGGTCCCGCCCGGTGACGGGGAGCCGCCCGGGCGGGACGCGGGGGTACGGAGGGCGCCGATGGGCCGCCCGGGTGAAATCCGGTGTGCGGACGCCCGCTCATAGGTGCTCCATGCCGCTCACGCGTGTGGCGTCGGTCACCTGCCCGCCGGGCTGCGGTTCAGGTGTTTCTCCTGTGTGGCAGGGGAACGGCAGGTGTTCACCGGGTGAGGCGCACTCGACGTCCACCTTGCGAGATGGTAACGGAGAGTGTAACCATCGGGATGTTCCCCAGCCCTCGCAAGGTAGGTCGTCTGTGTCTGAGCAGTACATAGCCCAAGTCCGCACCACGGCAGTCGTACTCGCCGGCGGTACCGGTCAGCGCGTGGGTCTGTCGATACCGAAGCAGCTGCTGAAGATCGCCGGCAAAGCCGTCATCGAGCACACTCTGAGCATCTTCCAGCAGGCCGAATCGATCGACGACGTCATCGTCCTGATGGCTCCGGGTTATGTCTCCGATGTCGAGAAGATCGTCGCGAAGGCCGGCCTGACCAAGGTCATCAAGGTGATCGAGGGCGGTTCGACCCGCAACGAGACCACCGAACGTGCCATCGCGGCACTCGGCGAGGGACTGGCCGACGGGGAGGACCGCAACGTACTTTTCCACGACGCCGTGCGTCCTCTGCTCTCCCAGCGGGTGATCAAGGACTGCGTCGAGGCCCTCGACCGCTACCAGGCGGTCGACGTCGCGATCCCGTCCGCCGACACCATCATCGTGACCCGCACCCACGGCGAGGACGGCGCGTTCATCACGGACGTACCCGACCGCTCCCGGCTGCGTCGCGGCCAGACGCCCCAGGCGTTCAAGCTGTCGACCATCCGGCGGGCCTACGAGGTCGCCTCGGGTGACCCCAACTTCCAGGCCACCGACGACTGTTCGGTGGTCCTGAAGTACCTGCCGGACGTGCCGATCTACGTCGTCGCGGGCGACGAGTACAACATGAAGGTCACCCAGCCGGTCGACGTCTTCATCGCGGACAAGCTGTTCCAGCTGGCCTCCACGGCCGTTCCGCAGCCGACGGGCGAGGCGGGCTACCGGGAACTGCTCACCGGCAAGACCATGGTGGTCTTCGGCGGGTCGTACGGCATCGGGGCCGACATCGCGGCGCTCGCGGAGTCGTTCGGCGCGAAGGTGTACGCCCTGGGGCGCTCCACCACGGGGACGCACATCGAGAACCCGGAACACGTCGACGACGCGCTCTCCAAGGCGTACGCGGAGACCGGGCGCATCGACTACGTGGTCAACACCGCCGGCGTGCTGCGCATCGGCAAGCTGGCCGAGACCGACAGTGCGACGATCCAGGAGGCGCTGAACGTCAACTACCTGGCGCCCGTCCAGATCGCCCGCGCCTCGTACAAGTACCTCGCGGAGACCAAGGGTCAGCTGCTGCTCTACACCTCCAGCAGCTACACCCGCGGCCGCGCCGAGTACAGCCTCTACTCCTCGACCAAGGCCGCCATGGTGAACCTCACCCAGGCGCTGTCGGACGAGTGGGCGGCGGACGGGGTCCGGGTGAACTGCGTCAATCCCGAGCGGACCGCGACGCCGATGCGGACCAAGGCGTTCGGTGAGGAGCCGGTGGGCTCGCTGCTCTCCTCCGAGGCCGTGGCCCGTACGTCCGTGGACGTCCTGCTGTCCGAGATGACCGGCCATGTGATCGACGTCCGCCAGCAGGACCCCACCCGGGGGGCGAGCGAGGCGTCCGGCTTCGAGCAGGCCCTGGCCTCCGTGCTGGACCGTCAGATCGATGTGCCATAATCAGTGATCGACTATTCGGACCCCGTCGGTTCGCCGTAAGGGCGAAACCGGCGGGGTCCGAATGCGTGAAGGCGCTCTTCACAAATTCCCCGTAGGTAATCCCGTCGGCATTCTCAGGAGCGGTACTTCGTGATTTCGAAAGCCATTCGTTTGGCTCGTGTCGGCAGCGGTTCGGAGCTGGCCGCCGCGCTTCTCCTGGGTCTGGGCTTCCCGTGCGTCATGGTCGCGGCCATAGTCCCCAACCTGTGGTTCTTCGCGGCAGCAGCCTTCGTGACGTATGCGGCGGACCAATATCTGCATCGCTGCGGCAGCTATCTCATCAACCGGCTCGCCGCGGTGCGCGCGGGTCTTTCGATCCGCTTCCTGGTGCGTCAGCTGCTGCTGGTCCTGCTGCTCTCGCGCATGGGCTACGGCGAGGCGACCCTCTTCTACGTGACCGTGGCCTGCCTGCTGGCCTTCTACGGGCTCCAGGCGCCGCAGAGCGCGATAGTCACCCTCATCCGGCTGCGCCGTAAGCTGCCGGTGGTCACACGGAACATCGACCTGAGCGCCGTGGCCATCGGGGACGCCCCGCCGCGCAGGCTGATGAGCCGTCCGGCCGAGAAGATGCTGCACCTGGACCTGTTCGGCATGATCGGTGTGCTGGTCGCCATCGGGACCGGCACCGCCGCCTTCGCGTACGCCGGTCTGGCGCTCATGCTCGGCTTCGCGATCCTCTACCTCGCCGCGCTGCTGCCCTACGCGCGCCCGAGCCGCCTCGTCCCGCCGGAGGCCAAGGTCCTCGCGGCGGTCGACGACTGGCTGGGCACCTACCGGCCGACGGTCATCATGTACTTCTCCGGGTCCAAGGATTCGGCGTACCAGGTGAACATGTGGCTGGAGACGATGGCCCAGCTCGGCGGGCGGCCGCTGATCTTCCTGCGTGAGCGCAACATCGTCCCGCAGCTGGCCATGACCTCGGTGCCGGTGCTCTGCGTGCCCGGCGGGGTCCACCTGATGAACCTGGACCTCTCGTCGGTGCGCGTGGCCCTGTACGCCGCGAACGTCGGCAAGAACATCCACATGCTCCGGGTCCCGACCATGAAGCACGTCTTCATCGGCCACGGCGACAGCGACAAGCTCGCCAGCGTCAACCCGTACAGCAAGGTGTACGACGAGGTGTGGACCGCCGGCAAGGCCGGGCGGGACCGCTACGCGCTGGCCGACGTCGGCATCCGCGACGAGGACATCGTCGAGGTGGGACGCCCCCAGCTCGCCTCGATCAAGCCGTGGACGGGCGCCCCGAAGAACCCGATCCCGACCGTGCTGTACGCCCCCACGTGGGAAGGCTGGGACGACAACCCAGGCAACACCTCGCTGCTGCTCGCGGGCGAGAACATCGTGAAGCGTCTGCTCACCGCCGACGAGCCGGTCCGGGTGCTCTACAAGCCGCACCCCTTCACCGGCACCCGCAGCCACAAGGCCAAGGCCGTGCACGCCCGCATCACCGCGATGATCGAGCAGGCCGCCGCCGAGCGCGCCACCGACCCCCGGTGGGCGAAGGAGCGCGAGGCGCTGCGCGCCGGACAGGCCGAGGCGCAGGCCGCCATGCTCCGCCTGGAGACGCGGCTGTCCAAGCTCGCCGGCAGTTCGCAGACCGACAGGGACGAGGCCGAGCAGTCCCGGGACGCCAAGCTCGACCCCGAGATCGAGGCGGAGACCGCGAAGCTCAGGGAAGAGTGGAACGACGCCTACTGGCGTTCCACCGGCTGGTGGGAGCACAAGGTCATCGTCGGGGCCGCGCCCCGTCTGTACGACTGCTTCAACGAGTCGGACGCCATGGTCTCGGACATCTCCAGCGTGGTCTCGGACTTCATCGCGAGCGGCAAGCCGTACGCGGTGACCGATTCGGCCGCGATGGGCGTGGAGGAGTTCCGGCGCCAGAACACCGCGGTACGCGCCGCTGTGATCCTCTCGAACTCGGCGGTCGAGCTGGACGAGCTGATGGCCGCCGTCACCGACCCGGCGGCCGACTCCCTGGGAGAGGCCCGGCGTGAGCTGAAGCAGTATCTGCTCGGCCCCGACGAGCCCACCTCCATCGAACAGTTCGACGCGGCGGTCCAGGAACTGGCTGCCAAGGCGGAGGCGCGCAACATCGGTGTCGCCCGGAGCCTCGGCGAACCCGTGGGCGGCTGACCGACGCCGCATCCGACCGACCGAACGGCCCAGTAGCCCGGACGAGGGTGTTACTGGGCCGTTTGTGTTACGCGTCACGCATTGAGTGGGTGTCGTCGCACAACCACAGGTCCGTTCCGACTGTCTTCTGTTTATGTGAACGTCACACATACTCCTGAGGTCAGTGTCATTGTCGGCGCGTACAACGCGATGCCCTACCTCGTCCGCTGCCTCGAGTCGGTGGAGGCACAGACGATCGGCGCCCGGCGCATCGAGATCGTCGCCGTGGACGACGGTTCGACCGACGGTACGGGGGAGTACCTGGAGGAGTTCGCGGCGCGGTCGGAAGTTCCCGTCCGAGTCGTCAGGCAGAAGAACTCAGGTGGCCCGAGCGGTCCGCGCAACGTGGGGCTCGGCATGGCGGGAGGCCGCTATGTCTTCTTCCTGGACGCGGACGACTACCTCGGTGACGAAGCCCTGGAACGCATGGTCGAGATGGCCGACCGGGCCGGTACCGACGTGGTGCTCGGCAAGGTGGTCGGCGTCAACAGGGGGGCGCCCAAGTCGATGTGGTCGCGGACCCAGGAGCGCGTCGACGTCCACCGTTCCAAGGTCATCTACACGCTGAGCGCACAGAAGCTGTTCCGGCGCGAGCTGCTGGAGCGCATCGGCCTGCGCTTCGACGAGGAGCTCAGGACGGGTGAGGACGCTCTCTTCACCATGGAGGCGTATCTGCGGGGAGCGGGCGTCTCGGTCATCTCCGATTACACCTGCTACTACCTCGTCGGCCGCGAGGACGGCAACCACGCCACCAAGAGGGGCAGCTACACGCTGCGCTTCGAAGCGGTGGAAGCCCTGATGGCGCTCATCCACCGACTGGAGCCGGCGGGTCCGAAGCGTGATCTCCTCATGGTGAGGCCCTTCACGGTCGGACTTCTCCAGCAGTTCGCCCCGGGCATCCTGAAGCAGCCGGAGAGCGAACAGAAACACCGGATGGAACTCGCGGCTCCACTGATGAAGTCGTACTGGACCGACGGTGTGGCCCGCCGGATCAAGGTGGGCGAGCGGTTGAGGCTGGTCTGCGTGGCGCACGGACGCCTCGACCTGCTGGCCGACGTACTGAGGTTTCTGCAGTCGCGAGAGGTTCCGGAGCTGGTCGGCTCGGAGAGCGGCGACAAACTCTTCCTCGCCTACCCGCACTTCCGCGACGGGGAAGCCGGGCTCCGTGACGCCGACTACGAGGTCACCGTGCCGGACTGGCATGGCGGCCGACGGGTCGAAAGACCGAAGAGGGTGCCGAGAGCCGCACCGCAGCCGTCCACGACGCGACGTGTCGTCCGGCGGGTGTCCAGGGACCTGCGGCGCTTGCGTGCGCGCCTGAGCGTGGGCTGAGGCCCCGGCCGCACAGGCGGGGCGTCCACGCCGTGTGCCGCCTCATAACAGGACTGCGGTGATCCGCATGGATAAAATCGCAAAAAATTACTGGTCCAGCACAGGATCCGTACATCACCATCGGGACAGGACAACGTGAAGGCTCTCGTACTCTCCGGCGGGGCGGGCACCCGCCTGCGCCCCATCACGCACACGTCGGCCAAGCAACTGGTTCCGGTGGCGAACAAGCCGGTCCTCTTCTACGGGCTGGAAGCCATCGCCGAGGCCGGGATCACCGACGTCGGCATCATCGTGGGCGACACGGCTCCGGAGATCCGGGAGGCCGTCGGCGACGGTTCCGCTCTGGGTGTCGACGTCACGTACATCCCGCAGGACGAACCGCGGGGCCTGGCACACGCGGTGCTCATCGCACGCGACTTCCTGGGTGACGACGACTTCGTCATGTACCTCGGCGACAACTTCATCGTCGGCGGCATCTCCGGACTCGTCGAGGAGTTCCGCGCGGAGCGCCCCGAGGCGCAGATCCTGCTGACGAAGGTGCCCAACCCGACCGCCTTCGGTGTCGCGGAACTCGACGACGAGGGCCGGGTCGCCTCGCTCGAGGAGAAGCCGAAGGAGCCGAAGAGCGACCTGGCGCTCGTCGGTGTCTATCTCTTCACCCCGGCCGTCCACGAAGCCGTGCGTTCGATCGAGCCCTCCTGGCGGGGCGAGCTGGAGATCACCCACGCCATCCAGTGGCTGATCGACCAGCGGCGCGACGTCCGCTCCACGACCATTTCCGGGTACTGGAAGGACACCGGCAACGTCACCGACATGCTGGAGGTCAACCGCTCCGTCCTGGAGACCCTGAAGCCTTCCACGGAGGGCACGGTCGACGAGAGCAGTGAGATCATCGGACGGGTGCGGATCGAGCCCGGGGCCCGTGTCACCAGCAGCCGCATCGTCGGCCCGGTGATCATCGGAGCCGACACGGTCATCAGCGACTCCTACGTCGGCCCGTTCACCTCGGTCTCGGAGGGCTGCCGCATCGAGGACAGCGAGATCGAGTACTCCATCGTCCTGCGCGGCGCGTCCATCTCCGGTGTGCGCCGCGTCGAGGCATCGCTCATCGGCCGGGACGTCGAAGTGACACCCGCGCCCCGTAATCCGTCCGCCCACCGACTCGTGCTCGGCGACCACAGCAAGGTGCAGATCTCTTCATGACGACCAACATCCTGGTGACCGGCGGGGCCGGATTCATCGGCTCCCATTACGTCCGTACCGTGCTGGGCCCCCAGGGGCCGGGCGATGTCGCCGTCACCGTGCTCGACAAGCTCACGTACGCGGGCAACCCGGCCAACCTCGACGACGTCCGTGACCACCCGGGCTTCGCCTTCGTGCAGGGTGACATCTGTGACGCCGAACTGGTCGGCAAGCTGATGGCCGAGCACGACCAGGTGGTGCACTTCGCCGCCGAGTCCCACGTGGACCGCTCCATCGACGGCGGCGCCGAGTTCGTCCGCACGAACGTCGTGGGTACGCACACCCTGATCCACGCCGCGCACCTGGCCGGTATCAAGACCTTCGTGCACATCTCGACGGACGAGGTCTACGGGTCGATCGACGAGGGCTCCTGGCCCGAGACGCACCCGCTCGAACCCAACTCGCCGTACTCCTCCGCCAAGGCGTCCAGCGACCTGATCGCCCTCTCGTACCACCGCACGCACGGCCTCGACGTGCGGGTGACCCGCTGCTCCAACAACTACGGGCACCACCACTTCCCCGAGAAGGTCATCCCGCTCTTCGTCACCAACCTGCTGGACGGCGGGACGGTGCCGCTGTACGGCGACGGCGCCAACGTGCGCGACTGGCTGCACATCGACGACCACGTGCAGGGCATCGAGCTCGTCCGCACCAAGGGCCGTGCGGGCGAGGTCTACAACATCGGCGGTGGCACCGAGCTCTCCAACAAGGAGCTCACCGGGCTGCTGCTCGACGCCTGCGGTGCCGACTGGGAGACCAGCGTCACCTACGTCGAGGACCGTAAGGGCCACGACCGCCGTTACTCGGTCGACTGCACCAAGATCCGTGAGGAGCTCGGTTACGAGCCCCGCAAGGACTTCGCCACCGGCCTCGCGGAGACCGTCCAGTGGTACCGGGACAACCGCGCCTGGTGGGAGCCCCTGAAGGGCCGGGCGGCGCTGTGAGCGCCGTCTGGCTGGTCACCGGCGCCGAGGGAATGCTGGGGCAGGACGTCATGGCCCGGCTCGCCGGGGAGGACGTCACCGCGGTCGCCGCGGGGCGCGGAGTCGTGGACATCACCGATCCCGCCTCGGTCCGTGCCGGGTTCGAGAAGTACCGTCCCGCGGTGGTCGTCAACTGTGCGGCGTGGACGGCGGTCGACGACGCCGAGACCCAGGAGGAAGCGGCACTCCGGGTCAACGGCAGGGGCGCGGAGGTCCTCGCCGAAGCCTGCCGTGAGCACGGCAGTGTCCTTCTGCAGGTGTCCACGGACTACGTCTTCGCCGGGGACGCGAAGGAGCCGTACACGGAGGACGCCCCCACCGGGCCGCGCAGCGCCTACGGCAGGACCAAGCTGGCCGGGGAGCGCGCGGTCCTGAGCATCCTGCCGGACGCCGGGTACGTCGTCCGGACGGCCTGGCTGTACGGCGCGGGCGGCGGCAACTTCGTCCGTACGATGATCAAGCTGGAGGGCCTCAAGGACACCCTCGACGTCGTGGACGACCAGCGCGGTCAGCCGACCTGGACCGTCGATCTGGCCGACCGGCTCGTCCGGCTCGGGCAGGCCGCGCTCGCGGGGACCGCTCCCGCGGGCGTCTACCACGGCACCAGCAGCGGCGAGACGACCTGGTTCGGCCTCACCCGGGAGATCTTCGCGCTGCTGGGTGCGGATCCCGGGCGCCTGCGCCCCACGACCAGCGAGGCCTTCGTGCGGCCGGCTCCGCGCCCCGCGTTCAGCGTGCTGGGGCACGACCGCTGGGCGGCGGCCGGAATCGAGCCCTTGGGCGACTGGCGTTCCGCCTTGGAAGAGGCGTTTCCCGCGCTGGTCGCTGCCGAACGCTCCTGATTCCCGCGGTACGACGGTGCGGCGACGGCCGGGACTTCCTCCTCCGGAAGCCCGGCCGTCGCCGTACCAGGACCCCCGCTCACGCATGTCTGCGTTTATGTCGTACAGAAAGGCTGCCGTTGGACACATTCATGGGATAGCTTCTTCGGAAAACCTGGCCAGTTGGTCCCTGTCGAAGGGCTGCTCCACGTGAACCGCCATGAGTTTCTCCGGTCCCTGCACCGCGTCTACCGTCCCCGGAACTATCTGGAGATCGGGGTCAACGACGGCAGGAGCCTGGCCCTTTCCAGGGTGCCCTCCGTCGCCGTCGACCCGGCCTTCCGCGTGGTGACGGACATCAGCTGCGATGTTCACCTGGTCAAGGCCACGAGCGATGATTTCTTCTCGCGCAAGGACCCGCTGCTGCACCTGCGTAACGGCCGCAATCCGTTTCGGGCTCTCGCCCGCCGTGACCCGCTCAATGTGCTCGGCGGTGACCCGAAGCTGGAACTCTCCTTCATCGACGGCATGCACCTCTTCGAGTACGCGCTGCGCGACTTCATGAATGTCGAGCGGCACTCCCGCTGGTCGAGCGTGATCGTCCTGGACGACATGCTCCCGCGCGACGTCGACGAGGCGGCCAGGGACCGGCACACCAAATTCTGGACCGGGGACGTCTACAAGGTCGCTCAGGTGCTGCGCCGATTCCGTCCCGACCTGGTGGTCGTGGAAGTGGACACGGAACCCACCGGAGTCGTGGTCGTCTTCGGCGCCGACCCCGACAGCACCGTCCTGAAGAACGCGTACGACAAGATCATCGAGGAGTACGTCGTACCCGATCCGCAGAACGTGCCCGACGAGGTGCTGGTACGCAAGAACGCCGTCAAGCCCGAGGCCCTCCTCGGCGCGGACTTCTGGCCGCTGCTCGCCCGGGCGCGCAATCTGCGCCGTCCGCGGTCGGCCTTCGCCCCGCTGCGCAAGAGCATGGAGGCCAGGGTGGTCTGAGCCGAGGAGACCACCGGCGAAGTCCGCGCACGAGGAAGCCCCCGGCCCGTACCACCGGACCGGGGGCTTCCTGGCTTCCGCGGATCAGTCGCGGGAGCGCAGTTCCTCGTAGTACGCGACGCAGTTCTCGTAGGAGGGCAGGAGACCCTGCTTCTCCGCTTCGGCCAGGGTCGGGGCCGCGGCATCCTTGTCGGAGAGCAGCGGGGTGACTCCGGCGGGCCACTCGATGCCCAGCTCCGGGTCGAGGGGGTTGATGCCGTGCTCGCGGCCGGGGGAGTAGCCCTCCGAGCACAGGTAGACGACGGTCGCGTCGTCCGTCAGAGCCATGAAGGCGTGGCCGAGGCCTTCCGCGAGGTAGACGGACCGGTGGTCGACATCGTCGAGCCGTACCGCTTCCCACTGCTTGTACGTCGGGGAGCCGACCCGGATGTCCACGATGACGTCGAGCACCGCACCGCGCACACACTTGACGTACTTCGCCTGGCTCGGCGGTACGTCGGCGAAGTGGATCCCCCGGAGGGTGCCCAGGCTGGAGACCGAGCAGTTGGCCTGTTCGAGCCGCAGCCGGTGCCCGGTGTCCTCGGCGAAGCCGGGGCCCTGGAACCACTCGTGGAAGCTGCCGCGGCTGTCCGGGAAGACCTTCGGTTCATGGACCAGGGCCCCCGCGATGGAAAGCTTCCGCATGGTGATCACGTCCTTGTGCTTGTGCTGATTCAGATGCTGGAGGGTGGCGTACGGTCAGCCGATGATCCGTGCGGCCAGACGGCGCACGCGCTTGCGGGCCTTGCCGGGGAGACGGCGGACGAGCGGGCCGCCGACCGTGCGCAGGGAACGCCGCACGGTCACCTTCCGGCGCATGGAGACCACCCGGCTCACGAGCTCGGGGTCGGCCTCGGGCAGACCGGCCGGCAGGCTGATCCGGCCGCGCGCGTCGACGCTGACCTCGAAGAGGGGCAGCGAGGCCTTCTTCGCACCGTCCAGACGCACGGACAGCTGCCAGGTGCCGGCCGGGACGCCGGCCCGGGTGGGCAGCGGGAGGTGGGCGCGCCCCTCCGTGGGGACCAGCTGGGCAGGGAACGTGTGGGTGGCGCCGGACGAGGACAGCACCAACTGCACCGAGGACCCGGCCGTCGCGGTGCCGGTGAAGAGGTCCAGCCTGAGTTCGGGCCTGCTGCTCGGGACGAGCAGGACCGGACGGCCTTCGAGGTAGGTCGCCAGCCTCTTGCCGCGGCGGGCGACATCGAGCGTGAGGTTGCCGAACGGGTCGGTGAAGTACGGGATCACGGCCCGGGCGGGGGAGCCCAGGGAGGCGGGCAGGCAGGCGGCGTCCACGGACTGCGCACGGTCCGAGCCGAGCCGGGCCTTGCGCACGAGGCCCAGGCCGCGCAGCGGTACCCAGACGTCCCAGAAGCCGCGGGAGACACGGCCGCGGCCCTTCACGGCCTCCGAGGAGACGTGTCCGGCGCCGTGCAGGACCACTTCGCAGGTGTCGTCACCGAGATCCTCTATCTCGGTCGTGAACTTCGCCGGGCAGGCCCACTCCACGGCCGTCTCGCGGTTGCGCAGGGACAGCTCACCGGCGTATCCCCCGATGTCGTCCGTGACGTCCAGGAGTTCGCCGTCCGGCAGCAGACCCTCGGTGAATTCGGGGTGCAGGAAGTAACGGTCGTCGCGACGGAGCAGCTTCAGCGGCGCCTGGTCGTCGCCGTGGACGAGGCGGCCGGTCACCGTGAGGGCGATCCTGCCGTTCGGCTGCCAGGCGAACTCCTCGAGGCGGGCCGCCGCCTTGACGGATGCGGCGAACCGGGCGATCCGCAGCAGTCCCTGCCGGTCGTCGTTGCGCAGCAGCGTGGAGCGCAGCCGCTGGACGGGGCCGAGACCGTCGTGGACGCCGTCGTGCATGAAGTCCTTCGCCACGTCCTCGACCGCGTCGCACATCTCGTCGAGATACTCGGGCGTGTACTTGAGGACGGCAGGCTCGCTGAGACGTCCCAGCATCTCCACACGGTAGAAGCGGCGCAGCAGGAGGTCGCGGAACTCTCCGGGCTCGGTGTTCTCCACGACGACCTCGAGGACCTCGCGAAGGTTCCCGTAGTAGCCCGACGGGACGATCTTCGCCGAACCGGCGTTCTTCCCGTCATCGCGCTTCGAGTAGTAGTAGCACGTGTAGTTGCCGAGGATCGAGACGACCTTCGCGGGGAAGTACGCCTGCATCATGTAGAGCTGGTCCTCGAGGCGTCGCTTGCCCTCGGGGTAGGCGATTCCGTTCTCGCGGAGGAATTCCGTACGGAACATCTTGTGCGGGGTCAGGCTGTCGTACAGCGGGGCGTCCCGCAGGGTGCACTTCTCGCGGGTCGTCTTGAAGACACCGTGCGGGACACCGCGGAAGTTGCTGGCCACCTTGCCGATGACGATGTCGGAACCGTTCCGGTGCCCGATCGCGTAGAGGCGTTCCAGGGCTTCCGTGGCGAGGTAATCGTCCTGGTCGACGAACTGGACGTATTCGCCCTTGGCCTCGGCCACTCCGACGTTACGGGGCTTTCCGGGCCATCCTGAATTCGGAATGGTGATCACGCGGAAGTGCGGATGCTGGGTCGCCAGTTCCTCAAGCCGTTCGCGCGTGTCATCGGTCGACCCGTCATTGACGAAAAGCACCTCGAAATCATCCGAGGGGAGGGTCTGACGCAGCAGGGAATCGATGCAGGGATCGATGTACTTGCCCGGGTTATAAACCGGAATGACGACACTCACTTTGACTGACACTGCTGTGCCCCATCTCTGAGAACATGGACGACAAGGTGGGGGGTTGGAGCCGGCGGCACGTTCGAGGGAGGGGGTTACCGCCCGGAGTACTCTAGCGGCTGCTCATCGAACAGTTCGGTTATCCGTGGGCGAGGCGCCACGCGCCGGTGGCTTCCGCTTCACCTGAGGTGGCGCGGATCCTCACCCATAGACATGACGGAACGTAGCCGATGTACGTTAGCTTCCTAGTCCATACGACACGCCTGGTGAGCGGACCCAGGGCACTGGCGCCCCGTTCAGCTGTTCTGGGAGACCGCCTATCTCTTCGCTGATCAACAACGGTTCGCGTCGCCCACGCCGGTCGCACGGGTCCGTGGCCGAGTGCTTCTCGGGCCGGAACAACAGCCTCGGGTTCATCAGGCTCGCCCTGGCCTCCGCCGTGGTCGTCTCCCACGCAAGCGTTCTGGGCTTCGGGGACACCGAGTTCGGCCACCACTTCAGTCACGGGCAGACCGATCTCGGAAAGCTGTCCGTGTACGGGTTCTTCGTACTCTCCGGGATCCTCGTCACGCGCAGCGGCAGGAGGCTGTCGCTCGCACGCTTTCTGTGGCATCGCGCGCTGAGGCTGCTGCCCGGGCTCTGGGTCTGTCTGGCGGCGACGGCCTTCGTGGTCGCACCGTTCCTGTACTGGCGGCAGCAGGGCGGGCTGGAGGGCTTCTGGGGTCACGACCGCGGGCCGCTGGACTACATGGCGTCCAACTGGGCGGTCGCTCCCCGGCAGAACGACGTCTCCGGCGTGGTGGCCACCGCGGGCGATTCGGGACTGGCGCACAGCCCCAGCATCGACGCCGCCCTGTGGTCACTCCGCTACGAGGTGCTCTGTTACATCGGGGTGGCCCTTCTGGCGGTGACGGGCGCGCTCGCCCGGGCGCGCCGGGTCGTGCTCCTCCTCGCCGCCGTACTGGGCTGGCTGATCCTCCGCGACGCGGTCCACACCCCGTTCTGGGCAGGCTTCGGGGATTCCGATTACCACGGGAGCATCGAGTTCTTCGAGGTGACCGGCAGGTTCGACCCGGACATCGTCCTCTATCTCGCCTTCGCCTTCGCTCTCGGAACACTGATCGAGCTGTACCGCGAGCGCATCCCGGTCAGTGACGTTCTGGGGGTGGCTTCGGGGCTGTGCCTTCTCGGCAGTCTCCACTTCGGCTATCTCTACGTCGTCGGCCTGCCCGCCTTCGCCTATCTGCTGCTGTGGCTGGCCATCCGGCTCCCGGCGCCGTTCCGGCGCATCGGCGCGCGCCACGACTACTCGTACGGCATCTACATCTACGGATTCGTCGTGCAGCAGTCCCTGGTCGCGCTGGGGCTGGCCCGTTGGGGGTTCTGGCCGTTTCTCGCGATGTCGCTGGCAGGTGCGTGGGCCGCCGCGGCGCTCTCCTGGCACCTGGTGGAGCGTCCGGCGATGCGGCTCAAGGACATCGGTTCAGCTTCACCCGCGGGCCCACCCGCGGGTCCTCCCCCGAAGGCCGGAGGGGCCCCGGCGCCGGCACACCCGAACGGCGAGACCGTCAGGGTGTCGTCCGGGCGGATGGACAGCATGACCGGCCCGCGCTTCCACTGACGCCGGGTTCGGCCCGGGCCGCGGCCGGCGGCCCCCGCCCCGGTGAGACGGCCCCGTGGCTCCCGGCGCGCCCATCGACGTCCGGGTGTGGACGATTCGCCATCCAGGTGAACAGAAGTTGTCCATCCGACGCAACCTCGTGCAGAAGTTGCCCGTCCTCCATCAAGAAGGGGAACACGCGGGTATCCGGCGGAGTGTGTGTTCTCCCCAGTGATGCAGACGGGGAGCGATGAACAGCAACACACCAGACGTCAGCGTCGTGATCGGCGCCTACGAGGCGATGCCGTATCTGATCCGCTGCCTGGAGTCCGTGGAGGCGCAGACACTGCCGGCCGGGCGGATGGAGATCATCGCCGTCGACGACGGGTCCACGGACGGCACCGGGGAGTACCTGGACGAGTTCGCCGCCCGTACCGCGATCGAGACCCGTGTCGTCCACCAGGAGAACTCAGGCGGACCCAGCGGGCCGCGCAACGTCGGGCTCGGGCTGGCCCGGGGGCGCTACGTCTTCTTCCTCGACGCGGACGACTACTTCGGCGAGGAGGCACTCGAACGGCTGGTCGCGATGGGCGACAGGGCCGGTACCGACGTGGTGCTCGGCAAGGTCGTCGGCGTCAACCGCGGAGCGCCGAAGTCGATGTGGAAGGAGACCCTCGACCGTGCCGACCTCTTCTCCTCGCGCATCAAGTTCACCCTCAGCGCCCAGAAACTCTTCCGGCGGGACATGCTCGTGCGGCTCGGGCTGACCTTCGACGAAGGGCTGAAGACCGGCGAGGACGCGCTCTTCACCATGGAGGCGTACCTGCGCGGCAGCGGGGTGTCCGTCGTCGCCGACTACACCTGCTACTACCTGGTGGGCCGGGAGGACGGCAAGCACGTGACGCGGAGCGGGAGCCACCGGCTGCGCTTCGACTCCGCCCGGGCGCTGGCGGACCTCATCGCGGCGCGGCTTCCGCCGGGGCCTCAGCGGGACGACCTGATGGTCCGGCCTTTCGCCATCACCCTGCTGCCGCAGTTCGGCCCTTCCCTGCTGCGGCAGTCCGAGGACGTGCGGAAGGAGAAGATGGAGCTGGCGGCCCCGCTGCTCAAGGCCTACTGGTCGGCGGGGCTCGGCCGCCGCCTCAAGGTGCACGAGCGGCTGCGGCTGGCCTGCGTGGCCCGTGGCCGGCTCGATCTTCTCCTGGACGTCCTCCGGTTCATGGCGGACAAGCGTGAGCCCGAGGTGGTCCGCAAGGGACTCCGCGGCAGGGCGTACCTCGCCTATCCGCATTTCGGCGAGGACGCGGGGCTGCCGGACTCCGCGTACGAACTGACCGTGAGGGAGTGGATCGGCGGCAAGCCGATCGAGGTGTCGAAGCCGCGGACCGTCACCTCGATCACGCGCCGTCTGGTCCGCAGGGCGGGCAGAGCGGCCCGGTCGGCCCGGCGCATTCCGCACCGGGCGCACTGAGCCCGGCGCATTCCGCACCGGGCGCGCCGAGCCCGCCGCACTCCGCACCGGGCGCACTGAGCCCGGCGCACTCCGCACCGGGCGCACTCCGAGCCCGGCGCGGACGCGGGACAGGCGCCCTCACTGCTCCGGCCGGAGGAACTTCCTGACGGGCCCGCCCACCACACGCCGGGCGCGCCTGTACGTGGCGCCCGCGCCACCGCGTGCCCTGCTGCCGAAACGGTCGGGCCTGCCGGTGAGCTGGGCGCGCCGCAGCTCGTTGTTCTCCTCCGTCAGCTCCTCGATCCTGCTCTGCAGCCAGCTGAAGCGGCTGCTCAGGGTCTCGGGGTCGCTGTCGGTCCACGGCCGGACGGCGGGCGGCAGGGCGAGCTTGGACATCTGCGCGTCGAAAGCCTTCCCTCTGTCGCCGTGGTGGAAGGTGTTCTCCAGGCCGTTCTTCTCCATGAAGCCGGTGAAGCGGAGGAAGCGTTCCTTGTGGCCGTTCACCAGCTCGCCGAAGTCCGCCGCCTCGTAGAGCTCGGCGGGGTCGATGTTCTTGGGCGTCTCGGAGATCTTGCGGTGCGGGATGCCGAAGTAGCGGCAGAGCTCCAAGGTCCGGGAGTCGCTGCAGAGCACGGTGCTCGGGACCCCGGCCAGCAGCGCCGCGATGTTCCCGTGGATGCGCGAGCCGAACGAGAAGTCGAACGCGCGTAGCTCCTCGATCCAGGTGGCCGGGTCGACGTAGAGCCGGACCTTGCCCTCGCGGTACATCGGGTGGGACGGGTGGGTCGGCATCGAGGTCTGGGCGCCGATCGGGTTCGACGTCTCGCGCCAGTGGAGCAGCTCGGCCTCGAGGAGGTTCTGCCCGATGAACCGCAGGTTCGGATAGCGCTTGTGGGCCTGACGGATGATGGCGTCGAGGCCGTGCGAACGTACGGCGCTGTGCGATCCGTTCACCGAGATGCGGGAGCCCGCCGTGAGCGACTCGGACTTCTTCTCGAGCGTGAACGTCTCGCCGTTCATGAACATGGAGGGGCAGCCGATGACCTCGACGTCCCGGAATCCCATGTTCTTGAGGTACTGCTCGGTGAACTCGCCCCGCACCCCGATGGAGGCGCTGCGGTTGAGCACCTCGGTGACGAACTCCCTGACGGTCGGCTCCATCGCCTTGAGCCGGGAGGCGTCGTACTTGAGGTCGGCCTGCGCGCCGACCCCCAGGACGACGACGGGGATGCGCAGCTTCTTGATCAGCTGCGTCATCCGCTTCAGGGGCCGCTCGAACGTCGGGCGGAAGGCGTTCGCCAGGGGGACGACGAATACGTCGAACTCCTCGTTCATGCGTTCGGCTGCCCCGGGATCCGTGCGGATGCCGTTGGAGAGGACCTCTGCCCGCGGGGTCGTCAGAAGCTTGTGCGCCGCGTCGCTGAAGATCAGGTTGCCCGCGTTGGTCGCGAAGACATCTCTGTCGAGGGACTGTTCGATCGAAGCCACATCGAAGGGGCTTTTGCCCGATCTGAGGAGAATGCGCTTCTGGCGGGAGAGTTCATCTGTCACGCAATAGAGGGTAGCTCTATGAATGGCAGGTGGAGATTGCGTAAATGGCCCCATTCGGGGGCATGTCGAAAGGTGCCCCGGGCCGGTCGGTCCGTGTAGGGACGTCCGCGCCGTGACAGCAGCTGAGACGGCTCGGTGCCGGCCCCGCCCCCTCGCGTAGATTGAGCGGAACCGAGCAGGACGACGTGATGGGGACGGGCGTACGTGTCAGGGGCAAGGGAATCCGAAGGCGCGGCAAGGGAGCCCGAAGGCGCGCTCCGCACACCCTCCGGGGGCGGCGCGGGGCTCAGGCCCGGTGTCACCGACGCCCGCCGGATCGTCGTCAAGGTCGGCTCCTCCTCGCTCACCACAGCGGCAGGAGGGCTTGACGCCGATCGGGTGGACGCGCTCGTCGACGTCCTCGCCAAGGCGAGGAGCGGCGGGGAGCGCGAGATCGTCCTCGTCTCCAGCGGTGCCATCGCGGCCGGGCTCGCTCCCCTCGGCCTCGTCCGCAGACCCAAGGACCTGGCCCGCCAGCAGGCCGCGGCCAGTGTCGGCCAGGGGCTGCTCGTCGCCCGCTACACCGCGTCCTTCGCCCGTTACGGCGTACGCGTCGGACAGGTGCTGCTGACCTCGGACGACACCAGCAGGCGTGCCCACTACCGAAACGCCTACAGCACGCTCGACCAGCTCCTGGAGATGGGCGCGTTCCCCGTCGTCAACGAGAACGACACGGTGGCCACGGACGAGATCCGGTTCGGGGACAACGACCGGCTCGCCGCGCTCGTAGCCCATCTGGTCCACGCGGATCTGCTCGTCCTCCTGTCCGACGTCGACGGCCTCTACGACGGCGACCCGAGCCGGCCGGGCACCTCCCGCATCGCGGAGGTGAGCGGGCCGGGCGACCTGGAAGGCGTCACCATCGGCAGCGCGGGGAAGGCGGGTGTCGGCACCGGAGGCATGGTCACCAAGGTGGAGGCGGCGCGCATCGCCACCGCCGCCGGGATCCCGGTCGTCCTCACGTCGGCGAGCCATGTCGCCGACGCCCTCGGCGGGCGTGACACCGGAACGTACTTCCACCGCACCGGGCGCCGCTCGGCCGACCGGCTGCTCTGGCTGGCCCACGCGTCGACACCGCGGGGCGCCCTCGTGCTCGACGACGGAGCCGTGCGCGCCGTCGTCGAGCGCCGCACGTCCCTGCTCCCCGCCGGGATCTCGGCGGTCGAGGGCGAGTTCTCCGCGGGGGACCCGGTCGAGCTGCGGGACCCCGCCGGCCGGGCGGTCGCCCGCGGCCTGGTCAACTTCGACGCCAAGGAGATCCCGCAGCTGCTCGGCCGGTCCACCCGCGACCTCGCGCGCGAGCTGGGCCCCGCCTACGAGCGGGAAGTCGTACACAGGGACGATCTCGTCGTCCTCCCGCCCCGCCCGACCCCCTGAAACGGCTGAAAGTCCAGCCTTCGGGCGGAGACCTTCACGAAAAGCGCCCCACGCCCGGCCCCGGGCTGGTCAACTTTGTCACGGGGACACAGAGGGGTCGGCACAGCTACACATTCACAGGAGGCCGCCGGTGAGACGAGCGCGCCCGGGGGCGCTGCCCCGCGGAACGGGCAGCCGTGCCCTGACCAGCGTCGGGGCGGGAGCCGACTTCGTCGGCACGCCCACCGACCAGACCATCGAGCAGGAACCGGTGGTGACGGACGAGGAGCTGACCCGCTCCAAGCTGTGGCACATCACCCTCAGCGTCTCCGGCGGTGAGACACCGCTGAAGGAGGTCAGACGCGGCCTGGAACAGCTGGCGCACGACCACCCGTTCCTCCTGACCAGCCGGTATGCCAACGACCACGCGGAGATCCGTTACTGGGAAGAGGCCCGGGACCTCCACGACGCCGCGGCGGTGGCCCTGCGGCTCTGGGGTGAGCACCGCTCCAGCGCGAAGCTCCCGCCCTGGGAGATCGTCGGCCTGGAGGTCATCGACCGGGAGACCTACCACCTGCGCGTCGCCGAGGGCTACGGACCGCCACCGGCCGCCCCTGTCGGGGTGCACCCGTACTGACGCGGGTGACGGACCGTGTGCGCAGGCGCTGATACGCCTGTCTCGCATCACGGGATACGTGACGGATGCCCGCAGCGTGCGCACTACCCTGCGGGCATGACCACGCTTTCGCCGTACGACAACATGTCCCCGGTCGCCCAGGCCGCCTACCGGGCACGCGCCGCCGCCGACGACATCGCGCCACTCCCGCGCGCGGCGAAGGACGACGCGCTCCGGGCGATCGCGGACGCGCTCGAGGTGCGCACCAGCGAGATCGTCGAGGCCAACGCCGAGGACGTCGCGAAGGCCCGGGAGGCCGGGACGAGCGAGTCGGTCGTCGACCGGCTCACGCTCACGCCGGAGCGCATCCGCGCGATCGCCGCCGACGCACGTGACGTGGCGGCGCTCCCCGACCCGGTCGGAGAGGTGGTCCGGGGCTCCACCCTTCCCAACGGCATCGACCTGCGCCAGGTGCGGGTGCCGCTCGGGGTGGTCGGCATCATCTACGAGGCCCGGCCCAACGTGACGGTCGACGCCGCCGCGCTCTGCCTGAAGTCGGGGAACGCGGTGCTGCTGCGGGGATCCTCGTCGGCGTACGCCTCGAACACCGCTCTCGTCCGGGTGCTGCGTGACGCGGTGGGCGGGTCCGGCCTCCCGGCGGACGCGGTGCAGCTCGTCCCGGGCGAGAACCGTGACTCGGTCCGCGAGCTGATGCGTGCCCGCGGCCTCGTCGACGTACTGATCCCGCGCGGCGGTGCCTCCCTGATCCGCACGGTCGTCGAGGAGTCGACGGTCCCCGTGATCGAGACGGGCACCGGCAACTGCCACGTGTACGTCGACGCGCAGACCGATCTCGCCATGGCCGTCGAGATCCTGGTCAACTCCAAGGCGCAGCGGCCGAGCGTCTGCAACGCCGCCGAGACCCTCCTGGTCCACAAGGACGTCGCCGCGGACTTCCTGCCCCTCGCCCTCGACGCGCTGGCCGAGGCCGGGGTCACGGTGCACGGCGACGAGCGGGTGCTCGCGTACGCCGAGGGGTCCAAGGCCACCGTCGTGGCGGCGACGCCGGAGGACTGGGAGACCGAATACCTCTCGTACGACATCGCGGCCGCGGTCGTGGAGTCGCTGGAGTCCGCCGTGGCGCACATCCGGCTCTGGTCCTCCGGCCACACCGAGGCGATCGTCACCACCTCGCAGGCCGCGGCCCGCCGGTTCACCCAGTTGGTCGATTCCACGACGGTCGCCGTGAACGCCTCCACCCGCTTCACGGACGGCGGCCAGTTCGGATTCGGCGCCGAGATCGGAATCTCCACGCAGAAGCTGCACGCCCGGGGGCCGATGGGGCTGCCGGAGCTGACCTCCACGAAGTACATCGTCACCGGCGACGGCCACATCCGTTAGCCCGGGGCCCGGGCGGGGCGGGGCGGGCAGGGCGGGTGAATTCGCGGGCTCCCTGCCCAAATCGCCCCGCCGGGGCTACGCTGAAGCTGTGCCGGACGACGTGGGGGGCAGGCCGTTCCCGGACGGCTGGGAGCCCGACGACGACCGCGGGGGCGCGGACGAGGACTTCGCCTCCGTGGTGTTCGACGAGGACTTCGTCCGGTCCGCCGAGATCCATGAACCCACCGCGGTCGAGCGCCTGCTGGCCGCCGCGCAGGCCCGCGCCGAAGCCGAGGCGAGCAGGGCGCGCTCCGGTGGCGGAGCCCTGGACGACGACCTCTACGACGACAGGTACGGCCCGGACGGTGCGTACGGCCGCGAGAGGGCCTTCGGCGACTTCTACGACCCCGACGACCCCGATGGCGTCCACGAGGACCACAACGGCCCCTACGGGCGTCACGGCGGCTCCCTGCGCCCCTACCGGGGTGCGTCGCGCTGGCACCGGCCGGTCGCCTGGCTGCTCGCCCTGATGATGGGGATCGGGATGGTGGCGCTCGCCTTCAGCGCCGTGTACCGCGGCGCTGGGGCCGGCCGGCAGGATCAGGTGCCGCCGCCGGCGACCAGCGGCGTCGACAAGCCGGGCGTGACTCCCTCCGCCTCGGCCGACTACTCCCGCCCTGTTGTCTCGGCCGTCCCCCGAACCCCCTGAGCCGGGCGCTCGGGGCTTCCAGGGCTCCCGAGGCTTCCAGGCCTCCCGGGGCACACCGATCGCGCCGGACGGCGTTGCCTGTCCGACGGTGTGATGCCGCCCGGTGACGCCGCCACGGCGCTCCTCCCGGCGCTCCCTCCAAGCGCTCCTCCCGGCCGCCCTCCCGGCGGCGCTCCACCTGCGCTCCCACCTGCGGGGCGTTTACCTTGATGAGGATCGACCCAATCTGAAGGTATGACCTTGTGATCCCTCCTCTCGTCCCCGTCCCCGGGAAGAGGGCAAGTCACGTGCCCATGTGTCGAACCCGTGACGGACAGGTCCGCCCGACGCCAAGCGGCTGGGGCGGATCCCAGCGCCAGCCCCGCCGGTGGCGCGGAGATCGGGAGAAGTCATGAGAGGCCGAGGAGAACCGCCGGAAGGGCCGCCCGAGAACCCCTCGGGCGGGGATGACGAGTACCGCTCACTCGTCTTCGACGAATCGTTCGTCCGGGCTGCCCGGTTGCAGGAATTTTCCGCCCAGGAGCGAATGGGTGACCACGCGCGAGCCGTGCGCTCCCTTCCTGGCCGCCCCGCCCGTCGGCGCCGCTCCAGGGCGGGTATCGCTCTCGTCGTTCTGATCGCGCTGGCATTCGCCACCGCCGTCTACTTCGGCTTCCGCAACCCCTACCCGACGCCCGTCGGCAGGCGCGCCGAACCCCTCCGGACCACGGTGATCCCGCTCGCGCCCCGAAGCCCCGTACCCGGAGGGGCCGCGGAGTCGCTCCTCGCCGACGGCCCGGCCGCCGGGCACCGGACGGGCGCCGCGGGCATCAACTTCCCGGCGGTCCGGCGGACGAAGAACTTCTCGGACAGCCAGGTGACCATCGCCCTGACCACGGTGAAGGACTACCTGGTGGGCTCCTCCCTCGACCCCGACGTACTCACCGCAGGGGTCGTGAGGCCGGTCGGCCGGCTGCTCGACCCGGATCAGACGGCGCAGTTCGACCGGAGCATGGCCTCACCGGCCGACGACGGCGAGCACAGTGCGACCGGCTGGCTGGTGCGCTTCGACCCGGCCGAGGTGGAACTGGCCGACTCCGACGTCAGGGTCCAGGGCACCCTGTCCTACGCGGAAGCGGGGGCGGACACCCTGGAGGTGGTGTCCGACCACACCTTCACCTATGCGCTGCGGCCCGCCGTGTCCGGCCCCCACCGGGCCGACGGAGCCTCGCTCTTCACCGTGCGCCGCGTCCTGCACTTCCTGCTCGACCGCGAGGACATCCGGCTGCACCGGCTGGAGGTCCGCAGCGCCTATGTCCAGGCCGGCCCGCAGTCGTGCTCCGCCGACACGACGGGAACGCTGCGTCCACTGCTCGCGGGCGAGCGGGCGGACACCCGGGGGCCCGCAGGCACCGACCCCTATGCCGCGGGTGTGCCCTCGGCGGCGCTCTGCGGCACGCTGGCCGTCAGCTCCCCGACCCGGAGCCCTCTTCAGGATCCGGGCGTCGCCAGGTCCCCTCGGAGCCGTCCGTAGCGTCCGAGGCCGGAGCGCCGCCCTTGCCCGCGCCGCCCCCGCCGGCAGCTCCGGTGAACTTGTCGCGGAGCTTGCCGCCGAGGTCGCCCGCACCGCCCGCGATGTCGCCGACAAGCTTCATCAGCGGGTCCTTGCTGGTGCGCACCGTGTCGGCGTAGTGCGACGCGGACTCACGGAAGGAGTCCGTCACCGACGTGTCCTTGTCCTCGTCGCGCTTGGGGTAGTGGCCGTCCATGATGCGCTGGTAGTCGCGGGTCTCCGACCACTTCTTCAGCTCGGCCGCGCGGACCGTGGTGAACGGATGCGTCCGGGGCAGCACGTTGAGGATCTTGAGCACGGAGTCGCGGAGGTCGCCGCCCTTCTCGTACTCGTCGGCCTGGGCCAGGAAGGCGTCCACATTCATCTCGTGCAGATGATTGCCGCCGGCGATCTTCATCAGCCCGCGCATCGAGGCACGCAGATCCTGCCCCACCAACAGTCCGGCGCGGTCGGCGGACAGCTCCGACTTGCGGAACCATTCGCGCAGCGCGGTCACGATCGCCATGATCGCGACGTTGCCGAGCGGGATCCACGCCACCTTGAGCGCCAGATTGGTGAGGAAGAGCAATATCGTGCGGTACACCGAGTGGCCGGAGAGGGCATGGCCCACCTCGTGGCCGACGACGGCCCGCATCTCCTCCTCGTCGAGCAGTTCCACCAGCCCGGTCGTCACCACGATGATCGGCTCGTCGAGGCCGATGCACATGGCGTTCGGCTGCGGGTCCTGGTTCACATACATCGGCGGGACCTTCTTGAGGTCCAGGATGTAACACGCGTCCCGCAGCATGTCGTTGAGATGTGTGAACTGGGCGTCGCTCACCCGGACGGAGTCCGAGAGGAAGAGCAGCCGCAGACTGCGCTCGGGCAGGAGGCCGCTCAGCGCCTTGAACACGGTGTCGAAACCGCTCAGCTTGCGCAGGGCCACCAGGGCCGATCGGTCCGCCGGGTGCTCGTAGGCCCGCGAGGAGATGCCCGGGAATCGCTTGCGGTGCCTGCTCGGCACGCTCTCGTGACTGGCGTCGGTCATGGATGGCCCCCTGTTCGTACGAGACGTTGCTCGTCCCCCTGACAAAAGCCAGCGTATGCGCTGGCGCTACGGTGTGCGGGGGGCTGTGGATAACTTTGAGGAGCGCCCGGAATGCCGCACACCGCCGTCATGCTCGCCGCCGTGTCCGAGGACCAGGGACCGGGCAACACGCTCCGGATCGTGCTGCTCGTCTCGCTCGTCGGCGCCGCCCTGCTCGCCTGGTTCCTCCTGCGTGGATACCGCAACGACGACAACAACGACTGAGTCGGCGTGAGCGTGCCCGTGGCGCCCGCATACGATGTGCGCGACGTCTCCCTCCTGATTCCCGATGGATAGGTCCTGCAGAAGATGAGCCTCTCGAGCACCGCGCACCAGCTGGTCACCCTCGCCTCCGAAGGCGAGCAGGGTGGTAACCACGAAAGCCTCAGCCCGTACCTCACCGGTGGTGGCGCGCTCTTCGTGCTGCTGCTCCTGCTGTGGATCACCACCCGCTTCAACCGAGACCGCTGAGGCAGAGGCGAACAGCTGTGCCAGTAGGGTCTGCACGCATGGGAGAGCAGGAAGTGCCTACCGGCCGCGGCAAGCGCCGAATCGGCGTGATGGGCGGGACCTTCGACCCGATCCATCACGGACACCTGGTGGCGGCCAGCGAGGTCGCGGCCCATTTCCACCTGGACGAGGTCGTCTTCGTGCCGACCGGTCAGCCCTGGCAGAAGAGCCACAAGCAGGTCTCGCCGGCCGAGGACCGCTATCTGATGACGGTCATCGCGACGGCGTCCAACCCGCAGTTCTCGGTCAGCCGCAGCGACATCGACCGTGGCGGACCGACGTACACGATCGATACGCTGCGGGACCTGCGCACGGTCCACGGCGACGCGGACCTCTTCTTCATCACCGGCGCCGACGCCCTGTCCCAGATCCTGACCTGGCGGGACGCCGAGGAGCTCTTCTCGCTCTCCCACTTCATCGGCGTGACCCGTCCGGGGCATCTGCTGACGGACGACGGGCTACCCAAGGGCGGCGTCTCGCTGATGGAGGTGCCCGCGCTGGCGATCTCGTCCACGGACTGCCGTGCCAGGGTCGCGCAGGGGGAGCCGGTCTGGTACCTCGTGCCGGACGGTGTCGTCCGCTACATCGACAAGCGCCAGCTGTACCGCGGCGAGTGAGCCACGGAGAGGGGCACCTGTGACCGACCGACACGACCCGTACGACCCGTACCAGCAGCCGCAGATCATCGGCTACGACGAGTACGGGCAGCCGGTCTATCAGCAGCAGGGCCAGCAGCAGTACGACCCGTACGCACAGCAGCCCCAGCAGCCCCAGCAGCCCCAGCTGAACGGGCAGACGCAGCAGGGCTACGGCTACGACCCGTACGCCGGTACGCAGCAGCAGTACGACCCGTACGCCACCCAGCAGCCGCCCCAGCAACAGGCGCAGCCGACGCAGCAGGGGTACGGCTACGACGGCGGCGACTACGGCGCGTACGGCGACGACCCCGGCGGGCAGCCAGCCGTGGACGCCCCCCCCCGGGGGGGGGCGTCCACGGCTGGCTGCCCGCCGGGGTCGTCGCCGTACGCGCCGTAGTCGCCGCCGTCGTAGCCGTACCCCTGCTGCGTCGGCTGCGCCTGTTGCTGGGGCGGCTGCTGGGTGGCGTACGGGTCGTGTCGGTCGGTCACAGGTGCCCCTCTCCGTGGCTCACTCGCCGCGGTACAGCTGGCGCTTGTCGATGTAGCGGACGACACCGTCCGGCACGAGGTACCAGACCGGCTCCCCCTGCGCGACCCTGGCACGGCAGTCCGTGGACGAGATCGCCAGCGCGGGCACCTCCATCAGCGAGACGCCGCCCTTGGGTAGCCCGTCGTCCGTCAGCAGATGCCCCGGACGGGTCACGCCGATGAAGTGGGAGAGCGAGAAGAGCTCCTCGGCGTCCCGCCAGGTCAGGATCTGGGACAGGGCGTCGGCGGAGCGGGCTACCTCTGGTTCGCCGGAAAGATCCCCGGAGTCTCGGGCAAGGACGAGCAGAACACCGCGGCGACGGGACCGCAGAAGCGGGACGTCATCGTCGTCCACCTGCACAACCCCAAGGAGGGCGGGACCTTCGACCCGATCCATCACGGCCACCTGGGGGCGGCCCCGGCCGGCTGCCGGGCGGAGTCGGAGCCGTACGCCCCCCAGCAGCCGCCCCAGCAACAGGCGCAGCCGACGCAGCAGGGGTACGGCTACGACGAGTACGGGCAGCCGGTCTATCAGCAGCAGGGCCAGCAGCAGTACGACCCGTACGCCACCCAGCAGTGGAACGCGCCCCAGGCCCCCGCCGGTGCGGCGGGGGCCTGGGGCGCGTTCCACTGCTGTGGGGAGTCGGCCACGGCCAGCGAGGTCGCGGCCCATTTCCACCTGGACGAGGTCGTCTTCGTGCCGACCGCGACTACCGCACCGAGCAGTTCTCCTTCATCGAGGAGCCCGACGAGGACTCCGAAGATGTCATCGACTGGCTCAAATTCACCGAGAGCCGTAGCGAGCGGCGCGAGGAAGCACGCCGGCGCGGGCACAACCGGATGGTCGCGCTCATAGTCGTCGTGGCTCTCGTGGTCGTCGGCGGAGCGGGCTACCTCTGGTTCGCCGGAAAGATCCCCGGAGTCTCGGGCAAGGACGAGCAGAACACCGCGGCGACGGGACCGCAGAAGCGGGACGTCATCGTCGTCCACCTGCACAACACCAAGAAGGGCGGCACCTCGACGGCGCTGCTCGTCGACAACGTCACCACCGGGCAGGGCACCACCGTCCTGCTCCCCAACTCGCTGGCCGTGGCCGCGGACGACGGGTCCACCACCACGCTCGGCAAGTCCGTCGACGACGACGGGTCCACCGGCACCCGTGAGGCGATCGACACCCTGCTCGGCACCAGCATCAGCGGGACCTGGCGACTCGACACCCCGTACCTCGAGAACCTCGTCGAGCTGGTGGGCAACATCGAGGTCGACACCGACACCGCCGTACCTGATTCCAAGAAGGGCGCGGCGCCCCTGGTGAACAAGGGGGAGGCGCAGACGCTGAGCGGCCCGATGGCCGTCGCGTACGCCACCTACCAGGGCGCGGGCGAGCCGGAGGCCAAGCAGCTGACGCGCTTCGGGCAGGTCATGCGCAGCGTGCTGCGCAAGCTGTCCGAGGACCCCAAGGCCGCGACCGTCACCATCGAGACCCTCGCGCAGATCCTCGACCCGTCCCTGCCGGAGCAGGACCTGGGCGCCTCGCTCGCGAAGCTGGCCGGTCACGCCAAGGTGGGCGACTACGAGACGGAACTGCTCCCGGTCCAGAGCGACGGAACCCTCACCGACGCGGCGACCGAGAGCGTCGTCAAGGACGTCCTGGGCGGCAAGGTGAAGGCCCCGGACCAGGACGCGGCGGTACGTGTCGGCATCAGGAACGCCACGGGCAACACGAAGGGCACGGAGAACGCCAGGGTGCAGCTCGTCAACGGGGGCTACTCCTTCGTCGACAGCGGCAGGGCGGACACCGCCGCGTCGTCCGAGGTGGTCTACGGGGCGGCTGAGGACAAGGCGAAGGCGGTCGAGGTCGCCAAGACCCTGGGCCTGCCGGAGAGCGTCGTGAAGAAGGGCAAGCCGGCCGCGAACGCCGACGTGTCCGTCGCCCTCGGACAGGACTACAAGATCGCCGAGCCGACGTCGTAAGGGCTGTCGGCGGTCCGTGAGACCCTAGAGGTCGATCTGACCGCCGACGAAAGCCTGCATGTGACCGCCACGGACCGCTCCATCGAGCTCATCAACGCCGCCGCCCAGGCGGCGGCCGACCGGCTCGCGCACGACATCATCGCCTACGACGTCAGCGACGTGCTGTCGATCACCGACGCCTTCCTGCTGGCCTCGGCCCCCAACGACCGCCAGGTCAAGTCGATCGTCGACGAGATCGAGGAGCGGCTGCAGAAGGAGCTCGGCGCCAAGCCGGTGCGCCGCGAGGGCGACCGCGACGCCCGCTGGATCCTGCTCGACTACGTCGACATCGTGATCCACGTCCAGCACAGCGAGGAGCGTGTGTTCTACGCGCTCGAGCGACTGTGGAAGGACTGCCCCGAGATCGCCCTCCCGGAGGACGCGCTCAAGACCCGGGGCAAGGCCGAGGAGCACGCCCAGCTCAACGGCGGCACGGAAGGTGACCAGAGCTGAACGGCAGCAGCAGCGGCAGGGGCCGCAAGATCGTCCTCTGGCGGCACGGGCAGACGGCCTGGAATCTGGAGCGTCGTTTCCAGGGCTCCACGGACATCGAGCTGACCGAGACCGGTGTCGGCCAGGCCCGTCGCGCCGCCCGGCTGCTCGCCTCGCTGCAGCCGGACGCGATCGTGGCGTCCGACCTGCGTCGGGCGGCGGCCACGGCCGGCGAGCTCGCCTCGGTGACCGGTCTCGACGTGGCGCACGATTCAGCGCTGCGCGAGACGTACGCGGGCGCCTGGCAGGGCCTCACGCACGAGGAGATCGTCGGGCAGTACGGCGAGCAGTACGCCGCGTGGAAGCGCGGTGAACCCGTCCGCAGGGGCGGTGGCGAGCTGGAGACCGAGGTCGCCGACCGGGCCGCCCCGGTGGTCCTGCAGCACGCAGGCAAGCTGCCCGACGCGGGCACACTCGTCGTCGTGAGCCACGGAGGCACCATCCGGACGACCATCGGCCGGCTGCTCGGTCTCGAGGCCCACCACTGGGAGGGGCTCGGCGGGCTGTCCAACTGTTGCTGGTCCGTTCTCGGCGAGGGCGCGCGAGGCTGGCGCCTCCTCGAGCACAACGCCGGGACACTTCCCGAACCCGTCCTCGGGGACGACGACTAGCGGGTGCCCGGAGGCCCGCTCAGGGCGCCGGGGACCGGATTTCACTTTCCGGCTCGTCGCAGGCTAAAGTTCTTCTTGTTCGCAGCGCGGAAACGCAGGGAAACACAGCGAACAGCGGGGCTATAGCTCAGTTGGTAGAGCGCCTGCATGGCATGCAGGAGGTCAGGAGTTCAATTCTCCTTAGCTCCACAATCAAGATCCCGTCCCCAGTAGGGGGCGGGATCTTTTTTTGCCGTTCATGGGGATCCGGCGCGGTGGTCCGCGCTGCCTCGCCTCAACTGCCCTGGCCCGCCTGGGACAAGGGCCGACAGGGCCCTCCGGTGCCTTCTTCGCAGGTGCGGCGGGCGCTCCGGTCTTCTTCCTCCAGGGCAAAGCCGCTCAGCGGGGTGCTCGTCGGGCTGACCTCCTTGCGGGGTCATGGCAGAATCGGAGCGCCGGAGGGGGCGACGGACCGATCGGGAGGGAGCGCGATGCCTGCGAGCCGCGTGCGGGCCCCGGGCCCGCCCCTTGCCCCCACCGCGACCCATCTCTCCGCCGGACACCGCTCCGCCGCTCATGGATTCACCGCGACCCGTTCTGCCGTCGCCCCGCAAGAGGGCTCCTCCGCGTGCGCGGCCTGCGGCCACCCCCGGAGCTGACCGGATGGGTGCACACAGGAGGAAGTGCGACTGGTGCGGCAGCGGTACGCCCATCGTCCGGGACATGGACCCCGTCAACGCGGAGTTCCAGTACTGGTGCGAGGAGTGCGCGCGGGCGCTGATCATAAAAGGGGACCCCATCGAGACGTACCGGGAGCTCGAGGGGGAACCCATCTACGGCCGGCTCCTCGAGGAGCACTGCACCCTGAAGCGGTTCTACTCCTTCGCCACCGCCTGACGTGTCGTGCGTCTCCGGTGGGCTCTCCTCGTGACCGGAGCAACCGCTGGTCAGGGCGGTGCGCACCGGTCATACATGGACAGAGTGGAAACGATTTTTGATGGGCCGGGGGGACCGTGTAATGTTCTCGATGTCGCCGGGGGAACCGGGCGGCAAACAGCACGGGGCTATAGCTCAGTTGGTAGAGCGCCTGCATGGCATGCAGGAGGTCAGGAGTTCAATTCTCCTTAGCTCCACAGTGAGGAAGCGGGTCATCCGAATCGGATGACCCGCTTCTTGTTGTGTCCCTCACCCCCTGCCGCCGCCGGGCGCCGCGCCGGTCAGCCGCGTCCGCCGCCCAGGGCCCGGCGCCGGATGCCCGGGCGCGCGGGGCCTTCTGCGGGCGCCTGTTCGATACGCAGCGCCAGAGCGGGACACCTCCGTACGGCGCGCTGGGCGCGGCCCCGCAGATGCATCGGAACAGTGGTGTCCGCGAGCGCCGGGTAGCCGTCGGGGCCCAGCCTGATCAGCTCGGGAACGATGTCCGCGCAGAGACCGTGCCCCTGGCAGAGCGTCCAGTCCACCGCCAGCTTCTCTCCGCTCGGGATGGACTCCGCCAGGTCCTCGTAGCCGGGCGAGGGCAGCGGCAGCACCCCGAGCGTCTCCCGTCCGCAGCCGCCGTCCAGCACGTGCGCGGCGAGATCGTCCGTGAACGCCGAGAGGGTCGAGGCCAGGAACCGGGCGGATCCGTCCGGGTGCTTGCACGCCCCGCGGCCCTTCACCGCCTGGGTCACCTCGCGGAGCGCCTCCAGGGCGGCGGGGCCGCCGCCGTTCAGCACGTCGGAGAGACCGCCCGCCGCGGCGGGCAGCCCTAGCTTGCACGGGCCGCACTGGCCCGCGGTCTCGGCGGCCAGCCAGTTCGCGATCCTCAGCGACTCCCCGATCGGGCAGGTCTCCGGCCCGATCGGCAGGATGGCCCCGGCGCCGAGCGCGCCGCCCGCCGCTGCCAGGGACGCCCTGGAGACCATGGCGTCGTGTGCGGCGAGCACGTCGATCCAGTTGCCGTGATAGCCGCCGGTCAGCACGCCCTGGGGCAGCGGCGGAGCACCGGCCAGCTGCAGGACGTAGCGCAGGGGCACGCCGGTGGGCACCTCGATCACCATCGGGCGGGCCACCGCCCCGGAGACAGTGAGCAGCACCGTGCCGGGTTCGTCGGGCAGGCCGGAGTGCCCGTAGCGGCGGGCGCCGAGCCGTGCGGCGACGGCGAGCTGCGCGTAGGTCTCCGCGTTGGACAGGAGGGTCGGGGCGCCGGCGACACCGGACTCCGCGGCGCGCTCGCGGCGGCCCGGCGGCAGGGCGGGACCGCCGTTCACCGCCCGGATGACCGCAGAGGCCTCCCCGGAGACCATGCGCTCCGGGGTGCGCACGACCCGGGCACGGAGATGCCGGCCACGCCGGTCGGACAGACCGCGTTCGGCCAGGGCGGTCCGTACGGAGATCTCCGTCGAGTTACGCGTGACGGCCACGACCAGCGTGCGTGCGCCGAGCGCCTCCGCGGCGAGCAGGGCGCCGTCGAGGATGAGATGCGGGGCGCGGTTGAGCAGCACGGTGTCCTTGCGGCAGGCGGGCTCGCCCTCGCTGCCGTTGATCACGACGACCGGCCTTACGCCGCGGCGTACGGACGCCTTCGCCACCGCGCGCAGCTTCTTTCCGAAGGGGAAGCCCGCGCCGCCGCGGCCGCGCAGCGAGATGGACTCGGCCAGTTCGGCCAGCCGCTCGCCGGTCATCGGTTCGAGCGGGCCGTGCACCTTCAGGTGCATGGCGAGGTCGAGGCGTTCCACCAGGTCGAAGCCGCTGGTCAGCTGGGGGAGTCCGACGACGCGGACCTCGGGCACATCGGGGAGGGGGACGTTCACGGTCGGTCTCCTGCCGGCGTGTTCCAGGGCTCTCCGGCGGAGGGCGGGTAGAGCGGGCCCGGCAACTGCTCGGTCTCCTGCGTGGAGGCGGGGCCGGGGGGCGGGGCGTACGCGGGCCTGAGCGCCTGTGCGGGAGGCGCGGGGGCCGGAGCGGGCCAGTGGCCGTCCGTCGGCTCCGTCGGGCGGGCGGAGGGCCGGGAGACGGCCCGGTACGCCGCGGAGATGCCGGGCCGTGGCCCCGTCGCCGGCGCCGGGGGCGGAGCCGGGCTCGGGTCGAGCCGCTCGGAGCTGCGTGGCGGGGGCTCGTTCCGAGGCGCACCGTACTCCTGATGCCCGTAAGGCGACGGGTCGTACGGCTGTGGCCCGCGCCTCGGCGCTTCGAAGGCTCCTGGCCCGTGCCTCGGCGCTTCGAAGACTCCTGGCGCCGGGGCCGAAAGCGTCCTGGGGCGGACCGGGGTACCGCGTGAGCCGCGCTCGTCGTCGCCCCAGCCGGGCGCGTCCGGGGGCAGGCCCCGGACGGGCGGGGGAGCCGCGTGTTCAGGGCGGCGGAGCGGGGAAGGGCGTAGGACCGGGTCGGGCGCGGACGGGGGGCCGTCCGGGCGGATCAGGCCGGTGAGCAGATCGGTGAGCAGACGCTTGGCCGGGTCGGGAAGAAGCCGCAGGGCCAGCACCGCGGACACAGCCGTCAAGCAGAGCATGTACATCACGACCACCCAGGTCGCGGGCTCCCGGCCGGCGTACAGCCCGTGCACCAGCGCCGAGCACCAGGCCGGGTAGGCCAGTGCGTGCAGCGCGCGCCAGCGGCCGGCGACCCTGCCCGGAGTGGCGAAGGCGCTGCGCATGGCGCCGGTCGCGGCCGCGGTGATCATCAGCAGTCCGGCGAGCGAACCGAAGCCGATCAGGCCCGCCGTCCCGCTCACGCCCGTACCGAACGGTATGAGGGCGCCGAGCAGACCGACGTGCCCCAGGGCGACCTTCACCGTGCCGTGCAGCAGGAGGAATCCGAGCGAGGCGACGGCGGCGGCCCGGTGGACGCCCTGGCAGACGATCCGCTGGCGCGTCGAGAGGAACACCCGGTCGGTGGCCAGCAGGCCCCAGGCGACCGCGGCGGTGAGGGAGACCAGCGTCAGGACGCCGGTGGTGAAGTCGAATGCGGCGCGCATGCCGTCGCTCCCCGCGACGGCGAGCAGAGGGATGAGAACCAGTGCCGAGACGGTCAGCCCGCCCTGCACCGGGCGGCTCACCCCTGGGCTGGAACTCATGGAGGAGGAAGTGCGGATCCTGCGATGAGGCTTCATGGGGGGCGACTCCGAATGGCTCGGCAATGCGGTCCCGTTGCGGCATGCTAGGTCGCCGTCTACCGGCCGGTACGAGGTTTGAACTGTTGCCCCGATAGGAGGCAGTACGCGGAGTAACCTCCGGAGTGTGTGGATCATGTGGAAGGTTGGCGCGGGTGGCGTGCCTTCCGGATGCGGGACGGCGGGCCCCGGGTGGCCCCTCCGCCGCATATGTGCCGGGCCGGGTCCCGGGCCTGTGCGGTACCCTGACGCCATGCGTGCCGTACGCCTTCTGCTTAGCGAGCCGCGCTGATCATTCCCGACCGGTGAGAATGCCTGGTCGGACTCGGCGCGGCGTCCCCTCCTGTGCGAGGGGATTTTTCGTTTCCGTAGACGTGTGTCCGTAGACGTGGGCGCCGGCAGATGACGATCGATGGAGCTTTGAGGATCATGAGCGAGACGAATTCCGCGGCCGAGGTGGCCGCGCCGCACCGCTACACGGCAGCGATGGCCGCCGACATCGAGGCACGCTGGCAGGACTTCTGGGACGCCGAGGGGACGTACGAGGCGCCCAACCCGACCGGGGATCTGGCGGACGATCCGGAGCTGGCCGCCAAGCCGAAGAAGTTCATCATGGACATGTTCCCGTACCCCTCGGGGTCCGGCCTGCATGTCGGTCACCCGCTGGGCTACATCGCCACCGACGTCTACGCCCGCCACCAGCGGATGACGGGCCACAACGTCCTGCACACCCTGGGCTTCGACGCCTTCGGTCTGCCGGCCGAGCAGTACGCCGTGCAGACGGGCACCCACCCGCGGGCCTCCACCGAGGCCAACATGGAGAACATGAAGGTCCAGCTGCGCCGGCTGGGCCTGGGGCACGACAAGCGCCGCTCCTTCGCGACGATCGACGCGGACTACTACAAGTGGACCCAGTGGATCTTCCTGCAGATCTTCAACTCCTGGTACGACACCGAGGCCGACCGGGCCCGCCCGATCGCCGAGCTGGTCGCGCAGTTCGAGAGCGGTGAGCGCCCGGTACCCGGCGGCGGCGAGTGGGGTTCGCTGAGCGCCGCCGACCGCGCCGACATCCTGGGGCAGTACCGCCTGGCGTACGCCTCGGACGCCCCCGTCAACTGGTCGCCCGGGCTGGGCACCGTGCTGGCCAACGAAGAGGTGACGGCCGACGGCCGCTCCGAGCGCGGTAACTTCCCGGTCTTCAAGGCCAAGCTGCGTCAGTGGAACATGCGCATCACCGCCTACGCGGACAGGCTGCTGAACGACCTGGACGGCCTGGACTGGCCGGAGGCCATCAAGCTGCAGCAGCGCAACTGGATCGGCCGTTCCGAGGGTGCGCGCGTCGACTTCCCCGTCGACGGGGCCGGGGACATCACCGTCTTCACCACCCGTCAGGACACGCTGTTCGGCGCGACCTACATGGTGCTGGCGCCCGAGCACGAGCTGGTCGAGCGGATCATCCCCGCCGCCTGGCCCGAAGGCACCCACCCGGTGTGGACCGGCGGCCACGCGAACCCGGCCGAGGCCGTCACGGCGTACCGCAAGCAGGCCGCGGCCAAGTCCGATGTGGAACGGCAGGCGGAGGCCAAGGACAAGACCGGTGTCTTCACCGGCGCCTACGCGACCAACCCGGTCAGCGGCGAGAAGGTCCCCGTCTTCATCGCCGACTACGTCCTGATGGGTTACGGCACCGGCGCGATCATGGCCGTACCGGCGCACGACGCGCGCGACTTCGCTTTCGCGCGCGCCTTCGAGCTCCCGATGCGCTGCGTCGTCGAGCCGGCTGACGACCGCGGCCTGGACCCCTCGACGTGGGAGGACGCGTTCGGCTCGTACGACGCGAAGCTGGTCAACTCCGCCAACGAGGAGATCTCGCTGGACGGCCTGGGTGTCGTCGACGCCAAGGCGAAGATCACCGAGTGGCTGCAGGCGCACGGCGTCGGCGAGGGCACCGTCAACTTCCGGCTGCGTGACTGGCTGTTCAGCCGTCAGCGCTACTGGGGCGAGCCCTTCCCGATCGTGTACGACGAGGAGGGCATCGCCCACCCGCTGCCCGAGTCGATGCTGCCGCTGGAACTGCCCGAGGTCGACGACTACTCGCCGCGTACCTTCGACCCGGAGGACGCCGACACGCAGCCCGAGACCCCGCTGTCCCGGAACGCCGACTGGGTCAACGTCACCCTGGACCTGGGCGACGGCGCCGGTCCGCGGAAGTACCGCCGCGAGACCAACACCATGCCGAACTGGGCGGGTTCCTGCTGGTACGAGCTGCGCTACCTGGACCCGCGCAACGACCAGCGGCTGGTCGACCCGGCGATCGAGCAGTACTGGATGGGGCCGCGCGAGGGACAGCCGACCGGTGGCGTCGACCTGTACGTCGGCGGTGCCGAGCACGCCGTGCTGCACCTGCTGTACGCGCGCTTCTGGTCGAAGGTGCTGCACGACCTGGGGCACATCTCGTCCGCCGAGCCGTTCCACAAGCTGTACAACCAGGGCATGATCCAGGCCTTCGTCTACCGGGACAGCCGCGGTATCGCGGTGCCGGCAGCCGAGGTCGAGGAGCGTGACGGGGCGTTCTACCACGCGGGCGAGAAGGTCAGCCGCGTCCTGGGCAAGATGGGCAAGTCCCTGAAGAACGCCGTGACGCCCGACGAGATCTGCGGCGAGTACGGGGCGGACACCCTGCGGCTGTACGAGATGGCGATGGGCCCGCTGGACGTCTCGCGTCCGTGGGACACCAGGGCCGTCGTCGGCCAGTACCGGCTGCTGCAGCGGCTGTGGCGCAACGTCGTCGACGAGGAGACCGGTGAGGTCACCGTCGTGGACACGGAGCCCGGCGAGGACACGCTGAGGGCGCTGCACAAGGCCATCGACGGTGTCGGCCAGGACATGGCGGGGATGCGGTTCAACACCGCCATCGCCAAGGTCACCGAGCTGAACAACCACCTGACGAAGGCGGGCGGGCCGCTGTCGCGGTCGGTCGCCGAGCGGCTGGTGCTGCTGATCGCACCGCTGGCACCGCACGTCGCGGAGGAGCTGTGGCGCCGGCTGGGTCACACCGGGTCCGTCGTGCACCAGGACTTCCCGGTCGCGGATCCGGCGTACGTCGTGGACGAGACCGTGACCTGCGTGGTGCAGGTCAAGGGCAAGGTCAAGGCGCGCCTGGAGATCTCCCCGTCGATCTCGGACGAGGAGCTGGAAGCGCTGGCCCTGGCCGACGAGAACGTCGTCGCCGCACTGGGCGGGGCCGGGATCCGCAAGGTGATCGTGCGGGCGCCGAAGCTGGTCAACATCGTTCCCGCGTAACGGAGGCCCCGTGCAACCGCGCGGGCGGCCGGGTGGCCCGCGCGGGCTTGCCAGGGCTTTCCCCTACGGGCAGGTTGGGGGTTCCGGTGGAACCCTCGGCCTGCCCGTTCCGTTTACGGTAGAAGGGGTGACCGCGTGCCGGCTGCCGACCGACAACCCGAGGGGCGTTCATGGAAGCCGTGATCCTGATCCTGACGCTGCTGTTCGTGGCGTTCATGGCGCTCGGGGTGTACGCCGGTGTGAAGACGGTGCGTGCCGCCAAGCGCGGTGTGGACCGCACGATCACGCAGGCGCGCCGCTCCGTCGAGGACACCACTCTGCGGGCCAAGAGCTACGGTCAGCCGGGCGTGCCGGGGGAGCTCGCGCATCTGAGGCTCAAGCTGCGTACGTCGATGCGGGCCACCCAGGACGCGCTGAACGCCGGGGCGGCGGAGGACGCCTCCCTGTCGGAGTCGCTGGGGCTCTTCCAGCGCCTGAGCGCACACGGACGCGATCTCGACAACGAGCTCAAGCGGCTGGAGCGCGAGCCGGACCGGGCGACGGTGGCCACGCTGCTGCCGGGTCTGAAGGAGCGCACGGAGCGCATCACACACTCGGCGGAATCGCTGCGCTGGGCGGCGCGTGACCGGGCCAGTCGGTTCGCCGACGACGATCTGGCCGCGCTCAACGCGCAGATCGACGTGGAGGCCGGTGCTCTGCGGCACTGGACGACCGAGGAGCCGGCGGCACAGGGCGATACGGCCGGGCACAGCTGGAGCGGGCCCGCCGACGAGGGGACGCCGCCCTCGCTCACCCCTCCGGACCCGCAGCTGCGCACGGGCTATCCGTGGCAGAAGTCGGCCAGGCCGGAGACGACGAACTGACGGGCGTGGGCGGCGGGAACGGAGATGCGGCCCGCCCTCAGCATGTCAGGGTGCCGCGCACAGGCGCGTTCTGAACGCCTCCGAAAAGGTCCGGGGTACGTCACGGACGGATACGGGACCGACCTGAAATGATCAGCAGGTAGGTCCCGGGCTGCCGTCCCCCCGCCCCGGAAGGTAACCTCCGGCTCATGTCCCGCCATGTCGCGATCGTCACCGATTCAACGGCCTACCTGCCGCCCCAGACGATGGAACGGCACGGCATCACCGCGGTGCCTCTGACCGTCGTCCTGGGTGACCAGGCCCTGGAGGAGGGCACGGAGATCTCGGCCCGGTCGCTGGCGCTGGCCCTGCAGAAGCGCAGCTCCGTGACCACGTCACGGCCCAGCCCGGAAGTCTTCTCCGCCGCGTACCGGGCCGCGGCCGAGGCCGGGGCCACCGGCATCGTCTCCCTCCATCTGTCGGCCGAGTTCTCCGGCACGTACGACGCCGCCGTGGTCGCAGCGAAGGACGCGCCCGTGCCGGTGCGCGTCGTCGACACCGGCATGGTCGCCATGGCCCTGGGATTCTGCGCGCTCACAGCGGCCGAAGCAGCCGAGGCGGGCGGCGGGCTGGACGAGGCGGTGGCCGCGGCCGAGAAGCGGGCGGCGGGCACGTCGGCGTTCTTCTACGTCGACACCCTGGACTACCTGCGCAGGGGCGGGCGCATCGGTGCGGCCCAGGCGCTGCTGGGATCGGCCCTGGCCGTCAAGCCGCTCCTCCAACTCGACGGCGGGCGCATCGAGATGCTGGAGAAGGTGCGGACGGCGTCCAAGGCGATCGCCCGGCTCGAGGAGATCGTCGCCGCACGTGCCGGAACGGGGGCTGTGGACATCGCCGTCCATCATCTGGCCGCTCCGGACGGGGCCGAGCGGCTGGCGGAGCGGCTGCGGAGCAGGGTTCCGGGACTCGTGGACCTGCATGTGAGCGAGGTGGGCGCGGTGATCGGGGCACACACCGGGCCCGGGCTGCTGGGAGCTGTGGTCGCCCCGCGCTGAACGTCACTCCGGAGGGTGACGCGGTTATCCACAACTGGCGAGTTATCCACCGTAATTGGGGCGGCCCGGCGGATTTCGCCGGACGTGTCTAGCGTCGTGAGGCATGACACTCCGTTCACTTCTCGCAGCTGACCGTGCCACTGACCGGCAGAGCCGTGCCGGCGGTGCCGACGCCTCTACGCCCGCACACCGGCCCGCGGATCTGCCCGCCCACGCGGCCATGGACCCGCCCGTGCACCGTGCCACGCACCGCGCCGCGCGGCGTGTGTCCCCCACGTCCGGCCCGGCGGGGCGTGCGCGGCCGAGGCCCGGTGTCCGCCCCGCCGGAGCAGCCGGCAGCTCGCCCGGCGCCGCGACCGGCGGGCGGCACGGGCGCCGACGGCGCACCGTGCGCGGGTCGGACGCCGAGATCGCGGCAGCTTCCCGCCTCCGCGCGGACGCGCTCCTGGCCGCCGACCGGTCTGTGCCCCCTCCTGGTCTCGCGTCCGGCCCTGCTGGGTCTGCGTCCACGTCCCCGTCTGCCACGGCGCCGGCGGCGGGCAGCGCGGCTACGGGGCCGTCCGGCGGGCCCGGACGTGCCCGCGTCGCACCTTCCTGGGCAGTGGTCACGCCACCGTGCCCGGCGTCCGACGCGCCTCCCGGCACGGGCCCGCCGGGACCGCCGGGCCCGCCGCGCCGCGCGGTGCCCGACGCCTCCGGCGTGCGGAGGCCGTGGTGGCGAGAGGCCGGGCCCGCTCTGCGGGACCGCTTACCTCTATGGGTGCAGCTCCGATGCGGCCTGGAGCCACGCGCGCTCGCCGCCCTGGCCGTCGTCCTGGTCGGGGCCGCGGTGTTCGCGGCGGCACACTTCTGGTCGGCCCGCCCCGAGCCCGTACGCGCGCCCGACCGGGTCGCGGAGGCCGCCGCGGTCCAGGACGGCGGGCCGGGGTCCCCGGAGGGTCCGCCGGGCCTGACGCCGGGCCCGGACCCGGGTGCGCGGCCGGGCACCGCGCCCGGCGGACAGATCGTCGTCGATGTGAGCGGCAAGGTGCGCCGTCCGGGGATCCAGCATCTGCCGGCCGGCTCCCGCGTCGCGGACGCCCTGCGCGCCGCGGGAGGTGTCCGCGCGGGCACCGATGTCTCCGCGCTCAACCGGGCGCGTGTCCTGACGGACGGTGAGCAGGTAGCGGTGGGCATGCCCGCCGCCCTGCCGCCGGCGGGCGCAACGGGGGCGGGCGGCGGCGCGGCGGGACAGGGCGGACCGGCGACGCCGGTGAGCCTCGGCACGGCCACTGTCGAGCAGCTCGAAACCCTGCCGGGCGTCGGGCCGGTACTAGCCCAGCACATCGTCGACTACCGCACCGAGCACGGGGGTTACCGCTCCGTCGACGAACTCCGTGAGGTCAACGGCATCGGGGACCGCCGGTTCGCGGATCTCCGGCCGCTGGTCAGGCCATGAGCGGTCCTGACGTCCACGCGGACTCGGGCCACCGGCTGGGTGCTGCCGACCCGCGCCAGGAGGCTCCGGCTGATCTGCGGCTGGTCCCTCCGGCCCTGGCGGCCTGGGCGGCCTCAGTCCTGGCTTTGGGAGCGCCGGGCCGGTGGGTGGCGGTGGGGGCGGTTCTCTGCGGGTGCGCGGGGCTCGGCCTCATCGCCGTACCCCGGATCGTGGCGCGGGCAGAGCCCCGAGGCTTGGTGGGGGCGGCGGGGTCGGCGGGCCTGGCGGATCCGGCGGCCGCGGGGCCAGGGCCGTCGAGGGTGCCCCGGCGTGCCGGGACGCGAGCCACGGCCGCCGCCGGGGTGCTGCTCTGCGCGGCTGCCGGCGCGACGGCGGCCGGGCTCCATGGCGCGGAGTCCCGCAGTGGCCCCGTCCCCGGACTGGCGGAGTCGTACGCGCGCGTCGTGGCGGAGGTGACGGTCACCTCCGACCCCCGCCGGACGCGCCCGCGTGTGCAGGGGGATCACAGCACACCCGTATCCCTGCTTCTGGACGCCGAGGTGGACCGGCTGACCGCCCCCGACGGCACGGTGACCAGGCTACGCACCCCCGTCCTCGTCATGGTCGCCCCGGGTGACACGGCGGCGCGGTGGCAGCGGCTGCTGCCCTCGACAGGTCTCCGCATCAGCGGTCGGCTCGCACCACCGCGTCACGAGGGGGAGCGCATCGCGGCCGTACTGGGCACCGACGCGGACGACCCGCCGCAGGTCACCAAGGAGCCCACCCTGCTCCAACGCGTGGCGGGGAGGCTGCGGTCCGGCCTGCGAGATGCCACCGACCGGCTCGACGCCGATGCGCGGGCCCTTCTGCCGGGGCTGGTGGTCGGCGACACCTCACGGGTCCCGCCCGACCTGCACGACGCCTTCAAGGCCACCGACCTCACCCACCTGCTCGCCGTCTCCGGCGCCAACCTGTCGATCCTGCTCTTCCTTCTCATCGGCCCGCCGGGATCGGCGTCGCGCAGCGAACGCCGCGGGCTGGCACCCCGACTGGGCATGTCCCTGCGCATGACCGCCCTGACGGGTGGCGGCATCGCGCTCGCCTTCGTGATCGTCTGCCGCCCCGAGCCGAGCGTCCTGCGCGCCGCCGCGTGTGGCCTGATCACGCTGCTCGCCATCGGGACGGGCCGGCGCAGGTCGCTGATCCCCGCACTGGCCACGGCCGTTCTGCTGCTGGTGCTGTACGACCCGTGGCTGGCCCGCAGTTACGGGTTCCTGCTGTCGGTGCTGGCCACCGGGGCGCTTCTCACCCTCGCGCCCCGGTGGAGCGGCGCTCTTCAGCGTCACGGGGTCCCGGCCCGGCTCGCGGAGGTGCTGGCCGCCGCCGGAGCCGCTCAGGCGGTCTGCGCACCCGTGGTCGTGGTCCTCGCGTCCAGGGTCAGCCTGGTGGCGATTCCCTGCAATCTGCTGGCCGAATTCGCGGTGGCGCCCGCGACGGTCCTGGGATTCGCCGCCCTCGCCGTGGCCCCCGCGTCCATGCCGGTGGCCGAGGTGCTGGCCGAGATCGCCGGCTGGCCGGTCGGGTGGATCGCGTCCGTGGCCCGCGCCGGGGCCGCGCTCCCCGGGGCGGAGGCCGACTGGCCGGGCGGCTGGCGCGGCGCGTCCCTCCTGGCGGTCCTCACGGCGCTGCTGGTGCTGTCGGCCCGGCGCCTGGCCCGCCATCCCTGGGTCTGCTCCGCCGCCGCGCTCCTTCTGGTGCTCGCGGTGCTGAGACCGGTGCCCCTCACCCGGATCGTGACGGGATGGCCGCCGCCGGGCTGGGCCTTCGCACTCTGTGACGTGGGGCAGGGAGACGCCATGGTGCTCGCCGCCGGGGACGGCACGGGTGTGGTCGTGGACACCGGTCCTGAACCCCGCCTCGTGGACCGGTGCCTGCGCGACCTCGGCGTCACCCGTGTGCCGCTTCTGCTGCTGACCCACTTCCACGCCGACCATGTGCGCGGCCTCCCCGGCGTGCTGAGGGGCCGCGAGGTCGGCGCGATCCAGACGACGAGCCTCGACGAACCGCCGGAGCAGGCAGCCTTCGTGGAGAGAACGGCCGCGGCGGCGCGTGTCCCGACGGTCCGGGCGGTTCCGGGGGAGCGGCGCCGGACGGGGCCCCTCGACTGGCAGGTGCTCTGGCCCGCGACCGGCGCGCCGGGGACGCCGGGGGCGTACGTGACCGAGGAGCCGAACGATTCCAGCGTGACGCTCCTCGTCCGGTCCGGCGGCCTGACCCTGTTGCTCCTCGGCGACCTGGAACCCCCGGCGCAGCAAGGGGTGTTGCGCAGCCATCCGGCGCTGCCCCGGGTGGATGTGCTGAAGGTCGCTCACCACGGCTCCGCCCACCAGGACGCCGCACTCCTGCGCAGCGCCCGCCCGAGGTTCGCGCTGATCAGCTGCGGCAAGGGCAACCCGTACGGCCACCCGGCGGCCCGTACGGTCGAAGCACTCGAGGCGGCGGGAGCGAAGGTTCTGCGCACCGACGTCCACGGTGCGATCGCGGTGGCGGGTTCCGGCGCGGGGCTGCGTGCGGCGGGCCGGTCATGAGGGCGGAGCGTGCCCGGCGCCAGTTGTCAGACCAGCCAGGTGCCGTCGAGCATCAGATCGCGCCCGGCCAGCTCGTTCTCCTCGCGCCACGCCTTGACGGTGTACGGAGTGATGCGCAGATACACCCACGCGGCGCGTCCGCGCAGGTCCCAGCGGAGCTTCTCGGCGAAGGCGTCGCCCGACGCGGCGGGAAGGTCCGCCCCTTCCACGATCTGGGCCTCTCCCTCGATCAGCACCACGTCGCGGGTGTGCCCCAGAGTGAGCCTGACCTGCCCGGACGGGGTCACGTTGACTGCCGTCGGGTTGGTGCGCCGGGTAGCGAGCAGCAGCGTGCCCCGGTCCCATACGAACGACAACGGCACCAGACACGGCACACCGTCGGCGGAGGCCGTCGCCACCCAGACGTCCTCGTCCTTCTCCAGGCGATCGAGTACGTCCTGCTTGCGCTGTTCCGGGCCGCGCGCCGGCTCTCGCTCCGTCATGGCCGAAACGCTAGCCACCGGCAGGGGGTGGCGCATCCGTCGGCGGTCCTAGGTCCACGGGCTCATGGCGCCGTCCGGCGCACCGCGACAGACTTCGGGGATGAACGAGGAACCGCTGCAGCAGGCCCACGCGCCCGCCCCCGCCCGGGCGGACGCCTACCTGGAACGCATCGGGGCGATCCGCCCCGTGCGCGCCGACGCCGACGCACTGCGCGAGCTGCAGGTCCGCCACCTGATGACCGTGCCGTTCGAGAACCTCTCGATCCATCTCGGCCAGGACATCGTGCTGGAGGAGGAGAAGCTCGTCGACAAGATCGTCGCGGACCGGCGGGGCGGTTTCTGTTACGAGCTCAACGGCGCCTTCGCCGCACTGCTAGGCGAGCTGGGCTTTCGCGTGACCCTGCTCCAGGCGCGGGTGTTCGGCGACGGCGGACGCCTCGGCATCCCGTACGACCATGTCGCGTTGCGCGTGGAGACCGACGACGGCACGGGCCCGTGGCTCGCCGATGTCGGGTTCGGCGACCACGCCCTGCACCCGCTCGAGCTGGAGGCCCGCACCGAGCAGGTCGACCCCTGCGGCACGTTCCGGCTGAGGGAGGCGCCGCAGGGAGACCTCGATCTGCTGCGCGACGGTTCGCGCCAGTTCCGCCTGGATCTGCGGCCGCGCGTGCTGGCGGACTTCCGGGCCGGGTCCTGGTACCACCGCACCTCGCCGGATTCCCATTTCTCACGGTCACTCATCTGCTCCCGGCGCACCGTGGACGGCCGGGTGACGCTCCGGGGGCGCACCCTGATCACGACCGTGCGGGGCGAACGGCACGAGACGGAGCTGAAGGACGACGCCGAGGTACTCGCCGCCTACCGCGACCACTTCGGCCTGGCGCTCACCCGCCCGCCCACGGTGCGCCCCCGGAGCTGACCATGCCGTTGCCGGGGCCTCGGTCAATACGGACCTTAGGTAGTACCTGCGTACAGCGGCGCACAGCTGGGTACAGCTCGGCACAACCTTCTCTGAGCTGCTGCGTTTGCCTCGAACATCGCAACGGTGATCGAATACCCATTCGTCGGCGGGCCGCTGCTCCGACAACGACGTCCGGCTGTAAGGGGCCCGAGGTGAGAACCGCCCCTGGGGAGTACGTGCACATGTTCGGCCGTTGGCTAGTCAGCAGAGCGAAGTCCGGCACCGCACAGAGCAACACCCTCGCCGGGCTCCCGGTGCCGCAGAACGCCGGGATGCTGAGCTGCCGCGTACTGGACCCCGTCTCCGAGCCCGTACGGCAGGCCGAGTTCGTCGTCACCGACAGCTCGGGCCGCAAGGTCGTCGGCGGAGAGACGGACCCCTTCGGGAACGTGGTCGCCACCGTCCCGGTCGGCGACTACCGCCTCGGTGTCACGGCTGAGGGCTTCACTCCGTTCCACGGTTCGGCCACGGTGGCCCAGGGCGGCCACGCGAGCCTCGGTGACGTCTCCCTCCAGGTGGCCCAGCCCCCGCAGCTCCCCGACCCGGGTGACTGGGAGATCGAGCCGTCGCACACCCAGATCGGTTTCACGGCACGTCATATCGGCATGGCCCGCATCCACGGCAGGTTCAACACCTTCGCCGGTGCCGTGCGGATCGCCGACCGCATGGAGGACTCCGCCATGCACGTCATCATCGACGCCTCGTCGATCGACACGAACGTCCAGATGCGTGACGACCACCTGCGGTCCGGCGACTTCCTCGACGTCGAGCGCTACCCGACCCTGGAGTTCTACAGCGAGCGTTTCGTCCACCGCGGCGGCACCCGCTGGGGCGTCACCGGTGCGCTCACCCTGCACGGTGTGAGCCGTACCGTCACGCTGGACACCCAGTACCTCGGACTGGGCAACGGCCTGGAGGGCGAGACCCGGGCCGCCTGCCGGGCGACCACGGAGCTGCACCGCGAGGACTTCACGCTGACGTGGCAGACGATGCTGGCGCGCGGCATCGCAGTGGTCGGCCCGAGCATCAAGATCGAGATGGACATCCAGATCGTCCCCAAGGGCTGATCCCGCTCCGCTCATCGAGTCCGCTCATCGAGTCATCGAGGTCCGGCCGGGCGGCTACGGCGCCTCCAGCCACCCTTCGTACTCCGCGGCGAACGCGTCGAGCGCCGCCGGGTCCAGCCGTGCGGCCGGGTCCTCCACCACCACCAGCCACTGGGCGTCCTCGGCGTCGTCCTCGCCCGCCAGGGCGTCCCGCACGAGCTGCGGTTCCTCGGTGACGCCGAAGCGGTCCGCCAGCTCCCCGGCGACTTCCTCGGCCGCGTCGCGGTCGGGCAGCACCAGCACATGTCTCACATCGCTCACCCGGTCATTCTCCGGTATGCCCGGGTGGGCGGTGCGCCGGGGCGGCTGACCCGCAGCCTTGTCACAGGGGCGTGGGATGCTGGACCGCGATGGCCACCAGACGTAGTTCCACCGACGATCCGCTCGCCCCCGTCACGCTCGCCGTGGGCCAGGAAGACCTGCTCCTGGACCGCGCCGTGCAGCATGTGGTGGCCGCGGCCCGCGCCTCCGACGCCGACACGGACGTCCGCGACCTCACCCCGGACCAGTTGCAGCCCGGCACGCTCGCGGAGCTCACCAGCCCCTCGCTCTTCGCCGAGCGAAAGGTGGTGATCGTGCGCAACGCGCAGGACCTCTCCGCCGACACCGTCAAGGACGTCAAGGCGTATCTGGGCGCCCCTGCCGAGGAGATCACCCTCGTCCTCCTGCACGCGGGCGGGGCCAAGGGCAAGAGCCTGCTGGACGCGGTGCGGAAGGCGGGGGCGCGCGAGGTGGCGTGCCCCAAGACCACCAAGCCCGCTGAGCGGCTGTCCTTCGTGCGGTCGGAGTTCCGGGCGCTCGGGCGCTCGGCGACCCCGGAGGCCTGCCAGGCGCTGGTGGACTCCATCGGCAGTGACCTGAGGGAGCTGGCGAGCGCCGTTTCGCAGCTGGCCGCGGACGTCGAGGGCACCATCGACGAAGCGGTCGTCGGCCGCTACTACACAGGCCGCGCGGAGGCGTCCTCCTTCACGGTCGCCGACCGCGCGGTCGAGGGCCGGGCGGCGGAGGCGCTGGAGGCGCTGCGGTGGTCGCTGTCCACCGGGGTCGCGCCCGTCCTGATCACCAGCGCCCTCGCGCAGGGTGTCCGGGCGATCGGCAAGCTCTCCTCGGCCCGTGGCGGCCGGCCCGCGGACCTGGCCCGTGAGCTCGGCATGCCCCCCTGGAAGATCGACCGGGTCCGCCAGCAGATGCGCGGATGGACCCCGGACGGAGTGGCGGCGGCGCTGATCGCGGTCGCCGCGGCCGACGCCGGTGTGAAGGGCGGCGGGGACGATCCCGAGTACGCACTGGAGAAGGCCGTGGTCGCGGTAGCCCGCGCGGCACGCTCCGGCGGCCGCTGACCCCGCCCCGGAACCCGCCGTCCAGCAAACCCGGCCGCAGGGCAGTCCCCGCCCGCAGGCGCACCTCCCGCAACGGGTACGCACGAAGGCCCCGGTCGGCATCCTGGGGAGGACGCGGCCGGGGCCTTCGGTTCACGCTCTGTGCGCCGCACCCGCGTGGCGAACGCAGGTTCGGTGTGCGGCGCGGGGTGCCGGTCAGGAGCGGGAGAGAGGGCCCGCTGAGTCCGTTCCGGCGATCACATCAGTAGCTCAGCCCTGGAGGGCGGCAACCTTGAGAGCCAGCGCCGACTTCTTGTTGGCGGCGGCGTTCTTGTGGATGACACCCTTCGAGACAGCCTTGTCGAGCTGGCGGGAGGCGTCGCGGACGGCCACAGTGGCCTTCTCGACGTCACCGGCAGCGGCAGCCTCACGGGCCTTGCGGATCGAGGTCTTGAGCGAGGACTTGACGGCCTTGTTGCGCAGGCGCGCCTTCTCGTTCGTCTTGTTCCGCTTGATCTGGGACTTGATGTTCGCCACGAAAGAGCCTTTTCAGGTTCGTTGGATCTTCTATGTGCGCCACGCCGCTTCTGAGGGCCACGAGGCACAGCTGCCCACGGTAGCAGTCACCCTCGCACCGGCCCAAACCGGTCCCGGCCCCGCAGGCGTGGGACCATGGAGGCTACGTATCGATCCGTCCGACCCGACTTCGACCCGAGACACGGCGTCCGGCGTCTCAAGAATCAGGACCCTGCGTGCCCGCGACTCCTACCAACGTGCCCGAGCCGAGCCGTACCGACCCGGCGCTGATCCGCAACTTCTGCATCATCGCGCACATCGACCACGGCAAGTCGACCCTTGCCGACCGGATGCTCCAGCTGACGGGAGTGGTCGACCAGCGGCAGATGCGCGCCCAGTATCTCGACCGGATGGACATCGAGCGCGAGCGCGGCATCACCATCAAGTCCCAGGCGGTCCGTCTGCCGTGGGCGCCCACCGAGGGTGAGGACAAGGGCACGACCCACGTCCTCAACATGATCGACACCCCGGGCCACGTGGACTTCACCTACGAGGTCTCCCGCTCGCTCGCCGCGTGCGAGGGCACCGTCCTCCTCGTCGACGCGGCGCAGGGCATCGAGGCGCAGACGCTGGCCAACCTCTACCTGGCGATGGAGAACGACCTCACCATCGTCCCGGTGCTCAACAAGATCGACCTGCCCGCCGCGCAGCCCGAGAAGTTCTCCGAGGAGCTGGCCAACCTCATCGGCTGCCAGCCCGAGGACGTGCTCAAGGTCTCCGCGAAGACCGGCATCGGCGTGGACGCGCTGCTCGACCGGGTCGTCAGGGACGTCCCGGCCCCGGTCGGCCAGGCGGACGCCCCCGCACGGGCGATGATCTTCGACTCGGTCTACGACGCGTACCGCGGCGTCGTCACCTACGTCAGGGTCGTCGACGGACAGCTCAACAAGCGCGAGCGCATCAGGATGATGTCCACGGGCGCCACCCACGAGCTGCTGGAGATCGGTGTCTCCTCCCCGGAGATGACCCCGGCCGACGGCATCGGCGTGGGCGAGGTCGGCTACATCATCACCGGTGTGAAGGACGTCCGGCAGTCCAAGGTCGGTGACACGATCACCTCCCTGAACAAGGGGGCCACCGAGGCGCTGGGCGGCTACAAGGACCCCAAGCCGATGGTCTTCTCGGGGCTCTACCCCCTGGACGGGTCCGACTACCCGGACCTGCGTGAGGCCCTGGACAAGCTCCAGCTCAACGACGCCGCCCTGGTGTACGAGCCGGAGACCTCGGCCGCGCTCGGCTTCGGTTTCCGCGTCGGCTTCCTCGGCCTGCTGCACCTCGACGTGATCCGTGAGCGCCTGGAGCGCGAGTTCGGTCTCGAGCTCATCGCCACGGCCCCCAACGTGGTCTACCGCGTCGAGATGGAGGACGGCTCGGAGCACACCGTCACCAACCCGAGCGAGTTCCCCGAGGGCAAGATCGACAAGGTGCACGAGCCGGTCGTCAGGGCCACGGTCCTGGCGCCCAGCGAGTTCATCGGCGCGATCATGGAGCTCTGCCAGAACCGGCGAGGCACCCTGCTCGGCATGGACTACCTCTCCGAGGACCGGGTGGAGATCCGCTACACCCTGCCGCTCGCCGAGATTGTCTTCGACTTCTTCGACCAGCTGAAGTCCAAGACCCGTGGTTACGCCTCGCTCGACTACGAGCCCACCGGCGAGCAGTCCGCCCAGCTCGTCAAGGTGGACATCCTGCTCCACGGCGACAAGGTCGACGCCTTCTCGGCGGTCACGCACAAGGACAAGGCGTACGCCTACGGTGTCCGGCTCGTCGCCAAGCTGCAGAAGCTCATCCCCCGGCAGAACTTCGAGGTGCCGATCCAGGCCGCCATCGGCTCCCGGGTCATCGCACGCGAGACCGTCCGCGCCATCCGTAAGGACGTCCTCGCCAAGTGCTACGGCGGTGACATCTCCCGTAAGCGGAAGCTGCTGGAGAAGCAGAAGGAAGGCAAGAAGCGGATGAAGATGGTCGGCAACGTGGAGGTGCCGCAGGACGCGTTCATCTCCGTCCTGTCGACCGACGAGTCGGCCGGCGAGAGCAAGGGCAAGAAGTAGCACCCGCCCCGGCGCACGTCCTCGTCGTGCGCCCCGTCCCGGGCGCGCCGCGCCCGGGACCATCCGGGAGTACGTCGTCGGGCGTACCCGGGAGTAGCCCAACGGGCCCCTGTGCGTCGGACGTCCGCCGCACAGGGGCCCGGTTCGTTATCAAGCGGCGGCCTGTTGCCTCTTACGCGACGGTCCGACGCGCTCTACTCTGATCACCACCCGTTAGTTACTCGCCAGTTAAACAAGCAGGCCGGGCGGGAACGAGAAGCAGGACATACAAGCAGCAGCACCCATAAGCCGGTCGTAGCAATGCCGCAGGCCCGGAGGACGTCGTGAGCGACACACAGACCCTGATCGATAGCCGACCGCCCTCCGTGGCGACTCTCTTCATCGACCGCGTGGCGGCCACCCCGGACGGAGAGGCGTACCGCTACCCGGTGCCCGCCGCCTCCGGCCAGGGACCGGATGACTGGAAGTCGCTCACCTGGGCGCAGGCCGCCGAGCGGGTCCACGCCATCGCGGCCGGTCTGATCGCTCTCGGCGTCCGGCCGGAGGAGCGGGTCGCGCTCGCCTCCTCCACCCGCGTCGAATGGATCCTCGCCGACCTCGGCGTGATGTGCGCGGGCGCCGCGACCACGACGATCTACCCCTCGACGAACACCGAGGAGTCCGCCTTCATCCTGTCCGACTCCGACAGCCGCGTCCTGATCGCCGAAGACGCGGCCCAGCTGGCGAAGGCCCGGGAGAACAGGGCCGGGCTGCCCGAGCTCGCGCATGTCGTCGTCATCGATCCGGCCGGTGCGGAGTCGGTGGAGGGCGACCCCGAGGGCTGGGTGCTCACCCTGGCCGATCTCGAAGCCCGGGGCGCCGAATACCTCGTGAAGAACCCGGACGCGATCACCGACCGGGTCTCCGCCATCACGGCGGACCAGCTGGCGACCCTGATCTACACCTCGGGCACCACCGGGCGCCCCAAGGGCGTACGGCTGCCGCACGACAACTGGTCGTACATGGCCAAGGCCACCGTGTCCACCGGGATGATCAACCCGGACGACGTCCAGTACCTCTGGCTGCCGCTCGCGCACGTCTTCGGCAAGGTGCTCACGTCCGGCCAGATCGAGGTCGGCCACGTCACGGCCGTCGACGGGCGGGTCGACAAGATCATCGAGAACCTCCCGGTGGTCCAGCCGACCTACATGGCGGCCGTCCCCCGCATCTTCGAGAAGGTCTACAACGGGGTCGCCGCCAAGGCGCGGGCGGGCGGAGGGGCCAAGTACAAGATCTTCCAGTGGGCGGCCGGGGTCGCCCGGGAGTACGCCACGGTGTCGCAGGACAACTTCCGGCGCACCGGCAAGGCCTCCGTGCCGTTCGGGCTCGGCGCCAAGCACAAGGTCGCCGACACCCTCGTCTACGGGAAGATCCGTGAGGCCTTCGGCGGCCGGCTCCGCGCCTGCATCTCCGGATCCGCCGCCCTGGCCCCCGACATCGGCCTCTTCTTCTCCGGCGCCGGCATCCACATCCTGGAGGGCTACGGACTCACCGAGTCCAGCGCCGCCTCCTTCGTCAACCCGGGCGAGGCCTACCGCACCGGGACCGTCGGCAAGCCGCTCCCCGGCACCGAGGTCCGGATCGCGGACGACGGCGAGATCCTGCTGCGCGGCCCCGGCCTCATGGAGGGCTACCACCGGCTGCCCGAGAAGACCGCCGAGGTCCTGGAGTCGGACGGCTGGTTCCACACCGGCGACATCGGCGAGCTCTCCCAGGACGGCTACCTGCGGATCACCGACCGCAAGAAGGACCTGATCAAGACCTCCGGCGGCAAGTACATCGCCCCGGCCGAGGTCGAGGGGCAGTTCAAGGCGGTCTGCCCGTTCGTCTCCAACATCCTGGTGCACGGCGCGGACCGGAACTTCTGCACCGCCCTCATCGCACTCGACGAGCCGACCATCCTCGGCTGGGCGCAGGAGAACGGGCTCGGCGGCAAGCCCTACGCCGACGTGGTGGCGTCGCGGCAGGTCGTGGAGCTCATCGAGGGCTATGTGCAGCGCCTCAACGAGGGCCTGCAGCGCTGGCAGACCATCAAGAAATTCCGGCTCCTGCCGCGCGACCTCGACATCGAGCACGGTGAGCTGACCCCCAGCCTCAAGCTGAAGCGGCCGGTCGTCGAGCGCGAGTACAAGGACCTCATCGAGGACATGTACGCGGGCTCCCGCGAGGCGTAACAGCCGAGGAGCAGGTCGGAGCCGGGGCCGGTGGGTGCGGGAGCACCCACCGGCCCCGGCCCGTTCCCGTTCCGCTCCGGCCACTTCCGTCACTCGGCGCTTATGGGCACGCCCGGTCTGTCACCCTGTCGGGATACGTCAGCGGCGTTTCGCGAGACCGTCAGGAGCCGCACCGTGGGGCCCATTCCCTTGCAGCGGGACATCGTCCAGCGTCCCGGCACCGTCATGGCCGGTCAGGGCGCTGATCCCCGTCCGGTCGCGCGCACGAGCCTGCCCGGAATCCCGCAGGCCTCGGCCGCGGCCCGCAGATTCGTCCGGGCGGCGCTCGCCGAGTGGACCGGGCTCGGCCTGCCCTCCGCCGCCGAGTTCGGCGAACGGCTCACCGACGACGCGCTGACCGTGGCGAGCGAACTGGTCACCAACGCGGTCGTGCACGCCGGTACGACGGTCGAACTGCTCCTCAGGCTGGAGGACTCCGCCGGACACGAGCCCGCCGCGCTCGTGCTGGAGGTCACCGACCACCACCCCGCCAGGTCGGTACGGGACGACCGTGCCGAGCGGCCCGATCCCGCCGAGTACGGCCGGGGGCTGCAGCTCGTCGCCACCCTCGCCGAGTCCTGGGGCATCACCTACCGCACCGGCCTCAAGACCGTCTGGGCCCGCCTCCCCGGCGACGACCGCTACGGACTGCCCGACGCCCCGGCCGACGGCGACGCCACCCGCGGACCGGGCAGTCGCACCGGCCGGATCCTCGCCCCCGCCGCCGGGCACGCGGCGCGCGACGACGAGGGCTGGGCCGGGGGCGGCGGGCTCTCCTTCCTCGCTGAGGCGTCCGGTCTCCTGGCCGGACAGCTCGACGAGGACCTGGTGGCGTCGACGGCGGGCCGGCTCCTGGTGCCGCGGATCGCCGACTGGTGCGCCATATGGCTGGAGAGCGAGGGCGGAGGCCCGGCCGCCGCCCCCAGGCTCGCCGGGGTCTGGCACAGCGACGAGGCGCGGACCGCGCTGCTGCGCCCCGCACTGGAGAAGGAGCCGCTGCGCCTGCCCGGCAGCGTCGGTACGGGCCCCGTGCCCATCCCGTGGCCGGGAGGCGCCACGGCGGAGCGCGGGGACGGCACAGGGGGCGCCGCGCTCGCCCACCGCATCATCTCGGGCGGACGCACGCTCGGCGCCGTCCTGGTGGGCCGCGAGGGCACCGACCGCATCCCCGACGAGGCCGCCGCCCTCCTCGCGGACTTCGTGCGCCGGGTCGGCCTCGCCGTCGGAGCCGCCCGCGCCTACACCCGCCAGGCCACCATCAGCCGCATCCTGCAGCGCGGCCTGCTGCCGAGCAAGGTGGCCGAGATACCCGGGGTCACCAGCGCGCTGGTGTACGAGCCCGGGGACGACGGCGTGGTCGGCGGGGACTTCTACGACCTCTTCCCGTGCCCCGGCGGCCGCTGGTGCTTCGTGCTCGGGGACGTCCAGGGCAGCGGCCCCGAAGCCGCCGTCGTCACCGGTCTCGCCCGGCCCTGGCTGCGCCTGCTGTCCCGGGAGGGCTTCCGCGTCGGCGAGGTCCTCGACCGGCTCAACCGGCTCCTCCTGGACGACGCCATGGAGGCGGCCGAGGCCGCCGCCCTCATGGTCGCGGCGGCGGGCGGCCAGCAGCTCCAGGGCGGCGAGCAGATCCAGGACGGCTCCCAGTCCCGCTTCCTCTCCCTGCTGTACGGCGATCTCGTGCCGCTCCCGGACGGCGGCGTGCGCTGCACGGTGGCGAGCGCCGGCCATCCGCTCCCGCTGCTGCTGCGTCCCGACGGCTCCGTACGCCCGGCCGCCGAGCCCCAGGTGCTGCTCGGCGTCGTCGAGGACGTGGCGTACGAGAGCCGGAGCTTCGTGCTGATGCCCGGCGACAGCCTCCTCTGCGTCACCGACGGGGTCACGGAGCGGCGCTCCGGGCGGCTGATGTTCGACGACGGCGACGGCCTCGCACGGGTCCTGGGAGGCTGCGCGGGGCTTCCGGCCGCCGGGATAGCCGACCGGATCAAGCGAGCCGTCCACACCTTCGCCGAGCGCCCGCCCGACGACGACCTGGCCCTGCTCGTGCTCCAGGTCGACGGATCGGCGGATGTGCGGGGGAGCTCCGCCGGCGAGTGACAATGGACGGTATGCCTTCCGTACTGCCCGATGGTGAGCCCGTGCCCGACGACGGGGCGCTGCCCCGCCATGCCCTGGAAGGCGCCGCCGACCGGCCGCTCGGCTTCTACCTGCACGTGCCCTACTGCGCCACCCGCTGCGGCTACTGCGACTTCAACACGTACACCGCGACCGAGCTGCGCGGCTCCGGCGGCGCCCTGGCCTCCCGGGACAACTACGCCGCCCACCTCGTCGAGGAGGTCCGCCAGGCCCGCAAGGTGCTCGGCGACGACCCCCGTCCGGTCCGCACGGTCTTCGTCGGCGGCGGTACGCCCACGCTGCTGCCCGCGGCCGACCTCGTCCGGATGCTCGCGGCGATCCGTGAGGAGTTCGGGCTCGCGGAGGACGCCGAGATCACGACGGAGGCCAATCCGGAGTCCGTCGACCCGGCGTACCTCGCGGCGCTGCGGGAAGGCGGCTTCAACCGCGTCTCCTTCGGTATGCAGAGCGCCCGGCAGCACGTCCTGAAGGTCCTGGACCGCACCCACACGCCCGGCCGCCCCGAGGCGTGTGTCGCCGAGGCCCGCGAGGCCGGCTTCGAACACGTCAACCTCGACCTGATCTACGGGACCCCCGGCGAGTCCGACGACGACTGGCGGGCCTCCCTCGACGCGGCGATCGGTGCCGGACCCGACCACGTGTCGGCGTACGCGCTGATCGTCGAGGAGGGGACCCAGCTCGCCCGGCGCATCCGCCGCGGCGAGGTCCCGATGACGGACGACGACGTCCACGCCGACCGCTACCTGATCGCCGACGAGGCGATGGCGGCCGCGGGCTTCTCCTGGTACGAGGTGTCGAACTGGTCCCGTACACCCGAGGGCCGCTGCCTGCACAACGAGCTGTACTGGCGCGGGGCCGACTGGTGGGGTGCCGGACCCGGAGCCCACAGCCACGTCGGCGGGGTGCGGTGGTGGAACGTCAAGCACCCCGGGGCCTACGCGCAGGCACTGGCCGAGGGCCGCTCGCCCGGGGCCGGCCGTGAGGTGCTCGGCGACGAGGACCGCCGGGTCGAGCGCATCCTGCTGGAACTGCGGCTCGTCGAGGGCTGCCCGCTGTCGCTGCTCGCCCCCGCGGGCCTCGCAGCCGCGGGCCGCGCGGTGAAGGACGGGCTGCTGGAGCCCGGACCGTACGGCGAGGGCCGCGCGGTCCTCACGCTGCGGGGGCGGCTGCTGGCCGACGCCGTGGTGCGGGACCTGGTCGACTGAGCACCCGCCCGGCCGCTACGGGGCACCTGTCGCGCCGGTCTATCCCACCGGACAGTCCGCGCGGGTGAGCGGTGTCCGGTCGCCCGCGGCCCGGCCGCACACGACGCGGCTCTGCGCGTCCGGCCCCAGGCGTGTGACCTCGACGATGTTCAGGCCGTGCACCTTCTGGTCGGCGTACGGAATCGTCCCCCGGAAGGTGATGGTCCCGGTCGGCATGTCGTGCAGGGCCACCGAGTAGAGCGTCGCCCAGGTCTCCGCCGCGCTCTGCGGGTTGTCGCTGCGGGTCGCGGCGGCGTAGAGGGCGGCCGTGGCCTGGTAGGAGATGACGGTCTGCCCGCTGGCGAACATCATGTCCTCGTACGGGCGCGCCTTCGGCAGTGCCGGGAGCCGCTCCCCTTCGGGGAGCAGCGACTCCAGGGCCTTGCGGGAGTCCTCGTAGAACGCCCGGCCGCCGCCCTGGCTCATGGGCGCGAGCGCGCCGTAGTAGAGGGTGACCTTGTCCGCGAGCTTCGTCGAGTCGTCGAAGCGCGCCTTGGTCAGGTCGTCGCCGGTGAAGACCGTGATCTTCTTGTCCGAGCAGCCGGCCGTCTGTCCGAGGCCGGACATCAGTGTGTTGACGTCCTCGACCCGGCCGGCGAAGTACAGGGCGTCGGGCACGCGTTCCGCCCCGCAGATCGCGTGCAGGGGTGCGTCGAGATTCGCGGAGCCGCCGTCCTTGGACAGGGAGTACTGGGTGTCGGAGGCCAGGGCGTAGCCGGACTCCTTCAGCATCTCCAGGCCGACCCGGCGCTGCTCGGTGGTGTAGCGGTCCTTGTCCTCGTTCCCCACCTTCCTGGACAGGACCACGGCCTGCGGATCGTCCAGCCCGTCCGCCAGCCGGCCCGCGATCAGCCCGAGGGCGTCCGCCTGCTCCTCGTCGGTCGCGGACGTGCCGAAGTAGTTCGGGTACTCGCGGGCCAGGTCGCTGCCGGAGTTCGTGCTGTCCACCACGGGCAGTCCCGCGCGCTGGAGGAGCCCGGTGGCCTCGGCGCTCTCCGTGGTGTTGCGGCCGAGGCCGACCACACCGACGACGGAGGAGTCCCGGCGGGCCACCTCGATGATCTTCTTGACCGCGGTCGTCTGCCGCAGCATGTCCTGGCCGCCGTTGGCCGTCAGGACCCGGAGCTTGACGGAACGATTCGCTGTGTCGTTGACGAACCGCTGGTGGAGATAGACGCCGGTCAGCTCCTCCAGGCCCTTGCGGGTGTCCTCCCGGTTCTTGTCGGTGCCGGTGAGCGGGCCCGCGTAGACGACCGTGACACGCGGTTCGCCCGGCCCGATGGAGGCGTTCTGCTCCCGTATCGCCTGCTCGATCCGTTCGAAGGTGACGCCCTTGCCCACCCCGTTCAGCTGGAGGCCGTTGCCCCCGGCGAAGCGCACCTCGGGGACCGTCGCCACCCCGATGCACTCCTTGACACCTCCGGGACCGGTCAGCCTGACCGCGTCGGTGCTGACGCCGACGAGCGGGCCGTAGCAGTACTTCTCCTTCAGGTGCTCGCTCCACAGGAAGGTCCCCAGCAACGCGCCGACCAGCGCGAGGGCGACGGTCGTGCGCGACATCACCCACCAGGCCCAGGTCCGGCGGACCCGATGGGTGACGAGCTGGGCGTGGGCGTACTCATGGGTCAGCTGGCCGGTGGACAGCGGCAGCCGCAGCACCCAGGCCAGCGTCACGGCCGCCGCCGGCGCCTGGCCGACACTCAGGTCGTCGACCCAGCTCTCGTACCGGGCGCGCGCGCCCGACCTGACGCCGGCGGGCACCGACGGCTCCGGAGGCAGCGGCGGGGTGTGCCGCATGATCCGGTCGGCGGGCAGCGAGGCCAGGAGCAGCAGCGGATCCACCTCGCTGCGCCGTGACCGCACGTTGTTGACGGCGTTGATCAGCAGGATGCCGCCGTTGTCGTGGGTGGCCGTCGGCAGGAAGACCACCGGCGGGACGGTGCGCTTGCCGCGCCGCCAGTCCAGGGCGTGCGGCCGGTAGTTGTCCAGCAGGTCCTCCAGCAGCGCCTGGACCCGGAGCTCCAGATGGAACTGGCGCGCGTGCTCGTCGCCCGCCCCCGCGTCGGCCACCCGTTCCGCGACGGCGGCCGCCCGCGCCCGGATCACCCGCCACGAACCGCTGGGCGAGAACCACGACCAGCCGTCCGACGGGTACGCGGTGCTCGACGCGGCCAGGGAGGACGTGGTCGCGAGCCATCGGCTGGCCCGGCGCAGCCACAGCAGCGGCGGCGCCGACGTGGTCACCAGACGTACGACCGCGAGGCCGAGCAGGGCCGCGGCGGCGACCAGCGCCGTCAGCACCCAGCCGATCTCCCCCAGCAGCACGCTGAGCACCGCGATGAAGACGGCCCCGACGAAGGTCTCCGGACGGACCGAGGCGCGCAGCGAGTCCCACCAGTTGGAGCCGCCCGACCGGCTCGCCCGCCACCGCAGGCTGCCCAGCTGTTCCAGGATCCGTTCGTCGCGCTCCCGGGGCGATCTGACGTCCTGCTGTGCGACGACCGTCGCCGTGGCCTGCTCGATGGCGGCGAGCAGCCGGGAGCGGGGAAACGTGAAGGGCTTGTACTGCGAGGTGCCCCGGGTCTCCCAGGGCCGCTCGGTGAGGGTGCGGACCATGGAGAGGGCCGCCTCGTACGGGGTGGTGCCGTGGCCGTCGAGCAGCTTCACCGGGACCCGGCGCAGCTGGTTCGCCCGGTGGACCTGATGGACGATGCGCTCGACCCTGTCGTCGATCTCCGTACCGGCGGCTGCGTCCTCCGCCTGTGCCACGACCAGGGGCATCACGGGCCGGTTGACCCGGTACTGGTCGATGAGCTCCTGCATGAGGTGGAAAACGGCGGAGGCCGCCTCGTTGTCCGCGCTGTCCCGCCACACTTCACGCGTCATCCGCCCCGTGCCTCCCCCTGTGCCGGGCCCTGCCGTCATCTCTCAATAACGGATGGTGCGTGTGCGGCGCAGGTGTTCGCGGGGATCGATACCTGATCCTCTTCAATGCTCCCGGGACATCAGGAAGGAAGGGTGACGAAGTCGATCAATTCCTCGACGCGGCCCAGAAGCTGCGGTTCCAGGTCCTTGTACGAGCCGACCCTGGAAAGGATGTGCTGCCAGGCCGCGCCGGTGTTCTCCGGCCAGCCCAGCGCCCGGCACACGCCCGTCTTCCAGTCCTGGCCGCGCGGTACCACCGGCCACCCGGGGATACCCACGGACGACGGCTTCACGGCCTCCCAGACGTCGATGTACGGGTGCCCCACCACCAGCACGTTCGCGTCGGTGACCTGAGCCGCGATCCGGGACTCCTTGGAACCGGGCACCAGGTGGTCGACCAGGACACCGAGCCGGGCGTCCGGGCCGGGCGCGAACTCCCGCACGATCGCCGGGAGGTCGTCGACGCCCTCCAGGTACTCCACCACCACGCCCTCGATGCGCAGGTCGTCCCCCCAGACCCGCTCGACCAGCTCGGCGTCGTGCCGCCCCTCGACATAGATCCGGCCCGCCCGGGCGACCCGCGCCCGCGCCCCGGGGACCGCCACCGATCCGGACGCCGTACGGGAGGGACGGGCGGGCCCGCCGGCCGACGGGCGGACGAGGGTGACGACCTTGCCCTCCAGCAGGAAGCCGCGCGGTTCCATCGGGAAGACCCGGTGCTTGCCGAAGCGGTCCTCCAGCGTGACCGTCGGCCCCTGGGCCGTCTTCTCGCACCGGATCACCGCCCCGCAGAAACCGGTGACGGCCTCCTCGACCACCAGGTCGGGCTCCGCGGGGACCTCGGGGGCGGGGGCGGACTTCTTCCACGGCGGAGTCAGATCCGGCTGGTAGCTGCGCATGCCAGCACGATAATCGGGGCCGCGTTCACGACACGCCGAAGCGGACGGCCAGTTGCTCGCGCTGCGCCCGGACGAACGCCGCGTCCACCACCGCACCGTGCCCGGGCACGTACAGCGCGTCCTCGCCGCCCAGCTCCAGCAGCCGGTCCAGCGCGGCCGGCCAGTGCGAGGGGGCCGCGTCCCGGCCCGCCTGCGGTTCGCCGGACTCCTCGACCAGATCGCCGCAGAGCACCACGACGGGCGAGCCCGGCACCAGCACCGCGAGGTCGTGGCCGCTGTGACCTGGGCCCACATTGGCCAGCAGCACCTGGAACCCGCCGCCGAGATCGAGCGTCCACTCGCCGCTCACCTGATGACGTGGGGCCACCAGGGCGTCCGTGGCCGCCGTGGCATCCGCCTCGCTCATCCCGTGGCGCAGCGCGTCGGCGCGCAGCTCCTCGGCGCCCCGCCCCAGCAGCTCCGCCGTGCCGACCGCCCCGTAGACCTCCGCCCCGGAGAAGGCGGCGGTGCCCAGCACATGGTCGAAGTGCGGATGGCTCAGTGCGATATGCGTCACCCTGCGGCCCAGCAGGGCCTCGGCCTGGGTGCGCAGCTCGACCCCCTCCCGGAGCGTCGAACCGGTGTCGTAGAGCAGCACACCGTCCACCCCCGCCACCAGCGCGACGGTCGCGTCCCAGACGGGGAGGCGCCGCCGCCCCGTACCGTTGCCCAACCGCTCCCAGCCGAACTCTTCCCAAGAGACGTCCATACGGCGACGCTATCGGCAACGACCTGCGCGGTCCCACGACGGCGTGGCCGGTCGCCCTTGCCCCGGGCCCACCCCGCCCCCGTACACTGACCGGGGGGATTGCTGGCACTCGAACGCACAGAGTGCCAGGCAGACGCCGAAGAACCACAGCTGGAGGTGTGCGCGGTGCTCAGCGAACGCAGACTCGAAGTGCTGCGCGCCATCGTCCAGGACTATGTCGGCACCGAGGAGCCCGTCGGTTCCAAGGCGCTCACGGAGCGGCACAGCCTCGGGGTCTCCCCGGCGACTGTCCGCAACGACATGGCGGTGCTGGAGGACGAGGGCTTCATCGCCCAGCCGCACACGAGTGCGGGGCGCATTCCGACGGACAAGGGCTACCGGCTCTTCGTCGACAAGCTCGCGGGCGTCAAGCCCCTGTCGTCGCCGGAGCGCCGGGCCATTCAGAATTTCCTCGACGGCGCGGTCGACCTCGACGACGTCGTGGGCCGCACGGTCCGGCTGCTCGCGCAGCTGACCAGGCAGGTCGCCGTCGTGCAGTACCCCTCGCTGACCCGGTCGACGGTCCGGCACGTGGAGCTGCTGTCGCTGGCCCCGGCCCGGCTGATGCTCGTCCTGATCACGGACACGGGCCGGGTCGAACAGCGTATGATCGACTGTCCTGCGCCGTTCGGTGACACATCACTGGCGGATCTGCGGGCCCGGCTCAACAGCCGGGTCGTCGGACGACGCTTCGCGGACGTCCCGCGGCTGGTGCAGGACCTTCCGGAGTCCTTCGAGACCGAGGACCGGGGAACCGTGTCGACGGTCCTCTCCGTCCTCCTCGAGACTCTGGTCGAAGAGACGGAGGAGCGGCTGATCATCGGCGGCACCTCCAATCTCACCCGCTTCGGGCACGACTTCCCTGTGATGATCCGGCCGGTGCTGGAGGCATTGGAGGAACAGGTCGTGCTGCTGAAGCTGCTCGGTGAGGCAACGGACTCAGGCATGACCGTACGGATCGGGCACGAGAACGCCCACGAGGGACTCAACTCCACGTCCGTCGTCGCGGTCGGCTACGGTTCGGGCGACGAGGCAGTCGCCAAACTCGGCGTGGTCGGACCGACCCGCATGGACTACCCCGGAACGATGGGAGCGGTACGCGCAGTGGCACGTTACGTCGGACAGATCCTGGCGGATTCGTAAGTGGCCACGGACTACTACGCCGTACTAGGCGTGCGCCGCGACGCATCTCAGGACGAGATCAAGAAGGCATTCCGTCGGCTCGCACGCGAGCTGCACCCGGATGTCAACCCGGATCCGAAGACCCAGGAGCGGTTCAAGGAGATCAACGCCGCTTACGAGGTGCTGTCGGACCCGCAGAAGAAGCAGGTCTACGACCTCGGAGGCGACCCGCTGTCCTCCTCGGGCGGCGGCGGTGGCGCGGGAGGGTTCGGAGCCGGCGGCTTCGGCAACTTCAGCGACATCATGGACGCGTTCTTCGGCAACGCCGCGCAGCGCGGGCCCCGTTCGCGGACCCGTCGCGGCCAGGACGCCATGATCCGCCTGGAGATCGACCTCAACGAGGCGGCCTTCGGCACGACCAAGGACATCCAGGTCGACACGGCGGTCGTCTGTACGACCTGCAGTGGCGAGGGCGCCGCACCCGGCACCTCCGCGCAGACCTGTGACATGTGCCGCGGCCGTGGCGAGGTCTCCCAGGTCACGAGGTCCTTCCTCGGCCAGGTCATGACCTCGCGGCCCTGCCCGCAGTGCCAGGGCTTCGGCACGGTCGTGCCGACCCCGTGCCCCGAGTGCGCCGGTGACGGCCGCATCCGCTCGCGGCGCACCCTCACCGTGAAGATCCCCGCCGGTGTCGACAACGGCACCCGGATCCAGCTCGCGGGCGAGGGCGAGGTCGGCCCCGGCGGCGGCCCCGCCGGCGACCTGTACGTCGAGATCCACGAGGTCTCGCACGCCGTGTTCCAGCGGCGCGGCGACGACCTGCACTGCACGGTCACCATCCCGATGACGGCCGCGGCGCTCGGCACCCAGGTGCCGCTGGAGACGCTCGACGGGCTGGAGGAGATCGACATCAGGCCGGGCACCCAGTCCGGTCAGTCGGTCCCGCTGCACGGGCGCGGCATCACGCACCTGCGTGGCGGCGGGCGTGGCGACCTGATCGTGCACGTCGAGGTCATGACCCCGACGAAGATGGACCCCGAGCAGGAGCGCCTCCTGCGGGAGCTGGCCAAGCTGCGCGGCGAGGAGCGGCCCACCGGTCAGTTCCAGCCCGGGCAGCAGGGGCTCTTCTCCCGGCTGAAGGACGCCTTCAACGGCCGCTGAACCCTGTCACCGCACCGCCCGCCGGTCCCGTACCGGCGGGCGGTGCGGTGCGTGCGGCGGGCGCCCGCCGTGTGAAAGGGGCTGATTCGGCACGATCCGCGGGACGTGGCACGATGCGGGCATGTCCTTGGCGCTGACCGATCTCTGCCGGTACCCGATCGTGCAGGCCCCGATGGCGGGAGGCGTCTCCCGTCCGGAGCTCGCAGCCGCCGTCTCCGAGGCCGGAGGGCTCGGTTTCCTCGCCGCCGGCTACAAGACGGCGGACGGGATGTACAACGAGGTCGAGCAGCTCCGGCGGACGACCGGACGGCCCTTCGGCGTCAATCTCTTCATGCCGCAGCCGCTGGTCGCCGACCCCAGCGCCGTCGAGGTCTACCGCGAACAGCTCGCCGGTGAGGCCTCCTGGTACGAGACCCCGCTCGGCGACCCGGACTCCAGCGGCGACGACGGTTACGAGGCCAAGGTCGCGATCCTGCTGGAGGATCCGGTCCCCGTGGTCTCCTTCACCTTCGGCTGCCCCACCCGCGAGGTCCTCGACGCCTTCGCCGCCGCCGGCACCTTCACCGTCGTCACGGTCACCTCGGCCCAGGAGGCGCGGAACGCGAAGTGGGCGGGCGCCGGAGCGGTCTGCGTGCAGGGCACCGAGGCGGGCGGTCACCAGTCCACGCACCGCGACGACCCGCAGGGCGGCCTCGCCGGTACGGGGCTCCTCGCCCTGATCGCCGAGGTCCGCGAGGCCGTGCGGCTGCCGGTCGTCGCGGCCGGCGGGCTGATGCGCGGCTCCCAGATCACGGCCGTCCTGGCGGCCGGGGCCGACGCCGCCCAGCTCGGTACGGCCTTCCTGCCGTGCCCGGAGTCCGGAGCGCACCCGCTGCACAAGCAGGCCCTGGCCAACCCGTTGTTCGTGACGACGGCCCTGACCCGGGCCTTCTCCGGCCGCCCCGCGCGCGGGCTGGTCAACCGGTTCGTGCGGGAGCACGGGCCGTACGCCCCCGCCGCCTACCCCCAGGTGCACCAGATGACCAGCGGGCTGCGCAGGGCCGCGGCGAAGACCGGGGACGCCCAGGGCATGGCCCTGTGGGCGGGCCAGGGACACCGGATGGCGCGCGAGCTGCCCGCCGGGGAGCTCGTGGGCCTGCTCGCCGCCGAATCGGAAGCCGCGCGTGCGGCAGTGAGCATGAGGAGTGAGCGGTGACGGCACCTGTCTTCGTCGTCGAACAGCTGCCCGGCGGGCCGGAGTTCGTCCTTGACGGCCCCGAGGGGCGGCACGCCGTGTCCGTGAAGCGGCTGAACCCGGGGGAGGACGTCGTCCTGACCGACGGGCGGGGCCGCTGGGCGGAAGGCGTCGTACGCGCGGCCGAGGGCAAGGACCGGCTCGTGGTCACCGGCCTCGGAAGCGTCCACGAGGAGGACGCCCCCGCGCCCCGCATCACCGTCGTCCAGGCGCTGCCCAAGGGCGACCGCGGTGAGCTGGCCGTGGAGACGATGACCGAGACGGGCGTCGACATGATCGTGCCCTGGCAGGCCGCGCGCTGCATCACGCAGTGGAAGGGCGACCGGGGCCTCAAGTCCCTCGCCAAGTGGCGCAGCACCGCGCGCGAGGCGGGGAAGCAGTCGCGCAGGGTGCGTTTCCCCGAGGTGGCGGACGCCATGACGACCAAACAGGTCGCCGCCCTGCTGGCCGGGGCGGACTTCGCGGGCGTCCTGCACGAGGACCGGGACAGCGGCAGCGAACCGCTCGCCACCGCCGGTCTCCCCGCCGGCGGGGAGATCGTGCTGGTCGTGGGCCCGGAGGGCGGGGTGTCACCCCAGGAGCTGGCCGCCTTCGCCGAGGCGGGAGCGCCCCCGTACCGGCTCGGCCCGAGTGTGCTGCGGACCTCGACCGCGGGGACGGCCGCGGCGGCCCTCCTCATGGGACGCACCGGTCGCTGGAGCTGAGAGCCGCCCGCCCGCCGCGGGCGGATAGCATGCCGGTGTACTGATCACGAGGACCGAAACGACCTAGGAGGCCGGGCCATGGCGGGAGCGCCGCAGACCGACTGCCTGTTCTGCAAGATCGTTACAGGGGACATCCCGGCGACGATCGTGCGCGAGAGCGAAACGACCGTCGCCTTCCGCGACATAAACCCCCAGGCTCCGACCCACGTCCTGGTCATCCCCAAGGCGCACTACCCGGACGCCGCCGCACTCGCCGCCGGCGACCCGCAGGCCGCCGCCGACGTGCTGCGCGAGGCGGGCCTGGTGGCCGCCGACGAGAACCTCACCGAGAGCGGCTACCGCATCGTGCTCAACACCGGTGCGGGCGCCGGTCAGACCGTCTTCCACGCGCACGCCCACGTCCTGGGCGGCCGCGGGATGCAGTGGCCCCCCGGTTAGGGAGCGCCACCACCCGTGTCCGTACGAGAGCTCGTGATCCTCGGCACCGCCAGTCAGGTGCCGACCCGTCACCGCAACCACAACGGCTACCTGCTGCGCTGGGACGGCGAGGGCATCCTCTTCGACCCGGGCGAGGGCACGCAGCGCCAGATGCTGCGGGCGGGCGTCGCCGCTCACGACATCGACCGGATCTGTGTCACGCACTTCCACGGCGACCACTCGCTGGGCCTGGCGGGGGTGATCCAGCGGATCAACCTCGACCAGGTCCCGCACCCCGTCACGGCCCACTTCCCGGCGAGCGGACAGCGCTTCTTCGACCGCCTGCGGTACGCGACCGCCTACCGCGAGTCCGTCGAGCTGACCGAGGCCCCGGTCGCCGCCGACGGCGTCCTGGCCACCACCGACGCGTACACCCTCGACAGCCACCGGCTCTCGCACCCGGTCGAGTCCTACGGCTACCGCCTCACCGAGCCCGACCGGCTGCGCATGCTGCCCGCGAAGCTTGCCGAGCACGGCATCGGCGGGCCCGACGTCGGACGGATCCAGCGGGACGGGGTGCTGCGCGGCATCCCGCTGGAGGAGGTCTCCGAACCCCGCCGCGGACAGCGGTTCGCGTTCGTCATGGACACCCGGCTCTGCGACGGCGCGTTCGCCCTCGCCGAGGGATGCGACATGCTCGTCATCGAGTCGACGTTCCTCGACGAGGACAGCCGGCTCGCCGCCGACCACGGTCACCTCACCGCCGGCCAGGCGGCCCGGGTGGCGAAGGAGTCGGGCGTACGGCACCTCGTGCTGACGCACTTCTCCCAGCGTTACACCGACCCCGACGACTTCGAGCGCCAGGCCAGGGCAGCCGGCTTCGAAGGCGAACTGACCATCGCCCAGGACCTGATCAGGGTCCCGGTACCCACCCGCCACACGTAACGAGAACCCCGTGCACCTCCCCAAGGCCGAACTCCACCTCCACATCGAAGGCACCCTCGAACCCGAGCTGGCCTTCGCGCTCGCCGCACGCAACGGCGTGGACCTGCCCTACGCGGACACCGAAGAGCTGCGCACCGCCTATCTCTTCGACGACCTGCAGAGCTTCCTCGACCTCTACTACGCCCTCATGGCGGTCCTGCGCACCGAGGACGACTTCGCCGAACTGGCCGACGCCTACCTCGCCCGCGCCGCCGCCCAGGGCGTCCGCCACGCGGAGATCTTCTTCGACCCGCAGGCGCACACCGACCGAGGCGTCCCGATCGGCACCGTGATCGAGGGGCTGGGCAGGGCGCTGGACCGCAGCGAGGAGACGCACGGCGTCTCCACCCAGCTGATCATGTGTTTCCTGCGCGACAAGTCCGCCGAGTCCGCGCTGGAGACCCTGGAAGCCGCGAAGCCGTACCTGCGCCGCGTCAGCGCCGTGGGCCTCGACTCGGCGGAGGTCGGTCACCCGCCCGCGAAGTTCCGCGAGGTGTACGCGGCGGCCACGGCCCTCGGCCTGCGCAAGGTCGCCCACGCCGGTGAGGAGGGCCCGCCGGAGTACATCCGGGAGGCCCTCGACGTCCTGGGCGTGGAGCGGATCGACCACGGCCTGCGCTGCATGGAGGACCCGGAGCTGGTGGACCGGCTGGTCTCCGAGCGGATCCCGCTGACGCTCTGCCCGCTCTCCAACGTACGGCTGCGCGCCATCGACGTCCTGGAGCAGCACCCGCTGCGGTCCATGATGGACGCCGGCCTGCTCTGCACGGTGAACTCCGACGACCCCGCCTACTTCGGCGGATACGTCGGAGACACCTTCCACGCCGTGCACGAGGCGCTCGGCCTGGACCCTGAGCAGCTGCGCACCCTCGCCCGCAACTCCTTCGAGGCGGCCTTCCTCGACCACGACGAGGAGCGCAGGGCGCGCTACCTCGCCGAGGTCGAGGCCTACACGTTCGACTGACCGGAACCGCCGTCCGGTCCCGCCGCCCGGATCGCGCTCCGCACCAGCCGCCTGCGCCGCAGCGCGGGCACGCTGATCTCCGCGACCTCCTGCTCCGGCGCGCCCAGCCTGGGCACCGCGCCGGAGAGGCTGTTGGTCGTGGCGGCGAGGAGCGCGGCAGGGGCGCCACCCCTGCGCCGGACGGAGCCGGGCACCAGTGGCCGGCCGCCGGTGTGCAGCGCCACCGCGGTGACGGGGGCCGCGACCAGGAGCGTGGCAGCCCCCAGGATCAGGCCCATCACCGCGTAGCCCGCCTGCTCGGAGAGCACACTGCCGAGCAGGGGGCCGCAGGCCGTGCCGACGGATGCCGCCGAACCCGCGAGGACCGCCCAGCGGCCGCGCACGTCCAGCGACGCGGCAAGCCCGATCAGATACGACAGGACCACCGGGTAGAAGGTGTTCCACGCGATCTCACCGGTCGCGAACGACCCCAGGTCCTCGGCCGAGGAGCTGAGCACGATGCTCCCAGCGATGATCATCGTCCCGAGGCCGATCGGCACCGCCCGCCCGAGCCGGGCTCCCAGCACGCCCGCGCCCATCACGCCGAGCAGTCCCGCTCCCAGCGCGGCGGCGAACACGGCGCCGATGGTCACCTCGGAGAGGCCGACCTGGACCGCGCCGATGCGGCTGCTCACGCCCCACAGGGCGTTCTGGGCCATGGACCAGACGAGCATCCCGCCCGCCAGCACCAGCCCCGACCGCCGGTGCGGCAGCCGTCCCTGCACCGGCGACGTCCCGCCGGCCTGGGCGGGGCCGCCCAGCCGGGAGGTCGCGGGCCAGACGAGCAGTGCGACCAGCGCGATGGAGGCGAACGGCAGCCGGTGGCCGCCGCCCAGGTGAGGGATCGTCAGGTAGAGGGCCCCCGCCGTCGCCGAGACGCTGAGCAGCCCGAGCGACGACGTCCGGTGCGGATCGCTCTGCGCCGCGATGCCGGACGCGGCGACGGCGGTCGCCGTACCCGATCCGAGACCGCCGATCACGACACCCGCGATCACCAGTGGCATCGAGGTGGTCAGCGCCGCGCAGCCGTAGCCGAGCGCGGCCAGGAGCAGCCCCGCGCGCGCCGGTCTGCACGACCCGAATCTCTCGACGCGTCCCGCCAGCGCGAAGCCGGCCGATGCCGAGCTGAGCAGAAGGGCACTGCCGACGAGACCGGCCTGGGCGGAGCTCAGGCCCAGATAGGTGCTGAGGCGGCCGACGATGGTGGGGAGCAGATAGGCGGCGAGGTAACCGGCGGTGAAGACGGCGACCAGGGGCCACGCGGCGCGAGGGCGCGAGGACATGGGCGTTCCTGAAGACATGCCAGAGGAGGCGGAAGAAGGCAGGGGAGGGTGGAGCGGGGCAGAGCAGGGGAGGGCAAGGCAGAGGTAAGGCAGGGGAGGGTGGAGCGAGGAAAAGCGGGAGAAGCGGCACTCTCGTCAACTGTCCCGAACGGTGCTCGCGGGGCAATTTGTATCAAGCGCGCCCAGGCGACGGAAAGTCGGCTCGATGTGATCTGGGTCACATCGAGGTTTATGCGTCACGGAGCCGGGTAGCTGCGCATGTTTATGCAGGTGGGAGTGAGTTTGCGCCGTACGGCGCGGACCCTCCGGATGCGGCGGCGAATCCGGCACACTGGCCGCATCCCGCACTGTTCAGATCTGCCGAGGCCGGGGAGCGCACGGTGAGTACAGCTGATCCAGGCATCGACCCGCTGCTCGGGCTGCGCGCCCCGCAGGACCCGGCCTGTGACGTCTTCCTGACCGGCACGGTCTTCCTCGACATCATCTTCACCGGGCTGGACAGCGCGCCGGTGCGCGGGACGGAGTCCTGGGCCCGGGGGATGGGCTCAAGCCCCGGAGGCGTCGCCAACATGGCCACCGCCCTCGCCCGGCTCGGTCTCCGCACCTCGCTGGCCGCCGCGTTCGGCGACGACCACTACGGCGAGTACTGCTGGGACGCCCTCGAACAGGGCGAGGGCATCGACCTGACCATGTCGCGCACGGTCCCCGGCTGGCACTCGCCCGTCACCGTCTCCATGGCGTACGAGGGCGAGCGCACGATGGTCTCGCACGGTCACGAGGCTCCGGCCCCCGCCACCGCCGTGGCCCCCGGCCGTACGTTCCCGCACTGCCCGCCCCGCGCGCGCGCCGCCGTGGCCTCGCTGACCCCCGGCCGCAGCGAGCCCTGGGTGGCCGGGGCCGCCCGTAACGGCGCGATGGTCTTCGCCGACGTCGGCTGGGACGAGAGCGGCCGCTGGGACCTGGACGCACTGCCCGACCTCGGGCACTGCCTGGCCTTCCTCCCGAACGCCGAGGAGGCCATGCGCTACACCCGTACGGACTGCCCGCGCGCCGCCGCCCACGCCCTGGCCGAGCGGGTCCCCCTGGCCGTGGTCACCCTGGGCGCGGAGGGCGCCTACGCGGTGGACCGGGAGACCGGCACGGCTGCCGAGGTGCCCGCCATCGCTGTGGAGGCCCTGGATCCCACCGGGGCGGGCGACGTCTTCGTCGCCGGGTTCGTCACCGGGACGCTGGCCGGCTGGCCGCTCGCCGACCGCCTCGCCTTCGCCGGGCTGACGGCCGCGCTGTCCGTGCAGGAGTTCGGCGGATCTCTTTCCGCACCCGGATGGGCCGAGATCGCCGGCTGGTGGCAGCAGGTACGCACCTGCGCCGACCAGGACCCGGCGGCGCTGGAGCGCTACGCCTTCCTGGACGAGCTGCTGCCCGCATCGAGCAGGGCGTGGCCCCTGCGCCGCGCGGTCCCGACCATCGGCTTCCGCCAGTGAAGGCCCGATGATCACCGGGTAAAACATCTCGGCGTTGTCGGCGGGGAGTCGTACGCTGGTACTCCAGAGGCAGTCGAACAGCGACTGCCCTGCAACGGGAGGTATGCGCAGGCCCGAGGGCCGGCCCATGACTCAGTCACCGACACAGCCGCAGGCGCGCGCCCAGATCAGCATCCCGGCCGCACACCCCATGGTGATGCTCCTGGGGTCGGGCGATTCGCTGTTGCGCGTCATCGAAACGGCGTTCCCGGCCGTCGACATCCATGTCCGGGGCAATGAGATAAGCGCGACTGGAAGCGCGGCGGACGTCGCCCTCATCCAGCGCCTGTTCGACGAGATGGTGCTGGTGCTCCGCACCGGGCTGCCGATGACGGAGGACGCTGTGGAACGCTCGATCGCCATGCTCAGGGCGAGCGGGAACGGCAACGCGGAAGGGGCCGAGACCCCCGCCGAGGTGCTCACCCAGAACATCCTCTCCAGCCGTGGCCGCACGATCCGTCCCAAGACGCTCAACCAGAAGCGCTACGTCGACGCGATCGACAAGCACACCATCGTGTTCGGCATCGGTCCCGCGGGCACCGGGAAGACCTATCTCGCCATGGCCAAGGCGGTCCAGGCGCTGCAGTCCAAGCAGGTCAGCCGGATCATCCTCACCAGGCCCGCCGTCGAGGCGGGGGAGCGGCTCGGCTTCCTGCCCGGCACGCTCTTCGACAAGATCGACCCGTATCTGCGCCCGCTCTACGACGCCCTGCACGACATGCTCGACCCCGACTCGATCCCCCGGCTCATGGCCGCGGGCACGATCGAGGTCGCACCGCTCGCCTACATGCGCGGCCGGACCCTGAACGACGCGTTCATCATCCTCGACGAGGCGCAGAACACCAGCGCCGAGCAGATGAAGATGTTCCTCACCCGCCTCGGCTTCGACTCGAAGATCGTCGTCACCGGTGACGTCACCCAGGTGGATCTGCCGACCGGCACCAAGAGCGGTCTGCGTCAGGTCCAGGAGATCCTGGAGGACGTGCAGGACGTGCACTTCTCCAGGCTCACCTCTCAGGATGTCGTCCGGCACAAGCTCGTCGGCCGTATCGTCGACGCGTACGAGAAGTACGACAACGCAGAGGGCCGCACCGGCCGCAACGGGAAGTAGTCGCAGCGCACCATGTCGATCGACGTCAACAACGAGTCCGGAACCGAGGTCGACGAGCAGGCGATCCTCGACATCGCCCGCTACGCCCTCGCCCGGATGCGGATCCACCCGCTGTCCGAACTCTCGGTGATCGTGGTGGACACCGCCGCCATGGAGCAGCTCCACATCCAGTGGATGGACCTCCCCGGCCCGACGGACGTCATGTCCTTCCCGATGGACGAGCTCCGTCCCCCGGCCAAGGACGACGAGGAGCCCCCGCAGGGGCTCCTCGGTGACATCGTGCTCTGCCCGGAGGTCGCGAAGAAGCAGGGCGAGGACGCCGAGACGCAGCACTCGATGGACGAGGAGCTCCAGCTCCTCACCGTCCACGGGGTGCTGCACCTCCTCGGGTACGACCACGAGGAGGCGAACGAGAAGGCCGAGATGTTCGGCCTCCAGGCGGCGATCGTCGACGGCTGGCGCGGCGAGCGCGGCCTGACCGGCCCGTCCCCCGCCCCCACCGTCTCGTGAGCGTCCCCCTCATCTCCGGTGCGGTCCTGCTGATCGTCGTCGGCTGGCTCGCGGCCTGCGCCGAGGCCGGCATCGCGCGCACGTCCAGCTTCCGTGCGGCGGAGGCCGTCAGGGCCGGGCGGCGCGGCAGCGCCAAGCTGGCGCAGGTCGCGGCCGACCCCACCCGCTATCTCAACGTGGCCCTGCTCGTGCGGGTCGCCTGCGAGATGTCGGCCGGGGTGCTCGTCACGTACGCCTGCCTCAAGGAGTTCCCGGAGACCTGGGAGGCGCTGGCCGTCGCCATGGGCGTCATGGTCCTTGTCAGCTACGTCGCCATCGGGGTCTCGCCGCGCACCATCGGCCGCCAGCACCCGCTGAACACGGCCACGGCCGCGGCGTACGTCCTGCTGCCGCTGGCCAGGATCATGGGCCCGATCCCGCAGCTGCTGATCCTCCTCGGCAACGCGCTGACCCCGGGCAAGGGCTTCCGTAAGGGCCCCTTCGCCAGTGAGGCCGAACTGCGCGCCATGGTCGACCTCGCCGAGCAGGAGTCGCTCATCGAGGACGAGGAGCGCCGCATGGTGCACTCGGTCTTCGAGCTCGGCGACACCCTGGTGCGCGAGGTCATGGTGCCCCGTACCGACCTGGTCTGCATCGAGCGGTACAAGACGGTCCGTCAGGCACTGACGCTCGCGCTGCGCTCCGGCTTCTCCCGTATCCCGGTCACCGGGGAGAACGAGGACGACATCGTCGGGATCGTCTACCTCAAGGACCTGGTCCGCAAGACGCACATCAACCGGGACGCGGAGGCGGACCTGGTCTCCACGGCTATGCGCCCCGCCGCGTTCGTCCCCGACACGAAGAACGCCGGTGACCTGCTGCGCGAGATGCAGCAGGACCGCAGCCACGTCGCCGTCGTCATCGACGAGTACGGCGGCACGGCCGGCATCGTCACCATCGAGGACATCCTCGAGGAGATCGTCGGCGAGATCACCGACGAGTACGACCGCGAACTCCCGCCGGTCCAGGAGCTGGAGAACGGCTGCTTCCGGGTGACAGCCCGGCTCGACATCGGCGACCTCGGGGAGCTGTTCGGCCTCGACGCGTACGACGACGAGGACGTGGAGACCGTCGGCGGACTGCTGGCGAAGGCGCTCGGGCGGGTCCCGATCTCCGGAGCCTCCTCGATGGTCGACCTCCCCGACGGGCGCAAGCTCCGCCTCACCGCGGAGTCCCCGGCGGGCCGCAGGAACAAGATCGTCACGGTGCTGGTGGAACCGGAGGGAGCGGAGACGGCATGACTCCTCAGGAGCTGCGCACGTTCTGCCTGGAGTTCAACGCGAGCGCGGAGGAGTTCCCCTTCGGGCCCGAGGCCTCGGTCTTCAAGGTCCTGGGAAAGATGTTCGCCCTGAGCGCGCTCGACGGGCAGCCGCTGACGGTCAGCCTCAAGTGCGACCCGGACGAGGCGCTGCGGCTCCGCAAGGAGCACGCGGCGATCGTCCCCGGCTGGCACCTGAACAAGCGGCACTGGAACACCGTGACCGTCTCCGAGCTCCCGGACCGGATGGTCCGGGAGCTCGTGGAGGACAGTTACGACCTGGTGGTGGCCGGGCTCCCCAAGGCGGAACGGCTGCGCCTGGACCGGCCGTAGGGAACCGCGGCGCGTGCCCCGTCAGGCCCGCCGCAGACCGGCACCCACCGCCAGCCCCGTCGCGACCAGAATCACCGCCGCGACGGCCACCACCAGCCGTACGCCCTCGAACAGCGAACCCTGGGTAGTGGACAGCACCCCCAGCAGGGGGATGCCGATCGTGATGCCCACCTGCTGGGTGGTGGTGACCAGACCGGTCGCCAGACCCTGCTCCTCGTCGGGCACGCCGGACGTCACCGTCAGCCCGTAGGCGATGATGGCGCCCAGGTGGAAGGCGCTCGCCAGCGACACGGCCACCGTGGCCAGCCAGACACCGGAGTCCTCGCCCAGGCCCAGCAGCGCCCCGATGAACACGCCCTGGCCGATCAGCGAGAGCACCAGCGTCCGGCGTGCGCCGATCCGGCCGACGATCCTCGGGGCGTACACCCCGGCAGCCACCGACGCCAGACCCTGGACCCCGAAGACGAGACCCGTCCAGAGGGCCGACAGGCGCAGCAGGTCCTGGAGGTACAGGGTCAGGACGAACACGATGGTGCTCATCATCGAGAACGTGGCCAGACCGCCCAGGTTGCCGAACGCGACCGTACGGCGCCGCAGCATCGGCAGGGAGACCAGCGGGGCCGTCGAGCGCGACTCGACGACCACGAACGCGGTCAGCAGGGCCACTCCCAGCACCAGGGTGATCTGCACGTCCGCACCACCGAAGCCGCGCTCGGCGGCCGTCGACAGCGAGTAGATCAGTGCGAGCAGACCGCCGGTGACGGAGACGGCACCCGGCACGTCGAGCTTCGGCCGGTCCGGTGTACGCGACTCGGCCAGCACCTTCGGGGCCAGGACGAACACGATCACCGCGGCGCCGGTCAGCAGCCCCATCGTGGAGCGCCAGCCCAGCGTGTCGGTGAGCACGCCGCCCGCCACCATCCCGACGGTGAAGCCCAGCGAGAGCAGCGTCCCGCTGATGCCCAGCGCCCGGTCCCGCAGCGGGCCTTCGGGGAAGGTGGTGGTCAGCAGGGACATCCCGGTCGGCACGATCACGGCGGCCCCGAGCCCCTGCAGCGCCCGCCCGGCCAGGAAGGACGCCGGGTCCCAGGCCAGCGTCGCCAGCAGGGAGGACGCCCCGAAGACGGCGAGCCCGGTGAGGAACAGCCTGCGCCTGCCGTAGAGGTCGGCGATCCGGCCGAAGAGCAGCAGGAAGCCGCCGGACGGCAGGGCGAACGCGGTGACGGCCCACTGGAGCCCGGACCGGCTCAGCCCCAGGTCCTCGCCGAGGACGGGCAGGGCCACATTCAGTACGGAGAAGTCGAGCGCCACCATGAACTGGGCGGCGCACAGCACGAAGAGCACCAGTCGGTCCCGCCCGGAGAGCGCGGGCGGTGTGGGCGGCGCGGGGGCGACGGCGGTGGGCACAGGAGCAGGAGCACGGGTTTCGATCGGCATGTCCCACAGCCTGGATCCGCCGGAACAACCGTGGGGAGCGGGCACTTATCCTGTTGGCCGCACCACCAGGCAGGCACGCGCACGGACACCAGGGGGAGTACGTGGCTTCACCGGCCCAGAACAGCGCGGTCCGGACCACCACGGTCCGGGCCGGCACCGATGACAAGTCCCACCGGCTCGGCGAGCTGCGTGAGTTCCTGATGAGCCGCAGGGCACGGGTCACCCCGGCCGAGGCCGGCCTGCCGGACGGCGGGGCGCGCCGGCGCACGCCGGGCCTGCGCCGCGAGGAGGTCGCCGTCCTCGCGGGTGTGGGCGTCTCCTGGTACCAGTGGCTGGAGCAGGGCCGCGACATCACCGTGTCACCGCAGGTCCTGGACGCCGTGGCCCGGGTCCTGCGCCTCAGCAGCGCGGAGCGCCGCCATCTCTACGCACTGGCCGGGCTCAATCCGCCGGCCCTGGAGGTCGACCCGGCCCACCAGGACATGTGCGCGGGACTGAACCGCCTCATCGACGCCTGGATGCCCTTCCCGGCCCACATCATGGACCGCTACTGGAACACCGTGGCCTACAACGACGCGGCGTCGGCGGTGCTCGGCATGCGCCCGGGGATCGTGCAGAACTGCATGATCGCGTTCTTCACCGATCCCGTGTACCGGGCCAGGTCGAAGCACTGGGAGACCATCGCCTGCCAGGTCGTCGCCCAGTTCCGGGCCGCGTGCTCCGAGCACCCCGGGGACGAGGGATTCCGGGCCGTGGTCGCCGAGGTGCGGGAGCTCAGCCCCGAGTTCGCGGCGCTCTGGGACCGGCGCGACGTCGCCCCGGGCGGCCAGGTACGCAAGGAACTCCAGCATCCGCTCGTCGGCACGCTGCACGTGGAGTCCACCCAGCTGCGGGTCCCCGCACGCCCCGACCTGGTGATCGTGCTCCACACGCCGCTCCCGGACACCGGCACGGAGGCCAAGCTCCAGTGGCTCGACTCGCCCGACGGCCGACGCGGCTCGATGTACCCCGTCCCGGGATGAAGGGACCCCGTCGACGGGCGGGCACACGCCCCCTTCGTATGCTCAGCACATGACCGATAGCACCGACCTCGGCGCCGAGGACCGCAAGATCGTCACTCTGGCGCGCAGCGTCCGCGCCCGCAACGGAGTGCCCGAGGGCGCCGCCGTACGGGACGAGACGGGGCGTACGTACGCCGCCGGCACCGTGACCCTGGACTCGCTGAAGCTCAGCGCGCTGCAGACCGCCGTCGCGATGGCGGTCGCCAGCGGCGCCACGTCCCTCGAGGCGGCCGCCGTCGTCTCCGAGGCCGCGACCTCCTCGGACGCCGACCGGGCAGCCGTCCGTGACCTGGGCGGGCCGGACACTCCCGTGCTGCTCGCGGGGCCGGACGGCACGCTCCGGTCCACGACGGCCGCGGGCTGATTCGGGCCGGCGGCGCCCTGCTGTGCAACGCCGCCGCCGGGATCGGGGAGAATGGGCGCCATGAGCGCTCGACCGAACACAGAAGCTGCTGCGCAGCAGGCTGAGAACACCGCCCCCCACCGGGCCGGCTTCGCCTGCTTCGTGGGCCGCCCCAACGCGGGCAAGTCCACCCTCACGAACGCTCTGGTCGGTCAGAAGGTGGCGATCACCTCCAACCGCCCCCAGACCACCCGGCACACGGTGCGCGGCATCGTGCACCGCGACGACGCCCAGCTGATCCTGGTCGACACGCCCGGCCTGCACAAGCCGCGCACGCTGCTCGGGGAGCGGCTGAACGACGTCGTGCGGACCACCTGGGCCGAGGTCGACGTCATCGGCTTCTGCCTGCCCGCCGACCAGAAGCTCGGCCCCGGCGACAAGTTCATCGTCAAGGAGCTCGCCGGGATCAAGAAGACCCCGAAGATCGCGATCATCACCAAGACCGACCTGGTGGAGTCCAAGGCGCTCGCCGAGCAGCTCCTCGCCGTCTCCGCCCTGGCCGACGAGCTCGGCTTCGAGTGGGCCGAGATCATCCCGGTCTCGGCGGTCAAGGACCAGCAGGTGGACCTGCTGGCCGATCTGATCGCCCCGCTGCTGCCGGAGAGCCCTCCGCTCTATCCGGAGGGTGACCTCACCGACGAGCCCGAGATGGTCATGGTCGCGGAGCTCATCCGCGAGGCCGCGCTGGAGGGCGTACGGGACGAGCTCCCGCACTCCATCGCCGTCGTCGTCGAGGAGATGCTCCCCCGCGAGGACCGGCCGGCGGACAAGCCGCTGCTGGACATCCACGCGAACGTCTACATCGAGCGGCCCAGCCAGAAGGGCATCATCATCGGCCCGAAGGGGAAGCGGCTCAAGGATGTCGGCACCAAGTCCCGCAAGCACATCGAGGCGCTGCTGGGCACGCCGGTCTTCCTGGACCTCCATGTGAAGGTCGCCAAGGACTGGCAGCGTGATCCGAAGCAGCTGCGGAAGCTGGGGTTCTGAGCGGGGCCGCGGACCGGCGGCCGGAGGTCGGCGCAGCCGTGCGAAGCCGCTGAGGCCCTCTGGGGCCGAGGGGTGCGAGTGCGGCGTCGAGGGATGGTTCCGAAGCAGCTGCGGAAGCTGGGGTTCTGAGGCCGGTCTCCCGGGCCCGGCGGGACCGCGCCTACGCGCCTTCCTTGAGGACCCGGGAGATCAGCGTCCGCTGCGCCTCGGTCAGCCGGGGGTCCGCGCAGTCGACCGTCCGGTCGCCCACCGTGATCCGGTAGCGGAAGCCGTCCGGCACGCCCGCGGACGGACCGCCCGGGCCGGCGGCGAGCGCCGACTCGGCCAGGGCCTCCCAGCCGTCGGCGTCGGGCCGCCCGGAGGTCTCGATCTCGCCGTGGCGTGCGATGCCGGCGAACCCGCCGGTCCGGCTCACCTGGATGCGCATGCGTACCGGCTCCTGCCTGACACCTTGACCCCGCTCGGACGGCCCCGCGTGTATCTACCCGGTCAACGGGTCGGCACGCCCACCTCCGACCATGCCTTGAGCACCGCCTCGGCCTCGTCGCCCTCCCCGAACCTGTGCTGCGCCGCCGCGACGGTCAGCTTGGCGAAGTCCGTGAACGACGCCTCCTGGGTCAGCTCACCGCCGGTCAGCACGTCGAACCAGATCCGCCCCGCCCGCTCCCAGGCGTTACCGCCGAGTGCCGTGGCCAGCAGGTAGAAGGCGCGGTTGGGGATGCCGGAGTTGATGTGGACCCCGCCGTTGTCCTCGTCCGTGTCGACGTAGTCGTCCATCGACCCGGGCTGCGGGTCCTTGCCGAGCACGTCGTCGTCGTACGCCGTGCCCGGAGCCTTCATCGAGCGCAGTGCGACGCCGCTGACCCGGGGAGCGAGCAGCCCCGCGCCGATCAGCCAGTCGCCCTGGTCCGCGCTCTGGCCCAGCGAGTACTGCTTGACCAGTGAGCCGAAGACGTCCGAGACGGACTCGTTGAGCGCGCCAGACTGGCCCTGGTACGCGAGGTTGGCCGTGTACTGGGTGAGGCCGTGCGCCAGCTCGTGGGCGATCACGTCGATCGCGACGGTGAAGTCGAGGAAGATCTCGCCGTCGCCGTCCCCGAAGACCATCTGCTCGCCGTCGAAGAACGCGTTGTTGTACTTCTCGTCGTAGTGCACGGAGCCGATGAGCGGCAGCCCCTTGCCGTCGATCGAGCTGCGGCCGTACTCCGTGAGCAGCAGATCGAAGGTGGCGCCCAGTCCCGCGTACGCGCGGTTGACGCTGGCGTCCTGGGTTGCTTCCTCGCCCTCGTCACGGACCTTGACGCCCGGCAGGTCCGTGCCGTGCCGGCAGTCGTAGAGAGTGCGGTGGGGCTTGGTCGGGACCGCCTCGGAGGTGAGGACGGCCTGAGGGGTCCAGGCCAGGGCGGTCACCCGCCGGTGATGGCGCCGGGCCGCGTCGGCGTCCAGGGTGCGCCGTGCGGGATCGGCCAGGCGTGGGTCGTCGGCCTGGGACAGCTTGTCGAGGACGTGGGGCGGCACGATGGTGCAGAAGACGGGCTGGAACCCGTTGTTCGGTCGAGGCTGCATGCAAATGACTGTGGCACTCCGTCACCGTGCTGTCACTGGTTGCGATCGTGATTGACGAAATAGAGTGATGTATCACTGTTCCGCCTCCATGAAGAGGCGATCCCGCATACTGATACGGACCGACGCACCAGGCGCCCCTCGGTTAGTGTTGCCGCATCATGCGTTTCGGGCTGCTCCTTCTTAGCTGCCGCGGCGAGGGCCTGTAGTCGTAGGCCGGCTCCCTCCCCGCGGAGTTCGCTGTTGCAGCGACACAGTCGGCCGCCCCTGCTGGACCTCAGAGGAGCCGTACGCCATGACCGCAGTGAATTCCCCCGCGCACACCGATGCCGTCCCCGCCCCCGTCGGTGGCCCCACCCCGGTGACCAACGCGAAGCAGCTGCAGAAGCCTTCCGGGATGCCGGTCCACAAGTACCGCGGTTACGAGGCCGTGGACATCTCCGACCGCACCTGGCCGGACAACCGCATCACCGTGGCGCCCCGGTGGCTGTCCACCGACCTGCGCGACGGCAACCAGGCCCTGATCGACCCCATGTCGCCGGCCCGTAAGCGCGAGATGTTCGACCTGCTCGTACGTATGGGCTACAAGGAGATCGAGGTCGGCTTCCCGTCCTCCGGCGAGACGGACTTCGCGTTCGTACGCTCCATCATCGAAGAGGGCGCGATCCCCGAGGACGTGACGATCTCCGTCCTGACGCAGGCCCGCGAGGAACTGATCGAGCGCACCGTCGAATCGCTGGTCGGCGCGCGGCGCGCCACCGTCCACCTGTACAACGCCACCGCACCCACCTTCCGCCGCGTGGTCTTCCGCGGCTCGAAGGAAGAGGTCAAGCAGATCGCCGTGGACGGCACCCGCCTGGTCATGGAGTACGCGGACAAGATCCTGGGCGACGAGACGATCTTCGGCTACCAGTACAGCCCGGAGATCTTCACCGACACCGAGCTGGACTTCGCCCTGGAGGTCTGCGAGGCCGTCTGCGACGTCTGGCAGCCGGAGGAAGGCCGCGAGATCATCCTCAACCTGCCCGCCACGGTGGAGCGTTCGACGCCCTCCACCCACGCGGACCGCTTCGAGTGGATGTCGCGCAACCTGAGCCGCCGCGAGCACGTCTGCCTGTCGGTCCACCCGCACAACGACCGGGGCACCGCCGTCGCCGCCGCCGAGCTGGCGATCATGGCGGGCGCCGACCGCATCGAGGGCTGCCTGTTCGGCCAGGGCGAGCGCACCGGCAACGTCGACCTGGTCACCCTGGGCATGAACCTCTTCTCCCAGGGCGTCGACCCGCAGATCGACTTCTCGCAGATCGACGAGATCCGCCGCACCAGCGAGTACTGCAACCAGATGGAGGTCCACCCGCGCCACCCCTACGCGGGCGACCTGGTCTACACCGCCTTCTCCGGCTCCCACCAGGACGCCATCAAGAAGGGCTTCGACGCCATGGAGGCCGACGCCGCCTCCCAGGGGAAGACCGTCGACGACATCGAGTGGGCGGTGCCCTACCTGCCCATCGACCCGAAGGACGTCGGCCGCTCCTACGAGGCGGTCATCCGGGTCAACTCGCAGTCCGGCAAGGGCGGAATCGCCTACGTCCTGAAGAACGACCACAAGCTGGACCTGCCGCGCCGGATGCAGATCGAGTTCTCCCGGATCATTCAGGCCAAGACCGACGCCGAGGGCGGCGAGGTCACGCCGACGCAGATCTGGTCGACCTTCCGGGACGAGTACCTGCCGAGCCCCGAGAACGCCTGGGGACGCGTGCAGATCCGCTCCGGTCAGACGACGACCGGCTCCGACGGCCAGGACACGATCACCGTCGAGGCCACCGTCGACGGCTCGGACACGGTGCTGACCGGCACGGGCAACGGCCCGATCTCCGCGTTCTTCGAAGCGCTGCAGGCCATCGGCATCGACGCCCGGCTGCTGGACTACACCGAGCACACGATGAGTGAGGGCGCGAGCGCGCAGGCCGCCTCCTACATCGAGTGCGCGATCGACGGCAAGGTGCTGTGGGGCATCGGGATCGACGCCAACACCACGCGCGCCTCGCTGAAGGCGGTCGTCTCCGCGGTCAACCGCGCGACCCGCTGACACCACCACGCGGCATTCCGGACATAGACCCGAAACGCCGCTGAACTGCCCGGCCCGAGAGCCCCGTTCACCCGCCGAGGGTGGACGGGGTTCGGCCATATCCCGGGGTTTTGACCTCCGGGATACTGACGCCACATCACGCATGTGGCTAACATCACGTCCAACGCGGCAATGTTGCCGTGGCGTTACGGAGGTGTGCGACGTGCGGACAGCCAAAGGACAACGCGCCATAAGACTGCGCATCTACGGCATCCGTACCGTCTGGGACGCCGTCGGCGACGGAGAGTTCTTCTGCCCGTGCTGCGGCGGCGACCGCAACTACCGGCGCCTCACAGGACGCCACCGCCTCACCGTCCTCGGGCTGCCGCTGCTCGCCCGGGGCAGCGCCGGGCCCGTCGTCGAATGCGCCGCCTGCGGCACGCACTTCCCGCCGGACGCACTCGACCACCCCACCACCACCCGCTTCTCGGCCATGCTGCGGGAGGCCGTGCACACCGTCACGCTCGCCGTGCTCGCCGCGGGCGGCACCACCTCCCGTACGGTCCTGGAGACCGCCGCGGCCACCGTCCGCGACGCGGGACTCGACGACTGCTCCCAGGAACAGCTCTTCACCATCGTCGAGGTGCTCGCCGCCGACACCGGGCCCGGCGACGGGACCGACCCCGCGGCCGATGCCTGCGGCGCCGCCCTCGCCATAGAGCTCCACGAGGTCCTGGAGCCGCTCGCGCCGCACCTGGCCGTGCCCGGCCGCGAGGCGGTCCTGCTGCGGGGCGCCAGGATCGCGCTCGCCGACGGGCCGTACAGCCAGGCGGAGCGCGAGGTGCTGACCACGGTGGGCGGCGCGCTCCAGCTCTGCCCCGCGGACACGGCGAAGCTGCTGGAGGCGGCGCGTACGCCTTCATAGGCCCTCCTGCGCCCTCAGGGGCCTGCCGGTGCCCCGGTGGGCGACAATGGGTGCATGAGCTTGTTCCGGGACGACGGCGTCGTGCTGCGTACGCAGAAGCTGGGCGAGGCCGACCGGATCATCACGATCCTGACCCGCGGCCACGGGCGGGTGCGCGCGGTCGCGCGCGGGGTGCGCCGCACCAAGTCCAAATTCGGGGCGCGGCTCGAACCCTTCTCCCACGTGGACGTGCAGTTCTTCGCGCGCGGCAGCGAGCTGATCGGCCGGGGCCTCCCCCTCTGCACCCAGAGCGAGACGATCGCTCCGTACGGCGGCGGGATCGTCTCCGACTACGCCCGCTACACCGCCGGCACCGCCATGCTGGAGACCGCCGAGCGGTTCACCGACCACGAGGGCGAGCCCGCGGTCCAGCAGTACCTGCTGCTCGTCGGCGGGCTGCGCACCCTCGCGCGCGCCGAACACGCGCCCAACCTCATCCTGGACGCGTTCCTGCTGCGCTCCCTGGCCGTCAACGGCTACGCCCCCAGCTTCGTCGACTGCGCCAAGTGCGGAATGCCCGGCCCGAACCGGTTCTTCTCCGTCGCCGCGGGCGGCGTCATATGCGGCGACTGCCGGGTACCCGGCAGCGTCGTACCCTCGGCGGAGGCCGTCGAACTGCTGAGCGCGTTGCTCAGCGGCGACTGGGAGACGGCGGACGCGTCCGAGGCGCGTCATGTCAGGGAGGGGAGCGGGCTCGTGTCCGCCTATCTGCACTGGCATCTGGAGCGCGGCCTGCGCTCGCTGCGGTACGTAGAGAAGTGACACAGGGAGACGAGAGAAGCCCATGGCAGTACGCGGGATGCTCGGTGGCCGTAACCGGCGTGAGTACAAGACCCCCGAGCCGCACCCCTCCGGCGCCACCCCGCCGAAGATCCCCGGCGAGCTCGTGCCCAAGCACGTAGCCGTCGTGATGGACGGTAACGGCCGCTGGGCCAAGGAGCGGGGTCTTCCGCGCACCGAGGGCCACAAGGTCGGTGAGGGCGTCGTCATGGACGTCCTCAAGGGCTGCATCGAGATGGGCGTCAAGAACCTGTCGCTGTACGCCTTCTCCACGGAGAACTGGAAGCGCTCGCCGGACGAGGTGAAGTTCCTCATGAACTTCAACCGGGACGTCATCCGCCGCCGCCGTGACGAGATGGACGAGCTCGGCATCCGTATCCGCTGGGTCGGCCGCATGCCGAAGCTGTGGAAGTCCGTCGTCCAGGAGCTCCAGGTCGCCCAGGAGCAGACCAAGGACAACGACAGGATGACGCTGTACTTCTGCGTCAACTACGGCGGCCGGGCCGAGATCGCCGACGCGGCGCAGCGCATCGCGCAGGACGTGGCGGAGGGGAAGCTCGACCCCTCGAAGGTCAACGAGAAGACGTTCGCGAAGTACATCTACTACCCGGACATGCCGGACGTGGACCTCTTCGTGCGCCCCAGCGGGGAGCAGCGCACGTCCAACTACCTGATCTGGCAGAGCGCGTACGCCGAGATGGTCTTCCAGGACGTCCTCTGGCCGGACTTCGACCGGCGTGACCTGTGGAACGCCTGCCTGGAGTTCGCCCGGCGCGACCGGCGCTTCGGCGGTGCCGAGGAGATCACCAAGGCCTGAGACGGCGAGGAGGGGGCCCCGTCGCCGGGGCCCCCTCCGGGGCCGGTCGTTCTCCGCCCGGGGCTCAGCCCTTGGCGCCCGCGCAGTCCGAGCAGGTCCCGAAGATCTCCACCGTGTGGGCCACGTTCACATAGCCGTGCTGCGAGGCGATGGTCTCGGCCCACTGCTCGACGGCGGGCCCCTCCACCTCGACGGCCTTGCCGCAGACGCGGCAGACCAGGTGGTGATGGTGGTCACCGGTCGAGCACCGCCGGTAGACGGCCTCACCGTCGGTCGTGCGCAGGACGTCGACCTCGCCGGCGTCCGCGAGGGACTGGAGTGTGCGGTAGACCGTGGTCAGCCCGACCGAGTCACCCCGGTGCTTGAGCACATCGTGCAGGTCCTGGGCGCTGCGGAACTCGTCGACCTCGTCGAGCGCCGCCGCGACCGCCGCCCGCTGCCGGGTGGACCGGCCGCGCACCGGAGCCGCGTTCGTGCCACTGATCGGCGCCGTCGCCACAGCTGCCTCCTCATGTCGCCCGTACGTACGTCGGGCCATTGTGCCAGCCCGTCCCGGCGGCACGGTCACACCCGAACGTCGTCCGAGGCCGGACGGGCAGCCGGTACCTCAAGGGTGCACCGGTCCTCCTCGCTCTCGCGGCCCTTGGCGCGCCTGCGGGCCAGCGGCGTGGCGAGCGCCGTCAGCAGGACGAACGCGGCGATGGCCAGCAGCACGATCGTCGCGCCCGGCGGCACGTCCTGGTAGTACGAGGTCACGGTGCCCGCCAGGGTGACGGCCGTGCCGATGACGACGGCCAGGACGAACGTCACCTTGAAGGACTTCGAGATCTGCTGGGCGGCGGCGACCGGCACCACCATCAGCGCGCTGACCAGCAGCAGGCCGACGACCCGCATCGCCACGGTGACGGTGACGGCGGCCGTCACGGCGACCAGCAGATTGAGCGCGCGCACCGGGAGTCCGGTGACCCGGGCGAACTCCTCGTCCTGGCTGACCGCGAACAGCTGGCGGCGCAGCCCCACGGTGACCAGCACCACGAAGGCGGCCAGCACGACGATCGCGGTGACGTCCTCCTCGGAGACCGTGGACAGCGAGCCGAAGAGGAACGAGGTCAGGTTGGCGTTGGAGCCGGTGTCCGAGAGGTTGATAAGCATCACCCCGCCCGCCATGCCGCCGTAGAACAGCATGGCCAGGGCGATGTCGCCGCGGGTGCGGCCGTACCAGCGGATCAGCTCCATCACGACCGAGCCCGCCACGGCGACGAGCGTCGCCATCCAGACGGGGTTGGTGGAGAGCAGGAAACCGAGGCCGACACCGGTCATCGCGACGTGTCCGATGCCGTCGCCCATCAGGGCCTGACGGCGCTGGACCAGGTAGATGCCGATGGCGGGGGCGGTGATGCCGACCAGGACGGCCGCGAGCAGCGCCCGCTGCATGAAGGGAGGGTTCAGGAATTCCAGCATGATCAGGTCAGCAGTCCCGTCCGGACGGGCTCGGAGGCCGCGTGGGGGTGTACGTGGTCGTGGCCGGGCAGCGCGTGCTGGCCCACGGCCTCGGGGGGCGGGCCGTCGTGCGTGACACAGCCGTCGCGCAGGACGATCGCCCGGTCGATCAGCGGTTCCAGGGCGCCGAGCTCGTGCAGGACGAGCAGCACGGTCGCTCCGCCGGCGACCTGTCCGCGCAGCGTCGAGGCGAGGATCTCCTGGCTGGCCAGGTCGACGCCGGCCATCGGCTCGTCCATGATCAGCACCTCCGGCTCGGCGGCGAGCGCGCGGGCGATCAGGACCCGCTGGTGCTGGCCGCCGGAGAGAGCGTTCACGGAGTCCTTGGCGCGGTCGGTGAGGCCGACGAGCTCGATGGCCCGGTCGACGGCCGCCCGGTCGCCCTTGCCGAGCGGTCCGAACCTCGTACGCGACAGCCGCCCGGAGGCGACGACCTCGCGGATCGTGGCGGGGACGCCTCCCGCCGCCGTGGTGCGCTGCGGTACGTACCCGACGCGGCCCCACCGGCGGAAGCGGCGCAGCGGCGTGCCGAACAGCTCGACGGTCCCGCCGGTGAGCGGCACCTGGCCGATGACGGAGCGTACGGCCGTGGACTTGCCGGAGCCGTTGGCGCCGAGCAGGGCGACGACCTCGCCGCGGTGGACCGTGAGGTCGATACCGCGCAGCACCGGGCGGGCGCCGAGCGTCGCCGTGGCTCCGCGCATGCTGATCACGGGTTCCGGCGTACTGGGCTCAGGCATGATCGCCTCCGGTGCTGCGGCTGGTTCGGGATGCTGCTCGGGTCACTTCGCGCCGAGGGCCTTCTGCAGCGCGGCCAGGTTGGACTCCATGACCTCGATGTAGTCAGCGCCCGCGGACTTGTCGGTAATTCCCTCCAGCGGGTCCAGGACGTCGGTCTTCAGGCCGAGGTCCTTCGCCAGGGTGCCGGCGGTCTTGTCGCTGGCGAGCGTCTCGAAGAATACGGTGGTGGCCTTGTTCTTCCCGGCGACGGAGTGGATCTCGCTGATCCGGGCCGGGCTGGGCTCGGCCTCGGGGTCGAGGCCGGCGATGCCCTCCTGGGTGAGGCCGTAGCGCTCGGCGAGGTATCCGAAGGCGGAGTGCGTGGTGATGAACGTCTTCGTCGCGGTGTTCTTCAGCCCGGTCTCGTAGGCCTTGTCCAGCTTGTTCAGCTCGGCGACCAGGGTCTCGGTGTTCTTGCGGTAGTCGGCGGCGTTGTCCGGGTCGGCCTTCTCGAAGGACTTCCCGACGCCCTCGGCGACCTCGGCGTACTTCACCGGGTCCAGCCAGACGTGCGGGTCGAGGCCGGCCTCCTCGGAGTGCTCCTCGGAGTGCTCCTCGCCCTCGTGCTCCCCGCCCTCCTCGGCGCCGTGGTCGTGTCCGTCGACCTCGGAGCCGTGGTTCTCGAGCGTGGTGAGTCCGGCCGCGTCCACGGTGTTCTTCACGCCGGCCTGTGCGACGGCGTCGTCGACCGCGGGCTGCACGTTCTTGAGGTACAGGATGTAGTCGGCCTCGCTCAGGCCGCCGATCTGCCGGGGGGAGAGCTCCAGGTCGTGCGGCTCCACGCCCGGCTTCGTCAGTGAGGTGACGGAGACGTGCGACCCGCCGATCTCCTCGGCCAGGAACTGCATCGGGTAGAAGGACGCCACCACGTCCAGCTTGCCGTCGCTGCCGCCCTCGGCCGCGTCGGAGGAGGAGCAGGCGGAGAGCGCGGTGAGACCGAGGGCGACTGCTCCGGCGACGGCGGCTGTGGGTATGAGGCGGCGTACGTTCATGACAGTCATTTTCAACAAAAGTGGAAACGATTGTCAACAAGGCTGATGAGATGCCCGGATCCGGACCCGGTGACCGCGATGCGCCCCACCGATTTGATATGGGGGGTGCGCCCGCCGGTAATCTGGGGTATTCGCCCGCCCGTCACCCGACCACCACCCCCCACCGAGGCGCTCCGCGCCCCTGTTGTACGTCAATTCCCCACCGAGGCGTTCGCGCCGCCCACCTGTCCAGTTCCGCCGTCGTAATGAAGAGAGCACCGTGGCCGCCGACAAGATCGACACCATCGTCAGCCTGAGCAAGCGCCGTGGCTTCGTCTACCCCTGCAGTGAGATCTACGGTGGTCAGAAGGCCGCCTGGGACTACGGGCCCCTGGGCGTCGAGCTGAAGGAGAACCTCAAGCGCCAGTGGTGGCGCTACATGGTCACCTCGCGCGAGGACGTGGTCGGTCTCGACTCGTCGGTCATCCTGGCCCCCGAGGTCTGGGTCGCGTCCGGCCACGTCGCCACGTTCTCCGACCCGCTCACCGAGTGCACCTCCTGTCACAAGCGTTACCGCGCTGACCACCTGGAGGAGGCGTACGAGGAGAAGCACGGCAAGCCTCCCGTGAACGGCCTGGCCGACCTCAACTGCCCCAACTGCGGTAACAAGGGCACCTTCACGGAGCCCAAGCAGTTCTCCGGCCTGCTCTCCACGCACCTCGGCCCGACCCAGGACTCCGGCTCGGTCGCCTACCTGCGCCCCGAGACCGCCCAGGGCATCTTCACCAACTTCGGCCAGGTGCAGCAGACCTCGCGCAAGAAGCCGCCGTTCGGCATCGCGCAGATGGGCAAGTCCTTCCGGAACGAGATCACTCCGGGCAACTTCATCTTCCGCACCCGCGAGTTCGAGCAGATGGAGATGGAGTTCTTCGTCAAGCCGGGTGAGGACGAGGAGTGGCAGGAGTACTGGATGCAGCAGCGCTGGAACTGGTACACGGGCCTCGGCATGCGCGAGGAGAACATGCGCTGGTTCGAGCACCCCGCGGAGAAGCTCTCCCACTACTCCAAGCGCACCGCCGACATCGAGTACCGCTTCCGCTTCGGCGGCAGCGAGTGGGGCGAGCTGGAGGGCGTCGCCAACCGCACCGACTACGACCTCACGGCCCACTCCAAGGCGTCCGGCACGGACCTCTCCTACTTCGACCAGGAGAAGAGCGAGCGCTACACGCCGTACGTCATCGAGCCGGCGGCCGGTGTCGGCCGCGCGATGCTGGCCTTCCTCCTCGACGCGTACAGCGAGGACGAGGCCCCCAACGCCAAGGGCGTCATGGAGAAGCGCGCCGTGATGCGCCTCGACCCGCGCCTCGCGCCGGTCAAGGTCGCCGTCCTGCCGCTGTCCCGCAACCCGCAGCTGTCGCCGAAGGCCAAGGGCCTCGCCGCCGACCTGCGGCAGAACTGGAACATCGAGTTCGACGACGCGGGCGCCATCGGCCGCCGCTACCGCCGCCAGGACGAGATCGGCACGCCGTTCTGCGTCACCGTCGACTTCGACACCCTCGACGACAACGCGGTGACCGTGCGCGAGCGCGACACCATGAAGCAGGAGCGCGTCTCCCTGGACCAGATCCAGAGCTACCTCGGCTCCCGCCTCCTGGGCTGCTGAACGCACTCGGCCTCATGACGAAGCCCCCGGTTCCGGCGTACGGAACCGGGGGCTTCGTGCAGACTGGGCGCACTCGTCCACAGGGAGGCCCCACATGCCGTCCATGACCACGAGCAAGGTCACCAGATGGGACCAGCACGGCCGTGAACACGTCGTCCACGTACGGAAGTCGGGGATGCAGCGGCAGCTGACCTGCGACACCTGCGGGTGGCGCAAGGGGGTGCAGTTCCTGCCCTGGCTCAAGGCCGAGGAGCACCTGACCGAGGCCCATCAGGCCACGGTCGACCCGACCGCCTGAGCCGGCGGCGGGGTCCGGCCGAAAACCGGATGAGTCAGCTCTCCGGCCGGGGTACCTTTTCGGCATGTCCTCCTTCTTCCAGATCTACGAGTGAGCGCGCGACGGGCCGACCGCCCGTCGCCCATCGGATCGATACACGACACGTCATCCTCACTTCCTCAACTCAAGAATGGGAGAACGCCGTGGCCAAGAGCCGCAACAACCTCCTCGGCGTGGGCGGACAGCGCAAGAAGCTGTCCCGCGGCGAACGGCAGGGCGCGGGCCCCGCACGCGACAACGACCGCAAGGCCGCCGAGGACAAGAAGCAGGAGCTGGTGCGCAAGATGCGTGAGCGCGCCGCCGCCGCCGAGGCCGCACCGGCGCAGGAAGCACCGGCCGAGAGCTGACCTCCTCGCACCACCCGTACGACCACGGGCCCGGATCACCTCGGGGCGGTTTCTAGGGATCGTCGCAACACGTGGTCGTGTTGGTCAGGCCGCGAGTAGTTTATGCAGGCGCTCGGCTGGGGTTTCCCAGCCGAGCGTTTTGCGTGGGCGGCCGTTCAGCTCAGCAGCGACGGCGTCGAGGTGTTCGCGGGGGTGGACGGCGAGGTCGGTGCCTTTGGGGAAGTACTGGCGGAGCAGGCCGTTGGTGTTTTCGTTCGAGCCTCGTTGCCAGGGGCTGGCGGGGTCGCAGAAGTAGACCGGGACGGCGGTGGCGATGGTGAAGGCGCCGTGAGCGCCCATCTCGCTTCCCTGGTCCCAGGTCAGGGACCTTCGGAGGTGGGCGGGCAGGGTCTGGACCGTGGTGACCAGGGCGTCCCGGACGCTTTCGGCGCCGTGGTCGCCGGGCAGGTGCAGGAGCATGACGTAGCGGGTGGCGCGCTCGACCAGGGTGCCGATGGCGGACTTGCCGTCCTTGCCGATGATGAGGTCGCCCTCCCAATGGCCGGGGACGGCCCGGTCCTCCGCCTCCGCCGGTCGTTCGCTGATCATGACCATCGGAGTGGCGAACCGCGGCTGGCGCTGCTGGGCCTGGCGGCGGGGTTTGCGCCGGGCACGGCCCGATCGCAGGGCGCGGGCCAGCTCGCGGCGCAGTTCGCCCCGCCCCTGGACGTAGAGGGCCTGGTAGACCGTCTCGTGGACCACGTGCATCTCCGGCTGCTGGGGGAACTGTGCCCGCAGAGCCTGGCAGATCTGCTCAGGGCTCCACCGAATGTCCAGGTGGTTTTGGATGAAGTCCCGCAGCTGTGGGTTCTGGCCGATCTTCCCGGGCTTCGGGCGGGGCCGGCGGGCATCGGCGCGGGCCTGGGCCGCGTGCGGCCGGTACTGGCCGTTGACCGGGTGACGGTTGCGGCGGATCTCCCGGCTGACCGTGGACGGGCTGCGGCCGAGCTCGGCGGCTATCGCGCGGACCGTTGCCTTCTCCCGCAGCCGGTCGGCGATGTGTATGCGGTCGCTCTCGCGCAGATACCGCGAGAGACCGGGCAAAGGCGCCACCGCGGTGATCGGTGACGCCCCGACGTGCCCGCCGGACGGAGCGCGGCCGTTACGCCAGCGCCGCCCGGTCTTCTCGTTGATGCCGACGATCCGGCATGCCTCTCTGTTGCTCACACCCTGCTGCATGAGCTGAAGGTAGAGGCGCCGTTCCTCGGACAAGGGACGGCGCCCCTGGATAGCGGACCGGTCCCGGATCTTGAAGTCCATCGCATCCCCTGAACTGGGGTGTTGCGACAACCACTAGAACTCAAGCCTCGGTGATCCGGGCCCGTGTCCGTCCGCCCTCACCTCACGGTGCGGGGCAGCCGCAGGCTCAGCAGGGTGGTCAGGACGACGGCCGCCAGCTGTACCAGCAGCGTCACGACCAGCGCGTCCCGCATCCCGGAGCCGGGTGCCAGCGCGAGGAACAGCGTCCCGAGGGTGGCGACCCCGAGCGCCAGGGCGGCCTGCTGGGTGGTGGTCATCACGCCGCCGCCCACCCCCGCCCGCTCGGACGGCACGTCGGACAGCACGATCCGGATGAGGACGGGGAGTTGCAGCCCCTGCCCCAGACCCGAGATCGCCATGCCCGGCAGCAGGCCCAGCAGCCCGAGGCCTGGCCAGGAACTCCACACGGTCAGCGCCAGCACCGTGACGCCCGCCCCCTGGATCAGCCCGCCGGCCGTCACGACCCGGCTGCCGAAGCGCCGTACGAGCCGGGGGCCGGCCAGCGAGGCCGCGAAGAAGGCGGCGGCCATCGGCGCGAGGGACAGCCCGGCCGCGGCCGGACCCATCTCCAGGCCCTGCTGGAGGGCGACCGCGATCACGAACATGAAGCCGCCGAAGCCGATCGAGAACGGCACCACCAGGATCAGACCGCGCCGCAGCGACTCCAGCCGCAGCAGGCTCGGCGGCACGAGCGGTGTCCGCCCCCGCGCGTCGGCCCGCCGCTCCACCCGGTAGAAGGCCACCGCGGCGAACGGGAAGAGGCCGAGGGAGACCCAGGTCCAGAGCGGCCAGCCCGCGGCCCGCCCCTCCGTCAGCGGGGCCAGCAGCGTCACCAGGGAGACGGCCAGCAGGAGTGTGCCCGGCACGTCGACGGGGGCCGGCCGGTCCGAGCGGCTCTCCGGCACCGAGCGGGCGGCCAGGAACAGCCCCACCACCGCCACCGGGACGTTCACCAGGAACACCGACCGCCAGCCCGCGCTCTCCCCGAAGACGGAGGACAGCGGGGCGGCGGAGACCAGGACGCCGCCGAGGATCTGGCCGGCGACCATGGAGAGCCCGGCGGTCGCCCCGTACAGGCTCATGGCCCGCGCCCTGTGGTGGCCGGTGGTGCCCGACTGGATGGTGGCGAGCACCTGCGGCAGCATCAGGGCCGCCGCGGCGCCCTGTGCGACCCGTGCCCCCACGAGGGTCCAGGCGTCCGGGGCCAGTCCGCAGGCGAGGGAGGTGAGACCGAAGGCGGCCATCCCGATGAGGAAGAGCCTGCGCCGTCCGGCCATGTCGCCGAGCCGCCCGCCGAGGACGAGCAGTACGGCGTAGGAGAGGCCGTAGCCCGCGACGACCAGCTCCAGCAGGGCGGGGCCGGCGGCCAGGTCGTGGTCGATGGTGGGCAGGGCGACGTTGACGATGAAGAAGTCGATCAGCGGGAGCGCCGCGCCGAGCAGCACGGTGAACAGCCCGAGCCCGCCGAGCACCGGTGCGGGGTGGTCGAACCGCGCCCCGGGGGTGCGGGTGGCGGATGCGTTGGTCAGTACAGATGATTCACTCACGCCACCGACGATGGACCCGTACTCAGCCTGGTACCAGAGTCTCCTTATCCTGGTACACGGAGCACCTGGCAATACGTCCGGGCATTCGGCACCCTGGGAGCATGACCACCGCGGCGACCGAGGTACCCGAGACAGACGTCCGGCGGCACGAGCTCGCCGGATTCCTCCGCAGCCGTCGTGAGCGGATCACCCCCGAGCAGGTGGGGCTGCCCCGCGGCCGTCGCAGGCGGACCCCCGGGCTGCGCCGCGAGGAGGTCGCGCAGCTCTCGGCCGTCGGCGTCACCTGGTACACGTGGCTGGAGCAGGCCCGCGACATCCAGGTCTCGCCGCAGGTCCTCGACTCCCTGGCCCGCGCCCTGCTGCTCGACCGCAGCGAACGCACCCACCTCTTCTCCCTCGCGGGGGCCGTCGACCCCGCGCCGGGCTCGGACTGCCCCGTGGTCACCCCGGCCTTCCACGAGATGCTCAGGCGCCTGGAGCCCTTCCCGGCCTGCATCCAGAACAGCCGGTACGACATCCTCGCGTACAACCGCACCTACGGCCGGCTCCTGTGCGACCTGGACGCCGTCGCCCCCGAGGACCGCAACTGCCTGCTGCTCGCCTACACCAACGAGGACTGGCGCGCCTCCGTCGTCGACCTGCCCGCCATGCACCGGGTGATGGCCGCCAAATTCCGTGCGGCGATGGCGGAGCACCTGGCCGAGCCCGCCTGGAAGGCGCTGCTGCGGCGGCTGGAGGCCGTCTCGCCCGAGTTCGGCGAGATCTGGGCCCGGCACGAGGTGGTCGGACCCTCGAACCGCACCAAGATCTTCCGTAACGCCCGGGTGGGACTGCTCAGGCTCGACCACACCGACCTGTGGCTCGGTCCCTCGGCGGGCCCGCGCCTGGTGACGTACGTCCCCTCGGACGAGCAGTCGCGGCTCGGGGTGGAGCGGCTGATGGAGACGATCCTCGCGGAGCCCCGGGCCGAGCCCCACCCGGAGCCGCTCGCGGCTGCCCTCGCGGGGTCGCTCGCCGAGGCCTGAGCGGACGGGTATCCGCCCCGCGCTCCGCGTACGGGACAATGGGGCCATGACCACGCTCGCCCCCGCCCTCCCGCTGCTCCGGATCGGCCCGCACACCGTGCAGCCGCCGGTCGTGCTCGCCCCCATGGCCGGCATCACCAACGCGCCCTTCCGCACCCTGTGCCGCGAGTTCTCGGGCGGCAAGGGGCTGTTCGTCAGTGAGATGATCACCACGCGGGCGCTGGTCGAGCGCAACGAGAAGACCATGCAGCTCATCCACTTCGACGCGAGCGAGACCCCGCGCTCGATCCAGCTGTACGGCGTGGACCCGGTCACCGTCGGCAAGGCGGTCCGCATGATCGTCGACGAGGACCTCGCCGACCACATCGACCTGAACTTCGGCTGCCCCGTCCCCAAGGTCACCCGCAAGGGCGGCGGCTCCGCGCTCCCGTACAAGCGGCCCCTGCTGCGCGCGATCCTGCGCGAGGCCGTGGCGCAGGCGGGCGACCTCCCGGTCACCATCAAGATGCGCAAGGGCATCGACGACGACCACACCACCTACCTCGACGCGGGACGCATCGCGGTCGAGGAGGGCATCACGGCCGTCGCCCTGCACGGCAGGACCACCGCCCAGCACTACGGCGGCACGGCCGACTGGGACGCCATCGCGCGCCTCAAGGAGCACGTCCCCGAGATCCCCGTCCTCGGCAACGGCGACATCTGGAGCGCCGACGACGCCCTGCGGATGATGCGTGAGACGGGCTGCGACGGCGTCGTCGTCGGCCGTGGCTGCCTGGGGCGCCCCTGGCTCTTCGGCGACCTGGTCAGCGCCTTCGAGGGCACGGGGACGAGGCAGGCGCCCGCCCTGCGCCAGGTCGCGGACGTCATGCTGCGTCACGCGACGCTGCTGGGGGAGTGGATCGGTGACGAGAGCCGGGGTGTGATCGACTTCCGCAAGCACGTGGCCTGGTACCTCAAGGGCTTCGCGGTCGGCTCGGACATGCGCCGGAGGCTCGCGGTCACCTCGTCGCTGGAGGAGCTGGGCGGACAGCTCCAGGAGCTCGACCTGGACCAGCCCTGGCCGGACGGCGCGGACGGCCCCCGAGGGCGTACGTCCGGCAACAACCGGGTGGCGCTGCCGGACGGCTGGCTCAAGGACCCGTACGACTGCGCGGGCGTGGGCGCCGACGCGGAGCTGGACACCTCGGGCGGCTGAGCAACGACCCTGCGACGGGGCACCCGGTGCCCCACGAAGAGCCCGCTCACATGAGCGGGCTTTTCCGCTTGGATACGGTGCGTTCCCTCGCCTTTTTGCGACCGTGGTGTGCGCCCGCTCTCCTTGCCGAGTCCTTCAGTGACTCTCCGTGTCGCTTCCGTGGCTCACGAGTGACCATCTGTTGGCGCGAGGGCGTCCGGATGATGACATCTGAGCGCGGTCCGGGGCGTGATTCTCGCCACCCCTGAGGGGTGATTGGCTCAGATGAGCGCTCTTCTGGTCGCTGTACTTCTCAAATGGCGGCACTGGGTGCCAGATGGGTTTACTTTGATCGATCAAAGCATCCCCTACGTTGTGTCACCGAATCGCGCCGTTTCGCGCACTCATCGTGCCGATGACTTCAAGAGGTGAATAAACTCCCTCTTCGCCATGTACCGGCGCGTTACTTTCGATCTGCTGGCGGACGGGTGGTTGAGCCCTCATGACGCGCAAGTGGCCGTACCCAGACACCTTCGATCTGGGTATGTTCCTCGCCGTCAGGGCAGCCACCGCGTCCTCGAGGAGTCGAGACCCGTGTCGGAACACAAAGATCCCCAGAAGTTCGTCTACGACTTCACCGAGGGCAACAAGGATCTGAAAGATCTGCTGGGCGGCAAGGGCGCCAACCTCGCCGAGATGACCAACCTCGGGCTGCCCGTCCCTCCGGGCTTCACCATCACCACCGAGGCCTGCAAGGTCTACCTCGACAGCGGTGACGCGCCGGCCGAGCTGCGCGACGAGGTCAGTGCGCACCTCGAGGCGCTCGAGAAGCGCATGGGCAAGAACCTCGGCCAGGCCGACGACCCGTTGCTGGTCTCCGTCCGGTCCGGTGCGAAGTTCTCGATGCCCGGCATGATGGACACGGTCCTCAACATCGGCCTCTCCGACGCCTCGGTCGTGGGCCTCGCCGCCCAGGCCGGCGACGAGCGCTTCGCCTGGGACTCGTACCGCCGCCTCATCCAGATGTTCGGCAAGACCGTGCTCGGGGTCGACGGCGATCTCTTCGAGGAGGCGCTGGAGGCCGCGAAGGAGGCCAAGGGCGTCACCGTCGACGTGGACCTGGACGCGGCCGACCTCAAGAAGCTGGTCGAGGAGTTCAAGAAGATCGTCAAGCGGGACGCGGGACGCGACTTCCCGCAGGACCCGCGCGATCAGATGGACCTGGCCATAAAGGCCGTCTTCGACTCGTGGAACACCGACCGGGCCAAGCTCTACCGCCGTCAGGAGCGCATCCCCGGCGACCTCGGCACGGCCGTCAACATCTGTTCGATGGTCTTCGGCAACCTCGGCCCCGACTCCGGTACGGGCGTCGCCTTCACCCGTGACCCGGCCAGCGGCCACCAGGGCGTCTACGGCGACTACCTCCAGAACGCGCAGGGCGAGGACGTCGTCGCGGGTATCCGCAACACGGTGGCGCTCGCCGACCTGGAGTCGATCGACAAGACGTCGTACGACCAGCTGATGAAGATCATGGAGACGCTGGAGACCCACTACAAGGATCTCTGCGACATCGAGTTCACCATCGAGCGCGGTCAGCTCTGGATGCTCCAGACACGGGTCGGCAAGCGCACCGCCGGTGCCGCCTTCCGCATCGCCACCCAGCTCGTCGACCAGGGCCTCATCGACGAGGCCGAGGCGCTCCAGCGGGTCAACGGCGCCCAGCTCGCGCAGCTGATGTTCCCGCGCTTCGACGACGCGGCCAGCACCGTCCTGCTGGGCCGTGGGATCGCCGCCTCGCCGGGCGCGGCCGTCGGCAAGGCCGTCTTCGACTCCTACACCGCGGTCAAGTGGTCGCGGTCGGGCGAGAAGGTCATCCTGATCCGCCGGGAGACGAACCCCGACGACCTGGACGGCATGATCGCCGCCGAGGGCATCCTGACCTCGCGCGGCGGCAAGACCTCGCACGCCGCCGTCGTCGCCCGCGGCATGGGCAAGACCTGCGTCTGCGGCGCCGAGGAGATCGAGGTCGACACCAAGCGCCGCCGGCTCACGGTCGGGGGCACCGTCGTGGAGGAGGGCGACCTCGTCTCCGTGGACGGTTCCACCGGCAAGGTGTACCTCGGCGAGGTACCGGTCGTACCGTCCCCGGTCGTCGAGTACTTCGAGGGCCGTATGCACGCGGGCGCCGACGACGCCGACGAGCTCGTCGCCGCCGTGCACCGGATCATGGCGTACGCGGACCGGGTGCGCCGGCTGCGTGTACGGGCGAACGCGGACAACGCCGAGGACGCCTCGCGGGCCCGTCGCTTCGGTGCCCAGGGCATCGGCCTGTGCCGCACCGAGCACATGTTCCTCGGTGAGCGCCGCGAGATGGTCGAGAAGCTGATCCTCGCGGACACCGACGACGAGCGCGAGGCCGCGCTGGCCGCGCTGCTGCCGCTCCAGAAGGCCGACTTCATCGAGCTGTTCGAGTCGATGGACGGGCTGCCCGTCACCGTACGGCTGCTCGACCCGCCGCTGCACGAGTTCCTGCCCGACATCACGGAGCTCTCCGTGCGGGTCGCGCTCGCCGAGTCCCGCAAGGACGCCAACGAGAACGATCTGCGCCTCCTGCAGGCCGTGCACAAGCTGCACGAGCAGAACCCGATGCTGGGTCTGCGCGGCGTCCGTCTCGGCCTGGTCATCCCGGGGCTGTTCGCGATGCAGGTCCGTGCGATCGCCGAGGCCGCGGCGGAGCGCAAGAACGCCAAGGGCGACCCGCGCGCCGAGATCATGATCCCGCTCGTCGGCACGGTCCAGGAGCTGGAGATCGTCCGCGAGGAGGCCGACGGCGTCATCGCCGAGGTCGAGGCGGCCACCGGCACGCAGCTCAGGCTCAGCATCGGCACGATGATCGAGCTGCCCCGGGCAGCACTGACCGCCGGTCAGATCGCCGAGGCCGCCGAGTTCTTCTCCTTCGGGACGAACGACCTCACCCAGACGGTGTGGGGCTTCTCCCGCGACGACGTGGAGGCCTCGTTCTTCACCGCGTACCTGGAGAAGGGCATCTTCGGGGTGTCGCCGTTCGAGACGATCGACAAGGACGGCGTCGGTTCCCTCGTGCGCAGCGCCGTGGAAGCGGGCCGGGCCACCCGCCCGGACCTCAAGCTCGGCATCTGCGGTGAGCACGGCGGTGACCCGGAGTCGGTGCACTTCTTCCACGAGGTCGGCCTGGACTACGTCTCCTGCTCGCCCTTCCGCATTCCGGTCGCCCGGCTGGAAGCGGGCCGGGCCGCGGCCGAGTCGCGGGGCAGCGACAGCCGCTGAGCCCTGGCGGCCGGCGACCGCCACGACTCCGGACACCGCCGGCGGACCACGGAGACCCTCATCGGTCCCACGGCGGAAACCGGATTTCCCGGAAGCGGCGGCACCCTGTGCGGGGGTGCCGCCGCTTCGTCAATTGAATGGCGAACCGATGAACGCCGAACCAATTGACGACGGACCATTTGAACAGCGGACCATGCGGTCGGCTTTTCACTATCCGGTGCGCAAATCGGGGGCCCGCGGTCCGGGTGCGGCCCGGGGATCCCCACCCCCGGGCCGCACCCGCTTACCCCTGCCGGGTACGGAGCCGCACCGTCGCTCACCGCCGCCGAACAGGCGAAGCCCCCCACGGCCCTCACCCGCTCATTCGGTGACGCCGGATGCGTACCCGACGTCGTACAGCTTTTCGGCTGGCGGGGATACGGGCGAGACGTTTCAACTGTGGCCGAAACCCCGTGGTGACCTCCTGTGACGCTGTGCATACGCTTCGGTGGGGGCAATTGCGGGTGCAACAGGTGGGGGATCGGTGCTGCGTATCCATGTGTCCGGGGTGGACCTTTCGCGTGTGCGGATGGCCACGAGGCCGGACGCGATGTGGGAGACCATTCTCAGTTTTCACCGGCTGAGAGACCGGCGGGGGTCCACGGTGTTCGGGAAATGGCGGAAGGAATCCCGCACCCGGTTGAATGGTGAAGCACGTCTGCTGTCCGCCGTCGTTCCGCCCCGCGGCTATTTCCCCGACTTCCTGACGCCCTCCGGGGAAGGTGCCGAGCCGTTCGGACTCGACGCCGGGATGGAGGCCCTTCGTGACACACCGGCGGACCGTATCCGGGAGGAAGTCGGACTGCTGGCGGGGGACGCCCCCCGCGCGCGACGGCCGTCCGGCGGCGCCCTGACGGAGGCGCTGGCGGAGGGGCAGACGGAGCCGCTGGGGCGGCTCATCTCCACCCTGCGCGCCTACCACCGCGCCGCGGTCGAGCCGTACTGGCCGCACATCCGGGCGAGCGTCGAGGCCGACCGCGCCGTCCGCGGCCGTGCCCTGCTGGACGGCGGCGCGGACGAGCTCCTGGCCACCCTGCCGCCGATGATCCGCTGGCGGGCCCCCGTGCTGGAGGCGGACTACCCGGTCGACCGGGAACTGCGCCTCGACGGGCGGGGGCTGCTCCTCCAGCCGTCGTACTTCTGCCGGGGCACGCCCGTCGTCTACCGCGACCCGTGCCTCCCGCCGGTCCTCGTCTACCCGGTCACCCACCCCCGCGCCCCGGCCACGGCCGAACCCGGCCCCTGGCTCGGCCGGCTGGTGGGCCACACCCGCTCGGCGGTCCTGCGGTCCATAGGCAACGGCTGTACGACGAGTGAACTCGCCCGCAGGACCGGGGTCTCCCTGGCCTCGGCGAGCCAGCACGCCTGTGTGCTGCGCGAGGCAGGCCTGGTCCGCACCCTGCGCCACGGCAGCTCGGTCCTGCACACCCTCACCCCGCTGGGCTCAGCCCTGCTCAGGGGCGGAGCCCCGCTGGCCGTGCCCTGACCCGTCAGCGGGGCCCGTCCTCCAGCAGGGACTTCAGCACGGCAAGGCGTTCCTTCCAGAACGCCTTGTACCGGGCGACCGCCTCCGCGTCCGCCAGCTTCTCGTGGCCCACACCGAGGCGCGTACGGCCGTCCGGCAGTTCCTGGAGCCACAGCGTGAGCCGGCCGGCGTCCCCGGACACGCTCCGGAGCGGCCGCGAGCGTCCGGCTGCCCGAGGTGTTCCAGTCGCCCGTGGAGGACTGCCCGACCTGGCGCAGACCGCGTGACTGCTCGTACCCGACCGCGACCGACTGGGCGTATCAGCCGCCCATCCTGTGTTCGGTGCCGAGGAACGCCGCGATCTCGGCGTGGCCGCGCCGGGTCGCGTCCCAGGCGTCGAGTACGTCGAACCAGCCCGCCCAGTCCCGGCCGGTGGCCCCGCGCAGGGCGTCGTCCGACAGCTTCTCGGTGATTCTTCTGCCCGTCGATCCGCTCATGGTCCGAGACGCTGGATGGGCCTACGGGGCGCGGGCCCACGGCGCGCGGAGAACTGTCCGCGTCCGGAGCGATGAGTTCTGGTCGCCGCCGTCGTCTACCCCTCGTAAGCGCTCGCACCGAGCGCGCGGGAGCACCCAGGGTGCCGGACGGAAGAGTTGGGAACCATGCCTCAGATGATCTTCGTGAACCTGCCGGTCAAGGACCTCGGGACGACCAAGAACTTCTTCTCGAAGCTCGGCTTCGGCTTCAACCCGCAGTTCAGCGACGAGTCGACGGCCTGTCTGGTCATCAGCGACACGATCTTCGCCATGCTGATCAGCGAGCCCCGCTTCAAGGACTTCACCAAGAAGGAGATCGCCGACGCGTCGAGAACGACCGAGGTCCTCCTCGCCCTGAGCGCGGAGAGCCGCGAGAAGGTCGACGAGATGGCCGACGCCGCGCTCGCCGCAGGGGGCTCGCCCGCCAACGAGACCCAGGACATGGGCTTCATGTACGGCCGCTCGTTCCAGGACCCGGACGGCCACATCTGGGAGGTCATCTGGATGGACCCGGCGGCGGTCGAGGGCCAGGCCTGACACCCGGTCGGACAGCGGCCGCGGAGCCGGCGCCGCGACCGCTGCCGTGCGGGGTGGATCAGGAGCGGAACGGCCCCGTGACCTCGTAGGTGATGCCGCCGGACGAGCTGCCGCTCGTCCCGCGCTGCGAGGAGAAGTAGAGCCGCCGGCCGTCCGGGGAGAAGGCCGGACCGGTGATCTCCGAGCCCGACTGGCCACTGATCCGCAGGAAGGGGGCGACCGTGTCGTCCGGGGTGATGAGGCAGATCTCCATGTTCCCGCCGTCCTCCGCGACGTACAGGTCACCGGAGGCGGCCCGGGTGACGTTGTCGACGCCGGTCAGCGGGGCGCCGCCGCCCGTGACGAGCGAGTCGTCGTAGGCGAGCGAGAGGGACGAGGCGTTCGCGTCGTACGCCCACACCCGGTTGTCGCCCTTGGTGGTGAACCAGCAGGTGCCCGCCGCGTAGAAGCAGCCCTCGCCGCCGTTGAACACCTTGGCGCCGGAGACCTGGTAGCGGGTCTGGGTGGGCGATCCGTCCGGGTCGGGAACCGTCGTCCAGGTCACCGGGCCCGAGGTTCCGGTGCCCGCCACCAGCACCTGGAGCGTGCCGGAAGAGAGGTTTCCCCAGGTGGTGGGGCGGAAGCGGTAGAAGCGGCCGTCCGTCTCGTCCTCGGTCAGGTAGACGTAGCCGTGGTCGGGGTCCGCGGCCGCGGCCTCGTGCTTGAAACGGCCCATGGCGGGGCGCTGCACGGCGGCGTTCACCCCCCACGGGTCGGTCTCGTACACGGAGCCGCGGGTGACCTCCTCGCAGGAGAGCCAGGTGTTCCACGGGGTCCGGCCACCCGCGCAGTTGGTGTTCGTGCCGGACAGGATCCGGTACGCCGAGGTGACGGTCCCGGAGGAGCTGAAGCGCACCGCGCTCGCTCCGCCGCCGCTGCTCGCGGACACCTCCGCGTTGGAGACGTAGATCCAGCCGCTGCCGTCGGTGAACGTGGCACCGCCGTCGGGGGCGCTGTGCCAGGTGTACGAGGTGCCCGGGACGGTCTGCCCGGAGCGGGCGATGATCCTGCTGGTGAAGCCGCTCGGCAGCAGGATGCCGTTGCTGTTCGCCGCCTGCAGCGCACCGTAGGGGCCCGCGGCCGGCTGGGCCGGATCCGCGAAGGCGGCACCCCGCCACAGGGTGCCGCCGAAGGCCGCCGCCGATGAGCCGATCACCGCTGTGCGCAAGAAGGTCCGACGTTCCACGATCACTCCACGGGGTGACGTGCGGGCCCGCCGGACCGGCCGGCCCGGCGGGTCGAACGTCAGGACAGTAGAGGTGGGTGATTGACGGAGCGTCAACGGCCGGTGAACGGAGCGGAGTCAGTCCCCGCGGACCGGGAAGACCGGGACCGTGACGTCGTCGTCGTCCAGGCAGGCACCCGTCTCCAGGTCGAAACGCTGCTTCAGCAGCGGCGACGCGACGAACGGCCGCCCGCCCGCGGAGCCGACCAGGCCACGGGAGAGGACGTACGCACCGGTGAACGGGTCGCGGTTGTCGATCGCGTACGTCCGGCCCGCGCGGTCCACGAACAGCGCGACCTGCCTGCCGTCCGGGAGGAGCGCCGCCACGCCCCGCCCCGGGGTCAGCAGCGCGCGGTCGCAGACCGTCAGCCAGCCGTCCCCGTCCGCGAGCTGGATCGTCCGGGTGTCCTGCGCCGTTTCCATCGTCCGGGTCGTCATCAGGAGGGAGTCCCTTCGAGAGTACGGATGGCGAGCACGGGGCCCGCGAGGATGTCCAGGTCGGGCTTGACCTGGTCGCGCTCGGGGACGAACTTGACCGAGGGGTCGGGTGCGTCGGGGGCGTTGACGAAGGTGACGAAGCGCCGCAGCCGCTCCGGGTCGTTGATGGTCTCGGCCCACTCGTCGCGGTAGCCGCGGACGTGGTCGGCCATCAGCCGCTCCAGCTCGTCGCAGAGGCCCAGCGAGTCGTGGACGACCACGTCGCGCACGTGGTCCAGGCCGCCCTCGATCCGGTCCAGCCAGGTCGAGGTGCGCTCCAGGCGGTCCGCCGTGCGGATGTAGAACATCAGGAACCGGTCGATGAGGCGGACCAGTTCGGCGTCGGAGAGGTCCTGGGCGAGCAGGTCGGCGTGGCGCGGGGTGGCGCCGCCGTTGCCGCCCACGTACAGGTTCCAGCCCTGTGCCGTGGCGATGATCCCGAAGTCCTTGCCGCGGGCCTCCGCGCACTCACGGGCGCAGCCCGAGACGGCGGACTTCAGCTTGTGCGGCGAGCGCAGGCCCCGGTAGCGCAGCTCCAGGTCGATCGCCATCTTCACCGAGTCCTGCACGCCGTAGCGGCACCAGGTCTGCCCCACACAGGACTTCACCGTGCGCAGCGACTTCCCGTACGCGTGCCCGGACTCGAAGCCCGCGTCCACCAGGCGCGTCCAGATCAGCGGCAGCTGGTCGACGCGGGCGCCGAACAGGTCGATCCGCTGGCCGCCGGTGATCTTCGTGTAGAGGCCGAAGTCCCGGGCCACCTCGCCGATCACGATCAGCTTCTCCGGGGTGATCTCACCGCCGGGGATACGCGGAACGATGGAGTACGAGCCGTTGCGCTGGAGGTTGGCCAGGAAGTGGTCGTTGGTGTCCTGCAGGGCCGCCTGCTCGCCGTCCAGGACGTAACCGCTCGCGCCGACCGTCGGGGCCAGCGAGGCGATGATCGAGCCGACCGTGGGTTTGCAGACCTCGCAGCCGTCGCCGCCGCGGGCCGCCTCCCGGCCGTGAGAGTCGAGGAGGCCGGCGTACGTCGTGACGCCCAGGGTGCGGACGATCTCGTACAGCTCGCTGCGGGTGTACTCGAAGCAGCCGCACAGCCCCTGGTCCTCGGGCTGCGGCAGCAGCTGGCCGATGACCTTGACGCAGCTTCCGCAGCCGGTGCCGGCCTTGGTGCACTTCTTCACCTCGGGCAGCGTCGTGTGCTCGCAGATCGCGCCCTTGGTGACGTTGTGGCAGGAGCAGATCACGGCCTCGTCGGGCAGCGAGGACGGGCCGAGGGTGACCGGGCCGCCCGCGCCGGCCGGCAGCACCAGCTGCTCGGGGGCGACGGGCAGGACCGTGCCGGTCATCGGCCGCAGCGTGCCGTACTGGTCGGCGTCGCCGACGAGGACACCGCCGAGCAGTGTGCCGTCCTGGCCGATCACCAGCTTCTTGTAGACGCCCGAGCGGGAGTCCGCGTACACGACGTCGAGGCATCCCTCGGCCGCGCCGTGCGCGTCACCGAAGGAGGCGACGTCCACACCGAGCAGCTTCAGCTTCGTCGAGAGGTCGGCGCCGGTGAAGGAGGCCGCGTTGCCCGCGATCACCTCGGCGACCGCCAGCGCCATCTCGTAACCCGGCGCCACCAGCCCGTACACCCGGCCGTCCGAGGCCAGCGCGCACTCGCCGATCGCGAAGACGTCGCTGTCGGAGGTGCGGCACTCCTCGTCGACGACGATGCCGCCGCGCGGGCCGACCGCCAGACCGCAGTCGCGGGCCAGCTGGTCCCGGGGGCGTACACCGGCGGAGAAGACGACGAGGTCCGTCTCCAGCGAGGAACCGTCCGACAGGGACATGCCGTTGACCCGGCCGTCCTCGCCCGCGGTGACCTCCTGGGTGCCGACACCCGTGTGGACGGAGAGGCCCATGTTCTCGATGGTGCGCAGCAGCGCGGCGCCGCCGCCGTCGTCGACCTGCACCGGCATCAGCCGGGGGGCGAACTCCACGACGTGGGTGTCGAGTCCGAGCCCCTTCAGCGCGCCCGCGGCCTCCAGGCCGAGGAGCCCGCCGCCGACGACCGCGCCGGTCCTCGCGGTCTTCGCGTACTCCTCGATCGCGAGGAGGTCCTCGATGGTGCGGTAGACGAAGCAGCCCTCGGCGTCCTTGCCGGGGACGGGCGGGACGAAGGGGTACGAGCCGGTGGCCAGCACCAGCGTGTCGTAGGAGAAGGTCTCCCCGGAGCGCGCGGTGACGGTGCGCGCCTCACGGTCGACGCTCTCCGCGGGGTCGCCGACGCGCAGCTCGATGCCGTGGCGCTCCATGAAGTCCGGCTCGACGAGCGAGAGGTCCTCCGGCGTCTTCCCGGAGAAGTACGAGGTCAGCTGCACCCGGTCGTACGCGGGGCGGGGCTCCTCGCAGAGCACGACGACCCGGGCGGTGCCCGCGGCGGCGGTCAGGCCGCGGTCGGCGAGCGCTTCCAGGAACCGCTGCCCGACCATGCCGTGCCCGACGACCACGATCGTCGGCACGCCTGCGGTGGGGGCGGTCGGGGGAGTGGACACCGGCATCAGAAGCCTCCGTCGTTGGTGAGCAGGTGGAGCAGGGACATGTCGGCGGGGAGGGCGTCGTCGTCCTGCCAGGTCCGGGCGAGGGTGCCGACCGCGGCGAGATCGCCGAACAGCACCCCGCCCGCCAGCCGGTCGCCCCGGACGACGACCGTGCGGTACGCACCCCGGGTGGCGTCGGCCAGCCGGATCACGTCGTCGCCGGGCAGCGGGCGGGAGTCGCCGAAGGCGGCCAGGTCGAGCCCGCCCGCGGCACCGGCGGTGACGGGGGTGGTCGCCGCGGGGGAGCGCAGGGTGAGTCTGGTCAGAGCCCTGGTGCCCCGGTAGCGGGCGGGGCGGCCTGCCAGCACCTCGGCCAGGACGTCCGCCTGTTCGAGCGCGGCACCCGCCAGCCCGTAGACCGTGCCGGCGTGTTCGGCGCAGTCGCCCACGGCGTGGATGTACGGGTCCGAGGTGCGCAGTTCGTCGTCGACGACGATGCCCTTGCGGACCTCCAGGCCGGCCGCCTGCGCCAGACCCGCCCTGGGGCGGACCCCGCAGGCCAGCACCGTGATCTCGGCCTCCAGCTCGTAGCCGTCGGCCATCTCCACGGCCCGCACCGCCGGGTTGTCCCCGTCGGTGCAGCGCAGTCCGCGCACCCGGCACTCGGTGTGCACCTCGACGCCGAGGGCCTCCAGGTGGCGGCGCAGCATCCCGGCCGCCTCGGCGTCCAGCTGCCGCTCCATGAGGTGCTCGCCCTGCTGGGCCAGCACCACCTGGGCGCCGCACTCGGCGAGTGCGCGGGCGGCCGACACCCCGAGGAGCCCGCCGCCGATGACGACGGCGCGCACGCCGGGGCGTGCGGCGGCGCGCAGGGCCAGGCAGTCGTCGAGGGTGCGGAACGGGTGCACCCCGTCCGGCAGCATGTGGCCGAGGCCCCGCAGCGGCGGCAGCACCGGGTTGGAGCCGGTGGCCAGCACCAGGCGCTCGTACCCGACGACACCGCCGTCGTCGCAGTGCACCAGCCGGTCCGCCCGGTCGATCCGCACGACCCGCACCCCGCGCCGGACCTCGGCGGGCGGCAGCGCGATGACGTCCGGCTCGTACCGGCCGGCGAGCACCTCGGCCAGCAGCACCCTGTTGTACGGTGCGTGCGCCTCCTCGCCGATGACGGTGACACCGGGGACCCGGGCGGCGAGCCGCGCGCCCGCCATCCCGGCGCCGATCACCACCACCCGTGCCGCGTTCTCCGTCTGTGTCCTCATACCGATGAGAGTGCGCGGCGGGTGTTACCCGACCGCATCCCTCCTGTTTCCCGGGAGGAACCTTGCGCTCAGCGCGCGCGGCGGCCCTCTGTGAGGGCCGGGCAACTGGTTGGACTGGGCACCTATCGCTTGCCTAAGGTCGCGGACATGCCCGAGATGACGCTGACCACCCTCGTCCTGCTCTGCCTGGCCGCCGCCGTGGCCGGATGGATCGACGCGGTGGTGGGCGGCGGCGGGCTGCTCCTCCTGCCCGCACTGCTGCTCGGCCTCCCGCACGTCCCCGCCGCGCACGTGCTCGGCACCAACAAGGCCGTCGCGATCGTCGGCACCTCGGGCGCCGCCGTGACCTACGTACGCAAGGCGCCGGTGCGGGTGGGCACCGCCGTGCGGATAGGGCTCATGGCGCTCGTGGGGTCGATGACGGGGGCCTTCTTCGCCGCGGGCATCAGCAGCGACGTCCTGCGTCCGGTGATCATGGTGGTGCTGCTCGCCGTCGCGGCCTTCGTCATGCTGCGCCCGTCCTTCGGTGCCGCGGCGGCCGGCGACACGGGGAAGAAGGTCACCCGGGCCCGTACGGTCACCGCGATCGTGCTGGTGGGCGGAGGCATCGGCTTCTACGACGGGCTCTTCGGGCCGGGCACGGGCACCTTCCTGGTGCTGGCACTGACCGCGGTGCTCCACCTCGACCTGGTCACCGCCTCCGCGACCGCGAAGATCGTGAACGTCTGCACCAACGGCGGCGCGCTGGCGATGTTCGCCTACCAGGGCACCGTCCTGTGGCAGCTGGCCGCGCTGATGGCCGTATTCAATCTGGCGGGCGGGATGCTCGGCGCGCGGATGGCGCTCAGGAAGGGCAGCGACTTCGTCCGCGGGGTGCTGCTGGTCGTGGTGTTCTCGCTGGTCGCCAAGCTCGGCTTCGACCAGTGGACGGCCTGACCGGAGGGGTCCGGAGGGTGCCGGTCGGCGGTCGGGTCGGGGCGTCTCCGCCTCGGCCGGGAGCCGTCAGCGGACCTCGGTGAGGTGGGCGTACGCCACCACGTTGCCCTGGTAGCCGGTCTCGCGGCTGAAGCCGCCTCCGCAGGTGATCAGCCGCAGCGAGGCGTGCGGAGTGGCGCCGTAGACGCGCTTGTCCGGGAACTCGTCGTTCTCGTAGACCTCGACCGCGTCGACGGAGAAGACGGCGGTGCTGCCGTCCCCGCGGTCGATCTCGACCCCGGCGCCCTTCTTCAGGGACCCCAGTCCGTAGAACACGGACGGTCCCTCGGCGTTGTCGACGTGCCCGGCCACTATCGCGGTGCCCTTGGCGCCGGGCGGTGTGCCGCCCTCGAACCAGCCCGCGAGGTTGCGGTTCCCGGCGGGCGGGGCGTCGAGGCCGCCGTCCGCGGTCAGCCCGAGACCCGTCATGGGCGCGTCCACACCGATGCCGGGGATGCGGATCCTGACGGGTTCGGAGGGGCGCAGCGGGTCGGCGACCCGGGTGCCCGGGCGCACCTCGGGGCCCGCCGCGAAGGCCTCGGCGGTGGACGGCTGGGGCGCGACGGTCCGGACGGCCGCGCCGTTGTGGACCAGCCATATGCCGCACAGCGCGGCGACGCCGGCCAGCCAGGCCCTCGCTCTCAGTGCCGTCCTGTCCACGTCCCGTCCTTCCCCGCTCGTCCTCGGTGACGCGGGCCGTCCTCAGTGACGCGGGCCGTCGGCGCGGCGGCGGCGCACGAGCAGGAGACCGCTGAGGGCCGCCGCTCCGACGAGGCCGGCGCCCGCTGCGAGCTGGGCGGTGTCCGGGGCGGCGCTGCCACCGACACCCGTCCCGACATGGCCGGAAGGCCGGCTGGGGCTGGGCGCGGTCGTGGGCCTGTGCCCCGGGGGCACGGGCGGTTTCGCGGATCCGGGGTCGGTCGCGTGCGGGGGCACGGGTTCGGGGCGGTTCCCCGTGCCGGTCCCGGGCCGCTGGAGCGTTCCGGCCTCGTCCCCGGTCCCTGTGCCGCCCTCGTCCTCGGCCTCCGTCTCCGGCCAGGAGGAGTCCGGGGCCGCCGCCGGATCCTCGGCCGCCTCAAGTCCGGCGAGCGGGTCCGGACCGTCGGCCGGCCCCGGGTCCCCGGCCTCAAGGTCTTCGAGCGCTCCCAGATCACCGGCCGCGCCGCCGCTCTCGCAGAGGGCCGCCGCGTCCACGTCCGCCGAGCCCTCCTCGGCGGCGCAGTCCGCCGCGCCGGGGGCGGCCGTCGCCGCGGTGCGTTCCGGTCCGAGGCTGTCCGCGTGCGCGGACGGGATGGCGAGGCCGAGCGCGGCGGCGGTGAGGGCCGCGGCGGCGGTACCGGTCACGAGGCGGGCAGGGCTGCGCATGGGAATCCTCCGGGCAGACGGATGTGTCCTGCCTCCGAGGTAAGTGGCCCCGCCCCCCGGGCGCATGCTGACGCACGGTCAGCTTTCACCCGTACGGACCTGGGGAGCACGCTCGTCCGGTCGGCCCCGCGCAGGTCGTGGCGGTGACGGAGGCCGGGTACGACGCCCGGTGCCGATCGGGGGGGCCCACCCCCCCCTTGGGACCGGTGAGGGCGGTGTCCTTTCCCCTCCGCGGTTCAGCTCGCCCGAGGGCCGCTCCCGTCCGTCGCGGACCACTCGATGTCCGGCGGGCGTACGCGGGCGCAGCGCGGCTGCCCGCTGCCGTCGGTCAGGCGCAGCCGTGCGGTGAGGTGCCCCGTCCGCGACGCCGCCTCCAGGACCTCCGGTGCTATGTCGCTCATCATCAGCTTGGCGCGGCGGAACATCGTGAAGAGACCGGAGTCGTCCACGGTGCCCCAGGACAGATAGACGAAGCGCCCTCCGAGCCGGTTCTGGACGTACGGTCCCGAGACCTCGACGCCCTCCGCGGTGGATACGGCGGTGCAGTCCAGGGTCCAGGAGGCCCGCGCGGCGTCTCCGGGGTGCAGGCCGAGCAGTTCGCCGGGCCGGTCCTTGCGCTGCACGCCGACGTGGATGTTGTCGAAACCGGCGAAGTCGGTGTCGGGGCCACAGGTGCGGCCCGGGAGCTCCGATGCTTCGATATGGATCTGCATGGCCCCATGCTCCCGCATGGCCGGAGAGGTCAGACGGCGTCGCGAGGGGCGCCTTCGTAGACCTGGCCGAGCAGGTCCATCAGGTCCTCGTCGACGGCGAAGGGTGTGTCGTCGATCCGGTGGACCGGCGCGATGCCCTGGGAGTTCGTGACGAACGCCGCCCGGTAGGCGTCCAGTCCGTCCAGCGTCACACCGCGCCGCACCGAGGGCCGGTCCGCCCGTGCGAGTCCGCTCTCCAGCAGTGCCATGGTGATGCCGGTGAGCGCCGGGGCGTCCGGCCAGACGACCGAAGCGCCGTCCCAGAAGCCGATGTTGGTGATCGATCCCTCGGTCACCATGCCGCCGGGCGAGGTCAGCAGGGCCTCGTCGAACCCCGCCCGCCTGGCCTGCTGCCCGTAATAGATCTGGCAGAACTCGCCGGGCCGCTTGATGTGCGGCACGGAGCGCGCGAACGGGACCGACATCAGGCTCTGCGGTGCGCCGTCCGCGTGGACCGGCTCCCGCACCGTCACCATCGGCACGGTCGCCGCACTGTCCGGCGGCATGAAGGCGTGCACCCGGACCGACGCGTCCTGTGCTCCGGCGCCGTCGAGCGCGTGCCCGATCAGTTCGCGCACGTGCTCCCCGTCCAGAGGCAGCCCGAACAGTTCCCGGTTCGCGGAGTCCAGCCGGTCCAGGTGCAGGGCGAGACCTCGTACGGTGCGGTCCCTGACCTGCATCGCGGTGAAGTGGCCGTAGCTCGCGAAGGCCGGGATCCGCAGATCGTCGCCGGTGGCGGGACGGCCGTCGAGCTCGACGTAGAGGTCCGGTGCGAAGATCGTCATGGCCTCCAGCGTAGGCGCCGCGCCGCGCTCTTGACCTCAATCATGGTTGAGGTGTGAGTCTGTGGCGCATGGACCTCAACACAGCTGTTCCCGCACCGTCCGATGCCCCCCTGGAGGCCGCGCCGCTGAAGGTCGCCGTCATCCTCGGCAGCAACCGCGAGGGCCGCTTCGGGCCCGTCGTCGCCGAGTGGTTCCTCGGGCGGGCGTCCGGCCACCCGGACATCGAGACCGAGCTGATCGATGTCGCCGAGACCGAACCGCCCGCCACCGGGGCCGCCGAGGTGGCCCCCCGGCTGGCTCACGCCGACGCCTTCGTCGTACTGACCCCCGAGTACAACCACTCCTATCCGGCCCCGCTGAAGAACCTCATCGACCGGCACTTCGCCGAATGGCAGGCCAAGCCCGTCGCGTTCGTCTCCTACGGCGGAATCTCCGGCGGCCTGCGGGCCGTCGAACACCTCCGCCAGGTCTTCGCCGAACTGCACGCCGTCTCCGTCCGCGACACCGTCTCCTTCCACAACGCGGGCGCGCTCTTCGACGACCGGGGCGTGCCCAGGGACCCGGCCCAGGCCGACGGGGCGGCCAAGAGGATGCTCGACCAACTGGTCTGGTGGGGCCGCGCCCTGCGTGAGGCCAGGACGCGGCACCCGTACGCCGGCTGACCGCGCGAACGCCGACAATCGAGGGCACGGACACCGAGGACGAGGAGAGCCGTGATGACCGAGGCCGCATGGCTGACCGTACTGACCACGACGGACAGCGAGGAGAAGGCCCACGCCCTGGCCCGGGGCGCGGTGGACGCGCGGCTCGCCGCCTGCGCCCAGATCTCGGCGCCCGTCACCTCCGTCTACCGGTGGCAGGGCGCCGTCGAGACCGCCGAGGAATGGCAGGTGCTGTTCAAGACGGCGGCCGGGCGTTACGACGAGCTGGAGGCCCACCTCGTCGCGGCCCACGGTTACGAGACGCCCGAGATCATCGCGACGCCCGTCGCGCGCGGCAGCGACCGGTACCTCGCCTGGGTGTCCGCGGAGACGGCGCCCGACGCGACGCTGTGACAGGCGTCCGGCTGCCCTTCTTCGTGTACGGCACGCTGCTCCCGGGGGAGCCCAACCACGACCGGTTCCTCCGGGGCCGCACCCGTGGGGAACGGCGGGCCGTGCTCCCGGGCACCCTCCTCTACGAGGGCCCGGGCTACCCGTACGCGATCGACGGCCACGGAACCGTCCACGGCACGCTGGTCACCGCCGTGCCCGGGGCGTACGCGGAGCTGCTCGGGCTCCTGGACGACCTGGAGCAGTACCTGGGGCCGGACGACCCGCGCAATCTGTACGAGCGGGTGGTCCGCCGGGCCGTCCCCGCACCGCCGCCGGAAGCGAACGGTCCGGCCGGTCCGGCCGGTCCGGCCGGTCCGGCCGGTCCGGCCGGGTCCGCCGAGCGCGGGTCCGCCGAGCGCGGTTCCGTCGAACGCGGTTCCGCCGAGCCCGTGCGCGCCTGGGTGTACCTCGCGGCCACGGCCGTCGCCCGCTCCCTGCGCACCGGCGGCACACCCGTACCGGGCGGCGACTGGCTCAGCCGGCGGCCTCCACCCGCACGGCGCACACCTTGAACTCCGGCATGCGCGACACCGGGTCCAGCGCCGGGTTCGTCAAGGAGTTGGCCCGGCCCGCGCCCGGCCAGTGGAACGGCATGAACACGGTGTCCTGCCGGATCGCCACGGTGATCCGCGCCGGTGCCACCGCCCGCCCCCGCCGCGAGGTGACCGCCACGTCCTCGCCCTCGGCCACCCCGATCCGCTCGGCGAGCCGGGGATGCAGCTCCACGAACGGGCCGGGGGCGGCCGCGTTCAGCTCGGCCACCCGGCGGGTCTGCGCCCCCGACTGGTACTGGGACACGACCCGCCCGGTGGTCAGCACCACCGGGTACTCCGCGTCGGTCTCCTCCGCGGCGGCCCGGTGCGTGACGGGGACGAACCGGGCCCGGCCGTCGTCCGTGGCGAACCGCTCCAGGAACAGCCTCGGCGTCCCGGCGTGCTCCTCGTCCGGGCAGGGCCAGAACACCCCGTCCTCCGCCGCGATCCGGGCGTAGGTGATGCCCGCGTAGTCGGCGGGGCCGCCCGCCGAGGCCCTCCGCAGCTCGTCGAAGACCTCCTCCGGATCGGCCGGGAAACCCTTCCCGTGCCCCAGGAGGCCGGCCAGCGCGTTCAGCACCTCCAGATCGCTGCGCACCCCCTCCGGCGGGGTGACCGCGCGCTGCCGGAGCAGCACCCGGCCCTCCAGGCTGGTCGTCGTACCGCTCTCCTCCGCCCACTGCGTCACCGGCAGCACCACATCGGCCAGCGCCGCGGTCTCCGACAGCACCACATCCGCGACCGCCAGGAAGTCCAGCGACTTCAGCCGCTCCTCGACGTGCCCCGCGTGCGGCGCCGACACGACCGGGTTGGAGCCCATGACCAGCAGCGACCGCACATCCCGCCCCAGCGCGTCCAGCAGCTCGTACGCACTGCGCCCCGGCCCCGGCAGCGCATCGGGGTCGACGCCCCAGACCCCGGCCACATGGCGACGCGCGGACGGATCGGTGAGCTTGCGGTAGCCGGGCAGCTGGTCGGCCTTCTGGCCGTGCTCCCGGCCGCCCTGGCCGTTGCCCTGGCCGGTCAGGCAGCCGTACCCGGACAGCGGCCGTCCCGCCCGGCCGGTGGCCAGGCAGAGGTTGATCCACGCCCCGACCGTGTCCGTCCCCTTCGACTGCTGCTCGGGGCCCCGAGCGGTGAGCACCATGCCGCTCCCCGCCCCGCAGAACATCTCCACGGCCTCGCGCAGCTGCGGCACCGGCACCCCGGTGAGGCGCTCCACCAGTTCCGGCCAGTGCGCCATGGCGCCTGCCCTGGCCTCGTCCCACCCGCTCGTCCTGTCACGGACGAACTCCTCGTCCACCCGCCCGTCCGCCACGACCAGATGCAGCATCCCCAGCGCCAGGGCGAGGTCGGTGCCCGGCCGGGGCGCCAGGTGGAGATCCGCCTGCTCGGCGGTTCTGGTCCGGCGCGGATCGATGACGATCAGCCGACCGCCGTTCTCCCGCAGCTCCGTCAGATAGCGCAGCGCGGGCGGCATCGTCTCCGCGAGATTCGAGCCGACCAGGATCACGCACCCGGTCCGCGGGATGTCCTCCAGCGGGAACGGCAGCCCGCGGTCGAGACCGAAGGCCCGCTGGTGCGCGGCGGCCGCCGACGACATGCAGAAGCGGCCGTTGTAGTCGATCTGCGAGGTGCCGAGCACCACCCGGGCGAACTTCCCGAGGGCGTACGCCTTCTCGTTGGTGAGCCCACCCCCGCCGAAGACGCCCACGGCGTCCGCGCCGTGCTCCGCGCGCGTCCCGCGCAGCCCGTCCGCGATCCTCTCCAGCGCCTCGTCCCAGCTCGCCGGCGCCAGCTCACCGCTCTCGCCGCGCACGAGGGGCCCCGTCAGCCGGACCCCCGCGGCGAGCACGGCGGGAGCCGTACGCCCCTTGCCGCACAAGGCTCCCCGGTTGACGGGGAATTCCGTACGCTCCACGACCTCGACCACCCCGCCGTCGGTGACCGGTCGCAGCTTCATCCCGCACTGGAGCGCGCAGTACGGGCAGTGGGTGGACGTCTCGGTGCGGGCCATACGCCCAGCGTGCGAGGCGGGTATTACGAGTGCCGGTGCGTACGGTTACGCCCCCGGTACGCACACCTCAGCCCGCCCCGCCCGCCGCCGTGAGGTCACCCGCGAGCGCGTCCGCCACCCCCGGCTCACGCGGCCCCAGGAAGTGCGGGTCCGGCTCGAACACCACGTCCAGGAGCGCCTTGCCCGCCGCGAACACCTCCCGCGTCCCGCCGTAGTACCAGGTGACGTCGTGTACGTCGTCGGCTCCCACCCCGTACGCGTCGATCCCCGCCGAGCGGCACAGCGCGATCGCCCGCCGTATGTGGAAGCCCTGGCTCACCAGGACGGCCCGGTCGACCCCGAATATCTTCTTGGCCCGGACGCAGGAGTCCCAGGTGTCGAAGCCCGCGTAGTCGCTGACGATCCGGCCGTCCGGCACCCCGCGCGCCGTGAGATACGTGCGCATGGCGTCCGGTTCGTCGTACTCCGCGCGGCTGTTGTCCCCGGTGACCAGCAGGGCCCGGACCTTGCCCGCCCTGTACAGCTCGGCGGCGGTGTCCAGCCGGTGCGCGAGATACGGCGACGGCCGGCCCTCCCACAGCCCCGCCCCGAACACCACGGCGACCTCCCGCGCCGGGGCGTCGGCCGCCGTCCGCACCCTGGCGTCGGCCGCGGTGTGCAGCCAGGCCGCGGGCGCCAGCGCCACCGCGCAGACGACCATCAGCGCCTGCGCCAGCCACCGCTGCCCCCGCCGGGTCCGCGGCAGCCGCGGCCGCGCGGCGGTGAGCGCTCCCAGCACCGCGCGCCCCGCACGGCGGAGCCCTCCCGGTGTCCTCAACCGCATGCCCGCGCCCCCCGCGCTCGTACCGGATCCCTCAGGAAAGGGACGAACGGCGGGCGCGAAAGGTTCGCCGCCCGATCCGGATTCACACTCCTGTGTGAACACGCGCCGACACCCGCGACCCCCACCCTGTGAGGCGGAGGCAAACACCCGTCACCGGTGCGAAACGGCCCGGCAACGTCCGCCCGGCACCATCGGTCCATGACGGAGACGGCATCGGAACACCCTCGTGAGTCCCTGCCCCTCGACAGCACGGCGCAACTCCTGACCCGTATCACCGCCCAGCTCGGAACCCAGCTCAGCCTCGTCTCCCCGAACGGAACCCGCAGGCCCATGCACCGCATCCGGAGATCCGCCCCCACCCTGGTCGCCGTCGCGCACGGCAGCCGGGACCCGCGGGCCCTGCACACCGTCCTGGAACTCCTGGACCGGGTACGGGAGCTGCGGCCCGCCCTCGACGTCCGGCTCGGCCACATCGAGCTGAACGAGCCCCTGCTGCCGGACACACTGGACGGCATCGGGCGGGGTGACGCCGTGCTCGTGCCCCTGCTGCTCGGCCGCGGCCACCACGTCCGGCACGACCTGCCCCTGGCCGCGGCGGCCGCGGGCCACCTCCGGACCCGTGTGGCGGCCCCGCTCGGACCGCACCCGCTGCTCGTCGAGGCCCTGTACGAGCGACTGGCCGAAGCTGGCTGGCGCGACGAGGACGGCACGAGCCGCGACGCAGCCGTCGTGCTCGCCGCCGCCGGGTCGCGCGACCCCGACTCGGACGTCGACGCGCGCCGCACCGCCGCCATGCTCAGCGACCGCCTCGGCGGAGTGCCCGTCGTGCCCGCCTACGCCTCGGCGGCCACCCCCGACGTGCCCACCGCCCTGCGCGCGCTCGCCGCCCGCGGCCGCCACCGGGTGGCCCTCGCCTCGTACTTCACCGCCCCCGGCCGGTTCGCGACCGTCTCGGCCGCCGCCGCCCCGGGCATCGCCGCCGCCCCGCTCGGCGCGCACCCCGCGATGGCACGCCTCCTGCTGCACCGCTACGACCGGGCCCTGACCGGCACCGCGCCCGCCCACGCACCCCTGGCGCAGCCGCACCTCCTCGCCACCGCCTGACCCTCCCTGTCAGCCCGCCCGTCTAACCTCGGGAACATGGACGGTACGCACGACCCCAGGGACACGCCCTACGGCACCGCTGACACCGAGCGCTGGGACACCGAGCCCGACAAACGGCCCGGACGTACGGCCTTCCAGCGCGACCGCGCCAGGGTGCTCCACTCCGCCGCCCTGCGCAGGCTCGCCGGCAAGACCCAGGTCGTCACGCCCGGCACCCGCGGCCTGGCCTGGGACGCCAGCCCCCGCACCCGGCTCACCCACTCCCTGGAGTGCGCCCAGGTCGGCCGGGAGCTCGGCGCCGCGCTCGGCTGCGACCCCGACCTCGTGGAGGCGGCCTGCCTCTCCCACGACATGGGCCACCCGCCCTTCGGGCACAACGGCGAACAGGCGCTCAACGACTTCGCGTCGGACTGCGGCGGCTTCGAGGGCAACGCGCAGTCGCTGCGCCTGCTGACCCGCCTCGAACCCAAGCGCTTCGTCCGCGATCCCCGCAGCGGAGGGCTCGTCAGCGTAGGGCTCAATCTGACCCGCGCGGCCCTGGACGCCGCCACGAAGTACCCCTGGCCCCGGGGCGCGCACCCCACCGACCCCGACTCCCCGAAGTTCGGGGTGTACGAGGACGACCTGCCGGTCTTCGCCTGGGCCCGCGAGGGCGCGCCCGAGGACGGCAGATGCTTCGAGGCCCAGGTCATGGACTGGTCCGACGACGTCGCCTACTCGGTGCACGACTTCGAGGACGGACTGCACGCCGGACACATCGACCCCGGCTGCCTCTTCTCCGAGCCGGAGCGCGCGGAGATCTGGGGCGTCGCCATCGGGCGGTACGTCCCGGCGGGCACCGACCCCCAGGAGCTCGCCGACGCCCTCGACCGGCTCACCGCCCAGGAGTGGTGGCCGCACGGCTACGACGGCACGGCGGTCGCCCAGGCCCGGCTGAAGGACGCGACGAGCCAGCTCATCGGCAGGTTCTGCCTCGCCGCCGAGGCCGCGACCCACTCCACGTACGGGCCCGGCCGGCTCGGCAGGTACGGCGCCGAGCTGATCGTCCCGCGCGAGGCGCGCAACGAGTGCGCCGTGCTCAAGGCCGTCGCGGACCGTTACGTCATGCAACGCGCCGAGCAGGAGGCCATCCGCGCCGATCAGCGGATCATCATCGCCGAGCTCGCCGCCGCGCTCACCGCCCGCGCGCCCGAAGGACTCGAACCGCAGTTCCGCGCCCTGTACGAGGCGGCCGCCGACGACCGGGCCCGCAAGAGGGTCCTCGTGGACCAGATCGCCGCACTGACGGACGCCTCCGCGCGGTCCCTTCACGGAACACTCACGGGCGTTGGGCAGACTGGACCCTGACCGGGGGCACATGCCACTGGCCGTGACCTGATCGGGGCACACCCTCTTTCGTCATCACGCTGCGTGCGGGACGCTCGCAGGTGGCGGCTCCGCGCAGCACAGTACCGAGGAGGCATCAAGTGGTCGACGCACATCGGACGTTCGTCATCATCGGCGGAGGGCTCGCCGGAGCGAAGGCGGCGGAGACACTCCGGGCGGAGGGCTTCAGCGGCCGGGTGATCCTCATCGGGGACGAGCGCGACCACCCGTACGAAAGGCCGCCCCTGTCCAAGGGATACCTGCTGGGCAAGGACGAGCGGGACTCCGTGTTCGTCCATGAGACGGCCTGGTACGCGGGCGCGGACATCGAGCTCCACCTCGGCCAGGTGGTCACCTCCATCGACCGGGCCGGCCGATCCGTGCAGCTCGGCGACAACACGGTCGTCCACTACGACAAGCTGCTGCTGGCCACCGGCGCGGAGCCCCGCCGTCTCGACATCCCGGGCACCGATCTGGCCGGCGTCCACCACCTGCGCCGTCTGGCCCACTCCGACCGGCTGCGCAACGTCCTCGCGGCCCTCGGGCGCGACAACGGCCATCTGGTGATCGCCGGAGCCGGCTGGATCGGCCTGGAGGTCGCCGCGGCGGCCCGCGGTTACGGCGCCGAGGTCACCGTCGTCGCGCCCTCGCCGACCCCGCTGCACCACGTCGTCGGCCCGGAGGTCGGCCAGATCTTCACCGATCTGCACGCCGAGCACGGCGTCCGTTTCCACTTCGGCGCCCGCCTCACCGAGATCACCGGACAGGACGGCCTGGTCCTGGCGGCCCGTACCGACGACGGCGAGGAGCACCCCGCCCACGACGTGCTCGCCGCCATCGGCGCGGCCCCGCGCACCTCGCTCGCCGAGGCCGCCGGGCTCGACATGGCGGGCCGGGCCGAGGGCGGCGGCGTCGTCGTCGACGCCTCCCTGCGCACCTCCGACCCGCACATCTACGCGGCCGGGGACATCGCGTCCGTGGACCATCCGCTCTTCGGCGGCCGGCTGCGCGTGGAGCACTGGGCGAACGCCCTGAACAGCGGACCGGCCGCCGCGAAGGCCATGCTCGGCCAGGACGTGTCGTACGGTCCGGTGCCGTACTTCTTCTCCGACCAGTACGACCTCGGCCTGGAGTACTCCGGCTGGGCCCCGCCCGGTTCGTACGACCAGGTCGTCATCCGGGGCGACGCCGGCAAGCGCGAGTTCATCGCCTTCTGGCTGAAGGACCGCCGGGTCCTCGCCGGGATGAACGTCAATGTGTGGGACGTCACCGAAGGCATCCAGAAGCTGATCAAGGCCGCCCGGGCGGTCGACCCGGACGCCCTGGGCGACCCCTCGGTGCCCCTGGAATCGCTGCTCTGACCGGTGGCCCGGGCATCCGGGACCGGCCGGCACCCGGGGGGTGTGCCCCCCTTGCCGCCGGTCCCGGACGCCCGGCCCCACCCGTAGACTTCACGCGTGGCAGGCAGGATCAATGACGACGACGTGAAGGCGGTCCGGGACGCGGTCCCGATCGACGCCGTCGTGTCCGAGTACCTTCAGCTGCGCAACGCGGGTGGCGGAAACCTCAAGGGCCTCTGCCCCTTCCACGACGAGAAGTCCCCCTCCTTCCAGGTGAGCCCGGCCAAGGGCCTGTTCCACTGCTTCGGCTGCCAGGAGGGCGGCGACACGATCGCCTTCGTGATGAAGATCGATCACCTCACCTTCTCCGAGACGGTCGAACGTCTGGCCGGCCAGGCGGGCATCACCCTGCGGTACGAGGAGGGCGGCTACAACCCCTCCCACCAGCGCGGCGAGCGCATCCGCCTGGTCGAGGCCCACAAGATCGCCGCGGATTTCTACCGCGAGCAGCTGAACGGCCCGGAGGCGGAGATCGGCCGGGCCTTCCTCGCCGCGCGCGGCTTCGACCAGGACGCGGCGGCCCACTTCGGCGTCGGCTACAGCCCCGCGGGCTGGGACCACCTCACCCGCTATCTGCGCGGCAAGGGCTTCAGCGACAAGGAGCTCATCAGCTCCGGTCTCTCCCAGGACGGCCGCCGCGGCCCCATCGACCGCTTCCGCGGCCGGCTGATGTGGCCGATCAGCGACACCTCGGGCGACATCGTCGGCTTCGGCGCCCGCAAGCTCCGCGACGACGACAACGGCCCGAAGTACCTCAACACCCCCGAGACCTCGATCTACAAGAAGTCCCAGGTGCTGTACGGCATCGACCTGGCCAAGAAGGACATCGCCAAGGCCAGCCGCGCCGTGGTCGTCGAGGGCTACACCGACGTCATGGCCTGCCACCTCGCCGGGGTCACCACCGCGATCGCCACCTGCGGCACCTCGTTCGGCAACGACCACATCAAGATCCTCCGACGGCTCCTGATGGACAACGGCAGCGCCCGGGTCATCTTCACCTTCGACGGCGACGCCGCGGGCCAGAAGGCCGCCCTGCGCGCCTTCGAGGACGACCAGAAGTTCGCCGCCGAGACGTACATCGCGATCGCCCCGGACAACATGGACCCGTGCGACCTGCGGCTCGCCAAGGGTGACGACGCCGTCCGGGACCTGGTCGAGCCCCGCACCCCGCTCTTCGAATTCGCGCTCCGCCAGATCGTCGGCCGGTACGACCTGGAGACCCCGGCCGGCCGGGCCGCCGCGCTCGACGAGGCGGGGCCCGTGGTCGCCCGCATCAAGAACAGCTCCTCGCAGCACGAGGTCGCCGTCCAGCTGGCCGGCCTGCTGGGCATCCTGGACACCCAGTTCGTGGTCAAGCGCGTCGGGCAGCTCGCCCGCTGGGCCCGCGACCGGGGCGAGCGAGGGCCCGCCCAGGGCGGCCCCTCCCGGGGCGGCCCCCCACAGCAGCAGGCGCAGGCCCCGAAGGCACCGCCGGGGCCCGCGCTCAACCTCCGCAGCCCCGCGCACCGCACCGAGCGCGAGCTGCTCAAGCTCGCTCTGCAGAAGCCCGCCCTGGTCTCCCCGGCGTTCGACGCCTACGGAGCCGACGAGTTCACCGCCCCGCCCTACGCCGCTGTGCGCCAGTGCATCGCGGAGGCGGGCGGCGCGGAGCTGGGCGTCGCCGAGACCCGTGAATACCTGGTCCAGGTGCTCGACGCGACCCCCGACGACACGGTGCGCAAGCTCGTCACCGAGCTCGCGGTCGAGGTCTTCCACGGCAAGACCATCGACGAGTCGTACGCGGGTCAGCACCTCGTCAATGTCCGCCTCCGCGCGGTCGACCGCAGGATCGACGACGTACAGAGCAGCCTCGCCCGGCTCGGCAGCAATGTCGCCCCGGACCACCTGGCCGCCGCGCAGAACGAGGTCTGGGTCCTCCAGCAGTACGCACAGTCGCTGCGGAGCCACGGCGCCGACGCCCTCTGAGCCGGATCAGCAACCCGTTACGCTCCGGACGCAAAAAGTCACCGCACGCCCCTCGTGGCGGCGATGTGTCGTACCCCACACTGGGTGACGGTTCCCGAGTCGTCGGAGCGCGGGCCGGTCCGCCCGGGGCGGACCTCCCTCACCGCGGTCCGGCAGCGATCACCTGGAGGTCGCCCCCGTGCAGACCCGGACCGTGCCGACCACGACCGAGCATGTCCCGGCGATTCCCGCACAGAACCGGGTCACACGTCACCCGGAGACGGCGGGCGCGCCCCAACCGGTGCTGGAGGAACCGGTGGAGCCTCCAGAGACCTCGGAACCGCGGAGCCGCCCGGAAGCGGGCGGCCCGACCTCCGACCTCTTCCGCCAGTACTTACGTGAGATCGGGCGGATACCGCTGCTCAGCGCCGCCGAGGAGGTGGACCTCGCCCGCCGTGTCGAGGCGGGACTCTTCGCCGAGGAACGGCTCGCCTCCACCCCCGACCTCGACTCCCGCCTCGCCTTCGACCTGGACCGGCTCGTGGTCATGGGACGGATGGCGAAACGCCGGCTCATCGAGGCCAACCTCCGCCTCGTGGTCTCCGTGGCCAAGCGCTACGTGGGCCGGGGCCTGACCATGCTCGACCTGGTCCAGGAGGGGAACCTCGGACTGATCAGGGCGGTCGAGAAGTTCGACTACGCCCGGGGCTACAAGTTCTCCACGTACGCGACATGGTGGATCCGCCAGGCGATGTCCCGCGCACTGGCCGACCAGGCCAGGACCATAAGGGTCCCGGTGCATGTCGTCGAGCTGATCAACCGGGTCGTGCGCGTCCAGCGCCGGCTGCTCCAGGAGCGCGGCTACGAACCCACCGCCGAAGAGGTCGCGGGCCAGCTCGACCTGACTCCGGAACGCGTGGGGGAGGTCCTGCGCCTCGCCCAGGAACCCGTCTCCCTGCACGCCCCCGTCGGTGAGGAGGACGACGTCGCCTTCGGCGACCTCATCGAGGACGGCGACGCCGCCTCGCCCGTGGAATCCGCGGCCTTCCTCCTGCTGCGCGAACACCTGGAGGCGGTGCTCTCCACCCTCGGGGAGAGGGAGAGGAAGGTCGTCCAGCTCCGTTACGGGCTCGACGACGGCCGGCCCCGCACGCTCGAGGAGATCGGAAGGATCTTCGGCGTGACACGCGAACGCATCCGCCAGATCGAGTCCAAGACACTCGACAAGCTGCGGGACCACGCCTTCGCCGACCAGCTCCGCGGCTACCTCGACTGAGACCGGCCGGCCCCGCGCCCACCTGGACCGGGACCGGCTCTCCCCGCCCCCACCTGGCCCGGGACCGGCTCTCCCCGCGTCCCCCCTGGACCGGGACCGGCCCGCCCCGGTCAGTCGACCTCGGCCAGTGCCTCCGCGAACTGCGCCGCGTACAGGCGGGCGTACGCCCCCTCGGCGGCCAGCAGCCCCTCGTGCGTGCCCTGCTCGACGATCGAGCCGTTCTCCATCACCAGGATCACGTCCGCGTCCCGGATGGTGGAGAGCCGGTGCGCGATCACGAAGCTCGTACGGCCGTGGGCCAGCCGCGCCATCGCCTTCTGGATCAGCACCTCGGTACGGGTGTCGACCGAGCTGGTGGCCTCGTCGAGCACCAGGATCACCGGGTCGGACAGGAACGCCCGCGCGATGGTGATCAGCTGCTTCTCGCCCGCGCTGACCCCGGTCCCCTCGTCGTCGATCACCGTGTCGTAGCCGTCGGGCAGCGTACGCACGAAGCGGTCGGCGTGGGCCGCCCTCGCCGCCTCCTCGATCTCCTCACGGGTGACCTCGCGCGAGGCGCCGTAGGCGATGTTCTCCGCGATCGTGCCGCCGAACAGCCAGGTGTCCTGGAGCACCATGCCTATGCCCGAGCGGAGTTCGTCACGCGACATCCTCGCCGCGTCGACCCCGTCCAGGACGATCCGGCCGCCCGTCACCTCGTAGAACCGCATCAGCAGGTTGACCAGCGTCGTCTTGCCGGCGCCGGTCGGGCCGACGATCGCGACCGTGTGGCCCGGCTCCACGCTCAGCGAGAGGTCCTCGATGAGGGGCTTCTCCGGGTCGTAACGGAAGGACACGTTCTCCAGCGAGACGCTGCCGCGCCGCTCCTGGGGCCGCTCGCCCGGCTCCGGGTCGGGCTCCTGCTCCTCGGCGTCCAGCAGGCCGAAGACCCGCTCCGCGGAGGCGATGCCGGACTGCACCAGGTTCGCCATCGACGCGACCTGCGTCAGCGGCATCGAGAACTGCCGTGAGTACTGGATGAAGGCCTGCACGTCACCGATCGACAGCGCACCCGACGCCACCCGCAGACCGCCGACGACCGCGACCAGCACGTAGTTCAGATTCGACACGAACATCATCAGCGGCTGCATGATCCCGCTGTTGAACTGGGCCTTGAACCCGGCCTCGTACAGCGCGTCGTTCTGCTCGGCGAAGTCCTTCGCGGACTCCTCCTGCCGCCCGAAGACCTTCACCAGGGCGTGCCCGGTGTACATCTCCTCGATGTGGGCGTTGAGTCTGCCCGTCACCTTCCACTGCGCCACGAAGTGCGGCTGCGACCGCTTGCCGACCCGCGCCGCGACGAAGACGGACAGCGGGATCGTCACCAGCGCGACCAGGGCGAGCAGCGGCGAGATCCAGAACATCATGATCAGCACGCCGACGATGGTCAGCAGGGAGTTGATGAGCTGGCCCATCGTCTGCTGCATCGTCTGCGAGATGTTGTCGATGTCGTTCGTCGCCCGGCTCAGCACCTCACCGCGCTGCTGCCGGTCGAAATAGGACAGCGGAAGCCGCGCCAGCTTGGTCTGGAGGTCCTCGCGCAGCTGGAACACGACCCGGTTGATCACCCGGATCGACAGCCGGGTCGACACCAGCATCAGCAGCCCCGCGCCGACGTACACCACCAGCGCCGCCAGCAGGACCTGGCCCACCGCGCCGAAGTCGATGCCGTCACCGGGGGTGAAGTCCACCCCGGTCAGCATGTCGGCGAGCCCGCCGTCGCCCCGCTCGCGCAGGCCGTCGATGGCCTGCTCCTTCGTCGTGCCGTCCGGCATCTGCCGCCCGACGACACCCGCGAAGATCAGGTCGGTGGCCCCGCCCAGGATCTTGGGCCCCACCACGGAGAGCGCCACGCTCAGCGTTCCGGCGCCCAGCATCAGGTACAGCGAGGACTTCTCCTTGCTGAACCGCCTCAGGAGCCTTTTCCCGGACCCCTTGAAGTCCATGGACCGCTCGGTGGGCCCCGCCATCATCCGTCCGCCCGGCCCGGCCATCAGGCGGCCTCCGCTTCCGTCAGCTGGGAGAGCACGATCTCCCGGTAGGTTTCGTTGCCGTCCATCAGCTCGTGGTGGGTGCCCGCCCCGACGACCCGGCCCTCGTCCAGCACCAGGATCCGGTCGGCGTCACGGATCGTGGACACCCGTTGCGCCACGATCACCACGGTCGCCCCCGCCGTCTCGCGGGACAGCGCACCGCGCAGCGCGGCGTCCGTCGCGTAGTCCAGGGCGGAGAACGAGTCGTCGAAGAGGTAGATCTCCGGCCGCTGCACCAGCGTCCGCGCGATCGCGAGCCGCTGCCGCTGGCCACCGGAGACATTGGTGCCGCCCTGGGCGATCGGCGCGTCCAGCCCGTGTTCCAGCCGCTCCACGAAGTCCTTCGCCTGCGCCACCTCCAGCGCGTGCCACAGCTCCTCGTCGGTCGCGTCCGGATTGCCGTAGCGGAGATTCGTCGCGACCGTCCCCGAGAAGAGGTACGGCTTCTGCGGGACCAGGCTCACGGTCTTCGCCAGCAGGACCGGGTCCAGCGTCCGTACGTCCGTACCGTCGACGAGCACATCGCCGTCCGTCGCGTCGAACAGCCGCGGCACGAGACCGAGCAGCGTCGACTTCCCGCTGCCCGTCGACCCGATGATCGCGGTCGTCTCCCCGGGCCGCGCCACGAGATCGACCGAGCGCAGCACCGGCTCCTCGGCGCCCGGGAAGCGGAACTCCGCGCCCCGTATCTCCAGATGACCGTGCTTGAGCAGCTTCGTGACCGGAGCGGTGGGCGGCACCACGCTCGACTCGGTCTCCAGAACCTCCTGGATGCGCTCGGCACAGACCTCGGCACGCGGCACCATGATGAACATGAAGGTGGCCATCATCACCGACATGACGATCTGCATCAGATAGGCGAGGAACGCGGTCAGCGCCCCGATCTGCATCCCGCCGCTGTCGATGCGGTGCGCACCGAACCAGACCACGGCGATGGACGACAGGTTGACCACCGTCATCACCGTCGGGAACATCAGGGCCATCAGCCGCCCCGTCGACACCGCGACGTCCGTCAGCTCCGTGTTGGCGCCGCGGAAGCGTTCCTCCTCGTAGCCGTCACGGATGAAGGCGCGGATGACACGGTTGCCGGTGATCTGCTCGCGGAGCACACGGTTCACCGTGTCCAGCCGCTCCTGCATCGTGCGGAACAGCGGCCGCATCCGCCTCACGATGAGGCTCACCGAGACGCCGAGCACGGGCAGCACGGCCAGCAGCACCGCCGACAGCGGGACGTCCTGCCCGAGCGCCATGATGACGCCGCCGACACACATGATGGGGGCCGACACCATCAGGGTGAACGCCATCAGGACGAGCATCTGGACCTGCTGCACGTCATTGGTCGTACGGGTGATCAGCGAGGGCGCCCCGAACCGTCCCACCTCGCGTGCGGAGAACGACTGCACCCGGCCGAAGATCGACGCCCGCACGTCGCGTCCCAGGGCGGACGCCGTCCGGGCGCCGTAGTAGACCGCTCCGATGTTGCAGACGATCTGGACGACGCTGACGGCGATCATCACGCCGCCGAATTCCAGGATGTAACCCGTGTCACCCTGCACGACACCGTTGTCGATGATGTCCGCGTTGAGGCTGGGCAGATAGAGGCTTGCGCAGGTCTGCAGCAGCTGGAGGAACACCAGCAGCACGATGGGACGTCTGTACGGACCCAGATAGGTCCGCAGGAGTTTTATGAGCACGCGAAGTCTCTCGGAGTCGGCGAGGGCAGAGGCCGGTCCATACTCCGGCACCCCCCACCCCGACTGCCAACGCTTTTGTCCAAGTCCCGGTCAAATTCCGGGACCGCTCCGCTCAGGCGGTTCCGCCGAACGCTCCGGGGTGGATCTGGTCCCTCGTCGCCCCGTACTGCTGGCGTACCGCGCGGCCCACGTCGAGCTCCTCACCGGGCTCCAGCACCTGCGCCGCCGCGCCCTGCCAGGCCGGGGGAGTCCTCGGGTCGAGCTTCCCCTCCGAGACCCCGAGGGCCCACGCCGCCTGCCGGGCGGCGCCCAACGCCGCGTACTCCGCCGGCTGCGGCACGACGACCTGGGTGGAGAACAGGGCGGGGGCCAGCGCCTGCACGGCGGGCAGTTCGGCGGCGGCACCCAGCAGGAACACCCGCCGCACCTCCACCCCCCGGTCCCGCAGTACGTCCAGGGCGTCGGCCAGCGAACACAGCATCCCCTCGAAGGAGGCCCGCGCCAGATGCTCGGGCTTCATCGACTCGCGCCGCAGCCCGCTCAGCGTTCCCGCGGTGTGCGGCAGGTGCGGGGTGCGCTCGCCCTCCAGATAGGGGAGCAGGACGAGCCCCGAGGAACCGGGGGTCGACTTCAGCGCCAGCGCGGACAGTTCGTCGAGGCCCTCCAGACCCAGCATCTCGGCCGTGCCGCGCAGCGCGCGTACCGCGTTCGACGTGTGGACCACGGGCAGATGCATGCCGGTCGCGTCGGCGAAGGAGGTGATCATCCCCGTGGGATCGGCCAGCGCCTCGTGGTGCACGGCCATCACCGAACCCGAGGCGCCCAGCGACACCACGGCGTCCCCGACCGCGACACCCAGCCCGAAGGCCGCGGCCATGGTCTCGCCGGTGCCCGCCGAGATCAGCAGACCTTCCGGAGTCGTCCCCGCGGCGTCGGCCGGGCCGAGGACCTCCGGCAGCGCGGCCTGATGGCCGAGCGCGAGTTCCACGAGATCGGGCCGGTAGGACCCGGAGCCCGCCGACCAGTAACCGGTGCCGGACGCGGCACCGCGATCGGTCGTACGGCGGGCGGGCCGGCCGAGGAGCTGCCACACCAGCCAGTCGTGCGGCTGAAGGACGGCGGCGACCCGCTGCGCGTTCTCCGGCTCCGACCGCACCAGCCAGCGCAGCTTCGCCACGGGCTGCGCGGCCTGCGGCACGGCCCCTACGGCCTCGGCCCAGGGCTGCCGCCCGCCGAGTCCGTCGATCAGATCGGCCGCGGCGGCCTGTGCCCTCCGGTCGTTGCCGAGCAGCGCCGGCCGGACGAGATTGCCCTGGTGGTCCAGTGGCACCAGCCCGTGCTGCTGCGCGGACACACCGATGGCCTGCACGCCTTCGAGCAGCCCTCCTGAGGCCGCCTCACCGAGTGAGAGCAGCCACGCCTGCGGATCCACCTCCGAGGCCTTGGCCTCGATGGGATGCGCGGCGTATCCCTGCCGCAGCACCGCACCGGTGTCCGTGTCGCAGACGACGATGTGCGTGAAGGCGGATGAACTGTCCAAGCCGGCCACTATGCCCATGGGCACGATTCTGCCGCACCCGGAGACCGTTCCGTACGCGGACCGTTCCGTACCGGGCGCGCGCCCGGTACGGAACGGGCCTCAGGTGTTCGTCGTGCCCCAGTCGTCGCTGCCGCTGTGGCCGTTGCGCTCCCGCAGTGAGCGCACCCGGGCGGAGACGGACACGGGGACCTTGTCCCCGACCTTCTCGCTCACCGAGTGGTAGGCCTTGCCGGCGAAGTCCCGGCCTCCGTGCGCGGCGGACTCCGCCGCGTTGCGCACGGCGGGGTTCTCGGCCAGTGTCTGCGCCGCCTTCTTCAGCTGCTCGTAACGCTCACGCCCGGCACGCGTGCCGAGCACGTAACCGAGCGCCGCTCCGGCGATGAACGTGAGCCGGTACCGCATGGCTGCCACCCTTCCTTACGCTCCGTGCGACGTGTGCTGACCGCCTACCCGCACACACCGAGATCACCCCGGGAGATACCGATTGGCGGAGCACCCCCCTGGTTGCGCTAATGTATGTGTCGCAGCGAACGCGCGCCGCTCGGCAGCCGCCAGGCAGGTACGATTCGAGGCAACGCAGCAATCCCCTGTAGCTCAATTGGCAGAGCAGCCGGCTGTTAACCGGCAGGTTACTGGTTCGAGTCCAGTCGGGGGAGCGCGATCCCCTGTAGCTCAATTGGCAGAGCATTCGGCTGTTAACCGGAGGGTTACTGGTTCGAGTCCAGTCGGGGGAGCGATACGGAGAAGGGCCCTTCGGGGTCCTTTTTCGTGTGCCCGTACGAGGGCGGTCGTGACACTTTCGGGGCGATTCCGCACCGCCCGGAACCGGGCAGCACGCAGCGCAGTCTTCATGGTCATGCGAAGCCGACCATCCGCAGCAGGAGATCGTATGACCGGCTATGCTGCGGCAGAAGGCGCGCACACTTGTACGCGCCACGCCGACACGGGGCGGTAGCTCAGCCGGTTAGAGCAGCGGACTCATAATCCGTCGGCCGTGGGTTCGAGTCCCACCCGCCCCACCACAGCAGAAACGTCGTGACCTGCGAGAACGCAGGTTTCACGCTAGCGCAGGCGTCGCGTTCGCCACACAAACGCCACACCGAAGCCCCGTACGATTTCTCCATGGCTTCGATCAAGACCAATTCCCGGCTGTCGGGAGACCCCTCGTACACCATCGTCTGGCGGGCCGGCGGGTCCCGAACAGGGGACTGGTGCCGTGAAACCTTCGATGACGAGGATCAGGCGAAACGTTTCCGCGATCTGGTCAACGGTCACGGACAGCAATGGCCGCCGGGGTGGGTCAAGGGGAAGGGGTTCGTCGAGACGGGCGAACCGCCGATGCCGGACTCGGAGAAGTTTCCGGTCTATGCGCACGCCTACGTTGGGCTGCTAACTGACATATCAGAGCACACCAGAACCAACTACACCAGCTTCATCGATAACCACATGATCCCGTGGTTCGGCGAGCTGTCAGTCTCGGATCGGGGGAGCAGGCTTACCCGGAACCACGTCAGCCAGTGGATTCTGGACCTTCAGAACGGGAGGCCCGGCCCGCTGCACCCCGCGGGTACGAAGCGCCGGCCGTACGCCCCGAAGACCATCGCCAACCTCCACGGCTTGCTCTACAGCATCTTCCAGTCCGCCGTGAGCGCGGATCCCGCCCTGCGCGACTCGAACCCCTGCGCCCACACGCGCTTGCCCAAGGGGAACGACACCGAGGATGACGAGGTCTTCCTTGAACCCGAGGAGTACGCACTCCTCAAGACACACGTGCGCGCCGACGCCGTCGACATCGTCGATGCCCTGGCGAGCACCGGCCTCCGATGGGGCGAGATAACCGCTCTGCAACCCCGGGACTTCACCTTCGCGTCGAAGCGGCCGACGCTCCGCGTGCAGCGCGCCTGGAAGCGGCGTGGAGAGGGCGGGACGTTCCTCGGCGCCCCCAAGACCAACAAGTCACGCCGGACGCTCGTGCTCACCCCGGAGCAGGTGAAGCTGTTCCAGCGCCGCTGCCAGGGGAAGAAGCCGACCGACCTGATCTTCACCGCGCCAGAAGGCGGGGCCTGGCACTCCGGCGTGTTCTACGCACACCGCTGGAAGCCTGCCATCGGCGCCGCCAACGCCGTCGGCCTCACCAAGCGTCCGCGCGTCCACGACCTCCGCCACACGCACGCCTCCTGGCTCATCGCCGGCAAGGTCCCGCTGCCCGTGATTCAGGCCCGCCTCGGCCACGAGTCGATCACGACGACCGTCGACCGGTATGGACACCTGCTGGAGGCCTCGGATGATGAAGTCGTGGCCGCCGTTGAGTGGGCGATGGCGGCGAAGGTGCCTCAAGCTCTGGCCGAGGTGGCCTGAGGAGATACCTGGACCCATCAGTGCCGGCGTTCGAGAGCCCGGGCGTCGGTCGAGTGGCCTCGTCGGTTGACGGATCTCAGAAGGGTAGAAGGCTGTCTGTGTACCCTCCGGTCCCGCTCGCGCGTGTGCGTACCCAGACCTTGTAGTCGCCAAGGTCCTGTGGACCCCTATCCGTCCTGAGCAGGGGAATTTTCCCGTATGCCCACTCCCACGCTAACGGGTCATATCGGTCGAGGCTTAGAAGCGCGTCAGCAAGGAGCGCGGAGACGTCCTCGTCAGCACTGAAGAGGTCCTGGGTCTGCTGATGACGCCAAAGCTCATCGAGCTCTGCGACAGCCTTTGCTGTCCTGTCCAGGGTGGCGGGGAGAGAATATGGGCCAAGGTGCGCCAGGAAGTTCAACGTCGATCCCTGATAGCCGCCTGGAACGCCTGAGTGGCGTAGGGAGTCCTCAATGCCTGCAAGGAACGTGGCCGTTGTGAGGGCGGGATCTTCGTGTCGTGCGTCGACGCTGACGACGCTGCCCGCGCTCATGTCGCGTCGGTGAGGACCTTCCGAGGTATACCCGATGTCTGAAAGCGCATGGGTCACAATAGATCGCAGTGCACGCCGGTTGCGGACGCTCATGTCCGAAGGGCGTGCCCACTCGATACGCATTGCGAGCACTGGCGTTGGCGCCTCGATCTCGCTGGCGCTTGCCGTTCGTACCTGCGAGGGCTCGCTCGAGTGGGGAGGAGGCCCGCCTCCTCCCGTCGCTGCCAACCAGAAGCCGTGCAGCTTCTGTTCCTCCGCGGGGAACGCAGTGCCCGGAATGGAAGCGCACAGTGCCTCTGCCAGTACCTGTAGCAGTCCCCACGATGGCAGCCGGTCACTGGAAAAGGTGAGAGGGCGGCCGGCCGACATGGCAGCTCGGATACGGCGCACGATCTAATCGTCTGACTCGTGGTTCGTCTGGCCGACCCGGATGGCGGCGCCTATGGCGCGGGAGCGTCCGGCCGGGCCGCGAAGGTCGGCGAGAGGGCTACCCGGGTCTCTGCGGCGGGCCAGCCATTCGGCCCGGTTCTCCGCCGCAGTCCCCAGGCGCAGGTGCGCCGGCTGCTGGCAGGAGTGGTTGTCGCAGGTGTGGCAGACGGTCGGGCTGTCGGTGCCCCAACCGAGCCGAGGGATGACACCGTGCGCGAGCTGGTACCCGTAGAGGTGGCCTGGCACCGTGCTGCGTCGCGTCCTGCCCGGCCGCGAGGCGGCCCTGAAGCTGGCGTGGCCGGTGCTGGAGATCCCGCCGAAGAAGAACCAGCAGTCCTCGGTTGACGAGGTTCGGTAGACCTTTGCCCAGTACCGGGCCTGAACGGACTCGTTGGCCAGCCAGGACATCCAGTCAACAGCCGGTATACGAACGGGTGTTGGCTCACCGATGAGGGAAAGTTGCTCGTCAACGTGAACGGGCCCAGACCCGTTCACCGCCGCGAGCGGGAAAAGTCCGGGCCCGATGTCGTTCTCAGGCTGCATCAGCCCGGCTGTCGTCCGCCGTGACGACCGGAGCCGGGGCGCCCGAGGTCGAGGAAGACGCGTCTGCCGTATCCACCCGAGGCTTACGGATCCGGGTGGTGCGGGGCCGCTCGGCGCGGGCACGCAGCGATTCGATGATCTCCTTCGCGCGAGCGGCGGTAACAGGCTTTGCTTCGCGTTCCAGTTCTTCCGCCGGCACACCCAGAAGGTCCGAGACCAACTCGGCGTTGTTGTCGAACAGCCGCAGAGCTACGGCGGCGGCTTCCCGCGCTGCGACGTCGGCCTCGTCCTTTGCCCGTGCGGCCTTCACCGCCCCCTCGCGGGTGGTCAGTACATTGGCCGCAGCCATCCCCCGGGTTTTCGCCTGGAGCGCTTCGACAGCGCGAACTCGCCGTCGTAGCTCTGCTGCGCTCACCGATGCTGCTGGAGTCGTGCTCACTCGTGCTCCCAGTTCTCCGAAAACGCTTCTCATCGCACGCACCGTAGGCACAGGTCCGCGGACATTTCGAGCCAGATCGGCGAGGGGCAGGGGAGCGTCGGCAGGGGTGCCGAACTCGATGGCAGCAGCTGCGGTGTGGGGCTCGCGGTGGCCGACATGCTGCCCCGGCGCGCGACTTCTGATCCTCCTGATCGGTCAGTCTTCGCACACGAACGGGCTCGGCCACCACGCGTCCATCAGTCGGATCGGACGTCACCCACATCCAACCCGCCACAAGGACCATCCCGGCGAAGCTACGCGGTCACAGCATTAGATCCCGTAGGTCTTCCTGTACTTCTCAAGGATCTCCTTCGCCTGGCCCTTCATCCGCCGATCCGCCCGGTCCTGTGCTACCCCCGCGATCTCTTGCGGAGTGAACCCGAGGTTCCGGAGATGGTTCAGAGCGATGCTCACGACGTCGACGAGCTCGCGGGCCGCCGCTTCACGGTCACCTCGGGCGAGGTGCTCCTTCAGCTCCTCGAACTGAATCTGAGTCGCTCGCTCGAAGTGCTCCAGCGGCTTTTGGGCGATCTCTTGCTCGACCTCGATCCATGCATCCCATATGCCTTGGAAGGGGCCCAGTTGCTCTGACACGGTTCACCACGGATTCGTCGGACGGGGTTGAAGGTCAGGAGCCGAGGCCTCCTGTCACCAGTGGCAAGGCGATGAAGAGAACGCCCAGCGCGGCCAGTGTGATCGCGCGGGCTCGAGAGAGCCGGCGGACCTCCACCTCGCTGATCTTCAGTCCCTCGCCGATCAGGGAGACGAGAATGCACAGGGCTCCGATCACCTGAAGAGTCAAAACTCCCCCATGTGTTCACGCGTGGACTCCGCTGGAAGGGGTCCACTTTCGTCTGTGTAGAATTACACATAGAGGTGCGTACGTCTACTCCTTCAGCTGTGCTGTAGCGCGTAGAGCGTGGACATCGTGCAGGATGAGTGTCTGGCGCCCCGTGCTGACCAGCCCTTCTTCCCGAAGGTGGCGGAGTGCCGCGGCGACTCCTTCCCGCGAGGAGCCGATCCGGCTCGCGATGTCCTGCTGGGAAAAAGCGACGTCAATCAGCCAGTCGCCCCCCGTCTGCTCGCCCATCTCCTCGGCCATCGCCACCAGCCATCGGGCCAGGCGGACCTTGACGCTGTGCCGCGCGAGGAGGGCTCGTTCCTCGTCGGACTCGCGGCGGCGGACGACAGCGCTGCGGTACATCTCGGACCACAAATTCTTCTCGTTAATAAAGCGGAGGAGGGCCTCGGCTGAAACGTCCACGCCAGACACCTCGGTCAGGGCGCGAATGCTGGCGGACCGAACCTCGGACATGAGGACGCCTTCGTCGCCCAAGACGACGCCCGGGCCTCGGGTCGCGAGGAGGATCTCCGAGCCGTCTCCGGCCTTGCTTACAATCACGTGCCCCTTCTTGAGGAGGAGAACGGTGTGGGACGGATGGCCCTCCGTGAAAATCGTCTGCCCGGCCTGGAAGGTGACCGGGGTGCCGAGACTTTCCAGCTCACGGAGCTGGCCCTCGTCCTCAAGTGGCGATGTCGCATCCTTCTGCATGGTTCGAGTGTAGTTCTGCGCACAAGGGTGTGTAGAAATACGCTGGTACGGGTTTTCTGTAGATCGGCCGCGAGGTCGGCGTGATCCCAGGCCCGTTGTGGCCGGGCCCGGCCGGGCGGGTGCGGGCCGTGGGACGTGAGAAAAGGCCAGGTCGGAGCCCGTATCCGGGTTGACCCAACCCCTAGAACATGGTTTAATTAGTGATGCCGGAAGGGGAGGGCAACCCCCGAACGGCACACGGCAGGCCGACCGGCCACCGACAACCTCTCTCGCCAGGAGAACGAACGTGAGCACCACGAAGGCACCCGCGAAGCTCGAAACCATCCGCGCCCTGCTGGCCAAGGCGGAAGACCCCCGCACTCCGGAGGCGGAGTTGGCCTGGAAGCGGGCGTTCGAAATGATGGTGAAGTACGGCGTCGAACAGGCGATGCTCAACGACGCCAACCCGGCCAGCGACGCCCCGACGGGCCGCAAGATCGTTTTGGACAATCCGTGGGCGATGGAGCGTGTCCGACTCATCAACCGCATCGCGCTCGCCCTCGGTTGTGAGCTGATCCACCTTGGCCGGGACGGCGGCGGCCCGGCCCGCCGAGTGCACATCTTCGGGTACGCGAGCGACCTTCAGCGTGTCGAACTGCTCTACACCTCCCTTCTCCTCCAGATGAACAGCGGACTGGCCGCTCAGTCGGTCCCGCCGGGCCACGGTGCGCGTGCCTGGCGTCGGTCCTGGCTTCTCGGCTTCATCAACCGGGTGGGCGACCGCATCGAGGAGGCCGAGCGCGGCGCACGCGACGAGGCCAGGGGCGAGACCACCGCCACCGGCCGCAGCGCGGCCCTCGTGCTCGCGGACCGCAAGGCCGTCGTCTCGCGCAGCTACCAGCAGGCGTACCCGCGTGCACGGAAGGGTGGCACCACCACCATGACCGGCAACGGGTACGGAGCCGGATGGATGGCGGGCAGCCGTGCCGACATCGGCGGTAAGCGGATCGGCCGCACCACGGCCGGGTCCATAGCCGCGTAACCCCGTCAAGGCCGGGGGGTGGCCATCCGCCGCCCCCCGGCCGCCGAGCCCGCGACCTACCCCAGGAGGCATGACCGTGCCCGCTCGAAAGCCACCGGCCACCCCCGCCCGCATCCTCACCGCCGCCGCCGACCACATCGAACGCGTCGGCCTCTACCAGGGCGACCACCTTTGGCAGCCCGGCCGGATGGGCGACACCGCCCCGTGCACCGTGCTGCACGCGTGGGAACGCGGCGTGCGCTCCGTCCGGCCCCGCTGGTCCGTACGCGGTGAACCGTGGGACATCTTCCAACGCGCCCTGTTCGACTCCCTTGTGGTGCTCAGCAACCACATCAACGGCCGCCCTGTGTCCGGCGTCCGGTGGCGAAAGCTGAAGCTCACTGAGGACGCCTACCGGCGCACCCTCCTGTGGTGCTGGGGAGACGAGCCCGAGCGGACCACCGCCGAGGCCGCCGCGATGATCCGCGCCACCGCCGCCCTGCACCCGAGTGACGGCGATCACGGCATCCCCGGTTGCCCCACCTTCAAGAACATGGTTTAATTAATGGTATCGGAAGGGGGAGGGCAACCCCCCGACCGACACCGTCACCGGGCCGAAGGGTCCGAACAACTCTCACCAGGAAGAGAAGGACCGATGGCGAACACCAAGACCCAGGCCGGCGTTCAGGCTGCCCCTGCCCCGTGGCCGACCCTCACGGTCGCCGAACTCGCCGCGCACCCCGGCAACGTCCGCGACATCGAGGCCCCGGCCGATCTACTGGCCGACGTGAAGGACAACGGCGTCGTGGAGCCGCTGTATGTCGTCCGTACCCACGGCGACGTGCCGCAGGTCATCGACGGGTTCCAGCGGCTGGCCGCCGCCGTCGCCGCAGGGCTGGAGGCCGTGCCGGTCACGCCCCGTCCCGTCATCCGGATCGACGCGCTCACCCCGCACCCGAAGAACGCCCGTGAAGATCTCGACCTCAACGCGCCGTTCGTGGACTCGCTCCGCACCGAGGGGTGCCGCATCCCCGTCAAGATTCAGCGGCTCGACGGCGGAGTCCTCCAGGTCAACGACGGAAACCGTCGCTACCACGCAGCGACGGACGCGGGGCTTACCCACCTGCCGTACGAGTGGGAGGACGACGACCGCGACGCGGCCGGGCAGTTCCTCGACATGATCACGACCGCCCGGCACCGTAAGAGCCTCACCACGTCCGAGATGAACCAGGCCATGTTTAGCGCCGCCGAAGCGGGCGCGCAGGTCGGCCGCATCGCCAAGGCCGCAGGCGTTCGGCAGAAGGACGTCAAGACGCTGGTCAAGGTCAGGTCTGACGAGAAGCTGAGCGCCGCCGTCAGCGGCGCGGGCAGCTACGAGTGGACTTTCGAGCACCTGGCCGCGCTCTCGGAGTTCGCCGACGACGCCGAAGCACTCGCCGCGATCACCTTGGCCGCCGCCGAGGACGACGCCGACGAGGGAGACGTTGACTGGGCCATCGCCATCGAGCGGACCAAGCGCGACAAGCGGAACAAGGCGGAGGCGCACCGCGCGGAGCTGGAGACGGCCGGGCAGAAGATCAGGGACGCCGAGGAACTGTCCGAGCGCGCCATGCCCGTGTGGCGACTGCGCGGCATCAGCACCGAGGAGCACGCCGAGTGCAAGGGTCTTGTCTGGGTGTTCGATGAGCGGCGGGGGACCGGTACGAGCCCTACTGCTCCGCCCCCGGCCTGTACGGGCACACGGTGCCCGAGGGTGCCAGCGCCAGCGGCGGCACGATGACCACCGCCGTTAAGGAGGCCGAGCGCGCCGCCCGCGCCGCCGTCAAGAAGGGGAACATCGACTGGGACGCGGCCGAGGCCCTGCGCCGGAAGTGGATTACGGATCTGATCAAGCGGCGCAACCTCCCGAAGAACACCACCAACAGTCTGATCGGGCACGTCAATAACGCTCTGCTGAACGGAAGTTGGGGTATCTCCGACGACCTGAACAAGGAGGGCACCACGGAGATTCTGGCCGGATTCCTGGGGCTGAACGCCGAGCAGGCGAAGGACCGGAGCAGCTTTGCCGGGCACGTCGCCAAGGACCCGCGCCGGGCCCCTCAGCTTCAGTTCGCCGCCATTGCCGCTGTCCGGGAGAAGTGCGCGACCCGGTCGGCGTGGCGGACGGACAGCCAGCACGCCCCGTGGACGCGGAAGCCCACCGGCCGGTGGTTCCAGGTGCTCGTGTCCCTCGGGTACCCGCTCACGCCCATTGAGCAGTCGGTCGTGGACGAGGAGCCCTACGACCCGTCGAAGAAGAAGCCCCGCGCGATCACGTCCGGCAGTGAGCCGGAGACCGAGCAGGAGCCCGGCACCGACGACGAGGAGACGGGCGAGCCGGAGGCCGAGGAAGCCGAGGACCCGGCCAGCGACGACGAAGCCGCCGCCTAACCACCTCAGCCGTCCGACGCCGGGGGCGGGAACCGCCCGCCCCCGGCAGCCCCAGGAGCCCCACAGTGACCCGTACAGCTCTGTTCGAGACCCACGCCGACGACCACGGTTGCGGATGCGTCCCCGCCCCCGCCGAGCCCGACCCCGGCACCACCGCCGACATCATGCAGGCCCGCGCCATCGCGGGCGGACTCGCGGAGTTCGGCATCGGCCCCGCCCGCTGGTCTGCCGCCTACGACCACCAGGCCGCCGCCGTCGTCCTGCGCGTGGACACCCCGCGCGGACTGTACGCGCTCGCCATCCCGGCCCCCGGCCAGCCGTTCCCCGTCCGCCACCGGGGCGAGCGCGTCGGCGCGCTGGACTGCCGCCGCACGTACGGCACCGCCGACAGATACACCGCCGCCCTGTTCGCCGCATTCCTGCGCGACCGCGCCGCACTCGACATCACAGGTCGGGTTGCTTGCCCCGCACTTCAAAACTTGGTTTAATTAATTGTGTCGGAGGGGGAGGGCAACCCCCCTCCGACACGTCGGGCCGTCAGCCGGCCCGATCCCGGCCGTACGCGGAGGGCAACCCGCCCGGCCGGGCCCGCGATCCCTCTCTCACCAGCAGGAGCACCCACGATGACCAGCGCAGCCATGCGGTTTTCCATCCCCGCCACGGTCCAGTCCCGCGTCCGTCGGCTTGTCGAGGCCACCAACACCCGCGCCGCCGTCCACCACCTCACCGCGTACACGCTCGACATCTCCGAGCCGTTCCTTGCCGACTACCGCGACCTTGACGGCCGCGTGATCGGCACGCGCCCCGCCGTCACCGTGACGATCTCTGGCGACATCCCCCGTCACCACGGCTGGACCGTCATCGCCCGCCTGGACCACGACGAGGAGGGCGAGACGATCACCAGCCTGTTCCCCGGTCTGCCCGAGCAGGACGCTGAGGCCGCGCGCCAGTACCGCGCCATCGAGAACTTCTGCCACGGGTGCGCCGTCGCCAGGCACCGCACCGCCACCTACCTTGCCCGCCACGAGAACGGCGAGATGCGGCAGTTGGGCACGACGTGCGTCGAGCCGTGCACCGGCCTGCCGATCAAGGGCCTTGAGGCCCTGTGGCGGTTCGGCACGCTGAAGGACTCCGATTGGGACGGCGAGGAGGGCGGCATCCCGGCCGATCTCCGCGTCCCGGTGATCGAGGTCCTGCGGGTGACCGCCGCCATCGTGAAGACCGAAGGCAGGTTGTACAGCCGGTCCGAGCAGTGGAAGAACACCCAGCCGACCGCCGACGGCGTCGAAGCGTACTTCTTCGACCGCAAGGCCCCGATGGACTGGCGGGCCGCCATCGACGCCGACCCCGACGCGCCGACCACCGCCGCCGCCGTCCGGGCATGGGCCGTCCAGGGATTCGGCAGCCTCTCCGACTATCGCCACAAGGTGGGCCAGCTCGCCAAGGGGGAGACCGTCGACCCGCGCCACCTGCCGACGCTCGTGTCCGCCATCGCCGGTTGGTACCGCGACCAGGAGAAGGAAGCCACCGAGCAGGCCGCGCAGAACAGCAAGCCGCAGGGCACCGTGGGCGAGCGCATCACCACCCCCGCCACCGTCACCACCGTGATCGAGCTGGAGGGCCGGACGTACGGCTACCAGACCCAGCGCCGCCGACTGGTGAAGTTCATGGACCCGAGCGGCAACGTGTTCGTCTGGTTCAGCTCTGCCGCCGACGTCCCCGACCAGGGCGACGAGGTCGAGCTGACCGGCACGGTCAAGGACCACAGCATCTACGGCGAGACCGCACAGACCGTACTCACCCGGTGCCGCGTCGCCGCACGCGAACCGGTCGCCGCGTAGCAGGTCCGGCCGGGCGGGAGCCACCGCCCGGCCGGACCCCGGCCGCCGGGCCGTGGGGTGGGCAGCATCGAGCCGCCCGCGGCCCGGACGCTCCGCCCACCGCCGTCCGGGCCCGACCGCGTCGGCGGCCGACCGCGCTCACCGGCCCCCGTACGAAGGGCGTCCCTCCGGGACGGCTCAGCCTGGCCCGGCTCGCGGCCGGCCGGAGCGTCCGGGCCGCGGGCGGCCCTTCCGCCCCGTCCGGATGCCGGGCCGAAGGGCGTGCCCTTCGGGCACGACGGCACTGTCCGTCGCGCTCCGCGCGACCACGGGCGGCACCCCACGGCGAGGCCCCGGCACGCTGCCGCCCGCACCACTGAGACACCCGAGGAATCCGCATGCCCGAGAACGCTTGTGCCGTCCGTCCCCAGGCCGCCATGGCAGGAGACCCGTCTCCGCAGACTGGCATCCAGGTCGCCAGACAGGCCGCGATCCTGGCCGTCACCGCAGCCGACGACGCCATGACTGCCGTGTGCCACAGCCGATCCGCGGAATCTGTACCGGAAGCCGATCCTGCGCCCCCGCCGCGAGCCCGGCCGGCGGGTCACCCTGCCTCTCCACCGGCGCACCGGCGTGCAGTCTGCCTGGTTCAGCGGGCTGGAACGGACGGCGCCCATAAGATGCGGCTGGGGCTATTGCGAGGTTGGCCACGGCGGTTCCGGCGGCCGTGGGCTCAGATATTGCTCAAGTCCCGCATGGGGCCGCTGAATGTGCGGTAGAAATTCTTCATGCTTTGGAATAGCGTTGACTGGGGAAATTTCCCCACTTGGATTTCTGCGATTATCACAAGCGGGTCATTTGTCGTCGCAACCACCGTCTATCGACAGAACTCAAACGACAGGGTGCGTGAGCAGGCCGCTAAAGTGACGGTGAGCGTGCCCGACAACGTGGGTAGGTACGACACTGTGTATGCGCGGAACGACTCAGATCTTCCAATCTTTCGTCTACGAGTCGTTGCTGCCCAGATGCATGGTGGTCACGACAAGAACGTGTTCACCGACATCTGGTGCTCGATCCATCGGATTGATTCGGGTGAGACCCTCACTTTGAGGTTGCCTACCATTGAAGCCTACGGCAGACAAGTCACCCCTCATAATCAGACGATCTGCGGAATCGCTTTCTTCGATGCGGATGGTCGGCACTGGATGCGTATGAACGACGGATTCCTGCTACAGAGGCCAGACCGTCGAAACAGAAGGCATGAAGAGCGGCACTACCGGCAAGATCAGTACAGGGCGGCTGAATGGTTGGCCGAGCTTACGGCCCCTGCGTCAATCGGGCGGAAGCCCCTGATGCCGCTCCCTGGACAACGGCAAAGCCCTCAGATGCGAGGGGGATTTCGACGTTACGGACGAGTTTCGAAGTCGAGTACGCCCGACTGACCCACTCTGATTGAGCCTGAGCGGATAACATTCCCGATCGGTGGAGGGCTGGGCCGGCCAGAGCGGAAGGCTGCCTCCGGCGGGTCCTCCTCGGAGGGGGTGGGGGCTGGTTGGTCGGGTGCGGGAGTGTTGTGGTGCGGGTGAGGGCGGGGTTCCCTCCTCGGCCGGACACCCCAAGGGGCGTACCAGGAACCCGGGCACGGCGTCCAGGCCGAGCCGCTACGCGGTCGCTACGCGAGCCAGGACACCGCGCCCGGAACCCTGATGCGGCGGAGCTGTCCGACCGAGGAGGGAGCCCCGCCCAGGCCCGTTGTGGCCGGGCCCGGCCGGGCGGGTGTGGGCCGTGGGTGCAAGAAAAGGCCAGGTCAGGGCCCTTATCCGGGTTGACCCCAACTCTAAAATATGGTTTAATTAGTGATGTCGGAAGGGGAGGGCAACCCCCGACCGGCACGCGGCAGGCCGACCGGCCGCCGACAACCTCTCTCACCAGGAGAACGAACGATGGACGAGCCTCTCACCGTCGCAGAGCTGGCCCACCCGATCGCTCTCGAACTCGGCGGCAACTGGCGACCGCAGCCCGCGCGCCACGGCGTCCAGGAGCTGGACCACGCCGCCACCTTCACCCACCTGGACGGCCGACAGCTTCACCTCTCCGAGCGGTTCGACGACCCCGGCCACCTGCACATCCGAGGCGCATTCCCCGCCACCGACTACCCGTTCCGCAGGGGCGAGCGCGACACCGTCCGAGTCGCCATGACCGAGGACCCGGCAGACATCGCGGCCCGGATCGCCGCCGACCTCATCCCCGCCCACCGTGACGTTCACGAGCGGGTGACCGAGCACAACCGCGCGCAGGCCGAGACGCAGCGGGATGTCGAGGAGGCCGCACGCGATCTCTCCGCCCGCCTCCCCGGAGCCCGGACCCGGGTTGATGGCACATCTGCTTTCGTTTACATGAACCTTGAACCGGGAGGGGTCCGTATCGGACTCGACGGCGACGCGGTGAGCCTCGTGCTCAACGACGTGCCCCGGATTATCGCCGACGCCGTTGTATTCGCGGTGAGCCGTTTTCTCCCCAGCGTCCAGACGCCCGAAGGCGAGTACGGCGAATACGTCGACGGATACGCCCTCTAATTCCCCAAGTTTCAGGGCGGCGCGCTTCCGTAGCGCGCCGCCCCGGGCAGAAAGGCCCTGTGGTGAGCGCCGATATATTCGTCATCGAGCCGCAATGGATCGTGCAGGCCCCGCACCTCCGGTGCACCCTCAAGCGCGCTCTTGCGCTCCAGGCCACACAAAATGTGTGGTCCAGTACCGAGCACATCAACAACGCCGTAGCGATGGCTTACGGCGATCAACTCCCGGACTCCGGACGTTGGGAGCTGACCCGCTCCCAAATTCGCACACTCAAAATCGCCATTGAGTGGCGCAGGGCCATGCGCGCGGCCAGCGACAAGAAGACCTCCCCCGATGTCCTCGAACACTGGACACAGATAGAGGACGAGGTCATAGCCGCATACCGGGCCGTGAGCAACGAGGCGGGTTTGTACTGGATTTAAGGGTTGCCGATCACCCAAAAATATGGTTTAAGCAGTGGTGTCGGAAGGGGGAGGGCAACCCCCCGACCGACACCGTGGGGCCAGCCGGCCCCGGACGACCTCTCGCCAGGAGGACCGCGACATGCCCCGTAAGCCGAAGATGACCGACGAAGAGCGCCGGGCCTACTCCGCCAAGATGCGCGGTGAACTCGAAGCCGTCATGGATCGCGCGTACGGCGCGATGGTCGGCAGCGAAGAATTCTGGGCCGCCGTCATGCGAACGGCCGCGAACCTGACCCACCCGGACCGCGACGACCGCAGCCCCACCAACTGCATCGCCATCGCCGCCCAGTGCCCGAACGCCACCCACGTACTCAGCTCCGGAGACTGGCGAAAGGCCGGACGCTTCCCGGCCAAGGGGTCCACCTCCCTCCGTATCTGGACGCCGATCAAGCGCCGGACCGAGGATACTCAGGAGGCCACGGCCGCAGCCGCCGACGGCGGGCAGCGCGAGGCCGCCGGGGAGACCGCCGGGGGTGAGGTGCGCAAGGTGTCCGGCTTCAAGGCCGGGCCGGTTTTCGACATCAGCCAGACCGACGGTGACGCCTACGAGCCGCCCGCCGCCGCCCCGCTCGCCGCCGAGGTCATCCGCGATGTCCTGGTGAACCAGTACCGCGACCAGTACCACGAGGACCCCGAGCAGGCCGGAGGGTTCGACTTCACCCAGGACGCCCCCGACAACGCCGTCCGCATCCTGCTGTACGGCCACGCGTGGCGACGCATCACCGAGGCGGACGCCCCCCTTCCCGGCCAGCACGCCGCCGAAGTCGCCTCAGCCGCCCACGTCGCCGCGCTCATCCTGAACGTCGCCCCGGGCCCCGCCGTCGTGCCGCCGCTCGCGGGCATCATCACCCAGGACAAGAAGCCCCCGGTGCATGAGTCCGCCGTCCGGGCCATCGAGATCGGCCGGGCCATCGCCCGCGCCGTCACCACGGCCGCCGAGCGCCGCCGCGAACTTGCCGTGACCGGTTGACCCAGACCCAAGAACATGGTTTAATTAATGGTACCGGAAGGGGGAGGGCAACCCCCCGACCGCGACACCGCCGCCGGGGCCGACCGGCCCCGGCGGAATCTCTCACCAGACAGGACACGACATGCTCACGACCGACAAGAAGCCCACCGTCCAGGACTTCCCCACCGCGACGCTCGTGATCGGTGGCCCCTGGTTCCGGGGCCACCAGCTCGACACCCGCCCCGCCGTCGTCGTCGGCCCGTTCGGCGGGCCGGAGTTCGCGGACGAGGCCACCATGTCCGTGGTCTGGTTCTTCACCCTCGGTGCCCCGCAGCCGGGCGACAGCGTCCAGGCGATGTTCCCGCACGAGCTGACCCCGCTTGACGACACGCTGACCACGATGCACCAGGACACGTTCCGCGACATCGTTCGCAGCCTTCGCCGGGGACGGTTCGCCTACGACGACGGAGACGCGCTCCGCGCCGCCGTCCGCCAGGCATGGCGCGAGCGGGCCGGACTGGCCGACGCAGACCCGGCCGCCCGGCACACGCTCCACCGCAGCTGACCAAGGCCCCGCCGGTCCGGGGGAGGGCAACCCTCCGGACCGGCAGGCCCCCCAGCACTCCAGCGGACACCCCTTCGGGGCGGCAGGACAGGTCCGGTGCGTTCACCGCCGCCGGCCGACTCCGTCGCCGGCCGACTCCGCCGACCGACGACGGGCACCGGACCGCAGCGGACGCGCCCCGCGGGGGCGCGACAGCCCCTGTCGTCGCGCAGGCGCGACGACCCGCGAGCCGATCGTCCCTCACGGCCCGCGCCGGTGGTGCAGCGCCGCTGCCAACGCACGGTCCGCCCTGCGGACGGACCAAACTCTCACCAGGAAAAGCCAGTTCAGTGACTATCGAGATCACCCACACCCGCCGAGAAGGAACCCTGATCGAGGGCACGAGCCGTGGCGACGGATCGGCCGAGATCTTGCGACTTCGCGAGTACGGCCGGACCCAGAGCCAGCCCTTCCGCTGGAGCAGGAACCTTGACTGCTGGTACCTCCCGCACAGCCGTGACCACGCCACCTACACCCCCTCGCTCGAACTCCTCGCGCAGCGACTCCGAGACGCGGGCTTCGAGGTCACGTTGACCATCGACAACGCCGACCGCCGATCGTTCTCCGACGCCGAGAAGGAGCGGGAAGAGAAGGCCGGAGGCCGGGCGGAGAGGTTCGGCGGATACGCCGCCAGCGCCGCCCAGAGTTCCGAGGCCGCGTGGAAGTCGAGCCACGAGATATCCGAGCGGTTCGCTTTCGGTCAGCCCATCCTCATCGGACACCACTCCGAGGGCCGCGCCCGCCGTGATCACGCGCTGATGGACAACGCGATGCGCAAGAGCATCGGCGAGAGCGACCGCGCCGCCCACTGGACCGGCCGGGCACAGGCCGCCGCGAACTACGAGCGCTTCAAAAAGGACCCCGGCCGCACGCTCCGCCGTCTCGACAAGCTGCGGGCCGACCTCCGCGCGGTCGAGAAGTGGCAGCGCGGCGAGTCCGCCAAGGGGTTTTCCCGGAGTCCGGCAGACCCCGAGTTGGAGACCGAGCACCAGGAGCTGACGGAAGAGATCCAGCACTGGGAGCAGGTCATCAAGGACGCCGAGGCCGACGGCTTCAAGATGTGGTCGAAGGCCGACTTCACGCGCGGTGACTTTGTTCTCTACCGAGGCACCTGGTACGAGGTCCTGCGGGTCAACCCGAAGTCGGTGACGATCCCGCACATTCACAACGGCGTCGGTCAGCGCGTCGTTCGTGCGGCGGACAATCGTCACGGCTGGACCTGGACCGCTCCCTACGATGACGTGTCCGGGCGCAAGAGCGCCGACGAGATGCAGCAGTCGACTCGGGCCGAGGTCGCCGAGCACCAGGAGCAGGCCCAGCAGGCCCCGCCGATCAAGGAGCCGGTACCGGCGGCTGAGACGTGCCCTACCAGTCACCCCAGCCCATGGCACGCGAAAGCGCGCCGCTGGGCTCTCTGTCAACACGCCCCTGAGGGGAGGTCGACCCCGGCGACGGCCCCCGCCGAAAGGGCAAACGGGCAGGAGGGCATGGCACTGGTGCTCATCACCTCGAAGAACTCTCGCCGCTCCCGCAAGCGCGCCTTGTGGGCGATGACCCGCCGCGAGGCACAGGCCGTATGCGGCGACCCCCGCACCTCCGGCCGCTCCTACATGCTCACCTGGACCGACCGGCCCGGCACCGAAGGCGCCGACTGGGAATGGGTCCCGGACAACGGCAGCCACGCCCCGGTCCTAGACGAGCTGGGCATCACTCCGCGCCGTGAATGGACCGCCGCCCCGCAGGCCCCTGCCGAGGCCGCGTAACCGCGCCCCTACCCATCCCCCCGGCGGCCGAGTACGCCGAGGGGACGGGCCCCTCTCTCACCAGAACAGGGCACCACCATGACCACGCAACTCCTCGAACGACCTGCGACCATCACCGTCCCCGACACCGAAGCGGGCAGGCTCATCGTCCCCGCGACCGAGGGCAGCACCACCGTCCCGACGTACCGCGTCGGCTCCCCCGACATCCAGTGCCGATACCCCGTGATCGTTGGCGAAGACCAGGTCATCGGCCGCGCCTACAGGTGGCACCGGAATTGGCTCGTCCTCACCACCGAGGGCGAACGCAACCTCCGCCGCCCGCCTAAGGGGACCCCTGGCACCGATATGGCCGCCGCCCATCTCGCGGAGGAGTACGCCGCCGGTCGGATCGGCGCCGTCCCCTTGGACCAGGTGCTCGCCGAAGCCCCCACGCCGTTGTGCGGGCCGGTGCCTCTCCTGCACCCGCGGATGCCGGTCAACGATCGCAACATCGAGGGCGCGCAGATCGCGTTCGCGGGACTCCTGGCCCACCACTGGCGGGCCGTGCTCACCGGGTTCCCCGGCAGCGATAACCACTGGTTCCTCAGCTGCGAATTGTGTGACTGGCAAGGCCCGAAGTTCTGGAGCCACTTGCGCGGACGCAACGGAGAGCCGCCGAGCGCGCGCCGTCACAAGGGCGGGTGCATCGGAGAGGAAAGGGTCCGCCGACTGATCCCCGCGTACCACTAGCAGCCGACCGAGGGGCGGCGGCAGCGCGCCGCCGCCCCCGCTCTCCCGAAGGACAGCACCGTGCCGACCCGCCACACCCCCGAAAGCATCGTCATCGCCGACACCCCGGCCGCGATCTTGGAATGGGCCGCCCGCCACATCGAACACGTCGGCATCCACCAGGGCACACGCCTGTTCGCCGGTCCGGGCCGTACGGCCACGTTGCCGTGCTGGCCGCGCGGCGCCCTCGAAGTCGCCGCCGGCCACGGGCGGGGAGCCGCCGGCCGGACGTATGACTGGGACCGCATCGACCTTGCCCGTGACCAGGCGTTCGCCATCCTCGCGGAAACCCTCACCGGTCACGCCGTCGACGCCGACGACCCCGCCGCCAAGGCCCTGCACCGCGAGGCCATCGACCGGTGGAGCAGCGAGCCCGGCCGTACCGCCGCCGACGCCGCCCACGCGTTCCGCACCGCCGCCGCCCGCGCCGAACACGCCCTGTTCTAACCCCCGCCGCCCGCCAGCACCCGAGTCATCGAAGGCCCACACGATGGACGAGACGACAGAAGACCGCAGCACCACCAGGACGCCGAGCCGCCGAGGAGCCGCCACCCCCAGCCGGGACGGCGTCCACCGACTCAGCGTCCCCCTCCACCCCCGGCTCAGCGCGACCGAGCTGATCCGCGTACTTCTCGCGGCCCCGGGGGAAACCGACCTCGCCGCCCTCGACCCAGTACAGGTCCGGTCGCTCATCGCCGACGTGCTCACCCAGCACGGCTATGACGTGCTCGACCGGTCGCCGTACTACCCGGAGCTCGACCGTCACCGGGACGCCCGCCGCGCGGTGCGCCGCGCGTACGGAACCCGGTTCCTCGACGCCCCCGACGAACAGGCCGCGCTCGCGGACCCGCTCCGCGAAGTCCTTGCCGCCGGATGCAGGAAGCCGTGACCGCCACCGTCGCCCAGCTGACTGGAGCACGGGCACGGCAGACGTACTACTGGCGAGTGCGCAACGCGCGGACGCGCCACCGCCCGGAGAGCGCCGGGCAGGCGTGGCACATCCAGGCCGGACACCCCGGCGGCGCGTACTGCGACCTCGGCCACGAGCTGGACCCGGCCTCACACCACGCGCCGACCCTGCTCGCCCGCAGCCGGCCGACCGGCCGCCGGGGGGACGAGCAGGAGTTCCGCGGCGGGTGTCTCGCGTGCGAGTGGGAAGGCCCCGTGCACTCCGGCAACGGGTTCGGGGACGGTGACAACGAGGCGGTGCAGGACGCTCACGACCACTGTTTCCCCGGCTGGAGGAGGCTGCCGCCGATCACCACGGTCGAGGACCGATGGGCCGTCCCGCGGAGCCGCAGCCGCTGGGCTCAGCTCACCGCCCAATACCCGCCGGGCTGGATCAACCAGTGCGCCCCCGTCCTGGCCTGGAGCCGGTACCGCCGTGAAGCCCACGCTCCGCCGCACGCGGGACGCCCCCGCTACGAACTCCGCGTCACCCGGCCACCGAGCAACCTGGGCCACCACCCCGCAGACCAACGGGCCCTCTTCTGATGACCGCCGTCCTCCGGATCAGGGCCCCGCCCCACGCAACCCAAAGGTGGTTTAATTACTCCGCCATCAGCGGAGCGGGCAACCTCCGACCGGCCGAGCGTCCCACGGGGCGCCACGCACCCCAGACAACAAATGACGGCCAGCGCACAAGGGCAACAAGGCGCTGGCCGTCGGTGTCTCTCACCAGAAAGACCACACCATGCTATGTGACCGACACCCCGACTGTCCCCAGCCCGGCGACATCGCCCAGCTCACGAGGGGTAACAGCATCGGCGCCGATCAGGCCGACACCTTCGTCATCGTCGAGGACTTCCCCCCGACCGGCCGACACCTCGTGCTCAACCTCCCCGACCGCGCCGACTGGGCCGCCGCCGTCCCCCTGGCCGACATAGCCACCCTCACCCGGCTCGAACCGGCTGGCAGCCGTACGTGGACGCCGGCCCCGGACCCGGACGAACCCGAGTGACCCCGCCGAGCGGGCACGACCCCGACCAAGAACAGGAGACGACCGTGTCCTCCAAGACCGGCCGCACGCTCTACTCACGCGCGGACCTCCGCAAGGTCCACGGCATCAGCGAGCCGACCCTTCAGAACCTCTGGACCGACCGGGAGAACAATGGGCACCCGCCCGTCGCGGACACCACCGACGGCGTCATGCACTGGGACGGCGACGTATGGGCGAAGTGGCACCACGAGCTTCAGCGGCAGCGCGCCGCCGCGAACACCACCAACCCGCCGAAGCTCGACGGTGACCCCGAAGAGATGGTGGGCCCGGCCGAGGCGGCGAAGATCTGCGGGTTCGCCGACTCCGCCACCGTGTCGCACTACGTCAAGAACCCGCCTGAGGGGTGGCCGGCACCGGATGACTGGGACGAGCTTCCTACCCGACGCCGCCCGAAGTGGAAGCGCTGGCGGCTGTGGCAGTACCTTGCCGACCGCAAGGGCCGCGGTCACGCCGGCGGACGGCCCGCGGGCCGCCGCGGACTGGCCTACCCCTACCAGGGAGACGAGCGGCTGACCCTCGCCCGGCAGGCCATCGCGGCGAACCCCGGCGCGACGAACGCCGAGCTGATCCCCGCGCTCCAGGAGCAGACGGAGAAGACCTACTCCCGCCCGACATGGAACAACATCATCAAGTCCGCCCGCGAGCACCCCGAGGAGTGACCCGTGTCCGACACCCGCTGTCCGCGCTGCGGCGGCCCGCTCGGTGAACGGCCCGCCCGTTCCCGGCTGACCACCGACCGCGAGGTCTTCATCTGCACCACGTGCGGTACCGACGAGGCAGTTCGGGCAGCCAGCCGTCAGCCGCCCGTGCCGTACGGGGACTGGCCAGTGAAGTAACCGTCCTCCACGCATGAGGGCCGCCCCAAGGGCGGCCCTCACTTGTCTTCGTGTGACAGGCGGTTACGCCAAAACGTCGATGCGCCCCCGGCAGGCGGCGCGGATCGCCTGAAGATCGGTAACGGCGAGTTGTTGCTTGGTCTCGTCGTGATGCGGTGCGTCAATGACTGTCATCAGCGTGCGCCCCAGCTCCGTGATGGATTCGGTCGGTAGCACGAAGGAACCAGCCAGGTGAAAGCCGGTGTCGACCCGAGTGAGGAGAGTGACCTCCAGGACATCCCAGGCACGCCGAGCAGCCGCCTGCTTGTCCTGCCGATCGGTATCTGTGGCGCGGCTGAGTTCTTCCAGAGATCTGATCATGTCCGTTGTCCGCAGATGCAGCGTGGTGCAGATCCTCCGCACTCGGGCGAAGACCTTTAGAGTTACGGCGGCTCCGGCCGCTCCCAGAGTGAGAGTCGCTCCCAGCAGAACCGGCCGGAACCGCTCATCATCCTGGGTGTACTGCATGAACCACAGCACGCCAATCAGTCCGCACCAGAGGGCGAGGGTCCGCACCGGCGCGGCTCTGCCGAGCCGGCCTCGGAGACGTTCGACCGCGAAGTTGCTTGGCTCAACGCCGGTGCCGTATACGAACTGAAGGCACCACACCAGAAGCAGCAGCCCGGCAGCCTTTCCGCGGCCGTCCGGTGTCGAGACGAGGGCCAGCCACGCGAACAGCGTCACGAGGATGAGGTAGTACGCCAGGGGAGCTGCGGTGAATCGGCGTTGGCTCTCCTTGGGCAGCCCCTCGTACCAGGGCTTGAGCAACCAGAGCACGGGTAGTGCGAGCGCCACGCTGACCGGGAGCTGGACCATCAGCCAGACCCTGGAGCCCGTGGCGATGGCTGCGAACATGAGCATGGGCACCGCGAAGCCGAGGCCAGTAGCGATGGCGAACTGCTGGTTCTCCGTCAGCCCTCTAACTCGTGTGGGTATCTCCAGCGCACGCAGGCGCTCTTTGACGTTGAGCACGAGTAGGGCCTTCCGGGATCTTGTGCCGACTGTCGGCACGGCGGCCTACCAACCTATGTCGCGGCGCTGACAACAGCTTCTTCACCAGGGGGCGAGGGCTGATGGTCAAGCCGCACCCGGCTCGACTTGGTTGTCCCGCTCGTCGACGAGCCTTAAGGAGCACACCCCGCGCCCCTAATCCGAGGTAACAGTCCAACAGCCACCAGGCTTCAGGAGCCCGATGTCCCGTCCCGTTTCATGTTCCCGCCGAGCACCTCTATGACCAGGAGATAGGCAAGATGCAGTGAACTTGACGGCTTACGGAATCCCAGGAGGCATTGCCGCCGGCATCGGTTCGGACACGGCCGTCCCAGTTCGCGTTATCGGTGGGCGGCACCGCGTACAGCCACCGCGGTGCAGAGGTTGAGGGAAGCTCGGGCGGGCTCGTAGGCACCGGGTGACTGTGATGTCGGGAGGGCTCTCAGGGTGCGAGACCGGCGTCGCGGGCCAGGAGCGCGGCCTGGACGCGGTTGGTGACGCCCAGGGTGGTCAGGATGCGGCTGACGTGGGATTTGACGGTGCTCTCCTGCATGCCGAGGGATTTTGCAATGTCGGCGTTGGTGTCCCCTTCGGCGAGCAGCGCCAGGACGTCCTTTTCGCGTGGGGTGAGGGGCGCGATGCGGGCTTGGGCCTGGGTGGCCTGGGGGCGGCCCGTGTGGTGGTAGCGGTCGATGAGGCGGCGGGCGGCGGTGGGGTGGAGCATGGCGGAGCCGGCGGCGACGAGGTGGACGGCTCGCAGGATTTCGGCGGGGTCGGTGTCCTTGAGGAGGAACCCATCGGCGCCTGCGGCCAGCGCCTCGTAGACGTACTCGTCGAGGTCGAAGGTGGTCAGCGTGATGACCTTCGGCGGGTGGGGCAGGGCACGCAGTCGCCGGGTGGCGGCGATGCCGTCCATGCGGGGCATGCGGACGTCCATCAGGGCGACGTCGATGCGGCGGGCGGTGGCCTGCTCGATGGCGTGGAGCCCGTCGGTGGCCTGGGCGACGACCTCGATGGCGTCGTCGCTGTCGAGGAGGTCGGTCAGTCCGAGGCGGACGAGAGCGTCGTCGTCGACGACCATGGCGCGGATCACGTGCGGGGACCGTTCTGTTCGGTGGTGGGGTGGGGGATGCGGGCGGCCAGTCGCCAGGTGCCGGCGCCGCCGGGCCCGGCGTTCAAGTGTCCGCCCAGTGAGTCGACGCGCTCGCGCAGACCGATGAGGCCGAATCCTGAAGGAACCGCCTGAGTGCCACGGAGATTGGTGCCGGGGGGGTTGGTGACTTCGATCAGGGTGGCGGGTGGCCCGTAGTCGATGCGGACGTGGACGGGCGCGTCGGGGGCGTGCTTGCGGGCGTTGGTCAGTGCTTCCTGGACCAGCCGGTAGACGGCTAGCCGGTGGGCCGCTGGGGCCTGTTCCGGGCTGCCCTTGACCATTGTGTCGATGACCTGTCCGGCCGCCCGGGCCTGCTCGATCATCTCTTCGACGTCGCGCAGGGCTGGGGCAGGCGGGTCGGTGCTGGCAGAGGTGTCGGTGCGCAGGGCGCCGAGCACGTCGCGCAGGTCGGTCAGAGCCTCGGTAGAGGCGGTACGCAGCAGGCCGAGCCGTTCGATGACGGGATCGGGCAGGGCATCCCTTTTCGTGGCAAGGACACCGGTGTGCAGGGCGATCAGGCTGAGCCGGTGGGCGAGAACGTCGTGCATCTCCGCGGCGATCGCGGACCGCTCGGCCATGCGTGCGGCCTGCTCGCGTAGTTCCCGCTCGGTCCGCAGGTGCTCCACCTGCGCATCCAATGCCTCAACCAGGCGCCGCCGGTTGCCCATCCACAGTCCTGCGACCACGGCCAGCAGCACAAAGAGCACCGAGCCGTAGGGCTGCGGGCTCCACAGGGACACCGCCGGGTGCAGGACGGCGTTGGCGGTAAGCGCCACGGCCGAGCAGACCACGGCTGCGAGGGTGCGGCGGCGGGCGGCGAGGTCGAACAGGGCCAAGAGGAGCAGTGGGAGCATGGGCCATCCCCATACGCCCGCCGCCGCCGTCGTGAGAGCCGGGGCGAGCCACCAAGGGCCCCGGCGCAGCAACAGGGCCAGCCCGCACGCGAGCGCCCCCGCTGTGCGGACACCGTGGTAGTGGCCGCCGGCGCTCGATGCCGCGTTCTGGACTGCGGCCAGCGTCAGCAACACCACCAGGCCGTAGCGTCCGTACGCGACCCACCTGTGGTTCTGTTCCCGTTTCACCTGTGCAGCGTAGGCAGGCGGACGACTGCTTTACGGCCATCGTTCTGCTATGGCGACCCCCTACTTTCGTAGGGGAAGGCGGTCGCACAAGGGACGATCCGCAGGAGAGCGGGCGTCTCTAGCGTCGAAGACATGGACGACTGGACCACCTCACACGAACGTGTCCTCGCGCAGCGCAACGCCGAGGGCTGGATGTTTCTCCTCGAAGCAGCCCGCGACCTGCGCACCACCGGAGCCATCGCTCCCAGCAGCAAAGCGCTCGCCCGCCTGCTCACCGACCCCGTCCAGGAGCACGGAACGCAGCCCCTGAACGTGCTGGAAGCGGGCGCCGGCACCGGCTCTGTCACCCGCACTCTGATCCCCCGCCTCTCCCCGGGCAGCCGGCTGGACATCGTCGAGGCCAACGCACGCTTCGCCTCCCAGCTGCGCCTCCTCGTCCGCACCCATCCGCGGCTGGCCGGCGAGAACGAACGGGTCCGCGTCCACCACGCCCTCGTCGAACAGCTCGACACCGGCCGCCCCTACGACGTGATCGTCTCCGGTCTCCCGTTCACCAACTTCACCCCCGACCAGGTCGACACGATCATGAACCGGTACATGGAACTGCTCCACCCCGGCGGCACACTCACCTACTTCGCCTACCGCGGCACCCGCTACGCCCGCGCCCTGACCGCCTCCCGCACCGAAGCCCGCCGCCACCGCGCCGTCGAAGAAGTCCTCACCGACTACCAGCACCGGTACGCCACCGGCTGCTGGACCGTATGGGGCAACCTGCCCCCGGCCACCGTCTGGCAACTGCGCCGCCCCGCCCGCGCGTCCACCCCGGTAGCACTGGACATCATGGCCGGGGCAGCCCGGTGAACACGCTGACCGGACTGATCGGCCACGTTCCCGCCCCGGCCGCGTACGCGATCCTGGCCGCCGCGGTGCTCGTCGAGTCTGTGCTGCTGCTCGGCGCGTTCATTCCGACTCTCACCCTGCTCCTTGCCGCAGGCGCCCTGGCCCGGGCCGGCGACCTGAATCTCGTCCTGGTCATCGCCACCGCGACGAGCGCGGTCGTGGCCGGGGACGCCTTCGGCCACCGCACCGGACACCTGCTTGGCAGCCGCCTGCGCACCGGACGCCTCGGCCGCCGCATCCCCGCCGCCGCCTGGCAGCGAGCCGAAGCACTCATGGCCCGACGGGGCGGCCAGGCCGTCTTCCTGTCCCGCTTCGTCCCCGTCGTACGCACCCTGACCCCACACCTGGCCGGGGCGACCCGCCTGCCCTACCGGCGCATCGCCCCCTACAGCCTGCTCGCCGCACCTTTGTGGGCCGGCGCCGAAGCCACCACCGGGTACGTCGCAGCCACCTCCCTCCAGCACGTCATCACCTACGGCGGCCCCGCCCTCGCCGCCACCGCCGCAGTGATCACTGCGACCGTCCTGGCCGGCAGCAAGATTCGGCGCCGCAGCCGAACCCGCACGGCCGACCGAGCAAGCCACACCACCGCCGCCCTGCACACCTGAGCGCCTATGCGTTATCGGCGGAGCCGCTGATTGGAAGGTCGGCTCGGCCCGCAACAGTGCCCTCTCGCTGTTCCTGCTCGTCGGCGGAAGCAGGAGACGCTGGGCTGGTCGTCGCCCAGCGTGGAGGGTCATCGGTGTGAAGGGCGGTCAACTCCGCGACAGAGTCGACGGGAAGCCCGCGAGCTCGAAGGTGAGCCACGGCTTTGGGCAGCAGGTGACTGCGTTCAACGGAGTTGGCTCGGGGCTGGTGATCAGGGGGTGCTTCGTCACCGAGTCTCTGGATGTTCGATCTGTGGGACCACTCAGGCAGAAGTTCCAGGTCATGGAGCCGGTGGAGAACGGCGGATGTGGGGAGCGATCCCACGGCTGCTGGTCGATTTGAGACCGCGTCTCCCGCGGCGCGTTCTCCGGCAGTCGCTGAAGTCCGAACAGCACTGGATGCTTGTGGTCAGCGTGTGGCTGAGGGCGTCAGGCACTGGGATGAGTTGGGACGGACCGGACCGGCGGTCGCGTTGCCCGGCAAGGCGGCGGGGTGCCGACGTGCCCAATGTCCCGGGCGCGTGGTCCGGCACCGGGGAGCGCGCCGCACCTTCGTCGAGGTGGATGCGCTGACGCGGTGCCCTCCGGGCATGGGTTTCAGGCAGTGACGCGTGGTGTCCCCGCCTCAAGGGTGTCTCGTCGCCCACCCGCCAGACGGTGACGGCCTTGCCCGACGGGCAGCAGACGCTGTCCTCATGCCGATGCCAGTTCTCGTGGGCGGTGACATGCCCACGCGCCAGGTCGAGGCACTCGAAGCCGCTGGCGTGACCGCCCGCGTACTGCTGGGTAGTGGCAGTGCTCAGCAGCACGGGCTACTCGTCCTCGCTGGCGAAGACCAGGAAGGCCCACGCGGAGCCGGCCGCCAGGTCCCGGGCTCCGGGGCGGCGCAGGCGTCTCCCGGCCGGTCAGAACGCCTGCATGTACACCCGGGTTGTGCCGCGGTCCAGTTCGAGGACGTGGATCTCGATCCACTGGACCTCGCTCCGGCGGCTGTCCCCCACGCAGGGCGGGCAAACCCCGGCCCAACGGACACCTTTCTCGCTCTGGGGCTCGGCGAGGCCGAGGTGTCCGAAGAGTTCGGTGGGGCCCGGGAGGTCCTGGTTTCTGGTGCGCAGGGGCTTCTCGGGACGCAGGTCCTCCGCTACCCGCACCGCGGTCCTCTCGTCGGTTACGAAAGAGAGCAGGTAGATGTCCTCCTGCGGATTGATCTGCACGGCGCCCTTTACCTCTGTTGCGCTCTCGGGCACCGCCACCTTCATGAACGCCGATGCCTCCGGGGCGCCCATGTCCTTTCCCCAGTGCGAGGCGCGCTCGTCCGTCGTCCGGTGATCATCCTCGCCGGCACTCGAACAGGAGGTGAGTAGCAGGGCGGCCCCGAGGGCCGCGAGCAGCCGTGGCCGCAGGGCAGATCCATTGTTCACCGGTTCTCCTCGTCGCCGCGCGAGACGTCCCCGCGGGACCCTTCGCGCCCAGGGTCCGCCGGTGTCACCCCGGGGGCTGAGCCACTGTTCAGATCCTGGGTGTAGGTGCTGCTGCTACCGCGCATGTCGAATTCCTGGGCGAAGCCCACCTTGTGCAGTCGCCCCATGTCGTCGTCGGGAATGGTGACACCACCGGGGAACGTCGTCGATTTTCCGGAGTCCCAGTTGTACCGGTCCCACACGTTGACCTGGTAGTCGAGCGAGACCTGTGGCTTGCCGCCGTCGCCCGGACTGACGGTGACCATGCCCGAGACGTTCTGCTGGTGCGACCCGACCGCGTGGAACCATTCGTCCTCCCCGAAGGTCCGCCCGATCGCCTGGCTCTCCACGGGAACGACGACCGTCCTGTCGCCGCCGGCCTTCTCGAACTCATCGAGGGCCTTCTGACGCCATGCTTCCTGGTTCTCGGTGATGTGAAGCGTGCCGACGTCGGTCCGGAACCCGGAATCGTCGTGCAGGATGCGGTCGACGTCGAGGTCGAGCGGCTCGCCGGTGCCGCTGAGGTAGTGCTGCATGTTGCGGGATGCCGCGACCTCTCCTGTCACATCGCCGCCTGCGGCAATCGCTTGAGCCTGCGTCAGGACCCAGAGGTCGTGAGCGGTGGGATCCTCCGTGTCGAATGCTCCCGAGCCGGCGTCGGCCGGTCTCCACTCGTACAGCGGGGCCATGATGCCTGCTTCCCGGAGATCGTCGCCACGCTCCCGCAGCAGGATGCCGCGGGTCACCGGATCGAGATCACGCCACCACTCCGCCACGGCGGCCCTCCCCTTCGGCATGTCGGCGGCCTTGCCGGCCTCCTCCAGGGAGGGATAAGGGCTCTTCGCAGGGCTTCTGTTGAAGCCGTTCATGGTCCCGTCCATGACGTCGGAGTCGACCACGGCGGCTGCGAGGGCGAGCCTGATGCCGTCGTCGGCGTCAGTGACCGCCTGGACCGCTTGGTCGAGGAGATCGCCCCACCGGGTCACCTGTGCGCGCACGCTTTCCTGGTAGCCGGGGTCATGCACGTACGCACTGCGTGCACTCTGACTGAGCTGTTCGGTATCGAACGAAACCACGCCTTGGTCGGAGACGCGCATGCCGTCCTTGATCGCGTCGGTGCGCACGGTGTTCACCCTGCCACGGAGGGCGGCCAGCTGGGTGTGTGAATCCCGCAGGATGGACGCAATCGCCTTGGCCTCCTGCTGAGCCCCCTGCAGCTCCTTGAGCGTCACGGTGAACCGGTAGTTCGCTGCATCGGCGCTCTGGCCGACCCACGACTGTCCGAGTGAGACGCCATGGACATCCCGTTTGTACTGCTCCTCGATCGCCTTGAACTTGCCTGCCATCTCACCCCACTTGTCGGCGGCGTCGGTGAGTTTGGACAGGTCGCTGCTCATCACTTCGTGATAGGTCGGCACGCATCCCCCGGGGCGGTCGGTCGGCTGGTCAGTAGTCGTGGATCGGGGACGGCGGATCCAGTTGAGAGCCGATGCCGATATCGTCGTTCCGGAAGTCGATGCCCGTCTTGCTCAGGGCGTGCTTCTCCGACGCCAGTCGACCCAGCAGCGCCTTGACCTGCTGCTCCCACGTCCGGTGCGCCTTCTTCAACGCACCCGACGTGTCCCAGCCGTACCCGTCCCTGGCACCGAGCTCCTTGACCACAGCTTTCACGCTCTCGGCGGCGTGCTTGCCGTCCCTCTCGACGTCGGGTTCCAGATCATCGTTGATGGCCTTCGCTGCCGCCTGCTTCTTTTCCGGGCTCGCGGCGAGATCCGGGGCGCCGCCGCCCCCAGCCGCCGGGGCGAGCTGATTCAGCCGCAGCGAGTCCGTGCGCTGGGCGGCCACATCGTCCTTGATCTGCTTCCACTCGTCCCAGGCCATGGCCCCCCCCCGTCAGCGTGATCGTTCCCGATAAACATACGGAATGCTATTGCTCAGGCGACAACTGGTGCCTGGCCAAAGCTCGCTGCCGAGTGTCTGACGTGTGACTGTCCTGCACGGCTCGATCGGGAGGGCCGCGCAGGCGGTTTATGGTCAGCAGGTGACCAATGGTTGCCGCAATGGGGGTGAGGTCACCTCGAGATGCGGCAGATGGTGACACAAGACGTCCCTATGCCAAGGGCGCTCGGCGACGTGACGATCGAGCAGGTGCGGCGGACAGCGACGACGGCACATGCCCCGGGACGACCCTCCAGGAGAGCGCGGAACTACGCGAGGGACTGGTATCCCGCTCCCGGGCACGGCACCTCGGCCGACTCCGCTCGTGGCAGAGCGTGACCGTTAGTGCTGCGGCTTTCCGCCGCGCTAGCCCACTTTCCGGCGGCGTCATGCTTACTGCACGACTGCCGCTTCGGCGGGGTCGGGCATGGGAAAGATCGAAACCTGAACCCTATGGGGCGCTGGAGCGGTGGTGCAGCGAACGCTGCACCACTTCCGATGGAGCGGGATCGAGTAGGACGCAATTGGAGCGAAGCGGGGGTACAAATCGGTCGCTTTGGTATAGCTGCAGGTGAGAGGCATCACTTGAATGGGTTCGAGTCCCACCCGCCCCACCCAGCATCCCCAGGCAGAATCGTTCTGACCTGGGGAAACGCGTTTTTCGGGGGGCGTTTCGCGTGTGGCGTCCGCCTCGCGGGGGTGTGGTGAACGCGGATTCTCGCGCATCGAGGTTGACCTCTAAACGGCTTTGAGCTGGAGGTTTGCGGCGACGCCTTCGTGGGAGCGTCGTGGAATGCTCCCACGGCCGCCGATGCATGAAGGTGCGGGAGCGCCCTTCGCTCCGACTGGCACGGAAGTGCGTGTCGCGACTGGTGGTTTGCGCGCCCCGTGCGGGTGCGGCTCGTTGCATACTTCGAGTATGGCGACTCGGAAGATCACGATCACGGTGCCGGATGAGCTGGTCGAATCGATCAAGGGGCGGGTCGATGCCCGGGGGGTGTCCGCCTACATCGCGGCAGCCGCGGCCCATCAGGACGCGATGGACCGGCTCCGGGAGCTGGGGGACCGCCTGGAGGACGAGTACGGCTCGGTCACGGCCGAGGAGGAGCGGGCGGCGCTGGAGCGCATCGCGGCCATCGACGACTGGCATGACGAGAAGCGCTCGCCCGGCGCCGCGGCGTGAACCGTTCGAAGCGCGCCGGTGTTCCATCTGCGCGTAGGCGCGCCTTCGTCCTCGACTCCCAGGCGCTGTCCAAGGCGGTCCAGGGTGACCGTCAGATGGCAGCCTTGATCAAGGCAGCGCCGCGCCTGGACATCGCTGTCGTCACCAGCGCGCTCACCACGCTGGAGGCGTGGAACCCTCAACAGGGTGCGCGCCAAGGGCTGTGGGACGGGGCGTTGTCCCGGATCGATGTGGAGCACACCGACGACAAGGTGATCTCCCTGGCCCGCAGCATGATGAAGACTGCTGGGCTGCACGGGCACAAGTACGCCATTGATGCCGTCTTGGCTGCCGTAGCCGTCAAGACGGCGGAGCGCGGCTTCGAGGTCACCGTCTTCACCTCGGATGTCGACGACATGGGCAAGTTCCTGGCGGGCCATCGCATTCGGGTGGAAGGAGTCTGACAGCGGGAGTCGGCCCCTCTGGTTGTTGATGGTTCTCGGCTCGGTACGGGAGGTGCTCGAAGTCTCAACTCAGTAGCACAGGAGCCGTGTTGTTTCCCTGTCCTGCCCCACTCGACCTCCCGCGTGCCCTGGTCGAGTGGGTCACGATGCTCATCGTCACCGTGAGGATGCGCCGCCGGCCCGCAGCCGTTCGGCGAGCGTGCCCTGCGGGGTCAGCTCCACCTCGAGCTCTCCGCCGAGGTACTGCCGGGCGAACTCCTTGTTCTCGCCCACGTAGGAGCCGGTGACCCGGGCGATGCGCCCTGCGGCGAGCAGGATGCCCAGGCCGCGGCCGTCCACGCCGCAGGTTGTCGGAGACGACCTCCAGTCCGGCCGACCCCTGCGCGCACAGGGCGTCGACGAGGACGTCAGGGATTCCGGAGAGACCGAATCCGCCTACGGCGAGGGAGGCGCCGGAGGGGATGTCGGCGACCGCCTCGGCAGCACTGCCGCTGACTTTGTTCGCGTGAGCGCGTCCTTCTGTATGGGGCCGCCGGGCTCAGCGGCCTCGGGCCGCAGGGCGTCGGAGACGGACTTGACGCCGCCGTGCGCGGTGAGCCCGCCGTCCACGGGGATTTCGGCACCGGTGATGAACGACGACTGGTCGGACAGCAGGAAGACCACGAGCGGCGCCACTTCGTCGACGCTTCCGGTGCGCCCCAGGGGGGTTTCGCGGATGTTGGTCTCGCGGAACGCCGGGGCGGCGGAGGCGGTCATCCCGGTCTCGATGTAGCCGGGATGGACCGTGTTGACACGGATACCGCGCGGGCCGAGCTCCAGCGCCGCCGTCTTCGACAGGCCCCGCAGTGCCCACTTGCTGGTCGTGTACGCGACCGGGTAGTGGGCGGTGAGGGCTGCGGAGGAGCCGACGTTCACGATGGAGGAGCCCGGGGGCATCAGGGGGACCAGGTGCTGAATGCCGAGGAGGGGGCCGGTGACGTTGACCGCGTGGACGCGCGCCATGTCCTCGGGGCGCACGTCTCCGATACGGGCACGCCAGGTGATTCCGGCGTTGTTGACCAGGCCGTGCACCTGCCCGTACGTCTCCCGTAGTTCGGCGGCGAGGTCGGCCCAGTCCTGCTCGCTGGTGACGTCCAGTCTGCGGCAGCCGTTCCCGGGTTCGACATCCGTGGCGATGACGTGAGCGCCTTCGTGGGCAAGAGCGGTGGCCTCGGCAGCGCCCTGACCACGGGCCGCGCCGGTGACGACGACCACCTTGCCGAGCAGTCCCATGGGGTGCGGGACGGTCACGGCCGCTCCCGGTCCCGACGCCGGCCGGTCGGCAGGGGCAGCGGGTCAGCACCGGGGACGACGGTGTTGGCGAGCGTGCCGATGCCCTCGACGGTCAGACTGACGGCATCGCCCGGCCGCAAGGGGGGCGGGGTCTGCTCACCGCGCCGGCCCCAGAGCTCGGCGAGGCAGCCGCCGTTGCCGCATGTGCCGGAACCGAGGACATCGCCCGGGACCACCCGGGTGCCGCGTGAGGCGTAGGCGGTCATCTCCTCGAAGGTCCAGCTCATGTTGGACAGGAGGTCCTCGCCGATGGTCTCCCCGTTGACCGCGGCGGTGAGGGCCAGCCTCAGGAAACCTTCGGAGTCGCGGTAGGGCTCCAGCTCGTCCGCGGTGACCAGGTAGGGGCCGAGGGTGGTCGCGGTGTCCTTGCCCTTGCAGGGGCCGAGCCCGACCTTCATCTCGGCCGACTGGAGATCGCGGGCGGACCAGTCGTTGAAGACGGTGTAGCCGACGATGTGGTCACGGGCCCGTTCCGGGGTGAGCTCGCGGCCCTCACGGCCGATGACGGCTGCGACCTCCAGTTCGAAGTCGAGCGAGGCGGACCCGGGCGGCACCGGGACGCCGTCGTGAGGGCCGTAGATCGCGTGCGGATTGGTGAAGTAGAAGGTCGGTGCCGCGTACCACTGCTCGGGCACACCGGCGACGCCGTCGACCGCGCGGCGCACCCCTTCGACGTGCTCCTCGAAGGTGACGAAGTCGCGTACGGAGGCCGGCTGGAGTGGAGCCAGGAGCCGGACCTGGGAGACATGGGGGCCGGCCGGTACGTCGAGTGCCGCCGCACCTGCGGCGAGCAGGCCGGGCAGCCCGTCGGTCTCCGCGAGCAGCGTGGTGAGTGAGGTGACGCCGGGCAGGGGGAAGAGCGTGCCGTCTTCTTCGACCACGGCAACCCGGTGGCGGTGCTGGTGTTCGTACGTGGCGAAACGCATGGTGCGGCTCCAGAAGAAAGAGGTGGGGAAGGGCCGCCGCGGCCGTGTGCGTGACACGGCCGCAGCGGCCCCCGACAGGAGAGGAGCAGTCCGGCTCAGACCGGCGGGGCGACGAACACGCCGCGGTCGGGGTCGTTGAAGGACTCCTTGGCGACGAGTTCGTTCATCGCGTTGGCCGTGCCCCACTGGTCGGTGACCTCGGGCTGGGAGAAGTCGTAGACGTGCGGGTGCCAGGTGTCCTCGTCGAGGTTCTCCAGCTCGGTGGTGTACTCCACGGTGTTGCCGTGCGGGTCGAGGAAGTACGTGAAGGTGTTGTCGCCCGCCATGTGCCGTCCGGGCCCCCAGATCTTGCGGAAGCCGGCCCGCATGACCCGGCCGGAGCCGCGCATGTACTCGTCGATGCCGCGCATCTCGAAGGAGACGTGGTGCAGGGCGGTGTGCGGGCCCTGGGCGATGGCCATGGAGTGGTGCTGGTTGCTGATCCGCATGAAGTGCATGACCTCGCCCATGTGGGGCGAGGAGAGGGTGTCGGAGAGGGCGAAGCCGAGGTGGCGCTCGTACCACTGGCGGGTGCGGTTCAGGTCGGGGGAGTTGAGGACGACGTGGGAGAGCTTGACCGGGATCGCCTCCTTCTCCTCGATCTTCCTGTGCTGCCGGACCTGGACGTCGGCCGAGACCTCGATGGTGCGGCCGTCGACGTCGAAGAAGCGGAATCCGTAGCCGCCGCCCGGGGTGTCGACGGCGCCGGGCCGAGAGATCAGCTGGACCCCGCCGGCGAGGAGCCGTTCGGCGAGGGTGTCGACGTCGGCCGGGTTCGCGGCGCCGTAGGAGACGAGGTCGAGCCGCTTCTCCTCGGCCTTGCGGAGCCGTACGACGTACTGCTCGGGGGAGCCCTCGGCGGCCAGGAAGGAGATCCCGGAGTCCTCGGTGACCCTGGTGAGGCCCCAGACGCCGGCGTAGAAGTCGAGCTGCTTCTCGTAGTCGGGCACCGCCAGGTCGACGTGACGCAGGTGGGTGAGCAGGCGTGCGCTCATGGTGGGTTCCTCCTCAGTTGAGAGTGCCGAGCAGGGCGGCGGCGTTGTCGCCGCGTACGGCGTCGAAGTCGGCGGGGGGCAGCCCCGCTGCGCGCAGGGCGCCGACCGGGTCCTCGGTGCCCATGTCGAAGGGGAAGTCGGAGCCGAGGAGGACGCGGTCGGCCCCGGCCACCCGGATCAGCTCCCGCAGGACGTGCGGGTCGTGGACGAGCGAGTCGAAGTACAGCCGCTCGAGGTAGCTGCTCGGCGGGTGGGCGCAGCCGGCACCGGCGTCGGAGCGTGCGGACCAGGCGTGGTCGGAGCGGCCGATGTGGGTGGGCAGGTAGCCGCCGCCGTGTGCGGCGATCAGCTTCAGGCCCGGGTGCCTGTCGAGCACGCCGGAGAAGATGAGGTGGGAGAGGGCGACGGCGTTCTCGGTGGGCTGGCCGACCGTGTTGGACAGGTACCAGCGGTCCAGGCGTTCGTCGAGCGTGCATCCGAAGGGATGCAGGAAGAGCACCGCGCCGCTTTCCTCCGCCCGGGTCCACAGGGCCTCGTAGGCGGGGTCGGACAGTTCACGGCCCGGTGCGTGGCTGGATATCTCCACGCCCAGAAGCCCGTGCCCCAGAGCGTCGTCGAGGGCTTCGACGGCCAGGTCCGGGTGTTGAAGTGGTACGAGTCCGAGGCCGCGCAGCCGTTTCGGGGCCGCCGAGCAGTGCGCCGCGGTGGCCTCGTTGGCCAGCCGGTACACCTTCTCGGCCGTCTCCTCGTCGGCCCAGTAGTGGTAGTGCGAGGGGGACGGGCTGACCAGCTGTATGTCGACACCCTGCTGGTCCATCGCCGCGAGGCGCACAGCGACGTCCGTCAGTTTCGGGATGCGCTCACCCACCATGGGGCCACTCACCGCGAGAGCCTCGGCGCCGTTGCGTCGGGCGTCCAGAGCTCTTGCCGCATCGTGGCCGGGCAGCCCGGCCACGAGCGCCTCGACCTCCGGAAGCAGGACGTGCGCGTGTACGTCTACGGTGAGGGCGGGGCGCGCGGGAGCGCTCGATGAGGGGCGGTGGCCGGGCGACGGGCGGGCGGTCACGGCAGCTCCCGGAGCATCGTCATGGTGCGGCCCATCAGGCCGGGCACGTCGGCGTCGCGTACTCCGTCGAGCTGCCACTGCCCGATCTGCACAGAGGCTTCCACCACCGGCCGGACCCTTGCGATCCGTCGCTCGTAGTACTGCTGGAACAGGGTGTCGTCCCAGGTGTCGGACTCGGTCAGGAGCTGCGCGAGGACCCAGGCGTCCTCCAGGGACAGGGCGGCGCCCTGGGCGAGGGTGGGCGGGCAGCAGTGGGCGGCGTCGCCGACGAGGACGACCCGGCCCCGGTGCCATGACCCCTCGACCAGCATGCGGTCGAACCAGGTGTAGTTGACCTGGGCGGGGTCGGTGATGTGCGCGGTGATCTCGGGCCAGTTGCCGCCGTAGGCGGTGGCCAGGCGGCGCATCTCGTCGGCGTACGACTCCGGGGGGATGGTGGCGCGGTCGCGGTTGGCCTCGACGACGTAGGCGTAGAGCGTGCTGTCGCTGGTCGGACAGTAGCCGGCGATGAAGGCCGGGCCGCCGTAGGCGAGGTCGGTGCGCTCCACGCCTGTGGGACGGGGGGCGGCGACGCGCCAGATCGCCATGCCGGTCGGTTCGGGCTTCGCCGTGATGCCGATGGCGGCCCGGGTCGTGGAGCCGAGGCCGTCGGCGGCGATCACCAGGTCGTAGCGGCCCTCGGAGCCGTCACTGAAGCGGACGGAGACGCCGTCGGCGTCCTGGTCCAGGATCTCTGCGGTGATCCCCAGGCGGACGGAGGCGCCGCTTGCGCGCACGGCCTCGATCAGGATGCGCTGGAGCTGCGGCCGCTGCATGCCGACGGTGGCGGGGAGGTCGTCGCCACCGCTGCGGATGTCGTCCTGCGCGTGCAGGACGGTCCCGTCAGGGGCGGTGATGCCGACCGACCCGAAGCCGAAGCCGGAAGCCTCGATTCGCTCCCACACGCCCAGCTCGCGCAGCACGCGCAGGGCGTTGCCCTGGAGGGTGATGCCGGAGCCGGCGGTGGCGTTCCAGTCGTCCTTGGCCTCGATCAGGTGTACGTCGAGGCCGGCTCGCCGCAGCAGGAGGGTCACGGCGTTCCCGGCCGCGCCGCCACCGATCACCAGGACCGTACGAGCTTCATTCATTGGGGGAACTCCCTTGTTCCTGACTGGGACTACTTGACGGCGACCGGGTTGATGGGGGAGCCGACCGCACCGGTGATGGGAAGAGGCGCCGCGGTGAGCCAGAACGCGTACGCGCCGTCGGCGGCACAGTCCTCGGCAAGGGCCTCCAGGTCCCACATCTCCCCGATGAGCAGGCCGATGTTGGGGATGGCGACCTGGTGCAGAGGCTGGAAGGCGATGTCGAATTCGTTGGGCCGCACCTCGAAGCCCCAGGTGTCGGTCGCGATCGCGGCGATCTCGGTGCCGTGCAGCCAGCCGGCGGTGGTGAAGGACAGGCCGGGGGCGGGTCCGCCCGCGTAGTCGCCCCAGCCCTCGCGGCGGGCGCGGGCGAGCTGTCCGGTACGGACCAGGACGATGTCGCCGCGACCGACGCTCACGCCCTGGGCCTCGGCGGTCGCCGTCAGGTGTTCCTCGGTGATGGCGAAGCCGTCGGGCAGCTCACCGTCCTCACCGATCGTGCGGCCGACGTCCAGGAGCACACCACGTCCGGCGACGTGCGGGGCCATGTGCTCGATGCCGGTGACCAGGTCGCCTTCGGAGGTGACGGTCCTCGCCGCGTCCCGGCCGTTCCACGTTCTGCCGTGATCGAAGATGTGGCCGAGCCCGTCCCACTGGGTCGAGCACTGGAGTGGCATGGCGATGACGTCGTCGGCACCGCCGAGGCCGTGCGGGAAGCCCTGCAGGCCGAGTGCCGCGTCGGTGCCGGTGTCGAGCATGGTGTGCACCGGATTGGTGCGGCGTCGCCAGCCTTTCTGCGGGCCGTTCATGTCGAAGCTCTGGGCGAGCGAGAAACTGGCGCCCCGGCGGATGAGCGCGGCGGCCTCACGCCGCTTCGCCTCGTCCAGGAAGTTGAGGGTGCCCAATACGTCGTCCGCGCCCCAACGTCCCCAGTTGGAGTACGCCTTGGCGGCCTCGGCGATCGAGCCCTCGGGGTCGGTGCGGTCGAGGGTCATGACGCCTCCGCGACACAGCGGGTGCGCTGGGCACCAAGTCCGGTGATGGAGCCGTCCATGACATCGCCGTCGCGCAGCAGCCGCCCCCAGTGCATGCCGTTCCCGGCAGGGGAACCGGTCAGTACCAGGTCACCGGGCAGCAGCCGGGCAGTCCGCGAAGCGTAGGAGACCATGCGCGCGACATCGAAGATCATGTCCTTCGTGGTCTCGTCCTGCATGGTCTCGCCGTTCAGCTTCAGCACGAGACGCAGGTCGTCGGTGTCCGCGACGGACTCGGCCGGCACGATCCAGGGGCCGAGCGGGGTGAACCCGGGGGCGTTCTTGCTGCGCAGCCAGTCCGTGCCGATCTGCGGCATGTCCCGGCGGAAGACGGTCGCACGGTCGGTCAGGTCGTTGGCGATGGTGTAGCCGGCGACGTGGCTGAGGGCCTCGTCCACGGTCACCTGGTGGGCGGGGCGGCCGATGACCGCCACCAGCTCCAGCTCCCAGTCGGGCTTCTCGGCCCATGCGGGGAGCACGACATCGTCGTACGGGCCGGTGATCGCGCTCGGCAGGCCGATGAAGACGTAGGGCAGGTCCTCGTCCGCCCGGCGGTCCATGATCTCCGCCGCCTCCGCGCGCCGCTCCTCCTCGGAACGGTCGTCGCCCGGCGCCCGGTGCGCGACGTGCAGGTCGATCACGTGCTGCCGGTAGTTGGCGCCCGACTGGAACACCTGACGGGGCTCGACCGGTGCGTGCACCCGAAAGTCCGCCAGAGGCCTTCGCTCCTGAGCACTGTCGCCCGCCAGCACCGTGAGCCGCTCCGCGGCCGTGTCCCAGGTCTCCAGGAGACTGCGGATGGACAGGGACTCGTCACCGAAGGCGACGCGCAGGTCGACTGCCTGGGCGTCCGCCGTGACGAGCGCGGGGAAGGCCGGTCCGTCCGGTGCCGAGAGCGTGGCCAGGGCGTACGGCCCGGCGAACAGCGCGGACGCGGATGCAGATATCACGAACATGTCCTCCTGATTGCGGTGTGACTAATCTGGACCCAGCACCCGGGATCACGGAAATCGATTCTGTGGATGGCCCTCATCCATCGCGTTTATTCCTTCCTGGTCAGCGTCTTACCGCAAGGGGAAATCTCGTGAATCTGGCCCGCCTCGACCTCAACCTCGTCGTCGCTCTGCGTGCCCTGCTGGAGGAGCGCAACGTCACCCGCGCCGGGGAGCGCGTCGGGCTCAGTCAGCCCGCGATGAGCGCTTCCCTGGCCCGGTTGCGCCGCCATTTCGGCGACGATCTGCTCGCCCGTGTCGGCGGCCACTACGAGCTCACCGCCCTCGGCCAGGTTCTCCTGCATCGCACGTCCACCGCCTACGAAGTGGTGGAACGTCTCTTCGCCAGCCAGGCCGACTTCGATCCGGGCAGCGAGAAGCGCGAGTTCGAACTCGTGGCGTCCGACTACGCGGTCGCCGTGTTCGGGGCCGAGCTCGCCCGGGTGGTCCACGAGGAGGCTCCCGGCATCCGGCTGCGTTTCGTCCAGACCCCGCCCACCGTGGTCGACGACACGGCCACGCTGCTGAGCACCACCGACGGTCTGCTCATGCCGCACGGCGTCATCAGTGACTTCCCCGCCACCGACCTCTACGAGGACAGCTGGGTCTTCCTCGTCCCGGACGACCACCCGAGCGTCGAGGACCGGCTCACCCTCAAGGATCTGGGACGGTTGCCGTGGGTCACCTACCAGCGGACCTACGACGCCCCCGCCGTGCGCCAGCTCGGAATGCTCGGCATCGAGCCGCGCGTGGAAGTCTCCGTGGACAGCTTCCAACTGCTGCCACTGCTGGTGGCGGGCACTCGGCGCATCGCGCTGATCCAGGCCCGTCTCGCCCGGCTCCTCGCACCGCTCGCGGCCGTGCACGTGGTGCAGCCGCCCTACGAAGCGGTCCCGCTGCGGGAGGCGATGTGGTGGCACCCGGTGCACACGCACGACGCGGCCCACATCTGGCTGCGTGAGACGACTGCCCGCGTGGGCAGGCGCATGGCCGACGTGGCCGAGGCGCCCGCCGCGGACTGATGAGTGTGCGTCCGACGGCTACGCGAGCGCGGAGTCAGAGGGAACGCATGTAGAGGCAAGAGCCCGCAGGAGCCGACCCCGGGCAGAACCACAGAGCGAGCAGCCCCTCCCGTCGCTCTTCCCGACGGGCGTCGAGGAAGCACGGAGCGAAGAGGAAGCGAGACCGGCCCGGGCGCCTCCGGGGCGGGCCTCGCTTCCGGTCGGAGGCTCAGCCGCCGACGGCGCAGGCGTCCCCGTTGAGCATGAACCGCGGTGGTGACGACGCGTCACCGGTGTGCTCGGCGAGATAGCCGAGGGTGATGCTCGCGCCCGGAGCGATCGTGGCGTTGTGCGCGGCGTTGACCGCCTCGATCGTGTTGCTGCCCTGGGTCAGGTCCGTGTTCCAGTCGGAGATGACGGTCTGGCCGAGAGCCAGCGGGAATTCGAGCGTCCAGCCGTTCACGGGTGTGCTGCCCGTGTTGGTGACGGTCAGGTCGACCGTCGTGCCCGTACCCCAGGCGTTCACGGCGCGGTCCACCCGGCAGGTGGGCTCCTCCTGCGCGAACGACACCCGGTGCAGTCCGCCGGGCAGGTCGTTGACGACGTAGAACTCCCCGTCGACGGTCGCCCCGATCGAGGTCACCTGGGTGGGCATCTCCCCGATCTCCGCCTGCTCGTAGCCCCCCTCGCCGTCGGGACGCAGGGCCCAGACCGTGGACGAGCAGTAGTCGGTGGCGATGTACGTGCCGCCGACCAGGTCGGCGTACTCCTGGCCCCGGTAGACGCGGCCGCCGATGACCGAGCAGCCGCCGGTGTACGGCGAGTACGTGAAGACCGGCTCGGTGTACGTCTCGCCGGCCTTGCAGTCGCCGCCCTCGAACTTCTCCAGCCCTTCGTAGCAGGACCAGCCGAGGTTCAGCCCTCCCTGTCCGGGTGCGAGGTGGTCGACCTCCTCCCACCGGCCCTGGCCGACGTCGCCGATCCACAGCGAGCCGTCGGCGTCGTCGAAGGAGAACCGCCACGGGTTGCGCAGCCCGTACAGCCAGATCTCCTCACGGGCGCCCGGGGTGTCCACGAAGGGGTTGTCGCCGGGGACGCAGTAGGCGAGCTCGCCGCAGCTCCGGCTCACGTCGATGCGCATGATCTTGCCGAGCAGGGTGTCCAGCCGTTGCGCGGCGCGGAGGGGGTCGGCGGAGCCGCCGCCGTCGCCGATGCTCCAGTACAGGTGGCCGTCCGGGCCGAACGCGAGCTGGCCGCCGTTGTGATTGCTGTTCTCGGAGTGCTCCTGCGAGAGCAGGACCTCCAGGCGGGACTCGTCGAGCCGGTAGCGGGCGAGCGTGACCGCACCGTCGGGCAGCGCCGTGTACGCCAGGTACAGGTCCTGGCTCTCGGCGAAGTCGGGCGGGACGGCGATGCCGAGCAGGCCGCGCTCGTTGCCGGACTCGTCCACGGCCGACCTGATGTCGACGACCGGGGCCGCGGCCAGGCCGGTGTCCGGCTGGTAGACGCGGACGGTGCCGGACTTCTCGGTGATGAACAGCCGGTCCGTGCCGTCATCGGGGGCGACGAGTGCGGTGGGCCGTCTCAGCCCGGAGGCGACCTGGGTGGTGGTCGCGCTGAGCGAGGGGAGGGGGACGAGCGGCGTGGCTTCCGCCGCCGCCGTCCGGGGTGGCACGGCATCGGCGGCGGTGGCGGGGAGCGAGAGGGGCGCGGTCAGCAGCAGGGCCAGCAGAACTGGCCCTGCCCAGCGGCGTCTTGACATGTGTCGGCTCCAGAGTGGGGGACGCTTGCGCAGCGGTGGTCTTCGCACATCGGTGGTGCTTGCACGCGGTGGCGGTTCCATGGAGAGCAAGCGCCACCGTAGCGATATGGGAGCGCTCCCGCACCAGGCTGCGCGTCGCGGAACGGAGCGGCAACGCGTGATTGCGCCACGTTCACGCCGCATGGCGCAAAAGCAGCGCCGACCCTGCGGCTCCGCCCGGGGTGCGGCCCCCCCCTGCCCGGGGAGGGGCCGCACCCCGAAGCGTCAGCCCTTGGGGGCCATGGCCGGAGGGGCGGCGTCCACGCCCCAGCTCGTCGGCCGGCCGGAGAGCTCGATCTTGATCGAGCCGGAGCGGAGCAGGTCCTTGTGGGAGAGCCAGCTCCGGCGCAGCTCGCCCTTGTCCGTTGCCACGGAGGAGACGTACTGAAGCTTCGAAGCGCTCGCGCCGGGGGCTTCGATGCTGATCCTGCGTCCGTGCTCGGGCCGGATCTCGACCTTCTCGAACATGGGTGCGCTGACGATGTACTTGGCGGAACCCGGCTGGGCCTCGAAGACGCCGGCCATGGCGAAGACGAGCAGCGACGAGGTGGAACCGAGGTCGTCGTTGCCGGGCATGCCGTAGGCGTTGTCGGTGAAGAGCGTCCGCATCGCCCGCAGCACCGCCGAGGTCTTCCACGGTGCGCCGGTCCAGGCGTACATCCACGGCGCGTGGAAGTCGGGCTCGTTGTTCGGATTGAAGGCGAAGTTGTTGTGGTAGTCGTACGCGCCGGTCACCCACGACTCCGAAGCGGCCTCAGCCGGGTCGGCGAGCACGGTCGGCATGTCGAAGAACGTGTCGAGCCGCTTCTCGGCCCCGGCCTGACCGCCCATGAGATCGAAGAGGGTCCCGGGGTCCTGCTGCGCGAGCCACTGGTACTGCCACGCGGTGCCCTCGTGGAACGCACCGGGCTGCGTGGGGTCGGGGTCACCGGCGACGGTGCCGTCCGCGTTCCTCGTGACGGGGAACCCCGAGAAGCCCTGCGACGTGACGTCGCTGTCCCAGAGCTCGGTGAAGTTGTCGCAGCGCGGGGCGAGCGCCGCGGCCTTGTCCTTGTAGCCGAGGTCGTCGGCCATCGTGGACAGCGCGCAGTCGGCGAGCGAGTACTCGAGCGTGGCCGATCCTGCCTGGCGGCTGTCGCCGTACAGGTAGCCGGGCAGGTCCTGGTAGCCGACCCAGCCGTTCTTCACGTACGTCGGGTTGCCGTCGCGGCCGCGGAAGGCCGACTGGTCGGAGGGGAGTTCGTTCACGTTCTTCCAGAGCGCGTCGAACAGCTGACGCGAGGTGCGGTCGTCGAGCAGGCCGCGGTTGTGGATGTCGACGATCCACGGGGTGACGGGATCGCCGCTCATCACGTTGGTCTCGCCGTTGCCGAGCCCCCATCGCGGGAGCCAGCCGCCGTCCTGGTAGATGTGCAGCACGGACCTGGCCATGTCCGCGGCCTTGTCCGGGTGCAGCAGAGCCACCAGCTGGTTCTGCGAGCGGTAGGTGTCCCAGAGCGAGAACATCTGGTAGTACGTGGAATCCGACCGGTGGACCTTGTCGTCGAAGCCGCGGTAGCGGTTGTCGACGTCCGACCCGATCGACGGGTGCAGCAGCGAGCGGTAGAGCGCGCTGTAGTAGGTGCGCTGGTCGGCGGTGCTGCCGCCCGCCACACGCATGCGGTTCAGCTCGTCCTGCCAGGCGTCGTGCGCGCCGGTCCGGGCCTTGTCGAACGACCTCGGCTGCTCGGCCCGGCGGTTGAGGCGCGCGCCGTCGACCGAGGTGTAGGACAGGCCCACCGACGTGCCGACCTGGTCGCCCCCGGCCGGGTCGAAGGTCAGCCAGGCGCCGGCGCGCTTGGTGCCGCGCGACGCCTCGCGCCGGTTCGGGGTGAGGGTGCCGTCGGACCAGGTGCCGAACTTCGAGAACTTCCGGTCGAACTTGGCGCTGAAGAAGATCCGGTAGCGCTCCTTGCCGGTCTCACCGCAGAAGTTGCCGCCCTGGAGCCAGCCTTCCACGGTGTCCTGGCCGACCACCTTGATGTCCCCGGCATAGGTGCTGCCGTTGCTCTCGCCGGCCTCGATGAGGATGTTCTCGGGTCCCGACCCGGCGGGGAAGGTGTAGCGGTGCTGGCCGGTACGCTCCGTCGCGGCGAGTTCGGCCTGGATGCCGTTGTCGAACTTCACGCCGTAGGAGCCGGGTGCGCGGGTCTCGTTGTCATGGCTGAACTTCGCACCGTACTGAGCCGGGTCGGACGAGGTGACCGCGCCGGTGGTCGGCATGAACCGGAAATTGCCCATCGTCTGACAGCCGATGCCCGAGAGATGGGTGTGGCTGAAGCCGAGGATGGTGTCCTGCGCGTAGTCGTAGGACGCGTACTTGTTCAGCTGCGTGTCAGGGCTCAGCTGCACCATGCCGAACGGGGCGGCCGCGCCCGGGAAGGTGGTCCCGTCACCGTTGTTGCCGATCGACGTGTCGACGAGCGTGGTGGGGTCGGTGGCGAACTCCGGTCCCCGCTCCCTGGCGTCGGCGACGCCGGAGGTGACGGAAACCGTGGCCATGGTCGTGGTGATCAGCAAGGCGGTGAAGGCGCGTTTCAGCACTCTCATCCCGGTCCTCTCGTACGACAACGTTGTCAAATTCGAGCTCGGTGATCTTTGCCCCTGCGACACCCGTCCGTCAACCCATCGTTGCTCACGTCCGTTCACCCGTGGTGCGGGTCCGGCCTCGGTGATCTCGCCGCGCGACCTCGGGGCGCCGGCCCGCGGGAACGCGTCAGCTGAAGGCGCGCCGGTAGCTGTGCGGGCTGACACCGGTCGTCTTCCTGAAGCGGTCGCGGAAGGCGGTCGGGGAGCCGAACCCGACCTGGGCACCGATGCGTTCCACGGTGTGGTGGGTGGACTCCAGGAGGTGCTGGGCCTGGCGGATGCGGGCCCGGTGGAGCCACTGGAGCGGCGTTGTGCCCGTCTGCTCGCGGAACCGGCGGATCAGCGTCCGGGTGCTGGTTCCGGCCTGGGCGGCGATGTCGGCGAGGGTGAGGTCGGCGGCGAGGTTGTCCTGGAGCCAGACGAGGAGGGGTTCCAGCGTGCTGCCCTGAGGGGTGGGCGCGTAGTCGTGGACGATGAACTGAGCCTGCCCGCCCTCGCGTTCCAGCGGCATCACCGACAGCCGCGCCGCGTCGGCGGCGACGGCGGAGCCGTAGTCCCTGCGGATCATGTGCAGGCAGAGATCCATGCCGGCGGCCGCCCCCGCCGATGTGAGGATCTGGCCGTTGTCGACGTACAGGACGGCGGGGTCGACCTCGACGGCCGGGTAGGCGGCCGCCAGCAGGTCGGCCGCGATCCAGTGCGTGGTGGCCCGCAACCCGTCCAGAAGTCCCGTGGCGGCCAGGGGGAAGGTGCCCGAGCAGATGGAGGCGATCCGCGTGCCGTCCCGGGCGGCGGCCCGCAGCGCGTCGCGGACGGCCGGATCGAGCGGGACGGTGGGGTCGGCGGTGCCGGGCACGATGATCGTGTCCGCGCCCCTGAGCCCGTCCAGCCCCCAGGGCGCGCGCAGGGTGAAGGAACCCGCGTCGGTCTCCTGCCCCGCGGCACACACGCGGACCTGATAGCCGGGGCGGCCGTCCGGGAGGCGGGTGCGGGTGAAGACCTCGATCGGGGTGGAGAGGTCGAACGGGATCACCTGGTCCAGTGCCAGGACGGCGACGGTATGCATGGCGTGAACCTACCCCTCCACCGGAATACGGTCACGGCTTCGGAGCCGGATCAGGCTCTCTCTTCCCAGCTCGGACGGGTAGGTCAGGGCTTGGCACTTTTCCGTTGGTACCTGGCACTCACGCCTGTGGGAGGCAGGTGCCGGTCCGGTTAGCGTCGGGAGTGAACCCGGCTCGGACCGGGCCGTCCCGCATCCCGAGGACCTTCCCCATGCACGCCCAGATCGTCCTGTTCGACGGGTTCGACCCCCTCGACGTCATCGCTCCGTACGAAGTGCTCCACGCCGGCGGCACCGCCTCCGGCGGCCTGGTGAGCGTGGAGCTCGTCTCCGCCGAGGGACCTCGCGAGGTGGTCAGCGGCACCGGGGGCCTCGCGCTGCGCGCCACGGCCGGTCTGGCCCCCGCGCGGGCCGGTCTGGTCCTCGTTCCCGGGGCCTCGGGGCGCGTCGGCGGGCCCGGTGAGATCCCGGACCACGACTTCGGCGCCGGGCAGAGGCGGCAGGACGAATCCATCCCGGTGCTGCTGGGCCGCACCCTGACCACCGAGCTTCCCGCACTGCTGAAGGCGGCGATGGACGACCCCGACGTCACCGTCTGCTCGGTCTGCGGCGGTTCGCTGGTCCTGGCCATGGCCGGCCTTCTGGAGGGCCGCCACGCCACCACCCACCACATGGGTCTGGACATGCTCGACGCCACCGGCGTCCACGCGGTGCGGGCGCGCGTCGTCGACGACGGTGACGTCGTCACCGGAGCCGGCGTCACCTCCGGACTCGACCTTGCCCTCCACCTCCTGGAGCGGGAGGTGGGGCCACGGGTCGCCCACGCCGTCGAGGAACTCTTCGCCCACGAGCGGCGCGGCATCGTCTGGCGTGACCGGGGACCGGCGGCCGCCGCCCTCTGACGTACACCCGGCGCCCCCCGCCCCGTACATCCGACCCCACACCATCGAAGGAAGCGCGCACATGCACGTCGAAGGCACCTGGGACCTCTCGGTCTCCACCCCCGTCGGCACGATCAGGGCGGTCGTCGAGATCCGCCGCGAGGACGGCCTCCTGTCCGGGGTCGCCCATGGGGCGGGGGAGGAGGTGCCACTCCGCGACGTCGCCCTCGACGGCGGCCTTCTCAGCTGGAACCAGGCCGTCACCAAGCCCATGCGCCTGAACCTGGCCTTCGCCGTGACGGTCGCCGGCGACACCCTGGCCGGCACGTCGAAGGCCGGGCGCCTGCCCGCCTCCAAGGTCATCGGCCGGCGTCGCGCCGTCCCGGCGGCCGTGGAGCACCGACCATGACGAAGTTCTTCCCCTCCCTGCACGTCCTGGCCGTGGTCCTGGCCATCGGCCCGGTCACCGTCGCAGCCAGCATGTTCCCCCGGACCCTCCGCACGGCCCCCGGTGATCACGGCGGAGGCGGAGGCGAGGACGGGGGTGAAGCGCTGACGACCCTGCGGATGCTGCACCGCATCTGCCGCGTCTACGGCGCCGTCGGCATCGCGGTACCCGTGTTCGGGCTCGCCACGGGCAGCAGCCTCGGAGTCCTCGGCAGCCCCTGGCTGATCACCTCGGTCCTCCTGACCGCCGCGGCCGCCGGTCTGCTGGTCCTGCGGATCCTCCCCGCCCAGGGCGCCGCCCTCACCGCCGTACAGACCCCCGGCGCCGGCCCCGGTCCCCGGGCCTCCGCACGCCTGGCCATGTCGACCGGGGTGTTCAACCTGCTCTGGGCCACGGTCACCGTGCTGATGATCATCCGCCCCGGTTCCACCACAGGAGCATGAACGTGCCCCCGCGCCCCCTGCGTATCGCCGCACACGCCGAACTCGTCTCGCTCGCCGTCCTGCTGGCCAACGTCGCCACCGCCCACCTCCGCCCCGTCTCCTCGCTGATGGGCCCCGCCCACGGCTGCGCCTACCTGTTCGTCGTCATCGCGACCTGGCGTCTCGGACGGGCCACGACCGCCGTGAGGGCCGTCGCGGTCGTTCCCGGCATCGGGGGCCTCCTGGCCCTTCGCCTGCTCGGTCGCCGCCCCGGGCCGGCGCCGGCTCCCCAAGGGGGCCGTTACCATCCCCTGTGACCGAAACAGCCGAACAAGGTGTATCCCGCACCCGCATACTCGCCGACCTGACGCCACTGCGTTCCTCCCCCGACTACCGGCGGCTCTGGTTCGGGAACACCGTTTCCTGGATCGGGCAGGGCATGACGGCGCTGGCCGTCTCCCTCCAGGTCTACGACATCACCGGGTCCGCGTTCTCCGTCGGGCTGATCGGTCTCTGCTCCCTCGTCCCCCTGGTGCTCCTCGGGCTGTACAGCGGAGCCGTCGCCGACACCGTCGACCGGCGCAAACTGGGGCTCTTCAGCGCCACCGGGTCGTTCCTGCTCTCCCTCGTGCTGGCCGCGGTGACCTTCGCCGGGGTCGAGCACGTGGGGCTGCTCTACGCGGTCGTCGCCCTCCAGGCCGTGTGCTTCGCGCTCAACTCCCCGGCCCGGAGCTCGATGATCGCCCGGCTGCTCCCGGCCGAACAGCTGCCCGCAGCCAACGCGCTCAACGCCATGACGTCCACCACCGGCGGCCTCGCGGGCCCGATGCTCGGCGGTCTCATCGTCGGCTGGTGGGGCTACCGGGCGGCGTACACCGTCGACGCCATCACCTTCACGGCCTCGCTGTACGCGATGTGGCGGCTGCCCTCGATGCTGCCCGACCGGGCCCCGGGGGAGAAGGGGGCCCGGCGGGCGTCCGTCATGGACGGCCTGCGCTTCCTCGGCACCAGGCCCAATCTCCGGATGACCTTCTTCAGCGACCTGAGCGCCATGGTGCTCGCCCACCCCCGCGCCCTCTTCCCCGTGGTCGCCGTGGTCTGGTTCGGCGGCGACGCGAAGACCACCGGGCTCCTGGTCGCCGCCCCGGCGCTGGGGGCACTGCTCGGCAGCGTCTTCTCCGGGTGGCTGGGCCGCGTCCGCCGGCACGGGCTCGCGGTGCTGATCGCCGTGGCCTGCTGGGGCGGAGCCATCGCCGCGTTCGGGCTCACCCGGCAGCTGTGGCCCGGACTGGTCCTGCTCGCGATCGCCGGGTGCGCGGACTCCATATCCATGGTCTTCCGCAACACCATGCTCCAGGCGGCGGTGCCGGACGACATGCGCGGGCGGCTGCAGGGCGTGTTCATCGTCGTCGTGGCGGGCGGCCCACGGCTCGGCGACCTGGTGGCCGGTTCCGTGGCCGACCTGACCTCACCGGCCGTGGCGGTGACCGGCGGCGGCGTCGCATGCGTGCTGGTGGTGTGCCTGCTGGCGCTTCGCTGGCGAGGCTTCGCCCGGTACGACGCACGCGATCCGCAGCCGTAGGGGCCGACGACCGGTCAGGAGCGGTCCGTGACGTCCGGCTTCTCGCCCCCGGTCGTCGTGGGGTCGAACAGCGAGAACACCGCGCCCTGCGGGTCCGTCAGGGACGCGAACCGGCCGAACGGGATGGTCATCGGGCCGGAGCGGAGCTCCGCCCCGAGCGACTTCGCCTTCTCCACCGCCGCGTCGCAGTCGGCCACGCCGAAGTAGACGTTCAGATGGGCCGGCACCTGGGGAGGGAACTCCTCACCCATCTTCATCCGGCCGAGCACCGGGTCGGCGCCCAGGTCGTAGAGCGAGAAGTCGATCGCGTCGTCGTTCAGGTGCTTCACGCCGTATCCGAAGACGGACCGGAAGAACGAGTCCGCCTTCTCCGGGTCCCGGGTGTAGATCTCGGCCCAGGCGAAGGCGCCGGGCACCGTCCGGGCCTGGAATCCCTCGTGGGTGCCGGCCTGCCACACCCCGAACGCGGCCCCGCCGGGGTCGGTGGCCAGCACCATCGTCCCGAAGTCGCCGACCCGCATCGGTTCCACCAGCACCTGGCCACCGTGCTCGCGGATCTTCTCGGTGGTGGCGGCGGCGTCCGGGGACGCGAGGTACAGACACCAGGCGTTCGGTGCCTCCTGGCCGGGCATGGGAGGCGACAGCGCGGCGACCGCCTTCCCGTCCACGTAGGCCTGGGTGTAGTCGCCGTACTCCGGCATCGAGTCGGCGTACGTCCAGCCCAGGAGCTCACCGTAGAAGCGCTTCGCCCCTTCGAGGTCGCCGAACGTGCCGTCGGCCCAGCACGGAGTGCCCTCGGATTCTGCGGCCATGACTCGGCCCTCTCTCCACTCGACGATCGGTCCCTCCTGTCACGCTAGCCAACCGTCGCCCGAGCGGCGCGCCGAGTCGTCTCAGCTTCCCGGTCCTGCGGGGCCGACCACCGAACGGGCCACTCCGAGCGCCACCAGGTCCTGGGGGCGCAGCCGGAGCTGGTCGGCGGTGGCCCGGACCTCGTCCGGGCCCCGTTTCAGGATGGCCGCCGCCAGTTCGGGCGCGATCACCGAGAAGTAGCTGTCCGCCGTGACGTGGGTGTTGTCCGGCGCGGCCAGGGCCAGCGCGCCGCCGGAGCCGCCCTCGCCGATCACCAGTGTCGTCACGGGGACCCGGGCCCCGGCGACCGCCGCGAAGGCGTCGGCGATGGCGGCTCCCGCGCCCGCCCGTTCCGCCTCCGCGTCGTTGGCGGCGCCCGGGGTGTCGATCAGGGTCAGCACGGGGAGGCCGAGCCGGTCCGCGAGCCGGATCACGCGGGCGGCCGTGCGGTAGCCCGCCGGGCGGGTCGCGGTGCCGCACTGGGCGGCGTAGGCCACGGGGCTCCCGGCGTGCAGGCCGACGCCGACGAGCAGCCCCGGATCCCTGCCGCCGCACCGGTCGCCGCTCAAAGGCAGCCGGTCCTCGAAGTAGGCGTCCAGATAGGCCTCGGCCCGTGGCCGCGCCGCCGTCCTGGCCTGCTCCACCGCATCCCAGCCGGTCGCCGGCAGCCCCGCGGCCGACAGCGCTCCCGGCACGGGAGCCGCCCGCGCCGGCCCCGCGGCCGTCAGCGCGGCCAGCCAGCGGCCCAGCGTCCCCGGCAGCTCCTCCGGCGTGACGACCGCGTCGACCTGGCCCGCCGCGAACTGCCCCTCGGCGGTGTACGCGTACGGATCAGCGTCGGCGGGCCGCACCCGGGACCCCGCGAAGCCGATCTGCGCGCCGGGCAGCGCCAGCACCACGTCGGAGCCCGCCCCCACGGTGGCCCAGCCGCCCCCGGTCGTCGGATCCCGCAGCACCGCGATCTGCGCAAGCCCCCCGGCCCTCAGCCGTGCGGACGCGTGGGCCACCCGCTGAAGCTGTATCAGCGCGATCATGCCCTCCTGCATCCGGCTGCCCCCGGTCGCGACGAGCGAGACGAGCGGCAGCCGCCGCTCGCCCGCCAGCGCGTACGCGGCCTCCAGGCGGTCCCCGGTGCGGCCGCCCAACGAGCCCCCCAGGAAGCCGAATTCGAACGAAACGAGGACGCACTCCCGGCCGCCGACCACGGCGGTGCCGTACAGGACGGACTCCTCCTCGCCGGTCCGCGCCAAGGCTCGCGCCCTGGACTCCGCGTAACCGCTCCAGCCGAGCGGTCCGTCCGGCGGAACGGCCCGCTCGGCCGGGCGGTGTTCCGTGAAGCTCCCGGTGACCGCGGCGATCGCCTCCCGCGCCGACAGGCGGGCGCACGTGGGGTCAGGCACCGAGCGACCTCTTCATGATCTTGCCCAGCTCGTTGCGGGGCAGTACGTCGAGAAAGCGGACGACGCGCGGGCGCTTGTGCGGTGCCAGCAGGCGGGCCACATGGTCCGCCAACTCCCGCTCATCCGGAGGGGATCCGGGGTCGGCAGGCACCACCCAGGCGACGATCCGCTCGCCGAGGTCCGCGTCCGGTTCACCGGTGACGGCGGCCTCCCGCACACCGGGGTGGTCGAGCAGGGCGTTCTCGATCTCACCGGCACCGATCTTGTAGCCGCCGCTCTTGATGAGGTCGGTGGCCTTGCGCCCGACGATCCGCACGTACCCGTCGGGGTCGACCGTGGCCATGTCGCCCGTACGGAAGAAGCCGTCCTCGGTGAAGGCGGCCGCCGTGGCGTCCGGCCGGTTCAGATAGCCAGTGAAGAGGTTCGGGCCCCGCACCTGGATCTCGCCGATCGACTCGGTGTCCTGGAGCACGGTGCCGTCCTCCTCGACGAGCCTGAGCTCCACGCCCGGCAGCGGCGGGCCGACCGTCCCGGCGCGCGGCGCGCCGTCGGCCCGTACGCCCGTGTTCATCAGGGTCTCCGTCATCCCGTACCGCTCGATGACCCTCCGGCCCGTGGCGGCGGCGATCCGTTCGTGGTCGTGGACCGGCAGCGCCGCCGACCCCGAGACCAGCAGCCGGGCGCCCGCCAGGGCCTTCGCGAGGTCGCCGGACCCGCCGGGGCCGTCCAGCGCGCCTGCCAGCCGGTGGTACATCGTGGGCACCCCGAACAGCATCGTCCCCCCGGAACGCAGCTCCCGGGCCACCCCCTCCGGCGAGAACCGGCCGAGGTGACGCACGGAGCCGCCCCGGCGCAGCGGGCCGAGGACGCCGAGGATCAGGCCGTGCACATGGAACAGCGGCAGGGCGTGGACCAGGACGTCCTCGCCGGTCCACTGCCAGGCGTCCTCCAGCGCGTCCAGCGTCGCGGCGATCGCCCGGCGGGGCAGGACGGCGCCCTTGGGCGGACCCGTCGTGCCGGAGGTGTAGACGACCAGCGCGGGGGAGTCCGAGGAGGGCTCGGGCAGGCCGGCGGCCTCCTGCGAACGGGCGGCCGTGTCGACGTCCAGCCGCACCAGGCCGCCCAGCGCGGACGGCAGTACGTCGTCCGCCCCGGCCAGCACCACCGAAGGCGCGCCGTCGGCGACGATGTGCGCCAGTTCCCGCTCGCCGGTCTTCGGGTTGAGTGGCACGGCGGGCACCCCCGCCCGCAGTGCCGCCACGACGGCGACCACCGTCTCCGCGGTGGACGTGGCCCAGACGGCGACCCGCCCAGCCCCCGCGATCCGGGCGGCGAGCGAGCCGGAGGCATCGGCCAACTGTGCGTAGGTCAGGACGTGTTCGCCGAACCGGACGGCCTCGGGGGAGTCCGTCCGGCCGGACGCTCCGCGCAGCGCGGGCAGAAGAGAGGTCACCCGGCGAAGCCTAGGCCGTATCCGCGAAGTCCCGAAGAGTGCCGTCAGCCGTCGCGCTGGATGGTCCGCATCCGGCCGTAGGCGTACACGGCACCCGCCAGCGCCAGGTCGGAGAGCAGCATGAAGCCGATCGAGTACGAGTCCTTCGCGCTGTAGATCGCCCCCATGACCAGCGGCGGCACGAATCCGCCGAGCCCGCCCATGGCGCCGACGATGCCGGTCACGCTGCCCACCTTGGCCTGCGGGGTCACCTGCGAGACCAGGGCGAAGACGCTTCCGCTCGCGGTGCCGAGCCCGGCCGCCATGCAGAGCAGCGCGATCGTGCCGAGCGGATCCAGCGGGGGGTCGAAGGCCTGGACGATGGCCATCAGCGCCGCCAGCAGCAGCGCCCCGGCCGTGACCAGGGCAGGATGCGCCCGGTCCGAGAGCCAGCCGCCGATCGGCCGGAAGATGACGGTGACCAGCGCGAACCCCGCCGCCTTGGTGCCCGCCTCGGTCGGTGACATCTCGTACCAGGTCTTCAGATACGTCGGCAGATACACCCCGAACGCGACGATTCCGCCGAAGCCGATCGCGTACAGCGCGGACAGCTCCCAGGTCACCCGCAGCCGGCTCGCCTCGCCCAGCCGGTGGGCCAGCGAGTCCGCCGGGATCTTGCGCTCCGGGTGGTCGCTGATGAGGACCGCCGCGAGCAGCGAGTAGACGAGGAGCGCCCCGGCGACGATCCAGAACGGCAGGTTCTCGCTGTGCTTGGCGATCCTCGGCGTGAAATAGCCGGACAGCGCGACGCCGCCCATGCCCATACCGAACACACCGAGCGCGAGACCCCGTTTCGCGGGCGGGAACCACGAGTTGACCAGGGGGATGCCGATCGCGAACGTCGTGCCGCCGAGCCCGAGCAGGAAGCCGACGGCCAGCATCGCCCCGTAGGAGTCCTTCGCGGGGATGAGCAGCAGCACCGGGACGATCGTCAGCGCCGAGACGACCGGGAACATCAGCTTGGCGCCGAACTTGTCGGTCAGCGCGCCCGCCGGGATCCGGCCGAGCGAGCCGACGAGCACGGGCACCGCCACCAGCAGCGACTGCTGGAAGGAGCTCAGACCGAGCCGCTCCTTGAAGTCGCCGGACAGGGGGGAGATCAGATTCCACGCCCAGAAGGTGAGCGTGAATCCGATCGTGGCCATGATCAGGTTCCGGTAGGCGGCTGCGGATTGTTTCCGGTCCGGGGCGGGGGCCTGCTTGGCGGTTGTCTCCACACCGCAAGTCAAGGGGGGAGGGGAGGGCGCGGCACGGTGGGCTGCGCCATCCGGGTAAGGCCGCCGCACCGCAGACGCCCCATGGGCGGAAGGCCTCCCAGCGGTCCCGGGGCGGGCTTCTCGCCCGCCGTTTCCCGCCCCGAGCTGCGACAATTTCCGTTATGGACCGGTTGGACAGAGAGATCCTCGGCATTCTCCAGGAGGACGCCCGGATCTCGTACCGCGATCTGGGCGTACGCGTGGGGCTCAGTGCCAACGCGGCGGGCGACCGCGTGCGCCGGATGCGCCGCGACGGGGTGATCCGCGGCTTCACGGTCATCGTCGACCCGGCCGCCGACACCCGTTCGGGCCTCGTCGTCTTCATCGACGTGTCGCTGCGTCTGGACACGACCAACGAGGAGTTCGAACGCTCGGTGCTCACCCTGCCCGGCATCACCGAGGTGGTGCACGTGACGGGCGGCCACGACTACCTCGTACGCGCCACGGCGGCAGATCCAGGCTCCCTGGACACGCTGCTGCGAAGGCTGAAGAAGGACGCGGGCGTCGCCCACTCCAACACCCGGATCGCCCTCAGAGCGGCGCCTGCCAAGTGACGGTGGGCGACCGTCCGCCGTCCTCGGTGCGCCCGTCGTCCGCGACCACCAGCCGCACCGCCGCCCGCCCGTCGGGCATCCGCGCCGTCGCGTCCACCTCGACCTCGACGGCCGACACGTCCGTCCGCCGGTGCGCTGCGGCCAGGGCGCCGCGCAGCACGTCGAGCAGTTCGCCGTTCACCGGCTCCCTCACCAGGGCGTCCACCGCGCCGGTGAACTGAACCGACGGCTGGAAGCCGAGCACCGCCGCCGCTCCGCCCGTCTCGCGCAGGACCCGGCCGCGGAAGGTCGTGGGGGCCTCGGCCGGCGGCTGCTGGAGCGCGAAGATCGCGGTCCTGACCTCCTGGATCGTGGAGTCCAGCTCGTCGACCGCGTGTCCGAGCAGCTCGGCGGTCCCGGTGTCGCCCGCCAGGTCCTTGCGGCGGGTCGACTCCAGCATCATCTCCGTCGCGAACAGCCGCTGAACGACGAGATCGTGCAGGTCGCGGGCGATGCGGTCGCGGTCCTCGTAGACCGCCAGCTGCTCCCGGTAGTGCTGCGCGTCAGCCATCACCAGGGCCAGCGCGGCCTGGGAGGCGAACTGGGAGGCGAGCTGCCGGTCCATCGCCGTGTACGGGGCCTCGCCGCGCCGCCGCGGGAGGGCGAGCGTGCCGATGAGCCTGCCCCCGTTCTCCAGCGGCAGCATCATGCTGGGGCCGAACCGGGACCGTACGGGCGTCGTCATCCGTTCGTCCGTCGCGGAGTCCTCGATGAAGACCTCCTCGCCGCCCAGCAGCTGCACGAGGACGGGGGAGCCCGGCTCGATGGCGGTGCCGACGAGGCCGGCCGGATCGTCCAGCGTGGAGGCGGCGACGATCTCCATCCCGCCGCCCGGGGTCGGCTGGAGGATCACCCCGGCCGCCGCGTCGGCCAGCACCCTGGCCCGCTCGGCGACGGTGGTGAGGGCGTCCGTCGTACCCGCTCCGGTCAGCAGCGCCCGGGTGACGGCCGCCGCTCCCTCGATCCAGTGCTCCCGCTGCCGTGCCGCCTCGTACAGATGGGCGCCGCTGATCGCCGCGGCGGCCTGGGAGGCCAGCAGCCGGAGCAGCGCCGACTCGGTGTCCGTGAAGCGACCCGGCTCCCCGGCGGTGAGGCAGAGGCTGCCGAGCACCTCGGTGTGCACCCGGACGGGCGCCCCGAGGAAGGAGCGCATCGGGAGGAGCGGCTCCGGAAGGGTGCGGGGGTGCGGACCTGCTGTCAGATCGTCGACGCGTACGGCCTGGGCCTCGTCCACGAGGGCCCCGAGCATCCCCGTACGCCCGTCCAGGAGCGGGCTCGCGGCTCGGCGCTCGCCCTCGGACAGGCCGGTGGTGAACAGGTCGGTGACATGGCGGTCCTCCCCGTGGAGGAGGGCCAGGGCGCCGTAACGCGCCCCGGCCAGCGCAGCCGCGGTGTCCACGATGTGCTGGAGGGTGGTCCGCAGGTCGAGATCCGTCCCGTCCACCGGCGAGCCCGCCGGCGCTCAGCCGGCGAGCGGGGCGAGAGCCAGCGGCTGGACGGTGCCGTCGAGCATCGCGCCGAGCCCCAGCACCGAGCAGACGTCGGGCCGCTCGGCGATGCTCACCGGCACACCCGTGGCGTCACGCAGCATCTGGTCGAGCCCCGGCAGGAGGGCGCTGCCGCCGACCATCATGATCCCGGACTCCGCGATGTCGGCCACCAGGTCGGGCGGGCAGTCACGCAGCACCTTGCCCAGCCCGTCGAGCACCGCGGTCAGCGGGGCGTGGATCGCCTGGCGTACGGCGGCGGTGTCGACCTGGACCGAACGGGCCAGACCGGTCGCCACGTCACGGCCGTGGATCTCCGTCATCGCGGGGCCGGCCAGCGTGAGGCCGTTGCCGCGGAGCGCCAGCTGCAGGGGGCGCACGGACTGGCTGGGGAGCATCAGCTCGTGGTGCTGGCGCAGATGCTGGATGACCGCGTGGTCGATGGCCTCGCCGCCGATCGGGATGCGTACGGCCGTCACGATCGAGCCGAGCGAGAGCACGGCGATCTGGGTGGTGGCGGCCCCGCAGACCATGATCATGGTGGCGGTCGGCTGCTCGACCGGCAGCCCGCAGCCGATCGCCGCGGCGATCAGGGTGTCGACCAGCTCCACCCGGCGCGCGCCGAGCCCCACGAGGGTCTCGACGGCCGCCCGCTGGGCCAGCGGATCGGCGTCGTGCGGGACACAGGCGGCGGCCCGCAGCCGCGGCTTGCGGCGCAGCTGGCGGCGGAGCTTCTCACCGAGCAGGTGGCGCAGCATCCGCTGCGCCATGTCGATGTCGACGACGGTCCCGCCGGAGACCGGGCGGGCCACCCGGATGTACGCGGGCGTACGGCCCGTCATCTGCTCGGCGAGCGCGCCGACGGCGATGAGCGAGCCGGTGCGCGTGTTCACGGCGGCGACACTGGGCTCGTCGACGACGAGCCCCACTCCCTTGATGTACACACGGGTCCTCGCGGCCCCGAGATCGACGGCTACATGGCAACGGCGCAACTGTTCGAGACTGACGGTCACGGCAGGTTCTCCCGAGAGCGCTGACGGGGGGCTCCGGCGGCAGCCGGCTGTCCTGGCATCGTCGCGCCGTGGCCGGGGCGGCGCGCGCTGGGTGAGCCGTAGGGGGGAACCGAGCTGACGGCGCGACAGATCTCAGGGGCCGTCAGGCAGCAGCCGCTGGAACAGTCCCCAGGTGAACTCGGCGACGCGGGGCCGGCCGCCGGGCGTGGCCGGATCGGTGAAGGCCAGTGCCCAGCGGGTCGGCGCGCTGCCCTCCATGGGGCGTGCCGGGGCGAACGCCCGGGCGACCTCGTCCACGGTGCACGACCAGGGGAGCAGGTCGGCGGCCGTACGCAGCTCGGGGCCCGCAGCGCCCGGGGCGCGGACCAGCCATTCGTTCCACACGGCTCCGCCGGGGCCGGCCATCACCTCGAACCGCAGGTCCGGCCAGAGCGGCAGCGGCCACAGCAGGGCGTCACACTCCAGGTCGCCGACCTTGCGGCGTACGGACGTCTCGGGCTCGCCCAGGACCGAGCGGTAGCGGCGCAGCGCGCCCCGGCCGCGCGGGGCGCGCAGCATCGCCTGCCAGCGGCGGTTCGCCTCCCGCATCTCGGCGAGGGAGGCGCTCAGTTCATGACGGGCGTCCTCGACGAGGTCCGGCTGGTGGTCGGCCATCCGGCGCAGCAGGACGAGCTGGAACTGGAGCGGCCCGAACGGGGCGGGAGCTGTCATGGGCCCCATCCTGCCGATTGCCGAACGTATCGGGCGGCGTACTCCGGATTCCTGGATTCCACACAGGATTTTCACCTGCGCGGCTTCCTGTGTCGTTCCGTGCACGTCTAGTCTGCGGGCGCCATGGATTACTGCCACCCGTGCCAACGGCACCTCAACGGGGCGCTGGCCTGTGCCGGTTGCGGGACCCCCGCCGACGCGCTGGTCCCCTATGCCGTCGTGGGCCCCTCCGGCCGTGACACGGAGCACGCCGAAGAGACCCTGGAGGCGTCCGGGGCCGCCGGGCACCGCCGCCGCACCCGGAGTGCCGCGCGGCCACGCCGCCGCAGGGGGCACCGGCGGCGTGGCCGCGCGCTGCTGCTGACGGCTGCGGGCGTGGTGCTGGCGCTGGGCGCGCTGAGCCTCGCCGAGCTGGCCATGGAGCCCGAGGGCGACGGCGGCGCCTCCGAGTACGTGAGCGAGGCCACGACCGCCGCCACCGAGCCTGTGCCGTCCGCGTCGTCGAGCACGGAGCCCGACGATCCCGGCCCGGTGGAGGTGCCCACCGTCGTGCCGGTCACCGACTCCCACTCCGCGACCGCGACGGGCGGGGCGGCCCGCACCACGCCGCCCGGGGTGCCCCCGTCCCCCTCCGCCCAGGCGGACACCTCGCCGTCCGCCTCCGAGTCCGCGGACCCGGAGGAGACGGAAGCGCCGGCCGAGCCTTCGGGCTCCGGGAAGCCGACCGCGGACCCGACGCCGCCGGAGCCGTCGGACGAGCCCACCCCGACCCCGTCGCCGACGGAGACCTGCATCTGGTGGATCTTCTGCCCCTGACGAGGGACAGCCCTCAGGCGGCGTCCTCGCCGAGCATCCTGCGCAGCAGGTCGCGCAGCACGGTCCGCTCCGACTCCGACAGCTCGGCGAGCGGTTCCCGGGCGAAGTCCAGCGCGTCCCGCAGCTGCCCGGCCGTCCGGACACCCTCCTCCGTCGGGGCGGCGAGCTTCACCCGCCGGTCGGCCGGGTCCGGGCGGCGTTCCACCAGGCCACGGAGCTCCAGCCGGTCGACTATGCCGGTGATGTTGGACGGTTCGCACTTCAGTTTCCGGGCAACCTTGCGCATGGGCATCGGTTCCAGGGAGAGCAGCCCGAGGACCCTGGCCTGCGCGCCGGTCAGCGCGTGGACGGCCGCGGCCCGCTCGTACTCCTCGTGGTAGCGCGCCACGACCCCGCCGATGAGCTGGATGACGTCGAGGGTGAGCGGATCGGTGCGCGAGGTGGCCATGACACCCAGGGTACCGAATTACTTGACAAGGTGAAATATCTGGACGCATGGTTGTTTCATGTACTGAAGCTTTTCGCTTCCCGCTCCGCACGACACCGAGGAGAACCGAGCCCATGTCCGCACTTCCCACGTCCAGCCGCGAATGGCACCTCGTCGCCCGTCCGCACGGATGGCCCGAGGCCTCGGATTTCGCGCTGCGCGAGGCGCCGGTGTCCGCCCCCGGTGAGGGCCGCGTCCTCGTCCGCAACCTCCACTTCTCGGTCGACCCGTACATGCGCGGCCGGATGAACGACGTGAAGTCGTACACCCCGCCCTTCAAGCTCGACCACCCCATGGACGGCGGCGCGGTCGGCGAGGTCGTCGCCTCGAACGCCGAGGGCTTCGCCGTCGGCGACCACGTCCTGCACGGCCTCGGCTGGCGTGAGTACGCCGACGTCCCCGCCAAGCACGCGGTCAAGGTCGACGGCTCGATCGCCCCGCTCTCCGCCTACCTCGGTGTGCTCGGCATGCCCGGGCTCACGGCCTACGCCGGCCTCTTCGAGGTCGCCTCCTTCAAGGAGGGCGACGCCGTCTTCGTCTCCGGCGCGGCCGGTGCGGTCGGCAGCCAGGTCGGCCAGATGGCGAAGATCAAGGGCGCCTCCCGGGTCATCGGCTCGGCCGGCTCCGACGAGAAGGTCAAGCTCCTCGTCGAGGAGTACGGCTTCGACGCGGCCTTCAACTACAAGAACGGCCCGGTCAGGGACCAGCTCCGCGAGGCGGCCCCGGACGGCATCGACGTCTACTTCGACAACGTCGGCGGTGAGCACCTGGAGGCCGCGATCTCCTCGTTCAACCTCCACGGCCGCGCCACGATCTGCGGAATGATCGCCCAGTACAACGCCACGGAGCCCACCCCGGCGCCGCGCAACCTCGCGCTCGTCATCGGCAAGCGGCTCCGCCTCCAGGGCATCCTGGTCGGCGATCACGCCGCGCTCCAGCCGCAGTTCGTCCAGGACGTGGCCGGCTGGCTGGCCTCCGGCGAGCTCAAGTACCGCGAGACGAAGGTCGAGGGCATCGAGAACGGCTACGACGCCTTCGTCGGCCTGCTGCGCGGCGAGAACACCGGCAAGATGATCGTCTCGCTGGACGCCTGACCGCTCCCTGCCGGTGGCGGGCCCGGAGGCACGGGCCCGCCACCGGCGTCCGGGGCCGCCCGCCACCCGCCCGTCACCGCCCCTCGCGGTCCGAGGGAGGCCACACGTACGGCAGATCCGCCGGTACGCCCGGAAACAGCGGGCCGTAGTACGCCGGATCCTTGCGTACGAGCGCGGAGCGATGGCTCCGGTGGAACGCCTCGTCACCCAGCCACGGGGGCAGTTCGGCCGCCGTGGCGAGCTCGGCGGTGGACCGGACGGCCGTGCGCCCGGCCGAGGCGGCGAGGTCCCTGCGCAGGGTCGCCGCACAGGTGTCGGCCCTGCCCTCCGCGGTCCACGCCGCGCACACGTCCAGTCCGTAACGGACGAGTGCCTCCTCGTACCCGGTCCACATGCGGACCGCGGGGTGGTGCCGCCAGCCGTAACCGGGGACGGTGAGCCCCCGCAGCACCTGGATCGCCTCGACCCGCTGTTTGCCCAGCCGCCTGGGGTCCAGCGTGAGGGCACTCCGGGAGAAATCGGCGTACGGCAGGAAAGTCTGCATGAATCATGCCTACCGCGTCCGCGCCGGAGTGCCCTCCGCCGTCACCCGCTAGGCTCGGCGCAGGCCGTCGCGATCGTGGGCGCGAGTCGCGGCGCACCAGCAGGAGGAATGACCGCATGAGCATCCAGAACATCGACGTGGCCTACACCGCCGTCGCCACCGCCGAGAACGGCCGCGACGGCCGCGTCTCCACCGACGACGGCAAGCTCGACGTCGTCGTCAACCCGCCGAAGGAGATGGGCGGCAGCGGCGCGGGGACCAACCCCGAGCAGCTCTTCGCGGCGGGCTACAGCGCCTGCTTCCAGGGGGCGCTCGGTGTGGTCGCCCGCCAGGAGAAGGCCGACATCTCCGGTTCGACCGTGACCGCTTCGGTCTCCATCGGCAAGACCGAGGCGGGCGGCTTCGGCCTGGAGGTCGCGATCAGCGCCTCCATCCCGAACGTCGACGCCGCCACCGCGCGGGCGCTCGTCGAGAAGGCGCACCAGGTGTGCCCGTACTCGAACGCCACCCGGGGCAACATCAAGGTCGAGCTGTCCGTCGGCTGAGTCCGACCGCGTACGTCCGAGGGCCGCATCCCGTCGCCGGGGTGCGGCCCTCGGCCATGTGTGGCCGCCCGTATCCGTAAAAGCGCGCAGAGACATTGACGGCCGCGGAGGTTGAACTCTACGGTCCCGTTCGAGGTTACGAGCAGCATTCGAAATATCGAACGAGTAAGGAAGCCATGACCCGCACCGCGCGCTTCACCCTCGACCCGGCCTTCACCGTCGGCGACGTCGACCCCCGGCTCTTCGGCTCCTTCGTCGAGCACCTCGGCCGCTGCGTCTACGACGGCATCTTCGAGCCCGGCCATCCGTCGGCGGACGAGGCCGGACTGCGCACCGACGTCCTGGATCTCGTCCGCGAACTCGGCGTCACCGCCATCCGCTACCCCGGCGGCAACTTCGTCTCCGGCTACCGCTGGGAGGACAGCGTCGGCCCCGCCGACGAGCGCCCCCGCCGCCTCGACCTCGCCTGGCGTTCCACCGAGACGAATCGTTTCGGCCTCTCCGAGTACATCGACTTCCTCAGGAAGATCGGCCCGCAGGCCGAACCGATGCTCGCGGTCAACCTCGGCACCCGCGGTGTCCAGGAGGCCATCCAGCTCCAGGAGTACGCCAACCACCCGTCCGGCACGGAGCTCTCCGACCGCCGCGCCGCCCACGGCGACAAGGACCCCTTCGGCATCAAGCTGTGGTGCCTGGGCAACGAGATGGACGGCCCGTGGCAGACCGGCCACAAGACCGCCGAGGAGTACGGGCGGCTCGCGGCCGAGACGGCGCGGGCGATGCGGCAGATCGATCCCTCCGTCCAGCTCGTCGCCTGCGGGTCCTCCAGCCGCGCCATGCCGACGTTCGCGGCGTGGGAGGCGACGGTCCTCGCCGAGACCTACGACCTCGTCGACTACGTCTCGCTGCACGCCTACTACGAGGAGACCGACGGCGATCGTGACTCCTTCCTCGCCTCGGCCGTGGACATGGAGTCCTTCATCGAGAGCGTCGTCGCGACCTGCGACCACGTGGGGGCCCGCCTGAAGTCCACGAAGAAGATCAACCTCTCCTTCGACGAGTGGAACGTCTGGTACCAGAAGCGCTTCCAGCAGGAGACGGAGGAGAACCCCCTCGACTGGCCCGAGGCGCCACGCCTGCTGGAGGACAACTACAGCGTCACCGACGCCGTCGTCTTCGGCAGCCTGCTCATCGCGCTGCTGCGGCACGCGGACCGGGTGACCGTCGCCTGCCTCGCCCAGCTGGTCAACGTGATCGCGCCGATCATGACCGAGCCCGGCGGGCCTGCCTGGCGGCAGACCACCTTCTTCCCCTTCGCCCAGGCCGCGCGGTACGGACGGGGCCAGGTCCTGGACGTACGGGTGGACTCGCCCACGTACGGGACGGCGAAGTACGGCGAGACCGACCTGCTGCACGCCACCGCCGTACGCGACCCGGAGACGGGCGCCGTCACGGTGTTCGCCGTCAACCGCAGCCAGGACGCCGCGCTGCCGCTCGAAGTCACCCTGACCGGACTGGGGCCGGCCCGGGTCGCCGAGCACCAGGTCGTCGCGGACGCCGACCCGGAGGCCCGTAACACCCTCGCCGAGCCCGAGCGCGTCGTCCCGCACACCGCCGAGGGCACGGAGCTGGCGGACGGCACGCTGAAGGCCGTGCTGGAGCCGATGTCCTGGAACATGATCCGGCTGGTGTGACAACGCCGTACGGCGCCCTCCCCGCTCGGGGGAGGGCGCCGTACGTGGTGGGCGGTCAGCGTGCCGAGAAGGCGTGCACCGTCGTCGAGCGGTACGTCTCGCCGGGCCGCAGCACCGTCGAGGGGAACGACGGCTGGTTGGGGGAGTCCGGGAAGTGCTGGGACTCCAGGCAGAAGGCGTCGCCCTGGCGGTAGACCCGCCCCGATGTGCCCGTCAGCGTGCCGTCGAGGAAGTTCCCCGTGTAGACCTGCATGCCGGGCTCCGTCGTGTACATCTTCATCACCCGGCCGGAGCCGGGGTCCGTCACGGTCAGCGCGTACTCCGGGCGGGCCGTGATCCCCTTGTCCAGCACGTAGTTGTGGTCGATCCCCTGTCCGTATCCCACCTGCTCGTGCGGGGTGCGGACGGCCTCCCCGATGGCCCGGGACCGCCGGAAGTCGAACGGCGTACGTGCCACCGGCGCGAGCTCACCCGTGGGGATCAGCGTCGAGCCGACCGGGGTGTAGCGGGCCGCCGCCAGCTCCAGCAGATGCCCGTCGACGCTGCCGCTGCCCTCGCCCGCCAGGTTGAAATAGGTGTGGCTGGTCAGGTTGAGGACCGTGGCACGGTCGGTCGTCGCCGTGTAGTCGATGCGCCACTCCCCCCGGGAGGTGAGGGTGTAGACGACACGGACGGCGAGCGCGCCGGGGTAGCCGGCTTCGCCGTCCGGGCTGGTCCGGGTCAGGACCAGCCCGACGTCGCCGCGCCCGGTGAACGGCTCCACGTCCCAGACCCGCTTGTCGAAGCCCTGGTCGCCCCCGTGGAGGCTGTTGGGGCCGTCGTTGACGGGCAGCTGGTGCGTGACACCGTCGAGCGTGAACCGCCCTTCGGCGATGCGGTTGCCGTACCGTCCGATCAGACCGCCGAAGTACGGGGACTTCGCCACGTAGTCCGGAAGGTTGTCGAAGCCGAGCGCGACGTTCTCCGTGCGGCCCCTGCGGTCCGGGGTCTCCAGGGAGTGGACGACACCGCCCCAGGAGAGGACCTTCAGCCGGGTCCCGCCGTTGGCGAGGGTCCAGCGGTGCACCTTCGTCCCGTCGGCGAGCGTGCCGAAGAGCTCCCTGGACGGGGTGCGCCCGCCGGCCGCGGCGTGCGCGGCCGGGGCGCCCGCCGCCACGGCCAGCCCGGTGGCGGCCGTGGCCGCCAGGACGGTGCGTCTGCTGGTTCCGGTCATGAAACAACTCCTGTCGCGAGAAGGGGTGTTACGAACCGACCTTGCGCTTGTTCCAGACGTCGAAGCCGACGGCGGCCAGCAGCACCGCGCCCTTGATGACCTGCTGCCAGTCGGTGCCGATGCCGACGAGGTTCATGCCGTTGTTGAGCACGCCCAGGACCAGGCCACCGATGATCGCGCCGAGGACCGTGCCGACGCCGCCGCTCATCGACGCGCCGCCGATGAACGAGGCGGCGATGGCCTCCAGCTCGAAGTTGAGGCCCGCCTTGGGCGAGGCCGCGTTGAAGCGGGCGGCGAAGACCAGGCCCGCCAGGGCCGCGAGCATGCCCATGTTCAGGAAGACCAGGAAGGTGACCTTCTTGTCCTTCACGCCCGACAGCTTCGCCGCGGGCAGGTTGCCGCCGATCGCGTAGATGTGGCGGCCGATGATCGCGTTGCGCATCAGGTAGCCGAACCCGACGACCAGCACGCCCAGGATGAGCAGCACGACCGGCGCGCCCTTGTAGCTGGCGAGCAGCAGCGTGACGACCAGGACGGCGGCGACCAGGGCGACCAGCTTCAGCAGGAACAGCTTGACCGGCGGCACGTCGAGGGCGAACTCCTGCTGCCGCTTGCGGTCGCGGATCTCCTGGAAGACCACGAAGGCGATCAGCGCGAAGCCCAGGAGCAGCGTGAGGTTGTGGTAGTTGGTGTCGGGGCCGACCTCGGGCAGGAAGCCGTTGGCTATCTTCTGCAGGTCCTTCGGGAAGGGGCCGAGGGTCTGACCCTTCAGGAAGATCTCCGTCAGACCGCGGAAGAGCAGCATGCCCGCGAGGGTCACGATGAACGACGGGATGCCGAGATAGGCGATGAAGAACCCCTGGACCGCGCCGGCGACCGCGCCGATGGCCAGGCACAGCACCACCGCGAGCGGCCAGGAGAGGTCGTTCTCGACCATCAGCACGGCGGACATCGCGCCGATGAACGCGGTCAGTGAGCCGACCGAGAGGTCGATGTGGCCCGCGATGATGACGAGCATCATGCCGATCGCGAGGATCAGGATGTAGCTGTTCTGCAGCACCAGGTTGGAGACGTTGCGCGGCAGCAGCAGGTCACCGCCCGACCACACCGCGAACAGCACCACGATCAGGCCGAGGGCCATCAGCATGCCGTACTGGCGCATGTTGCGGCGCATGCCGCCGATCATCAGCTGCAGCAGGCCCTCGCCGGAGGCCGGTCCGCCGCCGCTCGACGGCGCGGGGGGCGGGGTCTTGGCGGTCAGGTCCGTGCTCATCGCGTTACCTCTTTGTCCTTCGTCATCTGACGCATCAGCGCTTCCTGCGAGGCCTCGGCCCGCGAGAACTCACCCGTCAGCCGTCCCGCGGCCATCGTGTAGATGCGGTCGCACATGCCGAGCAGCTCCGGCAGTTCGGAGGAAATGAAGACGACCGCCTTGCCCTGGGCGGCCAGCTGGTCGATGACCGTGTAGATCTCGTACTTGGCGCCCACGTCGATGCCGCGCGTGGGCTCGTCCAGGATCAGCACCTCGGGACCCGCGAAGATCCACTTGCTGAGGACGACCTTCTGCTGGTTGCCGCCGGACAGCTTGCCCACCGGCTCGAAGACGGTCGGGGCCTTGATGTTCATGGACTTGCGGAAGTCCTCGGCGACCTGGCGTTCCCCGTGCTCGTCGACCACGCCCCGCTTCGCGACCTTGCCCAGCGCGGTCAGCGAGATGTTCCGGTTGATGGTGTCGATGAGGTTGAGGCCGTAGTGCTTGCGGTCCTCGGTGGCGTACGCGATGCCGTGCCTGACCGCCTCCGGGACGGTCTTCGTACGGATCTCGGTGCCGTCCCTGAGGACGGTGCCGCCCGCGTACCGGCCGTACGAGCGGCCGAAGACGCTCATCGCCAGCTCGGTGCGGCCGGCGCCCATCAGCCCGGCGATACCGACGATCTCGCCGCGCCGCACCTCGATCGAGACGTCGTCGACGACCTTGCGCTGCTGGTCGATGGGGTGGTGCACGGTCCAGTTGCGGATCTCCAGGGCGGGAGCGCTCCCCTCCTCCGGGTGGTGCGGGGTGCGCTCCGGGAAACGGTTCTCCAGGTCGCGGCCGACCATCCCGCTGATGATCCGGTCCTCGCTCGTCTCCGCCGCCTTCACGTCGAGCGTCTCGATGGAGCGCCCGTCGCGGATGATCGTGACCGAGTCGGCGACCCGGCGGATCTCGTTCAGCTTGTGCGAGATGATGATCGAGGTCATGCCCTGTTCCTTCAGCTGGAGGATCAGGCCGAGGAGCTTGCCGCTGTCCTCGTCGTTGAGCGCCGCCGTCGGCTCGTCGAGGATGAGCAGCTTCACCTTCTTCGACAGCGCCTTGGCGATCTCCACCAGCTGCTGCTTGCCCACCCCGATGTCGGCGACGCGGGTCTCGGGGTGTTCGTCGAGGCCGACCCGGCGCAGGAGTTCGCCGGCGTGCCTGAGGGTGTCGTTCCAGTTGATCAGTCCGCGCTTGGCGTGCTCGTTGCCGAGGAAGATGTTCTCCGCGATGGAGAGGTACGGCACCAGCGCCAGCTCCTGGTGGATGATCACGATGCCGTGCTCTTCGCTCGCCCGGATGTCCTTGAACCGGCAGGCCTCGCCGTCGAAGAGGATGTCCCCCTCGTAGCTGCCGTGCGGATGGACTCCTGAGAGCACCTTCATCAGGGTCGACTTGCCGGCGCCGTTCTCACCGCAGATGGCGTGGACCTCGCCCTGCCGGACGGTCAGTGTGACGTCCGAAAGCGCTTTGACACCGGGAAAGGTCTTGACGATCGAGCGCATTTCCAGGACGGGTCCCGCCATGGTCTTGCCTTCCAATCCTTGAGGGGGCCCGGTTACTTGAGGTCGTTCTCGGTGTACTGGCCGTTGTCCACGAGAGCCTCCTTGTAGTTGGCCTTGTCGACGCTGACCGGCTGCAGCAGGTAGGCGGGGACGACCTTGGAGCCGTTGTCGTAGGTCTTGGAGTCGTTGACCTCGGGCTTCTTGTCGTTCAGGGAGGCCTCGACCATGTTCGAGGCGACCTTGGCGAGCTTGCGCAGGTCCTTGTAGACGGTCTGGGTCTGCTCGCCCGCGATGATCGACTTCACGGAGGCGAGCTCCGCGTCCTGACCCGTGACCACCGGCATGGGCTTGGCCTTGGAGCCGTAACCGTCCGACTTCAGGGCGGAGAGGATGCCGATGGAGATGCCGTCGTACGGCGAGAGCACGGCGTCGACCTTGGTGGAGCGGTAGCTGGACGTCAGCAGGTCGTCCATGCGCTTCTGCGCGGTGCCGCCGTCCCAGCGCAGGGTGGTGACCTGGTTGAGCGCGGTCTGCTTGGACCTGACGACCAGCTCGCCCTTGTCCATGTAGGGCTTGAGGATGTTCATCGCGCCCTGGAAGAAGTACTTGGTGTTGTTGTCGTCGTTGGAGCCGGCGAACAGCTCGATGTTGAAGGGGCCCTTCTTGCCGTCCGTCAGGCCGAGCTTGTCCGCGATGTACGTGCCCTGGAGCTCGCCGACCTTCTCGTTGTCGAACGAGGCGTAGTAGTCGACGTTCTCCGTGCCGAGGATCAGCCGGTCGTAGGAGATCACCGGGATGTCGGAGTCCTTGGCCTGCTGGACCACGTTGTTGAGGGACTTGTTGTCGATCGCGGCGATGATCAGGGCGTCCACGCCCTGCGTGATCATGTTCTCGATCTGTGAGACCTGCTGGTCCGGGTCGTCCTCGCCGTAGACGAGCTTGGTCTGGTAACCCTTGGCCTTCAGTTCCTTCACGACGTTGTTGCCGTCGGAGATCCAGCGCTCGGAGGACTTGGTCGGCATCGCGATGCCGATGGTGGCGCCGTCGGCACCGCCCTTCTTCTCCTCGCTGCCGCCCTCGCCGCTCTGGCCGCAGGCGGTCAGAGTGAGCGCGAGGGAGGCGGCGGAGGCTATGGCGGCAAATGCGGCTCTGCGGTTGCGCATAGTCATCATCCTTGATGTGGGTCAGGACTCGGTCCGGTGGTGCCGGAAGGCTGAAGGCGGTCGACCGAGAACAGGTGTTGTGGGATTGTGCGCGGCTGTGTCTTTTTTTGGGGAGAGTGTTTCCGAAGCGTTATGACGAGATCTCGAACCGGTTGAGCGGGCCCGGCAGCCGGCTGCCGAGCGCGGCCATGTCCCCGTCCGCCCCGTGCCGCGCCAGCAGGTCCAGCGCGAGGCGGCCGCGCCGCACCCGCTCCTTCGCGGTGGCCAGCGCCAGCTCCCGCAAGTGCTGGCCGTACGGGTAGATCCCGGGCGACTTCGAGAGGCCGAATTTCAGGTACAGCGGTGCGCCGCGCCGGATCAGTTCGGCGACCTCGTACATCCGCACATAACCGCCCAGGTCGTCCGGGGCCTCGATGTAGAGGTCCATCGGGGCCCGGGAGACCCGGCGGATCTCGGTGAACTGGGCCAGCGTCAGGTCGGACGGGATGTTGATGGAGTCGGCGCCGAGCTGCTCGAACACTGCGTACGAGGCCGGGTTCACCGGCCCGATGAGCGCCGACACCTTGAAGGTGGTGTCGGCGGGCAGGACGCCCTGCGCTCGCAGCCGGTGCAGGGTCCACAGCACGCCCTCGTCGGCCACGAGCAGGCACTTCACGCCCAGCCCGGTGGCGCGCAGGGCGTCCTCCACGCAGCCGGCCAGGGCGTCGTGGCCCCGGGAGCGCAGCCCGGCGCCGCCGGAGTCCGTGCGGACGGACGCGCCGGTGTCCCAGGTGCCTCGCGGACCCGTGAACAGGCAGAGCTCGATGTCCCGTTCGGCACAGCCCTCCACCATCTCGGTGATCTCCGCGTCGGTCAGCATCCAGATGCCGCTGCCCTGGCTGATGCGGTGGACCGGGACGTCGAGCCGCGCGGACTCCTTGAGTACGACGCCGAGGGCCTCCGGGCCCTCTACGGACGGCACCTCGGTCCGCCAGCTCCCGCCGTCGGGGAAGGAGTGCGGAGAGGCGTCGGCCGGGGACAGCGGCGCCGGGCCGAGACCGAGCGCGGTGAGCGCGGCGTCACCGGGACGGCGGGCGCCGGCGGCACCGGGGGAAGAGACAGGGGCGTCGTTCACGACTGGTCCTTCATGTTCGGTATTTCGGACGATATTCGGGTCTTTGGGTGTGCGCCGGTACGGAGGCGGTCAGGACGCCGCCGTACCGGCGCACGGATCAGGGCGGGCCCGTCACGGCCGCAGCAGCACCTTTCCGGTCTCCGGATCCCCGGATCCCACCAGCGCGACCGCCTCGGCGAACCGCTCCAGCGGGAACTCGTGGGTGATCAGGGGCGCCGGGTCGAGCACCCCGGCCGTGAACGCCCGCACGGCGTAGGACCAGGCCGCCGAGGGCGCGCCGAAGACACTGCGCACGGTGAGCTGGCTCAGCGACAGGTGCACCGGGTCGATGCCCACCGCGCCGGGGGTGAACATCCCGGTCAGCACCACCCGCCCGCCGCGCCGCGCCAGCAGGCACGCGTCGGCCGCGGTGGACGGCGCTCCGGCCGTCTCCACGACCAGGTCGTAGCGGCCCCGCACCTCCTCGGCCTCCTTGGGGACCCGTGCCTCGCTCGCCCCGAAGTCGAGGGCCTGCGCGGCCCGTCCCTCCCTCGGGTCGATCACGGTGAGCTCCGCGGGCGAGACCGCCGCCAGCAGCTGCACCGCGAGCAGGCCGAGCGTGCCCGCACCCAGGACGGCGATCCGCTCACCCGGCTCGGGCGACCCGGCCCGCACCGCCGCCGCGATCACCGCGGCGGGCTCCAGCAGCGCAGCCGCGCGCAGATCGGCGTCGTCGGCCAGCGGGTGCAGCAGCCGCGCCGGGACCACCAGGTGGTCGGCGAACGCGCCGGGCCGGGTGAACCCCGTCTCGTCGTACCCCGCCGTGCACAGGGAGGTCTCCCCGTAACGGCACCGCTCGCAGCGCCCGCAGGCCCGGAAACCCTCGGCGACCGTGCGCCGTCCGGTCAGCGCGGGGTCGACGCCCTCGCCGACCGCTTCGACGGTCCCCGACCACTCGTGACCCGGCACCACGGGATAGCGCACGTAGGCGGGGTCGCGATGGCCGTCGTACACCTCGCGGTCGCTCATGCAGATCCCGGCCGCGGCGACCCGCACCCTGACCTCACCGGGGCCCGGCTCCGGGAGCGGCCCCTCCGTCAGCGTGTGGCTGCCGGGTCGCTCGACGGTCAGCGAGCGGGAGAGAACCGTCACTTGGGCTGCCTCTTCTCCCAGCCGTCCGCCCACAGGTCGAACCGCGCCTGCTGCTGCGGGAACTCCGCCGCCGCGTCCACGTCCAGCTCCACGCCGAGCCCGGGCGCGTCGGAGAGTTCGAAGCAGCCGGTGGCCGGGTCGACCGTCGGGGCGCCCTTGACGACCTTCTTGATGTCGGCGTCCGCGAAGTCGTTGAAGTGCTCAAGGATCTTGAAGTTGGGCGTGCAGCCCGCCACCTGGAGGCTCGCCGCGGTCAGCACCGAACCGCCCACGTTGTGCGGGGCGATCAGCGTGTAGTGGGTCTCCGCGGTCGCCGCGAGCTTGCGGGTCTCCAGGATGCCGCCGATGTGACCGACGTCCGGCTGGATGATGTCGACGGCCTGCGACTCGAAGAGCTCGCGGAACTCGATCCGGTCGTGGATGCGTTCACCGGTCGCGATCGGCATGTCGACCTTCTCGGCGACCTTGCTCAGCGCCTTGAGGTTCTCCGGCGGCACCGGCTCCTCCAGCCAGGCCGGCGTGAACGGCGCCATCTCGCGGGCGATCCGCACCGCCGTCGACGGGCTGAACCGCCCGTGCATCTCCAGCATCAGCTCGGTGTCGGGCCCGATGGCGTCCCGCACGGCCTCGATGAGGGAGACGGCGTAACGCGTCTCCTCGTGGCCGAGCTCGAAGTGCCCCGTACCGAAGGGGTCGATCTTCAGCGCGCGGTAGCCGCGCTCGACGACTCCCTGCGCCGCCTTGTGGTACGCCTCCGGGGTGCGCTCGGTGGTGTACCAGCCGTTGGCGTACGCCTTGACCCGGTCGGTGACCTTCCCGCCGAGCAGCTGCCACACGGGGACGCCGAGCGCCTTGCCCTTGATGTCCCAGCAGGCCATCTCGATGACCGCGATGCCGGACATCACGATCTCCCCGGCCCGGCCGTAGTCGCCGTACTTCATCCGCTTGACGAGGTCCTCGATCGCGAACGGGTCGGAGCCGTTGATGTGATTGGCCGACGCCTCCCGCAGATAGCCGAGCAGCGCGTCCGTGCGGCCCAGCATGCGGGTCTCGCCGACGCCGGTGAGACCCTCGTCGGTGTGAACCTGGACGTAGGTGAGGTTGCGCCACGGCGTGCCGACGACATGCGTACTGATTCCGGTGATGCGCACGAGGGTTGCCTCTCAACGTGTTCGGTATTTCGTCACTCGTTCGAAATGCTGGCGTGACGGTAATGACGGGCCAGGGCAGGTGTCAATGGTTCGCGCAAGTACTCTGACGCCATGAGTGATCTCGGGGCGGGTTTCGGGTACTTGATCAAGGGCCAGCGCTGGGTCTTCGGACACGGCAGGTGGTTCGGCTTCGGCCTGCTGCCCGCGCTGGTCACCCTCGTCATCTACGCGGGCGCGCTGGTCGGACTCGGCTACGGCGCCGACGACTTCGTCGCCTGGGCCACGCCGTTCGCCGACGACTGGTCCTCGCCCTGGCTGGGGCTCCTGCGCAACACCCTGGTCGTCCTGGTCTTCGTGTTCGGGACGTTCCTCGCGGTCATCACGTTCACCGCGGTGACCCTGCTGGTCGGCCAGCCGTTCTACGAGTCGCTCTCCGAGGAGGTCGACCGCAGCGAGGGCGGCGAGGTGCCCGAGTCGGGTCTGCCGCTCTGGCGCGAGCTGTGGATCTCCGCCCGTGACTCCGTCCGCATCCTGGTGCGCGTCGCGTTCTACGGGGTGCTGCTCTTCGCCCTCGGGTTCATCCCCGTCGTCGGACAGACCGTGATCCCCGTCCTCGGCTTCTGCGTCTCCGGCTACTTCCTGTCCGAGGAGCTCACCGGCGTCGCCCTCCAGCGCCGCGGCATGGCCCTGAAGGACCGGCTCGCGCTGCTGCGGGGCCGCCGCATGATGGTCCTGGGCTTCGGCGTCCCGCTCGTGCTCGCCTTCCTCGTGCCCTTCGTGGCCGTGCTCCTGATGCCGGGCGCCGTCGCCGGAGCCACGCTGCTGGCCCGCGAGCTCACGACGGCGCCCGCGCCCGGCCCGGAGCCGGTCCCCTCGTCGCCGTACACCCTCCACAAGGACTGAGGCCCCCGGACCGGCCGGTCCGGGGGCCCCGCGCGGGGTCAGGCGCCGTGGACCTCCAGCGCCGTCCGGACCGCGGACTCCAGGGCGCCCTCGATCCAGGCCGGCTTGATGGACGTGTGGCAGCCGGCGAAGTGCAGCGGGCCCTCCGGCGTCCGCACATCCGGGAACAGCTCGGTGTGCTGGCCGGGCAGGAGCACGGACGCCTCGCCGTACGCGTACGGGTCACGCATCCAGGACTGGGTGCGGCCGACGCCCGTGTAGAACACCTCGATGCGCTGTCCGTACACGTCCTGGACGCCGCCCAGGGTGTGCGGGTAGCGCTCGTCGTCCTCCAGCGAGTCCCACTTCAGGGCGTCGTCGGCCCAGCTGTACGAGGCGAGCAGGACCCCGCCCTCGCTGCCCTCGACCCGGTGCGAGGGCTGGTACATGAACCGGTTGGCGTTGTCGGTCACCGAGCCGCCGCCGATGACGTGGGCCGCCTCGGGCTGGTCACGGGCGGTGGAGCGGCAGGCCGCGTAGTGCACCCGCTGGTTGGGCGGGATGTGGCCGCGCGGGACGGAGGGGTGCGCGCCCAGCAGCGAACCGTCGGCCGGGGCCTTCCCCGCCCGGTACTCCTCGTAGAGCCCCGGCCGCACCTCTCCCAGCTCGCGCTTCCAGTCCGCCTCGTCGAACTCCCACCAACGACGGCTGAATTCGAGCAGCACCTTGGTCGCCGCGTCGTAGTGGACCTCGGTGATCGCGCGCCGCTTGCCGTACGAGAGCGCGGGCGTCACCGGGAGGTGCCGCATCCCGGAGAACGGCACGGTGATGACCGCCCGGTCGCCGGTGAAGGTCTCCCGGACGACCGGTCCGCCCCGCCCCTCGGAGACCGTCTCCACGCTCACCCCGTCCTCGGAGTGGCTGATCCGGGTGGCCCGGCGGTCCAGGTGCACCAGATCCTTCACCTGCGCGTACATCGCGTCGGCCAGGGTCGCGGTGCCGTCGGGCAGCTCGAAGAAGGAGGTCGCGGGGCTGATCAGCGAAGCACCGATGAAGCTGTGCAGGAAGGCGAGATGGAGCCGCGAGGTCATGTTCTCGACCGTGCCGATGAGGTCGACGGTGCGCTCGTCGAGCTTGGCCACCTCGGTCATGTACCGGAACATCGAGAAGTGCCCGTACCGCTGGAGGACGGTCGCCCAGCCCTCGACCAGGGCGCTGCCCTCCTTGCCCTCGATCTCCGCGCGTACGGGAGCGAACGCGTCCCGGACGATCTGCGAGGCGGGGGTGTTCTCGTAGGCCGCCGGGACGCCGAAGGAGCGGTTGACCGCCTGCGGCTTCGCGGCGTAGTCGGCGCGGCGGACACGGACGCCGTTGACGTGGATCCAGGTGCGGTTGGCGGGACGCCCCTCGGTGTCCACATCGGTCAGGTGGAAGCGCCGTGTCTTCAGCCCGAGATGGGCCATCAGCCCGGTGACCAGCGGGTGGCTGTCCGGGATGCGCATGGCGCCGGCTTCCGCGTACTGCTTCGGATCGGCGAAGGGGGCCTCCGACTGCTCGTGGCCGCCGGCCCGGAAGGTCTTGATACGGCCGCCGACGCGGTTGCCGTTGGCCTCGATCACCGTGACGTCGTGCCCGGCGTCGTGGAGCAGCCGCGCAGCGGTGAGCCCGGCCGGCCCCGCGCCCACGACCAGCACCTTCTTGCGCGCGGCCCGGGTGCGGGGCAGGCCCTTGCCCAGCAGGACCTCGCGGTAGCCGGGGATCAGGTCCTTGTCGTTCTCGTCCCGGACGAGGATGGCGCGGGCGACGAGGAGAGCGGCTTCCCGGTCGGATCCTGGTGCCGCTCCCGGCGCGGCGCCCGCGGCCCGGGGCGTCGTGGCCCCTGCGGACGGGGCGGCGGCGGTCACGGCGAGAGCCGCGGCGCCGGCGGTGGCGCCCGCGATCACGGCACGGCGGGAGGGCCGGGTGGGTGACGATTCATCAACAGGTGAGGTCATGCTGATCACCCTGCTGTGCGGGACCGGCCGAGACCGTCGTGGACGCGCGCCCACCGCTCTGATTCACCCGGTGGTGATCTTGGTCGACCGGTGTTGACACGCGCCGGATCAGCGGGAGTTGGGGCTCAGCGCACGGAGAACCCGTACACCGTCGTGGAGATGAACTCCTCGCCCGGCCGCAGCACCGTGCTCGGGAACTCCGGGTGGTTCGGTGAGTCGGGGAAGTGCTGCGTCTCCAGCGCGATCCCCGCGCACGCGCCGTACGGACCGGCGTCGATGTGGTCGGCCGTGTACAGCTGGAGTCCCGGCTCCGTCGTACGGACCGTCAGCAGGCGGCCGGACGCCGGGTCGTACAGCTCGGCGACCGGTTCGTCGCCGGTCTCCTCCAGCACGTAGTTGGTGTCGTAGCCGGGGCCCACCGGCTTCGGTTCCCGGAAGTCGAACCGGGTCCCCGCCACCGGCAGGAGCTCGCCCGTGGGGATCGACTCCCCGTCGCCCGGCGTGATCCGCCCTGCCGCGAGCCGCAGTTCGTGCCCGAGCGCGCTCCCGCTGTCCGCCCCGGCCAGGTTCCAGTACGTGTGGTTCGTCAGGTTCACCACGGTCGGCGCGTCCGTCGTCGCCCGGTAGGCGATCCGCAGCGCGCCGTCCTCGTCCAGGGTGTACGTCACCGACACCGCCAGCCGCCCCGGGAAGCCCTCCTCGCCGTCCTCGGAGACCAGGGAGAGCCGCACACCGTCCGGCACCTCCTCGGCGTCCCACACCCGCTTGTCGAAACCGCGCTCGCCGCCGTGCAGGGTGTTGCGGCCCTCGTTGGGTGTCAATCGGTGCGTACGCCCGTCGAGGACGAAGGAGGCGCCCGCGATCCGGTTCGCGTACCGCCCGACGGTGGCGCCGAAGTAGGGGCCCGTGTGCGTCTCGTACGCCTTGACGTCCGGCAGCCCCAGGGCCACCTCGGCCAGGGTGCCGTCCCGGCCGGGCACCACGACGGACTGCACCACGGCGCCGTACGTCAGCACCCGCACCCGCGTGCCCCCGCGTTCCAGGGTCCAGCGCCGGACCGGCGTGCCGTCGCCGAGCGTGGAGAAGTCTTCGCCGTGTACCGCCGCACCCGTAGTCATGATCAAGAACTTTACGCGGGGGGCCCGGCCGCCGTGACATTGCGGTAAGCGATTTCCGCCAGCCTGGCCTGGCCGTTGCGGCCCGGATGGAACCAGTCCCACTCGCTGAGCTGCGCACCGGTGAACCGGTAGTCGAAGACCGCCCCGCCGTCGTAGCGGCAGAGCTCGTCCCGCGCGCACACGTCCCGCAGCGTCTCGTTGTACGCGACGACCCGCGCCAGCACCGCGTCGCGCCGCGCGACGGCCGCCGTCCCCATGTCGTCGGCGTCGCCCAGCATCGACCGGCAGATCCCCAGCTTCCAGATCTGCTTGCCCAGCGGGTTCTCCCGCCCGGTGGACCAGAGCCGCTTGAGATCCGGCACGCTCGACACGTACACCTGCGCCTTCGGGGCCGAGGACCGCAACCGCCTCATCGACGCCTCGAAGGAGGCCCGGAAGTCGGCCACCGGAGTCATCAGCCGCACCGAGTCCCGGCAGGCGTCGTTCGCGCCGATCATCACCGTGACCAGCGCCGGCCGGTCCTTCGCGGCCAGCGCCATCTGCTCCGGCAGCTGCGCGATCCTGGCGCCCGACACGGCGTGGTTCCAGCTGTGCGAGGCCGCCTTCGAAGGCCCCAGGAGGCGTACGGCGAGGCTGCGCACCCCGTCGTCGGTCCCGGTCGCCCAGGACACCTCGGGGCAGTCGGTCAGCACCGAGCAGGCGTCGAAGCCCCGCGTGATGGAATCCCCGACGGCCGCGATGGAGGCGGGGCTCGCGTCCCACACCGGCGTCGGCGAGGGGGAAGGCTTGGTGTTCCGCGACTCCGTGCCCCCGTCGGAGGTGCAGCCCGTGAGCGCGGCCGCACCGGCGAGCGCGACCGCCGTCAGAGTGGCCGCGGCGCCGCGTGCACGGCGGCGTGGCGAACGCTCAGGCATCCCTGTTTCCCCTTCGGTCACACGGGTGATTGTGCCCCTGGCACACCCGGACAGCCCCAGGTGGGGGGCCCTCGCGCCCTCGCGGGTGAAAGCTGAGCGAATCATGGGCCCGGGACCGACGGTACGTCACACACCCGGCCGCGGCGCACGGTAGCTTTTCCCCGTCGAACCAGTGGCGCCCGACCGGTCCGCGGAGGAATCAGCGGTCCGGTAAGTTATCTCACGTCACATACTGTCCCTTTTCTGGAGATTCACTCCCGATGCTGTTTACTGATGACAACCTCGGGATCCGGCCGGGAAGAGACCGTACGGGCGCGAGGCCGTTGGGGAAGGCGAACCTCGTCCCACACTGGAGGTCCCGGTGACGACACGTGGAGTCCTTTACGTTCACTCCGCACCGCGCGCGCTGTGCCCGCATGTCGAATGGGCGGTGGCGGGCGTGCTCGGTGTGAGGGCCCAGCTGGACTGGACCAGACAGCCGGCCGCGCCCAACACCTGGCGGTCCGAATTCTCCTGGAAGGGCCGGGCGGGCACGGCGTCGGAGCTGGCCTCGGCCCTCCGCGGCTGGGACCTGCTGCGCTTCGAGGTGACGGCGGAGCCGTGCCCCACGGCGGAGGGCGAGCGCTACAGCTCCACGCCGGGTCTCGGCATCTTCCACGCCGTCACCGGCATGCACGGAGACATCCTGGTCCCGGAGGACCGGCTGCGGGCGGCCCTGGCGCGGTCCCTGAACGGCGAGACTGACCTGGAGGCCGAGGTCGCCAAGCTCCTGGGCAAGCCGTGGGACGACGAGCTGGAGTCCTTCCGCCACGCCGGCGAGGGCGCGCCCGTGCGGTGGCTGCACCAGGTGGTCTAGCAGGGGCCTGTCCCGGCCGCGAGCCCTGGCAGCAGACTGCGCAGAAACGTTTGACCCCGCCCTCTCCGGATGTGGTCCCGGGGTAAGTCACCGGGCCGGCACTCAGGCCTGGGACTCGGCCCAGAAGTTGAAGATCCTGGAGAAGCCCGCCCGGACCGCCCCACGCCGGGTCAGCACGGACCGGTCGACCCCGGTGAAGAGGACCGCGAGGGCGACGTCGGCGGGCAGGACGCGGCCCGCTGCCCGCACGGTCATCCGCCTGCCGTTTCCGAGGCCGGACTGCCGCACCGTGACGACGGAGCCCGGGTCCTCGGAGTCCGGCCGCCTGGACAGCTCGTACGCCCGGCGGTTGACCGCCCTGAGCACGTACACATCGCCCAGGTACGTCATCCGCAGGGCGCGCCCCCGGTGTGTCGGCGCCCACCGGTTCCGGCTCATCCGCACGAGCCCGTCGCCGACACGGAGCGTCGAGCGGTTCAGGGTCGGCATCGACACGATCTCCGCGTGCGGGCCCCGTGTCTCGAACACAGCCGTGGGGATCAGCCCGCCGCGCGCCTCGGTGACGATCGCGTCCGGAGTGTCCCGGCCCGCCGGGTACACCACCCGGATGCCGCCGAACTCCGCGGAGGTGCCCTGCCAGCCGGACTTCGTGAGCCCGACGGGCTGCCTCTCCTTCAGGTACGCGAGCGTGAACGGGCTGATCGTCGTGTGCATGTCTTTCCCTCGCCGGTCGGACGTGTCGGCGCGCCGCCCCCGCGACGGCGCGCACATGGGCGAGGCCCGCCTCCCGACAGGGGAAGCGGGCCTCGCGGCAGGATCAGCCGGTCAGACCGAACGGAACGCCAGGACCACGTTGTGGCCACCGAAGCCGAACGAGTTGTTGATCGCGGCGATCGACCCCTCCGGCAGCGCACGCGGCTCACCGCGCACGACGTCCGCGTCGACCGCCTCGTCGAGGTCGTCGACATTGATCGTGGGCGGCGCCATCCGGTTGTGCAGCGCCAGGACCGTCGCCACGGTCTCGATACCGCCCGCGCCACCCAGCAGGTGACCCGTCATGGACTTCGTGGCGGAGATCGCGACATGGTCCAGGTCGTCGCCCAGCACCGCACGCAGCGCCTTGATCTCCGCGACGTCACCCTGCGGCGTGGACGTGGCGTGCGCGTTGAGGTGGACGACCTCCGACGGCTTGAGGTCCGTGGAGTCCAGCAGGTTCTGCATCGCCGCGGCGATACCGCGCCCGGTGGGCTCGGGCTGCGCGATGTGGTGGGCGTCCGCGGACAGACCCTGGCCGAGCACCTCGCAGTAGACCTTGGCGCCACGCGCGGCGGCGTGCTCCGCGGACTCCAGGATCACGACGCCGGCACCCTCGCCGAGGACGAAGCCGTCACGGGCCGTGTCGTACGGACGCGAGGCCTTCTCGGGCTCGTCGTTGCTCTTGGACATCGCCATCATGTTGGCGAAGGCCGCGATCGGCAGCGGGTGGATGGCCGCCTCGGTGCCACCGGCGACGACCACATCGGCACGGCCGGTGCGGATCATCTCGACGGCGTACCCGATGGCCTCGGCGCCCGACGCGCAGGCGGAGACCGGGGTGTGGACGCCCGCCTGTGCGTTGACCTCCAGGCCGACGTTGGCGGCCGGGCCGTTGGGCATGAGCATGGGAACGGTGTGCGGGGAGACGCGGCGTACGCCCTTCTCCTTCAGCACGTCGTACTGGTCGAGCAGGGTGATCACGCCGCCGATGCCGGAGGCGATGACCGAACCCAGACGCTCGGGCTGGATCTTCTCGTCCTCACCGGCCTTGCCGGTGAAGCCGGCGTCCGCCCACGCCTCACGGGCGGCGATCAGCGCGAACTGCGCCGAGCGGTCCAGCTTGCGGGCGAGCGGTCGGGGCAGTACCTCGCCGGGATCGACGGCCGCGAGGGCGGCGATCCGGACGGGCAGTTCGGCGAAACGTTCGCCCTCGAGAGGCTTGACGCCGGAACGGCCGGCCATCAGACCTTCCCAGGTCGATGCGGAGTCGCCACCCAGCGGAGTGGTTGCGCCGATACCGGTGACGACCACGGTGCGATTGGTCGGGCTCACTGGAAAATCTTCTCCACGTGTAGAGGGTCGTGAATCAGCGGCGCCACCGCCGGGTGGCGACACACGGGACGGGCTGGGATCAGCCCTGGTGCTTCAGGATGTAGGCGGCGGCGTCGCCGACCGTCTTGAGGTTCTTGACGTCCTCGTCGGGGATCTTGACGTCGAAGCGCTCTTCGGCGGCGACGACGACCTCGACCATGGACAGCGAGTCGACGTCCAGGTCGTCGGTGAAGGACTTGTCCAGCTGGACGTCCTCGACCGGGATACCGGCGATCTCGTTGACGATCTCGGCGAGACCGGTGACGATCTCTTCCTGAGTGGCGGCCATGTTGGCGCTCCTTCGATATGTTTCTGCAGGGTTCGGGCGTGCGGACCGAAAGGTCCGGTGTGCCTAGGGGAGGGTAACGACCGTCGCGGCGTAGACGAGACCCGCCCCGAAGCCGATGATGAGCGCCGTGTCGCCGCTCTTGGCCTGACCGGTCGCCAGAAGCCGCTCCATTGCGAGCGGAATCGAGGCGGCCGACGTGTTGCCGGTGGTTTCCACGTCACGGGCGACCGTGACGTGCTCCGGCAGCTTGAGCGTCTTCACCATCGAGTCGATGATCCGCATGTTTGCCTGGTGCGGGATGAAGACATCCAGGTCCTCCGGGGAGATCCCGGCCGCTTCCAGCGCCTGCTGGGCGACCTTCGCCATCTCGAAGACGGCCCAGCGGAAGACCGCCTGGCCCTCCTGCGTGATGGCCGGGAACTTGACCTCGCCCCGTTCGTTGAGCGGGAGGTTCGAGACGTCGCCGATGTGGAAGTCGTTCCACGCCACGGTCTGCTTGATCGTCTCGGACTTGTCGCCCTCGGAGCCCCAGACCGTGGGGCCGATCGCCGGCTCCTGGGACGGGCCGACCACGACCGCGCCCGCGCCGTCGCCGAACAGGAAGGCCGTCGCGCGGTCCTCCAGGTCGGTGAGGTCGCTGAGCCGCTCGACGCCGATGACGAGTACGTACTCCGCCGAGCCCTCGACGATCATGCCCTTGGCGAGCGTGAGGCCGTAGCCGAAGCCCGCGCAGCCGGCCGAGATGTCGAAGGCCGCGGGCTTGCCCGCGCCGACCCTGTGCGCGATGTCGGTCGCGACGGCAGGAGTCTGCTTGAAGTGCGAGACGGTGGAGACGATGACTCCGCCGATCTGCCCGGGATCGATACCGGCGTCCGCGATCGCCTTGCCGGAGGCCTCCACGGACATCATGGCCACGGTCTCCTCGTCGGAGGCCCAGTGCCGGGTGGCGATACCGGAGCGGGAGCGGATCCACTCGTCGGACGAGTCGATCGTCTCGAGGATCACCTCGTTGGGCACGACACGGGTCGGGCGGTAGCCGCCCACACCCATGATCCGTGCGTACGGGGCGCCCTTGCTGGGCTTGATCTTCGACATGCTCTCGGGCTCCTTAGGCGCCTGCGTGCTCGGAGATGAGCGCGCGGGCCGCGTCGAGGTCGTCGGGGGTCTTGAGCGCGAGGGTCTGCACACCGGGCAGCGCGCGCTTGGCGAGCCCGACCAGGGTCCCACCGGGCGCCGCCTCGATGAGGGCGGTGACACCGAGCTCGGCGAAGGTCTCCATGCACAGGTCCCAGCGGACCGGGTTGGCGACCTGGCCGACGAGCCGCGAGATGACCTCGTCGCCGGCGGCGACCGTCTTCCCGTCGGCGTTCGACACGTACGTGATCTTCGGGTCGGCGACCTTCAGGGCGGTGGCGGCTTCACGCAGCCTCTCCACGGCCGGAGCCATGTGCGACGTGTGGAACGCCCCGGCGACCTTGAGCGGCACCACGCGGCGCACGCCCTCGGGCTTGTCCTCGGCCAGCGCGGCGATCTGTGCCGCGGTGCCGGCGGCGACGATCTGGCCGCCGCCGTTGACGTTGGCCGGGGTGAGGCCCAGCTTCTCCAGGTGCGGGACCGTGACGTCCGGGTCCCCGCCGAGGAGAGCGGCCATGCCGGTCTCGGTCACCGCCGCGGCCTCGGCCATGCCGAGACCCCGGGTGCGTACGAAACGGAGCGCCGCCTCGTCGTCGATGACACCGGCCAGCGCGGCGGCGGTGATCTCACCGACGCTGTGTCCGGCGACGACGGCGGGCGAGGCGTCCAGGGCGGCGGCGGAGAGGAGACCCGCGGCGACCAGCAGCGGCTGAGCCACCGCCGTGTCGCGGATCTCGTCCGCGTCGGCCTTCGTGCCGTAGTGGGCAAGGTCGAGCCCGATGGCGTCGGACCATCCCGCGATGCGGTCTGCGGCACCGGGGAGTTCGAGCCAGGGAGTCAGGAAGCCGGGCGTCTGAGCGCCTTGGCCGGGAGCGACGAGTACGAGCACCCTCACACTCTCTCTTGTGGACGGCCCCGGATGCCCGTGGGGACAGGGACGAAGAACCGTCAGGGGAATTGTTGAAGTTCGACAAAAGTCTAGGACTGAGTGTCCCCGGCGGCCAAGCGCCCCAGGATGAGGGCGATCCGCAGCGTGAACGCGGAACGGACGTCGGAGGGCGACCAGCCGGTGACGTCGGTCACACGTCGCAGCCGGTAGCGCACGGTATTGGGGTGCACGAACAGCATCCGTGCCGCGCCCTCGAGACTGCTCGCCTGCTCCAGATACACACTCAGCGTCTCCAGAAGTGCCGAACCCGCTTCTTCGAGCGGTCTGTAGATCTCCTCCACCAGCTGATCGCGCGCGGCGGGGTCTCCCGCCATCGCACGCTCAGGAAGGAGATCGTCCGACAGGACGGGCCTCGGAGCGTCCTGCCACGCCGAGCAGGCTTTGAGACCGGCGGCCGCGGCCTGCGCGGACCGGGTGGCCGCGAGGAGGTCGGGCACCACGGGTCCGGCGACGACGGGACCGGCCGCATAGGGGCCGATCAGCGACTTCGCGACGTTCAGGGGGTTGTCGCTGCCGCCCGCGATCACCACCAGGCGGTGCCCGAGGACCCCGGTCAGGACCTGGAGCTTCGCGTGCCTGGCCGCCCGCCGGATCGCCTCCACGGTGAGCTCGCTGTCGCCCTCCGGGGCGGTGCCGAGGACGACGCACACATGCTCGGGAGAGTTCCAGCCGAGGGCGGCGGCCCGGGACACGGCGCCCTCGTCCGCCTCGCCGGACAGCACCGCGTTCACCACCAGCGACTCCAGCCGGGCGTCCCACGCGCCGCGGGCCTCGGCGGCCTGCGCGTAGACCTGCGCGGTCGCGAAGGCGATCTCGCGCGCGTAGACGAGCAGCGCCTCGCGCAGCACCGACTCGTCGCCGGGCGCCGCGACCTCCTCGATCGCGGTCTCCATGACCTCGATCGTCGTACGCACCATCTCGACGGTCTGCCGCAGGGTGATCGCCCGCGTCAGCTCGCGCGGAGCCGTGCCGAACACATCGGTGGAGATCGCCTGCGGTGTCTCCGGGTGCCGGAACCACTCGGTGAACGCGGCGATACCGGCCTGGGCGACCAGGCCGATCCAGGACCGGTTCTCCGGTGGCATCGCCCGGTACCACGGCAGCGTCTCGTCCATGCGGGCGATGGCGTTCGCGGCCAGCCGGCCGGAGGACTGCTCCAGGCGTTTCAGGGTCGCGGCGTGGAGATGGGCGTCATGCGAGGCGGGCTGTTCAGGATCGGGTCGGGGCACGCACACAAGACTGCCTTATCGGGACAGGTGCCCGGTGGGGCGGGGCGGAAGACCGGCCGACGGGGATACCTTGGTGGCGTGATGGACGTACGCCGCTCCGGGGACCGGTTCCGCGGCGGGGACCCGGCCACGGGTGACTCCGCGGGCATCGAGACGCTGCACGCATTCTCCTTCGGGCGGTTCTACGACCCGGACAACCTGCGCTTCGGGCCGATTCTGGCCTGCAACGAGGAGCGTCTCGCCCCGGGCGCAGGCTTCGACGAGCATCCGCACAGCCACACCGAGATCGTCACCTGGGTGGTGGAGGGCGAACTCACCCACCGCGACTCGGCCTCGCACGCCACCGTCGTACGGACCGGTGACGTCCAGCACCTCAGCTCGGCCGCCGGGGTGCGGCATGTCGAGCGCAACGACGGGGAACACCCGCTGACGTTCATCCAGATGTGGCTGGCCCCTCTGCGGCCCGGCGGGGAGCCGTCCTACACGCACGTCGCCGGGATCGCCGACTCCACCCCCTACGCCCTCCCCGAGGCGGGCGCCATGCTCCATGTCCGTCGGCAGTCCGAGGGCGAGCGGACCGCCGTGCCGGACGCCGCGGGCGTCTACGTCCACGTCGTACGGGGCCGCGTGCTCCTCGCCGGCGAGGAGCTGGGGCCGGGCGACTCGGCCCGGATCACGGGGTCCCGGGGGCTGGAGCTGGAGGCGCTGGAGCAGGCCGAGGTGCTGCTCTGGGAGCTCGCCGAGGTGTGATGCGGGGCGGACGGGAGCGCTCCTTGCGGGGTCCGCACCCCGACGGCATCCGCCGGGGGGAGGATCTTCACCTCGCGGCCACGAGGGCGCCAGTGGGCCCGGCCATGATCGGGGCCGTCCGTGACCCGTGCCAGGAGGCTCCCATGTTCCGCCGGACCCTGTCCGTCATCGCCACCGTCGTCGCGCTCGCCGCCGCGGGACCCGTCGCCCAGGCCTCGGCCGCCGACGCCGCGTCCCTCCCCGGTGCCCGCGTGCTGGACGTCATGTCGTTCAACATCCACCACGCCCAGGGGACCGACGACGTGCTGGACCTCCGGCGGATCGCCCGCGTGGTCCGCGAGAGCGGCGCCGACGTGGTGGGCCTGCAGGAGGTCGACAACCACTACTCGGATCGCAGCGAGTGGGCCGACCAGTCCGCCTCACTCGCCGAAGCGCTGGGCTACCACGTCGTGTTCGGCGCCAACATCGACAACGCCCCGCCGGCCCCCGGCGGCCACCGCGTGCAGTACGGCACCGCGATCCTGTCCCGCTACCCGATCACCGCCTCGGAGAACACCTGGCTGTTCAAGTCGCCGGATCAGGAGCAGCGCGGCCTGCTGCACGCCACGATCGACGTCCGCGGCAGGAAGGTGGAGGTCTACAACACCCACCTGTCCGCCAGCTCGCAGACCGACCGCCTCGCGCAGGCCGGCCAGGTCGTGGACCTGATCGAGGCGGCGAGGCCGGGGATCCTGGTGGGCGACTTCAACGCGCTGCCGAGCGCCCCGGAGTCCCAGCCGCTGCAGAAGGCCTACACCGACGCGTGGGCCCGGTCACCGCACCCGCGCGGCGACGGCGCGACCCACCCCTCCGAGGCCCCGGCCAAGCGGATCGACGTCATCTACACGACCCGCGGGGCGACGCCCCTGGTCACCCGGGTCGTGCACACCGACCCGGCCGCCTCCGACCATCTGCCGCTGCTCAGCAAGGTCCTGCTCACCCGCTGACCGTCGTGCCGCAGCCCCGGCCCGAGGCGTCACTGGGAGCTCACGGACAGGATTCGGGCCTGTCGAGGGGGGCTGAGCCGTCCGTAGCTTCCCAACGACCTGCCGCACGGCTACTGCTTGCCGGTGCCCTCGGCCGACGGGTGGTGCAGTCTCCTTCACCCGCACCGCACCTCATGGTTCCACCGGTACGTGACTGCCCGTGGACAGCGGAGGAGGATGGGCACCTACGTGATCCGAGGGAGCTCGCATGGCCGTTATCCACCGCACCACCATGACGCCCACCAAGCTGGAGCTGCTCACCGGCTGGCTGCCCAGGCAGGACTGGTACGTCGGCTCCACGAAGACGCCGGAGCTGGCCCGGACCGGTGGTTTCCGTCTGGACGACCCGGAGGGCTCCGTCGGGATCGAGTTCATGGTCGTGGTGGACACCACCGCGCCGGAGCCCGTGGCGTACGCGGTCCCGCTGGGCTACCGGGGCGAGCCGCTGGAAGGCGCCCCCGGTGAGGCGCTGATCGGCACCTCCGAGCACGGGGTGCTCGGCACCCGGTGGATCTACGACGGTGTCCACGACCCGGTCGTGACGGCGCAGTTGTGCGCGCTCCTGCGCGGCGACGCGAAGCCGCAGCACCTGACCCTGAGCGACACCCCCGACCCGACCGTCACGGTGGACGGAGTCGGCCCCGACGAGGGGCGCGACGTCCGGGTCAACCGCGTCCTGCGGTCGGCGAAGGCCGCGCAGGCTCTGTCCGGAGGCATCGTCGCCGGGTGGACCTGGCCGGACGGTACGGCCGCGCGGGGCGTACTCGCGGTCGCCGCGTCCTCGTGAGTGGGTTCACGGCCCCCTGGGCCTGACGTCAGCGGCCGAATCTATCGGAGCCCCGACTCCAGCCATGCTTCCAGTACGGCGAAGTCCGCGCCGGTGAGGCCGCGCCAGGCCTGGACGCGGTGGAGGAGTGCCCGCCCGGGGTGGTGTGCCTCCACCCAGAGGCGGTCGGCCTCGGTGATCTCGTCGTCGACCCACGCGAAGGCGCGTCCGGCGGCCCACCGGACGAGGGCCGGAGTCTTCCAGTGGAGCCCGGGCGCCCCGCCCCCGTGGGGCTGCTCCGGCCAGGTCACTACGGGGAGTTCGGGCAGACCGAGCCGCGGCGCGACGCACTCGTTCGCGTCGGACATCCACGTCGTGGCCCACACCAACTCGCACGGCAACGCCCTCAGCCGGCGTCCGTGGTCAGGGTCGATTCTCGCGATCAGCGGATTCGGGCCGCCCTCCCCGAAGCTGGGATATCCGTCAGGAAGTTGCTCCCGGGTCGCGCCGAACGGGATCAGCGGACCGTCGACATCGAGGAAGAGGAGGGGCGGCGGAGAACCGGTCACGCGTCAGCGGAGCCCGTCCACGAAGGCCTGCCAGGCGGCGGTGCTCATGACGATCACGGGGCCGGACGGGTTCTTGCTGTCGCGGACGGGGACGGATGCGGCGCAGCCGTCGGCGACCTCTACGCACTCCCCTCCGGTGCTGCCGCTGTACGAGGACTTCCGCCAGGTTGCGGCGCCGGTGACGGTGCACTCGACGCAGTCGCCACCGTTCGGTCCGCTGAACGAGGACTTCCGCCACTGCGCTGCGGCCAGGTCATGGCTGGTTTCCATACCGTTCCTCCATCACACGAGCGATGAGTGTCGCCGAGTCCTCAGGGGAGAGGGCTGTGGCTTGCAATCGAGCGTAGCCGACCGAACGTTCCTTGATCACCTGTGGATTGGCGGTCATGTGGCCCTGGTCGTAGCCGTCCACGTAGAACAGGTCGGGGTCATCTTCGAACCTGAGCAGATTGAACGATCCGAGCATGCCCGTGTGTTGGCCGATGGAGAAGGGGAGCACTTGAATCTGCACCCAGGGGTTGTGGCGGAAGTCCAACAATCTCGCCAGTTGCTCACGCATGACGTCGCGTCCACCGACCTCCTGGCGCAAGACAGCTTCGCTCAGGATGACCCACAGGGCGAGCGAACGGTCGCTGTGCAGAATTCGCTGACGTTCCAGGCGGGCCGCGACGAGTTCGTCAACCCTGTCAGGGTGATCCAGGGAGAACAGGGCCCGCGCGTACTCCTCCGTCTGCAACAGCCCGTACACCAACTGCGCCTGGTACGTGGAGATGTACGTCGCCCGCGCCTCCATGTCCGCGTACGCCTGGAACCACGTCGGCAGTTGGCTCCGCAGGACCAGGCCGACCAGCCGTGAGAACACCCCGTCCGTGCCGAGCGCTGCGTCCACGCGCTCCGAGAAGTCGCGGGTCGGGACCTTCTTCGTCGTCTCGATCTGGCCGATCAGCGAGCCCGTGCAGAAGATGATCTCGCCGAGCTGGCCCTGCTTGAGGCCGACGGCCTCCCGCCGGCGGCGCAGCTCCCAGCCGTAGAAGTCCAACGGCGAAGCGCTCGGGTCGAGTGACTGCACATGGGCCACGGCAGGTGCCTCTCGCTCCAACGCCTGGCGGCGTTTGTTCCAAGTCGTAGCCGAGAGTAATCAATCCACTGCATCCTGGTGACATGAATCACGTATCCGGCACCCGGACCGGTGACATGGAAGCGGTCTACCGTGCCGATCTCGCGATGGGCGCGCACTCGGCCCGTCATCTGCGCCGCATCCTGCGGCTGTACCTCACCCGCTGGCACCTGCTCGATCTGGCGGACGCGGCGGAGCTCGCCCTCACCGAGCTGATCGCCAACGTCGTACGGCACGTTCCCGGCCGTCGATGCCAGACCCTGATCTTCCTGCTCCCCGCCGGGGGCGTGCGCGTCGAGGTCGCGGACGCCTGCCCCCGGCTGCCCCGCCCCGTCGCCGGGGACGTGCTCGACGAGGGCGGGCGGGGGCTGCTCCTGGTGGACGCCGTCGCCGACAAGTGGGGCGTGGAGGAGCGCCGCGACGGGTGCGGGAAGACGGTGTGGTTCGAGTGCGTTCAGCGGGAGGCGGCGAGCTCCGCGAGCACCGCGTCGGTGAACGGTGTCCAGACCTCGGCCGCCCACGGTCCGAAGGCCCGGTCCGTCAGTGCGACGCAGGCCGCGCCCGCCGCCGGGTCGATCCAGAGGAACGTGCCGGACTGGCCGAAGTGACCGAAGGTGGCGGGGGATGAGGAGAGCCCGGTCCAGTGGGGCGACTTGGAGTCGCGGATCTCGAAGCCGAGCCCCCAGTCGTTGGGGTTCTGGTGGCCGTAACCGGGGAGCACGCCCTTGAGGCCGGGGTGTACGACGGTCTGCGCCTCCAGGACCGTACGCGGGTCGAGGAGGCGCGGGGCCTGCACCTCGGCGGCGAAGCGCACGAGGTCGTCCAGGGTCGAGACGCCGTCCTTCGCGGGGGAACCCTCCAGGGACGTCGACGTCATGCCCAGGGGTTCCAGGACCGCCTGGCGCGCGTACTCGGCGAACGGGATCTCCGTGGCCTTCGCGATGTGGTCGCCCAGCACCTCGAAGCCGGCGTTGGAATACAGCCTGCGGGTGCCGGGAGGCGCGGTGACGCGGTGCTCGTCGAAGGCGAGGCCGCTGGTGTGCGCGAGGAGGTGGCGGACGGTCGAGCCCTCGGGCCCGGCCGGCTCGTCCAGCTCGACGGCCCCCTCCTCGTAGGCCACCAGCGCCGCGTAGGCCGCCAGCGGCTTGGTCACCGAGGCCAGCGGGAAGCGGTGCGCGGTGGGACCATGGGTACCCAGGAGCGTGCCGTCCGAGGTGACGACGGCGGCTGCCGCGGTGGGGACGGGCCAGTTCTCGATCATCGCCAGGCTCTGCATGCGTACGAGCCTAACGGGAGCCGAATCCGGGATCGCGCCCCGATTGCGCTTGCTTGGAGTGCACTCCAACGTTCTAGCGTGGAGGCCATGACGGTGATGGAGAGCAGTTCCGCACGGACGGCCACCCGCGCTTCCGCCCCCAAGGCGCATCCGCGCCCCGAGGGCCAGGACCACTACACCATCAGCGAGGTCGTCGCCTTCTGCGGGCTCACCGCCCACACGCTGCGCTGGTACGAGCGGATCGGGCTCATGCCGCACGTCGACCGCTCCCACACCGGCCAGCGCCGCTTCAGCAACCGCGACCTGGACTGGCTGACCTTCGTGGGCAAGCTGAGGCTGACCGGAATGCCGGTCGCCGACATGGTCAGGTACGCGGAACTCCTCCGGGAGGGCGACCACACCTTCGCCGAGCGGCAGGAACTGCTGGAAGCGACCCGGCGCGACGTGAGGGCGCGGATCGCGGAACTCCAAGGGACGCTCGCCGTGCTCGACTTCAAGATCGACTTTTATGGTGGCGCCCGCGCGGCGTCGGAATCGGAAAGGGTCTGACCACATGAGCGAGACCGGAAAGATCGCGACCGTACAGCTCGCCGGCGGCCCGCAGGTCGGTGTGCAGGGGCTCGGCTGCATGGGGATCAGCGAGTTCTACGGAACCACCGACGAGGCCTCGGCCCGGGACACGCTGGAGGCGGCGCTGGAGGTCGGCGTCACCCTCTTCGACACCGCGGACATCTACGGGAGCGGTGCCAACGAGACGTTCCTCGCGCCGTTCGTCGGGGCGCACCGTGACGAGATCACGCTGGCGACCAAATTCGCCATCGAGCGGAGGGACGACGACCCGCACTACCGGGGTGTGCGCAACGATCCCGCGTACATCCGTGAGGCCGTCGAGGCCAGCCTGCGCCGGCTGGGCACCGACGTCATCGACCTGTACTACATGCACCGCCGCGACCCGCTCGTCCCGTTCGCCGAATCGGTGGGTGCGATGGCCGAGCTCGTACAGCAGGGCAAGGTCAAGCAGCTCGGGCTGAGCGAGGTGACCGGGGACGAGCTCCGCGAGGCGCACGCCGTGCACCCGATCGCGGCCCTTCAGTCGGAGTGGTCGCTCTTCAGCCGGGACGTGGAGCGCAGTGCCGTGCCCGCGGCCGTCGAGCTCGGGGTGACCGTCGTGCCGTACTCGCCGCTCGGCCGCGGCTTCCTGACCGGGGCCTTCGCGGACGCGGCCAAGGACCTGGGGGAGGACGACTTCCGCAAGCACCAGCCGCGCTTCACCGGTGAGAACGCGAAGACCAACGCCGCGCTGCTGGAGCCGGTGCACAAGATCGCGGCGGCGCACGGTGTGACGGCCGCGCAGGTCGCCCTGGCCTGGGTGCAGCAGCGGGCACAGGTGCACGGCCTGACCGTGGTGCCGATCCCCGGCACGCGCAAGCGCAGCCGTCTGCTGGAGAACGTGGCGGCGACCCGGCTCACGCTGACCGAGCAGGAGCTCGAGCTGCTGGAGCCGATCGCGGGCCAGGTGGCGGGGGACCGCTACCCCGACATGAGTAACACGGCCACCGCGCGGGAGTAGACGGGCGCCCGGCCTCCTGAGCTCTTGAGCCGGTCGTGGGGTGCCAGGCACCCCACGACCGGCTTGCCGCTGTCCGCGGGCCGCCGGGGGTCACAGGAGCCGCTTGCGGCCCCGGAGGATGACGAAGGCGGCGACGACGGCGGTGAGGGCGAGCATGAGGCCGGCTCCGAGCCACTGCATCGTCTGCATCTGGGTGACGGGGAGGTAGTCCATGGACCAGCCGATGACGTGCTTCGACTCCAGGCAGGCGGTGTGCGCCCGGTCGTCCTCGATCCGGTCGAGGCAGGTGGTCCAGTCCAGGCGGTCCCCGGAGCTGGTGAGGAAGTAGGTGCCCTGACCCTGCTGCTCCGCCTCGGTGGGCAGCTCGGGCCGTACCGCGCCGGGGCCGACGCCCGTGTCGGTACTGACCGACATGATGTTCCCCAGGCTCCGCCAGAGTTCGCTCCAGACGAAGCCGATCGCCACGACGATGCCGAGCGTGACCACCATCGACACGAGCGTGCGGCGCAGGACCATGCCGACCGCCACGCCCACGGTGAACGTGAGGAGTGCGTAGGCCACCGGTACGACCCCTGTGACGCTGAAGAAGGCGGTCCAGATGAGCCCGCTGGAAAGCCCCTTGACCGGGCTCCACCACCAGGTGAGGACGGCGGTCAGGACGCCGGTCGACAGGGCGAGCATCACGGCTGGAACGGCGAGCTTCACGACGAGCCACCGCAGTCGGCCGACGGACTGCGAGGTGACCAGCTTGGCGGTGCCGGTCTCCAGGTCACCCGCGATGAGCGGGGCCCCGAGGAAGACACCGGCCAGGACGGGGACGTAGCTGAGGTAGCTCCCGATGCTGAACAGGGGGTCTGCGTAGGCCTCGAAGTCGGGCGGCAGGCCGCCGGGCCTCCGCGAGGTCGGGGGTTGGGCGGCCAGGTAGTCCATCATCTGTCCGCGCAGGTGGACCATGACGGCCACGCCCACGACGGTGACGGCGATGAGCGTCCAGAACGCGGCGCGGTGCTGGCGCCAGACGAGCCAGACCGGACCGCCGAGCCGGGGGATCCACTGCTTCCGTGCGGGGCCGGCGGACGCCGTACGGGCCGGGTCGTGGGTGAGCGTGGTCATGCGGTCACAGCCTTCGTCCGGTCGCGGGTGATGATGTCGTGGATGTCGCCGACGCGGGCGCCGGGGGCGATCAGCGCAGGCGCGTCGGGCGACCGCAGGTAGGCGAGCAGGAGCTCCTCCAGCGTGGGAGGTTCGGCCCGCCCGCCGTATTCGACCGGACCGCCGAGGCGAACCAGGACGCCCGGCCGCCCCTCGTTGCGGGAATCGATGACCCTGTGCGGCGCGAGTGCGGGGGACGATCCGTCCCCGGGAACGGCGAACAGGGCGTGTGCGGCGCGCAGTTCGTCCACCTCGCCCGCGAGCCGCAGACCGCCGTCGGCGACGACGAGGAGGTAGTCGCAGATGTGCTCCAGCTCGGCGAGCATGTGCGAGGAGACCAGCACCGTGGTGCCGTGTTCGGCGGCCTCCTTCGTCAGGGTGGCCATGAGCTCGCGGCGGACCAGCGGGTCCAGATCGGCCATCGGCTCGTCGAGGATGAGCAGGTCGGGGCGCTTCCCGAAAGCGAGGGCGAAGGCGACTCGGGTGCGCTGCCCGCCGGACAGCGTTCCGACCTTCGCCTTCAGCGGCACCTGTCCCGCGCGGACGATGCCCTCGGCGACCTCCTGGTCCCAGTGGGGGTTGAACTCGCGTCCCAGCCGCAGGGTTTCCGCGACGGTGAAGCGCCGGAACAGCGGCTTCTCCTGGGTCAGGAACGCGGTCCGCAGGACGGCCTTTGCCGACCCGGGCTCCGCGCCGAACACCCGCAGGGCCCCGGTCGTCGGCCGGATCATGTTCGTGGCCAGGCCCATCAGGGTGCTCTTCCCGGCGCCGTTGGGGCCGACCAGGCCGCACACCCGCCCGGCCGGCAGCCGGAAGGAGACGTCCCGCAGTGCCCAGCCGCGCCGGTACTTCTTCCCGAGCCCATGGGCCTCGATCGCCGCCCCGCCGAGGGGCGGCCGCACGAACTCCGTTCCGCTTCGGTGTTGCGACTGTGCGTGATCCATCCGTGGCTCCTGTGCATGGGGGGAGGGGCGGGCCCTGTACGTGGGGGGAAGGGCCGGCTGTTTGCGCGTCGGCCGCTGGGTTGCGATACCGCCCAGGCGGGGTTCCGCTTCGGGGCGGGACCGGTCGCGGTCGTGACATCCTCCTTGTGTGATGAACGGCGAACGCCGCCCGGTGAAGACAACTCTTGTCCCTCGCGCGTCGCGGCGGATCGGGCGAAAGACAGATCTTGGGCGGCCGACTCCGACTTTCGGCCGGTCGGCGGGAGGACGGTGAGAGACGTGCTGGAGAGGCTGGGCGCACCCACGGCCGCACGGGGCAAGGACCACGCGCAACTGCTTGTCGCGGTCCGGCTGCTGCTGCTCGTCGGCCTGGCCGTGCTCGTCGCGCTGGACTGGGTGGGCGGCGACTTCTACCGGATCGGGGGCGGCTCCTGGCTGGGCCCCGCCAAGCTGGCCGGCGCCCTGCTGGCCATCGCTCTCGTCGTCGCTTCGTCCCGGCTCGGCAGCCGGGCGCTGACGGCGGCCGGCTGCACACTGGCGTTCGTGTCGCTGTGCCTCTCGGTGGTCCTGCACCTGGAGATGTCGATCGGCGCGGAGGCACTGGGATACGCCGAACCGGCGGCTCTGGTGTGGCTCCTGCTGGTCGTCGCCCGGCGGGGGAAGCCGTCGTGGGCGGCGGTGGCTCTGCCGCTGCTGTACCTGGCGATCGTGCTGCGACCGGTGTCGGTCCAGGTCAAGCAGTCCACGACCATCTTCGCGTTGATCTACGCCCTGGCAGCCCTCATGGCATTGGGCATCGGCCTCGGGATGCGTCTGCTCCTCGCCGACCGGCGGCGTCAGGCGGCGGCCCTCAAACTGGAGCAGCGGACGGAGTTCGCCAGGGACCTGCACGACTTCGTCGCCCACCACGTGACCGGCATCGTCGTACAGGCGCAGGGAGCCCACGCGATCGCTGACCGGCGGCCCGAACTGGTGCCGCCCGCGCTGCGGCGGATCGAGCAGGCGGGCTCCGAGGCGCTGTCCTCCATGCGGCACATGGTGGGGATGCTGCGCGACGCCGACGGGGAAGTGGCGCTGACACCACTGGCGGGCATCGGCGAAGTGCGTTCGCTGGTCGAGGAGTTCTCGGCCGTCGGCGGAGCGCGGGCACGGCTCGATCTGGAGGGGACCTTCGACGACCTGCCGGTCGAAGTGACCACCACCGCGCACCGGGTGGTGATGGAGGCCCTCACCAACGTACGTAAGCACGCACACGGATGCACCGAGGTGCGGGTGCGCGTGGAGCGGACGGGAGACCACGTCACCGTGCGGGTCGGCGACGACGGACGGCCGCGTCACCACTCCCACGGCGGCTTCGGGCTGAAGGGCCTGGCCGAGCGGGTGGGCCTGATCGGCGGAAGCGTCCAGGCTGGCCCGGTGACGGGCGGCGGCTGGGCCGTCGAGGCGACGCTCCCGGTGTCCACGGCGGGGGTGGCCGCCTGATGACGATCCGAGTGCTGATCGCCGACGACCAGGCCATGGTCCGTGCCGGGTTCGCGATGATCCTCGCCGCGGAGGACGACATCGACGTCGTGGCGGAGGCCGCGGACGGGGTGTACGCCGTGGAACTCGCCCAGCGCCACCGGCCCGACGTGGTGCTGATGGACATCCGTATGCCCCGCATGGACGGACTGGAGGCGCTGCGCAGACTGACTCGCCCCGGCACCGTGGATCCGCCGAAGGTCGTCGTGGTCACGACGTTCGACGACGACGAGTACGTCCAGCGCGCCCTGGGCGAAGGCGCCTCCGGGTTCCTGATCAAGGACTCCGGCCCCGCGCTGCTGGTCGAGGCCATCAGGGCGGCCGCCTCCGGCGAGGCGCTGGTGAGCCCCGCCATCACCGTACGGCTGCTGAAGCGCCTCAACAGCGCGGGGCCAGCCCCACGGAAGCCGCACACCGCGCTCTCCGCACGGGAGGAGGACCTGGTGCGCCTGGTGGCCAGAGGACTGACCAACGCCGAGATCGCCACCGAACTGTCCATCTCCGTGGGCACGGTGAAGACGCACCTCGCCAACGTGCAGACCAAGCTGTCCGCCCGCAACCGCGTGGAGACAGCCGCCTGGGCCTGGGAGTCCGGCCTGGTCGACGGGCGGGGGTAGCGAGCCGGTGTCCCCCCGCTCCGGACCTCAGGCCAGCCGGAGCGCGAAGACCGCGAAGCCCGCCGCGAGCAGCCCGGCCGCTGCCCGCCGGGCGTTCGCACCACGGCCCGCGGCCTCCCAGGGTGCCTCGAACCTGCGGGCGTACCGGGAGATCAGCACGAGCAGGGCGGCGAACACGGGCATCCACGCCAGCCGGGCCAGGATCCAGCCGATCGAGTCCGGGTCCGTGGTCAGCCCGGGCACGGCGCCGGCGAAGGAGGCCGGGACGGCGGCGGCCAGCATCGCCGTCTGGTGCCAGCACAGGATCGTCATCGCCGACAGGTTGACGACCACCACGGGCGCCCACAGCGCGGGGCGGCGCAGCGCCCGGCCGATCCGGCCGTGCAGCAGGACCGCCGCACCGCTCTGTGCCGAGGCCAGCGCGAGGACCAGCAGCGACGGCGGATGCGAATTGGTCCGTGCCTCGCCGGGTACGCCGACCATCGAGGCCGGGTAGTGGAAGGCCAGCAGCAGCACGGCGAACAGGGCCGTGCCACCGACGAGCAGGAGCCGGGCGCCCCGCCGGGTGAGGCGGCCCTCGCCCCAGCTGACGCCGAGCTGATACGCGAAGAGCCAGCCGGGCAGGATGTTCAGCAGACTCAGCCAGGCCGGCACGGCGTCCGCGTACGGCCCGTAGCGCAGGAAGTCGACCACGGCGACCGAGCCGATCAGCGGGGCGGCCGCCCAGCCGCCGAGCCTTCGGGCCAGCCGTACGCAGTACGGCGTGAGTGCCGTGACCACGGCGTACACCCCGACGAACCAGAGCGGCTGGATCACCAGCTTCGCCCCCGTACGCAAGGTGTCCTCCGGGACGCCGGCGGCGTACAGCACCGGGATCATCAGCGCCCACACGGCGGTCACACCGAGCACGGGCCTGCCCAGCCGGACCATCCTGCCGCGCAGCCACGCACCGGTGGTGGACGGACGGCGGTGGTAGGAGAGGACGGAGGCGTAGCCGCCGACCAGGAAGAACACGCCCAGCATCTGGAGCACCCAGCTCACCGGGGAGAACACGGCGAACGTGGAGAGCGGGCTGGCGTTGTGCAGGCCGCCCTCGCTGTCCAGGCCGAACCCGCCGAGCAGCCAGTGCCCGGCCGGCACGGCCAGCAGTGCCAGGGCGCGCAGCCCGTCGACCGCGCGGTCGCGGTGGGCGGGAGTGCTCGCGTCGATCCGGGAGACCAGCTGCCGGGCGCTCATCGGGAGACCCCCTCGGCGATGGCGGTGAAGGCGCGGAGCGAGTCCGTGCCGGGGGCGAAGTAGCCGGTGTGGCCCTTCGCGTCCTCCGCGGGCACCCGTCGCGCCCCGAACTCCTCGCCGGCCGGATCGGCGCCGTGGCCGAGACCCGCCACCTGGACATGCGGTACGTCGTCGATCCAGTCGGTGTCGTCCTTGGCCGCCCAGACGCGTGCCCCGGTGCGCAGACCGGCCACGTCGTCCGCGCGCATCCCGGGGGAGCCGAGCACGACCAGGTCCGTGGCGCCGAGACGGGAGGCCGCGAGCCCGCACACCACCGAGCCGTAGCTGTGGCAGAACACGACGGGGGCGGGCAGTCCGTCGGCCGCCAGCCCCGCCGTGAACCGGGTCAGCCGCTCCGCCCCGGCCTCGGCCAGGGTGCCCGTCGCGGCGTCCAGCCCGAGGCCGACCGGGGTGGTGTAACCGGCCCAGGCGATCACCGCACTGCCCGGACCCGTCCCGGCGTACAGGGACTTGGCCATGCCTGCCGGAGTGCCGTACACGTCGCCGCGCCGGTCGAAGGTCCCCGCGTCGATGTCCGACCCGGGCACCACGACGGACACACGCCGCGCGGAACGCAGGTCCCCGAACACCTCGGCGACCTGGCCCCGCCCCCGCGGGTCGAAGGCGAGGATCCGCCGGCCGGACGCGGCGAGCCCGGCGTACCGGGGATCGTCGGAGGCCCGCAGCGCGAGGGCGTTGGCACGGTAACGGAGCTCCAGCGGCGCCCCGTCCAGATTGCCGACGACCAACGGGTGCCGCTCCAGCAGCACCTGCCGCTCGGCCGTGCTCAATCCCTGGAAGAACGCCCGCACTTGCTCGGGCGTCGCACGGCCCGGGTCCGGAAGCTCCCGCCCCAGCACCCCGTCGGCACGCCACGAGGCGCTGCCGGGCGGCGGCCCCGTCACCGCCCGCTGGGAATTCCCGGACGCCCATCCGGCCGTCCCCGCCACCACGGTGGTCGCCAGTGCGACCGCGGCCAGCGTCCTCGCGAATCGGCGCATCCTGCCCTCCCCTTACGGATCCGGCGCACCGTTCGGTGTGCCGGAGAGGAAGGTAGGAAGACGGTGGGTGACAGGGCGTCACACCGGGGAGCCAACTCTCCGGTGCTACCGGGGTAGGGGGTGTACGGGGGGACAGCCCTCCGTCGAGCGGGAGGACAGCGGCAGGGGGCGGTCAGGCCTCGCCGGGGGCCGGGCGGGTCACGCCTCGCCCGGGGCCACCAGCCCCGACTCGTACGCGAAGATCACGGCCTGTGCCCGGTCGCGGAGCCCGAGCTTCGCCAGCACCTTGCCGATGTGCGTCTTCACCGTCTGCTCGGCCAGCACCAGCCGCGCCGCGATCTCCTGGTTCGACAGGCCCCGCGCGATCAGCTCCAGGACCTCCGTCTCGCGCGGTGTCAGGCCGTTCAGCCGCAGCGCCGGCCCGCCGGACGGCGGAGCCGGACGCTGACGTGCGAAGTCCGCGATGAGCCGCCGCGTCACGGACGGCGCGAGGAGCGCGTCCCCCGCCGCCACCACCCGCACCGCGGAGATCAGATCCGCGGGCGGGGCATCCTTCAGGAGGAACCCGGACGCACCGGCGCGCAGCGCCTCGTAGACGTAGTCGTCGACGTCGAAGGTGGTGAGCATCAGGACCTTCGGCCGGTGCACCACTCCCATCGGCGGGCTCAGCAGCTCGCGGGCGGCGGCCAGCCCGTCCATCTCCGGCATCCTGACATCCATCAGGACGACGTCCGGATGCACCGACCTGCTGACGTCGACGCCCCGGCGCCCGTCCGGGGCCTCGCCCACCACGTCGATGTCGCTCTGCGCCGCCAGCAGCGCGGCGAACCCGGCCCGCACCATGGCCTGGTCGTCGACGATGATCACGCGGATGGTCACGATTCCTCCGGAGTCACGGATGGGGAGGGCGGCCGGTCCGGCGGCAGCGGGAGCCGCGCGGCAACCCGGAAGCCGCCGTCCGGCAGGGGGCCGGTGTCGAGTGTGCCGCCGGTCAACCGTACGCGTTCCCGCATGCCGACCAGCCCGTGTCCCGTCCCCGACGACTCGAGCGGCGAACCCGGCTTCCTCGCCGCCTCGTTCACGACCAGTACCGTCAGATGGCCGTCGCGCGCCGTGACCGAGACCCGGGTCCGCGCACCCGGCGCGTGCCGCACCACATTGGCCAGCGCCTCCTGGACGATGCGGTACGCCGACAGGTCCACCGCCTGCGGCACGCCGCCCCGCTCCACCGCCTCCCGCACGTCCGTCGCCATCGAGAGCTCGGCAGGGAGCCCCGCCCGCACCGTCGCCTCCACCAGCTGCTGCACCCGGTCGAGTCCGGGCTGCGGGGCCAGTTCGCCCCGGCTGCCGTCACTGCGCAGCACCGACAGCAGCCGGCGCATCTCGGCCAGCGACTCCCGGGCCCCCGCCGCGATCGACGCGAACTCCGCCAGCGCCTCCTCGGAGAGCCCGCTCACCCGGTACGGCGCCGAGTCGGCCTGCACCGTGATCACCGACATGTGGTGCGCGACCACGTCGTGGAGCTCGCGGGCGATGCGGGTGCGCTCCTCCAGCAGCGTGCGCTGCGCCCGCTCGGCCTCGCTGATGCTCGACTGCTCGGCGAGCCGGCGTTGGGCCTCGCCCCGTTCGCGTACCGAGGCCCCGATCACCAGCACCACCGTGCCGAGAATGAACAGCAGGAGCGCGCCGCCGTCGCTGCGCACGGGCGCGACGAGGTGCAGGAGCAGTCCCACCGCACCCGTCGCCAGCCACACACCGACGACGGTGTGCCGGCTCTCGCGCAGTCCCAGGGCCAGCAGCACGAAGAGGTAGCCCACGATGACCGGCGGGGTCCACGGCCAGATGTTGCCCGGCTGCTCGGGCCGCGCGAGCAGCACCAGAGCGCCCGCGACGTCCGCGGTGAAGACGATCCACCAGGCCTGCAACGGCCGGTGCGCCAGCATCAGCAGGGGCACGGCCTGGCCGATGGCCAGGGCTCCGGCGACCCCGCCGCTCACCCCGTAGTCGCTGGTCAGCACGTCGATCGTGACGGGGATGAAGATCGCGGTGAGCGCGACCACCACGGCGTACGGAAGCAGCCGCAGCCAGCGCTTCGGGGAGTCGGCGAACAGCGGTGTCGGCGGATGGGACGCGTGGGACAGCCCGTGGGCGAGCTCGCGCAGATTGCGGCGGGCGGCGCTCAGCAGACCGTCTGCGGGCGGGGGCCCGGTGGGAGAAGGGGGCATGATCGGGTCAGAGTAGGCGCGGAGTGTGCCGGGCGGCGTCATACCGGGGGGTGGACCGCGGGCCGCCGGCCCCGTACCCGGGTAGGGGACGGTGCCGTTCCGCGGAGGTACGGCCTACAGCTCGGCGAGGAGCTCCGCCTTCTTCGCGCTGTACTCGGCGTCCGTCACCAGGCCCGCCTGGTGCAGGTCCCCGAGGTGGCGTATCCGTTCCGCGATGTCAGCGGGGTCGCGCCGTGCGCCGCCCACCGGGACCGGCGAGGTCGTGACCGGCACCGACTGGGTCCGGCGGACGGTCTCCAGGACCGCCGCGGCGAAGGGCAGCGACTCGTGAACGGGGCCGTAGCCCAGACCGAACACCACAGCGGCGGGATCCTGGTCCGGCTGGGCGCGGACGGGCGTCTGCCCGTCGGGCGCCGGGTCCGGCCCGGGCCCGCCCGCCTCGGAGTCCGCCGCCGCGCCACGTGGCAGCAGCCGGAGATATCCCTCGAAGGCCTCGGGGGAACGCCATTCGATCCCGCCCAGCTCCGCCACGGGGAACGTCTGGTCGCCCGCCTTCCACTTGGCGCTCGACGCCCCCGTCCAGAACCACCGGAAGGAGACCAGGGACCCGTCGAAGCCGGCCCTGCCGTCGTACGCCTTGAAGTGCATCGGGGCCTCCGGTGCCGTCACCATGAAGCGTTCGGCGGGCAGGGACGCCTCGGATCCGAGCAGGGCGCGGAGCTCGTCGGCGTAGTACTCGGCGAGCGTCTCGCGTTCGGCGGGCAGCACCAGGCGGTAGGGGTCGTTCCCCTCCTTGAGCTGCCCGGCCGCGGCCGCGAGCAGTGGATCGGCACCTGGTCTCGGCACCGCGCGCAGGACCACCGTGCCCCGCTTGCCGGGGGTCAGCGTCACCGTGGACAACGCCGCGTACGGAATGCGGCGTTCACGCAGGCTCTGGAAGAGCTTCGGCGTGCGGATTCCCCGTTCGAAGCGGATGAGCACGGAGTCGGTGTCGAACTCCCAGGTGGCATGAATTCCGGCCAGCACATCACCCATGTGCCTCATCGTATGTGGCACAGGCCCGCACGTCCCCCTTCGGTACAGTCGGAATCGCGACCACGCGGACAGGCCGTTCGGCGCTCTCTACGCGCGTCAGACATCTTTCTACGCGCGTCAGGCCTCCGACTCGCCGGAAATCTCACGATGGCACGCGCCGTCGGAGGCCGCACAGCTGACCGAGTCGTAGGCGCCCACGCCGATCGCGGCGAAGTTGCTGAGACTCTCCGTGCCCGGCTCGAAATAGCCGCTGTGCCCGATCGCGCCGTGCGCCGACACGATCCGCGCGCCGAAGGCAGGGTCGACCGGGTCGGCGCCGTGTCCGAGCCCGCCGACCGCCATGTTCGGCACGTCCTCGATCCAGTCGTCGCTGTCCCGCATCGCCCAGACCCTGGCCCCGGTGTGCAGGGCGGCGGCGTTGTCCGCCCGCATCCCGGGGCTGCCGGCCACCGCGATGTCGGACACCCTGGACGGCAGCTCGTGTGCGGCCACGCCGCACAGCACGGAGCCGTAGCTGTGGCAGAACAGCGAGACGTCGGACGCGCCGGGCAGCGCGTCCAGGAGGCCGTTCAGCCGCTTCGCCCCCTCCGCCGCGAGCCCGCCCAGCGCGGAGTCCATGCCGATCCCGACGGGCGCCGTGTAATCGGCCCACGCGATGACCGCCGTACGCGAACCGGGACGCGCCGAGCGCTCCGCGGCGTACAGCGACTGCGCCATGCCGACGGGCGCCGCGTTCTTCTTGACGCCGGTGCGCTCCAGGGTCAGCAGATTCGTGTCGACCCCGGGGACGACGACCGAGACCCGCTCGGCCCGGTCGAGGTCGCCGAGGACCTCCGCCGCCCGGCCTCGGCCCGACGGATCGAAGGCGAGGATCTGCCGGTCACCCGAGAGCATGGACCGGAAACGCGCCAGCCGGAGCGCGGCCTGATGGCGCCCGTCCGGTGAGAGACGTGTGTCCCGCGTCCGTTTCTCCTCGGCCGATTCCGCCTGCACCAGGGCGTGCCGGTTGGCCCGGTAGCGCAGGGTGACCGGAGCGCCGTTCAGATTCCCCACCACCAGCGGGTACTTGTCGGCCAGGGCGACCTGCTGGCCCGCCGTGAGCGTCGCGAAGAAGTGCGCCAGCCGGTAGGCAGGCGCGCTCACGTCCGGGAGGGAGTGACCGGCTATCCGGTCCTTCGCCCAGGAGGCGAGCGCCGTCTCGCGCGGCGCTGACGAGTGCTGATGACGCACCGCGGTCCATCCGGTGGTCGCCAGCATCACGAACACGACCGCGATGGCGAGCAGAGCGCGCCACGCGGTGAGAGTGGGGGAGGAGTCGAAGGAAGTCACTGCGCCCCACCCTAGGAGACGCGCGCGTGACGCCGTGGCAGGGGTGACACGGATCACTCGACCGCAGGGAATTGACCTTCCGTCTCTTACGCTCCGTGTGCGCCGGATCCACGATACGAAGCCGTTGAACCCCGTCGCGTACGCGAATCGGCATGCGGATCAGGGGCATTGTGAATTCGGCCATGCGGGAGCGATGAGGGGTGCGGCACAGCTGTGCGGTTCGCGTAAGCGCGCCTACGCGGTGCGCCAGCTCCCGGAGAGCGCAGGTCCGAGCTGGTCCAGGTGGAGTTCGGTCAGCTCCCGGAGCGCCTCCACCCCCGCGTCCTGCCGACGGCCCCACAGCTGTCCGGTCATCCGCATCACCCCGGAGAACGCGGCGACGGCCACCCGGGGGCGCGGATCCACCTCCGGGTCGATCCCCTCACGCTCCGCGATCAGCAGGGCGGTCTGGTGCTCCAGGCCGATGTGGCGGCGCATGTGGGCGGCGTGCAGCGCGGGGGTCGACTCGATCACCCGGTAGGCGCGCATCTGGAGTTCGACGGTGACGTCGTCGTCGGTCTCGGCGATGGTCTTCCAGGCATCCAGGGCCGCCCGGCGCATTGCCTCGAAAGGGGCTTCCGAGGCGGGGCGTTGACGCAGCTCCGAGAGGAAGCGCGCGTCCACCGCCTCCTGGACGGCGAACGCGACGGCCTCCTTGTTGGCGAAGTAGCGGAAGAAGGTGCGCTGGGAGACGTCGACGGCGTCGACGATCTCGTCGACGGTCGTCCGCTCGTAGCCCTGTGTGGTGAAGAGTCTGAGGGCGGTGTGCAGCAGGGCCTCTCGGGTGCGCCGCTTCTTACGCTCGCGCAGCCCGGTCGGAGCCCCCGGCACGGGAACCCCGGATGTCTGCCTGCGTGTCACGTGCCAGACCTCTTTTCCCTGCTTTTCCCTGATCAGCCTACCTGTGAGCTACGTGACAGTTACTGTCTTGTGAATTGGTTTGTCAACTGTCAGTAGCTGACATAACGTCCTGCGCATGACTAGTCAGACCACTGTCGAGAAGGCGCCGCGGGAGCCTGAAGACACCCTTGTTCCCGCACCGGTGAAAGGGCTGCGCGGCCACCCCTGGCTGACGCTCTTCGCCGTCGCCATCGGCGTGATGATGGTGGCGCTCGACGGCACGATCGTCGCGATCGCCAACCCCGCCATCCAGCAGGACCTCGGTGCCTCGCTCGCCGACGTCCAGTGGATCACCAACGGCTACATGCTCGCCCTCGCGGTCTCCCTGATCACCGCGGGCAAACTCGGTGACCGCTTCGGCCACCGGCAGACGTTCCTCATAGGCATCGCGGGGTTCGCAGCCGCGTCGGCGGCCATCGGCTTCTCCGGCAGCGTCTCCCTGGTGATCTTCTTCCGGGTGTTGCAGGGTCTCTTCGGCGCGCTGCTGATGCCGGCCGCGCTCGGCCTGCTGCGCGCCACCTTCCCCGCCGAGAAGCTGAACATGGCGATCGGTATCTGGGGCATGGTGATCGGCGCCTCGACCGCGGGCGGCCCCATCCTCGGCGGTGTGCTCGTGGAGCACGTCAGCTGGGAGTCCGTCTTCTTCATCAACGTCCCCGTCGGCGTGATCGCGCTCCTCTTCGGCCTCGTGATCCTGCGGGACCACCGCGCCGAGAACGCGCCGAAGTCCTTCGACATCGGCGGCATCGTCCTGCTGTCCCAGGCGATGTTCTGCCTCATCTGGTCGCTGATCAAGGGCTCCGAGTGGGGCTGGGGCGACTGGAAGACCCTCGGCTTCCTGGGCGCCGCGCTCGTCCTGTTCCTCGTCTTCGCGCTCTCCCAGAAGAACGTCCGCGAGCCGCTGATCCCGCTGGCCATGTTCCGCTCCGTGCCGCTGTCGGCCGGTGTGGTCCTGATGGTGCTGATGGCCTTCGCCTTCATGGGCGGCCTGTTCTTCGTCACCTTCTACCTGCAGAACGTCCATGGCATGAGCCCCGTCGACAGCGGTCTGCACCTGCTGCCGCTGACCGGGATGATGATCGTCGGCTCACCGCTCGCCGGCGCCGCGATCACCAGGTTCGGGCCGCGCGTGCCGCTGGTCGGCGGCATGGTGTCCGTCGCGATCGCCATGTTCGGGATGTCCCAGCTGAGCATCGGCACCGGCACGCTGACCATGTCGCTCTGGTTCGCGCTGCTCGGCTTCGGCCTCGCGCCGGTCATGGTCGGCGCCACCGAGGTCATCGTGGGCAACGCCCCGATGGAGCTCTCCGGTGTCGCGGGCGGGCTCCAGCAGGCCGCCATGCAGGTCGGCGGAAGCCTCGGGACGGCCGTGCTCGGCGCCGTCATGGCCGCCCAGGTCGACGCGAAGCTCGACGACAACTGGAAGGCCGCGGAGCTCCCGCCGGTCGACCCGGCGCAACTGGACCAGGCGTCCGCCGCCATCAAGGTCGGTATGCCGCCGGTCGCACCCGGCACCCCGCCGGAGATCGCGGCGAAGATCACGGGTGTCGCCCATGACACCTTCGTGTCGGGCATGAGCGCGGCCTTCATGGTCGCGGGCATCGTCGCGGTGGCCGCCGCCCTGGTCGCCATGCTCACCAAGCGGGGCGAGAACGCCGAGGCCGGCATGGGCGCGGGCCACATCTGACCCCGCGAAGACACCTGACGCACCCCGGGCGGCACCTTGGCCCAGGCGTCAACACAGCGCACCCGACAGCCCCGCCGGACGGTTCCGGCGGGGCTGTCGCCTATCAGGGTGGTCCGCCACCCGGCCCCTTCCCGGCCCGCACTCGCGCAGGTCAGAGTGCGGACATGGCGAGCCGCCCGGCTCGTCGCCGCGTCGGCCCGGATTCGCCTCCCTCGGGCACATCTCGGCCGACGCGGCACCAACCAACGGGGGTTGATCCACCATGCGCAAGACCTTCCTCGCCGCCACCCTGGCGGCCACCGCACTCGTCCCGGCCACGGCCCCGACCTCGGGCGCCGCGCCGGCCGCCCCCCAGGAGCCCACAGCCCAGGAGCACTCCCGGAGCGCCCCGCGGTCCGCTCCGGCAGGGCTCGCACCGTGCGGCGCCGGACAGCTCTGCCTCTGGGCGAAGTCCGACTTCACCGGGGCCAGGCAGGTCCATGAGCTGTCCACCGTGGACATCGAGAGCTGTGTCCCCCTGCCGGCCGGCCACCACGCCCAGGCGCTCGTCAACCGCACCGGGCGGCCCGTCACCACCTACCAGTCGGCCGAGTGCGCGGAGACCGGCGAATTCGAGACGTACCCGGGTGGCGGCACCTGGGTGCCCCGGTCGCCGTACGCGGTCCGGGCCTTCAAGATCTGGGAGAGCTGAGCGAACGCCGAAGGGCGGCGGACCCGGGGCCCGCCGCCCTTCTTCCGGAACCGTGGGTTCCCTACGCGTCGCCGCCCTCCGGGCCGGGGCCCGCGGCGGCCACGTCCAGCAGCTCGTAGCGGTCCAGCGCCGTCTTCAGCGCCGAACGGTCGATCCTGCCCTCCTTGGCCAGCTCCGTCAGCACCGCGAGCACGATCGACTGCGCGTCGATGTGGAAGAAGCGGCGGGCCGCTCCACGGGTGTCCGCGAAGCCGAAGCCGTCCGCGCCCAGCGACTGGTAGGCGCCGGGGACCCAGCGCGCGATCTGGTCGGGCACGGAACGCATCCAGTCCGAGACCGCCACGAACGGGCCCTCGGAGCCGGAGAGCTTCCGCGTCACATAGGGGACGCGCTGCTCCTCCTCCGGGTGGAGCAGGTTGTGGCGCTCCACCTCCACGGCCTCACGGCGCAGCTCGTTCCAGGAGGTCGCCGACCAGACGTCCGCCTTCACGTTCCACTCGTCGGCGAGGATCCGCTGGGCCTCCACCGCCCACGGGACCGCCACGCCGGACGCCAGGATCTGGGCCGGGATCTCGCCCTGCTCGCCGGCGCGGTAGCGGTGCACGCCCTTGAGGATGCCCTCGACATCCACGTCGGCGGGCTCCGCGGGGTGCTGGATCGGCTCGTTGTAGACGGTGAGGTAGTAGAAGACGTCCTCGCTGTCCTCGCCGTACATCCTGCGCAGACCGTCCTTGACGATGTGCGCGATCTCGTACCCGAACGCCGGGTCGTAGGAGACGCAGGCCGGGTTCGTCGAGGCGAGCAGCTGCGAGTGGCCGTCCGCGTGCTGGAGACCCTCGCCGGTCAGCGTCGTACGTCCGGCGGTCGCGCCCAGGACGAATCCGCGCGAGAGCTGGTCGGCCATCTGCCAGAACTGGTCACCGGTGCGCTGGAAACCGAACATCGAGTAGAAGACGTAGACCGGGATGAGCGGCTCGCCGTGCGTGGCGTAGGCCGAACCCGCGGCGATCAGCGAGGCCGTGCAGCCGGCCTCGGAGATGCCGTCGTGCAGCATCTGACCGGTCGGCGACTCCTTGTACGCGAGGAGGAGCTCACGGTCCACTGACTCGTACTGCTGCCCGAGCGGGTTGTAGATCTTCGCACTCGGGAAGAACGCGTCCATGCCGAAGGTGCGGTACTCGTCGGGCGCGATCAGCACGAAGCGCTTGCCGATCTCCTTGTCCCGCATGAGGTCCTTCAGGACGCGTACGAACGCCATGGTCGTGGCGATCGACTGCTGACCCGAACCCTTCTTCGCGGTCGCGTACGCCTTCTCGTCGGGAAGGGGCAGCGGCTTCGCCCGCACCACACGCGTCGGGACGTAACCGCCCAGACCCTGGCGGCGGTCGTGCATGTACTGGATCTCTTCCGAGTCGCGGCCCGGGTGGTAGTACGGCGGGTTGCCGTCCTCCAGCTGCTTGTCCGCGATCGGGATGTGCAGACGGTCCCGGAAGCGCTTCAGGTCGTCCGCCGTGAGCTTCTTCATCTGGTGGGTCGCGTTGCGGCCCTCGAAGTTCGGCCCGAGCGTCCAGCCCTTGACCGTCTGCGCCAGGATCACGGTCGGCTGGCCCTTGTGGGCCTTGGCCGCCGCGTAGGCCGCGTAGACCTTGCGGTGGTCGTGACCGCCGCGGCCCAGGTGCAGGATCTGGTCGTCGGACATGTCCTTGACCATGTCCCGCAGCCGCGGGTCGTCCCCGAAGAAGTGATCACGGATGTACGCCCCGGTCTCGGTCGCGTACGTCTGGAACTGGCCGTCCGGGGTGGTGTTCAGCTTGTTGACCAGGATGCCCGTGCGGTCCTGGGCGAGCAGCGGGTCCCAGGTGCGGTCCCAGACCAGCTTGATGACGTTCCAGCCGGCGCCGCGGAACTGCGACTCCAGCTCCTGGATGATCTTGCCGTTGCCGCGCACCGGGCCGTCGAGGCGCTGCAGGTTGCAGTTCACCACGAAGGTGAGGTTGTCCAGGCCCTCGCGCGCGGCGATGGAGAGCTGGCCGAGCGACTCGGGCTCGTCCATCTCGCCGTCGCCGAGATAGGCCCAGACGTGCGACTTGGAGGTGTCGGCGATGCCGCGCGCCTCCATGTAGCGGTTCATCCGCGCCTGGTAGATCGCACCGAGCGGGCCGAGGCCCATCGAGACGGTCGGGAACTCCCAGAAGTCCGGCATCGACCGCGGGTGCGGGTAGCTGGACAGCGCGTGACCGGCCTTGGACTTCTCCTGGCGGAAGCCGTCGAGCTGGGCCTCGCTCAGCCGGTCGAGCAGGAAGGCGCGGGCGTAGATCCCCGGGGACGCGTGCCCCTGGAAGAAGATCTGGTCGCCGCCGAGGCCGTCGTCCTTGCCCCGGAAGAAGTGGTTGAAGCCCACGTCGTACAGCGAGGCGGAGGAGGCGAAGGTGGCGATGTGACCGCCGACACCGATCCCGGGGCGCTGGGCGCGGGAGACCATCACCGCGGCGTTCCACCGGGTGGCGTTGAGGACCTTGCGCTCGATCTCCTCGTCGCCCGGGAAGAACGGCTCGTCCTTCGTGGCGATCGTGTTGACGTAGTCGGTGCTGCGCATCTCGGGCACGGCCACACGCTTCTCGCGCGCACGCTCGATGAGCCGGAGCATCAGATAGCGGGCCCGCTCACGGCCGCGCTCGTCGACGGCGGCGTCGAGGGAGTCGAGCCATTCCTGGGTCTCTTCAGGATCGAAGTCCGGGACCTGGCTCGGAAGGCCGCCAATGATGATCGGGTTGCGATCGGATCCGGAAGCCACGCTGTTCCTTCGCTGTTCGGTGGTGCTCTTCGGGGCCTGTATGCGGGGAACGTACCCCCGGCTCGGCTGCTGTACGCCGCCTCCATCGTGTACCGCGAGGAGCCGGACGTCATCTCTACTGTGGGGTAACACGAGGTTCCAGGACGCCGTGTCCGGGCACCAGTACCAGCAGTGAGAGAGCAGTCCTGCCCAAACCGCAACCATACGCTCAACCCGGCCAAGCGTTCCCAAAGCCCGTTCGAATCCGAATGGCGGAGCGAAACGGCATAAGCTGAGGAAGGACGTAAGACCGACAGGCCCATGCACCGGTCGGTCCAAAGGGTCCGGACACCATTTCCGGCCCCGCAGGAGACATGCCGGAAGTTGCGGCGACGTGGCAGGGAACGTCACCGTTTAGGCGGTCTCGGACGCCGGGTACTTGCGCGATTCGCCGAGCCCGTGTGGACTACGGCCAACGCCCCGCGCACGCGCGTGGCTGAAGCATTTTCCGAAACATGATCAGGAGGCAACCCGTGAGCGCGACCGCGGACCACGCGGAGGAACGGACCAACACGGCCGCAAGGCTTGGGTTCGAACCCGGACAGGTGGTCCAGGAGATCGGCTACGACGACGACGTCGAGCAGGAGCTCCGTGAGGGCATTGAGGCCACAATCGGCCAGGAACTCGTCGACGAGGACTACGACGACGTCGCTGACGTCGTCCTGCTCTGGTTCCGCGACGAGGACGGCGACCTTACGGACGCGCTGGTGGATGCCATTGGTCTGATCGAGGACGGTGGGGCGGTCTGGCTGCTGACGCCCAAGACCGGCCGCGACGGATACGTCGAACCGAGCGACATCAACGAGGCTGCCCAGACAGCTGGTCTCGCCCAGACCAAGAGCATCAGCGCGGGCAAGGACTGGACGGGCAGCCGTCTGGTCACTCCCAAGGGGGCCCCGGCCAAGCGCTGAGAGCTCTTTCATCACCTGGGCCCCCGACGGCATCGCGCCGCCGGGGGCCTTCGTACGCGCCGGTGCGGGCCTGCCCGGGTTCCGCCCGGGACTCTGCGTAGGGTGGGTGTCACCCGGACGGCCCAGGCCGGGAAGTGTGACGTTCGTGAAGGGATGCGTTTTACATGGCGATCGAGGTCGGCACGAAGGCTCCGGATTTCGAGCTGAAGGACAACCACGGGCGCACCGTGAAGCTCTCGGACTTCCGCGGTGAGAAGAACGTGGTGCTGCTCTTCTACCCCTTCGCCTTCACCGGTGTCTGCACGGGTGAGCTGTGCGCGCTCCGCGACGAGCTGCCCAGGTTCGAGAACGACGACACCCAGCTGCTCGCCGTCTCCAACGACTCGATCCACACCCTGCGCGTCTTCGCCGAGCAGGAGGGCCTGGAGTATCCGCTGCTGTCGGACTTCTGGCCGCACGGGGAGACCTCGCGGGCGTACGGCGTCTTCGACGAGGGCAAGGGCTGCGCGGTGCGCGGCACGTTCATCATCGACAAGGAGGGCGTGGTCCGCTGGACCGTCGTCAACGGCCTGCCGGACGCGCGTGACCTGAACGACTACATCAAGGCACTCGGCTCGATCTGATCCGGCCCGACCTGATACGGCTTGTACGGGATCCGGGGTTTGCGACCTGCCGGATCCGGGGATCTCCAGGCGGCGACCGGCCAAAAGCCTGTTTTGGCCGGGAACCGGTCACTAGGATCCAATCGTTGATCCGATGCCAACGCACGACGGGGGCGCTGGTGTCTGCCGGCCCTCTCAAAACTTTTGGAGGACTCGTGGGAGTCAGCCTCAGCAAGGGCGGCAACGTCTCGCTGACCAAGGCCGCGCCGAACCTGACCGCGGTCATCGTGGGTCTGGGCTGGGATGCCCGGACGACCACCGGCGGTGACTTCGACCTCGACGCCAGCGCGCTGCTGACGAACGCCGAGGGCAAGGTCGGCAGCGACGGGAATTTCGTCTTCTTCAACAACCTCAAGAGCCCCGACGGCTCGGTCGAGCACACCGGCGACAACCTCACCGGTGAGGGCGAGGGCGACGACGAGGTCATCAAGGTCAACCTGGTCGGCGTCCCGGCCGACGTCGACAAGATCGTCTTCCCGGTCTCGATCTACGAGGCCGAGAGCCGTCAGCAGAGCTTCGGCCAGGTCCGCAACGCGTACATCCGCGTGGTGAACCAGGCCGACAACAGCGAGCTCGCCCGCTACGACCTGAGCGAGGACGCCTCGACGGAGACCGCCATGGTCTTCGGCGAGCTCTACCGCAACGGCGCGGAGTGGAAGTTCCGTGCCATCGGCCAGGGGTATGCCTCGGGTCTGCGCGGCATCGCGCAGGACTTCGGCGTCAACGTCTGAGCCGGTCCGGAGGGTTCTCCGGACACCCGCAGCTCCATCGCGTCCGGCGCCGCACCATCGTGCGGCGCCGGACGCGCTCGGCAGAGCGCCCCGCGTCCGTCAGGCGCCCTGCCGGGCCGCCATACCGTCCATCGACACGGGGAGGACACACCATGGGCGTCACGCTCGCCAAGGGAGGCAATGTCTCCCTCTCCAAGGCCGCACCCAATCTCACTCAGGTGCTGGTCGGGCTCGGCTGGGACGCGCGATCCACGACGGGAGCCGACTTCGACCTCGACGCCAGCGCACTGCTGTGCCAGTCGGGCCGGGTCCTCGGCGACGAGTGGTTCGTGTTCTACAACAACCTCACCAGCCCCGACGGCTCCGTCGAGCACACCGGCGACAACCTCACGGGGGAGGGCGACGGCGACGACGAGTCCGTCATCGTCAACCTCACGCAGGTGCCGGCGCACTGCGACAAGATTCTTTTCCCGGTCTCGATCCATGAAGCCGACAATCGTGGGCAGACATTCGGGCAGGTGGCGAATGCCTTCATCCGCGTGGTGAACCAGGCGGACGGCCAGGAGCTGGCGCGGTACGACCTCAGCGAGGACGCCTCGACGGAGACGGCGATGATCTTCGGTGAGCTCTACCGCTACGGCGGCGAGTGGAAATTCCGTGCAGTCGGACAGGGGTACGCGTCGGGGCTGCGGGGCATCGCTCTAGACTTCGGGGTCAACGTTTCGTAAAGCCGCGCACGGCGCGGGGGAGCCCCGTACTCACCGGGGGAGACCCGTTACATACACGATGGGGTAGCCAGTGCTTCTGAAAACCTTCGGCTGGTCGTTCGCGGTTACCGCGCTCGGCCTGGTCGCAGCGGTGTTCTACGGGGGGTGGCAGGCATTCGGCGTCGTCGCGATCCTGTCGGTCCTGGAGATCTCGCTGTCCTTCGACAACGCGGTGATCAACGCCGGAATCCTGAAGAAGATGAGTGCCTTCTGGCAGAAGATCTTCCTCACCATCGGCGTCCTCATCGCGGTCTTCGGTATGCGGCTGGTCTTCCCCGTCGTGATCGTGGCCATCAGCGCCCAGCTCGGACCCATCGAGGCCATCGACCTCTCGTTCAACGACCCCGAGCGGTACAAGGAACTCGTGACGGACGCTCACCCGTCCATCGCCGCCTTCGGTGGAATGTTCCTGCTCATGATCTTCCTCGACTTCATCTTCGAGGACCGTGACATCCAGTGGCTGCGCTGGATCGAGCGTCCGCTCGCCAAGCTCGGCAAGGTCGACATGCTGTCGGTCTGCGTCGCCCTGATCGTCCTGTTGATCGCGGCCATGACCGTCGCGACCCACGCGCACCAGCACGGTGGCGGGCACGCCGACAAGGCGGAGACCGTCATGCTCTCCGGCATCGCGGGTCTGATCACCTACCTCGTGGTCGGCGGTCTCTCCGGATTCTTCGAGAACAAGCTCGAGGAGGAGGAGGAGCGCGAGCACGAGGCCGAGGAAGAGGCCAGGAAGTCCGGCAAGTCCCCCTCCGCGGTGGTCCTGGCCGGCAAGGCCGCGTTCTTCATGTTCCTCTACCTCGAGGTCCTCGACGCGTCCTTCTCGTTCGACGGTGTCATCGGCGCCTTCGCCATCACCAACGAGATCGTCCTGATGGCGCTCGGCCTCGGTATCGGCGCCATGTACGTCCGTTCGCTCACCGTGTACCTGGTCCGCCAGGGCACCCTGGACGACTACGTCTACCTGGAGCACGGCGCGCACTACGCGATCGGCGCGCTCGCGGTCATCCTGCTCGTCACCATCCAGTACGAGATCAACGAGCTCATCACCGGTTCCGTCGGGGTCATCCTGATCGGCTGGTCCTTCTTGTCCTCGGTGCGACGCAACAAGGCGATCGCGGCGGCCGGCGGCGACGGCTCCGATTCCAAGGCGGAAGTGTCCTCCGGGGTGTGACCCGGTAAGGATTGAGGAACGCTCTCTCTGCGGGGCGGCCACGGTGGCGGTTCTCCGGGAACACCCGGACCCGGCAACGGCGGCCGCCCCGCAGTGACGTGCGGGGTGTGTGAGCCGAAGGTGCGGGGTCGGGCGCACCACCGAGACGAATGGGGGTTGGGATGGCCTTCTGGGACGGCCTGTTTCCGCGGCGGGCCGCGCAGTTCGAGTCGGGTAACTCCGCGACGAACTCGATCGTGCTCTCCAAGCGCAACGCCACGGTCTCGCTGAACAAGCAGGGCGCCCTGTCGGGCAACCTGCGCGTCAACCTGTCGTGGCGGATGCGTACGTCGGACTTCGGCGGAAGGTCGCGGCAGAGCGGCCGGCTGCTGCGTCCGCTGAAGCTCTTCCAGCCCGACGTGGTCCAGGCGCACACCCAGGGCATGGTCAACGTGGACCTGGACCTGGGCTGCATGTACGAACTGGCGGACGGCACCAAGGGCGTCGTGCAGCCCCTGGGCAACCTCATCGGCGACCTGAACGCGGCGCCGTACATCAGGCTCAGCGGCGACGACCGCTTCGGGGCGCCGTCGGGCGAGACCGTCTACGTGAACCTCGACAAGCGCGACGAGATCAAGCGCCTGCTCTTCTTCGTGTACATCTACGACCAGACCCCGGCCTTCGACCGTACGCACGCCAAGGTGACGCTCTATCCGGGCAACGGCCCGCGCATCGAGATCGAGCTGGACGAACGGGCCCCGCAGGCCCGCTCCTGCGCGGTGTTCACGGTGGAGAACGTCAAGGGCGAGCTGATCGTGCGCCGCGAGGTGAAGTTCGTGTACGGCTTCCAGTCGGAGCTGGACCGGATGTACGGCTTCGGCATGCAGTGGGGACGCGGCTACAAGACGCGGGCCTGAGTGCGCGCCGTGAAGGGCGGCCGAGCCTCCGGTTCACGACCGGAGGAACTGCGGACCCTGCGGAGGGAGCACGAAATTCGGGTCCGCGGCGTGCGCCGCGGCCGGGGCGGGCTGCGGGTAGCCGTACGCCGGCTGCGCCGGGGCGGGCTGTGGGTAGCCGTAGGCGGGCTGAGGGGCCGCGGTGGGCTGCTGCGGGTAGCCGTAGGCGGGCTGGGGTGCCACGGACGGCTGGGGGTAGCCGTACGCGGGCTGCTGGTGCTGGACCGTGGCCTGGGAGTCGGGCGAGGGCGCGGTGGCCTCCGGGGCGGACGCGTCCGGAGCGCTGGGCACGGCCGCCGGGCCGGGCTCGGAGGCGGCCTCCGCCTCGTCCACCGAGATGCCGAAGGCGGTGGCCAGCCCGACGAGGCCCGTCGGGTATCCCTGCCCCACCGCCCGGAACTTCCAGCCGTCGCCGCGGCGGTAGAGCTCGCCGCAGATGATGGCGGTCTCCTCGCCGGTCTCCGCACGCACGTCGAACACCGCGAGCGGCTCCCCGTCGGCGGACGCCGCGTCGTACAGAGATATCCGCAGGTCCGTCACGCGCTCGAACGCCTCTTCGTCACAGGACGCGGCGATGACCACCTGGTCCACCGAGGGGTCGAGCGAGGACAGGTCCGCCTCGATGGTGTCCGTGAGTCCTTCGGGGGCGCTGCGCTTGGGCAGCCGCCGCACGAAGCCCGAGGGGTGCCGTGGCTGGTTGTAGAAGACGAAGTCCTCGTCCGAACGCACCTGCCCCGAGGGGCCGATCAGCAGGGCGGAGGCGTCCACATCCGGGACCCCGGCGCCCGGGGTCCATCGCAGCACGGCCCGTACGGCCATGGCGTCGAGAGGGACGTTCGAGCCCTTCAGCATCGCGTGCGTCATGGCGGTCATCCTGCCTGCTGGGGTGGTGTCCGGACAACGCGGGGGTACGAACCAGTAGGCCAGGCAGGGTTCGCGAGGGGCACGCAGGCGCGCCGCGCGGGTTGCGAGATACGCCGGGGACACCTGAAGTTCATAAGGGCGGGGAACCGGCGACACCTCCCCGAACGTACTATTACCGGCCATACGTTTATCCGGTCCATCAGGCAGTACGGGGGAACCACATGCGTCATTTCGGGCATATCTCGCCCGCTGTCCGGGAGAACCTGTTCTTCAGGGAGCCGTGTGAATTCGACGCGGATTCCTCCTCCCACCTGCTGTCCACGGCCCTGGGAGCCACGCTCTACAGCCCCGCGACCCGGACCAGGCTGGCCGACGACGTGATCAAGCAGGCCGGCCAGGGAGTGGTCTCCATGGTGCTCTGCCTGGAGGATTCCATCGACGACGCCGAAGTGGTCGGTGCCGAGGCCAACCTGGTCCGGCAGTTCGCCGACCTCGAGGCGCGGGACGCCGATGTGCCGCTGCTCTTCATCCGGGTCCGCGAGCCGGAGCAGATCTCCGACCTCGTGCGGCGGCTCGGCAGCTCCGTCCGATTGTTGTCCGGATTCGTACTTCCGAAATTCACGGAGGAGCGGGGCGAGCTCTTCCTGGAGGCGCTCACCGCCGCCGAAGCGAGCGGCGGGCACCGGCTTTTCGCCATGCCCGTCCTCGAATCGCCCGAGCTCCTGCACCTGGAGACCAGGGGCGAAACCCTGCGGGGAATCTCCCGCACCGTCGACAAGTACCGCGAGCGGGTCCTGGCGCTGCGGCTCGGCGTCACCGACTTCTGCTCCGCCTACGGTCTGCGCCGGGCCCCCGACATGACGGCGTACGACGTCCAGATCGTCGGCGCCGTCATCGGTGACGTCGTCAACGTGCTGGGCCGGTCGGACGGCACCGGCTTCACCATCACCGGGCCCGTGTGGGAGTACTTCAGGCTCCAGGAGCGGATGTTCAAGCCCCAGCTGCGCCGCAGCCCCTTCGTGGGGCAGGCCGAGGAACTGCGCACCGCACTCATCGAGCACGACATCGACGGGCTGCTGCGTGAGATCGAGCTCGACCGGGCCAACGGCCTGCTCGGCAAGACCTGCATCCATCCGTCGCACGTCCTGCCCGTGCACGCGCTGTCGGTCGTCAGCCACGAGGAGTACAGCGACGCGCAGGACATCCTGCGGCCGGAGCGGGGCGGCGGCGGAGTGCTGCGCTCCGCGTACACGAACAAGATGAACGAAGTGAAGCCCCACCGCGCCTGGGCCGAGCGGACCCTGCTGAGGGCCGAGGTCTTCGGCGTGGCCCGCGAGGACGTCGGCTTCGTGGAGCTCCTGGCCGCCGGCGTGACGGCCTGAGCGCGGACATGGGCGGGTACGGGCGAGCGGACGAGCGGATACGGGAAGAAGAGGCAGTGGACGTGGAGTGGTCGGGTAACTGGGTCGCGGAGCGGCTCGGGGTCGAGCTCGTCGGCGACGGGGAGCTCCGGGAGCTGCTGGGCCTCGCCCTGCGCCGCAATCCGAAGCGGGCCCATCTGCTCGTGTCGAACGTCCTGGGCAAGCACGTGCCGCAGCGGCCGTCCGTCGTCCACGGCGTGGGCTTCGAGCTGGGCGAGCGGGTGCGGAACCTGCTGGGCGAGGCGGAGGCCCGCCGCGCGGTCGTCCTGGGCTACGCGGAGACGGCCACCGGCCTCGGCCACGCCGTCGCGGACGGGCTCGGGGTGGCGCCGTACCTCCACTCCACCCGGCGCCCCGTCGCCGGCGTCGCACAGGCCGGCGGCTTCGAGGAGGCGCACTCGCACGCCACCTCCCATCTGCTGCTGCCCGAGGACCCCGACCTGCTGGACGCCTCCGCGGAGGGCTCACCACTGGTCCTGGTCGACGACGAGTTCTCCACCGGCAACACCGTGCTCAACACCATCCGGGCCCTCCACGCGCGCTACCCCCGCGACCGGTACGTCATCGTCGCCCTGGTGGACATGCGCTCCGAGGCCGACCAGGGGCGGCTCGCCGAATTCGCCGAGGAGATCGGTGCGCGCGTCGACCTGGTGGCCCGCGCCCGGGGCACCGTGCGCCTGCCCGACGGGGTCCTGGAGAAGGGCCGGGACCTGGTGGCCGCGCACGAGGCCGGACGGGCGCCGGACAAGCCCCCCGCGCCGCGGACCGTCCCCGCACGCGTCGCCCTGGACTGGCCGGCCGACGTGCCGGACGGCGGGCGCCACGGCTTCACGCCCGTCCACCGTGCCGCCCTGGAGGCCGCTCTGCCGGGCATGGGCGCCCGGCTCGCCGACGCCGTGGGTGACGCCCGCAGGGTGCTCGTCCTCGGCTTCGAGGAGCTGATGTACGCGCCGCTGCGGCTCGCCACCGCGCTGGAGGACGCCACCACGGCCGACGTGCGCTACTCCACCACCACCCGCTCGCCCGTCCTCGCCGTCGACGACCCGGGCTACGCCATACGCAGCCGTCTCGTCTTCCCCGCCCACGACGACCCCGCCGACGGGCCGGGAGACCGGTACGCGTACAACGTCGCGGGCGCGGGATTCGACGCCGTCGTCGCGGTGGTCGACTCCGCCGCCGACACCCCCGACCTGCACGCCCCGGACGGGCTGCTGGCCCGGCTCGCCGGCCACACCGACAAGGTCGTGCTCGCGGTCGTCCCCTCGTACGTGCCGTCGCCGACCCCCCACAGGCAGGAAGCCGTCATGCTGCCCGAACCCCTCCGGGGACCCGCCTTCTCCTCCTACGCGGCGGACGACGTCGGCTGGCTGCTCCAGGACCTCTCCGACACGGCCCTGGAAGCCCCCACCGAGGAGCGCGAGGAGGCGATCCAGAGCGGCGGCGCGCACTACGCCGAGTCGCTGCCCGTCGAGTACCAGCCCAGCCCGCAGTACCAGGAGCTGTTCAAGGCGGCCCTGGCGACCTCGGCGGCCCGTATCGCCCGGGCCGTCGGCACCGTCACCGAGACCGTCCTGGCGGAGCGGGGCCCCCGCCCCGTCCTGGTCTCCCTCGCCCGCGCCGGCACCCCCGTCGGGGTCCTCATGCGCCGATGGGCCCAGCACCGGCACGGCCTCGACCTGCCGCACTACGCCGTCTCCATCGTCCGGGGCCGCGGCATCGACGCCAACGCCCTGCGCTGGCTGGCCGCCCACCACAACCCGGCGGACGTCGTCTTCGTCGACGGCTGGACCGGGAAGGGCGCCATCACCCGCGAACTCGCCGCCGCACTTGAGGAGTTCGGCGGCTTCAACCCCGAGATCGCCGTACTGGCCGACCCGGGCGGCTGCGTACGGACGTACGGGACGCGCGAGGACTTCCTCATCCCGTCCGCCTGCCTCAACTCCACGGTGTCCGGGCTGATCTCCCGTACGGTCCTGCGCTCCGACCTGGTCGGCCCGCACGACTTCCACGGCGCCAAGTTCTACGCCGAGCTCGCCGACGCCGACGTCTCCGGACTCTTCCTGGACACGATCGCCGCCCGCTTCGACGAGGTCGCCGACGCCGTGGACGCCGAGGCGAAGGAGCTGCTCACCGCGGACCGCGCCCCCACCTGGGAGGGCTGGGCCGCCGTCGAGCGCATCAGCGAGGAGTACGGCATCCACGACGTGAACCTGGTCAAGCCCGGCGTCGGAGAGACGACCCGGGTGCTGCTGCGCCGCGTCCCTTGGAAGATCCTGGCCAAGCGGGGCGCCGGCGCCGACCTCGACCACGTACGGCTGCTCGCCGAGCAGCGCGGGGTCCCGGTCGAGGAGGTCGGAGAACTCCCTTACACCTGCGTCGGGTTGATCCACCCCAAGTACACGCGCGGCGCCACCGGCGCGGACGGCACGGCGGTGACGGCGAAGTGAGCGAAAGCGTGAACACGCCTGACGACGCGACCACGGGCAGCGCCGGGAACGACCCCGTGACGCTGGTGGCGAGCGACCTGGACCGCACCCTCATCTACTCGGCGGCCTCCCTCCAGCTGACCATGCCGGACGAGCAGGCCCCCCGCCTGCTCTGCGTGGAGGTGTACGGCGGTGCGCCGCTCTGCTACATGACGGAGACCGCCGCGGCACTGCTCGACCAGCTGGCCCGCACCACGGTGTTCGTCCCGACCACCACCAGGACCCGGGAGCAGTACGGCCGCATCCACCTGCCCGGGCCCGCCCCCCGGTACGCCATCTGTGCCAACGGCGGACACATCCTGGTCGACGGCGTCTCCGACCCGGACTGGCAGGCTCACGTGGCCCGCCGGATCGCCGGTGAGTGCGCCTCCCTCGGCGAGGTCCGCGCCCACCTCCGGGCGGCGGGCGACCCCTCCTGGCTCCTCAAGGAACGGGTCGCCGAGGATCTCTTCGCCTACCTCGTCGTCGACCGCGGAGCCCTCCCCGAGGGCTGGGTCAAGGAGCTGTCCGCCTGGGCGGACGCCAAGGGGTGGACCGTCTCGCTCCAGGGACGCAAGATCTACGCCGTTCCCAAACCGCTCACCAAGAGCGCGGCCATGCACGAGGTCGCCCGCCGCAGCGGTGCCACGCTGACGCTCGCCGCCGGGGACTCGCTCCTGGACGCCGACCTCCTGCTCGCCGCCGACCGGGCGTGGCGTCCGGGCCACGGTGAGCTGGCCGACTGCGGCTGGGGCGCACCCAACACCGAGGTGCTCCGGGAGCGGGGCGGCGCGGCGGGAGAGGAGATCCTGCGCCGCTTCCTGCGCGCCGCCGACCCCCGCGGGTGAGTTTCCGCAGGTGAATTGCTGAGTACTCGCGAGCGATCCTCGGCCGGGCCGCCGACCGATGCGCGAGGCCGGCCGAGCCGCACCTCGCCATGGCCCACCCGGACGTGGACGGAACGGTCAGCCGCAGCAGCCCCCACCGCAGCAGCCGCCACCGCCGCCGCCCGAGGGAGCCGCAGCGGGCGCGGAGGCCGAGCCGCCGCCCACCGCCACGGTGGAGAGCAGCTTCACGGTGTCCTCGTGCCCGGCGGGGCAGGAGGCGGGGTCGGACGACTCCGCCATCGGGCGGCTGAGTTCGAACGTCTCGCCGCAGGGGCGGCAGCGGTACTCGTAACGAGGCATGGCCCCAGATTAGAGCCTCTTGGCCTTCGCGACCTCGGGCATCGGGGCACGGGGACGGCGTTCCTCCCTCGCGACCTGCTCGGGGTGGCGGGCGCGCCAGTAGGGATTGTCGTGGGGCAGGCCGCCGGTGACCCTTCCGTACATGCCGAACATCATCAGCAGCAGCCCGACCACGAAGCTGAACAGCACGTTCTGCATGCGGAAGGCCAGAAAGTTCATCCCGGTGTCCAGCAGCGCCAGATTCACGAACCCGCTGAGGATGAAGGCGATGCCCAGGACCATGTTCAGCGTCGAGGCGAAGTTCCCGCCGATGACCATGCCGACGAAGAGCAGCAACCCGACGCAGATGGACAGGATGCTCAGCGCACCGTTGGTATTGAGGCCCGCCACCGTGTCGCCGCCGGTGTCGAAGAAGCCGATACGGTCGATGAGCCCGAGGATCCCGAAGGCGACGAGCAGCAGGCCCATCAGGCCCGCCCCCACCCGGTAGACCCGGCTGAGGCGGTGGTCGACGGGCAGGTGGTCGTCGAGGACGGCCTTGCGGCGGGCGGGCTTGCCGGGCCGGCGCGTGGGATGCAGGACGTGAGTGGCCATGACGGCCTCCTTCGGCCGAGTGCGGCCAGGGACGCCTCAGCGGAAGCCGCTGCGTACCTCCAGGATCGGCCCACGGGCGGCCGGGGACAACTCAGCCCCTGTCCGCCGCCTCCGGCGCGCTCAGGCGCCGCCGCCCAGCTCCTCGCGGATCGCGGAGACCACCCGGGTCGCCGTCTGCCGCACGGCCTCGGTCTCGGTGAGGAAGTGCCAGTAGTCGGGGTGGCGCCCGTCCAGCCCCTCGATCGCCCGCTCCAGCCGCGCCACGGCGTCGTCCAGCGGGCGGGCGTGACGCGGGTCGGGCGTGTTGCGCCCGGCCATGGCGAGGCGCTGGGCGTCCCGGATCGCGAACCGGGTGCGGTCGATCTCCGCCTGCGGATTCTTCGCCACCGCGTCGAGCCGCTGGAGCCGGTCCCCGGCGGCGGACACCGCCTCGTCGGTCGCGTTGAGCAGCGCCCGGACCGTGCTCAGCCGGGACGTCGCATCCGCCCAGCGCTGCCCGGACCGCGCCTCGGCGGCCTCCGCCAGCTTCGCCTCGGCCTGCCGGACATTGACCGCCGCCTGCTCGGGAACCGGTTGGAGGTCCTGCCAGCAGGCGGCCGAGAAGCGCCGCCGGAGCTCGCTGAGCACCGGCTCGACCTGCCCGGCGCGCGTGGTCAGCGCCTGGGCCCGGGTGCGCAGCGACACGAGCCTGCGGTCGATCTCGGCGGCCCGCTCGGGAAGCTGGTCCGCCTCCGCCCGGATCGCCTCGGCGTCCCGCAGCACCTTGTCCGCACGCTGCAGGGTCTCCGCCACGCCGTGCTGTCCCGCGCCCTGGTTGAGCTTGGTCAGCTCCGGTGCGAGAGCCGCGAGCCGGGCCGCGAGATCGTCCGCCCGCAGCCCTGACGCGCGCACCGCGTCCAGCGCGTTGCTCGCGGCGAGCAGGGCCTGGCGGCCACGCTCCACAGCGGGAGCGAGCCGCGCGAGCTGGGTCTCCGCGCTGCTGAGCAGCGTCCCGAGCCCCTGGGCGAACCGGTCGAGCTCACCCTTCACCCGCACGAGATCGTCCTTGGCCCGGGTCAGCTGCGTCCGCGCGCCGGCCGCCGCCGAAGGCTCCAGATCGTCCCGGTCGAGGTCGTGGGCGTCGACCGCGGTGATGTACTCGTGGCTGACCTCGTCGATCCGCCTGCCCAGCGCCGCGAAGTCCTCCGCGGCCTTGCGGGCGCGGGGCGAACTGTCCACGGCGGTGATCGTCTCGATCGAGATCCGCAGGTCGCGCTGAGCGGTGTCCAGCTCGTAGAAAGCGGCAGCCGCCGCGTCCTTCGCCGCCTGCGCGTCGGCGCGCTGGTTCTCCCCGCGCCCCCCGAACCAACGGCGCGTACCCCCGCCCGCGAAGGCGCCGGGCAGCGCTGCGGCGACCAGGGGGACCGGCAGCAGCATCAGCACCAGGACGTCCCTGACGGCGGAACCAACACTCGCTTTCGCCTGCGGCCGCGTGCGTGTCGCCGTCACATCCCTCTCCCGTGCCGATTCGCCCTGCCCGGTTCATTCTCGCACCAGTTAGGACGAACGCACGGGCCGGTTAGTTCGCACTTCGCACGGTGACTTCACCGTTGTCGCTGCGCGCCTTCACCACGTGCTCGCTGCTTGCGCTGCGGGGCACCTTGACGGAGACGTCACCGTTGTCGGCCTCGGCGGACACCGCGTACGCGCTCTTCCCAGCCGGCAGGTCGATGGAGATGCTCCCGTTGTCACTCACCGTGTCCACCAGGTCCGGGACCCGGGTGAACCCGATCCGTACCGACCCGTTGTCCGAGCGGGCGATCACGGAGCTCCCCGAGACCCGCTCGGCCTCGACGGAGCCGTTGTCGGAGACCAGCTCCAGCGGCCCGGAGATGTCACGCACGTCGATGCCGCCGTTGTCGGCGGAGATCTTGAGCGGGGCATCGAAACCGGCCGCGGTGACCTTCCCGTTGTCCCCCTGCACGGTCAGGGCCAGCCCGCGGGGCACCTTCACCTCATGGTGCGCCTCGCAGTTGCTGATCACCGCCCGGCACTTCACCTCGAGCCGCAGCTCGTCCCCCTCGAGCTTCCACACGGGATCCGGCCCACTGCCCAGCACGACCCACCCGTCGACCCGGCGGGTGACCTCGATCTGCTCCACGTCGGCGGGCACGAGATCCAGGGTCGAGTTGTCGGCGTCGATGGTGAGCGCGTCCCCACTGAACGCGAACGACTTGTGCTCGGCGGCGGCGTCCTCCGCATTCGCACTCCCACAGCCACTGAGCGCGGCCACGAGCAGCACGGTACCGGCGGCGGCCACGAATGCGTCGGTGCGTCGTGTACGGATGGTCATGGTGTCGGGTCCCCCTGAGAGCGCCGGCGATGTGGCTACACCGTATGTACGGGCCCACCGCCGGGACGATCCGGGCGGCTACCGTCTCGGGGGTGGGGGTAACCCCCGTACGCGGACCGAGAGGCCCCGGCCGTGCCCGGCGGGAACCGGATTGCCGCCGGGGGGCGTGGGCCATGTAACCTGTTGCCTCATCCACGGGTGCGTAGCTCAGGGGTAGAGCGCTGCTCTTACAAAGCAGATGTCGGCGGTTCGAAACCGTCCGCGCCCACCGAGGGTAAGTAGCAGGTGAGAGCCTGCTTGAGGCCCCCCAATCATGATCGATTGGGGGGTCTCCTCGTGTTCAAAGTCCACTAAGAGTCCACATCCCCATGGGGGCTGTTGTCGTTCGTCACTCGTTCGAGGGATGGACTCCGTGCCCATGGCACGTAGAGTGCTGCTCAGGGAGGGGCAGGCGTGCCTCCCCACACGCGTCTGACACGCGCCTCCCGCATTTCTGTGGTGTTCGGGCGGGGAGGCCCGGCCCACGGAAGCAAGGCCCCCACCGCGTCTGTCGGTGGGGGCCTTCTGCTGTCCAACGTAAACCGCCCCGCCCCTGAGTGGGGGCGGGGCGGGGCGTCTTGACCGAAGCCTGACGCCTAACGGCGCAATGAGGCGGACACGCGAACACCTCTGCACCGCTTCGAGGCCACATCCGTACGGACGTAGCTGCTCAGGATCACGTGCCTGTGGCATGGAAACAAGATGTAGGTTTTGCCCTACATACTTTCGATCATGAACCGGTGAGCGTGGACGGGTGCCACGCTCCGTCCCCCCGCCCGCCTGGGTGCTCACCCGCCGCCGGGCCATCGGAGACCACATCCGCGCAGCCCGCGAGGCCGCGCACCTCACCCAGCAGCAGGTGGCCGAGCGCATCGAGATGGACCGGGCCACCTACAACCGCATCGAGCAAGGCCACGCCTCGCCCATGCTCGACTCCCTGCTCCGGATCGCCGACGCCATCGGGGTTCCACTCGCCGACCTCGTCCGGACGTGACCCCGCCCGCACCCCGGCCACCGCCGACCACGGGTACGGGCAGGGAGTAATCAGGTCAGACCGGCGGTGTGCCCGGCGGTGACGGTGTTGGCCGGCCCGGCGGCAGCGAGGGCCCCTGGTCCGGCGGCGTCTGCGGTCGGCCGCTTCCGTGTCGGCCCATCTCCAGCTTTCGTGCCGTCAGCCCGTAGATGCCGAGCGGCGGGAACAGGTCGACGCGCCGCGGATAGTTGCCGATCGCGCAGCCGCGGCAGAGCAGGTCTGTCCCGGCCGCAGTGACGCGCACGCCTTCGACGGGGTTGGTCCAGCAGGCTTCGCAGGTACGGACGGCCGTTTCCGACATGGCGGTCGTCATGGATGCCTGCTCGGGGGTGTCGGGGCGGGCGTGGTGGTGGTACGCATGGGGTGCCTCCGTCTCGTAGAGCGGGTGGTGACCCCGTCCCGGCCGCGGTCCTGCCAGGGAATGAGCGGCCGGGACGGACGTTGTCAGGGGGCGGTGGACATAGAGCGCCCCGGCCTCCGTCGACCAGGGGCACGGGCAGGAAGCTCAGCGCGCGGCCAGTCCCGCCGGTCTGGGTCCGCGTACCAGTCGTGATGGCCCCCGCGGTGTCCCGGGTCGAGGGTGCAGCGAGGGCCGCCATCCGGGTGCTCAACCCAGCAGTAGCCGTGGGGATGTTCGAGCGACGCGGCCATCAGCGGGGCCCCTCTCCGGCATCGCAGGGCGGGCATGCCCAGACCTCGGTGTCCAGATTGTGCGCACCGACGCGGTCACGAATGATGCCGGCGGACACTGCGCCCGTGGTGAGGAGCCTCTTGCACCAGATGCAGGCCCGGCCGGCGGACTGGTCCCAGGTGAGGGTCTCCGGTGCGGGCAGCTTCCGAGCCGCGGGCGGGGGTGTTCTCATGACTCTCCCCTGCACCGGTCGCACTGGCAGGCGGGATAACGGTCGCTCGCTTCGAGCTTCTTGAGCGGGACCGCCTCGGCCTCCGGCTGTAGTACTCGGATGCCGCCGTCGCGGTTCACCTCGTACACCTTCATCGTCATCACCGGGGGACCTCGACTTCCATCTCGATGGCGGGCAACGCGGGGCCCAGGCCGGACAAGGGCACGCTGGCACCAGGGCCGAACGCGGCGCCGAGCGTTGCTGGATCAGTCAACTGGCCAGAGCCATTGGGCTTCTCCAACCACCCGAACCCGTCCTGGTACCGATCAGCCGGCGGGCAGCGCAGCGCCCACCCAGCGGGGCGGACGGTGAGTTGCAGCAGGTCCTCGAAATGGTCCTCGGTGCCGGGCGGCAGCAGCCACCACGCGCGGTCGGCTTCCGGGTGGACGAGCACGGGACCGAGCCGGTCCGGACCGATCTGCTGCATCGCCGTCAGAGTCCGTGTGAGGTCCGCTTCAACGACGAGCCAGAGCAGCCCTGTCGGGATGTCGGCAAGTTCCGCGCGAGCCCAGGCGCGGTGCACCTGTAGTGGGTCCGGGGCGCAGGATGCCAGCCAGTCCGAGCCCGGATTGCGTGTCCGTGTGGCCATGACCAGCACGTTAGAGATCCGGGGTGCGAGAGCGCGCGCCGATTGCGGCGGATTGCGAACGTGGCCAGACCGGTTGCCAGTCGTTGCTTACGAAAGGTCCAGCGACGCCCGTGCCCGACCGATTAGGCGCCGCGCCTGCGGGCCGTAGACCGCGGCCTCGGCCGTCCAGTCCCACGCCCTCTCGTACAGGGCGATGGTCTCCTCGTCGTCGAGCCACATCTCGGTGCTGATCGTCTCGACGATGACGCGCCGCCGGTCGTAGATCCAGAACCCGTGGGTGGGGGCCCGCCGCAACTGCGCCCCGAACGGGACGATCCCGAGCTCGATGGTGTCGAGGCCGATCAGCCCGGCAAGTCGGTCCAGCTGCGCCGCCATGACCTCGCGGGGGCACGTCACCACGTGCAAGGCGCCCTCCCACACCAGGAACCGGAACCGGCGCCCCGGTTCGTACAGGGCATCCTGCCGGCGGATGCGGGTACGTACCGCGTCCTCGATATCCCGGGGGGTCTGGCGGAACTCGGAGTTCGCCTCGAATGCGTGCCGGGCGTAGTCCGCCGTCTGGAACAGACCAGGGATCCGGGACACCTCCATGCCGCGGATCACCTGCGTCGCCGTAGTCTCCGCGATGGCCAGCTCCTGGCGGGCCCGGTGCCCGCCGGCCAGCTGGCGGCGCCACGACCGGTACTGCGTCTCCAGGCCGACGAGCCTGCCCTTCAGCTCCCCGGCCAGATCCTCGCGGCCCACCGCCTGCGCCCACGCTTCGAGGTCGGCGCCTGACGGGGTCTGCTTCCCCAGCTCCAGGCGCGACACCTTCGAGCGCTGCCAGCCGAGGGCCGCGGCCACGCCCTTGCCGTCGAGGCCGGCCTCGATGCGCAGCTCGCGGAGCCGTGCACCGAGGGCGACCCGGGCAGATTGGAAGTCGGTGCTCACATCGTCGAAGTTACCGCCCTGGCGTAGTCGGTGGTGACGGTTGCGTGGTGCCATGCGGCGTCGCGGGCCTGGCAGGCTGCGGCGACGTCGGCGGGGTCTTCGCTCAGGATCACGCCGAGGGTGGTGTCGGTCTCGTCGAAGACGAAGCGGGCGACGAGCCGGGAGTCGAAGAGCCAGAAGTCGTGGTCCGGCAGGCCCAACTGCTCAGCCCGGCCCCGGGGCAGATTGCGGATGTCCTCGCCTGCGGCCACGTTGCTGGGCCCGCTGTCGAGGAGGAACTCCTGGCCCTCGGTGAGGGGCTCGTCGACGAGGCGGACACGCTCGAACCGCTTCCCCTCTGCGACCTGCTGGCGGACGTTCTCACGCCACGCGTCGTCCGGCTCGGCCGCGATGTCGGCGCCGGCCTGCCAGCGCTGCCACTTCTCGCTTCGTCGGTCGGTGGCGTACCCGCGGCGGGTCTCCAGGCGCCACGCGGTGTGCCGGAAGTCCTCGAAGAGGTGGGCAATGGTGGAGAACGGCACCATCTCCTGCGCTTCGGTGCGTGGCGCGAAGCGGGTGAGGAGGTCGCGCGGGACGCGCACGAACGTCTCTTCCGGCTTCACGTCCCGGAGCTGCGCCAGGTGCTCGGGGTCCGTCACCCGGTCGCCCTGCACGAGGATGTCGGTGCTGCCTTCCACCTCGTACAGGGTCGGGCAGTCGCCGCCGTCGCTGGTCGTGCCAATGAACCTGAGCCCCATGTCACCCTCCGTCTGGACTGGTTGAGAGTCCAGGATGCGCCGGATAGCTGGGGGCTGCCTGAAAATTGCTGTGGATTGCGGGACGCGGTCGGAGCCTGCGGGTTGCTCGCAATCGGGTGATCGGCGCGAACGGCGGACCTGGCTCCGGCCGGCGCCCGGGGTGGGAGTCGTACGATCCGGCCGTGGCAATCGAACTGAATGATGAGCTCATCGAGCTGGAGCGCGCAGCGTGGGCAGAGCAGCAAGAACAACGGCTGACGGTGGATACCGCAGCTCGGGTGCAGGCGGCGATTACCGCCCATGCGGCGGCGACCGGGCAGTCCCGGTTTGAGGTTGAGCGGGAGCTGCGGCGTGTGGTCCGGCACCCTGACGACGACTGACCTTCGGCAGTGCGATGCGCCCCTTCTCCCCGCGGGGAGAGGGGGCGCTGCTGGTTCGTCAGGCGGCGGCGAGGATGGCGTACCGGTCGGCGTAGTAGGCGGCGCCGTCGCGGGCGAGCTCGCGGCCGATGACGGTGGCGGCGCAGGTGGCGGCCGGCAGGACGGTGGTGGTCTCGGTGCGGGCGGGGCGGGCCACGGTGTAGGCGGTGCGGTGGATCGTGTACGCCTGGATGCGGTCGAGGCGGAAGGTGCGGGACTCGCCGCTCTCGCGGTCCATGGCGCGGAGGGTGACGTTCCCGGCCTTCGTGGTGCGGACGTCGTACACCTCGATGGTGCGGATGGTCTCGACGAGGTTGCCGGTCTTGCGGCCGTTCTCGTCCTTCTCCTCCTTGAGGTAGGTGATGGTGACGGGGTGCTGGCGGTCGGCGGCGGCGAGGAGGCGGGTGAGGGTCTGTGCCTGGGTCTCGGTGGTGGTGGTCTTCATGGGGTCCCCCTCGTTGCCGCGCTTCCTTGTGAGACCCATGTTGGCCTACTCGGTAGGCTAATGTCAACGGTGTTGGCATAGCGACTTGGCCAAGCCGTGTGGGAGGATGCGTCCCATGGATACAGCCCGACTTGAACTTGCAGCTCAGCGGTACCGCGAAGCAGAGCAGGCATTCGACGCTGCCCGCGAGGATCTCCAAGCCGAAGCAGTCGCCGTCCTCCAGCAGAACGAGGAACGAGGAGCTCAAGCCACCGTCGCCCGCATCACCGGGTGGACCCGCGAGTACGTACGGCGGATCAAGAAAAGGGCCGACGAGCAGGGGGCGTAGCTGCGCGCACGACAACGCCCCTCCAGCAACAGCAGGAGGGGCGCTCGTAGTTCAGGGGTACTGCCGGCGGAACGGATCCAGAGCCAGCGGTGACCCATCCGGGTCTGGCTCCTCCGGTTGCGCGGGAGCCCCATCCCGGCGGCACATGAGCCCATCGGGATCACCCGGCGGCGGCTGCAACGAGTACCCGGCCGGGCACGTCTGCCCATCCGCCCCGTCCCGACCATCCGCACCATCCTGGCCAGCTGGCCCCGGCGGACCAGCCTCACCCGGCGGGCCGGCCGGGCCGACGACCGACTGCCCATCCGTACCCGCAGCGCCGGACGGGCCGACCTCGCCGACACCGTCCGTACCGGGGGCCCCACTCGGTCCGACCGGCCCGGTCGGACCCGCCGGACCAGGCTTGCCAGCGGCGCCCTGCCTGCCCTGCGGCCCCGCTGGACCGCTCGGCCCGGCTGCCCCCTTCCCAGGCTCACCACGGGACCCTGGCGGCCCGGCGACGGGGGATGCGCCGAGCCGCTCCACCTGCTGCGCCAGCTGGTCGCGCGCCTCGTTCGCCGTACGCAGCTCACCAGACAGGCCCTGCACGGTGACGACGAGGAACGCGAACCCAGCCAGGGCCACGGCCGCCGCAAGGCCGAACAGGAGATCGCTGCGCCGCCGTTCGGCGCCCGGGCTCTTATGCCGTCTCACGCTCCCGCCCCCTGGGCGCTTAGGTACACGGTCAGAATCAGCAGGAGAACCGGTGCGACGAGCGCGGTGAAGATGAGGCGCCGGTCTGCGGCGCGCCGGTCCGCGAGGCGCTGCTCCTCCTCACGGTGCGCGCGGGCCTCCTGCTCGCGCGCCTCCTCGATGCCCTTGACCCGCTCGACCACCAGCTTCAGCGACTCGTCACGGGCTGCCTGCTCGAGCTGGTACCGCTCCAGGCTGACCTTGCTGTCGAGTCGGAGGCCGAGCTCTCGGAAGTCGTCCTTCAGGTCAGCGCGGACGTCTTCGAGGCGACGCATCACCTCGCCGAGAGTCGGCTCGTCGGGCACGTGCTACTCCGCTCGTTCAGACGCTGGTCGGCCGGGCCGCGGGCGCGGGCGGCGTGATGGGGGAGACCTGGCCACGGGTGATGAACATCAGCACGGCCAGCACGCAGCCGTTGATGGCGGCTGTGGTGGTCGGGGCGACCTCGAACCCGAACGCGCCGACACCGCTGGCGATCGTGGCGACGGCGGCGGTGAACGCCTGCACGGCGATCGGTCGGGTCAGGGCGGCGGCGATCGCGCCGAGGACCGCGGACGTGCCGGCGACGAGCCATCCGGCCTGGTCCTCCGTGAGGCCGACGTTGAACGTCACCACGAGCCCCAGGATGGCGGCGAGGCTGTTGAGCCAGAGAGCGGGTTCTCTTCCGAAGATCTTCATGGGTCAGGCTCCCTTGGTGGTGAGGGCGGCGAGGGTCTTCTCGATGCGGGCCGCGGCAGCCTCGACCCGCACGGCGGCGGCTTCAGCGCGGGTGGCGTAGGACGCGGCATCGCGCAGGACGCTCTCTGCCGCCCAGGTGGGGTTGTCCCTCGTGGCGCGGCCATCAGGCGGCGTCATCCGGTCGGTGCGCCACACGGCGTCGTAGATCTGCTCACGGGTCATGCCTGCCATCGGGTCCTCCTCGGACGGGGTGGTGGAAGGGGTGGTGGTGCTGGCCCCGGGGGACCAGGACGCAGGGTGGGCCAGGCGCTCATCGATGAGACGGCGCAGGACGGGCGGGGCCACGTCGACACCGCCGGTGCCGGTGCGGGGGTCGATCTTTCCGGGCTGCCACTCCTTGTGGCCGATCACACTGAGCGCGGTCCAACCCTTCTTCGGACCGCCGTATGCCCGCAGGATCGCGGCCGACGCGCGCACCATGGCGTCGCGCTGGACGGCGGGCCACGGGTCCTTCCCGTCGCCGAGGTTGACGCACTCGAATCCGTAGAAGCGGGTGTTCCCGTCGGTGTTCGCCTCGTTCGGGACGAGGAGTTTGCCCCGGTCGTAGTCCTCGTTCTGAACCTGGCGCAGGACGTCGTCGTCGCCCAGGCCCGCATGGTTCGCACGGCCGGCGGACACGAGGTGCAACGTACCGCCCTTGTCGATGACGCCGTGGCAGAGCGGCCCGGGCAAAACGGAGTGCCCGTTGTAGCAGAGGGCGACGGAGCCGGACGCGCCGGTGGTGACGGTGTGGTGGAGCATCACGCCGTTGATCGGGCCGAACGTGCCGGTCGACGTGGGGCGTCGGTGGGTGCGCCAGTTCTTGTACTCGACGACGCGCACGCCCTCGGCGCGCAGCGCGGAAAGCAGGCGGTCGGGGGCCAGCGGTGTGGCCATGAGGCCTCCAGACGTTGGGAGACGGACCGGCCGGGTGGCCGGCGTCCAGGTGGTCAGGGTCAGAGCGGGGTGGCGCCGGGAAAGTCCGAGGCGGGCCCGAAGTCCTCGGTGTGGAGGTAGGCGACGTGCGTTGCCGATGAGGCCACGGAGTACGTGGCGGTCCCGGAGTCCCGGGACACGGTGCCCACGAGTACGGCACTGACGGCAGAACTGCCGTTGTTCGAGATGAGGTTCGAAAACTCGAAGCCGTAGTTCGCCCCTGAACTGGGGGTCGTGATGCGAAAGCTGTCGTACAGGGTGGCTCCGCTGACGGTGTCCCGGTGGACGCGGATCCTCCCCTCGCTGCTCGCGGCGGTCGGCGTCAGCAGGCCCTTGATCGTGAGCCGGTAGCTGCGGCCCGGCAGGAAGGTGATTGCGGGGGTGCTGATCCAGGCTGTCTCGGTGGTCACCGGCGTGCCGGGGGTGTTCGTGCTGATCGCCGTGTAGTTCACGGTGAAGGGCGCGCGTGCGTTCTCCACGGATGCGATGAGCCGTTCCCCAGCGAGGGCAAGATCGGGCATGGGTGCCTCCTACAGGGCGTAGATCGTGGAATGGGCGAGGCGGATGTCCGTCCCGGTCGGGTGGTCCTTACTGATGCCGTTGACGGACCGGACCACGGTCATCGTCTGGGGGCTGCTGTTGGTCACGGTGGAGTCGGCGATCAGCCGCACGCCCCACCAATAGCTGATGTCTGTGACTGCCGGTGAGGCGCCGATCCGGGCTCGCACTCTGGCGCGAGACGCCAGCGCTGGAGCCGTGGCCGTGACCGTGATCCACGTCCATACCCCGGCCGGCACGGGGATGGCCACCGACGGGGACGTGGAAATGGTGGCGTCGGCCGCTGTGGCCCAGTCGGTGATGATCCGCATGTCTGGCCACCCGGTCGGGGAGTACACCCAGCCACACATCGTGTACGAGGCGCCCGGGGTCACGCTTCCGACCGGGCTGCTCGGGGACGTGGTGGCTGACGCGGACGACGCCCCGGTTGGGGTCATCAGCAGCGATGCCGTAGCTCCGGCGTCCGTGTGCACGACCGCAGTGGAGTAGGTGATGACCGACGATAGTTGGGACCACCCGACGAGGTCTTGCAGCAGCAACGGGTTCGGCGTCAGCACAGTGCCGGCTGACACCGCTGTTACGACCTCGCCCCCCATGACCAGCTCGAACGGGTAATGGCGTCCGTCCGTCACCCACGGCCCAGCCGTTGAAGCCACCGACAGAGTCGTTGCAGATGAGGTAGCTGACGAGGCGAGTGTCGACCCGCCCGTGTCGTATCGGCCCCGCTCTGCGTCGTCGAAGACGCCGATCTCCCACGGCCCGTACGGAGTGCAGTTGAAATCCAGCTCCCACCGACCCTGATGCAACAGCTCCGTGTAGCCCTGCACCTGCAAGTCGATGGCATCGGGCGGCAGCCACACTGGGGGGTTCGTGATCTGCATCCGGTCCCCGATGTCGGCGGACACCGCGTCCGCGATTACACCCGAGGCGCTTTGCAGCAAGACCCGCACCTGCGGATAGCGGGCCTCATCCCACGTCCCGAGGTGTAGCCGCCACTCGGCGTGCCTCGTCGTCTGCTCGTCGTCGAACAGGTTGAGCGTGATCGCCTCGTTGTACCGGCCCACCCCCTCGGGCGGGGCCAGCGTCGACAGCGGGCCCTCCGAGGCAACGGATCGGCCGGAGCCGCCGCCCTCGCGTGTCACGAGGATGTCGTTGCGCACCCGCTGGTCGTCGTCGACCGGCTCCAGCGGGGTGACCAGGCCGTCGCTGCCCTGGTAGTTCAGGGACAGTGTCACTGGCTGGTTGTACAGGGTGGCGCGGGAGCGATAGACGAGGCTCAGGGAGTCGCGCCGCTCGTACAGGATTCCTCCGTCGACGTCAGCGGCCTCCTGGAGCAGGGCCATGATGGTGTCCGGTCGCTGTGGGCCCATCGGTTCCGTCTCCGCGAGGGACCCGCCGATGAGGAGCGGGAGGTTCTCCTCCGTCCGGAGGCGTCTGATCCGGTCCCCGGCGCGTTCGCCGTTGTAGCCGTGGTCGGCGAAGTTGAACACCGTGGAGCTCGTTGACCCGAATACGGCGATGTGGCCGAGCGCCAGGCCGTTGAGTTCCGAGGCGTAGCCGCCAGGAGGGGAGCCCACTGTCGTGATACGGCCGGCCGTCCCGGGCTCGCTGCCCGAGATCCCGACGACTGTGGAGCCGATCTGGATCCAGTTCAGGTCGTAGTCGTAGTTCGACCCGTTCTGTGCGACGTAGAACCGCATCCGGTACCAGGCGTTGAACGGGGCCTGGCCAGCACCCCAGGCGAAGGCACGGCTGATGACGTTGGTGCCGTCGCGGTCCTGGCCGACGATCCGTCCGCCCGTCGCGTTCATTTGCAGGTACCACTCGCGTACGGTGCCAGTGGTGAGGATCCGCATGTAGGTCCACAGCGTGGCCGCAGGCGAGTCATGCCGATACACGAACTCCACCATGAAGGTGCCCGGAGAGCTGGCCGGCACGACGCCGGTGAGCATCGGCAAACCTGCACCTGGCGTTGAATCCAGTGCGGGCAGCGGTGACGACCCGGCGAGGGTGTCGACCTGCTCATAGTCCAGTCCGGACGCGGCCATAGGTGTGACCCCGGCCAGGGGGCTGTACGCCCTGGTGGCGGTCTTCCCCTCCTCCATCGGCCAGTACGCAATGAGGTTCGGATCGGAGGGGACACGGCGGCGCAGCGTCGACTGGAGAGGAGACGCGCCCTGGCCGAGGCGGCGCAGAATCCCAGACGCCTCCACTGGGACGTACACGTCGTTGCCGCCGGTGCCCCACCGAACGGGCCAGGCAGAGATCTCGCCGTGGAACCGAATCCTCTTGTTGGCCAGGGTGGAATTACTGGTCAGCGTCCACGTGCGCCCTGACCCGTCGGTGAAGCTGGGGGCGCCCGGGGTCTGCGCGGTGAAGTCCGGGTTCGCGACGAGCGTGCCGCCAATCCCGTTCCGCAGTTCGAGGGCGTTGTAGCGGCCGACCATGTCGAGGGAGGCGATGCCGGCGACGTCGCCGATGACCATGGGTGCCGTGCTGGCGTAGACGCTGGTTGTGGCGCCACCGATGATCGGGGTGCCGAGCTGGGTCCATGTGCCGTTGATCGTCGGAGCCGTGTAGAAGCGCACCGTGTAGCCGCCGGATCCGTTGTTCACGTCGAGGGTGGCGCGCGCGGCGAGGCGCCCGGACAGTAGGGGTGCGACCACGGCGTTGGAGCTGATCGCGATCCGGCTTGCGAACGTCCCGTCGGGGGACCAGAGGAAGCCCAGGCTGCCATTGGGGTTGATGTAGAAGCCCCACGAGCGCTGGTCGCCGATGGTTCCGTACTTTCCAGCAAGGTCGACTGTCTGGCCGCTGATCCACTGGTCGGTGGTGACGTCGGCCCTGATGTCGATGTCGCCGGTGATGTCGAGAGAGGCATGGTCCGGTGTTGTCGCCCCGTCCAGGGCGGTGCCGGTCATGTCCATGTACGTCTCGCCGTAGTGCACCGACACCCTGATCGGAGTGTTCCGGCCGATCAGCCCGTAGTACGCGCCGCGTGGGTTCCTCGGCGAGTAGTTCCCGGTGTGGTTCTTCAGCGTCAGAGTGCAGCGTGACGGGTCGACGACCCCGCCCCAGTCGGACCGGCCCCGGGTGATGCGGATGGCGTCACGCTCGTAGACGTCGTCCGTGATGTCCGTCCACGTGCCGCCGAGATCAAGCTCCACCTGGATGGGAAGGTTCGTCTCAGGGAACGTCATCGTCCTCCTCCGTTCCCCAGGACCGCCTGCACGTTGCCGCCGCGGGAGCTGACCGACTGCCGCAGCGGGTCGATGATGACCTCGCCAAGGAACCGGCCCGCGATATCCAGATGGATCACGATTGGCTGCCCGCCACCGCCGGCATGACCACCGGCCAGCATCCGCTTCGTGTCCGGGTTCGACCGCACCCTCGACCCTGGGGCCAGGTCCACGAGCTCCGGCCCCTGCTCGCCGACGAGCGTCATGCGGGAGCGTGGGCCGCCGCCAGCCGCGCCGATGACACCGCCGTGGGCGTAGCCGAGCTCGGTGCCGTACGACCCTTCGCGGCGGGCTTCCATGTGTGTGATGACGTAGGTGTGGGAGGTCTTGCCGTTGATCGCGTCAAGCTTGCGGCGGGCCGATGCGATGGCCTGCTCCAGCTGGTAGATGTCCGCGCGGACTCGTGCTTTCCGGGAGTCCGGAACCTTTTTCAGCTGGTTCTTCGCGCTGTTCAACTTGTGCTGGAGGTCTTCCATGTTGCCCTTGAGACGGGCGGTCTTGTCCGGGGTCCGCAGGATCTGGTCGGCCAGCCGTACGGCCTGCGCCCGGGTCAGGCCCATGGCGTCCGCCGAGGCGATCAACTTCTCGCGGCCCCGGTCGTAGATCCCGTTGACGGTCGCCCAAGAGTCGCCGTTCGCCCGGGCGGACTCGGCGGCCTTCATCGTGGCCGACGCCAGGTTGTCGAGGGCCTCGTTGTTTGCGCGGCCCTTCTCCGTGTTGTTGTCGAGAGTGGCCCCGTTCTTCTGGAGCGCCTCGGTAGCCGCGTCGATCGCGGCCTCCATGCCGCGGATCCCGCCACGGGCCTGGAGGTAGGCGTTCGACAAGGCGTTGATGGACTGGGTGAGCCCGTCCGCGGACTGCTGCTGTGCTGCGAGCTTCCCCTGAACGTCCTGGGCCTGCTCGCCGAACAGGCCCATCGCCTGCGCTGCCAACTTCTGCTCGAACGCCTGGTCCGCGAGAGCGGCCTTGTAGTCGTCGAGCTTGCCCCGCAGTTCCTTGGCGGACATACCCTGTCGGGTCATGGACTTCGCGAGCTCGTCGGCTGCTGACGCCGCCAGCTCAGGCTTCCCACCGTTGACCAGGTTCGCGAGGGACTTGTCAATGGCGTCGATGTCGGCCTTCGCGGCCTTCGCCGCGGGCCCTCCGTCGCCGTACCCGAAGAGGTCGGAGAACCACTTCTCGATGCTCTGGGTGGTGGACGGCTTGGTCAGCACCCGCAGGGACTCCGCGAGTCCGTTGAGGTCGGCACCGAAAACCCTTGCTGCCTCCCCGGTGACCTTGCCCGTGTCACCCAATTTGCCGAGGGACGACGTCAGCTTGTCCACGTCGGGTGGCGCCTGCTTGCCGATCTTCGACAGCTCCATCAGTGCAATGACCAGCAGGCCGATCCCCGTGCCGGCGACCGCGACCTTCGCACCCTTCGACAGCGCACCGAACGCCATAGTGAGCATCCCGATCCGAGAACCGGCCCCCAGAGCAGCAGTGCCGGCCGCAGTGATCTGCGTGCGGACCACGGCCATCGCGGCGCCCGCTGCGGCCATGCCGGCCGCCGCCATCTTCACCGCCTTGAACGCGAGTGCCAGCTGGAGGAGGCGGGTCAGGATCTCGGGCGGGACCGACGCGACGAGCCCGGCGAACGCGTTGATCAGGGTGAGCATCCCGACGCCGGTGTCGGCCGAGGCGATCAGAAGGTTGGTCAGCGCCTCGCCGAGGTTCATCAGGACGTCGCCGACGAGGGGGCCCTGCTCGCGGGCGAAACTCAGGAATTCTGCGACGCCGCCGCCGACCTTGCCGGTGTCGAGGGTCCGAGTGAAATGCACCAGGGCCGTGTTGGCTTTCGCGAGAGACGTCTCCGCGAACTCGCCGAACGACTCCATGAACCGCTCGAAACCCCGCGACTGAATACCCCCTGCGGCGATCGTCACGAACCGATCCAGCTCCGTTGACGCGCCCCTCACCAGGGGTGTCATCTTCGGGAAGAGGGCGCCGAGCGTCGCGAACGCCTTCGTTGCGACCGGCATCGTCTCGTCGGAGAGAGCGTTCGACCAGTCCTCGTACTGCTCCTTCAGCACCGACAAGGAGGCGGCCGCCTCACGGGTCGCCGGGGGCATGTCCTCGATCGCGTCGAGGTAGGCCGTCTCCGCCTTCGCTGCTTCTGCCGACGCTGCGCCATGCTTGTCGACGGCGTCGGTGTACTTCTTCTCCGCCTCGGCCGCCTCGGACATGGCCTGAATCTGCGGGATGATCGCCGCCCCGAACGCGCCGACCGCAATCGTGGCCGCGCCCATCCCAGCGACGAGCGGCGCGGCAGACGCGGCGATCGGGATGAGCGCCGGCGCGAGACTGATCGCCGTGCCGACCAGCGAACCGAAGGACTTGTCCATGTCCTTCGTGCCGTTCTCCAGCCGCTGGAGCGACCGGTTCACCGCGGCGATGCCGGTGCTCGTGGCGTCGCGGACGCGGACCACGATGTTCACGTCGTCGGCCATACGTCACCACCTCCCAGCTCGTCGTCGGTTCGTTTCGGGTTGCCGCGCTGCTCGATGAGGAGCAGCCCGTACAGGGAGGCGTCCTCGGCGAGGAGGGCACTGGGCAGGCAGTGGAAGCGCTCGCACAGGCCGAGGACGGTCTCCGCGTGGATCAGCTCGCGAGGCTTTCGGACAGCGGTTCCATCGGCAGCGACGCCTCCAGGGACGGCTGCCCATCGGTCGAGCTCGGCTCCAAAGGGGCCGGGACTCCTCGCAGTCCGTCCGTCCACCCCTTGGCGAGGGCGATCATCAGGTCCTGGTCCTGGGCCATGACCGCCTCCGGGGTGGCGGGCACTGGCTCGCCGGTCTCCTCGTCCTCGAGGTTCCAGGAGATGAGCGCGCGTCCCATCTCCCTCAGCTGGTCGCCGATGTTGGACAGGTCCACCTCGCCGATGCCGAGGAGGTTCAGGAATCCGCCGAGGTGCTGGCCGCGGAGTACGGCCTCGAACCCGGCGAAGTCGTGGGGCTCCTCAAACCGGACGGTGATCTTCTTGGCCTTGTGCCTGTAGCCCGGCATGTCAGGCCCCCGTCCAGGTCGGGACGGTGCCGTCGGACAGGACGCCGGGCACGGCCCACGTGAGCTCGCCGGAGTCGGAGCGGGTGAGCGGGTAGTCGGTGAACAGGCATTCGTTCACCAGGGACTGCCCGGACACGGCGAGCGTTACCGTCCGGGAGACCGACGTGGAAGGCACGGTCTTGAACACGGCGTGGCTCTTGCCCGCGGCGTCGTTGAAGACGCCGTTGAGCGTCACGCTGAAGTCCGCGAGGAGGAGCAGGCGCTCCATCGCCGCCTTATCGATCCCGGTGACGTCCTGCACCGCGCGCGGCGTGGCGAACTGGAGGTTCGTGACGTCGTTCCGGATGTCCTGCGGGGTGCCCGTCGCGTCATCGACGCTGCACGTCGTCCACCCGATCCCTGATTCCTTGGCCATGGCCCTATCCCCTCTGCTGCTGGTCGATCAGGCGGAGCTGGTGCTCGCCGAAGTCCTCCACCCAGTCCGCCGACCGCTGGTGCTGGCGGACCCGGCCGGTGGGGTTGCCGCGCCAGTCCCCATCGCGCACGGCGAAGAGCTGCGGGCGGGTCTTGTGGTCGGTGAAGCACCGCTGCCGGGCCTCGAACCTGAAGACGGTCAGACCGGCCGCCGTGCGCTGCTCCCGGAACGTGCGCCCCGACTGGGTACGGATGTAGGCGGCCTGCTGCTGGCCGAGCGGGGTCGACTCGTCGATGCTCGACTGCCACCCGCGGGCCCACGCCACGCACCCGGCCTCCTCGCACGCCGCGCGTACGAGGGTGTCCGGGGGCTGGTCGATGGTGTACGTCTGGTAGGCGCCGGGGGCCAGAAGCCCGCGGTCTACCCGGTTCAAGGGCTGCATCAGAACGTGGTCCCTACGGAGTTGCGGGCGGCGGACACGGCGAACTGGGCGTTCGTGAACGTGCCGGTGGTGATGGCTCGGACGTAGCGCTGCACGGTCTGGGTGCGGCTGGTCTGGATGCGCTGGCTGGCGGGTGCGGCGGTCACGGCGGTGAACGCTGCGCCGGTGAGCGCGGACCAGGACAGGCCGTCGGCGGAGTGCTCGATGGTGACGGTGACGCTCGTGCCGGTGAGCGCGAAGACGTGCAGGTAGGCCTGGAGGCCGAACGCAGTCGGTCCGGTCAGGAGGTCGACCGTCGCCCCGTTCGTCGCGGTGGTGTCCGTACGGCGGCCGGCGGTGAGTCCTTCGCACCACTCCAGCCCGGATCCGGCGGACGACTGGGTGCTGCCCGCGAAGGTGAACGCCCCGTCGTCGCCGCGGGTGCCGTCGTGGTTGAGCTGCTTGGCGATGCAGTTCGCGACGGGCCCGCCGAGGGTGGCGCCCCGTACGTAGGTCATGAGGACGTCGGTGGTGGGGAGGGCTGCGAGCTTGGCGTGCGTCCCGCCGAGCGCCGGGTTGAAGAACGCGGTGTAGTCGATGCCGCCGTCCCGCAGTCCGCCGATGCGTTCCATCGCGGCCTTGTTGATCGCGGTGACGTCGAGGGCGGTCGGGCCGCCGCCGATGCGGTTGACGGATCCGATGTCGCCGGAGGCGTCGTACCCGCCGATGTACAGGTAGTCGCCGAGACCGGACTGCTTGCTCACGCGGTTTCTCCTTCCGTCCAGAGGTCGTTGACGATGAGGGGGAGCACGATCGTGATGACCCGGTACTCGCCGCCCTCGACGAGGAGGTATCCGGCGACGGCCTCCAGCGGGACGCCGTACACGCCGAGGAGGTCGACGTGCCGTACGAGGTCGCCGAGGGTGAAGTCCGCGCTGTATGCGGCGAACAGCTGGTCGACGGCGTTGAGCATCTCCGGGTCGATCGCCTCGTCCGGGGCGGCGTTGATGTTGGAGTAGATCCGCACGGTGAACACCAGGCGCGCGGACCCAGAGGCCAGGCCGGACGAGCGGACGAACCCGATGCGCTCGGTCCAGATCGCGCAGGTGAGCCCGTTGCCGGGGGCGTTCTTCGGCTCGGCCCGGTTGACCGTCTCGAACAGACCGAGCCCCAGGGCGTGGGAGACGACGCGGTCGGTGATGTCGGTGATGGGCAGGCTCATCGCAGGAGCCCCCTCGACTGGTACCGGGCCAGGAGCTCCCGGCCGATCCGGTTGGCGTCACGGTCGACGAGGGGCTTGACCCGACGGAACGTGGAGTAGCCGCGGAACCGGGTCACCGGGTAGTTGCGGGAGCCGGTGCCCTCCAGCCAGTGGCCGTAGATGACGCCGCCGTCGGTGACCATGTAGCCGCCGCGCCCGCGCTCGACGGTGATGCGGGACTGGAAGTAGCCGGTCGGGTTCCGCAGGACCTGCCGCAGGCGCTGCTGCACCAGGTCCTCGCCGTGCAGGGCGACCGCGTACTGAAGGTCGTTGGAGTACTGGCCGGCGGCACGCTGGAAACGGCCGTCCCTGATCGGGCCGGTGCGGTTCATGTTCACGCGGATCTGGAAGTCGGGCACGGTCAGACCCCCCTCAGGCGGGCCTTGCGGCCGAGCGCGTCGTAGACCTGGGTGCGGAGAGCGGTGAGCGCTTCGAGGGTCGCCTCGCGGGAGGTGCTGCCGCCGGTCGCGGTGCGAAACCATCCGGCCTGCTCCTGGAGCAGGATGTTGATGGCCTCGGCCAACGCCAGCTGGTGGACGAGGGCGGGCGGGGCGAAAAGGTGGACGCTGGTCCCGTCGGTGTGAGCAGCTGCCGTGGTGCCGAGGTCGCCGCGGGTGATGGCCAGGGTGCGCGGGGCGTAGACGGCCGTCCCGGTGGTGTGCGCGGCCAGGGTGGACCCGTCCCATGCGCGGCGGACGATCAGGCTATCCCCGGCAATGTCGACAATGAGGAGGCGCTCCCCGTCGATGAGGATGGTCTCCTCGACCGCGAACTCGGTGCCGTCCAGCACGGGGACGAGGACGGTCTTGGCCTGCGCGTCGATGTCCGCAGCGAGGGTCTGGCCGGTGGCTGCCTGGCGGCGGCCGGTCACAATGACCCGCTCGGTGTCGAGACGCAGCAGGTCACCGACGCCTACCTCTGCGGAAGTGGCGGCGTCCACGGTGACCGTGGCAGCCGCGCTGTCGAGGGTGCCGACCGTCACGCCGGCCGTGGTCTCGTCGTCGCGGTAGCCGTACAGGCCGGTGATGGTAATGCTGCGCTGGTGGGTGTTGCCGCCGATCCACCCGGCGGTGGCGCTGCTCATGTCGAGCTGCACCTGGTTGTACGGCGGGCCGTACGCGTTGGGCTCCAGGAACACGGCCTCCGGCGGGACGACGTCCCCGCCGGTCGTGACCTCGGTGACGGAAATCAGCTCGTTCTCGTCGAGCCACAGCCGCCACGGCCGGGCCCGCTGCGCATTGGGCCAGTCCCACGAGCGGGCGGCCAGCTCAGGGTGGAAGCGGCGGCGACAGAGGGCGTCCACACCCCGTGATGCGGTGTGCAGGGCGCGGTCGATCTGCCGGTCAGCGCGCGCGGACTGCTTGAAGTCCAGGGCGCCCTTGACGTCCTCGCGGGTGGCGTAGGTCGGAAGCGTGGTCATCCTCTGTCACCTCCTCTAGTCGGTGTCGGGGCCAGGAGCGGGGGCCTGCGGGGTGCTGAGCATCTGCTCCACCTCTTGGGCGGCGCACAGCCACGCGTGCTGCACGACGCCGCCGAGGTCGTCCCAGTCGGGCAGCTGCTCGCCCCGGACGTTCAGTCCGCCGGTCGCCTCTCCGTACGCCCGGTAGGCAGCCCGGCCGAGCTGGAGGCGGGTAGCGCGGGCCATCAGTCGCTACCGCCGCTACCGTCGCTGCTGGCCGACGTAGCTGCCGTCTGGTCGCCATCCGTCCCAGGGGCAGAAGAGCTGTCCGTCTGGTCCTTCGCGGAGCGGTTCCCCGTCTTGGGGGCAGGCTTCGGGCGGGCGGCTGCGCTCTTCTGCGGCTTGCTGGATTCCTTCTCGGACGATGTCTCGGAGCTGCTCCCAGCTGATACGTCCTCACCGCCCTCGGGCTCGGGGGCGTCCGCGTTGGTCGCGCCACCGTGAACCGTGATCTTCGGCATGTCGTCTTCGCCTTCCTCTCGCCAGTCGGTACTGCTGCACTGCGGGCACCGGGGCGCGCCGACCGAGTACGCGGCCGTGCAGCCCCTGCACACCCAGAGCGCCATCAGGGGGTTTCCAGTGCAGTGATGCGGGCGGCGAGCTCGGCGAGGATCCCCTGCACCGTCGTCGCCGAGCCGGGGCTGATCGCCGTCGCTGTCACCTGCGTTGCGGTGTGGGCGTGGTTGCCGGCCGCCGCAGTGGTGGCCGTCGACCCGATCGCCCGGACCGTGGCCGTACCCGCAGCCCCAGCCGTCAGCCGGGTGTCGTTGCCCGCGACCGCCGTGGACGCGGTCGCGCCGATCGCCGGGGGGAACGTGGCCGGTTTCCCGGTGACGTCGTCCCACGCGACAGCAGCCCCGCCGCCTCCCTCGATGCCCGCAGAGGAGATGGTGACCACCACCTCGTCGGACACGCTGTCGTAGAACTCGACAGCCCCGTCAGCACGGGTCCGGCCACGGATCATGACGACATCGCCGGGAGGTTCTCCGGGGCCCGCTGCACGTTGAGGTCGCGGGCCAGGGCGGTCACCGTGCCGGCGCCGGTCGATGCGAGGCGCACGTGGCTGAACCCGTCGTCCAGGGCCGTGCCCTCGACCTCGACGACCATGGCGTTCTGCGTGGCGGCGGCCGCCGTGACGACGGTGCCGGCCGCGGCCTGGGTGCGGCGGGTCCAGGTGTCCGTGCCGTCACCGGTGCTGGTGTGGAACTCGGTGATGCACGTCAGGGCCTTCGCTCCGGTGCCGGCCCCGTCCTGCGCCTGGGTGAGGGTGTAGGTGTCGCCCGCCGCCGCTGCGAGGTAGCAGACGAACGCCACCCCGTCCGCGTCGCTGAGGCTGACCCACTTGTTGTCGGCGAGGGGCAGGGCGTTGAACTGCCGGCCGAGTGCCTTCTGAGCCATGGGGTTCTCCTGTCGTCTGTTGCCTTGCCGGGGCGACGCTGCCGGCCCGGGTGGTGGCCGGCGTCGGGGAGTTACTGCCGACGCCGGCCGGGGGTGGGGGTCAGGCTGCGAGCTCGACGAACGGCGACAGCTTGTTCGCGGAGCCGTTGGCCGGGGTGATGGCCGACTGGAGCCACGGGCGGCCGTCGACGCGCTGGATGATGCGGAACGTGGTCTTGTCGCTGCCGAACTGGTAGTCGGTGCTGGAGTCGGCGGTCATCGTCTGGCGGTCGCCGATGAGGTAGTAGGCGAGGTCGACGAACGCGAGGTCGCCACGGGCGCCGAGCTGTCCCGCCTTCTCGCTGATGATCAGCGGGCGGCCGAAGATGGACATCGGCATGGCCGCGCTGGCGTTGACGACGAACACGCTGTTGCCGCCGGTGCCGACGTCGAGGGACATCTGGAGCAGCTGCGGCAGTGCGTCCGGGGAGCAGATCCACACCGCGTTGCCCAGCGACGACGGCAGCATGCGGGCGTACATGTTGACGATGTCGACGTACGAGATCTTCGAGGCGGTGCCGCGGGTCACTGCGACCGCGCTCTTGTTCTTCGCGCCGAGGAATCCCAACGGCTTGCCGACACCGTTGCCTGCCATGAACGCCTGGTCCTCGGAGAACGCCAGGGCCTGCGGCCACAGGGTCTCGATGAGGGACGCGAAGGACACGATGCTGTCCTGGAGCAGCTCGTTCGGGACCGCGCTCAGCCCGGTCAGCTTCTTCGCGTCGAGCTCCACCCGACCGAACTTGGGGTTCGAGTCCTGGAGCATCGCCCCTTCCTCACCCCAGTACGCGATCATCCCGCCGAACACGGAGCCCTGGTTCGACGTCGAGTCGATGATCGGCATCGGGACGCGCGCCGAGTCCATCGGTACGACGGTAGCCAGCGGGCGGACGATGCTCTGCTCCAGCGCAATCTGCATCAGCTGCGCACGCAGGGTTTCCGGGACGAGGAACCCACCGTCGGCCGGCGACACCGACGATGCGGCGTTGCGGAGCAGCGCCACCTTCTCGGCCGCCTCGGCGGTGGTGTTCTTGTGCCAGATGCTGGAGACGTACTCCAGGTTGTTGCGGAAGTGCTTGTCGACCGAAGCGCCGGCAGCGGCCGGGTTGTACGCGGTGGCCTGCTGGTGCGAGGTGAGCATGTTGCCGCTGCGCTTGGCCTGCGGGTCGAGGTTGGGGCGCTCGATCGCGCCCTTCTCCATCCCGTTGTCCTTCAGCATCTGCGCGAAGACCTTCTGGGTCTCCTCGGCCACGAGCCTGTTGAGCTCGGTGCCGTCGCCCTGCTGCGCCTGCCCGTACGCGGTGATGAACTCGGTGAGCGTCTCCTTCGACGCCATCACCTCGGACAGCGTCTTGGGGTCGGCCAGCATCTCGGCGAGCTCGTTGCTGGTGCGCGGGATCGTGGGAGTGGTCACAGCAGTGCCTCCTTCAGGCGGGTGAACTCGTCGTCCGCGCTGGGCGGCGGAGTCATCAGGTGGGCCACGGTGGCGGCCCACGCGGGTTCGTCGGCCGCGGCGGCGGGAGCCACTGCGGAGTCAGGGGTGGTCTCGGCGGCCGGGTCCTCGGCGGACTCCGGCTCGGTGATCGTCTGGTTGTCGACGGTCGGGGTCTCCGGCTCGGCCGGCGCTGTCGCTGCGTGGAGCAGGGCGACCATGTCGGCGGTGAGAACGGACCCGGCGGCGAACGTCAACGTCTCGGGGTCGTGCTCGCCCTGGAGCTCGACACGAGCGGGCGGAGGGCCGGGCACCGGGCGCGCGGGCGGGACAGCACCGTCACAGACGGGCCCCTCACCGACCACCGCGAGGGAGGCCGTCACCAGTCCGCCGGTCGCCGGAGCGGGCGCCTCGTCGCGGCCGGCGTACCGGAACACCGACAGGTCCCAGGAGTTCGTGAGCGCAGGCTCCGGCTCCTCAGTCGCCTTCCGGGACGGCAGCACCTCGTCGGCCAGGCCGGCGGACACAGCTTCCGCAGCGAGGTACCAGGACTCCGCGCGCATCCGCTCCCGCCACTCCTCGCGGGTGCCGCCCGCACGCTCTGCGTAGGCGTCGGCGATGTTGTCGGACTGGGTGTCGAGGAGCGTCGCCATCTCCGTCATGTCCGCCGCGTTGCCGAAGCACATGCCGGACGCGTCGTGGATCATCAGCTGTGACTGGGGGGTCATGACGATTCGGTCCCCGGCCATCGCGATGACGGAAGCGGCCGATGCGGCGATGCCGTCGACCTGGACGGTGACGTTCGCCGGGTGCAGCCGGATGGCGTTGGCGATGGCGATGCCGTCGAACACGGACCCGCCCGGGGAGTTGATGCGGACGCGGAGGTTCGGGGCGGTGACCGCCCGGAGTTCGTCGACGATCTCGCCGGGGGTGTTGCCAAACCAGCCGCCGATCTCGTCATAGATGAGGAGCTCCGCCTCGTCCGCATCGGCGGCGTTGCGGATCTCGTACCAGGCGCGTGGGGCGTGGGGCTGCGCGCGGGCGGTCAGGTGGGCGGGCCGGGTGACGGCCTCGATCAGGGGCATCAGGATTCGTCTCCCTTGGGTGCGCGCCGCTTGACGACCTTGCACCGGCAGTCGTTGCCGTGTTCCGCGCCGACGCAGTGCACGTAGCCCGTGCCGCCGGGGTAGTCCTTGTAGGCCTGCTCACGGTTGCGGTAGAGGTGGCCGTTGTTCTCGGAGCAGGGGGCGCAGGTGTTGTCGTCGTCCTCGGCCACGACGACCCAGCGCATGGCGTTGTCGATGTCCGGGGCGCCGTCGTCAAGGAGCTGCGCGGCCAGGGCCTTGAACGAGTTGGCCGGAGTAACGGCCGGGGCGCCGGCGGCCGGGACGTCGAAGCCCAACATGGGCAGGATCGTCGGGGCCAGCAGGGGCGCCCGGGTCACGAGCTTGATGAGGAGCTCACGGTTCGGGTCTGCGCCGGGCTGGCCGAACGCAATGGCGGGCAGGCCGATCGCGGCGAGGACTTCCGGCCCGTACGCCCCGGCCTCGATGAGGGACTGGGCGGCCGAGGACTTCGCGACGAGCTGCGCCGCTTCGGTCTCCGGGTCGGCCGGCACCGGGCTTTCATAGTCGAACTCCAGCCCCGTGGCGGTCGCGCCGAACAGCGGGAGGAGGTCGAAGTTGAGGGCAGCCTTGATGCGCTCCAGGCGGGGCACCGTCAGCTGGTCGGCGAACCACGCCTTGCTCGCCTCGGCGGTGGCGCGGTTGATGTCGGTGACCTCGCCGAGCGCGAACGCGCTGATGCCGTACGCCTCGCGGAGCACGGCCCGGGACACGGCGCGAAGCTCAACGAACTGCATGTCGCGCTGCGACAGCTTCCGGTCGATCCACTTCCCGTGCTCAAGGATCGCAACCCGGTGCGCGTTCGCGACGCCGCGGTGCTGCTCGTTCCACCGGTCGCGCAACTGGTCGAAGTCCGGGTCGGACAGCGGCGTGGGGACCTCGATGATCCCGCCGGGCTCGGCCGAGTTGAGGAAGAAGTTGCGGTTCCACTCGGCGGAGTAGCGGGTGGCGTCGAGGTCGGCGAGGACCGACTGCACCGGACCCATCCCGCGGTACGGATCCAGCGGGTTCGGCATGCGGAGAAAGACGACCTCATCGAGGCCGAGGGGGACCTGCTCGCCGTCCGGGCTGGTGTAGATGTACCCGGCGAGGAACGCCTTCTGCGACGGGACCGGGGTCATCCGGTCGGGGCGGACCGGCCACAGCTCCAGCGGGATCGTGGACCCCGGGTGCCGGGCGATGACCCACCAGCCCTCGCCGACCAGGTCGACGTGCTGCTGGAACGTCTCGACGAACTCCTGCCGCGGCATGAACGGGTTCGGCTTGTTCCACAGGTCCAGGGCCGCGTGCGAGGTGACCTCAACGCGGTCTTCCTTCAGGCCGGACTTGGCCTTCCGCCACAGCTTCCAGTCGACCATCGCGGTCGCATTGCTGGTGCGGTTGACGATGGAGAACAGGGTGCCGACCGAGCCCATGGCCCGCATCTGCTGCTCCATGCCGGCGGGGCGCATGAAGGGAAGGGCGCGCTCGGCGCCTCGGCTGGTGAAGGGGACGGGGGTCTCGACGGCGGTGCGGCGTGCGAGGGCGGTGAGGGAGCCAAGAAGCGTCTTGCCCATGGCCCCTCCTCGCTGCCCGTCAGTCGCTGTCAACCCACCACTGGAGGACGACGGTGAGGATTCCTCCGGTGATCAGACCAACACCCTGACCGAAGATACTCCAGCTTCCTGCCGAGATTAGCGTAAATCCTGCGGTAGTCATGGCGGTCGGCCGCAACTTCTTCAGCGTGGGGCCGGTGTTGGCCACCGCGGACAGGAGCTTCTTCGGCATCACAGCCACCTCACTCGGGGGCGGCCCGCGGAGTAGTACGCGAGCAGCAGGGCATCGGCGTTGTCCGGGCTGCGCCCGAGCCGCTTACGAATCTCGTCCTTCTTCTCCACCCGGATCCGCCCCTTGGGGTCGGTGTCCCACCGGGGCTCCAGTAGCTGCGCCACCGTGGTGTCGGCGTTGTCCATCATCGCGAGGTCCCAGCCCCCGGATTCGGACAGGCCGCGGCCGAGCGACCACCAGATCTCGGCGCGCAGGTTGATGAACTTGTCCGGCTCGGAGGCGGCGCTGCCGACGTTCACGGCGATGATGTGGGCGGAGTGCTCGCCGCGGGTGGCCGCGTTGCGGAGCTCGCCGATCACGCCGAACCCGATGCCGATGCTGTCGACCTTCACTGCGGTGGCCCCGGTCTCCTTGATCGCGCGCAGGATCAACGGGGCGATCACCTCCGGCCGGTCGGTGTGCGCGGACCACTCGCGTCCCGCGCGCCGGCCGCGCCGCTCCCGGATGACGGTCTCGTCCCCGCCACCACCGACGTCGACACCGAGCTCAACGGGTTCCAGCTCCTCCGTCTTCGGGCGCCGGTCCGTGGCGGCCCGGCAGCTCGCGACGTCGGACTGCCGCACCACCTGGTTCGCCGCGTCCGTGCTGAACTCGCCGAGGACCTTGGCCCGGTAGATCGGGTTGTCGACGCCCCACTCGGTGGCCTTCTCCTCCACCCACTCCCGCGACACCAGGGCCGCGGCCATCTCCTCCGGGACGTCCTCGCCCGTGAGGTTGGGGGAGTCGAACGCGCTGATGCTCATCTGGTGCCAGCCGGACCCCGGGGTGCAGACCTTCCGGAAGTGGGAGGCCGGGTTGTCGGGGTTGCCGATCGCGAGGATCCGGCAGTCCGGGCCGGTCGCCAGTGCGTCGGCCGCGACCCATAGCTGCTCCGGAATGCCGCACGCCTCGTCGAGGATCACGAGGACGTACCGGGCGTGGATGCCCTGGAACCCGTCCTCGTCGGTGTCCGCGGGTTTCCGCCCGTACCCGACGAGTTCGTCGTCGATGAGCCACTCGGTCTGGTTCACGCGGCCGGCGAGGTTGCCGGTGCGGTGGTGCTTGCGGATGTACCGCCACAGGATCGCGCGCACCTGGGAGAAGGTGGGGGCGGTGCTGACGACGAAGGCCTCGCCGGGCGGGTGGGTGTCGAGCCACCAACACGCAACAAGGGCGGCCGTCCAGGACTTGCCGACGCCGTGCCCGGACCGAACCGCGGTCCGCCGGTGGTCACGGACCGCGTGCAGGATCTCGCGCTGCTTCGACCACACCGTCTGCCGGAGGCGCTCCTGCACCCACCGGACCGGGGCGGTGCCGTACTCGCGGGTGCGGCGGGCGAGGGCACGCTTGTCGATGTGGGCCTTGAGCTGGTCGCGGACGACCTTGAGCTGCCGGGTGTCACCGGCGCGCACCAGTTGGTCGATCTGGTGGCGCAGGTGCTCCAGGTCAGGTGCTGGGGCTGTCATCGCCGTCGACCCGGTCGAAGAGGGCGGAGATTTCCGCGCCGAGCTGCTGTGCGTCCACGCTCACCCGGGAGGGGGCGTCGGTGCCGAAGAGCTTCCGGTACGACTCGCGTACGGCCCGGAGTTCGCGGACCGCGGCGAGCTTCGGTCCGTCGTCAAGGAGCGGTACGCCCTGGTCGTCCTTCACGATCTTGCCGTGGGACACCATCACGTGATCGCGCTCCAGTACCTCCAGGGCGGCCACGTACAGCTCGTCGAGCTGCTCCGCCTCCCGCTGAATCAGCTTGGCCACCGGCTCCCGGGCCACGTCCGCCTTGGCCCGCTGCACGCCGCGGAACGCCTCACCCTTGCCGGAGTAGCCGAGCTCGTCGGCGATCTGCTGAAACGTCCGGCCTTCGGCCCGCAGCTCCGCGGCAGCGGCGTCGCGCTCCACGGTGTGGATGGACCGGTCGAAACGGCCCTTGCCGTTGCGGAGCCGCTCCATGGGGTTGTCGTCCTGCGCCATTGGTGCCTCCCTCCGTGCTCAGGGTAGGCCAATGGCCCACTCCATGGGTGCGGCTGGAGCCGTGTGGAGTGGGCCATTGCGCAGGTGGAGGCAGGGTCTGGTCAGCACTTCTCGTCGAGAAAGTACGCGGCCATGTCCGCCTCGTCGCCCGAAGGTTCGGCTGCGGCGTCCGCCAGCTCCTGCCCGACGATGTCGGTCCCGTCGGTGATGAGGCGGTCGCACACAACCTCCTGCTGCTCGGTGGGTGTCGCGTCCCACGCCTGGTCCCACGCGATCTCATTGGAGGCGTCGTTGATGATGTCGTCCTTGTGGCCGGCGATAACGGAGCTGGCGAGCTCGATGTACTGGTCGTGCGGAAGGTGCGCGCACTCCGGGTGGGCGGAGACGTCACTGGGGGCGTCGGCCTCGTAGCTGCGCTCAAGCAGCGCCCGGCAGTCCGCGGCGGTGTACTCGGGAGTCGAGGCGGCCGGGCTGGGTGCGGCCTTCGGCTTGGCGTCGTCGCTGCTGCTGGTGCAACCGGTGAGCGCGAGAAGTATGCCGGCCGTCATGGCGGCGGTGGTGCGGTTCATGGTCCCCCCAAGGGCTGGTGCTTGTAGGGGACATCATGGGGGACGGGGTGGCTGTGGGGTGAAGGAATGGTGAAGCCCTGGAGCGGCAGCCAGCCCCGCCGGGCGCAGTCCGGCGGGGCCAGTGAAGCAACCACCTGGGTAGGTGAATGCTGGTGTGATGAGTCTATGGGCGGCGACTTGCTGCCGGTTCTGCTTCGCCGTCGTTGCCCCGGGTGCTCACGCCGCGCCGATGGTGACCGTGTAGTCGTCGCCGGGGAACCCCCAGCTCTCGATCTCCTGGCCCTCGATCTCTCCGAGGACGACGAACTCAAGGAACAGCCACTCCAGGTCGTCAGCCGTGAGGTTCTCGTCCCACTCCTCCTCGATGGGGCGCCAGTCCGCTCCGCTCTGCGTGCCGATGATGAAGCGGTCCCGGCCGTTCCTGCCGCGCACTGCGAGGCGCTCGGTCTGTACGAGGCCGGCGATTTCGTACGTGCTGGTCTTGGCCTGCTGGGGGAAGGCAGCGGGGTCTGGGGTCATGGCCTTGAGGCAGGCCATGAGTGCTTCGCCGAGGCTGGCGGCGCTGCTGGTGATGGACTCCATGCGTGGGTAACGCGCTTCCCGAATGGTGGTCACGGGCGCCATTCGTCCCGGTAGTCGGGAGCCACTCAGCTGAAGATGCCCGCGCTCTCCAGCCAGCTGATCAGAAGTGCGACCCCGACCAGAATCAGGCCGCAGCCCTTTACTGGGCCAAGTCCTGCTACCTGGGCGACCTTTCCCAGGATTAGGGCGGCCACGATGATCACAACTAAGAACGCGATACCTGCCATGTGTGCTCCCCCGTCGCTTCCTTTCGAGAAGGTTCTCAGGACAACACGGCGTAGGCAATGAGGCCACACGCGGGGCCCCGGTCGTCGTGGTGACGGCCGGGGCCTCGGGTACAGCTACAGCTCGGCCTACTTCGACTCGGCATCCTTCTCGGTCTTGCGGGCAGCCTGGGACTGCTCGTTGCGGCGGGCGAGGTCGCCGATGCTGATCTGCTTCTCCAGTGCCATGATCGTGGTCCTGTCTCTGTGATCGGGGATGGGGGCCGGGGCCGGCCGGTCGCCTGGCAGTGATGCGGCCGGCCTCGGGGTCAGGTGGTGGCGCTCTTGCGGATGGAGCGGGCTACTCCCTCGAAGGCGTCGAGCGCCCGGGGGTCGAAGCGCCCGTAGCGGGCTTGGACGTCCTTGCCGAGCTGGGCGTAGAGCAGGGCCGCCTCGCGGTACCTGCCGTGCTCCTCGGTGGTCGCGGCTTCCGCCATGCGGCGTTCGACATCGGTGCTGTCCATGAGTCAGCGCTCCTCGCCGTCGGCGAGGCCCTCCCACGGCTCGTCGTCGCCGGGCTGCGCGGGCTCGGCCTCGGCCTCGGCGGCCCACCGCTCCTCGTCCTGTGCGTCCAGCAGGGCCTCGGCGGCCTGGTCGTACTTGTGCATCTCCTCGGCGCTCATCACGTCGGCGTTGGTCATCTCGTCGTAGCCGCTCATGTGGTCCTCCTTGGTGGGTGGATGCCGGGCTGTCCGGTTCCCCTCACCGCCCGCGCGGGGCGGGCGGATCGGGCAGCCGTCAGGCGGTGCGAACCCCTTCTCGGGGCTGGTGGATTCGGTGTCAGGGCGAGGCGTCAGGGCAGCCGTCAGGGGGCGTAAGGCCAGCGATAGACCCGCAGGTCACAGCAGCGATAGGCCGGTCTATCGGACCCCTTGAGCCCTCTCCTTGGAGAGGAGCAGGGGAGCGGCTGCGAGCCTGTTCTGGCGGCCCCCGGGGATGAGCCGGAGGACGGCCGACACGGGGGCCTCGGTGGAGGTGCTGGCGGGCACCCCGACGGGGATCTCTTCGACCGGCTGAGTAGGGGCTGCGGAGGCTCCCCCGACAGGGGTCTCGGAGCGGGCCTGGACCAGTGCCGTGGGGGTCATCCCCAGGGCCTCGGTGACCGCCGAGAGTTTGAACCCAACGCGGGTGACCGGTTTGCCTCCGATCCGGTAGCCGACCTGGTCGGCGACGGGGAGTCCTGCCGCCTCCACCCACGCCCGCATCGCGGGCAGTTCGGTGTCGGCAGGGATGAGACCAACCTGGACCGCGGAGTCGAGGACGGTGTCGAGGTGCAGTCCGGCGCGGCTGGCTGACTCTGCGGCGGCCAGTGCATGGACCACGTGCCACAACAGCGCGGTGCCTCGGTCGGCCTTGGTGCCGGCGTCTTCCTGGACGTCCTCGGGGACCTCCTCGGGGACGTGCTCGGCGGCGTCCTGAGCGGTGCGGATGGCTGCCCAGCACCACACGGGGACCAGGGCGAAGAGGAGTTCGGGGGTGGCGCGGATGATGCGCCACAGCCCGTATGCCCCAGCGGCGACGAGGAGTGCACGGACGATACAGCCGAGGACGGCGGCGAGGCCGGTGAGGTCCTCGCGCCGGCCACGCCGAATCCACGCTGCGAGTCGTCGGGCCTGGCGGCGAGTGAGGAGGCGAGCCCCGTCGACGAGGCGGCGTGCCAGGTTCTGGAGACGGGTGGTCACAGGATTCCGGCCCCCTCGATCGCGGTGCGCAGCTGATCGCCGAGCGCGTTGAGGGTGCCAGGCAGCCAGTTCAGGAGACTGGCGACACCGGCGGTGACGCAGAGGGTTGCGCCGACGAACGCCCCGCCGGTGAGGCGCTTCTTCTCCTGCTTCCCTGCGGTTTTCCACGCGATGACGACACCGACGGTGAGGAGGAAGACGATCACTGCCCCCTCGGGGGTGAGGGTGCCGAGGCTGCCCCGGGTGAGAGCGCCGCCGCTCGTCGAGCCGGTCACGGCCTGGACGCCCCGCTCACCACCGGAGTTCGCGGCCCCGGCGGAGCATCCGGCGAGCCAGCCGAGGATGCCGCCGGTGCAGACGGTGGAGACGGCGCCGAGGAGGAACCCCTGGCCGAAGGGGATGAGCTGCTTGAACTCTCGGCTGCCTTTCCACCAGGGGCGGAAGTTCGCCCAGAGGACAGCGAGGCTGATGGCCAGGCCGGTGAGGGTGAGGCCGGTGGCGGCGTTCATCGGGTGACTCCAGTGAGCAGGGTGACGATGTCGAAGAGGTCGGTGGCACCGATCAGGCCGAAGGTGCCGATGACTCCGAGCCAGAGGCGCCGGAGCGTCGGGCCGTGCTTGACGGCTCGCAGGATGGCCCAGGCGACGGGGACGGCGGCGAGGGCGTAGCCCTGCTGGGCTCCCCACTCGGCGCGGGCCTGGCCGGTGGAGTACGCCCAGATGCTCGCGGCGCTGTGTCCGACACCGGGGACGGGGACGACGGCCAGGAGCAGCGCGCCGCAGACCTGCCAGGGTCGGCCGATGGTGCGCAGCCACGTCCACAGCCTTTCCCGGCGGGTCGGCTCGGGCGGCTCCTCGTAGGGGAGGACGACGTGGACGTGGACCTGCGGCGCCGGTACGGGCGGCGGAGCAGGTACCGGCGCGGGCGGCGGGGCTGCCGGTGGCGGTGGTGGTGTTGGCGGTTTCCACCACGGCGGCACCTCGCCCGGAAGCGGGCCGCGGTCGGGGAGCGGAGCGCCGGCCGGAATGATCCGGGTCGGGGTAATCGGTCTTTCGGGCACGGGAGTTCCTCAGCGGGTGATGGCCAGCCCGAGGGCGGCGAGAGTAACGATGAGGGCGGCGGTGCCGGTGATGCGGGGGACTTCGCGGAGCGCGACGGTGCATAACCCGGCAAAGCCGAAGCAGGTGGCGGCGAGGAAGTAGAGGGCGAGCATCAGCTGCTCCCGAGGGCGTCGCGGATGCGTTGGGCGCGCGCCTGGCCAATGCCGTATGCGGCCTTGAGCGTGCGCACTCCGGGTACGTCGGTGCCGTACTCGGCGCGCGCCTGCTCGATGAGCGGGTCGGGGTCGGGTACGTCTCGGTCGCCGTCGGGTACGTCCTCGTCGGGTACGCCGTCCAAATCGGGTACGGGTACCTCGTCCGGTCCGGGTACAGGGTGCTCGGGTACGGCCGGGGGGTCGGGTACCGCGGCGTGCTCGGGCTCGGCCTGCTCGTCCTCCAAGGGAATGCGGACGTCGATGCGAGGGGCGCGGGAGTCGGCGGCGAAGGCGGGTACCCGGTGGCGTACCTCGGGGTGTACCTCCGGCGCCGATACGAGGTCCAGCACCAGGCCAAGGGCGGGTGCCTCGACGGGTACCCGCGCGGGTACCTCCGGCGCCGAAGCGAGCGCGCGCCGGGTCTGCGCGGGTACCTCCGGCGTCGCGTTGCCCGCCCGGATGGCCACGCGTACCTGCGTCTCGGAGACGGGTACCCCGTACCCGACGCACAGCGAGGCGAGCTCGGCCGGCGTCGCGTCAGGGTGTGCGGAACGCACCTGGTGCACGGCGGCGAGCGGGTCCATCCGGCGGAGCTGCGCCCCGGTGACCCCGAGCGGGGTACGTGGGTACCCGGCCTCGGGTACGGGAGTACCCGTCCACGGCGACGCCAGTTCGAGGGTGGAGAGCTGGCCGGAGGTACGGCGGGCGGCGAGGAGCTGGAGCAGCTGGTGGCGCTGCTGCCCGTTCGTGCCGGCGCCGGAGCGGGCGACCGCGGCGGCCAGGCGTCGACGACGGCTCGAAGCGAGGCGCCCCTTCGGTCGGAGCTCAAGGAGCGCGGCCAGGCGTACGGCGCGCGCGGTCGCCCGGTCGCGGGAGATCTGCTCCGCGGTACGGTCCCGCGTCGCGAGGCCGAGCCGGGACAGCAGGCGCTCCCGGAGCTCCCGGCCGATCATGGCGGGCAGGCCGGTCGACAGGGCGTCGGGGCGGACGACGCGGATCTCCAGACCCATGGCCAGGTGCCAGAGCAGCCCAGCGAGGACAGGGCCGATGATCGCGCGGACGGTGCCGCCGACCATGCCGGAGGTGGCGTAGCAGGGGATGACCTGGACGCTGGTGATGACCCAGACGAGGACACCGGGCACGCCCGCGGTTCCGGCCGCTGTCTTCGTGGCGGTGGCCGCTTTGTTCGCGCGGGCCATGACGGCGCAGGCGAGGAGGGCGAGCTCCCCGGCCGCGAACATCACGGCGCGTTCGGTGCTGTCGGCCATGCCGAGGCGCTCCCCGGCGAACCGCCATGAGGTGTCACCGGAGTACGCGGTGCACACGAGAGCCCCAGCCGCAGCGACGAGGACGGGCACCGGGGGCCACGTCCAGGCGCGGACGGTACGGATGGTGACCCATGCTGCGCCGAGCATGGTGAGGAGCACGGCCGTGGTGATGCCAGCGGCCGGCCATGGGTGGTCGACCGCCCAGGTGGTGAACTGGGTTGTGGTCACGCTGCTCCTCCAGGAGCGGAAGGCGGCCGGGCCTGCACGGGGCGGGCCCGGCCGAGTGGGTGTTCAGCTGCGCCGGGCGCGAGCGGCCTGCGCGGCGCGGGCCATGGCGGCGCGCCCATCGGATCCGGCCTGGTAGTCGCGGCGGCAGGCCTCGACCGTGGCGCGCTCGGAGATGACGCTGTTCGGCTTCCGGTCAGGCGCCTGGGGCTGCGCCTTCTTGCGGGCCATCAGACGGTCCTCGCTGCGTCGCGGAGGAGGAGCGCCCACTCGCCGCGGGTCCGGGCCTGCTCCCACATGGCGGGGGCCAGTGCTCCCATGGCGCGGCGGCCGGCGTTCTGCGCAATGTGCTGCGGGTAGCCGGTGAGGGTTCGGGCGTCGGCGAGGGCGAGGGCGCGGCCCCATCCGGCGACGGTGAGCTCGTCGGCCGGCTTGTGCTTGGCGAGGTGGTCGGCGGCGGCGGTGAGCAGCTGCGCGGCGAGGCTCGGCAGGGCGAGGATGCGGTGCAGAAGCTGATCGGTGGTGGTGTGGTCTGCCGGTAAGGCGAAGGCGCGGATACGATCGGTCACGGTCATCCCCTGGTGAAGTCAGGTGGGTGGCTGGCCCCGGCCATGTGGCGTTCCAGCGCCGGCCGGGGCCGTTGTTGTTTCCGAGTACGACCGTAGCGACTTCCTTGCCATATGGCAATGAGGTCAGGGAGGATGAGCGCCATGGCCGACGAAGAGGGAGGGCCAGACATGGTGTCGTTCAGAGAGCTCGTCCGGCGGCTGGTTGCTGACGGGGTTGTGGAGCGGATGACGCACCAGCGCGTCTCGCAGCTGTCGCGGGATGACCCGGACTTCCCAGCGGTCGTGCAGATCGGACGATCGAAGGCTGTGGACTATCGGGCGGCGCGCCCGTACTTCGCGGGCCGGAAGTCGAGGCAGGGGCAGCGCACGGACCTGCGTCCGCCGGCCCCGGAGTAGCGCGCGCGACCGAGCCCCCGGCGGTGATCGTCGGGGGCTTCGTGCTGCCTGGGGCGCGCCGCCGTAGACTCGAACATGTGTCCGAAGAACTTCCGCGCCTCGACCTGCTCCGCTTCCTGGAACGCGTCCAGCTCCAGCAGCTCGCCCAGACCCGCCACTGGATCCACCAGGAGGAGCAGCGCCAGGCCGAGCGCGCCGCCCGCCACCCCCTGCCCGAACCGCCGGCATGGATCGTCGAGCAGGGCATCGGCGTCGGCCGCCGCGTCGTCGCCGTCCACCAGGGCTGGTGCCGGATGAGCGGCAAGCGCACCTCGCCCATCACCCGCGACGAGGCGCTGCGCCTCCTCGCCGAGGACCCGGAGCGGGCGTGTCAGCAGTGCCGGCCGGACACGGACCTCGGGGTGCTGTGACCGCGGGCCCGGTGCACGCTGGTGGGATGGAGCATCCGCCGATCGTCGTGCACCAGCTGTCGCCCACGGGTGGCCGCCGGGTCACGGTGCGCGGCCGGATCCTGGGGCTGGCGTACTCGGATCAGGACTTGATCGTCTTCCTGTCGGACGCCGGGCTGCTGGACCCGGATCTGCTGCTCGATGATCCGGCGTGGGTGGAGTGGCGGGGAGGCCGCGCCCACGAGTGGAACTCGCCGTAATCACAGGGTTCTGAGCGCTTGGCTTGCCTGCTCGATAAACCGGCTTCGGGCTACACCTGCCGCAACCTTTGCGTGCTCCAACCTCTCTTCCGTAACCGGCTCCGACCGAATCGCCCCCAGCCCGCTGTCCAGCGACGCATCGACGAAATTCAGCACCCTCTCGCACAGCGCTATGCCGAGCGCCCCTGTCTCATCGTCTGCGAGAAGCGCAACGCGCTGGCCTACTGCCCGGAGGGCCCTGGACTGAGCGCGGACATCTTCCACGAGGATGACTGTTTCCTCCCGCAGTGCGGACGCGCGCCGCTCCGGGGTGAGCTCTCCGCGCACTGCCTTCATAGCGTCCACGCAAGAGTGGGTCGTGCGGTCAGTGGCAACCAGGAGTTCCTCGTAGGCACGCTGTTGGTGGTCACGAAGCCACTGGTGATGAGCCTGCGAGCCCTGCATCTTGGCCTGCCGCAGCAGGCCGATGCTGGTCCCGAAGGCGGCAAGGGCTGCTCCCCCTGCGCCGGCTGCTCCTGCGATTACTGCGGCAAGTCCTGCGTCCATGGGGTCGAGTGTCCAGCAGAGGTCTGACAATCGGGGCGGAATGCGGATCTTCGTGAACGGCACTGTCACAGCCGGTCGGTAGCCTCACGGCATGGACTGGGGAGACGCGGCCGGATGGGCTGCATTCGCAATATCGGGTGGGGCCCTGTTCGTGAGCGGCCTGGCGCAGAAGGACAGCAGACGTTCGGCGGTCGCGGCCGAGGAATCAGTGAGGGAGGCCCGGCTCTCTCGGGAGGCGGCGCAGCGTACGGCGGCCGTGGCTGAGCAGACGCTGCTCGATCAGCGACGGGAAGCAGCGGAGCGTCGAGCGGCCGAGGAAGAGGCGAGCCGGCCGCGTGTCGAGCTACGCGTCGAGTACCGAGGGAAACACAACTTCCTTCTGATCAACCAGGGCGCAGCAAAGGCCGAACACATCCGTCCGGTGGAGGACTACCCGGCGATGGATCCGTGGCCGAGGGACCTGGCCTTGGCGGAGAACGAAGTTCATCGTTTCGGGATGATCGGCGGGGGCGGGCATCGGGTCCCGGCCGCAATCAGGGTGGTGTGGGATGGGCAGGAGGCGCCAATTGTCCTGCGCGTTCCGCCCAATGGTGCGTGAAATAGGGAGCGCCCGACACCCACTGGGTGCCGGGCGCTGGCGTGCAGCTACTTCTTCAAGGCACCCTCGGTGGTCCTCATCTCGCCGAGGGTCCACCCGCTGACCTCGGTCAGCGGAACGCGGAACGCCGCGCCAGACTGCGGCAGCATTCCCGTTCCCCCGAGATGTTCCCCCGACCATGATCAACAAGCGTTCCCGGGGAACGTTCCCCGGAACACGTCAAGGGACGGTAAAGCCCCAGGTCAAACGTTCCCCGGTAACACCGAGGGAACGCCAGGAACGCCCCCCGTTCCCCACGTCCCCCCCTCGGAGAGGGGGGACGGGGAGGGAACACCCGGAACAGAGACCCCCCAGACCCCCCTCCGCACCATCTGCGGAACCCCCCTCCAGCCTCTGAGAGCCGAACGCGGATACGACACCCACCTCGGCTGCGACCCCACCACCGGCAGCCACCCCGACACCCCCCGCCACCCTGCCGCATAACCCAACACACCACCCCAACCGGCCCCCACAACAACCACCAGGAGCAGCCATGGCCGATCAGCCCTACACCCCCGCCGACCTCATCGCCGAAGCCGCCCGCCAGCACGCCACCCTCGCCGAGGACCCCGACTTCATGGGCGTCGGCGAGGCAATGGAGGACCAGCCGTGCCCTGCCACGGACGAAGCTGGCCCCGGCCTGCACACGTGGGGCGACCTGGCCAACGACGAGTACACCGAGGCACAGAACAAGATCCATGACCTGATCACCGGCGCCGCTGACGTGTCCGCGTGGGCCGTGCAGCTCGGCGCCGACAACCTCCAGCCCGAAGACCACACCCTGACCGTCGACGGCGACGGCCAGCCCCTGGTCCGCCTGCACGTGGCGTTCGCCCCCGCCCTCGACAACGGGGCGCGCCAGGCGTTCATGCTCGGCCTCGGCCAGACCCTCGCCGACGGCATGTGACCCGGTGCCGATCCGTCCGGAGAACCGGCACCGGTACCCGAAGGACTGGCCGGCCATCAGCCTCCGCATCCGCTTCGAGCGCGCGGCCGGGCGCTGCGAGTGCCTCGGCGAATGCGGGCGCGGCACCCACGAAGGGCGCTGCCCGAACCTGAACGGCGGTGCCGCGTACGGCACCGGGTCTCGGGTGGTGCTCACCGTCGCCCACTTGGACCACACCCCGGAGAACTGCGCGGAGACCAATCTCCGCGCCATGTGCCAGGGCTGCCACCTCCACTACGACCGCGACCACCACCGGGAGACCGCGGCCGCCACCCGGCGCGCAGCACGCGAAGCCGCCGGCCAACTCACCTTCCCAGGAGGAACCCAGTGACCACCCGACCCGCCAGCTTCACCGAGGCCATGGCCGACCCGATCCGCCGCGCCCTGTTCGTCGCCGACCTGGAGACCGATCTCACCGGCGGTTGCGGTCTCTGCGACACCGAGGCCATCGAGATGTGCGCGGCCTGCGGCCAGTGCCGGTGTGACACGCACGAGGACTGCATCCGCCTCACCCCGTGAACGCAGGACGGCCGGCCCCGCGGGTATCGGGGCCGGCCACCGCCCAGCATCCCACCCCCGCACACCACCCCCAGGAGGGGACCATGACCACCGAGACACCCGCCGACCAGCTCCGGGCCGCGCTTATCACTGCGCTGGACACCGCCCACCACACCCACCCGTGCCCCGCGACCGGGAGCACGTACTGGACGGGCTGCTACCACCCCGACGGCACCGGCCCCTCGTGCCACTCCGAACGCCGCGCCGACGCCGTCCTGGCCGCCCTTCCCGCCCCCGCCCTCGCGGTGGCCCGGCAGGTCCTCGGCACCACCACCGGGCAGCCGGAGGGCGAGGCGGCGGGCCCGGTGAACTCAGGACCCGGCTGGTACGAGGTGATCCACCCCCGCAACGCGACCACGTGCATTGCCTACGTGCAGGAGGACGGCGACCTCTACCTCCCCGAAGGGGACCTGACCCCGGAGGAGTTCGCATTCGCTGCCGCCCGGGGTCGTGCCCATCGCCTGGTCCGGGCCGACGAGGCGCAGCAGCCCACCCCCGCCGTGGTCAAGGAGCATCCGGAGGCCGAGGAACTCGTGTCGATCACCCGCAGCCGCCTTGCCCAGCTGGAGAAGGACTCCGACAAGCTCGGCGCCCTAGAGGCATACGGCGTCGACAACTGGGAGGGCTACGACGACGCCACGGCCGCCCTACGCGAGGCCACCCCGTGAACGGCCCCGACCTCACGCTGCTCCTGCTGCTCCTCGGCGCGCTCCTCATCCTCACCGCCCTCCTCTTCAGCGCCGAGCGCCACCACCGCCGCCACGCCGCACGGATCGCCCACCAACACGCCCTCGCCAGCACGGAGCAGCAAAACACCGCAGCACTCGCCGCCGGCGCCATCTGCGACGGCTGGACCGGACCCACCCGAGAGGACCCGAGCCGATGACCGACCTCGTGACCGACGAAGCCCGGCTCTTCCACCTCGCCGACCGCGTCCGCCGCGGCGTCATCCTCCCCGCCGAAGGCGAGCAGCTCGCCGACGTCGTGCAAGCGATGACCCGCCGCGTCACCGAACTCACCGCCGAGCGCGACCAGTACGCCGCCGCGATCAAGCAACTCATCCTCCAGGTCAAGTGGACCGCTCACATCTGGGCCACGACGCTGCCCGACACGATCCCCACCGCCGACGTCACCCGGGCCCTGTCCTTCCTCTGCTCCCCCGTTCCGCTCCCTGACGACCTGCGTGACGACCTGTGGCAGCAGATCTCCGCCGCGTACTACGTGCGGTTCGAGAACGACGGGCACCCCGAAGACGCCACGGCCGCTGCCGACGTCGCCATGTCCGTGGTCCGGCCCGAGCTGGAGCAGCTGGAGCAGCTGGAGCAGCGCATCACCGAGCTGGTGGCCGGCCAGTGCGTCCACTCTCGCCACGCCTGCGAGCAGCACCACCGGCTGCCCGTCGACGGCTGCCCCTACCCGCGGTGCATCGCAGCCCGGCGCTGCGCCGGCACCAAGACCACGGAGGCCTGACCCATGCACCCCAACGACCGTGCCCGCACCGTCTGGCTCCACGGCAAACCGTACTGGTGGACCACCGAGGAGCAGCGCCTCGTCCTCCGGCCGGCTGACTGGCTCCTCACCGTCCCGGCCGAACCGCCACCGGCCCCGGTGCTCGCCGACCTCGTCCAGTGGCTGGCCATCCGGCAGTAACCCGGCCGATTGTCAGACCTTCATGTCACCCTGGCCCAAGTCCGCTTGACCCACCACGAAAGGCACCACAGCAATGGCCAAGAAGACCGACAACCTGCTGTCCCGCATGGTGACCCGCGTGGACGAGACCGGCACCTTCCTCCCACTCACCATCATCGTGAACGGCCTCATGATCACTGGTCACATTGCGCCCCGCGAAGCCTGGCTCAAGCACAACGCTCAGCAGCTTGAAGGGCAGGACAAGACCAGCGCCTTCATTGCCGACTTCGAGCACGAAGGCGCCGGCAGCGTGGAGGAGCAGCACCTCCACATGAGCGGAGCCAAGGTGACGTTGGGGGTGTCCGCTTTGGCCCGGTTCTGACGGGCCTTGACGATGCGGGAAACCTTGTCGCTGCCGGCCGGGATCTCCAGCTCCATGAGGGCCGCCTTGACGACCCGGTTACCAGCGGCCAGGGCCACTCCGTGGGCGTCGAGGCGCCGCATGATGTCCTCGTCCGAGCCCGGGGCGTACTGCCCGGTGTGCTCGTACGTCATGAGGACATGGCGGGTCCCGCCGTGCGCCCAGTTGTCGCCGTCACGGCGGGCCTGGCGGACGATGGAGAACTCGTCGGGGCCGATCCCGGTACGGGTGTGGGTGCGCTTCAGGGAGAGGCTGCCGCCGCCCTGTGCGGACAGCTCCCACACGTGGTCGACGTCCTGGGTCTTCGCCGAGGAGCCGCGGCCTCCGCGTTCCTTCTCCTTTCCGAAGTGGTCGAGGCGGATTGAGCTGATGCGGTCGCGCTTCAGGGGCAGCAGGGTGTGGCGGTAGAGGCTGAGCCAGGTGTCGGCGTCGTTCTCGGCGCCGCTGATGAACCGGGACACGGTGTCGATGACGACGAGTTCGGCACCGGTGGCCTTGACGAGGGCGGTGAGGTCCGCGCCGCCACCGGCCGTGTCGAGAGGCCGGACCGGGGGGAACGAGGCGTACCGGAGCTCGCCCATGTTGCGGGGCCCGGCACCGAACGACAGGAACCGTTCCTGGACCTGCTCCTGCCCGTTCTCCGCGTCGAGGTACAGGATGCGGACCGGGGCCTGCGGGGCGTCGTCGAGGAAGCTCTGCCCGGTGGCCATGCGCCACATCCACTCCTGGCAGAACAACGACTTGCCGGCCTTGCCGTCGCCAAGGAGTGAGATCTGCTGTCCCGGGCCCATGAGCTTGCCGGGGAGCAGCTGGATCTCGCCGAAGTCGGTAGCGAAAAAGTCGTCCCAGTTGAGGAGGGCGGCGACGAGGTGGGCGGGCCCGCGGCCCGTGGTCTCGCGGAGCTGCTCCCCCTGGTGGAAGGAGTGGAGGAGCGCATCGAGGTCGTCGGCGCTTCGGCCGTTGCGTACGGCCTGCTTGAGCTCGTTGGCGTGCTGGTCGTAGCGGCGCTGCCGGGCGGACTCATAGATCCGGTCGGTGAACTCAGGCAGCAGGAGCGGGGGAAGGTAGTCGGTACCGAGCTTGATGATCAGGTTGCCGTGGTCAACCTCGCGGAGGCGGCCTTGCTTCTCGATCTCGGCGCGGACGAGAACGGGGTGGGGGTGTGTGCCTGCGGCGACGAGCCCGGCGACGGTGTCCCAGATCAGGCGGCGGGACGGCTGGTAGATGTCGTCCCGGTTCACGGTGGCGGAGACGTCGTTGTACGCGTCTGCGCTGTGCATGATCGCGCCGATGACCAGGTCCTCAGCCTCGTCGTCGTGGGGGGTGGTGAGGTTGAGGCCGTCGTGGTCCGCCTGGTCGCGCGGGTTCATGTGGCGGACAACATCCACGGTGGCTGCTCCTTGTGGTTCAGAAGAGGGTGGTCGGCTCGGCCGGCGGGCACTGGTGCTCGGTGACGTGGGGATGGGGGCAGTCGGCGGGGTGTGGGGTGTGGATCCAGGTGAGCCGCGGTGGGGTGCGGTCGCTGGTCTTGAGGCACCAGATGAGCCGGTTGGGGGTGCGGGCTGCGGCCTGCTCGGCGACGGTGAGCGGGGTGCCGTCGGTGCTGACCTTCAGGGCGAGGGTGTTGCCGACCCACTGGGTGATGAGGGGGGCGGAGCAGGAGGAGCAGCGGGAGTCTGCGCTGCCCCTCCTGCTCGCGCGCTGGGTCATCAGAGGGCCGGGGTGCCGTTCATGACGGGCTGCTCGATGTCGCCGTCGATCCGGTTGACGACGTCGGCGAAGGCCGTGCGGCGGACCTCGTCGGGGCGCTCCAGCTTGTAGCCGAGCTGGAGCCCGTTCTGGCCGATGCGGTACCGCAGGCGGGCGGTGAGCCGGTAGCCCTCGGATCCTTCGAAGGGGACCAGGCCGATCGTGAACGTCTCCGGGACGGCGAGCTGTCCCTTCTGCCCGGCTTTCGTGGTGCCGGTCTCGACGTACTGGAACTGGCGCTGTCCGGAGGCGAGTCGGTTGGCGGACTGGAACTCGACCTTGCTGGTGGCCTGGAAGCTCTGGGCGATCTCCAGCATGTCGGCGGCCGTCGGTTCGAGGAGCTCGGGCAGGTGGTCCTCGATGAACTCGGCGAACGTCTCCTGGTCCATGAGCTTGCCGTCCCGGGCGGCCCACTGCTTCCACGTCTCGGTTTCGCGGAGGGACAGCTTGAGGATGTGGCCGCCCCAGCGCGGGGCGTTGGCCTGGTGGGCGTCGAGGACGGCGGTGATGGTGAGCCGGTCGGCGTCGGCGTAGACCTCGGTGTGCTCGTCGGCGTGCTTGGTGAAGTACGAGGAGAAGCTGGCGGCGTCGCGGACGGTGGTGGTGCCGGTCTTGCGGTCGGGTGCGGTGGCCGGGCCGGTGAGGTCGACCTTGTGGACGCCGGTCGGGGTGTGGAAGGCGTAGACCTTGCCCTGTTCCAGCTCGGCCGGCGGGGCGGAGCGGAGCGCGGTGTCGACGATGGTCTGGGCTTCGCCGTTGGTGGAGGAGAGCTCGGTGTAGGTCATGTTCAGGCGTCCTTGAAGGTCTGGGTGGTGGGTGCGGTGCGGAAGTCCATGGCCATCTGGCGGGGGTCCTCGCGGACGGGCAGGCCGTCGTCGTCGAGGAAGTACAGGGACTTGACCGCGGTGGGCTTCGGGGCCTTGACCGCGGACTCGACACCGATCGGGAGCGGCGCGGACTCGACGCCGTTGGCGGGGGGTTCGACGACGATGGTGATCGTCATCTGGCCCTTCTTGCCGTGGGCGCGGACGGCCTCCAGCAGGGTGTGGAACTCGGTGGACAGCTCCTCTTCGGTGCGGCCGTTGAGGTGGCTGGCGAGGAACGCGGCGACGGGCGCGGTCTCGGTGATCTCGCCGGTCTCGGGGTTGGTGCGCTCGGTCATGCGGCGTGTGCTCCTTGGGTGTGGTGCTGGTGGGTGATGCGGATGGTCTGGTTGAAGGCGGTGACGGCGGCCGCCCCGACTACGGGGCCTTCGGTGGTCTGGCAGAGCAGGCACTCGTACTTGGCTTTGGGGTGCTCGGCCCAGGTGCCGTTCTTGAGCTGGCGGCCGAAGGTCGTGGTGAGGACGCCGTCGATCTGCCGGCCGCCGGGCAGCGGGTAGCCGCTCACGCCGCGACCTGCTCGGGCGCCGGGGTCTCGAAGGTGGCCCGGCGCATCGTTTCGTCGGCGAGGTGGGTGCCGGTGATGCAGCCCTTGATTCCGCAGGTGGCGGTGATGCGCCCTTCCGGTTCGCGGTGGTGGGTGAGGAGCCACGCGATCTGGCGGGGGGTTCGGTTCCGGTTGTTGTAGGCGAAGCTGCTGTGCTGGAGGAGCCAGCGGGTGTGTCCGTCGGCGTCGATCTCGGTGCGCTCGGCGAAGAGCTCGGCGACGGGGCGGCCCTTGCCGCGGGGGTAGAGGACGGCGTCGACGGCCTGCTCGCGGGGCATGTCGCGGTTGTTGGCGAGGCGGTTGTGGACACGACGTCGTTCCTGTTCGGTCATGCCACCCCAGATGCCGTACGGCTGGCGGGTGTCGAGCGCCCACTCACGGCATGTGGTCAGGACGGGGCAGGTGTTGCAGATGGCCTTGGCGTGGTCGATGACCGGGATCCATCCGCCGGTGCTGCCGTCGGGGAAGAACTGGGAGGGCTCTTCGGTGCGGCAGGCGCCGTCGGCCATCCACTCCGGGCGCTGGTTGTGGCTCATGCGAGTACCGCCTTCACGCGCTCGCCAAGCCAGCGGGCCGCGTTCACGGACACCGCGTTGCCGATGCCGAGGATCTGCGCCTCCTGTGTGGAGTCCGGGAGGATGTAGTCGGCCGGGAACCGCTGTGCTTGGGCCAGCTCACGAGGACTGAGCATTCGCAGCGTGCAGTCGTCGACTGTCGGGGCAGGGCGCACCAGGCTGTGGTGCGGCTTACATGCCACGGTGGTCAGTGGCTCGGCCGTCGTGCGCACGGCGCCTCTGCGGCCGTTCGGGACGATCAGCGCATGGTGCTTGCCCTGTGCCGACACTGCTGGCACGGGGCCGTCGACGCCGACCGCGGTGGTGTTGCGGCGGAGCATCGTGACGTGCGGCTCGTGCCCGAATTTCGCCAGGCCGGCCGCGACCCGGGCCTGTGTCGAGGCGGCGTACGGGGTGAACTTCTTCCGGTCCGGGCGGCCGTCACCGATCCGGCGCCCTGCTGCTGACCAGTCGATGACGTCGCCGATTTGCCGGACCGTCGGATCCAGGATCAGTCCGCAGGACTGGGTGGGGCAGCGGTAGTCGTACTGCACGCCCCAGCTGCCCATCTTCCGGCGGCGCGGGTTGCGCCACACCTGGCGCGCCCTGACCGGCCCGCAGGCGGGGCACACTGCGGCTGGCCGTACCTCCAGGTCCGGCAGCGGGATGCCCTCGCGGGTGAACACGACGTACCCGCGGTTGCGGTGCTGGGGAGCCAGCTCGTTGTCGTCGTCGCCGAGGTGCGCGCTGCTTGCGCACACGATCTGGTGGTTATAGCCGAGGATCTTGAATCCGCCGAGCCACCAGTCGAACAGCTCCCAGTCGAGGAAGAACTCTGGGACGTTCTCGCACAGTACGACGTCGTACCGGTGAACTTCGGTGGCCGCGATGATGTCCAGGGCGGTGGCGCGGGTGCGCTGGAACTCTGGCTGCCCATCACCCTCGATCGGCCTGCCGTCCTGGTCGAGGAGCGCGATCTGCCCGCGGGTCCGCTTGCGGCCGCCGGCCGGGCTGATCTCGGTGCAGATCGGGGAGCCCCACAGGATGCGGGTGCGCGGCAGGCTGCGCTTGTCGAAGGAGTTGATGTCCTCGACGAGGTGCTCGCATTCGGGGTGGTTGAGGCGGTGGGCCGCGACCTGGATGGCGTCGTGGTTCATGACGAGGCGGGCTCGCATGCCCGCCTCGGTGAGGCCGCGGGTGGAGCCTCCGAGGCCGCAGAACAGGTCTGTGAAGTCGAGGTCGCCGTCATGGCGGAAGACGCTCATGCGGCCACCGCCACGGTCTCGGGCCAGGCGCACCCGGCGAGTGCCTTCAGCGCACGCTCGGGAGCCTCGGCGAGCGGGTGGCCGAGGTGGTGCAGGCCCATGGCCAGGGCGGTGTACGCGTCGGCCTGGTCGTACCGGCCGACGCCCTCGGTGTGGTGCCCGTACCGGTCGGCGACGCCGGAGCGGACCTCGCCCTTGGTGGCGTTGCCGCGGCCGGTTGCGAACATCTTCAGCGAGCTCGGGGGGACGACGCCGTACGGGATGCGGTGCCGGTAGCAGTACTGGCGGACGAGGATCCGCAGACCGGCCAGCTCCTCGTGTCCGGCCATCGCGCCGTGCCCGAAGGACGGGCCTTCCATGACGACCATGTCGGCGGCCTTGATGAAGTCGCCGACGGCGGTGGCCAGGTAGTGGAGGCGGGCGTCGCCGCGCCGCTTCGTGCGGACGATGTCGGTCCAGCCGACGCCGGCCACGCCGGTGCAGGTGAGGGAGAGGTCGAGGCCGATGACAAGCGGCGGGGTGGACACCGCGGCCGGGCGGGCGATGGTCAGCCCGGCCGCGGGGGTCTGGTCGAACAGGGTGGGGGCGGTCACGTCAGGTCCCCCTTCGTGGGTACCGGCTTGTCCGATCGGCGGTGCTGCCACATCGCCCCGGCCTGGATGCGCGAGTCGTTCATGCCGAGGAGCTCGTCGAGCTGGTCCTGGAGCAGCGCGATTCGGCGCTCCTTCGCGTCGAGCTGGCGGCGTGCTTCGGTCAGCTGGAGCAGGGCCTCACCCGGTTCGACGTACTTCTCGGCGAGGGCCCGGGAGTTGGCGAGGGCGGCTGCTGCGGTGCGGCGTTCTTCGCGGGCGGCCTGGGCGTACGCCTCGACGCGGGCATGGAGGGTGTCGAGGGTGCTGCGGCGGATGAACGGCATCACTGCTCACCCCTCTGCGCGGGGAGGATCAGCGGCCACGAGCCGTCGATGACTTTGTCCGGGGCGCCGCCCTGCTCGGCCGTGGCCTTCGTCCGGAACCACTCCTGGAGTCCGGCCTGCTGCTCGGCCCGCCACGTCTTCTGCGCGGCGAACAGCTGCTTCGGCCCCAGGTCGTTGAGCCGCGGGTACTTCGCGAACTGCGCCTCGGCGATCAGCAGGGCGGCGAGGGCGTCGGCCTCGGCGGTGTGCCAGTCGGTGAGCTCGACGCCGTACCGCTCGGCGGTCGGCTTCAACTTCCGCATGCCGGTGCCCTTGACGTACCGGTCGACCTGCTTGTCGATGACGTGCGGGTCCACCAGGGTCGGGAGGGTCGTGCCGAGGCGGTCGCCCATCATCGGCAGCCCGTTGCGGGACAGCTCGAAGTTCAGGACCGTCCAGTCGTAGGCGGTGTTGAACGCGATGAGCGGCATGCCGTACGCGATGGCCTTGTGCATGGTCGTCGCGATCTCTTCGAGCGCCTCGGCGGGGGCCTGGCCGGCGGCCTGGACCATGGCGTCGGTGATGCCGTGGACCTCGGTGGTCTCCGGCGGGATCGGCACACCCGGGTTGATGAGCCACGTCTGGACGCGGTCGGCGGACGCGCCGCCGCGGGCGACGAGGGCCGCGGTGACGATGCGGGCCTCGGTCGGGTCGGGGGCGGTGGTCTCGGTGTCCCAGCCAATACGGCGGGTCTCGGCGAACATCACTGGGTACCGCCCGCGCGCTCGGAGTAGATGCGCCGGCCGAGCCCGTCGAGGGTTTCCATCTCGCCGGTCTCGTTCTGGACCTTGGCGTTGAGCATCCGCAGGTTGCCGAGCTCGTAGCCGATCTGCTGCAACCGGCCCTGTGACGTCTTCTTGTCGAGGATCTCGTCGCGGTACGACTCGGCAGACCGGGCCGGGCCGTCGTTGCCACGCTCGACGTACGAGGTATCCGGGTCCTTGTCGTGCGTCGGCGTCAGGCCGCCAGTCAGGAGCAGGACCCGAAGCGCGACGGACTGTGCCTTCGCGGTGCCCTTGTCGGCGGAGTCGAGGGCCTCGCCGCGGCTCTTCAGCAGGGCGGGCAGGGTGTCGCCCTTGGGGCCCATGACCATCCAGGAGACAGTCACGGTGCACTCGCGCATCTTGTTGCCCTTGGACGTGGTGGTGTCGCGGTGCTCCGCTTCCACGCCGACGGGGAAGATGTTGATGCCGTGTTTCAGGGTCACCGGCCCGAAGGTGTTGACGACGGTGTCAACGCCGCGGAAGTTGAAGCGGGTGCCACCGCCGTTGTACTGCTCCGACTTGGAGATGGCTCGGACTTCCTTACGGACTCGGAGCCATGCAATGTGGACGGGCACCATGTCCGGGTCGTCGTCGCCCGGCTCGTAGTCGGCCATCGGGTCGGGCTGCGGTGTCGACTCGGTCTCGGCCTCGGCCGAGTAGTCGTGCTCCTCGTCGGTCAGGGTGCGGCCGGCCGCCGCAGCGGCGTTCTCGCGAAGCCCCATCAGAAGTCCCCCTTGTACTGCTTGGCGATGTCGATGCGTTCGGTCGGATTCGGTGCGACACACGCGGCGTACGCGTCAGGCCAGCGCTCGGAGAGCTGCTCCAGGTCGACGCGCGGGGCGGCGTTGCTGGGCTCCAGCGAGTAGGCCCGTTCACCGCCGATCAGGGCGGACTGAGCCGAGTCGAGAGCGGCGATCATGCGGGCCTTCGCTGCGTTCTTCGCCTTCTTCGCGGCGGACTCGGCGCGCTGGTGGACGCGGTAGTCGAGGAGCGCGTCGAGGGCGTCGTCGTGGCGGTCGATGTCGACCGACCCGGAGCGGGTGGGGTGGAGGCGGCGGAACAGGCGGGTGAGCGCCTCGCCGTCGCCGGTGAGCTCGGGCGGTACCTCGGCCTGGACATGGTCGGTCCAGAACTTGTCCATGGCGGTGGTGATGTCGCCCATCACGTCGAGGTAGGCGTCGCGGCGGACGGTGCCCTGGTGGTACTCGTTGCCGCCGATGAGTACGGCGTAGTGCATGTGCTCGTAGCCGTTGACGGCGATCTGCCACAGCATCTGGGCGAGGACGTCGTCGGGTGCTCCGGCGTGCCACTGCGCGGACTTGAAGGCGGAGCGGGTCTTGACCTCCAGGGCACAGGGCGCCTGCTCGTCCTCGGAGAGCGGGCACTCGGTGACGCGGCGGTCGAGGGTGGTCATCCAGTGCGGGTGGTTGACGTGGGCGACGAGCCCGATACGGCGGATGACGGAGCGGTTGAGCATGGCCCAGCGGCGGGCGACGGGCTCCTCGTTGACGGTGCCCCAGTAGGCGGCTTCGCCTGCGTCGTCGATGTCGTGGCCGGTCTTGTCGAGGTAGACCTTGAGCGGCGGGGTGTAGTCGACGAGGCCGAGGATGGCGGGGACGTCGGAGGAGCCGATGCCGGAGCGGCGGGCGGTGAGCCAGTCGGCGCGGTCGGCGGTGGCGGGGAGGATGAGGCGGCCGGTCGGTGTGACCTTGCGGCCGGCGGCCGGGGCCGAAGCCCCGGCCAGCGCGGTGTTCGTCACGGAGTTACCTCCGTCATGCAGTGCCGCTCCCAGCTCGGAACGAACGTGTCGAGGCTGGCGTCCGGCGTCGTGATGCCCAGACGCTTGCCGCACTGGCACGAGCCGTGCATCTCGCAGTCGCCGTACTCGACGATCAGGGCGTGGCCGCCCGCGAGGGTCTCGCGGAAGTCGGGGTCCGGCGGAGTCTCGCGGGGCTCCTTGTCGGCCCGGCCGAGGAGAGCCGTGGCCCCGGCCTCGTTGTACCCGGCGCGCTGGAGAGCGGCGAGGATCTCGGTACGTGCGCTCACAGCTGGTCTCCCTTCGGGGTGTAGGCGCGGCGGCCGTCGACGTCGACAGCGGCGAGGACGCCCCGGGCGGTCAGCGCCCGCAGATCCTTCCGCGCCGTGTTCCGGCCGGCCGTCGGCCACGGCGAGCCGGTGAGCAGTGCGGCGGCACGCTGCGTGGTGACCGGGGTGCTCTCGGCCTGAACTGCTTCGGCGAGCCAGTCGCGGCGGGTGATGGTGGTGATCACGCGGTGCCTCCGAGGATGAGCAGGACGCTGATGGCGATGGCGGTGTCGATGAGGAGGCCGAAGGTGAGGGAGCAGCCCCAGGCGCGGGGGCTCATGCGGTGCCTCCGTCGGTGTCGCGTGCGGCGCTCTGCCGGCGGGCGGCGTCGGCTCCGGGGCGGAGGTCCCGGAGGATGGCCGCGGCGTCCTTGACCCGGATCAGGGCGGCGGCGTCGGCGGCCAGAACGCCAGCCACCCACTCCGTCTGCATCCGGTCACGGCACGGCACGCAGATCACAGGCGCCTCACGGTCGCCCTCGCCGAGCCGCACGTACGAAGTGCCGGTACCGGCCAGCTCGGTGGGGCACGTCGCGCATCGAGCGGGCGTAACCCACGCGCGGCCGGCCCGGAGGAACCAGACGTCGCACTGCACGTTGAAGTGCACGAACGAGGCCCGGATCAACTGGCCGTCGTCGGCGAGCTGCTGGCCGGACTGCTCGGCGATCGGGCCGAGCAGCCGGTACGCGCCACCTTCGCCGAGGGTGTCGCCGTTGCTGTTGAGCTGGCCGCTGACGATCCACCGGCCGTCAACCAGGGAGATCTCCCAGTGGTCGACCGGGGGCAGCCACGAGGGCGCGTCGTCGGTCAGCGAGGCGAGGGCGGCGGCTGCTGTTGAGGCGTTCACGCGGCACCTGCCTGGCGCTGGCGCGGCATCGCGATGACCGTGCCCGCACCGTTCGACGAGAGCAGCAGCTCCGCGACCCGCCGCACCTGGTCGCCGTGCAGACGCAGGTGCGTCCCACCGACCTGCTCCAGCAGCTCGTCGACGAGCTGGTCCCGCTCGTGCTCGGCGTGTGAGTCCTTGGCGGGGTTGGACAGTGCGTCGATTTCGCGGAGCTGGTCGCCGACACCGTCGGGGTCCTCGGTGAACTGCTCGGCCAGTTCCAGGACCACGCGGACGAGGTGGTGGTCGAGGTGGAGAACGGCGCCGCCGGGGATGGAGGAGACGTTGACGCGGGTGGGGCCGGAGTAGGCGCCGCCAAGGAGGCGGGGGCGGGCGGTGGTGAGGAAGCGGAAGAACCGCATCGCACGGAAGATCTTCATCGGGTGCCTCCGAGGAGCATGAGGAGCGCGGCCCCGGTGAGGGCCAGGCGGTCGGCCCACACGGGCCGGTAGGTGTCGACCGTCGGGTCGGCGAAGACGAAGTGGGCGGCCGAACCCGTGGCGTACAGGCCGACGGCCAGGCAGATGAAGGCGAGGACGGTCATGGCGTCACGTCCCACTGCACGGCCGGAATGTCGCGTGCCGCGCATAACTCGTCGATCGCCTGGTTGCAGCAGACCGGTTCGCCCTCGACGCTGTGCTCGTCCTGATACGTCGAGGCATCGGCGGCCTCGTCCGCGGTGAGCGATTCAAACTCCGAGCGGCAGTACCCGCAGAGCTGGATGTCATCGGCCGTGAATGCGGCGCTGAAACCCGGCCACTCGTCCGCCAGCAGCTTTCGTACCGACGACCAGACGGCGAGGCGCAACACCTCGGTCTCGTGGGCGTAGTCCGCATCGGTCCAGTGGGGGTTGGCGGGCGGGGTGATGATGAGACGGCCGTTGGTCTGCGCGGTCTTCTTCACAGCGCACCGCCCGTCGGGACGTCCTGAGGGCGCTCGTCGGCGAGGTGCTCCAACACGTGATCCAGCGGGTCCAGCAGGTGCCGCTGCTCGGCCAGCTCACCCGGGGACGGGGCGAGGAGCGCCCGCAGCTTGGTCACCTGCGGGGCCACGTTCTCGGGGTATGCGTCCTGCTCGTCGGCGGTGTGCTCGGCGAGCAGGCGTTTCACCTCGGCCATGTCGCCGTGCTGCGCGACGACCCGGAGGACACCGACCAAGCCGCGGAACATGAACAGTTCGCCGGGGTATGCCTCGGTGAGGGGCTTGCGGGGCGTGACCGGGGCCGGGGTCTCCGCGCGGTCGCGGTACTCGAACAGGGCGGTACGCAGGGCATCGATCTGGGCGTCGTCCCACCCGCCACGCTCGTGGGTACGGACAGCAGCGGCGACCACGTCGGCGAGCACCTCGGCCGGGAGCAGGGCCACCCGGGCACGCAGTCGGGTCAGCTCGGCTGCCGACTCGGGCGACTGCAACAGGCCTGCCGCCTCCAGCGAGGACGCAATGCCGGCCGCCGTCTGGCGCGTCTTCTGTGCGGCGAGGATTACTCCGGCCGCAGCGTTCACCCGGCGGGCGTTCACGCCGCCACCTGCACAGCCATCGGAACGGGCAGGACCACGACGACTTCAACCGGCACATCACGCCACGTCGAGTGCAGGTAGTGCGGGCGGACCGTCTCACCCCTGAGGACGAAGTCGCCGTGCGGCCGGATCGACCCGCCCAACACCTGGGCGTACGTCTCCAGCTCCGCGAACGATGCGTCGTGGATGTGGCCGTGCAGAGTGCCGAGGTCGATCGACCACGACGCGTGCGGCAGCTCCGGGTACTCGGCGAGCAGCTGCACCAGCGCCGACGCGGCACCCAACTGCGGCTGGGGGATAGGATTCTGAGACACGGTGTCCTCGATTTCTGAAGTGGTTGAGGTTCTGCCGTTGGGGCGTCGGGCCGGGCATGGCCGGGCGCCCCTGTGGTTTCTGGGGGTCAGGCGGAGGCGGCGACCAGCTGCGGCGCGGCCCCGCCGGAGGCGACGAACTCCGAGTCCTGCTCGGCCATCCACGCGTCCACCTCGGCGAGGTCGAAGCGCTTCTGACGGCCGGCGAACGGGCGGACCGGCATCCCCTGCCGGATCCACTTGGTGATCTGCCAGTCGGAGACGCCGTAGTACGTCTCCAACTGCGGCTGGGAAAGCAGGGGGAGGAGTCCGGCCGGAAGGGCGGTGAGGCGCTCAGTCTTCTTCGGCATCGGAGCTTGACCTTTCTACTGTCGCGGTCGAATGTGAGGGCATGCGACTGAACAGGCGGTGCATGCGGTCATCGAGTGCTTCGGTGATGAGCCATGCGGTGCGGAGTTCGGTGCGTTCCCGGGCGGTGGTGCCTCGGCCGGTGAGTCGGGCGATGGTTGCCGGGCTCACTCCCCGCCCGTCCGGGTCGACCTGCTTGGTCTTCTCGGAGAGTTCGTCGAGGGTCAGGTGCTGCTGCGCAAGTGCGTCGCGGAGCGGCTTGCCTTCGTCGGTGCGGGTCACCTTTGGCATTGGGTACCTCGGGCTGTTCGGTGTGGTGAGCTCCTCGGTGTGAGGTGCTGCGACAGTTCTACAGTCGCAGTCGCAGTCGCAGCCGTGTCAACGAGAACTTCCGAGAACTTCCGAGATCTCTGGGGGTGGGTACCGATCTTCGAACGGTTGTTCTATGGTGTGTGCATATGCCAGCGGTCCGGCGCGTGATACCGGCGCGTGACGGGGAGGTTACGCGTTGCACCAATACCCGCCATGGTTCTACTTTTACTTGCGAAAAGTAGAGAGGTGCGGGCACCCTTGGGCCCGTGGCTAACGAGGATGCGACCCCCACCGAAGACTTCGCGCAGCTGCTCGCGCGCCTGAAAGACGAGTACGGCGTGAACGACAGCGCGATCGCGTCGGCTATTGGGGTGTCCGTGTCTACGGTCAACACCTGGGTCCACCGCAAGCGGCAGCCCCGTCCGGAGGCCCTGCACAAGCTTGCCGCCAGGTACCCGAAGTTCACCGAAGACCAGATCTTCGCGGCCGCCGGCCGGAAAACTCCCGGCCCCCTCAGCCCCGCTGCCGAAGAGCGTCTCCTCGAACTTTTCCGGGGCCTTACCGCTGAGCAGCAGGAAATCAAGGAGCTCGAACTCCGTGCGCTGAACGAGCACAACCGTTCCGCGTTGTCGTGAGTCTCAGCTAAATGGAGCCCGTCACTCCCTGTGCATGACAGGTCGTCAACTTCCGTCTCAGTAGTCGCATATTCCACCATCTAGAGGTACGGTCGTTCGACGGCCGATGCCCTCCCCCTTCGGTCGCAGGTTCCCAGTCCTACCTGCGTTCACGGGGGTTTCACATGTGCATGCGCGTCAGCTTCGCTCCGATCGGGTCCGTACCGCCGTTCGACGCCGGTACTCAGACGATCGCTCTGCCCCCCGGCCTGGATTCGGCACACACCGTCATCGCCGCGCGGGCGATTCTCACCGAACTGGCAGTGCCGCAGCCCCGTTTCGGTGCAGTCTGCTTCTGCGGGGAGCCGCTCGACCTGACTCCCCGAATTCCCCAGCAGAGGACGGGAGAGCAGGCGGTGAGTCATGGCGCGTAAGCCAGTCAACAACCCACGCCAGATCCGAACGAAGAAATGCGGATGCCCGGAGTGCATCGCGGAGTATCCGCCGGCAGAACACGGAGAGCGGAAGGCCCGGCGCGACTGCATCGGCAGCTGGCAGGCCCGCTACCGGGACCCCACCGGGAAGCAGACCGCCCGGAACTTCAAGAAGAAGACGGGCGACGAGGGGGCTGACGCCTTTCTCGACAAGATCCGGACCGCAGTCCGGGACCGTACATACCGGGATCCGAAGCGCGGAAAGATCACCCTCGCCGAATGGTGGGCGGAGTGGTGGGAAGTCCAGGAGAAGAAGGGGCGCGTCACTACCCGGAACCGGAAGGTCGGGGTATGGAAGACCCACATCGAGAAGAAGTGGGGCGGGTACCGGCTCATCGACCTGGAGTACATGGAGCTCCAGCGGTGGCTCAGCCGGGACGTGAAGGGGCACGAGAGCCAGAAGCGGTGCAAGGAACTGCTCACCGCTCTGCTTGACGCGGCCATCAAGGACGGGGAGCGGATCTCCGTCAACCCGGCACTCCATCTGGAGATCACCACCCCCCGGGTCGAGAAGCACCCCGATGACCTGAAGCCACCAACGGAGGCGCAATACGCGCTCATCCACGCTGCGCTGCCCGCCTACTACCAGGTGATCCTCCGGGACTTCGCTCACGAGACCGGCATGAGGCCGGGGGAGTACGCCGGTCTCCGGCTGCACTGCGTGGACGAGGAGGAGATGCTCGTCCACATCAAGGAGATCCTCGTTCTCGACAAGGGCAAGCTTCGTCGGCAGGCCGCGCCGAAAACGAAGGCCGGGTTCCGTACGGTGCCCCTCACCCCGACTGCGTTCGGGGCGATCCAGTCCATGAAGGAGAAGTGGAAGCCGCACGCGACTCGCTCCCGAATCGGGGACGGGTACGACCTGGCTGTGGACGAGCTGGTGTTCCGCGGCCCGCGAGGGCAGGCGCTGAACGCCAACAACATGTCGAAGCGGCCCTGGCGGACAGCCATCAAGCAGGCCGGGGTGGCGCGCGAGGTGGTCAACCCGGAGACCGGGCACGTCGAGTGGTGGCCGCGGATCTACGAGTACCGGCACCGGGTGACGTCCGTCCTGCACCATGCCGGCATCTCCGAGAAGGACACGCAGTCGGTGCTGGGGCAGGAGCGTGGCGGCCGGGTGACGTGGGTCTACACGCACGAGAGTGAGGGTGCGCGGGAGAACGTGCGGGCGGCGCTTAGCAGCCGTAGTGGACTCCGGGTTGTTCCGGACCAAGAATCCGCCTGAGTCCACAGGGAGTCCACAAACCCCCCTCGGAGGGTCTCGGAAGTTCTCGGAAGTTCCCGGATTGTGAGAGGCTCGGAGTAGTTCGCGAGTCTCGGAAGTTCTCGGAAAGTCTCGGAGTTCCCAAGGCTATTCGACGGATGCTCTTACAAAGCAGATGTCGGCGGTTCGAAACCGTCCGCGCCCACCAGTAGGTAGCACGATGAAGGCCCAGGTCACCGGTGCAGAACCGGGGGCCTGGGCCTTGTTCGTTCCTGAGCTGCGGGACCCGGGGCCGTCCATGATGAGCAGCGTGGCCGGCCTTCCGCACCAGCGGGGGCTCAGCCAGTGGGATTCTCACTCGATCTCGAGGGGCCCGATGCCGAGATCCTCACGCATGAGACGACGCATCCGAGCCATGGCCGTGCGCCGTTGCGCGATGAGGGGCGTTTCCTCGGCGGATCCGACAGCCATACCCCGGGCGTAGGCGTCACGTATCGTGCGCCAGCTGTGGAACGCCTCGTTCCCCGCCGCCACGACCTGGGGCGGGCCCACGAGCCAGAGGCGTTCACTCGTCGTGTAGATACCGGTGCCACGGAAGGCTTCCCGCACGGCTGCGTCACGCGCCGAGTCGGACATGTGATCACCCAAAGCGACGGCGCGGATCTCTTCACCCGCGGTTTTGAGGGCGGAGACGAACTCGCTGTACACCTCGCGCCGTAGTTCCAGTGCGTGCCTGGCCTCCTCTCGCCGCCACCGGTTACGATCCGCGATCAGAGTTGCCGAGATGCCGATGACGGCACCGGCCAGTGTGGAGAGCAGGGGCATCCAGTTCATGTGCCGCAGCTTGTCCCACCCGGTCCGCCAGAGCCAGGCATCGCGCCGCGACGCGGATCGACGAACGGGTCCAGCGGGTGGTGCTCACGTCGCGCGTGGCTCATACGCCTCGGGTCGGATGATGTGAGGGGGAGTGGTGCGCGGTCGGCTCTGGCAGGTCATCTGTTGGCCATCGACGAAGCCCGGCCGTCGGTTAGGTCCCGGACGATTCTCCGGGCCGCCCCCAGACAGGCCGGGGATGCAGCCATTCCTTCCAGAGCTGGAACCCCCGGAAGCCGACCGCGCGATTGAAACCATAAAGGCTCGCACTGACAACGGGCTTGATGCGCCGGTGTGATGCCGATCCGGCAGGCGGAGTTCAGTAGTCCACAGCCACCACGGCGCACAGGCACGCCGCGGCTGCGATGACGCAGAGCGCGAGCAGGAGGACGAGCGCGCAGCCCGGTGCTCCTGCCGTTCCGGCAATCGCCGCCCAGCCGAACCGAGTTGCGCGTTCGGCCTGTCGGTCTGCTTCGCAGTACTCGCGGTCGCCGTACCAGTCGCGATCGGACATGGCCCCCGCCGAGCCATATGGCGCGGCCATTCCGCCCCTCCCGGAAGGGATGAGACTTCGGCCCGTTCGCATCGCCGGCACGGCAGTAGAGTGCAACGGTGACCGCTATGCCGGAAGACCGGCTGCCACTGATCAGCGATGACGAACGTGAGACGGCCGTGCGGCGCCTGCAGGAGGCGTATGCCGAAGGCCACATCTCGCACGAGGATTTGGACGAACGCCTCCACCAGGTGCTCACCGTCACGTCGCGCAGGGAGCTCGTGTCGGCCCTGTCCGCCCTCCCGGCGGAGAAGGCGGACACCGCGTCCACGATCGCCGTCGCCGGCGGACGGATCCGGCGGCGTGGCGTATGGCGGGTGCCCCGGCGTCTGAAGGTCGAGTCCGCGTTCGGGAGGGTGCACCTGGACCTGTCCCGGGCGGTCATCGAGCACGCCGTGGTCGACATCGAGCTGCAGCTCGGCACCGGACGGGCCAGGATCACGTTGCCCCGCGACGCGATCGTCGACATCGAGGGTCTGGACACCGGGTGGAAGGACTCGCGTTACAGGACCACGCGGCGCTCGCGCCCCGGTGGGCCGGAAATCCGGATCTCCGGAACCATGGGGTTCGGGCGGTTGAAGGTCCGCCACGCGTGGCGTTGAGGATCCATCTGTCACGAGGGTCCTCCGTCCGGAATCTCTCCGTCCCGCCCTTCGGCTCCCGTAGGCGCTCCGAGTGCCAGGGGCACTGGGGTAGGAGCACACTGAACGCATGGCCCTACCGAAAACGCATCATTGCTCGGCCTGCTCGAACGGGGCCGCCACGGACGAAGTCGTTCACGAAGATCTCGTGGTCGGAGCGCCTCTGTCCATGGAGGACCTCACCGACAAGCAGCGCCACGACCGCTTCGCCCTCAAGTACGCCCACGACAGTTGCCAGGTCAGGGAGGTCCGGCGGGTTCCGCACGACAGCTTGAGTGGCTACGCCTGGTCCGTCCGCTTCACCGAGAGTCCGTGACAGGCGGATCACCGGGCGTACGAGGCGGAAGGCGGCCGTTCGAACCGTCGGTCAGAACCTCGGTTCGGCTCCCGTCCCGAGCACGGGAAGAGCAGGTAGACCGGTGAATCGGTGTTTCCGGGCGCCCTCTTTCCGCCCACCGCGTCGCCGATCGCGCTGACCTTCACCCCTTCCCGGCTGTGGCACCAGTTACCGGGGCCGCACCCGGGGCGGTCGTCTCCGGGGGGCAGGCGCCCGGCAGCGATGAGTTTCACCGTGTTTTCCGGTCTTCATCCACATACGGGACCCATCGCAGCCTAGGAGAGCACCATGGCCGCCACCTACACATTCGATGTGTTTTCCAGCCTCGACGGCTTCGGTGCCGCCGGCGGCGACTGGACCGGCTACTGGGGCAAGCAGGGCCCCGAGCTCCTCGACCGCCGCCTCGGCCTGTACCGCGAGGAGCAGCGGATGGTCTTCGGGGCCAATACGTATCGCGCGTTCGCGCAGATGCTGGCGTCGAGCGACGAGGTGTCCGATGTGCGTGACCCGTGGGTCACACGGATGAGGAGCCTCCCGGCAACGGTGGTGTCCACCACGCTGGAGGGGCCCCTCGACTGGCCGGACGCGACCCTCGCGAGCGGCGACGCCGTCGACGTCGTCGCCCGGCTCAAGAAGGAGTCCGACGTGCCGTTGCGGTCCCACGGCAGCCTGTCGATGAACCGGGCGCTGATGGCCGCCGGCCTGGTCGACCGCGTCCAGGTGACGCTCTTCCCCGTGATCACCGGGCAGAGCGGGCTGGACCCGGTCTTCCGGGGCGCGGCCGACTTCGACCTCGAGCTGATCGAGCACCGGACGCTCGACGGCCGCACCCAGGAGCTCGTCTACCGGCCCACTCCGCACGGCTGAGGCCGGTGGCCGCTGACCGGCATCACGCTTCCTGCCGGGGTCTGGCGGGCTCGATGACGGCGTGCGGGTCGCGGAGCCAGACCTGCTGGCCCCGGTCGGTCACCGTCAGCCCGAACCGGTCGGCTTCCGGGTGCCCGAGTGCCGCGTACTCGAGCCACGTCTGTTCGATCTCCTCCCACAGGAACCCGGGCCCGTACTGCCAGACCTCCTCCTCGGTGGCGGCGACGGCGGCGGCGCCGTCCTCGCGGCTCGCCCAGACCTGGACACCGGCCGGGGTGTCCGCGTGCGTAAGGCGTACGCCGGGCAGTCGGGCCCCGGCGTAGAGCGCGAACCCGAGGCGCAGGAACTGCGCCGGGTCCGGTCCCGCACTGCGGCTCCGGCCCGTCGCCCCGTCGACTGGGTGAGGAACGGCCGCACGGTGAGCACGCATCGGCATGTAGGACGCCCCGCCGCAGAACGTGCCGATTGCGGTCCCCTCGGCCTGGACGTTCAGCGCGACCAGGGCTCCGGACCAGAAGTCCCGTACGAGCGGGGCCACGATGATCCCGCCGGGCCGCACCTGTCCGACCAGGGCGTGCGGGACGTGCCGGAGTGCGCAGGTGGAGATCAGCCGGTCGACAGGGCCCAGATCCGGCCAGGGCACCTCGCCGTCACCGCAGCGCAGGTGCGGGTGGTACCCGGCCTCCGCGAGCGCGGCGGCGGCCCGCTGGGCAAGGACGGGGTCGATCTCGATGCTGTGGACCTGATCCTCACCGAGGCGCTCGGAGAGCAGCGCGGCCACGTGGCCGGACGCGGTGCCGATCTCCAGCACCCGGTGTCCGTCCTCGACATGGAGCAGTTCCAGCATCCGGGCGACCATGGACGGCTGGGAGTTCGACGATGTCGCGATGCCGGGCCCGTCTTCGGCTCCGTCGTCGAGCTGGATGACGACGGGCTCGTCGGAGTTGACCAGTGCGAGCCGGGCGTCCGTCCCGACGACCGGCTCGCACCGGTCGGGCAGCTGGCGCCAGATGTCCTCGGGGATGAACCGCTCCCGGGGCACGGCGTCGAACACCTGCCGCCAGCGAGGTCCGAGCACCCCGCGTTCGGCGAGCTCCTGGACCAAGTCCCGGTAGGTGGGGATCCGTTCTCCTGCGCGCACGTCAGCCTCCGGTCCGGGCGGGGCCGCCCCCGTCGGGGGACGGCGGGGGCGGCCCCGCCCGGACCGGAGGCTGACGTGCGCGCAGGAGAACGGATCCCCACCTACCGGGACTTGGTCCAGGAGCTCGCCGAACGCGGGGTGTGTCCTCGGGTGTTCATGGTGTTCTCCTCTACCGTTCGGAGTCAGGGGATGCGGTGGTCGAGCAACAGGGCCCGGCCCAGGCCTCGGTGTCGAGCACGTGCGCGCCGAGACGATCCGGGATCGTCTCGGCGCGCACGTGCTCGACACCGAGGCCTGGGCCGGGCCCTGTTGCTCGACCACCGCATCCCCTGACTCCGAACGGTAGAGGAGAACACCATGAACACCCGAGGACACACTCCGCCGGTGGCGAGCGACGGCAAGCACGGGGCTGCCGCCGTGCTTGCCGTCGCTCGCCACCGGCGGAGTGTGTCCTCGGGTGTTCATGGTGTTCTCCTCTACCGTTCGGAGTCAGGGGATGCGGTGGTCGAGCAACAGGGCCCGGCCCAGGCCTCGGTGTCGAGCACGTGCGCGCCGAGACGATCCCGGATCGTGCCGACGTGGACGGCTCCGGACGTGAGCGGCCGTGCGCAGTAGACGCAGGCGCGACCGGCGGACTGGTCCCACGTGAGCCGGTCCGGTCCGGGGAGCGGGCGGGGGTGCGCGGTCATGGCGAACGCCTCTCGCACCGGGGGCATGTGCAGGCGGGGTACGCCGAGGACGGTTCGGACGTGTCCAGGGGAACGACCTCGGCCTCCTCGCGCACTATCCGGATCCCACCGTCACGGTTCACCTCGTACACCTTGAGCGTCATCGCCACGGGCGGCCTCCCCTTCCCGGTCGTTGAGGGATACCGGGGACCGTAGAGACGACCCATCCACAGGTGCCAGTCATGTGCAAATATGTGCGTGCGCTCCACCTGGAAGGCTGAAATTCTGGCAGACCGTCTTGACGGAGGAGAACCGGAGGCCGAACGTATTGCACACAACTGCACACCACATGGGCGGAGTCAGCAATGTCGCTACTGTTCATCGGGATCGACCCGAACACGGGCGATCAGGAAAGCCCGACCGTCTGGGCCGACCTGGAGGAGAAGGAACTAGTCTTCCAGGGATGGAAGCCCAGCCCCGAACTCGAGGCGGAGTGCGCCGCGACGGAGATCCCCGGGCACGCTGTGGGAATCCCCGACACCGAAGCGGTGATCCGTATCCCCGCCAGGATGGTTGGCGTGATCAGGGAGGCTTGTGATGCCGTCGAGCGTGCCACCCAGCTTCCGTGAGCTTCTCGGTGACTGCACCGAGTCCGCCGTGCATCTGGAGATGCGGGACGCGTACGCCGTCGACTACGAGAGCGGCCCTTTCGCCGCATGGCGCGCCGGGTACCGGCACGATCCGACCGACCGGGCCTCCTGGTGGCGGCCGTGGCTCGATCTCGTCGCCGAAACAGTGAGTCGAGGCGTGAGCATACGGCGGGCCCGGATCGTGTCGGAGCCCGTGAGCGAGTACATCCGCTACGAGCACTCCGGAACGTTCACGAACGTGGCGGCGGGCGAGCAGGTGCGGTGGCTGCCACGCCGCCAGGCCTCGGACATCGCGCTGCCCGGCAACGACTTCTGGCTGTTCGACGGCCGCGTCGTGCAGTGGAACCACTTCGCGGGTGACGGCTCTTCGCAGGGACCGGAAGTCACCGACGTTCCGGGGGCAGTGAAGCTGTGCGCGGGTGCGTTCGAGACGGTGTGGGAACGAGCGCTGCCGCACGACGAGTACACGATTCGCTGATCAGAACCATCGGACAGGTCATATGACGCTCCCCTCCTCTTCCGCGCAATCCGCTCGCGAAGTCGTCGCCAGGCGTCTGCGTGACCTGCGGAAGGGGGCGGGGCTCACCGTCGTCGAGCTGGCCTCAGGGTGTGGATGGCACCACGCGAAGACCTCCCGGATCGAGAACGCGCGAACGGCGCCTACCGCCACGGACATTCGGCTCTGGTGCCGCACCATCGGGGCGGAGGACCAGGTAGAGGACCTGATCGCCCAGTCGCTGCATGCGGAGTCCATGTACAGCGAGTGGCGCAGCAGGACGCGTAGCGGACTGAAGCAACTCCAGGACAGCGCGGTGGCGTTCTTCCAGCAGACCGAGTTGTTCCGCGTGTACTCCTCCTCCCTCGTGCCTGGTCTGCTCCAGACCGAGGGCTACGCCGCGGCCGTCCTGGGGATGAGCGCCCGGTTCCGCGACCTCCCCGTCGATGACAGTGCCGCTGCCGCCCGTGCCAGGGTGGAGCGCTCGCAGATCATTCACGAGCGTGGCCATCGATTCGTCCTTCTCATGGAAGAAGCCGTCCTTCGTTACCGAATCGGCGACGCCGAGGCCATGGCCGCGCAGCTCGGGCATCTCCTGTCGGCCGGAGCCCTGCCCGCCGTGTCGCTCGGCATCATCCCGACAACGGCGACACGTGGACAGTGGCCGCGTGAGACGTTCCACGTGTACGACGACGAGCTCGTGTCCGTCGAGCTGGTGTCGGCGCAGGTGCGGATCACCCAGCCCAGCGAGATCGATCTGTATGTGCGGGCGTTCGAGCAGATGCGGGGGACGGCCGTGTACGGGGCCGAGGCTCGGGCCCTGGTCGTGAAGGCCATCGAAGCGCTCAGCTGATCCGGCCGGGTGCTCCGTGCCGCCACGACCGGCGCCGGCAGAGGCCCCTCGATCCGGGCGGCCGAGAAGGCCTGTTCAGGGGCGTGTGGCGTTCCTCACAGCGAAAGCACAGGTAGTGAAGGCAACTGCACCTATTCGTCTTTTCTGTCTGCCCCGGTGCGGTATCACCGCTGCGGGCAGGTGAAGAAAATGTGAGGGCGGACCGCCCTCCCGGTCATACGATCACCTCAAGTCGCGTATGCGTGTCCCATTCCGCTGCGACCCCTTCTCTCTTATTCGGACCCCGAAGGGCTCTAGTGAAGATTCGCCAGATACTTGCCACAGCTGTCGCCGCCGCAGTGACCACGCCTGCGCTGCTGCTGTCGGTCACCCCCGCGTTCGCCGACGACAAGCCGGCGGCGCAGACGCAGGAGAAGTCGTCCGTCGCGGAGCTGGAGAAGGCCGCCGCCGCGGCGCAGACGGCGTACGACGACGCCTTGGCGGCCGAGAAGGCCGCCGTGGCGGCTCTGAGGTCTCTTGAGGAGACTTCGCTCCTCGCCAAGGCCGCCAAGGAGGCCAAGGAGGCGGCAACAGAGGCCGCCACCGCGAAAACCGCCGCCGACCAGGCGGTCGTTGACGCTGAAGAAGCCTTGAGGACGGCCACTGACGAGGAGAAGGCCGCCAAGGCGGCTGCTCTCGCCGAGGCGCAGGCCGCCGCCGTGGTCGCCGACGAGGCGAAGACCGCCGCAGACGCCAAGGTCCTGGAGGCCGACAAGGCGTACACCGAGGAGCGGATCGCCGCAGCCCGGGCCATCGGCGAGCTGCAGAAGGCCACCGAGGCCGCGCTCGCCGACAAGAACGCCGCCGACGCGGCGCTCGCCAAGGCGAAGGAAGAGGAGGCCGAGGGCGGCGAGGACGGTGGGGACGGCGGGGAGGACGAGACCTGCGTCCCCGAGGCCAAGCTCACCACGGTCGTCACGGGTCTGCCGTCCACGGTCGTCGCCGGCACGAAGGTCAACTTCAAGCTCCGGGTGACCAACGGCACCGACAAGACGATGGACGAGGTGTTCCCGTTCGTCTACGCCCACGCCACCGACCGGAGCGGGCTCAACGACATCGACCACCTGGTGCACCTGCAGTGGTCGTCCGCCTCGTCCTCGAAGTGGAAGAACGTCGACAACGAGAACTACATCGAGAAGATCAGCCCGCTGAAGGCCGGCGCCCACGCCGACATCAAGCTGCGCCTCACGGTCGACGCCTCGGCCCCCGCGGGCAACGGCGTCACCTTCGTCGCCGGTGACTACTGGAACGACAACGGCACCTGCGGCGGGAGCCCGGACCTCGAGGGCTACGAGTTCATGATCGCCGCCGCGGGCAGCAAGCCCGGCAAGGTCGACGACGCGAAGCCCAGCACGACCAAGCCGAACACCTCGGACCTCAAGCCGCAGAGCGCCGGGTCGGCCAGTCCCGCGGGCGGCAGCCTCGCCGCGACCGGCTCGTCCGACGCCAACTCGCAGCTCGCGCTCGCGAGCGGCGCGGCCCTGGCGATCGGAGCGGGCGCGATGTTCGTCGTACGCCGCCGCAAGGCGGGTTCGCACGCCTGACGCATGAGGTGAGGCGCCTGCCGGGCGCCCGCCTCGCGCGTCGACCGCCCAGGGGGCCCGACACCGGACGGCGGTTTCTAGGGATCGTCGCAACACGTGGTCGTGTTGGTCAGGCCGCGAGTAGTTTATGCAGGCGCTCGGCTGGGGTTTCCCAGCCGAGCGTTTTGCGTGGGCGGCCGTTCAGCTCAGCAGCGACGGCGTCGAGGTGTTCGCGGGGGTGGACGGCGAGGTCGGTGCCTTTGGGGAAGTACTGGCGGAGCAGGCCGTTGGTGTTTTCGTTCGAGCCTCGTTGCCAGGGGCTGGCGGGGTCGCAGAAGTAGACCGGGACGGCGGTGGCGATGGTGAAGGCGCCGTGAGCGCCCATCTCGCTTCCCTGGTCCCAGGTCAGGGACCTTCGGAGGTGGGCGGGCAGGGTCTGGACCGTGGTGACCAGGGCGTCCCGGACGCTTTCGGCGCCGTGGTCGCCGGGCAGGTGCAGGAGCATGACGTAGCGGGTGGCGCGCTCGACCAGGGTGCCGATGGCGGACTTGCCGTCCTTGCCGATGATGAGGTCGCCCTCCCAATGGCCGGGGACGGCCCGGTCCTCCGCCTCCGCCGGTCGTTCGCTGATCATGACCATCGGAGTGGCGAACCGCGGCTGGCGCTGCTGGGCCTGGCGGCGGGGTTTGCGCCGGGCACGGCCCGATCGCAGGGCGCGGGCCAGCTCGCGGCGCAGTTCGCCCCGCCCCTGGACGTAGAGGGCCTGGTAGACCGTCTCGTGGACCACGTGCATCTCCGGCTGCTGGGGGAACTGTGCCCGCAGAGCCTGGCAGATCTGCTCAGGGCTCCACCGAATGTCCAGGTGGTTTTGGATGAAGTCCCGCAGCTGTGGGTTCTGGCCGATCTTCCCGGGCTTCGGGCGGGGCCGGCGGGCATCGGCGCGGGCCTGGGCCGCGTGCGGCCGGTACTGGCCGTTGACCGGGTGACGGTTGCGGCGGATCTCCCGGCTGACCGTGGACGGGCTGCGGCCGAGCTCGGCGGCTATCGCGCGGACCGTTGCCTTCTCCCGCAGCCGGTCGGCGATGTGTATGCGGTCGCTCTCGCGCAGATACCGCGAGAGACCGGGCAAAGGCGCCACCGCGGTGATCGGTGACGCCCCGACGTGCCCGCCGGACGGAGCGCGGCCGTTACGCCAGCGCCGCCCGGTCTTCTCGTTGATGCCGACGATCCGGCATGCCTCTCTGTTGCTCACACCCTGCTGCATGAGCTGAAGGTAGAGGCGCCGTTCCTCGGACAAGGGACGGCGCCCCTGGATAGCGGACCGGTCCCGGATCTTGAAGTCCATCGCATCCCCTGAACTGGGGTGTTGCGACAACCACTAGAACTCAAGGACCGGTGTCGGGCCCTCCGTGGTGAGACATCCCTGCTAGCAGGGTTCTTGGCGTGTTGCCAGTATCGAGTGGAGCGGCACGGAGGCGTCGAGAAGGGCACGGGAGCGGGCCGCGATACTCGCGCCCCGGGCGGCCAGCGCGGCTCCGGCCTCCTCCCTTCCGGGCCCGCTCCGCAGGCTCGGCATCAAGGCCCGGAGCGGGTCGATCCGGTAACCGGCGCTGCGCAGTTGGTGCACGATCCGGGCGTCCCGGGTCTGGGCGGGGGAGTACCGCCGCGTCCCCCGTGGGGGTACCCGGTCCGGGACGGCGAGCCCCTCGGCGTCCCAGTGCCGCAACGTGGACGGGCGCACTCCGAGCGCGGCGGCGAGTTCGGAGACGCCCATCGAGTCCGACGGGCGTACGTCCTCGATGAGTTCGGCGGCGATCGACGCGACGGCCTCCTTCGCGAGTTCCAGGTCCGTACGTTCCCGGGTGAGACGGGCGTGCGCCGCGTCGAGCAGCGCGAGTGCCTCACCGACGGTGCGTGCGTGCACGGCACGCACGATCCGCTTGGCCTCGACCGGGCCCGTGGCGGCGGCGAGGGCCCGGTAGGCCAGCGCGGACAGGACGTGGGTCTCCCCGTGGACCCGGTAGCCCGAGGCCGTACGCGTCGCCGCCGGCAGGACACCGTCGCGTTCGAGGTTGCGGATCTGCTGGACGGAGTACCCCGCCCGCCGTGCGACATCGACCGTGCGCAGTTCCGACGACTTGAGGGTTGACACCCGCCGCTCCTCCGGATTCCCGTCCAAAGCCTCCACTAGCACCTTAATGAAACGCTTGAGCACATGACCATCGACGAGATCACCGAATTCGTGGGAGGCCTCGGCGGCGTCCTGGCCGTCAGGCCGGCACCCGGCGACGGAACGCCCGAGATCAGCTGGGGGGACACGTTCTTCTACTACGCGCCCGACGGCGTCGCGCCGAGAACGGCACAACCGTTCGCGACGGTCGTGACGAAGAACTACCCGGGCGACGAGCTGTCGCGCCTGGACCGTCCGGACACCTTCCGCGTCAACGTCGCCGCCGGTAAGGAGACGTTCAGCGACTGGACCGGCCGCGCGCCGCGCGAGACGGCCCCGGACGACGACCCGGGCGTCACCGACACCGTGATCGCACACCCGGTCCACGGTTCCCTCGGCTGGCTCGCGGTGGTGAATCCGGGCGGGCGGACCGACGAGGCGGTGCGCCGTCTGCTGCGCGAAGCGCATCACCTCGCACGTGCGCGTCATGAGCGACGGAACGGCTCGGCGCCGAGCTCGTAGGAGCCGCCCCTCAGACGCGCTCCAACGGGCGGTGCGGGGTCGGCGGGAGCTCGACCTCCACCGCGTCGTACGGGCGGACCTGGCCGCCGTGACGGACCACGGCCATGACGCCGGACCTGAACGTGAAGTCCCCCGACACCTGATCGATGGCGAACATCTCTCCGAGCAGGCCCGGCCGGAAGTCGTTGATCTTCGCGCACGGGTTGCGCAGGCCCGTCACCTCCACCACCGCCTCCTCGCCGAGGTGCAGCAGGGTGCCCGTCGGAAGGCCGAGCAGGTCGACGTCGCGGGTGGTGATGTTCTCGCCGAGCAGGCCCGCCGTGACGGCGTACCCCTTGAGGGCGAGTTCGTCGAAGAGCTCCTCGTGCATCAGGTGCACCTGGCGCAGGTTGGGCAGGTCCGGCTCGTACGTCATGCGGAACTGGTGGCGGATCGTCTCGCCCGCGTGGACGTCCCCCTCGACGCCGAGGCCGGCGAGCAGCGTGACGGAGGCGCGGTTGGGCTTGCTGAACGAGTACGTCCCGTTGCTGCTCACCGCTGTGACCCGGCCTGCCATGTCCCACCCCGCCCGTCGGCCCGTGTACTTCGGGCCATCCTAAGGAGGCCCGGTCTCAACGCGGGCCCACGGCCGGGCGTTCCAGGATCGCCGCCCACGGGAGCTCCCGTACCTCCGGGCCCTGTCGCGGTTCGTACAGGGGCCAGACGTCCGGCCCGTACACCAGCTCGACGCCCGCCCTGCGCAGTGTTCCGATGTGCCCCTCCCACGCCGGGTGCCGCGCGTGCGCGGCATTGATCCGGGGGAACACCACCACAGGGACGCCCGCCGTGCCGAGTGCCTCGCCCACCTGCGTCAGGGCCTGGTTGTCGGCGATCCCCGTCGCGAGCTTGGCGACGTAGTTCGCGCTCGCGGGTGCGACGACGTAGCAGTCGGCGACCGGGTGCGGGCGGGGCTCCGCGGGCAGGCGGGGGGTGTCCCGCACCGGCAGGCCGGTCAGCGCCTCCAGCCGGTCCCACTCACCGTTCGCCCTGAGCCATCTTCCGGCGTTCGGTGTGAGCGTCACGGCCACCTGCCAGCCCAGCTCGATGGCCGGCCCGACCAGTCCGGTGCGCAGCGTCTCCACCCCGTCGGTGGCCGTACCCACGACTCCCAGCACCCCGCGGCTGCCTTCTGTCACCGTTTCTCCGTCCTGCGTCCGGTTCCGCCGACTCGGCCCGCGCCCCCACGCCCGGGCGTCGTGAAGCCGACGGCCGGCGTACGTCCGCGACCACCACCCTAGAGCCGGCCGCCCCGCCGCTGAGCGGTACGTCAGGTCGCGCTCCGGCGGGCGGTGGAACGGTGCGCGGTGGAGACCACGGCGGTGTTCGCGCCGACGATCACGGCGATGGCGAGCCAGGCGAGGGCGTCGAGGCGCTGTCCGAGGACGACGAGACCGACCAGGGCCGCGAAGACCGGGTTCACGCTCATGAATACGCCGAAGAAGTGTGCCGGGACGCGGCGCAGCGCGACCACATCGGTCAGGAAGGGCACCGCGGAGGAGAGCACCCCGGCTGCCAGGGCGCAGCCCAGCGCGGTGGGTGTGGGCGGGTGGTGCCACAGGGCCCACGCTCCGACCGGCAGGTAGAGGGCGCCGGAGACGGCCGCCGCGGCCGCCGAGCCCTCCAGACCGGGCAGGCGGGCTCCGACGGCGCGGTTGAGCAGGATGTAGCAGGCCCAGCACGTCGCGGCCAGCAGGGCCAGACCGATCCCCAGGTAGTCGGTGGAGGGTGTGGGGCGCGTGAGGACCGCGATCGCGCCCGCGGCCGCCAGCGCGGCGGCCAGGTCGGCACGGCGGCGGGAGCCGCACAGGGCCACGGTCAGCGGGCCGAGGAACTCCAGCGTGACGGCCAGCCCGAGCCCGATACGCTCGATCGCCAGGTACAGGGACAGGTTCATCCCCGCGAAGACCAGCGCGAGGCCCAGCACGGGACGCCACTGGGCCGCGGTGAAGTGCCGCAGCCGCGGTCTGCCGACGGCCCCGAGCACGAGGGCGGCCACCCACTGGCGTACGGCCACCACCCCGGCAGGCCCCAGCACCGGGAACGCCAGCGCCGCGACCGACGCCCCCGTCTGGTTGGACAGACCGCTGCCCAGCATCAGCGCCACCGCGGCTCCGCGCCCCTCGCGCTTCGCTGGAGGGCCCGTGGGGTCGGCTGCCGAGGCGGGGAGGGGCGCCGCGGTGGGGGAGTCGAGCTTCATGACCCTCACCATGGGAGCGCCGGCGCCATACGCAAAATGCATCCAGATGCCGACCTATACGCTGGGCGTATGGATGAGGCGCGTAACAAGGCGGCCGGGCTGGAGCTGAAGCACCTTCGGTGCCTGGTCGCCATCGTGGACACCGGGAGTTTCACCGACGCCGCCCATGAACTCGGCATCTCCCAGGCCGCCGTCTCCCGCACTCTCGCCGGTCTCGAAAGCCTCCTCGGGGTACGGCTGCTGCACCGCACCAGCCGCAGTGTCGCCCCCACCGCCGCGGGAGTGCAGGCGCTGGCCCGCGCCCGCATGCTGCTCGCCGGCGCCGACGAACTCGTACGCGAAGCCACCACCGGGCACACCCGCCTGCACATCGGCCACGCCTGGTCCGCCTTCGGCCAGCACACCACCGAGTTCCAGCGCCGCTGGCACGAACAGCACCCCGAGACGGAGCTGCGCCTCATCCGCCACAACACCCCCACCGGGGGCCTCGCCGAGGGGCTCTGCGACCTCGCGGTGATCCGCGCCCCGATCGGCCTGAAGCCGTGGTCCCACGCGTGCATCGGCCACGAGGCCCGCCACGTCGCCCTGGCGTCCGACGATCCGTGGGCGCGCCGCCGCAGCATCCGCCTGGACGAGATCCCCGGTCGCACCCTGGCCATCGACCGCCGGACCGGCACCACCGCCCTGGACCTGTGGCCGGAGGAGGACCGGCCCGCGGTCGAGTACACCCACGACATCGACGACTGGCTCGCCGCCATCGCCACCGGCCGCTGCGTCGGGCTGACCCCCCAGGCCACCGCCGCCCAGTACCGCCGTGACGGCATCATCTACCGCCCGCTGCGCGACGCCGAGCCGGTTCCCGTCCACCTCATCTGGCGCGCCCACACCACCCACCCCGCCACCCACACCGCGATCGCCCTTGCCGCCGGGCTCTACCGCGAGGGCCGCTCAGTCTGAGATGCCGAGATCCTGGCGCATGAGGCGGTGCATGGCGGTGAGCTGAGGATCAGCCGCCTTGAGGTCCAGGAGCAGCCGGCCGGCCGTCTCGCCGTCGCGGGACAGACCGCGGTCGACGCGCTTGAGCGCCGCGTCCACCCCGGCGAGGACCACGTTGAGCTCACGGGAAGCGGCCAGGACGGTGCCGGGGACGATCATCTGAGCCTCGGCGTACCGGTCGCGGTAGTCCCGTCGGCCTTCTTCCAGCCGCGTCCGGTCCTCGTCGGTGTAGACCCCGTCACGCATGCGGTGCAGGGCGTCCTTGAGGAGGGTGTGGAAGTGGCCGGTCGCCCGGTTCATCGAGGTGTACGCGGTGCGCCGGTCCTCGAAGTTCCTCCGTCTCTCCTCGGCCAGCTCGTCCGCCGTGCGCTGGCGCCTCGTCACCCAACTCGTCGTCACCGGGGCGAAGAGCGTGCCGAGCACGCCGACGACCGCGGCGACCATGGCTGCTACGGCCGCACTCATGCGGGTGACCCTAGATCACAACAGGCGCCCCTCGTAAGGTGGTTCACGGCCCCCGCGGCTCATGTCCTGGACCATCCCGGCTTCCACCGTTCGCCCTCCGCCTCCGGCCGCGCCGCCGCGAGGTACGCGCGCAGGGCGCCGAGCGCCGGATGGGGGTTGTTCCGGCGGCGGACCAGGGCGTGCGGGTAGACGGGGGCCGGGTCGCGGACCGGGATGCGGCGGAGGCCGTGGCCGGCCGGCCAGACGTAGCGGTCGCCCGCGCCCACCAGCGTCGCCACGTCGTCGGAGTCCGCCAGCGTGTCGAGCAGGGCGGCCGTGCCGAAGTGCGGGCCGATCGCGTCGATGCGCAGACCGAACGCCTCGGCGAGCTCGTCGTAGTACGCCGCCCACTCGGTGCCGGGCACGATGCCGGGGATCCAGAGGCGGTGTCCCCGCAGCCGTCGGGGCGTGAGCGTGTCCGCCCGGGCGAGCGGATGGCGCGGGCCGGCGAGGAGCTGCACGGGGGAGTCCACACCCGCTTCCACGACGATGTCGGCGGGCAGTGCGCCCGGCGGATACGGAACCGCCCTGAACGTGGCGTCGATCTCCCCGGAGCGGACGGCCTCGATCGCCCTGTCGACACCGGAGGTGTACAGGCTCACGACATCGAGTTCGATGCCCGGGTTCTCCTCGTAGAAGCCCTGCAGGGCCACCGCCGGGGCGATGCTGCGGTTGAGGACGTCGACCCTCAGCGCCCGCTCGCCCGGCCGCACGGACGCCTCCGCCCGCTCGGCGGCTCGGAGCAGATCGCGGGCGTGCGGCAGGAACGCCTGGCCGTCGAGGGTCAGCCGCGCGCCCCGGGCCGTGCGGGTGAACAACTGGACACCGAGCCGGCGCTCCAGGCCGGCGACCCGCTTGGACACGGCCTGCTGGCTGATCGACAGTTCGTACGCCGCTTCCTGGAACCGGCCCTGCTCAGCCGTGACCACGAACGTCCGTACCCCCTCCAGATCCATGCGGCAACCCTACGCTCGGCGTCCTGCCCCTGATCGCCCTCCAGGTGCCGCACGTGGGGCACGGCCCCGGGCGCTCAGGAGGGTCCCGGGATGCGAGGCGACGAGGCACGGGGGACCGTGGAGGCATGTCCGTACATCCGCCTGTGATCGTGTACCCGCCCTCACCGACCGGCGGGCGACGCGTGACCGTGCGCGGGCAGATCGTCGGGCTGGCACACGGGCGTGGCGACGTGGCCTCGTTCCTCCGGCGGGCCGGGCTCGCCCAAGGGGCCGACGAGATCGACCTCGATCAGCCGGAGCTGATCGAGTGGCGGGGCGGAGACCTCGAAACCTGGAGGTGACCCCCGTGGCGCGTCGCGGAGCACACCGGCACGAGGTGTCCCCCGAACCGCCCCCGGCCGTCACGGGGCGAGGTCGTGACCGCAGGAGCGCCTGAGCGGTGCGACGCGCTCACCCGAACGGGCGCGTCAGGGTCGTGGCCGGTGAGGTCGTCGCCCAGGGTCGGATCTGCGCGCCGCGATGCGGTGCGGCCCGTCGAGTGGAGGAATCCCATGGCCCAGTCAGCGTCCGCCCCCGGCCGTCACGGGGCGAGGTCGTGACCGCAGGAGCGCCTGAGCGGTGCGACGCGCTCACCCGAACGGGCGCGGCGGCCCCTGGGCGGCTTCCGGGGTCATGTTCGCGGGGGTCGTGCTCCTCGTCGACGGCATCCTCGCCATCGTCAAGGGGATCGCGGGCATCGCGTCCGACGACGTGTACACGCGCGTCAGCAACTACACGTTCAAATTCGACATCACCGCATGGGGCTGGATCCACCTGGTCCTCGGGGTGGGCGAAGTCGTTGAAGGGGGCGGGCGCCCACGTCCCGCCGCCCCGGGGGGGCCCCCCTGGGGCGGGTGGGCCCCGCGCCGCGCCGGGGGGGTCCCCCCCCCGCCACTCGATCAGCCGGAGCTGATCGAGTGGCGGGGGGGGGACCTCGAAACCTGGAGGTGACCCCCGTGGCGCGTCGCGGAGCACACCGGCACGAGGTGTCCCCCGAACCGCCCCCGACCCCGGCGGCCCCTGGGCGGCTTCCGGGGTCATGTTCGCGGGGGTCGTGCTCCTCGTCGACGGCATCCTCGCCATCGTCAAGGGGATCGCGGGCATCGCGTCCGACGACGTGTACACGCGCGTCAGCAACTACACGTTCAAATTCGACATCACCGCATGGGGCTGGATCCACCTGGTCCTCGGGGTGGTCCTGGCACTCGTCGGCTGGAGCATCCTCAAGGGCGCGGCCTGGGCGTGGGGCGTGGGCATCGGGCTGGCGGCCCTGAACCTGATCGCCAACTTCATCTGGCTGCCGTACCAGCCGGTGTGGGCGATCATCTCCATCGCACTCGACACCTTCGTGATCTGGGCCCTGTGCGCCCACCGGGCGAAGCCGGTCATCTGACGTGAACCCGGGGCGAGGCGCCTTGGAACCGGACGCGGTCACGGCGCTGGCCGCCGACGCGTACGTCTACGGATCCCCGCTCGTCCGTCAGCTGTCAGCCGTCCAGGCCTGTCTCCAGGAGGGCTGCGGGACGTTGGCGCCCGCGCCCTTCAACGACTTCGCCCACGCCGACGGGCCCGCCACGCCCGGCACGCACACCCCGTACGCCCCGGCCGACCTCGTCGACGCGCTCGCCCAGCTCGACCTCTCCGGAGGGCCGGTCCGGCTGCACGTCCCGGACACCGGCGGGGCGTACTACGTCCTCCAGTTCGTCGACGCCTGGGGCAACGCCTTCGCCTACCTCGGCACCCGGGCCACCGGCACGGGCGAGGGCGACTGGATGGTCGTGCCGCCCGGCTGGGCCGGCACCGTCCCCGACGTGGTGTCCGGGGTGATCGACGCGCCCACCTCCGTCGTCTCCGTCCTCGGCCGCCTCGCCTGCGACGGACCGGAGGACATGCCCCGGGTCAGGGCGCTCCAGCAGGAGCTCACGCTCACGCACCTGGGCGACCGCGCCCACCGGACCGGGCTTCCGGCAACCGAAGCCGGGGTCCCGGGCGAGCTGCGGTTCTTCGAGGAGCTCCGGGTCTGGATGGCCGACTTCCCGCCCGCCGCCGCCGATCGCGCCTACCAGGACCGATTCCAGCCCCTGGGGCTCCTGGAGGAGGGGATCTCGCCGTACGTGTCGGCCGGGCCCGGCCTCGTACGCGCCCTGCGGCGGGGGCTCGCGCTGGGAAGGCTGCGGGTCGAGGAGGCGGCACGCCCGCACACCGTCGCGGCCGAGGGCAGCCCGGGTGCCTGGCGGATGATCCCGCACCTGCGCGACTACAACCTGGACCACCTCGGCGTCGGAACGCTCGGCTCCCCGGAGTGGAAGATCCCCGACCGGGAGGCGTCGTACCTGGTCAGGGCGGTGGCCGCCAGGCGGGGGCGCTGGCTGCCCCATGGGTACGAGGCGGTGTACGCCCATACGGCCCGTGACTCCAGGGGCCGCCCGCTCGACGGGGCCCACCGCTATGCGCTGCACCTCGCGCAGCCACCGCCGGTCGGGGCGTTCTGGTCGCTGACCGTGTACGACACCCCCGGCGGACACCTGGTGACGAACGCCGCCGACCGGTACGCGATCGGGGACCGGACCTCCGGGCTCGTCCACGGCGACGACGGGTCGCTGACGCTCCACCTGTCCGCGGACCCGCCGGCGGACGCGGCCGGTGCGGCGAACTGGCTGCCGCTGCCGGCCGGCGGCTTCCGGCCGGTGCTGCGTCTCCACCTCCCCGGCCAGGCGGTTCTCGACGGGGGTTACGTCGTTCCGGCGCTCCAGCGGCTCGGTGACGGGCTGGGCCCGTAGATCCCCGGGTGCGTTGTCAGTGGCGCGTCGCACACTGGAGACATGTGCCGCAGCATCAAGACGCTTCGTCCACCGTCCATCCCCGAAGAGGCCACCGAGGAGGAGATGAGAGCCGCCGCCCTGCAGTACGTGCGCAAGGTCTCGGGCTTCCGTGCGCCCGCCGCGCACAACCAGGAGGTCTTCGACCGCGCGGTCGAAGAGATCACCGAGGCCACCCAGCGGCTGCTGGACGGCCTGGAGATCCGGGGTGCCGCCCGGGTCTGAGCGGACCGGGGACCGTCAGGTTCCGGCCGGGGCTCCGGCGACCGGCGCGGCCGAGGCGTGCGCGGGACGGCGGACGACGACCGCCGCGAGCGCTCCTGCCAGGAACAGGGCGAGGACCGAGACGGCCGTGCCCAGCCAGCCCGCGCCCAGCCACTGGCCGCCGAAGTATCCGAGGCCCACGCTGTAGACCGCCCAGGCCACTCCGGCCACGGCCGACCAGGGCAGGAACTCCTTCACCTTGCGGTGGGCGGCGCCCGCGCCCAGGGAGACGACGGAGCGGCCGGCCGGCGCGAAGCGGGCCACGACGACGAGTGCCCCTCCGCCGCGGCTCAGCGCCGCGCCGAGGCGCTCCTGCGCGGAGGTGAGGCGGCGGGACCGGGCGATGGCGCGGTCGAGGCGTTCGCCCCCACGCCAGGCGAGGCGGTAGGCGACGAGGTCGCCGAGGACGGAGGCGGTGGCCGCGCAGAGGGTCAGCACCAGCAGCGAGGGCACGTGCCGGGTGGCCTCACCGGCCGCGGCGGTGACCGTGGTCGTGCTCGCGGCCGCGGCGGTGGCCGCGGTGATCACGAGGACGCCGCTGGGAAGGACGGGCAGGAAGACGTCCAGGAGTACCGAGAGGGCGACCACCGCGTAGATCCATGGGCTGCCGGTCAGCGCACCCACACTCTCGAGCACTTTCTACTCCCCGTTCCCGTGTTCCGTGTCAACGCCGCGACGTCGCAGGGGAGCGGCAGGAGCGGCAGGGCCAGCTGTACAGCGTACGCCTGCTGTTCACCGGGTTCGCCTGGTATTCACCGGCCCGGTGGCCGATGTCGTGCAGGTCACGTACGACCCCGGCCCCCCTCGGGAGGAGGGGGGCCGGGGCGCGGGGAGCGTGGGGTCAGACCGAGACGGTCCGAGCCTTCTCGTGAGCGGGTTCGCGCTCGCTCGTGGAACCGCCGCGCGAGGAGAACAGCCGGTCCAGGGCGATGGCGCCGGGGCCGGTGAAGACCAGGAGCAGGAAGGCCCAGCAGAAGACGGCCGAGGCCTCGCCGCCGTTCTGCAGGGGGAACAGCGACTCGGGCTGGTGGACCTTGAAGTACGCGTACGCCATGGAGCCGGAGGAGATCAGAGCGGCGATGCGGGTACCGAGTCCGAGCGCGACCAGGATGCCGCCGACGAGCTGGATCACCGCGGCGTACCAGCCCGGCCAGGTGCCGGCGGGGACGGTGCCGCCGCCCATGGAGCCGCCCAGGACTCCGAAGAGCGAGGCGGCGCCGTGGCAGGCGAAGAGGAAGCCGATGACGACGCGGAAAAGGCCGAGTGCGTAGGGCTGGGCCCGGTTCAGGCGTATGAACATGGGGGGTGGGGCTCCTTCGGTCTGGGGACGTGAACCGATCGGGGCCCATCAGGTTAGGGTGACCTCAGTAGTGCTTGCAAGTTCAACATTCTGTCGAGTGGCTGAAAATTGGTCATTCGTTCGAAGTCAGTGAGCGCTCCAGGACCGTCTCGAGCTGTGCCCCCGTGGGCCTGGCTCTGGCCTGAACCAATGTCAGCGCAGCTTTCCGGCCGTGCAGGGTGAGGGTCATCAGCTGATTGCCGAACCACGGCCCGCCCGTCTTGCGCCAGCGCATCGGCGGGCTCCCCGTCCGTCCGTGGTGCGCCAGCGCGCGCCCGAGCCATCGGCCCACCCGGCTCCAGCCGAAGCGGAAGCCGGCGCGTACGTACCCGGGGATGGAGTTGTGGACGGGAGAGCAGGTCAGTTGCAGGACGTGTGCGTCGGGAGCGCCGTCCGGGGCGGAACCGGACCACTGGGGTTCGGCGATGTACGCATGGTGCACATCACCCGAGAGCACGCATACCGTCGCGGGCGCGTCCGGCCCGCTTCCCGCCTCCCTCAGCAGCTCGGACAGGCGGCGGAAGGACTCCGGGAACGCGGCCCAATGCTCCAGGTCAACGGCCCGGCGCACCTTCTCCCCGCGACGCGCCCAGCCTTCGCCCCGTTCCCCTCGGCAGAGCGCGGCGTTCCATGTCTCCGCCTCGTGTATGAGGGGCGGCAGCAGCCATGGCAGCGAGGTGCCGATCAGCAGATGGTCGTAGGAGCCGGGGTCCGCGAGCACCTCCTCGCGCAGCCATCGCTCCTCCCCCTCGCGGAGCATCGACCGCTGCTGTTCCTCAAGGGTCCGGGCCGCCCGGCTGTCCACCATCAGCAGGCGTACTCGGCCGAAAACACGCCGGTAGCTCCACCGGGTCGACGTGGGGTCGGCGTCCGCCGCCGCCGCGTGGTCGCGCAGGGTCTCGGTGCCGTCCGGGACGGCGCGCACGGCCGCGTAGACCGGGTCGGCCTCCAGGGCGTCGGGGGAGAGGTTGCCGAGGTGCTGGTAGACCCAGTACGACATGAGCCCGCTGACGATGCGCTCGTGCCACCACGGTGTGCGGCGCATGTCCTGCACCCAGGCGGCGCTGGTGTTCCAGTCGTCTATGACGTCGTGGTCGTCGAAGATCATGCAGCTGGGGACCGTGGAGAGCAGCCATCGCACGTCCGGGTCGCGCCACGACTCGTCGTAGAGGTGGGTGTACTCCTCGTAGTCGGCGACCTCCGCGCCGGGGGCCTCGTCGAGATCGCGGCGGGCGGCGAGCCGTCGCTGCGTGGCCTGCGACGTCTCGTCCGCGTACACCTGGTCGCCGAGGAGCAGGAGGACGTCCGGGCGTACGGCGCCGGGGTCGGCGGCGAGGCGGGTGGCCAGCGCGTCGAGAGCGTCCGGGCCGATGGCGTCGTGCCCGTGGGCGGGCGGGGCCGCCCAGCGGCAGGACCCGAACGCGACCCGGACGGGGTCGGCGTCGTCGGGCCGGGGCACGGCGGGCGTGGTGATGGTGCTCGGGGGGAAACCGGAGTCCTCGGGCGGCCATACGCGGTGGCCGTCGAGCAGCACCTCGTACGGCGTGGTCGAGCCGGGCGCCAGGCCCGTCACCACCACCAGGGCGTAGTGGTGCCCCTGGACGGCGAACGTGGGGGAGGTCCCGCCCGCCCCGTCCGCGCAGCGCACCTCCGCCGTGCAGGGCCTGGTCGCCTCCACCCAGACGGTCGCCCGGGAACCGGACTCCCAGTCGACGTACCTCAGCAGCGGTCCCAGGCGTAGCCCGGCCATGTGTGCCCTCCTCGCGTCGCCGTCGTCGATGGCTCCGTAGGGTACGGGGCGACGGAGGAGGGCGGGAGGGCGGTCAGCAGCCGTTGAGGACGGACTGCAGGGCGCTCTTCTCGGTGGAGTCGACGGTGAGGCCGTAGTGGTGCTTCACGTGCACCCAGGCGCGGGCGTAGGTGCAGCGGTAGGTGGTGCGTGACGGAAGCCACTCACCCGGGTCCTGGTCGCTCTTGGACTGGTTGACGTTGTCGGTGACCGCGATGAGCTGAGGGCGGGTCAGGTCGTTGGCGAAGGACTGGCGCTGGGCGTTGGTCCAGCCGCTCGCCCCGGAACGCCAGGCCTCGGCGAGCGGGACCATGTGGTCGATGTCCAGGTCGGACGCGGCGGTCCAGGTGGCGCCGTCGTACTCCGAGTACCAGCTGCCGCTGGTCGCGGCGCAGGCGGAGTCCTGGACGACCCCGGTGCCGTCACGCTTCAGCACCACCTCGCGGGTGTTGCACGCTCCCGACTGGGTGATCCAGTGCGGGAACTTGTCGCGGCTGTAGCCGGACGAGGAGCCCTCGGCGGAGACGGTGAGCTGACCCAGATACGTACGGGCGGTCGAGGCGCTGACCGGGGTGGGCATCGCGGCCTGGGCGGTCGGGGCCGTGAGCAGCCCGGTGGTGGCGGCGAGCGCGGCCGATGCGGCGACGACGGCTATGCGACGCGCGTAGATACCGGACATGTGAACTCCCTTGATGTGGGGGGCTGTTGAACGGGCGACCTGTCGAGCCGGACCATCGTGGCGGCGCCGGGTTTCGGTGGGGTGGTCGCCAGGTAACAGAGTGACGACATGCGCACGTCACATCAAGAGGTAGGACGGTCGGTCTGACGTCCCGTCCGAAGGTTGTTCGAGTACGGAGGTTGACGGGCCGGCAGCCCTTAGGGTTGCCGCGTGCTGCTTCCGGTCGGTCCCGCCCTCGGCGTCGTGCTCGCCGTCCTCCTGGTGTGCGCCGCCGCCGTCGCCGCGTGGGCCTCGCTGGGAAGGTCCCGTGAGATCGCCGTCGCCGGGGTGCGGGCCGCGGTCCAGCTGGCCGTCGTCTCCCTGCTCATCGGCTGGGTGGTGCGCTCCCTGGGGCCCCTGCTCGGCTTCCTGGCGCTGATGTTCGCGGTCGCGGTGCGCACCGCCGGCCGTCGGATCACCCCCAACCGCACCTGGTGGTGGGCCGCCGCGCCGATCGCGGCGGGCGTCGTGCCGGTGGTGGTGGCGCTGCTGCTCACCGGGCTCCTTCCGGTCCGGGGCATCGCCCTGATCCCGGTCACCGGCATCCTCATCGGGGGCGCGCTCACCGCGACCGTGCTCGGCGGGCGCCGCGCGCTGGACGAGCTGGAGGTGAGGCGCGGGGAGGTGGAGGCGGGGATGGCGCTCGGGCTGCCCGACCGGGACGCCCGGCTGGAGATCGCCCGCCCCGCCGCGTCGGACGCGCTGCTGCCGGGGCTGGACCAGACCCGGACCGTGGGGCTCGTCACCCTGCCCGGGGCCTTCGTGGGCATGCTGCTGGGCGGCGCCTCACCCGTGGAGGCGGGTGCCGTTCAGCTGTTCGTCCTGGTGGCGCTGATGGCGGTGCAGACGGTCGCCGTCGCCCTGGTGCTGGAGCTGGTCGCCAGGGGGGTGCTGCACCGGGGGTGAGGCGCCTGGGGGCTGCCGGGAGCGGGACGAGGACGGCCCCGCCCGGGCTGTGCGCCGGACGGGGCCGTCCTCGAAGGGTGACCAGGGGAAGTGTTACGGGGTGTCGATGTGCAGGCGGATCGAGCCGTCCGCGCCCGCCTCGACCCGGAGCCGCGTCAGGTCCTCGACGTGGGCGTCGGGGGAGAGCGCCGCCGCGCGCGGGCCGACGCCCACGACGCGCATGCCGGCCGCGCGGCCCGCCGCGATGCCCGCCTCGGAGTCCTCGAACACGATGCAGTCCGCCGGGTCGAAGCCCAGCTCGGCCGCGCCCTTGAGGAAGCCCTCGGGGTCGGGCTTGCTGGCCCCGACCATCTCCGCGGTCACGCGGGTCTCCGGCATCGGCAGGGCCGCGGCCGTCATCCGGGCCTGGGCGAGTGCCTCGTCGGCGGAGGTCACCAGTGCGTGGGCCAGGCCGGCGATCGACGCCATGAAGGCGGTGGCGCCGCCGATGGGCACCACGCCGTCCGTGTCGGCGGTCTCCTCGGCGAGCATGATCCGGTTCTCCGCGTAGTTCTGCTCCATGGGGCGGTCCGGCAGCAGGGCGGCCATCGTGGCGTAACCCTGCCGGCCGTGGACCACCTTGAGCGCCGCCTCGGGGTCGAGCCCCTGCGCGATCGCCCAGCGGCGCCAGCAGCGCTCCACCACCGCGTCGGAGTTGACGAGGGTGCCGTCCATGTCCAACAGGAGGGCGCGGGCTTCGAGGACTGTGGCCGGCATGGGCATGCTCCAGAGCGCGGGGGAACAGCTCGTGGCTGCGGTGAAGAAAACAAGTAGCCCCGCCCGCCGGTCAGGGAGAACGAGCGGAGGCTACTTTGTTCCTCCACGATACAAAAACCTCCGCCGAAACGCCAATCCCGCGGTCGGAGATGCCGTGGAGCCCGCGCCGTCGGGGCTTCGCCCCCGGACGCTCAGGACCGGTGCCCGTCGCCGCTCGTCCGCGCCTCCAGGGCCCGGCGGGTCTCCGGGCCGTAGGCGCCCGGCGGGTCGCCCTGGACCGAGACCCACCTCTGGAACTCGGCGACGGCGTCCTCCACCCGCTCCGAGTAGTAGCCGTCCTCCGGCCCCCGGTAGACCCAAACCTCTTGCAGCCGCCGCTGGAGCTCGGAGACCTCCGCGCCACGGTCGCCGCGCCGCAGCGTGCCCCCGGACGCCTCCTCGACGGGCGGCGCCGCCACGGCCGTGGTGGGGGCGGGTGCCTGCGTCGTGGACACGGAAGGCGACGGTGACTTCGAAGGGGTGGCCGAACGTGACGCCGACGGGCTCCCCGACGGAGAGGCGGACGCCGAGGCCGACGCCGACGCCGACGCGGATCCGGACGGTGTGGCCGAGGGGGACGCGGGCGGGGACTCCGACACCGACGCGGCCGGGCCGTCGCTCGCGGCCGGCGCGCTCGTCGTGACCTCGGGCAGTGTCGTGTCCCGGCGGTCCTCGTCGCCGAACAGCCCACTCGCGAAAGCGGCCGTGCCCACCACGGCCGCCACGGCGGCCCCCACGGCGACAACGGCGAACGGCCGCCGGCGGCGCGGTCGCACCGGGTCGGGGCCGCCGCCCGCGTAGGCCGCGGCCGTACGCCGCCGGGTCTCGTCCACGGCGACGGCGTCGGGCGGCGCCCCCGGCGAGGCCCCGGGCCCCGGCGCTCCGTCCCCCGCGCCGTCCAGGAACAGCGGCATGGTCGTCTCCGCCGCCGGGGCGCCCGAGTCCTGGGTGTCGTCGCTGCTCAGCGTCACATACGGCCGGATCCGCAGCGGGTCGAAGTCCTCGGCCGCCGCGATCTCCGCCGACCGGGCATCCCGCTCGGCCGCACGGGCCCCGCAGGTGCACCCCGCCCCGGGTCTCGCGCTCCGCTCGCTGCCGCACTCCGGGCACACATGTCCGGTCATTGTGGGTTCCCCTCCCCGTCGAACTGCCTGCGATTATGCAGGCCGCCACCGCGAAGCCCGACCTCCGTACCACTGCTCGGCAGGCCATAACGCCACAGAGCGGACAGGATAGGGGGGAAGCGGACCCGAGGAGATGCTCATGGCCCAGCAGTTGAGCCCGCCCCCCTTGGCGGAAGGCGAGGGGCGGTCCCGGCGGAACGTCCTGGTGTCCATCGGCGCACTGCTCCTCGGCATGCTGCTCGCCGCACTCGATCAGACCATCGTGTCCACCGCTCTCCCCACGATCGTCAGTGAACTGGGCGGCCTGGACCACCTGTCATGGGTGGTGACCGCCTACATGCTGGCGGCGACCGCGGCGACCCCGCTCTGGGGCAAGCTCGGCGACCAGTACGGGCGCAAGAAGCTCTTCCAGACGGCCATCGTCATCTTCCTCGTGGGCTCCGCGCTCTGCGGCATGGCCCAGAACATGCCCCAGCTGATCGGCTTCCGCGCCCTCCAGGGGCTCGGCGGCGGCGGACTGATGGTGCTGTCGATGGCCATCGTCGGCGACATCGTCAGCCCCCGCGAGCGAGGCAAGTACCAGGGCCTGTTCGGCGCGGTCTTCGGGGTGACCAGCGTGCTGGGACCGCTGCTCGGCGGCTTCTTCACCGAGCACCTCAGCTGGCGCTGGGTCTTCTACATCAATCTGCCCATCGGCGTCGTCGCGCTGCTCGTCATCGCCGGCGCCCTGCACATCCCGGTCCGCCGCACCAAGCACACCATCGACTACCTGGGCACCTTCCTCATCGCCTCCGTCGCCACCTGCCTGGTCCTCGTCGCCTCGCTCGGCGGGACCACCTGGGCCTGGGCCTCCCCGCAGATCATCGTCCTCGCGGTCCTCGCCGTGGTGCTGCTCGTCGCCTTCATCGCGGCCGAGCGACGGGCGGCCGAACCGGTGCTGCCGCTGAAGCTCTTCCGGAAGCGGACCTTCACCCTCGTCGCCGTCATCAGCTTCGTCATCGGCTTCGCCATGTTCGGCGCCATGACCTACCTGCCGACGTTCCTCCAGGTCGTGCACGGCATCACCCCGACCATGTCCGGTGTGCACATGCTGCCCATGGTCCTCGGGCTGCTGATCACCTCGACCGGCTCCGGCCAGATCGTCAGCCGCACAGGGCGCTGGAAGGTCTTCCCGATCGCCGGCACCGCCCTCACCGTGGTCGGCCTGCTGCTGCTCCACACCCTCTCCGAGAACAGCTCCACCTGGACGATGAGCCTCTGCTTCTTCGTCTTCGGCGCCGGACTCGGCCTGGTCATGCAGGTGCTCGTGCTGATCGTGCAGAACTCCGTCGGCTACGAGGACCTCGGCGTCGCCACCTCCGGGGCGACCTTCTTCCGCTCCATCGGCGCGTCCTTCGGCGTGGCCGTGTTCGGCACCATCTTCACCAACCGGCTCTCCGGCAAACTCGAGGAGGCCCTCAGCGGCCGCGCCCTCCCGCCCGGTGTCGACGCCGGGGCCCTGGCCGCCGACCCCCGGGCCATCGGCCGGCTCCCGGCGGCCCTGCGCCCCTCGGTGCTGAGCGCCTACTCGACCTCGATCACCGACGTCTTCCTCTACGCCGTGCCCGTCGTCCTCGTCGCGTTCGTCTTCGCCTGGTTCCTCAAGGAGGAGCCGCTGCGCGGGTCGGTGACGGCGCCCGACTCCAGCGAGACCCTGGCCTCCAACCCGGTCCAGCGCTCCTCGTACGACGAATGCGCCCGCGCCCTGTCGGTGCTCGCCACCCGTGAGGGGCGCCGGGAGATCTACGAGAAGATCACCGAGAAGGCCGGATACGACCTGCAGCCCGCCGCCAGCTGGCTGCTGCTGCGCATCAAACGCCACGGCACCGTCGAACCCGGCCGGCTGGCCGAGGTCGCCCCCGTGCCGCTGAGGGTGATCACCTCGGCCGCCCGCCAGGTGGAGGGGAACGGCTTCGCCCGGCGCGAGGGCATGCAGCTGGTGCTCACCGAGAAGGGCGCGGAGGCGGTGGTCAAGCTCTCCCACGCCCGCGAGGAGTCCCTGGCCGAGCTCCTGGGCGACTGGTGGGGCCCGGACCGGCCCACCGACCTGATCCGGCTGGTGACGGAGCTGTCGTCCGAGGTGACCGGGTCGAGCAAGGAGCGGCCGCACATGCCCGAGCCGCGCCGCGACCACTCGGCGGGCTGACGGCCCGCCCGGAGGGGCTCAGAGATCCTTGGCGAGCCAGTGCTCCGCGTACGGGCCCTGGTTGAACGCCGGGATCTCCGCGTAGCCGTGCTTCGCGTACAGCCCGCGCGCCTCCACCAGGTCGTCACGGGTGTCGAGCCGGATCCGCCGTATCCCGTACGCCCGCGCGGCGCTCTCGACGCCCGCGAGCAGCAGGCCGCCACCGCCCGTCGAGCGGAAGGCGGGCCGGACGTACACCCGGGTCAGCTCCGCCGTCGCCGCGTCGACCAGCCGCAGGCCCGCGCAGCTCGCCGGCTCGCCGTCGTACCGGCCCACCAGGAACTCCCCGGTGGGCCGGGCCAGCCGGTCGACGCCGTCGTCCCTCAGCCCGTCGTCGATCTCCGCCGCGGTCGCCGGACGGCCCCAGTAGCGGCTCGCCACCTCGTCGTAGTAGTCCCGCCGCAGCAGGGTCGCCTCGGGGCTGCCGAAGTGTTCGGGGGTCACGGTCCACGTCATTCGTACATTCTGTCCAGGGTGTGACGGGGCGACGAACCATTAATACGCGCAGGAGGCGGCGACCATGCGGGAGACGACCAGGACGACAGCCGTCCAGCGGCTCGGGGAGCAGTGGATACGGGAGCTGGCGCGGCCCGGCGGGGGCGGCTTCGTGTGCTCGCCCGCCGGACTGTGGCTGGCCCTGACGGCCGTCGCCTCGGGCGCCCGTACGGAGACGGCCGCCGAGCTGCGGACCCTCCTCGGCGTGGCGGGCCCGGAGGCCGCGGCCGCGGTGACGGAGGCGGCGCGGGACTGGGAGAGCACCGAGGCGCTGAACGCGGCGACCCGGGTGTGGAACAGCGTGCCGCTCCGCCCGGAGTACGAACAGTCGTTGCCGGACGTCGCCTTCGGCCCGGTCGACGCCGACGGGATCGACGCGTGGGTCCGCGAGCGGACCGGTGGCCTGATCGAGCGGCTTCCGCTGGACCTCGACGGCGCTGTCGCGCTCGCCCTGGTCAATGTGCTGGCCCTGAAGGCCTTCTGGGAGACGTCGTTCGACGAGACCCGCACCCGCGACGCACCCTTCACCGACGCGGCGGGCGTGAGCGTGCCGGTGGCCACGATGCACGCGTCGGTCGGCACCGGGGACGTGTGGACGGTCCAGGGCGCGTACGTCGTCGAGCTGCGCTGCCGCACCGATACGGGTGGCGCCGCGCCGGCGCGGGTCAGGTTCGTCCTGGGGAGGCCGGGGGAGCGGGCGGACCAGGTCCTGCCGCTGGCCTGGGCACCGGAGGGATCGCGGGTCCCCCTGGACGCCGACGTGGCGACCCTCGCGCTGCCGCGCTTCACCCTGCGGACGAATGTCCAGGTCCTCGACCATCTGCCGGCGCTCGGAGTGCGGCTCGCCACCGACCCCGCCGCGGCGGACTTCTCCGGCCTCTCGCCTGTACGCGTCTTCATCACGGACGTGGTCCAGGAGGCCGTGGTGAAGATCGCCGAGGAGGGCGTGGAGGCCGCCGCGGTCACGGTCGTGGCCATGCGGTCCTCCGTCCCCGGGCCGCGGGCCGTGCGGCACATCGCCTTCGACCGGCCCTTCGGGACCGTCGTCCTGGACGGTTCCTCGGACATCCCCCTCTTCGCGGGCTGGCAGGAGGACGCCCCCGTGCACGAGGACTGATCCCACCGGGTCCCGCCGCGGGCCGCCCCGCCGGTATTCGGGCATTCTTTCGGCAAATCGGTGGTGACAGTCAGGCTAAGTAGGGGTTGATGGTGTCTGTCTCGTCGGGCAGTGCGAGGCTTCATCCGCACATACCCGAGCCGAGGGGACAGTGCACGGAAACGGGAGGGTCGGCGCAGCGTGACAGATGTGGAGCGCAGTGTGCGGGGGGACGCGGCGGCGGATCCGGGGGCGAGAGCCGCGGCGGCGAGAGCCGTACTCTGGCTGCTCGTCGGTGTCCTGGCGGTACGGCAGGTGGCGGTGGTGCTGCGCAGGCCGCCCGGCGAACGCCTCACCGATCTGGAGACCTGGACCGGTGCGACCGGGGTCCTGCACATCGCGGGGTCCCTCTACGAACCGGGCCGGTTCACGGGGACGCCGTTCGCCGGGCTGGTGCTGAAGCCGCTGACGGTCTCCGCCCAGCAGGCCCTCGGTGTCGTGTGGACCTTCGGTTCGCTGCTGCTCGTCGTGGGGCTCGGCTTCGTCGCCGTCCGTGCCCTGCCCGCGCCGGTGAGCCGGCGTACCGCCTTCCTGGCCGCGCCCGTCGCGATCACCCTGCTGATGGTGTCGCTGCCCGTACGCAACACCCTGCATCTGGGCCAGACCAGCATCCTGCCGGTCCTGCTGGTCCTCCTCGCCTGCTTCGCCGTACGCGGTGAGCGCCTTCCCGGCGTGCTGACCGGTGTCGCCGCGGCCCTCCAGCCCGCCGTCCTGCTCTTCGCCGTCCTGTTCTGGCTCACGGGCAGACGCAGGGCCGCCGCGACCGGCGGTGTCACCTTCGCCGTCTGCACGGCGCTGGCCTGGGCGGTGATGCCGCGTGACTCATGGGCGTACTGGGTGCACCATCTCGCGGGGGCCGGGCTCGGGGACCGCCCGGACAGCCTGGCGAACCAGTCCCTGCACGGCGCGCTGCTGCGGTTCGGGCTCCAGGGGCCGTTCGAGATCGCCCTGTTCCTGGTCCTCGCCGCCGCCGTCGTCCTCCTCGGACTGCGCCGCGCGGTGCACTACGCCCGGGACGGGCAGCTGCTCCTGGCCGTCGCGATCACCGGCTGTGTCGCCGTCGCCGTCTCTCCCACCGCCTGGCAGCACCAGCTGCTCTGGGTGCTGCTCGCCGTCGTCGGCCGCGCCGGCACCCGGGCCTCGGACCGGCTGGTCTGGCCGGCGGTCGTGGTGCTCGTCCTGACCCTCCCGGGGAAGATGCTGCTGCCGAACGTCGGCGTCGTCCTTCCCGTGCGCGACAACGCGCTGCTCATCGCGGCGCTCGGCGCGGCCTGCGCCGTGCCGTTCCTGTCCCGCACCTCGCCCCACTGGCAGCGGCCGATTCCCACGGACCACGCGAAGCCGGTGCCGGCGCGACACGCGTGGGTGCCGCTGCTGCCGTTCTGGCGGCGCGTGCTCAGCCGCCCCAACCTGCTGCTGGAACTCCTGCTCATCAGGGTCGTCTACTCCGCGTACGCCAAGGTCCGGCTGGCGGCCACCGCCGGGCGCTCCACCGCCGAGGAGCACGGACGGCAGATCCACTCCGCCGAGCAGTGGCTGCACATCGACATCGAGCACTGGGCGAACCACACCGTCGTCGGCATCCCCTGGCTGCGGGACTTCTTCGACTACTACTACTCGACGTTCCACTTCATCGTGCCGCTCGCGATCCTCGGGGTGCTGTATGTGCGCCGGCCCCCGGACTACCGCTGGGCGCGCAGCACCATCGGCTTCGCCACGGTCCTCGCCCTCGTCGGCTTCTGGCTCTACCCGCTGGCACCGCCGCGTCTGATGCCGGGGCTCGGCTTCATCGACACGGTGCACGGGGTGCAGGACCTCGACAGCCCCGACTTCGGGGCGCTGACCGCGATGACCAACCAGTACGCGGCGATGCCGTCCCTGCACTTCGGCTGGTCGCTGTGGTGCGGTGTGGTGATCGCCGTGCTCGCGCCGAAGGCGTGGATGAAGGCCCTGGGTCTGCTGCACCCGCTGTTCACGGTCTCCGCGATCATCGCCACGGGCAACCACTGGGTGCTGGACGCGGTCGGTGGTGCGGCGGTGGTGGCCGCGGGCTTCGGCCTGACGTACGCCCTGTCGGGCCCGCGCAGGCTCCAGGCCGTCCCCGGCACGGCCTGGCGGCCGGAAGGAGAGGCCGGGGAGCCGGTGCCCGAACCGGCGGGCAGCAAGGCATAGAGGGACGCACGCCGGAGGGGTGCGGGGCCGGCCCTCCCGAGCCGGCCCCGCACCCCTCCGTCATGGATCGCCGCGTCCCCCGAGGGTCCGCCCGCGGCGGCGGGGCCGCCACTCGAACGGTTCGGCCCGGTGGCGGGGGATCAGGCCTTGACCGACACTCCGGGCTCCGCGGCGACGGCGCCGCCGCGCTCCCCGAGCTGTTCCGTGTCCACATGAGCCGTCTCGCGGGCGGAGAGCGCCGCGAGGACCGGCGGGATGCAGAGCGCGGCGGCGAAGACGGCGACCCCGGCCCAGTTGTCGCCGTCGGGTCCGGCGATCTGCGAGGCGAAGGCCACGGCGAAGCCGGCGATGGCGAAGCCGGTCTGGGTGCCGATCGCCATGCCCGAGAGCCTGACCCGGGTGGGGAACATCTCGGCGTAGAAGGCGGGCCAGATGCCGTTGGCCGCGCTGTAGACGACGCCGAAGACCAGCACCCCCAGGATCAGCACCAGCGGATAGCTGCCCGTGGAGATCGCCCACAGGTACAGGGGCATCACCACCGCGCTGCCCACGGCGCCGACGAGGAAGACCGGCCGGCGTCCGACGCGGTCCGAGAGCCGTGCCCAGAGCGGGATGGTGAACAGGGCGACCACATTGGCCAGCGCTCCCACCCACAGCATGCCCGTGCGGCTGAGACCGACGGCGTCGCTGGTGGCGTACGACAGCGCCCAGACGGTGAAGATCGTGCTGACCGTGGCGATCACGGAGGCCGCGACGACCCGCAGCACATCGGCCCAGTGGTCGCGCAGCAGCACGGCCAGCGGCATCTTCGCCACCCCCTCGGTCGCCGCCTGCTTGGTGAAGACCGGGGTCTCCTCCAGGGTGCGCCGGATGACGTAACCGGTGACCGCGACGGCGACGCTCAGCCAGAACGGGATGCGCCAGCCCCAGGAGAGGAGCTGCTCCTCGGGCAGGGCGGCGACCGGGATGAAGGCCAGGGTCGCGATCAGCTGACCGGCCTGCGTCCCGTTGATGGTGAAGCTGGTGAAGTAGCCGCGTCGGTGCTGGGGGGCGTGTTCCAGGCTCATCGAGTTGGCGCTGGCCTGCTCACCCGCCGCGGAGATGCCCTGAAGGATCCGGAGGAGGACGAGCAGAACGGGGGCCGCCCCGCCGATCTGGTCCCGGGTGGGAAGACAGCCGATGAGGAACGTCGAGAGGCCCATCAGCATCAGGGTGAAGACCATGATCTTCTTGCGGCCGAGCCGGTCGCCGACGTGCCCGAGGAAAAGCGCGCCGACCGGCCGGGCCGCGTAGGCGACACCGAAGGTGGCCAGGGACAGCAGGGTCGCGTTCGCCGGATCGGACTCGTCGAAGAAGACCTCGGGGAAGATCAGCGCCGCCGCGCTCCCGTAGATGAAGAAGTCGTAGTACTCCAGCGCGCTGCCGATCCAGGCGGCGAGCGCTGCTTTGCGGGGTTGGGCCTGCGACTGGGGCGGGGGACCGGCGGAAGGGTCGTGAGCGGTCACGTCGGGCTCCTTCGGGGGACGTTCCGTGCGGGGGAGAGGCGAGCGGACCCGGCTAATTAACGCACTAGGTAGTTAGTTGCGGATGGCTACGGATGTTGCGAGCAGTTTTCGCCCCTGTCAAGGGTTCGCACGGAATCCAGGTCCTGGGTTCCGTGCGAAATCCGGCCCTTCCTCCCCGAAAGGTCCCGGCCCTACTCCGCCCGGTCGGCCGTGAGATACGCGATGATCATGTCGCCCAGCATGGTCCGGTAGTGCTCGCGCCGGCCGGTGTCCACCAGGTCGCGGCCGAAGAGCGCGCCGAAGGTGTGTCTGTTCGCGATCCTGAAGAAGCAGAACGAGCTGATCATCGCGTGCAGGTCCACGGCGTCGACGTCCGCCGTGAACAGCCCCGACGCGCGCCCCGTGTCGAGGATGCGCCGCAGGACCTCGATCGCCGGGGAGCTGATGCGGCTCAACTCGGCCGAGGCCGCGATGTGTTCGGCCTCGTGGATGTTCTCGATGCTGACCAGGCGGATGAAGTCCGGGTGGTCCTCGTGGTGGTCGAAGGTCACCTCGGCCAGTCGGCGCACCGCCGCCACGGGGTCGAGGTGCTCGACGTCCAGCAGCTGTTCCGCCTCCCGGATCCTGGTGTACGCCCGCTCCAGGACCGCGGTGAACAACTGCTCCTTGCCGCCGAAGTAGTAATAGATCATCCGCTTCGTGGTGCGGGTGCGGGCGGCGATCTCGTCGACCCGGGCACCCGCGTAGCCGATGCGGGCGAACTCCCGCGTCGCCACGGTGAGGATCTCGTCCTTGGTGCGCGCCGCGTCACGGGTCCGCACGGCGGGCTGGGCGGGTCCTTCGGTGCTTGTCATCCGGATCCTTCGCGGCAGGCGGTGCGTGCTCGCGATTCTAGAGCGGGGGCCCGGGGCGGCCGATTCGGCCCGGGGTCTTCCCTGGGCGGCCATCTTTCGGTATGACTAACTAACCAGTCCGTACATTAAGTCGATGCAGCCACAGGAAGTGAACGATGCCGAACACCCCGGCCCCGCCCCCTGGCGTCCCCGTCCTCGTGCTGAACGGTCCCAATCTCAACCTGCTGGGCCTGCGCGAGCCGGAGGTGTACGGAAAGGACACCCTGGCCGGAATCGACGAGCTCTGCCGGAACACCGCGGCTGCCCTCGGCCTGCGCGCCGACTGCCGGCAGAGCAACCACGAGGGCGTGCTCATCGACGCCGTCCACGAAGCCCGCACCGCGTACCGGGGCATCGTGATCAACCCCGCCGGGTACAGCCACACCTCGGTGGCCGTGCGTGACGCGCTGGCCGCCGTGGAGCTGCCGGTCGTGGAGGTCCACCTCTCGAACATCCACCGGCGGGAGGCCTTCCGCCACCACAGCTACGTCTCGGCCGTCGCCGACACCGTCATCTGCGGGGCGGGTGCCCATGGATACGCCCTGGCGCTCACCCACCTCGCCCAGCTCCTGGAGGAGAACCGGTGAGCCCGGACTCGTATCTCGTCGGCCTCATCGGCTCCGGCATCGGCCCCTCGCTCAGCCCCGCGCTCCACGAACGCGAAGCGGACCGGCAGGGGCTGCGCTACCTCTACCGCCTGATCGACATCGGCACGCTCGGTGTCCCGCCGGAGAAGACCGGTGAACTCGTCCGCTCCGCCCGCGACATGGGCTACGACGGCCTCAACGTCACCCACCCCTGCAAGCAGCAGGTGCTCGCCCACCTCGACGCGCTCTCGCCGCAGGCCGAGGCGCTCGGAGCGGTCAACACCGTGGTCTTCGACGGTGACCTCGCGATCGGCCACAACACCGACGCGACCGGTTTCGCCGCCTCCTTCGCACGCGGTCTGCCCGACGCCCCGCTGGAGCAGGTCGTGCAGCTCGGAGCGGGCGGGGCCGGAGCCGCCGTCGCCCACGCCCTCCTCGCCCTCGGCGCCGGCCGGCTCACCGTGCTGGACGCCCTGCCCGACCGTGCCGCGGCGCTCGCGGCCTCCCTGAACCACCACTTCGGCCCCGGCCGGGCAGCGGCGGCGGACCTCCTGGACATCGGGGCACGGACGGCGGGTGCCGACGGCCTGGTCAACGCCACGCCCATCGGAATGGCCGCCCACCCCGGGCTCCCGCTCCCGGTGGAGCTGCTGCACCCCGGCCTGTGGGTCGCCGAGGTCGTCTACCGGCCGCTGGAGACCACGCTCGTCCGCACCGCCCGGGAGCTCGGCTGCCCCACCCTCGACGGCGGGGGCATGGCCGCCTACCAGGCCGCCGACGCCTTCCGGCTCTTCACCGGCCGCGAACCCGACACCGCCCGCATGCTCGCGGACATCGCCGAACTCACCTCCGCGCACTGAACCCGCAGGAAGCCCCCAGGAGGACCGACATGCGTACGTCCATCGCCACCGTCTCGCTCAGCGGCACGCTCACCGAGAAGCTCACCGCGGCGGCGCGCGCCGGCTTCGACGGCGTCGAGATCTTCGAGAACGACCTGATCGGCAGCCCGCTGAGCCCCGAGGAGATCAGGGAACGGGCGGCCGACCTCGGTCTGACGATCGACCTCTTCCAGCCGATGCGCGACATCGAGGCCGTGCCCGCCGACGAGTTCGCCCGCAATCTGCGGCGCGCCGAGCACAAGTTCCGGCTGATGCGGCGGCTCGGGGCCGACACCGTCCTGGTCTGCTCCAGCGTGTCGCCGCACGCCGTCGACGACGACGCCCTCGCCGCCGAGCAGCTGCGCCGGCTGGCGGACCTCGCGCGGGAGTCCGGCATCCGCGTCGCCTACGAGGCGCTGGCGTGGGGCCGTCACGTCAGCACGTACGAGCACGCCTGGCGCATCGTCGAAGCCGCGGACCACCCCGCCCTCGGGGTCTGCCTGGACAGCTTCCACATCCTGGCCCGGGGCTCCGACGTCGCGGGGATCGAGGCCATCCCCGGCGACAAGATCTTCTTCCTGCAGCTCGCCGACGCACCGCAGATGTCGCTCGACGTGCTGCAGTGGAGCCGCCACCACCGCTGTTTCCCCGGCCAGGGCGACCTCGACGTCACCGGCCTGGTGCGGGCGGCCGTCCGCGCCGGATACGACGGGCCCCTGTCGCTGGAGGTGTTCAACGACGTCTTCCGCCAGGCGGACGCGGGCCGCACCGCGGTGGACGCCCTGCGCTCGCTGACACTGCTCCAGGAGTCGGCCGGGCTGACCGCACCCCCGGCGCCGGTCGTCCCCACCGGGTTCGCCTTCGTCGAGATCGCCACGGCCGACACGGCCAGGATCGCGCCCCTGCTGACCGCGCTGGGCTTCTCCCGTACGGCCAGGCACTCCGGGAAGCCGGTGGACCTCTGGGAACAGGGCGAGGCCCGCATCCTGCTCAACACCGACACCGGCAGCCACCGGCCGGAGCCCTCGCTCACCGCGGTGGGCCTGGAGAGCCCCGACCCGGCGGGCGCCTCCGCACGGGCCGAATCGCTGCTCGCCCCCGTCCTGCCCCGCCGCCGCGCCCCCGGTGACGCGCCGCTGGACGCGGTGGCCGCGCCCGACGGCACCGAGTTCTTCTTCTGTGTCACCGACCGCCCCGAGGACACGCAGAAGGGCACGGCGCGCGCCGGCTGGACCGGTGACTTCGCGCCCGCCCCGCACACCCCCGGGCCCGTCGGGATCACCCGCGTCGACCATGTGGCGCTGACCCAGCCCTGGCACCACTTCGACGAGGCGACCCTCTTCCACCGCGGCGTGCTCGGTCTCCAGCCGCACGCGAGCGTCGACCTCGCCGACCCGTACGGGCTGCTCCGCAGCCGCGCCGTCAGCAACGAGGACGGCACCGTGCGCATCGCCCTCGGCGTGGGGGCGTCGCCCACCCAGGACCCGGCGCGTGGAGGACGCCCCCAGCACGTGGCCCTGGCCACCGACGACCTCGTCACCACCGTCCGCCGCGCCCTCGCGGCCGGCGCCCGGATGCTGCCCGTGCCCGCGAACTACTACGACGACCTGGCCGCGCGCCACGAGTTCGCCCCTGGTGAGCTGGAGACCTACCGCGAACTCGGCATCCTCTACGACCGGGACGGGAAGGGGGAGTTCCGGCACTGCTACACCGTGACGACCGGCCGTGTCTTCTTCGAACTCGTCGAGCGCGACGGCGGATACGACGGGTACGGCGCCACGAACGCCACCGTCAGGCTCGCCGCGCAGCACGCACAGGCCGACTGATCAGTCCGGGAGAGCCTCGAAGTCCGCCCGCGCGTCGAACGCGGCGCGGCGGGTGGCCCGGCGCAGAGCTCTCAGCAGTGTGGGACCGATGGTCACCGTCAAGGCGACCGTGAGGACGGCGCGGCCCAGGTCCCAGCCGATCGAGGTGGCGGTGCAGTAGGCGAGGAAGCGGACCAGGTTCTCGTTGAGCGGGTCGCCCGGGACGAAGGAGATGCCCGAGCCGAGCCCCGGCACGATCGTCCAGCCGTAGAGATTCATCACCGTGCCGTACGCGAACGCCGCCGCGAAGCCGTAGCCCGACAGCATCAGCAGCTCGCCCCGGCCGCGCAGCCGGTCCGGGCCCGGCAGCAGGCCCGCGCCCAAGGTGAACCAGCCCATCGACAGCATCTGGAACGGCATCCACGGCCCGACCCCGCCCGTGAGCAGCGCCGAGGCGAACATCGTGACCGAGCCGAGCACGAAACCGAAGCCCGGCCCCAGCACCCGGCCGCTCAGCACCATCAGGAAGAACATGGGCTCCAGGCCGGCCGTCCCCGCGCCGAGCGGACGCAGCGCCGCACCCACCGCGGCGAGCACCCCCAGCATCGCGACGGCCTTCGCGTCCAGACCGGAGTCCGCGATCGTCGCGAGGACCACCCCGACGAGCAGCACCAGCAGGACGGCGAAGAGCCACGGCGCGTCCTGGGCGTGGGCGAGACCGGAGTCCGCCCCCGCCAGCAGCGGCCAGCCGAACCCGACCAGCCCGGCCGCGCTGATCAGGACGAGCGCGGCGACGGCGTGCGGCCCGAGCCGGACCGGGCGGGTGGACCGGGCCGTCATACGAGAGCCTCCAGCGCCCCGCGCACCTGTGACACGGTCAGCCACTGGCGTGGCGCGAGGATCTTCGAGATCTGCGGGGCGAACGCGGGCGAGGAGACCACGACCTGCCGGGTCGGGCCGTCGGCGACGGCCTCACCGTCGGCCAGGATCACCACCCGGTCGGCCAGCTCCGCCGCCAGTTCCACGTCGTGCGTGGCCAGGATGATCGCGTGGCCCCCGGCGGCCAGCCCGCGCAGTACGCCCACGAGCCGCGCCTTCGCCGCGTAGTCCAGCCCTCGCGTCGGCTCGTCCAGGAGGAGGAGCGGGGGCCGGGCGGTGAGCACCAGGGCGAGGGCCAGCGCGAGCCGCTGGCCCTCCGAGAGATCACGGGGGTGGATGTCGTCGGGCACCCCGGGCAGCAGCTCGGAGACCAGCGCCCGGCAGCTGCCCCCGGGCGCGCCCGCGTCGGAGTCGGCCGCCGCGCACTCGGCGGCGACCGTGTCCGCGTACAGCAGGTCGCGCGGCTCCTGCGGCACGAGCCCGACCCGGCGCACCATGTCGCGCGGCGGGGTACGGAACGGGTGCACCCCGCCGACCAGGACGGATCCCGTGGTCGGCTCGGTCATCCCGACCAGGGTCGTCAGCAGGGTCGACTTCCCCGCGCCGTTACGGCCCATCAGGGCCACGGTCTCGCCCGGCGCGACGGACAGCGTCACCCCGCGCAGCGCCTGGACCCGCCCGTGCCGCACCCCGAGCCCCTCGACCCGGGTGACCGGGTCGACGACCGGGGCGATCTCGGGCGCCGCGGCCGGGCGGCGGCCGAGCAGCCGGCCCAGCAGGCCGGGGCGGACGGCGGCGGGAGCGGGGAGCGGTGCCACCGCGGCGGCCGCCGGGGCCTCGCGCGCCGGCGGTTCCACGTCGGCGAGTCGCTCCCGCAGGTCCGCCGCACGGCGCCGGGCGTCGCGCACCGACAGCGGCAGCGGATCCCAGCCCACGAGCCGGCCCAGCGCCACCACCGGGGGCCGGACGGGCGAGAGGGCCATGATGTCGGCGGGCGCGCCCATCACCGGGGCGGCGCCGGGCGCGGGCAGCAGGAGGACCTGGTCGGCGTACTGCACCACACGCTCCAGGCGGTGCTCGGCCATCAGCACCGTCGTGCCCAGGTCGTGCACCAGCCGCTGGAGGACCGCCAGCACGTCCTCGGCCGCCGCCGGGTCCAGGGCGGACGTCGGCTCGTCGAGCACGAGGACCCTGGGATGCGGGGTGAGGACCGAGCCGATCGCGACCCGCTGCCGCTGGCCCCCGGAGAGCGTGGCGATCGGCCGGTCACGGAGCTCGGCCAGTCCCAGCAGGTCCAGCGTCTCCTCGACGCGGCGGCGCATCACGTCCGGGGCGAGGCCCAGCGACTCCATGCCGTACGCCAGTTCGTCCTCCACGGTGTCCGTCACGAAGTGGGCGAGCGGATCCTGGCCCACCGTGCCCACCAGATCCGCGAGTTCACGCGGCTTGTGCGTCCGGGTGTCCCGGCCGCCGACGGTGACCCGGCCGGTCAGCACCCCGCCGGTGAAGTGCGGCACGAGACCGGACACGGCACCC